>NZ_JABETO010000003.1:187865-189477 GCF_013055795.1 Streptomyces sp. I05A-00742
GAGCTAACCGGTCCCCTTAACGTTCCAGCACCGGGCAGGCGTCAGTCCGTATACATCGCCTTACGGCTTCGCACGGACCTGTGTTTTTAGTAAACAGTCGCTTCTCGCTGGTCTCTGCGGCCACACCCAGCTCAAGGAGTAAATCCCATCACCGGACATGGCCCCCCTTCTCCCGAAGTTACGGGGGCATTTTGCCGAGTTCCTTAACCATAGTTCACCCGAACGCCTCGGTAGTCTCTACCTGACCACCTGAGTCGGTTTAGGGTACGGGCCGCCATGAAACTCGCTAGAGGCTTTTCTCGACAGCATAGGATCATCCACTTCACCACAATCGGCTCGGCATCAGGTCTCAGACTATGTGTCACGCGGATTTGCCTACGTGACGTCCTACACCCTTACCCCGGGACAACCACCGCCCGGGCTGGACTACCTTCCTGCGTCACCCCATCGCTTACCTACTACCACCTTGGGCCGGCGGCTCCACCACTCCCCTTNCCCTGGGCAGATCAGCTTGACCCAGGAACCCTTAGTCAATCGGCGCACACGTTTCCCACGTGTGTATCGCTACTCATGCCTGCATTCTCACTCGTGAACCGTCCACAACTCGCTTCCGCGGCTGCTTCACCCGGCACACGACGCTCCCCTACCCATCACAGCGGGCGTTGGCCCACATGCTGCAATGACACGACTTCGGCGATACGCTTGAGCCCCGCTACATTGTCGGCGCGGAATCACTTGACCAGTGAGCTATTACGCACTCTTTCAAGGATGGCTGCTTCTAAGCCAACCTCCTGGTTGTCTCTGCGACTCCACATCCTTTCCCACTTAGCGTACGCTTAGGGGCCTTAGTCGATGCTCTGGGCTGTTTCCCTCTCGACCATGGAGCTTATCCCCCACAGTCTCACTGCCGCGCTCTCACTTACCGGCATTCGGAGTTTGGCTAAGGTCAGTAACCCGGTAGGGCCCATCGCCTATCCAGTGCTCTACCTCCGGCAAGAAACACACGACGCTGCACCTAAATGCATTTCGGGGAGAACCAGCTATCACGGAGTTTGATTGGCCTTTCACCCCTAACCACAGGTCATCCCCCAGGTTTTCAACCCTGGTGGGTTCGGTCCTCCACGAAGTCTTACCTCCGCTTCAACCTGCCCATGGCTAGATCACTCCGCTTCGGGTCTTGGGCGCGCTACTACGCATCTAAAAAGACGCTGTGCCCTATTCGGACTCGCTTTCGCTACGGCTTCCCCACACGGGTTAACCTCGCAACACACCGCAAACTCGCAGGCTCATTCTTCAAAAGGCACGCAGTCACGACGTTGAGCGCAAGCACTCAACGCGACGCTCCCACGGCTTGTAGGCACACGGTTTCAGGTACTATTTCACTCCGCTCCCGCGGTACTTTTCACCATTCCCTCACGGTACTATCCGCTATCGGTCACCAGGGAATATTTAGGCTTAGCGGGTGGTCCCGCCAGATTCACACGGGATTTCTCGGGCCCCGTGCTACTTGGGTGTCTCTCAAACGAGCCGTCAATGTTTCAGCTACGGGGGTCTTACCCTCTACGCCGGACCTTTCGCATGTCCTTCGCCTACATCAACGGTTTCTGACTCG
>NZ_JABETO010000003.1:191371-340457 GCF_013055795.1 Streptomyces sp. I05A-00742
GGTCGTATCCGGTATTAGACCCCGTTTCCAGGGCTTGTCCCAGAGTGCAGGGCAGATTGCCCACGTGTTACTCACCCGTTCGCCACTAATCCACCACCGAAGCGGCTTCATCGTTCGACTTGCATGTGTTAAGCACGCCGCCAGCGTTCGTCCTGAGCCAGGATCAAACTCTCCGTGAATGTTTCCCCGTAATCGGGGCGAACACATCACGAGAAGAGCGGAACAACCAGGCGGAATAGGCCCGGTCGTTCACAGCGTCCTCGCTGTGTCTTTCAAAGGAACCTCATCCAAGACCATCAAAGATGGCCCGTGGACGGGGTTGTTTTATAGTCTGGCGTTGACTTTTGGCACGCTGTTGAGTTCTCAAGGAACGGACGCTTCCTTCGTACTCACCCTCTCGGGCTTTCCTCCGGGCGCTTCCCTCCGGTATTTCGTGTTTCCAACCCTACCAGATCCGTTTTCCGTTCCGTTTCCGGTTCGGAATTCATTTCCGGCCCCCTGCTGGAGCGGGGTTTTTGCCTTCTGCTTTCGCTTTCCGGCGATTCCGACTTTATCAGATTTCGAGCGAGCCGATTACACGGCTGTTTCGCTTCCATCTGGTGGGAGTCGAAGTGCTTCGTAATCACATGAGGAGTCCTCACGGTTCGAAGCGATGTAGATACTAGCTGCTGCAGGCGACTAGGTCCAGTCGTCCCAACCGTTCGAATCTACCTCCCCCACCCACCCGTGTCAACAGGTTTGGCGGGGCAGAAGAAGACCCTACCAGCTCCTGCAGGGCGGGTTCGCCACGGGTTCTCAGTCGAAGACCGACGGCGGGGTCTCCAGCTCCTCAAGCTCGATGCCGGGGGCGGACAGGACCACGTCGCCGGCCAGGTGGACGGTATGCCGCTCGCCCGTGTCGAGGGCGTTGACCTGGTATTCGTCCACTTCCAGGGTCCCGTTGTCAGTGGGGTGTGGTGTCCTGCTGACCAGGGCCCACGACTGGTCGAGGGTGAGGGGGGCGAGCACGGGGGCGGTGAAGGACACCAGGCGGACGCGGGTGGGCGGGGCGCCGGGGGTCGGGCGGAGGAGCCGGGCGACGGCCACGTAGAAGGCGGGGGAGGTACCGGTGAAGCCGTGGGCGCGGACGTTGCCCTCGGTCGCGTGGTCGCCGGACGGGTCCGTGCGGACCCAGGTGACGCCTTCGAGCGCCGCTGCCCGCACCTGCCAGTCGGCGGACCGGAGCTGGAGGCGGATGGGGCGGCCGAGGGCGTCGATCGCGAGATCGACGGAGCCGGCCGGTGCGCCGGACGCATGGGTGGTCGTGGAGACGTAGCGCCAGCCGGAGGGGCCGGTCGCGCACTGGAAGTGTTCGTCACCGAGGGGGGTGTGGTCGTGCGGATCGTGGAGCGAGTAGCGGCCGCGGGGCATGGGGAGTTCCTTGACACGAACGGGCCAGGCCCCCGCCGCGGGGGCAGGGGCCTGGCCGGCCGGCTGGTGCGCCGGCTGCTGACGCTGCTGTGGCTCCCGGTACCGGCGTGGCTGGTGTGGCCGGCGTGGCCGGTACGGAGGGGGCCGTCAGTAACGGTAGTGGTCGGGCTTGTACGGGCCCTCGACCTTGACGCCGATGTACTCCGCCTGCTCCGGGCGGAGGGTCGTCAGCTTCACGCCGAGCGCGTCGAGGTGCAGCCGGGCGACCTTCTCGTCCAGGTGCTTCGGCAGCACATAGACGTCGGTCGGGTACGACTCCGGCTTGGTGAAGAGCTCGATCTGGGCCAGCGTCTGGTCGGCGAAGGAGTTCGACATCACGAAGGACGGGTGGCCGGTGGCGTTGCCCAGGTTCAGCAGGCGGCCCTCGGACAGCACGATGAGGACCTTGCCGTCGGGGAAGGTCCAGGTGTGGACCTGCGGCTTGACCTCGTCCTTGACGATGCCGGGGATCTTGGCCAGGCCGGCCATGTCGATCTCGTTGTCGAAGTGGCCGATGTTCCCGACGATGGCCTGGTGCTTCATCCTGGCCATGTCGGAGGCCATGATGATGTCCTTGTTGCCGGTCGTGGTGATGAAGATGTCGGCGGTCTCGACGACGTCGTCCAGCGTCGCGACCTGGTAGCCGTCCATGGCGGCCTGGAGGGCGCAGATCGGGTCGATCTCGGTGACGATCACCCGGGCGCCCTGGCCCCGGAGGGACTCGGCACAACCCTTGCCGACGTCGCCGTAGCCGCAGATGACCGCGACCTTGCCGCCGATGAGGACGTCGGTGGCGCGGTTGATGCCGTCGACGAGGGAGTGGCGGCAGCCGTACTTGTTGTCGAACTTCGACTTGGTCACGGCGTCGTTCACGTTGATCGCCGGGAACAGCAGGGTGCCGGCGGCCTGCATCTCGTAGAGGCGGTGGACGCCCGTCGTGGTCTCCTCGGTGACGCCGCGGATCTCCGATGCCAGCTGGGTCCACTTCTGGGGGTTCTCTCCCAGGGTGCGGTTCAGCAGGGTGAGGATCTGCGCGTACTCCTCACTGTCCGCCGTCGACGGGTCGGGGGCCGCGCCGGCCTTCTCGAACTCGACGCCCTTGTGCACGAGCAGGGTGGCGTCGCCACCGTCGTCGAGGATCATGTTCGGGCCGCCGGTGGGGGTGTCCGGCCAGGTCAGCGCCTGCTCCGTGCACCACCAGTACTCCTCCAGCGTCTCGCCCTTCCAGGCGAAGACCGGGACGCCCCGGGGGTTGTCCGGAGTGCCGTCGGGGCCCACCGCGATGGCCGCGGCCGCGTGGTCCTGGGTGGAGAAGATGTTGCAGGACGCCCAGCGCACCCGCGCGCCCAGCGCCACCAGGGTCTCGATCAGCACCGCCGTCTGCACGGTCATGTGCAGCGAGCCGGTGACGCGGGCGCCCGCCAGCGGCTGCGCCTCCGCGTACTCCTTGCGGATCGCCATCAGACCGGGCATCTCGTGCTCGGCGAGGGTGATCTCCTTACGGCCGAATGCCGCCAGGGAAAGGTCCGCGACCTTGAAGTCCTGGCCGGTGGAGGTGGTGGTCATACGGGCTGCTCCTCCTGAAGGGCGAGCGAGGGATGGGTACGGCCGTGCGACGGACAGGGCGTCGTGCGTGTCGATCCCCTCGACTTCCGCACATCACACCTGGCCGCAGCGCAGTCCGTCGGAGGCCCTCTCTCCCTCGGCCGGCCCGTCGTGCGAACCGCCCGACCGCCATCAGCAGCGACGTCTGGCACCGGAATCGAATCTACACCGGACGGCCCCCTGATCCCCAGCCCCTCCACCGGATCCCCACGGCCTTCGGGGGCTTCGGGGCCTTCGGCGGCGGATTGTCAGGACACCGCGGGAGCCAGGAGGTTCCGCCGACCGCGCCGACCGGACGTCTCTTCCCCGGGCTCCGCCGCTCCTCTGTAACAGGATGCGACTGCGACAGGAAGCCACTGCTGCGACAGAGAGCGACTGCGCACGTACTGCCGGAACACGTTCTGCCGGGAAGGAGGCCCCGTGACCGGTCCGGCCGATTCCTCCGAGGGCGCGGGAGCCGGCGGGCGGCGGCTCAGGCTGCTCGCCGTGACCGCCTGTCCCACGGGCATCGCCCACACCTATATGGCGGCCGAGAAGCTGGCCCAGGCCGCCGAGGCGCTCGGGCACCGGATCCGGGTGGAGACGCAGGGCGCCATCGGCGCGGAGAACGTCCTGACGGCCCGGGAGATCGCGGAGTCCGACGGGGTGATCGTCGCCGCCGACAAGGACGTCGATCTGGGGCGGTTCGACGGCAAGAGGGTGCTGGTCGTCGGCGTGGCCGAGGGCATCCACCACCCGGAGCGGTTGATCGAGGGCGTCCTGAGCGCTCCCGTGCACCGGACGGGAGGCGGCGCCGGCGGAACCGGAGGGTTCCCCACCGGGCAAGGAGCGGGAGCGGGCGCGGGCGCCACCGTTCACCGGGCCGTGTACCGGGCGCTGATGAACGGCGTCTCGTACATGATCCCGTTCGTCGTCACCGGCGGACTGCTGATCGCGGTGTCGCTCGCGCTGGGAGGCCGGGCCGGGCCGCACGGTCTGGTGATCCCCCCGGATTCCTTCTGGGACCACGTCCACCGGATCGGCGAGATCGGGTTCGCCCTGATGCTGCCCGTGCTCTCCGGCTACATCGCCTACGCGCTCGCCGACCGGCCGGCGCTGGTGCCCGGCATGGTCGGCGGCTGGCTGGCGAACGACGGCGCGCTGTACGGCTCCCGGTCGGGGGCGGGCTTCCTCGGGGCCATCGCCACCGGCTTCCTGGCGGGCTGGCTGGTGCTCGGCATCAAACGGGTCGCCGTGCCGCGGTTCCTCCGGCCGATCATGCCGATCATCGTCATCCCGGTGGTGGCCACGTCCGTCCTCGGGCTGTTCTTCGTCTATGCGCTGGGCGGCCCGATCTCCTGGGTCTTCGACCACCTCACCGACTGGCTCGCCGGGCTGACCGGGGCGGGTGTGGCGGTGCTCGGGGTGCTCCTGGGGCTGATGATCACGTTCGACATGGGCGGGCCGGTCAACAAGACGGCCTTCCTCTTCGGGGCCGGGCTGGTCTCCCAGAGCCCCGAGGTCATGGGCATGTGCGCGGCCGCCATCCCCGTCCCCCCGCTCGGCCAGGGGCTGGCGACGCTGCTGCGGCGGGGCATGTTCCGGGCCCAGGAGCGCGAGGCGGGGCTCGCGGCGCTGGTCATGGGCTTCTTCGGGCTGACGGAGGGAGCGATCCCGTTCGCCGCCGCCCGTCCCGCCCGGGTGATCCCGGCGAACATGCTGGGCGGTGCGGTGGCCGGTGCCATCGCGGGGCTCGCGGCGGTCACGGACCGGGTGCCGCACGGCGGGCCGGTCGTCGCCGTGCTGGGCGCGGTGGGCGGTGTGCCGATGTTCTTCGTCGCCGTGGCGATGGGCACGGTCGTCACCGCCCTGGCGACCGTGACCCTGATGACGCTGGGCCGCGCCCCCGCCCCCACCCCCGCACCGGCGGACGTCGCCGCGTCGCCGTCGTACGACGGAGGCGAGGTGCTGGGCGGGCGGCTCACGGGGCGGACGGTCCGCCCCCGGCTCGGCGCGCGTCACAAGGAGGCGGCGATCCGGGAGTTGGCGGGTCTGCTCGCCGAGGGCGGCGGTGTGGTGGACGGCGACGGGCTCGTCGCCGCCCTCCTCGACCGGGAGGCGCTGGGCGGCACCGGGGTCGGCGACGCCGTGGCCATTCCCCACGCCAGGACCGACGCCGTCGTGGCCCCGGCGGTCGCCTTCGCCCGCTCGGCCGAGGGCATCGACTGGGGCTCGGCCGACGGCGCCCCCGCCCGGCTCCTCTTCGCCGTCGCGGTACCCGAGGGGGCGGCCGACGAGCACCTGCGGATCCTGGCGTCGCTGTCCCGGAGGCTGATGGACCCGGAGTTCCGGCAACGCCTCACGGCGGCGCCGGACACCCCCGCGATCCTTCGGGTGCTGAGCGAGATCCGGTGACCGTCCGGCCCGCGCACGACGGCGGACGGTCCATTCCGGAAGAGAAAGCCGTCAGGCCGGAACCCCCGGCCCCCCGGGCGTCGCCGCCGGGTCCGGGCCGGCCGCCGCCGCGGTCTCGCTGAAGATGTCGGGTTCCAGGTAGATGACGCGGGCGATGGGCACGGCGGCGCGGATGCGGGCCTCGGCGGCGTCGATGGCGCGGACGACATCGGCGGCGGTGTCGTCCCGTCGCACGGCGACCTTGGCGGCGACGAGGAGCTCCTCGGGGCCGAGGTGGAGCGTCCGCATGTGGATGACGCCCGTCACGGTCTCGCCGTCGACGGCGGCCTCGCGGATCCGGGCGACCTGCTCGGGTCCCGCGGCCTCGCCGAGGAGCAGCGACTTGGTCTCGGCGGCGAGGACCAGGGCGATGAGGACGAGGAGGGCGCCGATGCAGAGGGTGCCGATGCCGTCCCAGACGCCGTCGCCGGTGGCGACGGTGAGGCTGACGCCGAGGAGCGCGAGGACGAGGCCGACGAGGGCGCCGAAGTCCTCCAGGAGGACCACGGGCAGCTCGGGGGCCTTGGCGGTGCGGACGAACTGCTTCCAGGTCTGCCGGCCGCGCAGCGCGTTCGACTCCTGGATCGCGGTGCGGAAGGAGAAACTCTCGGCGATGACGGCGAAGACGAGCACGCCGACCGGCCAGTACCAGTTGTCGAGCTCGTGCGGTTCCTTGATCTTCTCGTAGCCCTCGTAGAGGGCGAAGACGCCACCGATGGTGAAGAGGACGATGGAGACGAGGAACCCGTAGACGTACCGCTCACGGCCGTAGCCGAAGGGGTGTTCCTCGCTCGCCGCCTTCTGTGCCTTCTTGCCGCCGACCAGCAGCAGTGCCTGGTTGCCCGAGTCGGCGACCGAGTGCACGCCTTCCGCGAGCATCGACGACGATCCGCTGAACGCGAAGGCGACGAACTTCGCCACGGCGATGGCCAGATTGGCCCCCAGCGCGGCGACGATGGCCTTCGTTCCGCCTTGTGCACTCATACGTACGGGTTGTCCCTTCCGCCCACGACGATCCCGGCAGTGCTGCCGGCGGCGGCATCCGCAATGATCTTTGCTGTTTCTTTGCCGCCTTCGGCGGGCCATTGTGTCAGCAGGGACGCCCGGTGCGCGTTCAGGCCACGACAGTGGCGCGGAAAAGCGTGCACTCCCCCCGTAGTTCCACGGGCTCCCCGGCGCGGACGAACGCGGACTCGCCCCGGGAGAGCTCCAGTTCGCCGTCGTCACCGCGGAGGTGTGCCGTACCGGCGGTGCACAGGAGGATCTGGGGGGCGCGCGCGTCCAGCAGCCGGGGCGGGGTGCCGACGGCCCGTACGTACCGGGAGAGGCGGAAGTCGTCCGCGGGCGTGGCGTAGACCTCCGCCTCGTCCGGCCCGGCCTCGGGCCGGAGGACGGCGGGGACGGTGGGCTCGAAGCGGACGACCCGCAGCAGCTCGGGGACGTCGACGTGCTTGGGCGTCAGACCGCACCGCAGCACGTTGTCCGAGCTGCCCATGACCTCGACGCCGAGGCCGTCGAGGTAGGCGTGCGGGACGCCGGCGCCCAGGTAGAGGGCTTCGCCGGGCTGGAGCCTGACGTGGTTGAGGAGCATGGCGGCGATGACGCCCGGGTCGCCGGGGTAGTGCCGGGCGAGGAAGGCGTAGGCGGCGCAGTCGTCCCGGTACGGGCCGTCCTGGGCGGCGAGCCGGTCGCACGCGGCGGCGGCGCGGGAGACGGTCGCGGCCATCGCCCCGGGCTCGGCGGTCAGGACGGCGGTCAGGACCTCGCGGAGCGCGTCGGCCTCGGGGTGGGCGTGCAGCAGGTCGACGTACGGCTTCAGCTCGTCGACGCCGAGGGCCGCGAACAGGTCGGCCGTCCGTACCGGGTCGCGGAAGCCGCACAGCCCGTCGAAGACCGTGAGGGCGCAGAGGAGTTCGGGCTTGTGGTGCGGGTCCTTGTAGTTGCGGTGCGGAGCGTCGAGAGGGATGCCGAGGGCTTCCTCGGCGGCGAACCCGGCCTCCGCCGCGGCGCCGTCGGGGTGCACCTGGAGGGAGAGCGGCGAGGCGGCGGCGAGCAGTTTGACCAGGAAGGGGAGCCGGGGGCCGAAGGCGCGGACGGTCGTCGCGCCGAGCTCGCCCTCCGGGTCGGCGGCGATGACCTCGGTGAGGGGGCGCGGCCCGTCGCCCCGGTCGACGCGGGAGGGGGCGCCGGGGTGGGCCCCCATCCAGAGTTCGGCCTGGGGCTCACCGGTCACCGGGGTGCCGAGGAGTCCGGGGATCGCGGTGGTGGAGCCCCAGGCGTAGGGGCGCACGGTGTTGGCGAGGCGGTCCATGGGACGTTCCTGACTGACGGGGTGGTTCCTGACGGTTCGTACGGGTCGAGCACCGGCCGTACGGGCCCGCGCGCCGGACGCGCGGCTCCCGTTCCGGCCGTACGGATCCGGCGCGGTGTGCGTCCGGTTCCGGTCCTGCCTGGTCACGGGGGCGTCAGGGCGTCCCGGCGAGGGCCAGGTAGACGGCGGCGAAATCGGTGACGGCCAGCAGCTCGGCGGCGGTCTCCAGGGCGGTCCCGCCCTCGGTGGCCTCCAGCTCGCTGATCGGCGTGCCGCGGTGCAGGGCCAGGTCGCGGGCCCCCTGGGCGGGCGAGGTGACCTCGTCCGGTTCGCGTTCGCGGAGCAGGACGACGCGGGCGTGCAGGGCTTCGGGGTCCTCGACGCGGTCGCGGAAGAAGTCCTCCGGGTCGGCGCCGGCGGCGAAGGCCCCGGAGAGCAGGGTGCCGTGGGCGGTGAGCGCCTCGGGCAGTTCGGCGGCGAGCGCCGGGCGGCCGGCGAGCGCGGCGAGGACGGTCGCGAAGCGGCGTCCCGCCGCGGCGGCGAGCTCGCCCTCGGTCCAGATGAGCGGGAGGGTGTCGGCCAGTTCCGCGGCGAGGGTCTTGGCCGGGTTGCTGTAGGTGGCGACGGCCGGCCCGCAGCGTTCGGCGAGCTGGTCGAGCCGGTCGGCGAGCGCGTCCAAGGCGGTCGGCGGGGCCTCGAACAGGCCGATGCGGTCGGCGAGCGCGAGCAGCGGGGTGAGCAGGGACCAGAGGGTGCCGGGCCCGGTCGGCAGGACGTTCTCGCCGTTCTCGGGGCGGGCGGGGACGTCGTCGCCGGACATCGTCGTCTCGTACGGCGTGCTGGTCAGCGGGATCGCCAGGCCGCGGGCCTGGGTGGTGGCCTCGGCGAGCGGGGAGCCGGCGGGGGTGACGCAGACGACGGAGCAGCCGCGGCGGTACGCCTGTTCGAGGAGGAGGGCCAGGCCGGGCTCGGTGCCGTCCGGGCTGACGACGAGGAGCAGGTCGAGCGGGCCGGTCCAGCCCGGGAGCGTCCAGCGCAGGGCCCCCGGGGCGGGGGCGACGCCGGTCGGGCGGAGCGGGGCGACGGGGCAGCCGCCGCCGGCGAGCGCGGACAGCAGGTCGGCCGTGGAGCCGGCGGCCGGTCCCGGCCCGGCGACGATGACGGCGCGTGGGCGGCCGTCCGGCCGCAGCGCTCCGACGCCCGCCTCGACGGCGTTGCGGGCGGCCGTCCGGACGCGGGCGCCGCACTCGGCGGCGCCGCGCAGCAGCCCGTGGACGTCGGCGCGGGAGAGGGCGTCGGGGTCATCGAGAAGTGACTCGTCGAACACCGTTGATCAGCTCCGATCGCCGTGGTGTACGGGGTGCCGGCCGGGGGGCGGCTCGGCTCAGGAGGGGCGTCGGGCCTCGTCCACCAGGAGGACGGGGATGCCGTCGCGGACGGGGTACGCCAGGGCGCAGCTCTCGCTCTCGCACACCAGCTCGGCGGTCTCTCCGGAGCCGTCCGTTTCCTGCCGCAGCGGGGCGTGGCACGCGGGGCAGGCGAGGATCTCCAGGAGGCCGGCTTCGAGCGGCATGGGGGTTCCCTTCGGGAGGTGTGCGTCTCTGTGCGGTCAGGGTACCGCCGGACGTCACCTCGGGTGACGCCCGGCGGGGGGGCTCAGGCGCGCACGACGGCCAGGACCTCGTCGCGGATCCTGGCGACCGTCGCGGCGTCGCGGGCCTCGACGTTCAGCCGCAGCAGGGGCTCGGTGTTGGAGGCCCGGAGGTTGAACCACCAGTCCCGGGCGGTGACGGTGAGGCCGTCCAGTTCGTCGAGCTCGACGTCCTCCCGGTCCGCGTAGGCGGCCTTGACGGCGGCGGCCCGGCCCGGCTGGTCGGCGACGGTGCTGTTGATCTCGCCGGAGGCGGCGTAGCGGTCGTACTCCCGGACCAGCTCGGAGAGCGGCCCGCCCTGGCCGCCGAGGGCGGCGAGGACGTGGAGCGCGGCGAGCATGCCGGTGTCGGCGTTCCAGAAGTCGCGGAAGTAGTAGTGGGCGGAGTGCTCGCCGCCGAAGATGGCGCCGGTGCGGGCCATCTCCTGCTTGATGAAGGAGTGCCCCACCCGGGTGCGGACCGGCTTGCCGCCGTTCTCCCTGACGACCTCGGGCACCGACCAGGAGGTGATGAGGTTGTGGATGACCGTGCCGCCGGGGTGCTTGGCGAGTTCGCGGGCGGCGACCAGCGCGGTGATCGCGGACGGGGAGACGGGGTCGCCGTTCTCGTCGACGACGAAGCAGCGGTCGGCGTCGCCGTCGAAGGCGAGGCCGATGTCGGCGCCCGTCTCGCGGACCTTGGCCTGGAGGTCGACGAGGTTCTTGGGGTCGAGGGGGTTGGCCTCGTGGTTGGGGAAGGTGCCGTCGAGCTCGAAGTAGAGCGCGATCAGGTCGACCGGCAGCCCTTCCAGGACGGTGGGGACCGTGTGCCCGCCCATGCCGTTGCCGGCGTCCACCACGGTCTTCAGCGGCCGGATCGTCCGCAGGTCGACCAGGGAGCGCAGGTGGGCGGCGTAGTCGGCGAGGGTGTCGCGCCGCGTCAGGGTGCCGGTGGCGGCAACGGGCTCGGGCGCCCCGTTCTCCGACCAGTCCTCCACGAGGGCGCGGATCTCGGCGAGTCCGGTGTCCTGGCCGACGGGGGCGGCGCCGGCGCGGCACATCTTGATGCCGTTGTACTGGGCCGGGTTGTGGCTGGCCGTGAACATGGCGCCGGGCAGCCCGAGGTGTCCGCTGGCGAAGTAGAGCTGGTCGGTCGAGCAGAGCCCGATCTCGGTGACGTCGGCGCCGCGGGCCGCGGCGCCGCGTGCGAAGGCCCGTGCCAGCCCCGGGGAGGAGGGCCGCATGTCGTGCCCGACCACGATCGCGTCGGCCTCCGTCACCTTGGCGAAGGCCGCGCCGAAGAGCTCGGCGAGCGCCTCGTCCCACTGGTCGGGGACCACACCGCGCACGTCGTACGCCTTCACGAGCTGCGACAGATCAGCCACGTCTCACCCTCCTGGAGTCCGGTACAGGTCCGGTACAGGTACCCAAACCTACCCGGACGCACCGCCGATCCGGACGGCGGACGGCCGTCGGGGACCGGAACCGGGGACGGACGGCCCCGCGAACGGCGGACGACGACGGGGCAGCCCGGCGGCGGGGCGTCAGGAATCGGGCGAGCGCAGCACCCTGAGGTGGCCCCGGCGGGCGACCTCCATCGGGTTGACCTCGCGGCTGCTGGGGCCCACGGGGCCCTTGACCGGCCCGGAGCCCCCCGCGGCGCGCTCCCGCGGACGGGCCGCTTCCCGGACGGCGTTGGCCAGCGCTTCGAGGTCATCGCTGCTGGGCCGGGCGGGGCCGGTGTCCACGGCGAGCCGGACGACGTCCCACCCGCGGGGGGCGGTCAGCCGCTCGGAGTGCTCGGCGCACAGGTCGTAGCAGTGGGGTTCGGCGTAGGTGGCGAGCGGGCCGAGGACCGCGGTCGAATCGGCGTAGACGTACGTCAGCGTCGCGACGGCCGGGCGGCCGCACGCGGTGCGCGAACAGCGACGTACAGGGCTCACGAGGTGGGACGGTACCGCACTCTTGAGCGGGCCGCGACGACTCACTCCTGGCTCACCCCTCCGTGTCGTGCCGGAGCGCCCGGTGGACACCGTCCCCGAACCGCCGGGTTGACCTGCGCGGGGAAGGGACGGGACGGGATGCGCGGCCCTGGAACTCTGTCATCACCCAGCCACCATAGTGTCATTCAGCATGCGCTCGCCGGTCCGATGGCTGGCTTTATCCGATCGCAAGGATGACCGGAATGCTCATCCTGCGACATCCGATGAGATGCGCGGCTACCGCGCGTACCCGGCCGACCGGCGGATACCCTTCGAGGTGATGGACAGCCCCGTACCTCCCGCAGCCGGACCGCCCGACCGGCACCCGCGCCACCGCGACCGGCACGGCCGCGGCATGCGCGGTCCGATCGCCCCGCCGCAGGTGCCGCTGTCGGTGAGCAGGGCGGAGGCGTTCGTCGACCTCGTCCATGACTCGGCGGAGCGGCTGGAGCGCCGCTGGCCGCAACTGGCCTCCGTGGACTTCGTGGTGCGGGAGGTGCCCGTGCCCGGTGAGGACGGCGAGCCGGGCGAGGCGGTGTTCCTCGACGGCGAATCGGTGCCGCTCGGCCGGTACGTCGAGGCCCGCGGCGACGCCCCCGACCGGATCGTGATCTACCGCCGCCCGGTCGAGATCCGCACCAAGACCCGCGACGACCGGGCCCTGCTGGTGCACGAGGTCGTCGTCGAGCAGGTCGCCGAACTCCTGGGCCTGGCCCCCGAGTCGGTCGACCCGCGCTACGGGCAGGACTGACCGCCCCGCGCCCCGGTCAGCGCGTGACCGTGGACAGGTCGGCCCGGACCTCTGGCACCTCCACCGTGGAACGGTCGTCCGGCACCGGCTGGACGGTGAACGCGGGCACGCCGTCCTTGGGCAGCGTCAGCGTCCGGGAGAGGTGCACCGGACCGCCGGACGTCTTCTCCACGGTCACCGCGAACACCCCCTTGCCACCGGCGGGCGCCGCCGGTTCGACGGTCAGCGTGGTCCCGCCCCGGACGGTGTAACTCTTCACCGCCTGTGTCCCGCCGCCGCTGCCGGCCGACGTCACGACCTTCACCCGCGCGTCCTTCTCCGGCGCCACCAGGGACAGCGTCGTGGCCTTCGCCCGGTTGTCCGCCGCCGTGCCGCGGGTGTCGACCGGGCCGACCGCCGGGAGGTACGCCGTCTCCTGCTTGTCCCCCTTGCCGCGCGTCACCCGCAGCCCGGCGACGACCTTCCCGCCGCCCTCGGCGGTGAGCAGCAGCGAGCCCGCCTCGCCCCGGGTGACGCCGCCCAGTTCGGTCTCGGCGGTCATACCGCTCTTGACGTGCAGCGTCTCGTGGCCGGCCGGGGTGATCGAGCCGGTGGGCCCGGCGAAGCGCAGCTTCAGGTCGGCGTCGTCGGAGCCGGGCGCGAAGGCGACGAGGCGTACGGAGGTGGCGTCGGCCGGGATGCCCGGCAGGACGGCGGCCGCGGTGGGCTCCGAAGGCGGCAGCCAGTCGCCGCCGAGCCTGTCGTCGGACGTCTGCACGGCGGCGCCGACCCGCCCGGAACGGGCGGTCACGTGCAGGGTGAGGTTCTCGGCGCCCGAGTCGGTCAGGGTGCTCAGCAGGACGGGCACCGACGAGCGCGGCGGGACGGTGACGCCCTCGCCGGCGGGTGCCGTGACGCGGCCGTCCTTGCCGTGCAGCTCCAGGTCGACGACGGCTGCGGTGCCGGGGTCGGGGTTGGTCAGGTGGACGTAGTCCTGGTGTCCCCTGCCCGTGCCGACGCCGGGGAACCAGAAGGACGTGTCGGGCGGCGCGCAGGTCAGCCCGTGCAGCCCGCGCCCGCTGCCCGCGGCGACGGCCGTGGTCTGCTGCACGGTCCAGCCGGGGGCGAGCGGACCGTCGGCGGCGCCGATGAGGGCCGGGGCGTCGGAGCGGTCGGTGGTGACCGTCACCGGCCTGCCGGGGGCCTTCGACGACAGGACGGGCTTGCCTTCCTGGGGCCCCGCTTTCTTCGCGTCCTTCTCGCCGGACTTCCGCACCGTCGCCGCGGGCACCAGGTCGGCCGTCCGGCGCGCCTCCGGTCCGCTGCCCGGGGTGAAGGCGGTGTACGTCGTCTCCCCCACGTCGGAGGAGGTCGGCGCCGGGCAGATCACGGCCGAGCGCTGGACGGGCATCCGGGCGGCGGACTTCGCCGCCGGCCGGGCGCCGTCGGTACCGGATCCGTCGTTCCCGGCGGGCCCGTTGACCGCCGCGACGCCGGTGACGGCGGCGAGCGCCGCCGCGGCCGCGAACAGGGAGAGGGTCGTGCGCTTCACTGCTGGTCGCTCCCGTCACGGCGGGGCCCGTGGCCGCCGTCGTACGTCGTGTCCTGCGGCTGTTGGACGCCGTACCCGTACGGGTCGTGGACACCGCCGTAGGGGCCCACGGCGTACGAGGTGTCCTGCCCGGCGTCCGGGTACATGCCGGGGTGGTAGCCCTGCTGCGCGTACGAGGCGTCGTATCCGCCCTGCTGGTACGGCAGTTGCTGCCCGTAGGGGTCCGTGGGGACCCCCTGGGCGTACTGCTGCTGCGGCACCGCCGCGTACGGGTCGGCCGAGGGCTGCTCGTACGGGTCGGCCGACAGCGGCACCGGCTCCGGCGCGGGCGCAGCGACGGGGGGCCGCTGCCCCTCGGCGGCGGCGCGCAGCCTGCGGGCCCGGCGGCCCTCGCCCGCGGGCGCCTCGGGTACGGACGCGGGCGCCGCGGCGGGCACCACGGCCTCGGGCAGGTCGTCGTCGACGTGGCGGCGGCGGCCCGGCAGGGCGAGGACGACGAGGACGAGGGCGAGCAGCCCCTGCGTCCACACCCAGGCGGTGTGGGCGAACGGCGTCTCGTAGGAGAGCGACAGCCGGCCGCCGGCCGCCGGGAGCGCGAAGCCCTGGGCCCAGCCGTCGACGGTGACGCGCTTGAGCGGCCGCCCGTCGAGGGTGGCCTGCCAGCCGGGCGCCGCCCGGTCGGCGAGGCGCAGCACCCGTCCGTCCTTCCCGGCCGGGATCGTGGCGCGGGCCCCTACGGGTCCGGCCGGGACGGCCACCGGGGCGGCGCCCTCGGCGACGACGCTCACGCGGGAGACCGGGCGGTCGACCCGCCACAGCGCGGTGCGGCCCTCCTGGCTGAGCCGGGTGAGGCCGGGCGCGGCGTCCAGGGCGCCGCCCAGCCGCTCGGCGGCGCCGTCGCGGACCAGGACGAAGCCGACGGCGTAGCCGGCGAGGCGGGCGGCCTGGTCGGCGCCGGAGCCTGCGACGAGGTCGGCGACGACGGAGTCGAGCCGCTTGTCGCGGCCGGGCGCCAGGGCGTCGTCGCCCATCCGGATCCCGGAGCCGCGGACGAGCGCGTAGGCGATGTGGGCGGTGTTCCCGGTGTCCTGGGCGAGGACCAGGGTGCGGGCCCGGTCGCGGGTGGTCGCCGCCTCGGCGACGAACGCCGGGACCTGTACGGGGTCCCGCCGCTCCAGCGGGCCCCCGGCCCCGCCCGCCGCCCAGACGACGGCGGCGAGCGGGGGTCCCGCGGCGGCCACGAGGGCGACGAGCCCGGCGACGGGCTGCCGCCAGCCGAAGCTCCGGGCGGCGACCCGCTCGCGGGCCCCCTCGGCGCCCACCGCGGCGGCGGCGATCAGCGCCAGGCCGTACACGAGGGTGGCGGACCCGGCCCACGCGGAGTGGTTGGCGAGCGCCGCGCACAGGAAGCCGGCGAGCGCCGCCGCCCAGGCGGTGCACACCGTGAACCGCCGGTCGGCGCGGAGCAGCGCGGCCAGGGCGGCGAGCAGGACACCGGCGAGGAGCAGCCCGCCGGAGGTCCCGGGGCCGCCGGGATCACCGGCGAGCAGGTGCAGGGGGGCCATCGAGGAGGAGTTCCCGCCGCCGTACTCCGTCCCGGCCTCGGTGAGGAAGCGGCCGGGGTCCGTGAACAGCCCGAGCGACCAGGGGGCGAGGACGAGGACGGGGGTGGCCGTCACGGCGAGGAGGCCGAGCCCGTGCGCGGCGAGGCCGCCGCCCCGGGCGCGCAGCGCGAGGACACCGAGGCCGAGGGCGGCGGCGAGCGGCCACACCAGCGGGGTGAAGGCGGTGGCAACGGTGAGCAGGAGGGCGTACGCCCAGACGGCCCGCCAGGTGGGGCGGCCGCCGGGCGAGCGGAATCCGCCGGCCGAGACGGCGGCCCGCGCCATCAGGGGCAGCAGGACCGCGAGGACGGCGGTGCCCAGCCGGCCCGTCGCGAGGGCGCCGGTGGCGGCGGGCAGGAACGCGTAGGCGACGCTCCCCCACGCCCGCAGCAGCCGTGAGCCGACGAGCGGGCGGGAGGCGAAGTAGGCGGTCAGTCCGGCCAGCGGGACCGAGCAGACCAGCAGCAGGGTGAGGGCGAGGTCCGTCGAGCCGAGGAGCAGGGTCGACAGGGACGCGAGCACCGCGAGGTACGGCGGGGCGCCCGCGGTGCTGCCGGTGCCGACGGCGTGCCAGCCGTCGGCGTAGCGCGACCACAGGTCGGACGCGCCCTCGGGCACCGGCAGCAGGGCACCGCCGGACAGCGCGCCGCCGCCGTACAGTCCCCGGCAGGCGACGGCGGAGACGAGCAGCAGGACGGCGAAGAGGACGGGCGCGGGCTTGCGGGCGATCCGCTTGAGCCGCGCGAACTGCTCGATCTCCAGGAAGTCGGCGTCGTCACCACCGGGTCCGGACTCGACGGCGCCGTGCCGGCCCGCCGAGCCGGAGGCGGCGTCCGTCCGCCCGCCGAAGGCGGTCGTCAGCTGCTCGAACG
Source organism: Streptomyces sp. I05A-00742 (assembly GCF_013055795.1). Lineage (GTDB taxonomy): Bacteria > Actinomycetota > Actinomycetes > Streptomycetales > Streptomycetaceae > Streptomyces. Next base: position 207,540 of record NZ_JABETO010000003.1, read on the forward strand.
CGGCCCGCAGGGTGGCGCCGGGCGGCGGGAAGAGGGGACGCAGTTCCTTCGGGTCGGCGGCGGTGCGCGCCCGGCGACCGCGGGCGGCGCGGATCCGGCCGGGGCGCAGCAGGACGGAGCCCAGGCCGGTGAGTTCGTCGAGGGCCTGGCCGGGGACCTTGCCGACGAGGTGGCCGAGCGCGCTCAGCAGGGTGCCGAGGACGATGCGCAGCAGCGCGTACGGCAGGGCGGCGCCCCGGGTGTTGGCGAGCAGCGCGTAGACGGCCCCGGCCTTGTCGACACGGTGCGGGGAGGCCGGTCTGCGGCCCGCGCAGTCGACGGGGCGGCGCTCGCGGGAGGCCGCCTCGGCGTGCCGGAGCACGGCGTCGGGGGCGACGAGGACGCGGTGGCCCGCGGCGTGGGCGCGCCAGCAGAAGTCGACGTCGTCGCGCATGAGGGGCAGGCGGGGGTCGAAGCCGCCGAGCGCCTCCCAGACGTCCCGCCGGACGAGCATGCCCGCGGAGGAGACGGAGAGGACCGACCGCACCTGGTCGTGCTGGCCCTGGTCCTGTTCGCGGCGGTCGAGGCCGGTCCAGCGGCGGCCGCCGCGGGCGACGGTGACGCCGACCTCCAGGAGCTGTCTGCGGTCGTACCAGCTGCGGAGCTTGGGGCCGATGACGGCGGCGGGCCGGCCGGCGGTGATCTCCTGGTCGGCGACCCGGAGCAGTTCACGCAGGGCGCCGGGCTCGGGGGCGCAGTCGTCGTGCAGCAGCCACAGCCACTGGACGGGGTCGCCTTCTTGCGCGTCCGGGGACCCGTAGGGGTCGTGCGGGTCCTCCCGCCAGGTGCGGCTGACGGGGTCCCAGCCGCTGGACCCGGCGAGGTAGGGCAGGTCGTCGGCGGTGGGCGCGGGGGCCGCGCGGACCGCTTCGTCCACGGCGGTGCCGAAGCCGGCGCGGCGGGCGAGGTGCAGGACGCGGTCGGCGCCGAGCGCGTCGGCGAGCAGCCGGGCCGAGTCGTCGTCACTTCCGGTGTCGGCGGCGACGGCCCGCTGGACGGGCCGTTCCTGGCCGAGCAGCCCGGCGAGGGCGTCGGGAAGCCAGCGGGCGCCGTCGTGGGCGACGAGCACGGCGGTGACGACGTGGCGGGGGAACGCCGGGGGGTGGGTGAGGTCGAACGCGGGGGGTGCCGGGTGGTGGGCCGGCGAATCGCTGTGCGCGGACATCGGGGTACGGGCCCTCCGGCCGGGGGCGGTCGTACGGGAGCGGTCGGTGCTCCCGGCGCGGCCGCGGTGCTGGACTGCGGTGGACGGTGCGCCCGAGGGGGCGTCGGTCGTCTCGGACGGCACCCCACACTAGTGGCTGGCGACGGGGCGGTCCGCCTCCTCGGGGCGGGGGCCCCTGAAGCGGAAGGGGCGGCGACGGGCGGTGCGCGCAGGCGTTCGACGGGCGGGAGGGCGCGCGGCTCCGGGCGGCTGTCCGGCGGCCTTCGGAGCGGCTCCCCTACGACTTCCCGACGGCTTCGACGGCTCCCGATGACTCCCGCTGACTTCCATTGACTTCCCGACAACGACGGACCGCGGCCGGCCGGGTGCGGGCTCCGGCGGCGCTGCCGGATCGGCCGGGCAGTGGAGAAGGGATGGAGAGAGGACGGCGGGCCGGTGCGGCACCCCGTCCGTGGAGGTCCCGGCGGGACTGCCGGCGCGACCTCGGGATGGTGCGGGTGTGGCGACTGTGACGGGCCCGGTGGGGAGGGCCCGGCTGACGCGGCTTCAGATGCCGCGCTCGGTGCGTCGCCTCGGCGCGCGGTGCTGCCGCGTGCGGCGCTTCGGGATGCGGTACGCCGGAATGCGGTGCGCCGGTATACGGCGCGTCGGCGTCGTACCGCCTCGGATGCGGCGCGTCGCCGTGTCGCGCGGCTGACGCGACCTCAGACCGCGGCCTTCTTCAGGCGGCGGCGTTCGCGCTCGGACAAGCCGCCCCAGATGCCGAAGCGTTCGTCGTTCGCGAGTGCGTATTCGAGGCATTCGGAGCGGACTTCACAGGCGAGGCAGACCTTCTTGGCCTCGCGGGTGGATCCGCCCTTTTCCGGGAAGAAGGACTCGGGATCGGTCTGGGCGCACAGTGCGCGCTCCTGCCAGCCGAGCTCCTCGTCCGCCTCCTCGACCAGCAGTTGCTGAAACAGCTCGGTCATGTGCGCCCCTCGTCTGTCATGTGCGTCCCCGTGATGCTGCCGTGATCAGGTACGGCATAACGACACGAGTGAAATTACAAGTGCGCCGATCCGGGCCAGTCAAGCCGAGATCTGCTATTGAGCCCCTTATTCACTCTGCGGAACCAAGGCCGAGCGGAAAGTTGCCAAACCGCCACAAGAGTGGACACTTCTCTCGCCCGCCACAGCTGCCCCGCGGCTCTCTCTTCTTCGGAGAGGGACGCGACACGCGGCGGTCCAGTTGCACCGCCCCGGGCCGGACGATGTTTGAACACCAGGATGCCGGGCGACTGTCCCGCGACTCGCCGAGACAAACCTTTCCCTGCTCTCCGCTACCGGATGAGGTGAAAGATTGGCATCAAACCGGACATCCGGTTGACACGGCGGCGGGGATGCCGGTCTCCTTGTCAGCATGCTCGCGACCGCACCCTCCCCGACGTCCGCCCGGACGTCAGCCCCGGGGAACCCCGGCCTGACCCGTGCCTACGGGTCGCGCTGTGCCGTTCAGGCGCGCTGTCGCTGTTCCAGCTGTTGATGCCCCAGAGCTCCGGCTGATCTTCCGTTCTTCCTGTCCGCACCACATGGTTTGCGGACGCACCGCCGCGCCGCGCGGCCGTCCCCGCGCGCCGGCACTCCGAGCCGTCCGCGCCGCCCGTCCCGACGGGCCCCGGGACGGCCGGCCGCCTCCTCCCGATCCGCGGGGACCGCCGTCCCCGCCCGCCGCACCGTCGAGGAACAACCTCCTATGAACAGCGACGTCCAGATCGCCGGCGACCCGCTCGCCGTCCCCCACCTCATGCCGCCCCCGCCGGCCCACCCCGCCACGGTCGCCGAGTTCGCCGGGCTGGCCCGCGCCGTCGCCGCCGACCGCGCAGCCTGGTCCTGGCTCGTCCGCTACGACGCCGTCAGCCGCTGGTACCACCGGCTGCGGACCGGGCCCGGCTACGAGGTGTGGCTGCTGAGCTGGGTGCCCGGCCAGGGCAGCGGGCTGCACGACCACGGGCGCTCCTCCGGGGTGCTCACCGTCCTCCGGGGCGAACTGACCGAGCTGCACGAGACGTCCGGGACGACCGTCCGCCGTCGCCTCGGCGCCGGCGACCAGCGGGTCTTCGCCCCCGGCTACACCCACGAGGTGGTCAACGACTCCCTGGAGCCCGCCGTCAGCCTGCACGTCTACTTCCCCGGACTGACCGAGATGCCCCTGCACCGGCCGCACACCGACCGCCCGCACTGCGTCGACGGGGAGCGCCCGTCCGCCGTGGTCGGCCGGTAGTGCACGGGCCCCCTCGGGGCCGTCGTACCGGGCTGACACACTGGCCCGCATGCAGCGCATTGTGGTTCTGGCCGGCGGGATCGGGGGCGCCCGCTTCCTTCGTGGCCTGACATCAGCAGCCCCGGACGCGGACATCACCGTCATCGGGAACACCGGCGACGACATCCACCTCTTCGGCCTCAAGGTCTGTCCCGACCTCGACACGGTGATGTACACGCTCGGCGGCGGCATCCACGAGGAGCAGGGGTGGGGCCGCGCCGACGAGACCTTCGCCGTGAAGGAGGAACTGGCCGCCTACGGCGTCGGCCCCGAGTGGTTCGGGCTCGGTGACCGGGACTTCGCCACGCACATCGTCCGCACCCAGATGATCTCCGCCGGCTACCCGCTCAGCGCCGTCACCCAGGCGCTGTGCGAGCGGTGGCAGCCGGGTGTGCGGCTGCTGCCGATGAGCGACGACCGCGTCGAGACGCACGTCATGATCGACGACCCCGACGGCACGGACGGGGCCCGCAAGGCCGTGCACTTCCAGGAGTACTGGGTGCGGCTGCGCGCCCAGGTGCCCGCGCGCGCGATCGTCCCCGTCGGTGCCGAGCAGGCGAAGCCGGCGCCCGGCGTGCTGGAGGCGATCGCCGCGGCCGACGTCATCCTCTTCCCGCCGTCCAACCCGGTCGTCAGCATCGGCACCATCCTGGCCGTGCCGGGCGTCCGCGAGGCCGTCGCCGCGGCGGGCGCGCCGGTCGTCGGGCTGTCGCCCATCGTCGGGGACGCGCCGGTGCGCGGCATGGCCGACAAGGTCCTCGCGGCCGTCGGCGTCGAGTCGACCGCCTCGGCGGTCGCGCGGCACTACGGTCCCGGCCTGATCGACGGCTGGCTGGTGGACACGGTCGACGCGGGGCGGACCGCCGAGGTGGAGGCGGCCGGGATCCGCTGCCGCGCCGTCCCGCTGATGATGACCGACGTGGAGGCCACCGCGCGGATGGCCGCCGAGGCACTCGCCCTCGCCGAGGAGGTGCGCGCGTGACGGAGGTTCCTTCCTACCGGGTCTGGGCGCTGCCGGGCCTGCCGGAGGTCCGGGCCGGTGACGACCTCACCAAGCTCGTCGCGGCCGCGGCCACCGCCGAGGGGCTGCCCGGGCTGGCCGACGGCGACGTCCTGGTCGTCACCTCGAAGATCGTCAGCAAGGCCGAGGGGCAGATCTTGGAGGCGGCCGACCGGGAGGCCGCGATCGACGCCGAGACCGTACGGCTGGTCGCGCGCCGCGGCCCGTTGCGCATCGTCGAGAACCGGCTCGGCCTCGTCATGGCCGCGGCGGGCGTCGACGCCTCCAACACCCCCGCCGGGACCGTCCTGCTGCTGCCCGAGGACCCGGACGCCTCCGCCCGCGCCCTGCGCGCCGGGCTCCGCGACACGCTCGGCGTGGACGTCGGCGTCGTGATCACCGACACCGCCGCCCGCCCCTGGCGGGCCGGTCTGACGGACATGACGATCGGCGCGGCCGGGGTCCGGGTCCTGGACGACCTGCGGGGCGGGACGGACGCGCACGGCAACCCGCTGTCGGCGACGATCGTCGCGACCGCCGACGAACTGGCCGCCGCGGGCGACCTGGTGAAGGGCAAGGCGGACGGGCTGCCGGTGGCGGTGGTCCGGGGACTGCCGCACGTGGTGGACGAGGACGCGCCCGGCGCCCGGGAGCTGGTGCGCCCGGCCGCGGAGGACATGTTCCGGCTGGGCACCTCGGAGGCCGTCCGCGAAGCGGTGAAACTGCGGCGTACCGTGCGCGAGTTCCAGGACGAGCCGGTGGACCCGGGAGCGGTCCGGCGCGCCGTCGCCGCGGGGCTCACCGCTCCGGCGCCGCACCACACCACGCCGTGGCGGTTCGTCCTGCTGGAGTCGGCGGAGTCGCGGCTGCGGCTGCTCGACGCGATGCGGGACGCGTGGATCGCTGACCTGCGGGCCGACGGCCGCCCGGAGGAGAGCATCGCCAAGCGGGTCCGGCGCGGGGACGTCCTGCGCAACGCGCCCTGCCTGGTGGTGCCCTGCCTGGTGATGGACGGCTCCCACACCTACCCGGACGCGCGGCGGAACACCGCGGAGCGCGAGATGTTCATCGTCGCCATGGGGGCCGGGGTGCAGAACTTCCTGGTGGCGCTGGCGGCCGAGCAGCTGGGCTCGGCGTGGGTGTCGTCGACCATGTTCTGCAAGGACGTGGTCAGGGAGGTGCTGGAGCTGCCGGAGGACTGGGATCCGATGGGGGCCGTGGCCGTGGGCCGGGCCTCGGCGGGGCCGCGGGAGCGGCCGGAGCGGAGCGCGGAGGCGTTCATCGCGGTGCGGTAGCGCTGCGCTCGGCCCGTTGGGGGTGCCCCCTCGGGGGCGGGGCCGGGCCCCCTACCCCCACCCGCGTCGCGCGGCTGCTTACGGGCCGGGGCGTCTCCCTGGACGCCGTCAGGGGAGGGCGAACGCCTCGTGGGTCAGGGGGAGTTGCCCCGGTCCCACCCTTTCACCGTTTCTTGCGGGGGCAAGCCCCCGCGCCCCCGAAGCGCCCTGCGGGCGCTGTCCTCGAACTCCCCCGGAGGGGGCACCCCCCAACCGGCTGGAAGGGGTCGCGCTACAGGTGTCTGATGTCGTTCACCGAGAAGCGCGGCGCCCGGCGCTCGGGGCGGACGCCGGTGACGAGGACGAGGCGGCAGGCGCGGTGGCGCTGGCCGGCGTAGGGGGCGAGGAGTTCGAGCATTCCGGCGTCGTCGGTGCCCCGGGCGCCGGTGAGCGCGTAGCCGACCGTCTTCGGCAGGTGGAGGTCGCCGACGGTCACCGCGTCGGCGGCGCCGTTGCTGCGCTGGAGCGTCTCCGCCGCGGTCCAGGGGCCGATGCCGGGGACGGCGCGGAGCCGGGCCGCGGCGCGCTCGTCGTCCATGGCCGCGGCCTCCTCCAGGCGGGCGGCCGCGCGGGCCGCGCGCACGACGGTCGCCGAGCGCTTGCCGTCGACACCCGCCCGGTGCCACTCCCAGGAGGGGACGAGCGCCCAGCCGCGCGCGTCGGGCATGACGCGCATCCGCCCGGCGGGCCCGTCCGCGGGGCCCGGCGCGGGGTCGCCGTGCCGCTGGAGGAGCAGGCGCCAGGCGCGGTACGCCTCGTCGCTGGTGACCTTCTGCTCCAGGATCGAGGGGATCAGCGACTCCAGCACCAGCCCGGTGCGGGCCAGCCTGAGCCCCGGGTGGCGGCGGTGCGCCTCGTGGAGCAGGCGGTGACGCGGGGTGAACGCGGCGGGGTCGTCACCGGCGCCGAGCAGCGCGGGCAGCGTCTCCAGGAGCCACTCCGCCCCCGGCCCCCAGGCCTCCGCGCGCACCTCCCCGCCCCGCGCGGCGATCCGGACGGTGCCCGCGCCCTCGGGGGTGCGGCTCGCCCGCCAGACGGCGCCGTCCGGCGCGACGCGGTACGCGGGGTCGCCGGGGCCGCGCCCCAGGACGCCCAGGGTGCGTCCCAGGTCGAGCGGGCCCGGCGGGGCCCAGGTACGGGTGGCCATCCGGCCAGGGTAACGCCGGGGTCCGACAGGGCCGACGGGCTGCCGCTCCCCTGCCGGGGGGGCGGGCGCGGCCTGCTCGCGGTCATTGGCCGCCCGCCGTCGCCGCCGGTCAACGCGACGCAGCCGGGCTGCCGGGCTGCCGGGCTGCCGGGCTGCCGGGCTGCCGGGCTGCCGGGCTGCCGACCAGGGTGTGCACCGGACGGCCCGCCCGCCGGACTACTGGTCGGACGAGCCCCGCCCACCGGTCCCGGTCGTCCGGCGATACTGCCGCGCCACCGCCGGGAAACTACACCGGACCGCCGAACGATCCGCCCGTCGGGCCTCCGGCCGGATCACTGCCCCGGCCACCGGCCGGACTGCCCCCGCGAACCGCTGGCCGGCGCCCTTCGGACTACTCGTCGGACGAGCGCCACCCACCAGTTGCGCGAACCACCGGCCGAGGCCCGTCGGACTACAGCTCGGAGCTACTGGTCGGACGAGAAGCGCACCGCGCCCCCGGGGATCCGCGCGCCGCACCACACCCGGGCGCCGGCCCGGAGCTCGTTGTCGGGGCCGATGTCCGCGTGGTCGCCGACGACCGCGCCGTCGAGCACCGTGCGCGCCCCGATGCGCGCCCCCGCGCCCACGAGGGAGTCGCGCACGGACGCGCCGGCCTCGATGACGGCACCGTCGAGGACGGTGCTGCCATCGACCCGGGCGCCGGGTTCGACCCGGGCGCCGGCGCCGATGACCGTGCCGCCCATGAGCTTGGCGTCGGGGGCCACGTCGGCGGAAGGAAGCACGAGGCGCTCGCCGCAGCGGCCGGGGACGGCCGGGGAGGGGGCGCGGCCGAGGACGAGGTCGGCGGAGCCGCGGACGAAGGCCTGGGGGGTGCCGAGGTCGAGCCAGTAGGTGGAGTCGACCATGCCGTGCAGGTGGGCGCCGTCGGCGAGCAGGCCGGGGAAGGTCTCGCGCTCGACCGAGACGGGCCGGCCGCCGGGGATGGTGTCGATCACGGACCGGTTGAAGACGTACGCCCCGGCGTTGATCTGGTCGGTGACGATCTCCTCGGGAGTCTGCGGCTTCTCCAGGAAGGCGGTGACGCGCCCGTCCGGGTCGGTGGGGACCAGGCCGTACGCCCGCGGGTCGGTGACCCGGGTGAGGTGCAGGGAGACGTCGGCGCCCGCCGTGCGGTGGGTGGAGATGAGGGCCTCGATGTCGAGGCCGGTGAGGATGTCGCCGTTGAAGATGAGCACGGGGTCGTCGGGGCCCGAGTGCAGCCGGTGGGCGACGTTGCGGATGGCGCCGCCGGTGCCCAGTGGTTCCACCTCGGTGACGTACTCCAGGTGCAGGCCGAGGGCCGAGCCGTCGCCGAAGTACGGCTCGAAGACCTCGGCCAGGTAGGACGTGGCGAGCACGATGTGCTCGATCCCCGCCGCCCGGGCCCGGGCCAGCTGGTGGGTGAGGAACGGCACCCCGGCGGCCGGGACCATGGGCTTGGGCGTGTGCACGGTGAGCGGACGCAGCCGGGTCCCCTTGCCGCCGACCAGGAGGATCGCTTCTCGCGGAGGCGGCTGATGCGGTTCAGTCAACGTGTTCGTCTCTGCTTCCTGGTGGGGCCGGGCCGTGAACGGCGGCCAGTGTATGCAGACCACACGGCCCGGCGGACGGTGCGCCTCCGGTACGGCCGGTCAGCGGCCCTGGAGCCGGGCCGCGGCGCTGCGGGCGGTGCCGAGCTTGCTGTAGAGGCGGTCGCCGGGGCACTCGGTGGAGTAGCCGTCACGGTGTCCGGAGATGACCTTGAGTTTGACCTTCGCCCCCTTCTTGAAGAGGTTCCCGCCGGCCGAGACCAGGGTCGTGGTGCCGCGCGGGTTGGCGTTCCAGAGGCCGAGCTTCCACGCGCTGAGGGCGGCCACGGCGTTGACCGCGGCCGTGGCCGGGTTGGTCTTCCCGAAGGTGCCGAGTACCGCGATCCCCATGCTGTCCGTGTTGAAACCGAGAGTATGGGCGCCCCTGACGGGCTTTGCCACCCCGCCTGCCCGGCCCTCGTAGACCGTCCCGCACTTGTCGATGAGGAAGTTGTAGCCGATGTCCCGCCAGCCGCTGCTGACGACGTGATAGCGGTAGATACCTCGGATGACGGAGGCGGACTGCGCGCAGGTGTATCCGTTGCCGGAGGCGGTGTGGTGCACGAAGGCAGCCTTGACCTTCTTGGCGTAGACGAATCCCCGTTCGCGGATCGATTCGTCGGCGCCCCAGCCGGCCCGGGTGACGATACGGGGGCGCGGACCGGCGTAGCCGGCGTAGGCCGCACTCCCGTTGTCCTCGTCGGCGGCCGAGTCCAGCGCGTCGTCGGAGTCCTCGGACGGACGGCCGTGCTCGGTCCGCGGGGGCTCCGCGGGGTCCGCCGCCGAGGGGTCCGTCGCCGGGCGGGTCGGTTCGACGGTCCCGTCGGTGACCCCGCCCTCCGCGGCCGAGGCGTCCTCGTCCGCCCCGGACCGCTCACCGGCCTCACCGTTGCCGCCGCCGGGGCCGTCCTCTCCGGTGTCGGACGAGCTCGCGGTGGCGCCCGGGCCGACGGCGGTGATGGCGGCGACCTCGGCGGCCGAGGCGGGCCGCCCGGAGGAGGCGGGGATCTCATGGGCGCCCAGCGGGGCGAGCGGGGCGTTGGCCGCGGAGCTGGCGTGCTCCCGGTCGTCGGGAGAGGGCGCTGCCGGCTTCGAGGGCACCGCGGGCGCTGTGGGCACCGCGGGCGCCGAAGGGCTGATCGCCCGGCCGCGCGCCCGGTGGCCGGGTTCCGCGCCGGGGTCGACGAGTTCGACGCGCATGCCGCGCGGCAGGGGGGTGGGCCCCTGCTGCCGGCCGGTCGGGGCGTTCGGGCGGACCCGCACCTCGACGGCGTCCGAGGCCCCGACCCAGAGCGGGGCCGTGGAGCCGCGGCGGGCCGCGCGGGCCTCGGCGGTGCCGAGGTCGGGCCGGTCGTGGTCGTGGACCTGGACGTCCTGCCACCCGGACCAGGTGCCGGTGCCCATGGACCGGGTGCGGACCTGGGCCCGGCCCCGCAGCTCGGTGCCCGCGTTGTCCCAGACGATGCCGACCAGCGAGAAGGGCTTCACCCGCTGGGGGCGCAGGCCCCGGACGCCGGCCCCGACGGCACCCGCCCGGGACCTGCCGTGGTCGGCGGTCCCCGTCCCGTCCCCGGCCTCCAGCGGGACGAGCGGCAGCGAGTACGTCGCACCGGGGATCCCGCGCTGCGCGGCGGCGGCCCGCCGTTCCGGCGAGGAGGCCGCGCCGGGCGCGGCGAGGAAGGGGAGGGTCAAGGTGGCGGCACAGGCGGTGACCGCCGAGGTGACGAGGATTCCACGCATGACACAGATCCTGTACATATCGGTATAAATCTGTCCATTCACCAGGTGACGGCCTGTCGGTCGCGGCGGCCCCGGCGGCACCCCCGTCCGACTGACCGTCACGCCCCGCGCGGCGTACCCTTCCGACAATGAACGCGACCGACCGCACCCCTGCCGACCTGCTGCGTTCCGCCCTCGCCGCGGACCCGGGACGCCCGCTCGTGACCTTCTACGACGACGCCACCGGCGAACGCGTGGAACTGTCCGTCGCCACCTTCGCCAATTGGGTGGCCAAGACCGCCAATCTGCTCCAGGACGACCTCGCCGCCGAACCCGGCGACCGGCTCGCGCTCCTGCTGCCCGCCCACTGGCAGACCGCCGTCTGGCTGCTGGCCTGTTCCTCCGTCGGAGTGGTGGCCGAGGTGGGCGGGGATCCCGCCGCGGCCGACCTCGTGGTGAGCGGTCCGGACCGGCTCCAGGAGGCGCGCGCCTGCTCCGGGGAGCGCGTGGCGCTCGCCCTGCGCCCGCTGGGCGGCCGCTTCCCCCAGCCTCCGGAGGGCTTCCTGGACTACGCGGTCGAGGTGCCCGGCCAGGGCGACCGTTTCGCCCCGTACGCCCCGGTGGACCCGCACGCACCGGCGCTCGTCGTCGACGGGCAGGAGCTGACGGGCGCGCGGCTGGTCGAACGGGCCGGCGCGGACGCCGCGGGGCGCCGCCTCGACGCCGGGTCCCGGCTGCTCTCCGGGCTGCCGTACGACACCTGGGACGGGCTCTCCGCCGGCCTCTACGCCCCGCTGGCCGCGGACGCCTCCGTGGTGCTCTGCCGCCACCTCGACCGGCTCCCCGAGGAGGCCCTGGACCAGCGCCGGGAGAGCGAGCGCGTCACCGTGACGGCCCTCTGACGCTGCCGTGCCGCCGCTCCGGGGCGATGATCGACGGGTAGGCACCCCGAGACCCGCCCCGGAGGGAGTCGCGCAGCAGTGGCCCACAGCTCAGGCGCACCCCTCCGGTCGCCCGGCCCTCCCGGTGGGGGCCGGGACGCCGGCTCGCCCGCGCCGCGCCGCCGGCGCCGCTGGCTTCGCCGGCTCCTGCTGGGCGCGGGGGTGCTGCTGGTGGCGGCGACGGTGCTGCTCTGGGTGCTGTACGAACGCCTCAACGGCAACATCACCACGGACACCCGGACGGCGAACGAGCTGGCGGAGTACGAGAAGCAGCGCCCGACCGCCCTGGTCGCCGGGGCCCAGAACATCCTGATCATCGGCTCCGACAGCCGCAGCGGCGCCGAGAACGGGAAGTACGGCACGGACAGCGGCACCCAGCGCTCGGACACCACGATCCTGCTGCACCTGGCCGCCGACCGGAAGAGCGCGACCGCCGTCAGCATGCCCCGCGATCTGATGGCGAAGATCCCGAGCTGCCGGAAACCGGATGGAAGTTACACCAATGAGCATTTCGCCCAGTTCAATTGGGCCTACGAGGACGCCGGGGCCGCCTGCACCATCCGCACCGTGGAGAACATCACCCGCGTCCGCGTCGACCACCACATCATCGTGGACTTCGCCAGCTTCAAACGGCTGGTGGACGCGGTCGACGGCGTCAAGGTCTGTCTGAAGAAGCCGATGGACGACCCCGAGGCCCGGCTGCGGCTGCCCGCCGGCCGGCAGGTGCTGCACGGGGAGGCGGCCCTCGGCTACGTCCGCGCCCGCTACAGCCTCGGCGACGGCAGCGACACCGAACGCATGGGCCGCCAGCAGGAATTCCTGGGGGCGCTGTTCCAGGAGATGCGCAGCGACGGGGTGCTCCTCAACCCCACCCGGCTCTACCCGGTGCTCGACGCGGCGACCAAGTCCCTCACCACGGACGCCGGGCTCGACTCGCTCCGCAAGATGTACGACCTGGTGCGCACGGTGCGGAACGTCCCCACCGACCACGTCCAGTTCCTGACCGTGCCGCGCAAGCCGTACCAGTACAACGCGGACCGCGACGAACTGGTGCAGCCCGACGCCGACCAGCTCTTCGAGCTGCTGCGGCACGACCGGCCGGTGACGGTCACCGCCCATGTGCGCCCGGCCGACGGCAAGTCCGGCGTCCCGCCCCGCGAGCCCGGGCCGGAGCGGACGGGCGATCCGGCGGGCGATCCGGCGGGGGCGTCCCCGAGTCCGTCGCCCACCGCTCCCCCCACCTACGAGGGCACCACGGCCGCCCGGGGCATCTGCGGTTGATCGCTCCGGGGGTACGATCGGACTTTTCGCCCCGGCGAAACCTCCGGGAGACGGTACCCGGCGAAGAGATGGGGCGGATTGCCCAGTTGTAGGGGTGCGTGATTTGTCACTGACGTCGCTCGCCGCTGAACTGGGCGGATAGTGTGAGCGGTCCGGTGCGCACGGCCGGTGACCGCGCACTGCAAGACGACATGACCGAGCGCCTCGGGGGTAGGCGCCGCGTGGCACCGACGGAGGACTCAAGCGACCGTGGACGCGCAAGGCCGTGGGCAGGGGGACGGCATCGACCCCGCCGACCAGTGGGTGTTCGACCCCAAGACCGGCAGCTACGAGCTGCGCCTGAATCCCTCCGACACTCCGGGCTCCTCCCCGGGAGATATCTCCCCCGCCGACGCGCGTTCCAATCTCGCGCCGTCCCGTGTCGGGAGTACGACCGGGAGCAGGAAGAAGCCCGTACCGGGGCCGCGGAGCAGCGGCCGCTCCGTCCCCGAGCAGCGCGGCGGCCGGCGGGCCGCCAAGGCGACGGCCCCGGCGGCGAGCACGGGCCGCCGCCGCCCCAAGCCGAAGAAGAGCGCGAAGAAGAGGGTCCTGCTGTGGACCGGCGGCACGCTCGCCTTCCTGCTGGTGGGCGGCTCGTTGGGGGCGTATCTGCTCTACGAGCACCTCAACGGCAACATCGAGAAGGTCGATGTGGGCGTGGACAACGAGGCGGTCCCCGACGGGCCGGTCAACATCCTCGTCATCGGCACGGACAAGCGGTCGGGCAAGGGAAACACCGGTTACGGCGACAACGGCAGCGTCGGCCACGCCGACACCACGCTGCTCTTCCACGTCTCCGAGGACCGCTCCAACGCGACGGTGATCTCCATCCCGCGCGACATGGTCACCGAGATCCCCGAGTGCGAGACCAGGAAGGACGGCACGAAGCGGAGCATCCCCGGCTCCAAGAACGTGCGCTTCAACGAGAGCCTGGGCCAGGGGGACCGCGACCCGGGCTGCACCTGGCGCACCGTCGAGAAGATCACCGGACTCAAGGTCAGCCACTTCATGATGGCGGACTTCAACGCCGTCAAGTCGCTGTCCTCGGCGGTGGGCGGTGTCGAGGTGTGTCTGGGGAAGGACATCGACGACCCGAAGTCCCACCTCAAACTCTCCGCGGGCCGTCACGAGATCGAGGGCGAACAGGCCCTGGCGTTCGTCCGCACCCGGCACAGCGTCGGCTTCGAGAGCGACCTGGACCGGATCAAGCTCCAGCAGCAGTTCCTCAGTTCCATGATCCGGAAGATGAAGTCCGGTGACACCCTCAGCAACCCCAAGAAGCTCTACGACCTGGGCAACGCCGCGACCAAATCGCTGACGGTGGACACCGGAATAGGGTCCATCTCCAAGCTCACCAGCCTGGCCAAGGAGCTCAGCAAGGTGAGTCTGAAGAACATCACCTTCACCACGCTGCCCGTCAAGGACAATCCCGCCGACGGCAAGATCCACAAGACGGTCATCCTGGACGAGCCCCGGGCCGAACCCCTGCTCGCCATGGTGCGGGAGGACGTCTCCCTCACCGAGGTGAAGCGCAAGGAGGACGCGGCCAAGGACAAGGCGAAGGAGGCCGAGAAGGAGAAGGACGCCAAGCAGGCGGCGCTCCTCAAGGGCCCCAAGGCCGCGCCCGCCCAGGTACGGGTGAAGGTCTTCAACGGCAGCAAGCGGATGGGCGCCGCCCAGGAGACCGTCGGCTGGATGCAGAACTCCCAGGGCATGGTCCGTACCAGCAACGGCGGCAACTCGCCCGGCAACAAGAAGGCCGCCAAGACCACCCTGGAGTTCGCCCCCAACCAGGCCGACCAGGCCCGCCGCCTGGCGGAGGCCATGGGCCTGCCGGCCGACGCCCTCCACCAGACCGACAAGGACGCGACCCCCCTGGCCGAGATGACCCTGGTCCTCGGCGCCGACTTCAAGGGGGCGGGTGTGCCGGTGATGCCGCCGAAGGCGCCGAAGGAAGCGCCCAAGGATATTCAGCGGATCGGGGCCGACAACAAGAACATCTGCGCAAAGTGAATCCTGCGAACGCGCTTGCGCATCTCACTACCCGGTAACAGAGTCACCAGGTATGACGCACCTGCCCTGCGGGCCGTGCGCACCATTCAGGGGGAGGCCCGATGCGGCTCAACGGTCTACGGGGGGAAGAAGAGGCCGACAACGGGGGCGACGGCAGGACCGGCAAGGAGGAGGCGCCCGGAGCGGACGCCTCCTCCGAGGCGGGAAAGGGCGGGGACGGCAAGGGAAGTGACGGGTCGTCCAACGATGACGGACCGTCGGACAAAGCCGGACCGTCGGGCAAGGCCGGCGGCAGACCGCCGCGCCGCCGCGGCGTCCGAATAGCCCGCTGGACCGCCCTCTGCCTCGCGGTGCTCGTCCTCGGGGTGTCGGCGGCGGGCTACGTCTACTACCGGCACCTCAACGGCAACATCCGCAAGAGCAAGCTCAATCTCGGCGACAAACAGCTCGACCGCAGCGTCCCCAACGCCGCGGGACAGCGCCCGCTCAACATCCTCCTCCTGGGCTCCGACAGCCGGAACAGCAAGGAGAACCAGGACCTCGGCGGCGCCCGCGAGGACGCCGACCGCCCGGCCCTCGCCGACGTCCAGATGCTGCTCCACGTCTCCGCCGACCGCAGCAACATGTCGGTCATCAGCGTCCCCCGCGACACCCGCGTGACCATCCCCAAGTGCACCGATCCGGCCGACGGGAAGGTCTACCAGGAGACCCGCAGCCAGATCATCAACACCAGCCTCCAGAACGGCGGTCCGGGCTGCACGGTGGCCGCCTGGGAGGAGCTCACCGGCATACCCGTCGACCACTTCATGATGATCGACTTCGCGGGCGTGGTGAACATGGCCGACGCGGTGGGCGGCGTGCCGGTCTGTGTGAAGAACAACATCCACGACACCAAGTCCGGGCTGCGGCTGGAGAAGGGCACGCACACCATCAAGGGCGAGCAGGCCCTCCAGTGGCTGCGCACCCGGCACGGCTTCGAGGACGGCAGCGACATCGGCCGGACCCACGCCCAGCACCTCTATATGAACGCGATGGTCCGTCAGCTCAAGTCCGGCAGCCGGCTCAGCGACCCCGGCCAGCTCACCGACCTCGCCGAGGCGGCCACCAAGGCCCTCACGGTCGACAAGGACCTCGGCTCGGTCAAGAAGCTCTACGACCTCACGAACGACGTCAAGCGGGTGCCGTCCGCCCGGATCACCATGACCACCATGCCGTGGGTGCAGGACCCGCGGAACCCGGACGCCCATGTGATCCCCAAGCCGGGCGACGCCGACAAGCTCTTCTCCCTCGTCCGCAACGACATCGCGCTGGACGGCAAGGACAAGAAGAAGCCCGAGCCCGCCGACGCCAAGGGCACGGCGAAGGACTCCGCCAAGGTCGTCAGGAACAACATCGCCGTCACCGTCTTCAACGGCACCGGCACCGCCGTCCTGCCGCCCGCCACCGGCCGCGGCTCCGACATCGCCTCGCACCTCGTCAAGCAGGGCTTCACCAGGGCGACCTCGGACTCCACCCCGCGCGCCCAGGCCGACACCACGATCACCTATCCGAAGCAGGCGCAGCGGTCCGACGCCCTGGCCGTGGCCAAGGCGCTGGGGCTGCCGGAGGACGCCGTACGGCTGTCCCCCTCGGCGGAGCAGGTGACGCTGGTGGTCGGCGGGGACTGGCGGAAGGGCACGACGTACCCCGGGGCGGGGGCGAAGGACGCCGGGAAGAACACCGAGCAGCAGGCCGCCGACAAGGGTGACAAGGACGGCGAGGACAGGCTCGGGGACGGGGACAAGGGCAGGCCCGAGGACAACAAGGCCCCGGAGAGCGCCGATCCGCTCAACGGGGACGACGCCTCGGCGTGCATGGAGGTCAACCCGCTCAACCGCTTCTGAGGCCTGCACGCAACGGGCCGCCCCCGTGAGGGAGGCGGCCCGTTGTGCGCGTACGCCGGTGTCCGCTACGCCTTGACCGCCGGGCGCCGGCTGGCGATGACGCGCCGGGCGAGCGAGCGCGGGCTGGTGAGGAAGCCGAAGCCCCAGGACATATGCATCGTCGCCAGCGCCACCGGGATCTGGAGCCGGGCCTTCAGCGGCAGCCCCTTGCCCGCCGGGACCGAGCCGGCCGCGATGGCCGCCAGGTAGCCGCCCGGCACGATCAGCGCCCACGGCGTGACGGCGACGCCCACCACGAGCCCGGCCGCGATGACGGCCACGGCGGTCGGCGGGGCCAGGTAACGGAGGTTGATGGAGCCCTTGTGGAAGCGGGCGACGACGTGCCGCCAGCGGCCGTAGTCCTTGTACTGCTTGGCGAGCGCCCGCACGGAGGGCCGCGGCCGGTAGGAGACCTTGAGCTCGGGGGAGAACCAGATCAGCCCGCCCGCCTCACGGATCCGGAAGTTCAGCTCCCAGTCCTGGGCCCGGATGAACTCCTCGTTGTAACCGCCCTGCTGCTCCAGCGCCTGCCGCCGGAAGACGCCCAGGTAGACGGTCTCCGCCTCGCCCGCCGCGCCGCCCGTGTGGAACGCCGCGTTGCCCACGCCGATCTTGGAGGTCATGGCCGCGGCGACGGCCCGCTCCCAGTCGTTCTCCCCCTCGGCGTGCATGATGCCGCCGACGTTCTGCGCGCCCGTCTCGTCCAGCAGCCGCACGGCCGTCTCGATGTAGTCGGGCGACAGCATCCCGTGCCCGTCCACCCGCACCACGATCGGGTGGCGCGACGCCTTGATCGCCGCGTTGAGGGCGGCGGGGGTCCGGCCGGTCGGGTTCGGGACCGTGTGCACCCGGGCGCGGTGGTGGGACGCGGTCTCGCGGACGAGCTCGGCGGCGATCTCGTCGGTGCGGTCGGTGGACGGGCCGAGGGCGATCACCACCTCCAGCTCACCGGCGTAGTCCTGCTCCAGGATGTGCCGCACGGCGGTGCGCAGATGGCGCTCCTCGTTGAGCACCGGCATGATCACGGAAACGGCGGGCGGCTGCTGCTCTGGCATGGTTCCTCGGGGGTACGGGGGTCAGGGGTTCACCCCCCGGCGGACGGAATCGTCGGTCACGTTACCGCGAACGGGCGAAGCACCACCGCGCCGCCCGGGTGGCCGGGCCCCGGCGGACGGCGTGGAGCCGCGGACCGTTGATCGTATTGACCTATGGTGTCCCGGTTCCCTCCCCTCATTTCGTCGCGGAGGTCCCGAAGTGCTCGCACCGGCCCGCCCCCGCCGCCCGCGCCGAGCGCGGCACGGCGCCCCGCACCGGCCCCGCTGGGGACTGCGCATCGCCACCGCACTCGCTCTCGCCATCCTGGTGGCCGGCGGCGCCGGGCACGCGGTGGTGCACGGCATCGACCGGGGCATCGGCCGGGTCGACCCCTTCACCGGGCTGTCGCACCGGCCCCGCACGGGCCACGGCACCACCGTCCTGCTGGTGGGGACGGACAGCCGCGACGCCATCACCGAGGACGAGCGCACCCGCTACCACCTGGGCGGCGAGCCCTGCCACTGCACCGACACGATGATGCTGGTGCACCTCTCCGAGGGCCGGGACCGGGTGACCGTCGTCAGCCTGCCGCGCGACACCTACACCGTCCTCCCCGAGCACCCCGACGCCTCCGGGGCCCTCCGCCCGGCCCACCCGCAGAAGCTCAACGCGGCCTACGCGGAGGGCGGCCCCGGACTGACCGTCCGCGCCGTCGAGCAGCTGACCGGGGTGCACGTCGACCACTACCTGGAGGTCGACTTCGCCGGCTTCATGCGGACCGTGGACCTGGTGGGCGGGGTGCGGGTCTGCACGGAGGAACCGCTCAGGGACGACCACAGCGGGCTCGACCTGCCCGCGGGCAGCAGCACGCTGGGCGGCGGCCAGGCCCTCCAGTACGTCCGCTCCCGGCACGTCGACGCCAGCGCCGACCTGGGCCGGATGCGCCGCCAGCAGCGCTTCGTCGCCGCCCTGCTCCAGCGGACGACGAGCAGCGGGGTGCTGTTCGACCCGTCGGCGTTCCGCCGGGTCGTCGCGGCCCTGCTGGGCTCGGTCCGCGCGGACCGCGGCTTCGGCGGGGCGGAGCTCGTCGAGCTGGGCCGGGCGGTGCGCGGCCTCACGCCCGCCGCGTCGGAGTTCGCCTCGGTACCGATCGCGGCCGTCGACTTCCCCGTGCCCGGGCTCGGCTCGACCGTGAAGTGGGACGAGAACGCCGCCGCCCCGCTCTTCCAGGCCCTGCGCGAGGACCGCCCGCTGGCCCTCCGGAGCCCGCGCCGGGCGGGGGATGGGAACAAGGACGAGGACGGGGACGGGAAGGCGCCGGCCGCGGCGACGCCGGGCGATGCCGTGGGTGCTGCCGGGTCCGCCGGACGGCCGGACGGCGCTCCGGCCGTACCGTCAACGCCCGCGCAGCCCGCGCCGCCGCCCGTCGAGGTGGCCCCCGACCAGGTCCACGTCCAGGTCCTCAACGGCAGCGGCCGTCCGGGCCTCGGCCGGGACGCCGACACGGCGCTGCACGCCACCGGCTTCGCCACCACCGGCCTGCCCGCCGACATCCCGCCGCCGACCGCCCTGCGCACGGTGATCGGCTTCGACCCGCGCTGGGACCGGTCGGCCCGCTCACTGGCGGCGGCCCTGCCGGGCGCCCGGCTCCGGGCGGTGCCGGGGCAGGGGCCGCTGATGCAGGTGACGCTGGGCACGGACTTCGCGGGGGTGCGGCCGGTACGACCGGCGCGGCCGACCGGGCCGGCCGTGCCGTCGGGGCGGCCGGAGACGGGCGCGGGCGGCGGCGCGAGCGGCGAGGTGATCACCGGGGACCGGGCGGTGTGCGACGAGTGAGACGGCCGGAACCCCTTATGCGGGGCTCTTTATGAGGACAACCCTCAGTCCTCGAAGCCCTCCGCGGCCCGGTTCATCCGCAGTTCCTTGATCGCGCGGCGGCGCGCGAGCCGGTGCGTGCGCCGGATCTGCGCTTCCTGGTAGCGCCGGCGGTCCTTCTCGGTCTCGGCGATCACCGGCGGTACGGGCCGCGGCTTCCCGTCCTCGTCCACGGCCGCGAAGACAAGGTAGGCGCTGCCGACCTGAGTGGCGGGCGTCGACTCGTTCCAGCGCTCGGCGAGCACCCGCACGCCGATCTCCATGGAGGACCGCCCGGTCCAGTTGACCTGCGCTTTCACATGAACCAGGTCGCCCACCCTGACGGGTTCGAGGAAGGCCATCTCATCCATGGAGGCCGTCACGGCGGGACCTCCGGAGTGCCGCCCGGCGACCGCCCCGGCGACGTCGTCCACCAGTTTCATGATCACGCCACCGTGCACGGTGCCGAGCAGGTTGGTCTCGTTGCTGGTCATGATGTGGGAGAGCGTCGTGCGGGAGGCCGAAGTCGGCTTGCCGGATATCCCGGCCGTGCCGGACTCGGGGGCCCGGTCCTGAGTGGTCATGCACCCCACTGTATGCGGGGCGCACGCACCGGGCCGCCTGTGCATCAGCTCTGCAACAGCCGTGCCCCCATCTCGTACCACCCGGCAGTGCGCCCCGCGGAGGCGGGCACACTTCTCCTCATGAGCGAGTGGCCCGAAGTGCGGAACAACGACCGCCGGTACCCGTACGGCAGCGGCAGCGGACATCCCCGGCCCCAGGGTGCCGGCGGTGTGCCGCGGGCGCAGCACGGCGGTCCTCCCCCGCAGTACGGGGCGCCCGCCGGCGGTGGTCACCGCGACGACGGCTACAACACGGGCCAGGTCTACGGGCGCGGCGGCGGCGCGGTCCCGCCCGGGGGCTCCGGAGGCCCCGGCGGCCCGCCGCCCGCGTCCGGGCGCGCGCCCCGCACCGGGCGGCCGAACTGGCGCAAACGGATAACGATCGGCCTGCTGGCCTTCCTCGCCGTCGTGCTGGTGGTCTCCGTGAGCACCTACTTCTGGGCCGACTCCAAGCTGCGCCGCGAGGTCGACCTCGGCAAGGTCGAGGACCGGCCGCCGTCCGGCGGGGGCACGAACTACCTGATCGTCGGCTCCGACAGCCGTGAGGGCCTGACCGACGAGGACAAGAAGGACCTGCACACCGGGTCGGCCGACGGCAAGCGCACCGACTCGATGATGATCCTGCACACCGGTGACAACGGCACCACCATGCTGAGCCTGCCGCGCGACTCGTACGTCACCATCCCCGCCTTCACCGGCCAGAAGTCCGGCAAGCGGATCCCCGCCTCCACCCACAAGCTCAACCGCGCGTACTCGGACGGCGGCCCCGAGCTGCTGGTGCGGACGGTCGAGTACAACACCGGTCTGCGCATCGACCACTACGCGGAGATCGGCTTCGGCGGCTTCCGCAACCTGGTCGACTCGCTCGGCGGTGTCGACATGTGCCTGGACAAGGCGGTCAAGGACCGTGACTCGGGCGCCGACCTCAAGGCCGGCTGCCAGACGCTGGACGGCAAGCAGTCGCTCGCCTTCGTCCGCCAGCGCCACCAGGAGGCCGACCAGGACCTGGGCCGGATGCGCAACCAGCAGAAGTTCCTGAACACCCTCGCCAAGCAGGCGGCCTCGCCGTCCACCGTGCTCAACCCGTTCACGCTCTACCCGGTGATCGGCTCCGGCCTCGACACGCTGATAGTCGACGACGACATGGAGCTGTGGGACCTGGCCTCCATGTTCTGGGCGATGAAGGACGTCACGGGCGGCGACGGCAAGCAGATGACGGTACCGATAGGGAACGCGAACCTGCCGACGCGCGAGGACGGCTCGGCGGTGAAGTGGGACCCGGTGAAGTCCAAGCAGCTCTTCGCGGAGCTGAAGAAGGACGAGAAGGTGACGGTGTCGTAGCCCCCGCCCCGGGGCCGTAGCCCCCGCCCCGGGGCCGTAGCCCCCCCCGCCCCGGGCCGGCGGCCGCTCAGGCGGCCTCCGGCTCGGCCCCCTGGATGACCGCGAAGATCCCGCCCTGCGGGTCGGAGACCACGGACATCCGGCCGGCCACCATGTCGAACGGCGGGACGAGCACCGAGCCGCCCGCCCTGACCAGGGCGTCCACCGTGGTGTCCGTCCCGTCGACCGCGAAGTACGTCAGCCAGTGCGAGGGCGTCCCCTCCGGGAACCTGTCCAGCCCCTGCATTCCGCCGACCGGCCGGCCGTCCACCTTCAGCGCGAAGTATCCGGGCGCCTCGTCCATGGGCGTCGCCTCGATCCCCAGGGCCGCCGAGTAGAAGGTCCCGGCCCCCTCGGGATCGGCGGTGTTGAGCTCGTTCCAGATCACCGCGCCCGGTTCGTTGACCACCTCGCACCCGAAGAAGTCCCGGGCCTGCCACAGCCCGAACACGGCGTCCGCCGGGTCGGCCACGACCGCCATCCGCCCGAACGTGAGCACGTCCATGCCGGGCACGAGCACCCGGCCGCTCTTCTCGCCGATCGCCCCCGTC
The DNA here is from genome assembly GCF_013055795.1 of Streptomyces sp. I05A-00742. Classification (GTDB taxonomy): domain Bacteria; phylum Actinomycetota; class Actinomycetes; order Streptomycetales; family Streptomycetaceae; genus Streptomyces. The sequence continues at coordinate 229,488 of NZ_JABETO010000003.1, forward strand.
GCGGCGTCCACATCGTCCACCGCCACATACGTCGTCCACGCCGTGGTCGGCGGAGGCTGCCCCTCCGGCTCCATCGTCGGCCCGATCCCGGCCACGGCCCTCCCGTCGAGCGTGCACACCGCGTACCCGCCCGTCTCGGGCGGCCCCGGCTCGCCCTGCCAGCCGAACAGATCCCCGTAGAAGTCGAGTGCCGCCCGCTGGTCGGGGGCCATGAGATCGACCCAGCAGGGAGTGCCGGGCGCATACGGTTCGCGTACCTCGGGCATGACATCGCCTCCTGGCGCACTGAGGTCCCCCGAGGGCTCCAGTCCAGGGTGGGGGGTGGCGGGCGGGGGCGCCACCGGGGCGGGAGGGGCGGTCGTGGCCTGTTCCCCGAAACGACGGGCGCCGCGCCTCACGTGCCCCTGCGGGGTGTGAGACGCGGCGCCCGTCCGTCGGCCGGTGTTACGGCAGGTTCCTCGCCATGACGATGCGCTGGACCTGGTTCGTGCCCTCGTAGATTTGCGTGATCTTCGCGTCGCGCATCATGCGCTCCAGCGGGTAGTCGCGCGTGTAGCCGTAGCCGCCGAGGAGCTGGACGGCGTCCGTGGTGATGTCCATGGCGGCGTCGGAGGCGAAGCACTTGGCAGCGGCGCCGTAGAAGGTGAGGTCGGCGTCGAGGCGCTCGGACTTGGCGGCGGCGGTGTAGGTGAGCTGGCGGGCGGCCTCCAGCTTCATGGCCATGTCGGCGAGCATGAACTGGATGCCCTGGAAGTCGCCGATGGGCTTGCCGAACTGCTTGCGCTCCTTGACGTACTCCTTGGCGTAGTCGAGGGCGCCCTGCGCGATGCCGAGGGCCTGGGCCGCGATGGTGATGCGGGTGTGGTCCAGGGTCTTCATCGCCGTGGCGAAGCCCGTGCCCTCCTCGCCGATCATGCGGTCGGCGGGGATGCGGACGTTGTCGAGGTAGACCTCGCGCGTCGGGGAGCCCTTGATGCCGAGCTTCTTCTCGGGGGCGCCGAAGGAGACGCCCTCGTCGGACTTCTCGACGACGAAGGCGGAGATGCCCTTGGAGCGCTTCTCCGGGTCGGTCACGGCCATGACCGTGTAGTACTCGCTGACGCCGGCGTTGGTGATCCACCGCTTGACGCCGTTGAGGACGTAGAAGTCGCCGTCGCGGACGGCGCGCGTCTTCATACCGGCGGCGTCCGAGCCGGCGTCGGGCTCGCTGAGGCAGTACGAGAACATCGCGTCGCCCTTGGCGAGCGGGCTCAGGTACCGCTTCTTGAGCTCCTCCGAGCCGGACAGCGCGACCGGCAGCGAGCCGAGCTTGTTGACCGCGGGGATGAGGGAGGAGGAGGCGCACACCCGGGCCACCTCCTCGATGACGATCACCGTCGCGAGCGCGTCGGCACCGGCGCCGCCGAACTCCTCCGGCACGTGCACCGCGTGCAGATCGGCCGAGACCAGCGCGTCGAGGGCTTCCTGCGGGAAGCGCCCCTCCTCGTCCACCTCCGCGGCGAACGGCGCGATCTTCGCCTCGGCAAGCGAGCGAACGACCTTGCGGAGCTCGTCGTGCTCCTCGGACGGCCGGTACAGGTCGAAGTCCTTGTTTCCCGCCAAGGCGAACTCCCAAGAGCGTTAACTACCGTTTAGTAACCGCGATTCTAGGGGCCTCGGCCCGGCCGGGTATACGTGAGCTTGCCGACAGCGGCGGATCTCCCGGAATCTTCCCGGGACGGCCCCGGACTATGCTCGGGCCACGCACTCAGCACGCCCGTACGTAACTGGAGCACGCATGGCCCCCAAGATCACCGTGATCGGCACCGGCTATCTCGGCGCCACCCACGCAGCGGCCATGGCCGAGCTCGGGTTCGAGGTGCTGGGCCTGGACGTGCTCCCCGAGAAGATCGAGATGCTCGGCCGCGCCGAGGTCCCGATGTACGAGCCGGGGCTGGAGGAGCTGCTGCGCAAACACGTCGCGGGGCTGGAGGGTTCGAGCGGGCGGCTGCGCTTCACCACCTCCTGGGAGGAGGTCGCCGAGTTCGGCGACGTCCACTTCATCTGCGTGAACACCCCGCAGAAGCACGGCGAGTACGCGTGCGACATGTCCTACGTCGACTCCGCCGTGGCCTCGCTCGCCCCCCTGCTGCGGCGCCCGGCGCTGGTCGTCGGCAAGTCGACCGTCCCCGTCGGCAGCGCGTCCCGGCTCGCCCGGAAGATCGCCGAACTCGCCCCCGCCGGTGCCGAGGTGGAGCTCGCCTGGAACCCGGAGTTCCTGCGCGAGGGCTTCGCCGTCCAGGACACCCTCCACCCGGACCGCATCGTCGTCGGCGTCGAGGGCGAGCGCGCGGAGAAGGTGCTCCGCGAGGTGTACGCGACGCCGGTCGGCGAGGGTTCGCCGTTCGTCGTCACCGACTTCCCGACCGCCGAGCTGGTGAAGACCGCCGCCAACTCCTTCCTGGCGACGAAGATCTCCTTCATCAACGCCATGGCGGAGGTCTGCGAGGCGGCCGACGGCGACGTGGTCAAGCTGGCCGAGGCCATAGGGCACGACGAGCGGATCGGGAAGAAGTTCCTGCGGGCCGGCATCGGCTTCGGCGGCGGCTGCCTCCCCAAGGACATCCGCGCCTTCATGTCCCGCGCCGGTGAACTCGGCGTCGATCAGGCGCTGACCTTCCTCCGTGAGGTCGACTCCATCAACATGCGCCGGCGCGGGCACATGGTCGAGCTCGCCCGTGAGACGGTCGGGGGGAGCTTCCTGGGGCAGCGGGTGGCCGTGCTCGGTGCGACGTTCAAGCCGGACTCCGACGATGTCCGGGACTCGCCCGCGCTCAATGTGGCGGGGCAGATCCATTTGCAGGGCGGTCAGGTCACTGTCTACGACCCCAAGGGGATGGAGAACGCCCGGCGCCTCTTTCCCACGCTGGCGTATGCGTCCAGTGCGGTGGAGGCGTGCCGGGGGGCGCATGTGGTGCTGCATCTGACCGAGTGGGCGGAGTTCCGGGAGCTGGATCCTGCGGTGCTCGGTGCTGTGGTGGGGCATCGGCGGGTGCTCGATGGTCGTAACGCGCTGTCCGCCGAGGTGTGGCGGTCGGCGGGGTGGGAGTTCCGGGCGATGGGGCGGCCGCGGGCTTAGACCCGGAGGGGGTTTGCCCCGGTCCCTCCCCCAGAGGGGGCACCCCCATTTCACCGTTTCTTGCGGGGCGGGCCCCGCACCCCCGGGCGCGACAACCAGCCCGTCCGGCGATTGAGGATCTCGCGGCGAAGCCGCGATGCCGGGGTCCGGGGCAGAGCCCCGGGAAACGGTGAAAGGGAGGGATCGGGGCCCCTCAACCGTCCAGCTGCCCGATCGTCGCCACCGAAGGCCCCCGCTTGGCCGCGACATCCCGCGCCACCGCCTCCGCGTCCCCCAGCACCCGCACCGCGTTCTTCCACGTCAGCTTCGCGAGGTCCGCATCCGACCACCCACGGCGCAGCAGCTCCGCGATCAGATGCGGGTAGCCGGAGACATCGGCCAGGTCGGACGGCGTGAAGGCCGTCCCGTCGTAGTCGCCGCCGATGCCGATGTGATCGACGCCGGCGACCTCGCGCATGTGGTCGAGGTGGTCGGCGACGGTGGCGGAGGTGGCGAGGGGGCGGGGGTGGCCGGCTTCGTAGGACTGGTGGACGGCCATGGCGTCGGGGGTGGTGTCGAGGGGGTGGAAGCCGTGGGCGCGCATGTTGTCGTCGGCGGCGCGGGTCCAGGCCACGGCCTCGGGGAGGACGAACTTGGGGACGAAGGTCACCATGGCGACGCCGCCGTTGGCGGCGAGCGAGGCGAGGACGTCGTCGGGGACGTTGCGCGGGTGGTCGCAGACGGCGCGGGCCGAGGAGTGCGAGAAGATCACGGGCGCCTCGCTGACGCGCAGGGCGTCCCGCATGGTGTCGGCGGAGACGTGCGAGAGGTCGACGAGCATGCCGAGGCGGTTCATCTCACGGACGACCTCCTCGCCGAAGCGGGTGAGGCCGCCGGCCCGCGGCTCGTCCGTCGCGGAGTCCGCCCACGGGATGTTGTCGTTGTGGGTGAGGGTCATATAGCGGACGCCCAGCGCGTGGAACGCGCGCAGCGTGGCGAGCGAGCAGTTGATGCTGTGGCCGCCCTCGGCGCCCATCAGGGAGGCGATGCGTCCCTCGGAGCGGGCGGCCTCCATGTCGTCGGCGGTGCGGGCGAGCCGCAGGTCCGCCGGGTGGCGGTCGATGAGCTGGTGGACGATGTCGATCTGTTCGAGGGTGGCGCTCACCGCGTCGTCGCCGGCCATGTCGCTGCGCACGTACACGGACCAGAACTGGGCCCCCACGCCGCCCGCGCGCAGCCGCGGCAGGTCGGTGTGCAGGCCGGCGGCGCTCTGGTCGGTGGCGATGTCGCGGCGGTCCAGGTCGTAGGAGACCTGCTCGCGCAGGGCCCAGGGGAGGTCGTTGTGCCCGTCGACGACGGGGTGGGCGGCCAGTAGTTCGCGGGCGCGGTCGAGCGGTTCCATCGCGTTCCCTACTTCCCGAATCCGAAGCCGGTGGTGCCCTGGACCTTGGCGCGCAGGCGGCGTCCCTTGTCCGTCGCCTGCTCGTTGAGCTCTTCCTGGAACTGCCGCATCCGGGACCGCAGTTCGCCGTCGTGGGCGGCCAGCATACGGACGGCGAGCAGCCCGGCGTTGCGGGCGCCGCCGACGGAGACGGTGGCGACGGGCACTCCGGCCGGCATCTGCACGATGGACAGCAGGGAGTCCATGCCGTCCAGGTACTTCAGCGGCACGGGCACGCCGATCACCGGCAGGGTGGTGACGGACGCCAGCATGCCGGGCAGGTGGGCGGCGCCGCCGGCACCCGCGATGATCGCCTTGAGGCCGCGGTCGGCCGCCCGCTCCCCGTAGGCGACCATCTCGCGGGGCATGCGGTGCGCGGAGACGACGTCGACCTCGTGGGGGACCTCGAACTCGGCGAGCGCCTGGGCGGCGGCCTCCATGACGGGCCAGTCGGAGTCGGAGCCCATGACGATGCCGACGACGGGGGCGCCGGGGGAACTGCTCATTCCGTGATCGTTCCTCGCAGGTATCCGGCGGCGTGGGCGGCGCGCTCGCGCACGTCCGCCAGGTCGTCGCCGTAGGTGTTGACGTGTCCGACCTTGCGACCGGGCTTGACGTCCTTGCCGTACATATGGATCTTCAGGCCCGGGTCGCGTGCCATGCAATGGAGGTACGCGGAATACATGTCCGGATAGTCGCCGCCGAGAACATTGGCCATGACGGTCCACGGGGCGCGCGGGCGCGGATCGCCGAGGGGCAGGTCCAGTACGGCCCGGACGTGGTTGGCGAACTGCGAGGTGACCGCGCCGTCCTGGGTCCAGTGGCCGGAGTTGTGCGGGCGCATCGCCAGCTCGTTGACGAGGACCCGGCCGTCCGGGGTCTCGAACAGCTCGACGGCGAGGTGGCCGACGACACCGAGCTCCTGGGCGATCCGCAGGGCGAGCCGCTGCGCGTGGGCGGACAGCTCGGGCGACAGACCGGGCGCGGGGGCGATGACCGTGTCGCAGACGCCGTCGACCTGGATCGACTCGACGACCGGGTACGAGACGGCCTGGCCGTGCGGGGAGCGGACGACGTTGGCGGCGAGCTCGCGGACGAAGTCGACCTTCTCCTCGGCGAGGACGGGCACCCCGGCGCGGAAGGGCTCCTCCGCCCCGCGGGCGTCACGGACGACCCACACGCCCTTGCCGTCGTAGCCGCCGCGCACTGTTTTGAGGACGACCGGAAAGCCGTCGCCCTCCGCCGCGAAGCGTTCGACGTCCGCCGGGTCCTTCACGATGCGGTGGCGCGGGCACGGGACGCCGATCTCCGTGAGCTTCGCCCGCATCACCCCCTTGTCCTGGGCGTGCACCAACGCGTCGGGCCCCGGGCGGACGGGAATTCCGTCGGCCTCCAGGGCCCGTAGGTGCTCGGTCGGAACGTGCTCGTGATCGAAGGTGATCACATCGCAGCCTTGTGCGAAAGCACGAAGGGTGTCGAGGTCGCGGTAATCCCCCACGACCACCTCACCCGCGACCTGGGCCGCGGAATCCTGCGGAGTGTCACTGAGCAGCTTGAATCTGATGCCGAGGGGGATGCCCGCCTCGTGGGTCATACGGGCGAGCTGGCCGCCGCCGACCATGCCGACTACCGGGAACGTCACGCCCCCAGGGTATCCGTACGCACGACCGGCGCCGGCCGGGCCTTGGACGATCATCCAAGATCTCCCGTCACCGGGCCTTGACGGCCGGGGCGGCGGGCGTTCGTCCGGTATTCACCCCGTCCCCCGGCCGCACCCGGGTGACGCTCGCTAGCATGGAGGAATTGCCCCACGCCAGCATGGGGGAATTCCCCACGCCCTGACCGCCCATCCCTTACGGAGCCTGACGAACTCATGAGTCAACGGCGCGCAGTGCGTTCCCGGCTGGAGCGGCTCGTCCACGAAGTCGCCAAATTCGGTGCCATCGGCGCCATCGGCTTCGTGGTCAATGCCATCGTCTTCAACATCTGCACCCACTCGGGACTCGCCGTGGTCCGCTCCGGCGTGATCGCCACGTGCGTCGCGATCGCCGCCAACTACGTCGGCAACCGGTACTGGACGTACCGGGACTGCGACAAGAGCCGCCGCAGCCGGGAGCTGTCGCTGTTCCTGCTGTTCAGCGGGGTGGGCCTGGTGATCGAGAACGGGATCCTGGCCCTGTCGCACTACGGGTTCGGCTTCACGTCCACGCTGGCGGACAACGTCGCCAAGAACGTGATCGGGCTCGGCATCGGTACGGTGTTCCGGTTCTGGTCGTACCGCACATGGGTGTTCCGGCAGCTGCCCGTGACCCGTGCGGCCGTCGAGACAGCTGAATCGTTTCTGGCGGATGTGCCGCCGCAGCGGGCCCGGGCGTCCTCGCGGTCGTAGGCCCTCGGGGCGCTCCCAGTCCTGTCTCGGTTCTACTCGGTCCCGCCCAGAACTGATCAGTCCTGATCAGACCTGGAGCCGCTCCCCCCGCTCCGCCTCCCGGCTCAGGAACAGCGCGAACACCGGCGGCCGCTGCTGGAGCAGCTCCAGCCGGCCCCCGTCCGCCTCCGCGAGGTCGCGGGCCACGGCGAGCCCCAGCCCCGTGGAGTTCCGGCCGCTGACCGTGCGCTCGAAGACCCGCGCGCCCAGGTCCGACGGCACCCCGGGGCCCTCGTCGGAGACCTCCACCACCGCCTGGTTGCCGGTGACACGGGTGCGCAGCGCCACCGCGCCGTCGCCGTGGGTCAGGGAGTTCTCGATCAGCGTCGCGATCACCTGGGAGACCGCGCCCGGTGTCCCCACCGCGCGCAGCCCCTGCTTCCCGGAGCGGACCAGGGCCCGGCCGCTCGCTCGGATGGCGGGCCGCCACTCCTCCAGCTGCTGCTTGATGACCTCGTCGAGGTCGAAGGTGACGGCGGAACCCGTTTTGGGGTCCCGGGAGTTGGTCAGCAGCCGCTGGACGACGTCGGTGAGCCGCTCGACCTGGGTGAGGGCGATCGTCGCCTCCTCCTTGACCGTCTCCGGGTCGTCGGTGAGCGTGATCTCCTCCAGCCGCATCGACAGCGCGGTCAGCGGCGTGCGCAGCTGGTGCGAGGCGTCGGCCGCGAGCCGCCGCTCCGCCGTGAGCATCCGTGCGATGCGCTCGGCGCTCCCGTCCAGCACGTCCGCGACCCGGTCCAGCTCGGGGACGCCGTAGCGGCGGTGGCGGGGGCGGGGGTCGCCGGAGCCGAGGCGTTCGGCGGTCTCGGCCAGGTCGGTGAGGGGGGCGGTGAGCCGGTTGGCCTGCCGGACGGCGAGGAAGACCGCGGCGACGACGGCCAACAGGGCCACCGCGAGGATCACCAGCAGCGTCCGCCCGACCTCCTTGCTCACGGCCGAGCGGGACTCCTCCACCCGGACGGTCTCACCGTGCTCGCCGGTCTGGGTCGAGGTGATCAGGCCGCCCTCTGGGCGGGTGCCGATCTCGATGGGCTCGCGGCCCGGGATCTCCACCCGGACGTGCCGGTCGAGTGTGATCTGCTCCCGCAGCACCCCCGACTCGACGCGCTCGCCACCGGCCAGCCGGCCCTCGACGATGCTCACCAGGCGCACGGCCTCGGACTGCACGCTCTCCCGCGCGCTGCTCTCGATCGTGCGGGTCTCCACGATGACGAGCGAGATCCCGAACACCGCGATCACGACGAGGACGACGGCGAGCGTGGAGTTGATCAATCGGCGGCGCACGGTGCGTTCTCCGGCTCGTCGTTCCGTTGTTCCCCGGTCCGCCGGCTAGTTCTTCTCGAACCGGAAGCCGACGCCGCGCACGGTGGCGATGTAGCGCGGGTTCGCCGCGTCGTCCCCGAGTTTCTTGCGCAGCCAGGAGATGTGCATGTCGAGGGTCTTGGTGGAGGACCACCACGTGGTGTCCCAGACCTCGCGCATCAGCTGGTCGCGGGTGACGACCCGGCCCGCGTCCCGGACCAGCACCCGGAGCAGGTCGAACTCCTTGGCCGTGAGCTGCAGTTCCTCGTCGCCCATCCAGGCGCGGTGCGACTCGACGTCGATCCGGACGCCGTGGGTGGCCGTCCCCTGCTGGGGGGACTCGGCGGCGCCGCGCCGCAGCAGGGCCCGGACGCGGGCGAGCAGTTCGGCGAGGCGGAAGGGCTTGGTGACGTAGTCGTCGGCGCCGGCGTCCAGCCCGACCACGGTGTCGACCTCGTCGGCCCGGGCGGTGAGCACCAGCACCGGGAAGCCGTGACCCTCGGTGCGCAGCCGCCGGCAGACCTCCAGTCCGTCCATTCCGGGCAACCCGAGGTCGAGGACGAGCAGGTCGACGTCTCCCTTGATCCCCGCGGCGAGCGCTGTGGGACCGTCTTCGCGCACCTCCACCTCATACCCCTCGCGGCGCAGCGCGCGTGCGAGCGGCTCCGAGATGGACGCGTCATCCTCGGCGAGCAGTACTCGGGTCATGCAGGTGATGGTAGTCCGCTCGGGCGCACGTCAGAGCGCACTCCGGGCACCGGGACGCGTGGTGGGCAGGAGGAACTGACACATCGGACGGGAGCCGAATGGTTCCGTCCGCTTCTGTGATCCCCGTCTCAACTCCTTCCATATGCGGGCGGGGTGTGACGTATGGTTACGAGAAGTCTGTACCAGCGTGGGAGACCTTCGGCTCGGCAGTAGCGCGCCGGAGGTCTCTTCCGTACGCAGGGCGGGTACGCCAGTCCTGTGTGAACAGTGAACGACCTGTCGGCCGGGTCCGCCGCGCGAAGGGGCGCGGGGGCGTGGATCCCGGTGTACGGCTGCCCTGCCGGTCCCCCCAGGGAGGGAACCGAACCCCAAGGGCCTGGGGGCGGGCGGTGCGGTATCCGGTGCCGGCCTACCCCCACACGGGCGCGCAAGAGCTCGGCGCGCGTCCTCGGAACCCAAGGATCGACCATGGCGTCCAGCCTGACGAAGGAGTCGGCCGCGCAGGACACCGCTCCTGCCTCTGGCGGCAAGACCTTCTTCGGCCACCCCCGCGGCCTGGCCACTCTGTTCATGACCGAGATGTGGGAGCGCTTCTCCTACTACGGCATGCGCGCCCTCCTCGTCGTCTACCTGATCGCCGGCGGCCCGGATGCCAAGCCCGGCAGCCAGGGCGGCGGCCTGGCGATGCCCGAGGCCAGCTCGGTGGCCATCTACTCCGTCTATGTCGCCATGGTGTACCTGCTCGCCATGCCCGGCGGATGGTTCGGCGACCGCGTCTGGGGCCCGCGCAAGACGGTCGCCATCGCGGCCTCCGTGATCATGGCCGGTCACCTGATGCTGGCCCTGCCCGGCAAGCCGACGTTCTTCGCCGGTCTGGCGCTGGTCGCCGTGGGTTCCGGCCTGATGAAGGCCAACATCTCCACGATGGTCGGCCACCTCTACAACGGCCCGAAGGACCCGCGCCGCGACGGCGGCTTCACGGTGTTCTACATCGGCATCAACCTCGGTGGTTTCCTCGCGCCGCTGGTCATCGGCACGGTCGGCCAGAAGGTCAACTGGCACCTGGGCTTCACCATCGCCGCCGTCGGCATGGGCCTGGGCCTGGCGATGTTCCTCATCGGAACCCGCAACCTGGACCCGAAGAGCAGCCAGGTCCCGACCCCGCTGACGGTCGCCGAGCGCAACTCCTGGATCCGCAAGGGCCTGATCTGGCTCGCCATCGCGGCCGTCTTCTACGGCGTCGTGGTCGGCACGGGTCACTTCACCCTCAACTGGGCCCTGATCCCGATCGCCCTGATGGGTCTGATCATCCCGGTGTTCGTGCTGGGCCGGATCAAGCGGGACAAGGAGCTGACGTCGACCGAGCAGACCAAGGTCACCGGCTACATCTGGTTCTTCGTCGCCGCCGCCGTGTTCTGGATGATCTTCGACCAGGCCGGCTCGACGATGTCGACCTTCGCCGAGAAGAAGACCACGGACAACGTCTTCGGCTTCCACTTCCCGTCGACCTGGTTCCAGTCGGTCAACTCCGCCTGGGTCATGATCATCGCCCCCGTCTTCGCCGCGATGTGGGTCGCCCTGGCCCGCCGCAAGCGCGAGCCCAGCACCACGGTGAAGTTCGCGGCGGCGATGCTCCTCGCGGGCGCGTCGTTCGTCCTCTTCGCCATCCCGATGAGCATGGCGGTGGACGGCAAGACCGTCAGCCCGATGTGGCTGCTGATGATCTACATGATCCAGACCATCGGTGAGCTCTGCCTCTCCCCGGTCGGTCTGTCGCTCACCACCAAGATGGCGCCGCAGAAGTACGCGAGCCAGATGATGGGCGTCTGGTTCCTCGCCGTGACCGCCGGTGACTGTGTGATGACCCTGCTGGCCACGGCCGGAGTGAACGTCAACAGCTTCGGCGTGATCCTGGCCGAGGCCGGGGTCGCCGCCCTGGCGGGCCTCGCGATCTGGACCTTCCGCAAGAAGATCGAGGGCCTCATGGGCGATGTGCACTGACGTGCGCTGAGCTACGGAGGGACGCGGCCGCCGCGTCCGCCTCGACGGGTGCCCCCGGCGCGATGATGCGCCGGGGGCACCCGTGTGTACGGGGAGGGCGTGCGGGTGGGGCCGGGCGCCTGCGGGTGGGGTCGGTGAGGCGTGCGGGCGCTGCGGCGGCTCAAGGGGTGAGTCGGGACGGGGGTGGGGCGCGGGGCTCTGCGGGGGCTCTCGCGGGACGGGGGCGGGGGCGACCGGTGGCGGTCCGTCCGGGCGCCCGGCGGGGCTCAAGGGGGTGCTCAGGGCGCCGTGCGGGGAACCGGACGGCCCCGGAAGGCCGCGGCCTGTGGCTCGTCCCGGGCACGCGAAAGCGGCCACCGGCGAAAAGGTCCGGGGCCGTGCGGGAGGGGCGGAGGCGTGCGGGGCACGCCGGTACATCCGCCTAGGAGGGGGCGGCCAGCTCCGCCCAGACCGTCTTGCCCACCCCGTTGTCGTGCCGGACGACTCCCCAGTCCAGGCAGAGCCGCTGCACGATAAACATGCCGTGTCCGCCGGGGCGGCCCGCGCGGTGCGGGGTGCGGGGCACCGGCTCCCCGGTACCGAGGTCGGAGACCTCCAGCCGCAGCACCTTGGACCCCCGGGTGACGAGCAGCTCGGCCGGGCCGCCCGCGTGCAGGCAGGCGTTGGTGACGAGCTCCGAGACCACGAGCAGGACGTCCTCGGCGGCGGCGCGGTGGTCGGCCGTGACGGCGGGCAGCCAGCCCCAGTCCTTCATCGCCTGGCGGGTGAAGTCACGGGACAACGGCACGGCGCCGCCGACACCGACGAGGTGGAGCCTGCGGGCCGGTCGGCCCGGTGGCGCCGCTTCGGCGGGTTCGGCCGCGGCTGAGCCGTGCGCCTCCGGGCCGGGATCGCCCGGCGCCGGCGGGTACGGCCGGGTGGTGCTCATCAGCGCTTCACCTCACCGATTCACCGATTGAGAAGTTGGGAAACTGTCTTCGCGTACAGAACGGTCAGCTGGCTCCTGCCCGGACGCGCGCGGTGAACACCTACGGCACGGTCCCTGTGACCCGGACAACGCGCCGCGGCCCGACCGTCACTCCGCGAGGGCCGCGTCGAGCGTGCCGTGCACCGCGAAGACCGCGCCGGCGCCCGTGATCTCGAAGACCCGGGCCACCACCGGTCGCATCGCGGCGAGATGGACGGAACCGCCCCCGGCCTCGGCCTTCAGCCGGGCGCCGAGAAGCACGTTGAGTCCGGTGGAATCGCAGAATTCCAGATCCGAGCAGTCGACGACGACGCGCGCGCCGACCTCCTCGGCACAGCTTTCCAGCGGTTCACGCAGCAGATCGGCCGTATGGTGATCGAGCTCACCTCTCGGTTTCACGACCGCGCTCGTACCGTGTCGCCGGACCTCCACCCGTAGCCGGGCCCCGCTCACGACTCCGACACCTTTTCCCTGGTATCTCCGCATTCCATCGCGCATCCCTTCATGGTGTGCCCGTGCCCTGCCTGCCCGCTCAGGACAGCGGAAACCCTACGCGTTCCCTACGCGCGCGGAAAGTCGAACAACCGTCATTCCTCAGCAAATACGGACAATCGGGACTTGCCAAGCATAGGTAAAGACCGGTACGGCTAGAGGAAGACATCACCCACCACGGACGGCCCGGAGGCGCCGCAAACCGCAGCACGAGCTCAAGGCACCGGCGGCCATATGCCGAGAACGATGGAGGAGACCATGTCACCCCGGCTCGACGAATCGCGTTCCCCTGTTTCCCTGGAGTCCTTGGAGTCTGTTTCCCTGGAGTCCCTGGAGACCGCTCCCCGGTACTCCGCGGAGACCGTCTCTTCCGGGACGGTGGAGACCGCCTCGTCGGCAATCCCGCCCCTCCCCGACATTCCCCCTTACGACGAGGTGGAAGCGGTTGACGCGCGGGCCCTGTCCAAGACCCTTTTCGCACGCCTCGAATCCCTTGAGGAAGGTACGCACGAATACGCGTACGTGCGCAACACCCTGGTCGAACTGAATCTGGCGCTCGTCAAGTTCGCCGCCTCCCGGTTCCGCACCCGCAGCGAACCGATGGAGGACATCATCCAGGTCGGCACGATCGGCCTCATCAAGGCCATCGACCGCTTCGAGCTCAGCCGCGGCGTCGAGTTCCCGACCTTCGCGATGCCGACGATCATCGGCGAGATCAAGCGCTTCTTCCGGGACACCAGCTGGTCGGTGCGCGTCCCGCGCCGGCTCCAGGAGCTCCGTCTCGCCCTGGCCAAGGCGGGCGACGAACTCGCCCAGCGCCTCGACCGCTCCCCCACCGTCGGCGAACTCGCCGAGCACCTGGGCCTCTCCGAGGAGGAGGTCGTGGAGGGCATGGGAGCGAGCAACGCGTACACCGCGAGCTCGCTGGACGCGCCCGCCGAGGAGTCCGACAACGAGGGCACCCTCTCCGACCGCATCGGTTACGAGGACCACGACCTCGAAGGCGTCGAGTACGTCGAGTCCCTGAAGCCGCTGATCGCCGAACTCGCGCCGCGGGACCGGAAGATCCTCTCCCTGCGGTTCGTCGGGAACATGACCCAGTCGGAGATCGGCGAGGAGCTGGGCATCTCGCAGATGCACGTGTCCCGGCTGCTCTCCCGCACGCTGGTGAAGCTCCGCCGCGGGCTGCTGAGCGACGACTAGACCGGGCCCGGCCGCCTCGGTGTCCACGGTGCGCCCCGCGGAACGTCCGCGCGGCGCACCGTCGCCGTGTCCGCCGCCGGCTCGCCGCTGCCCTGCTCCTCGGCGCGGGCGGTCCGTCGAAGGATGTAGCGGCCGCTCGTCCGGCGGGCCGACGATCCGCCTCCGCGCCGTTCCTAGGCTGGCGGTACCGGGCCGGCGGAGAGGCCACCGGCCGGCCGTCGGAGGGGGAGACCAGCCATGCGCCGGGCGCACAAGAACCTGCTGGACGGAGCGGTGACGTTCGCGATCGGTCTGGCACTCAAGCTGTTCGCGGCGGACGTCTCGCTCCGCTTCTTCACCCCGTCCAAGATCAGCGTTGTGTTGATGTGCGTCGGGGGCGTGTACCTCGCGGTGGGCGCCGTTCAGCAGGTGCGCGGCGCCCGCGGGCCGGGGTGAACTCCCCTGCGGTTCCCCGGCGGGCCCGTCGGTCGTCTCCTCTGTGCCCGTCAGCCGTCCGCCAGCGCCCAGGCGACGGCCGCCTCCGCGTGCAGCCGGGCCGTAGGGAAGACGGGGACCGGGCTGTCCTCGGGGCCCACGAGCAGTTCGATCTCGGTGCAGCCCCGGATGACGCCCTCCGCGCCCTCCGCGCCCCGCCGCGCCGAGTTCGCGGATGATCGCCCGGCACGCCTCGTACGACTCTGGCAACAGAGTTGTGATGTGACGGTGGCCGTAACGGGGGTTCCGCGGAAAACATGGGGGTGATGTGATGACGGCAGATGATCCACATCCGATCCCTCGATGTCGGCCGTTTCACTTGGGAGAAGAGACGCATGAATCGTTCCGGCACGTCCGGTGGTTCCTTTGGTTCCTTAGGCCGTCGGTCGCTCCTGCGCGCCTCGGCGGCGGGTGCGGTGGGCGTGGCCGTGTCCGCGGGTGCCCTGGGTCCGGTGGCGCGCGCCGCGACGCCCGCGACCCGGACGCCGTCCACGGATCCCGTACCGCTTCCCGCCCCTTCCGGTCCGTGTCCGGTGGGCACCACGCGGCTGCACCTCGTGGACACCCGGCGTACGGATCCCTACGCACCCACGCGGACGCCGCGTGAGCTCATGGTGCAGGTCTGGTACGCCGCGGGCTCCGGCTCCGGGCGGACGACCGCCCCCTACCTCACCGGAGGACTCCTGTCGCCGGTGGAGCAGCGCTTCACCCTGCCGGCGGGCTCGCTCGCCCGGGTGCGCACGCAGTCCCGGGCCGGCGCGCCCGTGAGCCGCGCGCTCCGGGACGCGCCCCTGGTCTTCTACAGCCCGGGCCGCCAGGACCCGGCCGCGACGGGTACCGCGTTCGCCCAGGAACTGGCGTCGCAGGGCTATGTGGTGGTCGGCGTCAACCACACCTACGACGGCCCGACGGAGTTCCCCGACGGCCGTGTCGTCCCGGGCAATCCGCCGACGAGCGACCCCGAGCAGCTGCGGCGGTACTCCGATGTCCGGGCCGCCGACCTGCGGTTCGTCCTGGACGTGCTGAGCGGCGAGCGCGGGCCGTGTCCCGCGCCCGCGCTGAGCGCCGCCGTGGACTTCGGCCGGGTCGGCGCGTTCGGGCACTCGCTGGGCGGCTCGGCCTCGGCCGAGGCGCTGCGCACGGACGCCCGGTTCACGGCCGGGGTCGTGCTCGACGGCAGATTGCAGACGGACGCGGTCCGCACCGGGCTGACGCAGCCGTTCATGCTGTTCACGGAGGACTTCACGGACCCCGGCTGGGATGCGTTCATGGCGGCCCACCGGGCGTGGGGCCGCAAGGTGAACCTGCTGGGCACCCGGCACTACAGCTTCACCGACCTGGCGCCGCTGGGCGTCGGTCTGGAGCTGGCGAAGTCCTGGCCCCCGGAGCAGTTCCAGCGGTTCTTCGGCAGCCTCGACGGGCGCCGGTCCCAGGCGGTGACGAGCCGTTACGTGGCGGCGTTCTTCGGCCTGCACCTGTGCGGGCGGCCCGCGCCGGAGCTGGACGAGCCGGGGGCGGACCTGCCCGAGGTGCGGATCGCCTGGCGGCGGGACGCGGCGGGCTGAGCCGGCGGCGCCGGGGCGGGCCGGGGGGTTCAGACCTCGCGCACGCCCCGGCGCCAGACCGCGGTCACCAGCGGGACGCCCGGCCGGTACGCGAGGTGGACGTGCGAGGGCGCGTCGAGGAGCGTCAGGTCGGCCCGGGCGCCGGGGGCGATCCGGCCGATGTCGGTGCGGCGCAGGGCCGCGGCGCCGCCCGCGGTGGCGGCCCACACGGCCTCGTCGGGCGTCATCCCCATGTCCCGTACGGCCAGGGCGATGCAGAACGGCACCGAACTGGTGTAGGACGAGCCGGGATTGCAGTCGGTGGACAGCGCGACGGTGACGCCCGCGTCGAGCAGGCGGCGCGCGTCGGGCCAGGGGGCGCGGGTGGAGAACTCCGCGCCGGGGAGCAGGGTGGCGACGGTGTCGCCGGCGGCCAGGGCGTCGACGTCCGCGTCGGTGAGGTGGGTGCAGTGGTCGGCGGAGGCGGCGCCGAGCTCGACGGCGAGCCGGACGCCCGGGCCGTGGCCCAGCTGGTTGGCGTGGACGCGGGCCCGGAGCCCCTTGGCCAGGCCCGCCTCCAGGACGGCGCGGGCCTGGTCGCCGTCGAACGCGCCGCGCTCGCAGAAGACGTCGACCCAACGGGCGTGCGGGGCGCAGGCGTCGAGCATCTCTCCGGTGACCAGGGCGACGTAGCCGTCGGGGTCGTCGGCGAACTCGGGGGCGACGATGTGGGCGCCGAGGTAGGTGACCTCGTCGGTGTGGGCGGCGGCGATGCGCAGGGCGCGGGCCTCGTCCTCGACGTTGAGGCCGTAGCCGGACTTGGTCTCCATGGTGGTGGTGCCCTGGCGCAGCGCCTCGCGGAGGTGGCGCAGGAGGTTGGTCTCCAGCTGCGCGTCGGTGGCGGCCCGGGTGGCGGCGACGGTGGTGCGGATGCCGCCGGCGCTGTAGCTCCGGCCGGACATCCGGGCGTTGAACTCGGCCGTGCGGTCGCCCGCGAAGACGAGGTGGGAGTGGGAGTCCACGAAGCCGGGGAGGACTGCGCGGCCCTCGGCGTCGACGGCGTTGTCAGTGGCGGGTGCTTTGCTTGTTCCACCGACCCAGGCGATGCGGTCGCCGTCGATGACGACCGCCGCGTCCTGGATCACGCCGAGGGGGCCTGCACCGGGGAGGGAGGGGTCGTTGGTGACGAGACTGCCGATGTTGGTGATCGCCGTGGTCATGGGGGTGTGGACGTCCTTCGGGCTCGGACTCGGGTGCTGTGGTTGCGGGTTCCCGCGCTTCGGGGCCGGGCGCCTCGGGTTCAGGTGCGCAGGGCGGCGACGGACTCCGCGAGGGCGGCGGGCACGTCCGGTACGAGCCGGTGGACGCCGTCCCGTACGACGTGCCGTCCGCCGACCACGGTATGGCGCACGTCCGCGTTGGTCGCCGCGAATACGGCCGTCTCTGCGCCCAGCCGGGGGTGCGGTCCCGCGGTGCGGACGGAGTCCAGCGCGACGGTCGTGAGGTCGGCGAGCGCGCCGGGCTCGATGCGGCCGGCCTCGGGCCAGCCGAGGGCGGCGTGGCCGTCGGCGGTGGCGGCGCGCAGCAGGGCGGCGGCCGTCCAGTGGCCGCGGGCGCGGGTGCGCAGCCGTTCGTCGAGCTCCATCGCGCGGGCCTCTTCGAGGAGGTCGATGACGGCGTGGCTGTCGCTGCCCAGCGAGAGCGGGGAGCCGGCCCGCTGGAGGGCGGCGGCGGGGCCGATGCCGTCGGCGAGGTCGCGTTCCGTGGTGGGGCACATGCAGGTGCCGGTGGAGGAGCCGCCGAGCAGCGCGATGTCCTCCTCGGTGAGGTGGGTGGCGTGCACGGCGGTGGTGCGCCGGCCGAGGACGCCGTGGTCGGCGAGGAGACGCGTCGGGGTGACGCCGTGGGCGGCGCGGCAAGCGTCGTTCTCGGCCGTCTGTTCGGAGAGGTGGACGTGCAGGGGGGCCGCACGGTCCTCGGCCCAGGCGGCGACGGTGGCCAGCTGATCGGCGGGGACGGCGCGTACGGAGTGCACGGCCGCGCCGATCCGGGCGTGGCCGGAGCCCTTGAGGGCGTCGGCGCGTTCGGCCCAGGCGTCCGCCGTGCCGTCGGAGAAGCGGAGCTGGTGCCGGTTGGGCGGTTCGCCGAAGCCGGCGGAGAGGTAGGCGGTGTCGAGGAGGGTGATGCGGATGCCGGCTTCGGCGGCGGCGGCGAGCAGGGCCTCGCCCATGGCGTTGGGGTCGTCGTAGGGGGTGCCGCCGGGGGCGTGGTGGAGGTAGTGGAACTCGCCGACGCAGGTGATGCCGGCGAGGGCCATCTCGGCGTAGGTGGCCCGGGCGAGGGCGAAGTAGCGATCGGGGGTGAGCTTCTCGGAGACGCCGTACATGGTCTCGCGCCAGGTCCAGAAGGTGCCTGAGCCGATCTGGACGGCGCCCCGCAGGGCCCGGTGGAAGGCGTGGCTGTGGGCGTTGGCGAGGCCCGGGAGGGTGAGCCCGCGCAGGGTCACCGCCCCGGGCGGGGGTGCCGCGGCCTCGGTGCGGACGGCCGTGATCCGGCCGTCGGCCGGGTCGGTGTCGATGGCCACGCCGGGTTCGACGTGGGTGCCGAGCCAGGCGTGTTCGGCCCAGTAGGTCGTGGTCACCGGCACGCGAGGCCCTCCAGTACGTCGGTGAGTGCGGTCACCCCGGCCAGGCAGTCGTCCTCGGTGGCCGTCTCGGCCGGCGAGTGCGAGACGCCGGTGGGGTTGCGTACGAACAGCATGGCGGTGGGGACGGTACCGGAGAGGATTCCGGCGTCGTGTCCGGCGCCCGTGGGCAGCACGGGGACGCCGCCCAGCAGCCCGGCGAGCTCGTCGCGGAGGCCGTGGGCGAACTCCACGACGGGGGTGAAGGACTCGCGGGTGACGCGGACGTCCACGCCGTCGCGCAGGCCGCGTTCGACGGCGGCCTGTTCGATGGCGCCGACGACCTCGGCGAGGGTGGCCTCGTCGGCGGCGCGGGAGTCCAGCCAGCCGCGGACGAGGGAGGCGATGGCGTTGACGCCGTTGGGTTCGACGGCGACTTTGCCGAAGGTGGCGAGGGCGCCGGCGAGGCGGGCCTTCTTGCGGGCGGCCAGGACGGTGTTGGCGTACGTGAGCATCGGGTCGCGGCGGTCCTCGACGCGGGTGGTGCCCGCGTGGTTGGCCTCGCCGTGGAAGTCGAACCGCCAGCGCCCGTGCGGCCAGATGGCGGAGGCCACGCCGACGGGGTGGGCCGTGTCGGCGAGCGCGCGGCCCTGCTCGACGTGCAGCTCGACGAACGCGCCGACGCGGGCGAGGCGCTCGGGGTCGGGGCCGATGGCCTCGGGGTCGAGACCGGCCCGTTCCATCGCCTGCGGCAGCGTGACGCCGTCGGCGCCGCGCAGCGCGTGGGCGGCCTCCGGGGTCAGCGTGCCCGCGGTGAGCCGGGAGCCGACGCAGGCGACGCCGAAGCGGGCGCCCTCCTCGTCGCCGAAGTTGACGACGGCGAGGGGGCGGGTGGGCCGCGCGCCGCGGGCACGCAGCCCGTCCAGGGCGGCGAAGGAGGAGACCACGCCCAGGGGGCCGTCGAACGCCCCGCCGTCCGGGACGGAGTCCAGGTGCGAGCCGGTGACCACGGCGTCGCCCGCGGCGGGGTCACCGAGCCAGGCCCACTGGTTGCCGTTGCGGTCGAGCTCGTAGGCGAGTCCGCGGCTCTCCGCCTGGGCGCGGAACCAGGCGCGGCAGTCGGCGTCCGCGCCGGTCCAGGCGTGACGGCGGTAGCCGCCGCTCTCGGGGTTGCGGCCGATCGGCGCGAGGTCGCGCCACATCTCGTGGAAGCTCGCGCCTGCGGCGGGCCGCTCCTCACGACGCGCCGAATTCAGCCCGTCCGGCGATTGAGGACCGGGGTCCGGGGCGGAGCCCCGGTGACGGGAAGGGGCGGGGCTGGGGAAGGAATCGCCGGTCACGCCCGATCACCCTCCCGCATCGGGATGCGGACCCCGCGGTCCTCGGCCACCGACTCCGCGATGTCGTAACCCGCGTCGACATGCCGAATGACGCCCATACCCGGGTCGTTCGTCAGCACACGCCGGATCTTCTCCCCCGCCAGCGGCGTACCGTCGGCGACCGTCACCTGACCGGCGTGGATCGAGCGGCCCATGCCGACCCCGCCGCCGTGGTGGATGGACACCCACGAGGCACCGGAGGCGACGTTGACCATGGCGTTGAGCAGCGGCCAGTCGGCGATCGCGTCGGAGCCGTCGAGCATGGCCTCGGTCTCGCGGTAGGGCGAGGCGACGGAGCCGCAGTCGAGGTGGTCGCGGCCGATGACGACGGGGGCGGACAGCTCGCCGCTCGCCACCATGTCGTTGAACCGCTCGCCGGCCCGGTCGCGCTCGCCGTAGCCGAGCCAGCAGATGCGGGCGGGCAGGCCCTGGTAGTGGACGCGCTCACCGGCCATGGTGATCCACCGGCGCAGGGACTCGTTCTCCGGGAAGAGGTCGAGGATCGCGCGGTCGGTGGCGGCGATGTCCTTGGGGTCGCCGGAGAGGGCGGCCCAGCGGAAGGGGCCCTTGCCCTCGCAGAAGAGCGGGCGGATGTAGGCGGGGACGAAGCCGGGGAAGTCGAAGGCCCGGGTGTATCCGGCGAGTTGGGCCTCGCCGCGGATGGAGTTGCCGTAGTCGAAGACCTCGGCGCCCGCGTCCTGGAAGCCGACCATCGCCTCGACGTGCCGGGCCATGGACTCGCGGGCGCGGCTGGTGAAGTCGGCGGGCTTCTCGGCGGCGTAGGAGGCCATCTCGTCGAAGTCGACGCCCAGCGGCAGGTAGGCCAGCGGGTCGTGGGCGCTGGTCTGGTCGGTGACGATGTCGATGGGGGCGTTCATCGCCAGCAGCTGCGGGACGAGTTCGGCGGCGTTGCCGAGGACGCCGATGGACAGCGGGCGGCGGGCGTCGCGGGCCTCGACGGCGAGCTGGAGGGCGTGGTCGAGGGAGTCGGCCCGGACGTCCAGGTAGCGGTGCTCGATACGGCGCTCGATGGCGCGCGGGTCGCAGTCGATACAGATCGCGACGCCGTCGTTCATGGTGACGGCGAGGGGCTGGGCGCCGCCCATGCCACCGAGGCCGGCGGTCAGGGTGATGGTCCCGGCCAGGGTGCCATTGAACTTCTTCGCGGCGACGGCGGAGAACGTCTCGTACGTGCCCTGGAGGATGCCCTGCGTGCCGATGTAGATCCACGAACCGGCCGTCATCTGGCCGTACATGGTGAGGCCGAGGGCCTCCAGGCGGCGGAACTCCTCCCAGTTCGCCCAGTCGCCGACCAGATTGGAGTTGGCGATCAGGACGCGCGGCGCCCACTCGTGGGTCTGCATGACGCCGACCGGACGGCCCGACTGGACGAGCATCGTCTCGTCCTGCTTGAGCGTCCGCAGGGTGCGGACCATGGCGTCGAAGGAGCGCCAGTCGCGGGCGGCCCTGCCCGTGCCGCCGTAGACGACGAGCTGGTCGGGGTGCTCGGCGACCTCGGGGTCGAGGTTGTTCTGCAGCATCCGCAGGGCGGCTTCCTGCTGCCACCCCAGGGCGTTGAGCTCGGTGCCTCGCGGTGCTCGCACGGGTCGCGGTCCTGACATGGGCCCTGCCTCCCTGACTCCGGACTCCGGAACATGAACGGGAACTGAATAGAACTTCTGCACATACTGGGCCGGTGAATACGTCTAGTCAACAGGTGGCGCGGCGGTCCGCCCGCACCATGGCGCGGCCCCCGCTTCGGTGGTGAAGTAGGAGCGTGAGCCTTGAGGGGAACGGTCCGGCTGGTCCCGGCCCCGCGGCCCGGCGGGACGCCGCCGTCCGGGCGGCGGTGGCCCAGGGGCTGCTCGGGGAGGACGAGCCCGTGGCCGGGCTGCTGGACGTGGCCGGGATCCGGGGCGCGGCGGCCGCCCTCCGGGAGGCGTTCGACGAGGTGCGGACGGGCGACTGCGGGGTGCTGCACGCCTTCGCGGTGAAGGCCGCCTCCCTGGTCCCCGTCCTGCGGCTGCTCGCCGACGAGGGGCTGGGCTGCGAGGTGGCGAGCCCGGGGGAACTGGCCCTGGCCCGCGCCGCCGGCGTGCCCGCCGCGCGCATCGTCCTCGACTCCCCCGCCAAGACCCCCGCCGAACTCCGCGACGCGCTCTCCCTCGGCATCGCCGTCAACCTCGACAGCCGCGCCGAGCTGGACCGGCTGGACGCCCTGGTGGGCCACGGCGGGCCACCCGCCTCCCCGTTGGGCCTCCGGGTCAACCCGCAGGTGGGCGGCGGCAGCATCGGCGCGATGAGCACCGCCACGGAGCGTTCGAAGTTCGGCGTGGCCCTGCGCGACCCGGGCGCCCGCGCCTGGCTGCTGCGGGCGCACGCGGACCGGCCGTGGCTGACCCGGCTGCACGCCCACGTGGGGTCGCAGGGCTGCCCGCTGGAGCTGATGGCCGAGGGCGTGCGGATCGTCTACGAACTGGCCGAGGAGATCAACGAGCTCGCCGGGCGGCAGCAGATCGACACCCTCGACATCGGCGGCGGCCTGCCCGTCAACTTCGCCTCCGACGAGGTGACCCCGGACCACCGGGACTACGCCCGGCTGCTCGCGGCCACCGTGCCGGGGCTCTTCGACGGGCGGTACGGCCTGGTCACCGAGTTCGGCCGGTCGCTGACGGCCAAGCACGGCATGGTGGTGGCCCGCGTCGAGCACACCAAGTCCGCCGGGGGGCGCAGGATCGCGGTGACGCACGCGGGCGCGCAGGTCGCCACCCGCACCGTCTTCGCGCCGGGCGCCTGGCCGCTGCGGGTGGCCGCGTACGACGCCCGGGGGCTGCCGAAGACGGGCCCGCCCGTGGCCCAGGACGTCGCGGGGCCCTGCTGTTTCGCGGGCGACCTGGTGGCGGTCGACCGGGCCCTGCCGCCGCTGGAGGCCGGCGACCACATCGCCCTGCTCGACACCGGCGCCTACTACTTCTCCACCCACTTCGCCTACAACTCGCTGCCCCGGCCCGGGGTGCACGGCTGGCTCGCGACCGCGGACGGGGTGCGCTTCGCGCCCGTCCGCGCCCCGCAGACCCTCGACGAGCTGGTCGCCGAGAGCGGTGGCGCGCACGCGGCGGAGCTCAGCTCGCTGCGCTGACCGCCGTCCGCGCCGCCGGGCGCCGCGCGCCTCCCGGGGCGGCGTCGCCCGCCGCCAGACCGGTCGTCAGATAGCCGCGGACGCCCTTGGCCGCCGGGCTGCCCTTCGCCCACTCCGTCCGCACCCACAGCAGCCCGCCCGTCCGGCGCTCCAGGTCGCCCAGCCAGCGGGCCTTCGCCCACAGGCCCGCCCCCAGGCCGGCCAGCAGCATGCCGCCTGCGGCCGGGACGGCCAGCGACGACGCGACGGCCGCCGGGAAGGCGAGCGCCAGCCACCAGCGGCGGCCGCGCCGCCACGTGCGCGCGGTCACCGCGCGGTCCTGCAGGAAGACCGACTTCCCCGCCCGCGACGCCGCCCGCGCCAGCCTCGCGTACCTCCCGCGGCGCGCCCCGAACGCCGCCGCCGCGGCCACCACGAACAGCGCCGCCCCCGCGTACACCCCAATCCGGCGCCCCGTCAGTCCCGGGAGTGCCGCCCCGATCCCGGCCGCCAGGAGGCCGGCCCACCACAGCCAGCCGGCCGGGGCTCGTACGATCACCGCTACGCGGGCGAGTGTGCTGTTGCCGTTGTTGCTGTTGCCCATTGCGAACCTCCTCACATGGGGCGATTTCTGGGCGCAGGGTAGCCAACGAATCTGAGAAGAAGCTGAGGGTGGGGTGAGAGGGGGGTTGTTGCCCCGGGCCCGCCCTTTCACCATTTCTGCGGGGAGGCCCCGCACCCCCTGAAACCGCGCTCCGCGCGGTTGTCCTCAAACGCCGGACGGGCTGGATGGCGTGCCGCTGCCCCGCGCCCCCGAGCCGCGCTGCGCGCGGCGTCCTCAAGCGCCGGACAGGCTGGGTTTCGCGCCCGGGCCCGCACTTCAGCCCGTTGGGGGTGCCCCCTCTGGGGGAGGTTGAGGACGCGCGCCGCAGGCGCGCTCGGGGGGTGCGGGGGCTTGCCCCCGCAGAAACGGTGAAAGGGCGGGACCGGGGCCCCCTTCATGACCGAACGATGACAACCACGTCATACCCCGGTATCACCCACCACTCCACCCCCCGGTGTGACGTTCCCCCACCCCCACACCCGCTACCGTCGAACCGTCAGCACGGGGGCAAGCACAAGCGAAGGAAGGGCCGAAATGACAGTCGACGGCCGGGGATTAAGGCGGCGAGCCGTAGTGGCCGTGGTGGCGCTGGCGTTGGCGGGGGTGATGGGGTTCCTGGGGTCGGCCACGGAGGCGAGCGCGCACCCGGAGCAGCGGACAACCGTCACAGGAAGCGGCAGCTGACGCGGGGTCACTCCACGAAGAGCCCCCGCGCCGCGGCGCGGGCGTCGAACTCCTCGAGCCGCGCCTGGGCATCGGGAAGCGCGTCGCACATCGCCTCCAGCAGCACCCGCCCCAGCAGCATCGGCGCACAGGCCGTGTCGAAGACCAGGCCGGTGCCCACGGCGGCGGGCAGCAGGAGGTCGCTGTGACGGGCCACGGGCGCGAAGGTGGAGTCGGCGACGGTGACGACGGTGAGCCCGGCGCCCCGGGCGTACTCCAGGGCCTCGACGACCTCGCGCGGATGGCGGGGCAGGGCGAAGCACAGGAGGGCGCTCGCCCCGGCCCGTACCGCGTCGTCGATGCGGTCGAAGAGGAGGCTGCCGCCCTCGTCGAGCAGCCGGACGTCGGGGTGCACCTTGCGGGCGAAGTAGGTGAAGCCGGTCGCCTGGGCGCCGGCGGCCCGCAGGCCGAGCACCGGCAGCGGCCGGGACGCGGCCAGCACGCGCCCGGCGCGGGCGACGGGCTCGGGGTCGGCGAGCAGCGAGGCCAGGTGGCGGAGGTTGTCGATCTCGGCGTGGACGGCCTGCTGGTACGCGTTGTGCGCGTCCGAGGCCGTCACCGGCGCCGCCGGGACCGCCTCGCGCAGGTGGCGGCGGAGCGCCGGGTAGCCGTCGAAGCCGAGGGCCACGGCGAAGCGGGTCACGGACGGCTGGCTGACCCCGGCGAGCTCGGCCAGCTCCACGCTGGAGAGGAAGGGCGCGTCGGCGGCCCGGCGCACCATGCAGTGGGCGATGCGGCGCTGGGTGGGCGTCAGCCGGTGGCCCTCGAAGAGCTTCTGCAGCCGTGCGGTGGCCTCCGGTGCCGCGCCGGTCTCCGTCATCGGCCCTCCCTCTCGGTTCCGCCGGGCCATTCAGCCGGCCCGGCTCTGCATGGAATTATGCAGGCGCGCGGGACGGACCGCCGCCCTACCGTCCTTCCAGGAGCCTCTTCTGCGGCTTGCCCATCGCGTTGCGGGGCAACGCGTCCAGGAAGCGGACGCGGCGGGGCCGCTTGTGGACGGACAGCTGCGCGGCGACGAAGTCGATCAGCGCCTGCTCGGTCACGCCGTCGGCCACCACATAGGCGACGATCTCCTGCCCCAGGTCGTCGTGGGGCACCCCCACCACGGCGGCCTCGGCGACCGCGGGGTGGTCGAGGAGGGCGTTCTCGACCTCCCCGGCGCCGATGCGGTAGCCGCCGGACTTGATGAGGTCGGTGGAGGCGCGGCCGACGATGCGGTGGCCGCCGTCGGGGTCCAGGGCGGCGATGTCGCCGGTGCGGAACCAGCCGTCGGCGGTGTGCGCCCGGGCCGTCTCCTCGGGGCGGCCGAGGTAGCCGGAGAAGAGCGTCGGGCCCGACACCTCCAGTTCGCCGATGCCGCTGCCGTCCTCGACGGCCGCGAGCCGGGTGCGCGTCCCCGGCAGCGGCACCCCGACGCGGCCCGGCAGGCGTTCGCCGTCGGGGCGGGCGGCGACGGTGATCAGCGTCTCGGTCATGCCGTAGCGCTCGACGGGCCGCTGCCCGGTCAGCGCCTCCAGCTCGCGGAAGACGGGCGCGGGCAGGGCGGCGCTGCCGGAGACGAGCAGCCGCGCCCCGCCCAGCCGCCGGGCGGACGAGGGGTCGCGGGCGATCCGGGACCACACCGTCGGCACGCCGAAGTACAGGCTGCCGCCCGCCGCCGCGTACGCCTCGGGGGACGGCCGCCCGGTGTGGACCAGCCGGCAGCCGGTGCGCAGGGCGCCCAGCACGCCCAGGACGAGGCCGTGGACGTGGAAGAGCGGCAGCCCGTGGACGAGGGTGTCCTCGGCGGTCCACTGCCAGACGTCGGCGAGCCCGTCCAGGCAGGCCGCGATCGCACCGTGCGGCATCAGCACGCCCTTGGGCGCCCCGGTCGTCCCCGAGGTGTAGAGGATCAGCGCGGCCCGCTCCGGGTCCCCCGCCGGCACCGGGTGGTCGGCCCGTTCCCGGAGGTCCACCGGGACGTCGACTCCCTCCCCCGCCGCGCCCAGGACGAGCTCGGCTCCGGAGTCCCGCAGGATGTGCTCCCGCTCCACGGGCCCGGCGTCCGGCGGCAGCGGCACCACGGGCACCCCGGCGAGCAGCCCGCCGACGACCGCGACGGCCGTCTCGGCCGTGGCCGTCGCGTGCACGGCGACGGCGGCCGCCCCCGAGATCCGGTGCGCCACGGCACCGGCGGCGCCGAGCAGCCGCTCCCGTGAGAGGACGCGTCCGGCGAAGGAGAGGGCGTCCGGCCGGTCGGGGACATCGCCTCCGGCGAGGGACGACAGGAGGGCGGCGGTCACGGGCTGCTCCTTCCACGGGCCCGCCCGGCGGGGACGGCCCTACGGCGGATACGGGTGCTGACCCCACTGACGCGGGTTCCGGGGCGACCGTACCGTTATGGGTATGACCGGCCATGACCGAGACCTCAAGAAGGAACTCGACGCGACCCTCCAGACCCGCAAGGAGCTGGGGGCCGAGTACGAGGCCGAGCTCGTCGACTCCTTCCTGGAGAAGGTGGAGACCAGGCTCGACAGCGCGGTGGAGCGGCGGATGCGCCGCCAGGCCGCGGAACAGCAGATGACGGCCGCCCGGGGCGGGCGTCCCGGGGGCGAGAGCGAGTTCGGCACCTTCGGCGAGCGCTTCGGCTTCGCCGCGGTGTCGCTGGTGCTGGCGATCCCGCTGTCCGCGATCGGCGCGGCCAACGCGGGGCTGGCCGGCCTGCTGGTGACCTGGGCCGGGATCGTGGGGGTCAACGCGGTGCAGGTGGCCCGGGGGTTCCCGTGGCAGCGGAAGCGCGACCGCGGCGACTCCGAATGGACCTGACGGGCCCCGGGGAGGAACTGCGCGGGGGCCGCCGCACCCCGGCCGAGGCCGGGGTCGGGACGGCGGCGGTCCCCCGCGGGGACGCGGCCCGGGCCGTCGGGCACCGGCCACCGCGTCCGGACGGCCGTGGAGTCCGGGAGCCGCTCCGGAGGTCCTGCCGTCGCACCGAGGTGCCGCCCCGGACGGACCCGTCCGCGCGGCACCTCTCCAGTGTGGCCGCCCGTTGTTAAGTCCGTGCTGCCGTCACGTGACGCATACGTACCTTTTACGGGACGGGCCTTCTACGGGACGGGCGGTGCGGAGACGCCGGCCGCCCTCCGCACCGCCCCGGCGCCCTACTTGCCGCCGTTGCCGCCGTTGCTGCTCTCGGCCAGGAAGGCCAGCAGGTCCTGACGGCTCACCACGCCGGTGGGCTTGCCCTCGACGATGACGATCGCGGCGTCCGCCTGCCCGAGCACGGCCATCAGGTCGCCGACCGGCTCACCGGAGCCGACCTGCGGCAGCGGCGCGCACATGTGCTTCTCCAGCGGGTCGGAGAGCGAGGCACGCTTGGTGAACAGGGCGTCCAGCAGCTCCCGTTCGACGACCGAGCCGATGACCTCGGCGGCCATCACGTCCGGGTGCCCGGCGCCCGGCTTGACGATCGGCATCTGCGAGACGCCGTACTCGCGCAGCACCTCGATCGCCTCGCCGACCGTCTCCTCGGGGTGCATGTGCACCAGCGAGGGCAGGCCGCCGTCCTTGCGCCGCAGCACGTCACCGACGCGGGCGGCGTCGCCCGGCTCCTCCAGGAAGCCGTAGTCCGCCATCCACTCATCGTTGAAGATCTTGCTCAGGTAGCCGCGGCCGCTGTCCGGCAGCAGGACGACCACGACGTCGTCCGGGCCGAGCCGCTCGGCCAGCCGCAGCGCGCTGACCACCGCCATGCCGCAGGAGCCGCCGACGAGCAGCCCCTCCTCGCGGGCGAGGCGGCGGGTCATCTGGAAGGCGTCCTTGTCGGAGACCGCGATGATCTCGTCGGTCACCGTGCCGTCATAGGCGGTCGGCCAGAAGTCCTCGCCGACGCCCTCGATCAGGTACGGACGGCCGGAGCCGCCGCTGTAGACGGAGCCCTCCGGGTCCGAGCCGACGACCTTGACCCGGCCCTCGCTGACCTCCTTCAGGTACCGGCCGGTGCCGCTGATCGTGCCGCCCGTGCCCACGCCCGTGACGAAGTGGGTGATCTTCCCCTCGGTCTGCTCCCAGATCTCGGGGCCCGTGGAGTGGTAGTGCGAGAGCGGGTTGTTCGGGTTGCTGTACTGGTCGGGCTTCCAGGCGTTCGGAATCTCACGCACCAGGCGGTCGGAGACGTTGTAGTACGAATCCGGGTGCTCGGGATCGACGGCGGTCGGGCAGACCACGACCTCGGCACCGTAGGCCCGCAGCACGTTGATCTTGTCCTGGGACACCTTGTCCGGGCAGACGAAGACGCACTTGTAGCCCTTCTGCTGGGCCACCATGGCGAGGCCGACCCCCGTGTTGCCCGATGTCGGCTCGACGATGGTGCCGCCCGGCTTCAGCTCCCCGGACTTCTCGGCGGCCTCGATCATCCGCACGGCGATGCGGTCCTTCACCGAACCGCCGGGGTTGAAGTACTCGACCTTGGCCAGCACGGTGGCCTGAATGCCTTCGGTCACGCTGTTGAGCTTCACGAGCGGGGTATTGCCGATGAGCTCGAGCATCGAATCGTGATACTGCACGGTGATCTCCGCGGTCGGGGGCACTAGCGGTTCGTCGCGTGCCCGTACAACCAGCCTATTCGGACGATTCGAGGGCCGAGTGCACGAGTCTCGCGTTGAGGTCGCCCGCGCTCGGGGCACGTAGCTATCAGCACGGTCGAGCAAGGGTGCACAGCGCTCGTGGAGCGGGAGGAGACCCGCCTTATGTCCATGTCGAGGGCGAGGGCCGCGCGACGGATCGCGGCGGCGGCGGCGTACGGAGGCGGCGGCATCGGGCTGCTGGGCGGGGCGGCCCTGGGGCTGCTGCTCACCGAGGTGGCGCTGGCCAGGCGGGTCGTCGGCGGCAACAACGACACCCCGCCGCCGGCGGACGGCCGCTACGGGTCGGCGTTCGTCCACCGGACGGGGAACGAACCCCTGTTCCTCGGCATGCTCGGCGACTCCACGGCCGCCGGGAAGGGCGTCCACCGGCCCCGGCAGACGCCCGGCGCCCTGCTGGCCTCCGGGCTGGCGGCCGTCGCCGAGCGGCCGGTCGAGCTGCGCAACGTGGCGCTCTCCGGCGCGCAGTCCTACGACCTGGAACGTCAGGTCACCCTGCTGCTCGCCGGGCACGAGCGGGCGCCCGACGTCTGCGTCAT
Source organism: Streptomyces sp. I05A-00742 (assembly GCF_013055795.1). Taxonomy (GTDB): domain Bacteria; phylum Actinomycetota; class Actinomycetes; order Streptomycetales; family Streptomycetaceae; genus Streptomyces. Next base: position 258,753 of record NZ_JABETO010000003.1, read on the forward strand.
CATGATCGGCGCCAATGACGTCACGCACCGGGTGCCGGCCGCCCGGTCCGTCCGGCTGCTGGCCGAGGCGGTGCGCAGACTCCGCGAGGCGGGCTGCGAGGTGGTGGTGGGCACCTGCCCCGACCTCGGCACGATCGAGCCGGTGTACCAGCCGCTGCGCTGGCTGGCCCGGCGGCTCAGCCGCCAGCTGGCGGCGGCGCAGACGATAGGGGTGCTGGAGGCGGGCGGACGCACCGTCTCGCTGGGCGACCTGCTCGGTCCGGAGTTCGAGTCCAACCCGCGCGAGCTGTTCGGGCCCGACAACTACCACCCCTCGGCGGAGGGCTACGCGACGGCTGCGATGGCCGTGCTGCCCACGCTGTGCGCGGCGCTCGGCCTCTGGCCGGAGGACGAGGAGCGGCCGGACGCCGCCCGCCGTGAGGGCATCCTGCCGGTGGCCAGGGCCGCCGCCGAGGCGGCCGCCGAGGGCGGCACCGAGGTGACGGCCGCCCGCGGCCGCTGGGCCCTGCTCAAACACCGGCGCCGCCGCCAGCTCCCGTCGGCGGAAGGCCCGGAGGGGCCGGGGGACGACGGGCCGGAGCGGCACCACGTGTGGCACCGGGTGGGGCGGTGATGCGGGTACCCGCGGACACTCCCCGCGGGTACCGGCCGGCGCGACAATGGTCCTCCGGACCACCGGAACGCACGCTTCCGTCGCATGAGTCCCGCATCACAGCCGCGGGCCCGTGACCTCGACCTTACGTGCGGGTAACTTCACCGGAGTCCTGCCGTCGCGCCGACTGGAGCCGTGATGCCCGAAGCCGTGATCGTCTCTGCCGCCCGCTCCCCCATCGGCCGGGCCTTCAAGGGCTCGCTGAAGGAAGTGCGGCCGGACGACCTGACCGCCACGATCATCCGGGCCGCCCTCGACAAGGTCCCCGGCCTGGACCCGCGCGACATCGACGACCTGATGCTCGGCTGCGGCCTGCCCGGCGGTGAGCAGGGCCACAACCTCGCCCGGATCGTCGCCGTGCAGATGGGCATGGACCACCTGCCCGCCACCACGATCACCCGCTACTGCGCCTCGTCCCTCCAGACCTCGCGCATGGCCTTCCACGCGATCAAGGCGGGCGAGGGCGACGTCTTCCTCTCGGCCGGCGTCGAGACGGTCTCCCGCTCCGTCAACGGCTCCTCCGACGGCATGCCCGGCACCCACAACCCGTTCTTCGCCGACGCCGAGGCGCGCACCGCCGCCCGCGCCGAGCAGGGCGGCGAGGGCTGGCACGACCCGCGCGAGGACGGCCTCGTCCCGGACGCGTACATCGCGATGGGCCAGACCGCGGAGAACCTGGCCCGGCTGAAGGGCATCACCCGCGAGGAGATGGACGAGTTCGGCGTCCGGTCGCAGAACCTCGCCGAGGCCGCCATCGCCAAGGGCTTCTGGGAGCGGGAGATCACCCCCGTGACCACCCCCGACGGCACGGTCGTCAGCAAGGACGACGGGCCGCGCATGGGCGTGACCATCGAGGGCGTCCAGGGTCTCAAGCCGTCCTTCCGGCCGGACGGCCTGGTCACGCCGGGCAACTGCTGTCCGCTCAACGACGGCGCCGCCGCCCTCGTGATCATGTCGGACACCAAGGCGCGCGAGCTGGGCCTGACGCCGCTCGCCCGCATCGTCTCCACCGGCGTCTCGGCGCTCTCCCCCGAGATCATGGGCTACGGCCCGGTCGAGGCGACCCGCCAGGCGCTGAAGCGGGCCCGCATGACCATCGACGACATCGACCTCGTCGAGATCAACGAGGCGTTCGCCGCGCAGGTGATCCCGTCCTACCGGGACCTGGGCATCGACATCGACAAGCTCAACGTCAACGGCGGCGCCATCGCCGTGGGCCACCCGTTCGGGATGACGGGCGCGCGGATCACGGGCACGCTGATCAACTCGCTGCAGTTCCACGACAAGCAGTTCGCGCTGGAGACGATGTGCGTGGGCGGCGGGCAGGGCATGGCGATGGTGCTGGAGCGGCTGAGCTGAACCGCAGCGGAGCGGAGGTGAGGCTCAGCGCGACCGACAGAGGTGTGCGGCTGAGCTGAGCTCCCTTTACTGCAACGAGCAATCCTGTTCGTGACCCAATCTCCCCCAGGATGTGACCAACGTCCCGGGGGAGATTCGTTTCCGCAGGTCAGATATGTTGAAGGAACAACCTCCGGGCCCTAAGTCCCGCCGGTTTCATGACGTTTTGCACTGGGGACCGGGGAAGACGCGCGCGAAGCTGAGGTAGGAATTCGGGGGATCCATAGCAACCGGGAGTACGTCAGTGAGCGCCATGTCCCTTGCCCTGCTGCTGGCCGCTGCCACTGCCACCGCCGCGGGCGCCGCCGCCCTGTGGACGGCCCGCGGGCTGCGCCGCCAGATCCACGACCTGCGCGCCGACCTGGCCACGGCCACCGCGGAGCGCGCGACGGTCCCTGCCGCCCGGACGGCCCCCGCGGACACCGCGGGGATCGGGATCCCGGAGATACGGGCCGCCGTCGCCGACGCGCTCGCGGACGAGCGCGAGCGGGAGCTCGCCGAGGCCCGGGCGTTCTGGGCCGCGCAGGAGGCCCTCGACCTGAGCGGCGCGGCCGACGCGCCCCTGCTGTCCGGCCTGCCGGGCGTCCCGGACGAGGCGGCCGTCGCCGAGGGTCCGTACGGCCCGTTCCCCTCGCTGCCCCGCCAGGCGGACCCGGTGGACGAGACCGCGGCCGGCCATGAGTCCCCGGAGCTGGCCGCGGCCCGCCGCCGGCACCCCTCGCACCCCGACTTCTCGCCCGCCGGCGCCCCGGTGGGCGACCACGAGCGCACCGTCGAGCGGCTCGCCGAACTCGCCGAGGCCGGTGTCCCGCTGGCCGACGTGCGCCCCGGCCCGCTCGGCACCCTCGACGTCTATGTGTTCGCCGACGGCACCACCGTCTGTATGACGCCGGGCCACCGTGAGACCGCCGAGAGCCTCGCGCACGCGCTGCGGACCGGTGAGGCTCCCGTGCTGCTCGGCGGTTCCGGGGTGGCGGGCGCCTACGCCCTCACGTTCGGCTGCGCCACGGGCAACGTCTACGTCCTCGCGGACCGCGTCATCGCCTCGCTCTGAGCCGGCCCCTCCGGCCCCTCCGGCCCCTCCGGCCCCTCCGGCCATAGGGGCCGCTACAGCCCGCAGCGTCGCGCCGCCTCCTCGACCAGCTCGACGGCTTCCGTCACCCCGGCCCCCCGCGTCCCGCCGGCGGCCAGCGCCTCGGCCAAGTCGTGTCCCGCGACGGCCACTTGGTCGGCCACCGCGAAGATCCCCGCCTCGGGCATCTCCCGCGGCGCGGCGCCCTCCGGCTCCTCGATCCGCTGGGCCCGGGCCGCCAGCTCGCGGGCGAGGGTCAGCGCCTCGGCGGCGGCACCCCGGCTCAGCCGGGACTGGGGCAGGGTGCGCAGGCGGTCGGCGAAGGTGTCCACGGCGGCCAGCAGAGGCGTCACATCATCCACGTCCCGAGACTATGCGGCGCCCACCGACTGTTGCCAATGGCTGAACACTCGGGCACGGTGACATGAAGGACCATCACCGACGCGTCCGGAGGCGCCGATGTCCTACGTCATCTCCGACGAAACCCACCGGAACCTGCTCTCCCGAATCCCCCACTGCACCGGCCGAGAAGTCGCCGACTGGCTGCGCACGGTCGACGAAGGCCCATCCCTGTCCCGGTTCGAGGAGAAGGTGAGCTGGTTGCGCGGAGAGCACGGCCTCGCCTACGGCCACGCCAAGGCGATCGTTCACGAGTACGACCTCCGACGGGCCGCGCGCAGGCTCCTGTAGCAGCCGCCGCGGCACCCGAAGCGGTCCCGAACGGGGGGACACAACGGGGCAGGGCCCGGGAAGACGATGTCTTCCCGGGCCCTGCCGTCACGTCGTCCGCGACTAGTCGTCGCTCATCACCAGGGCGATGACCCGCAGCAGCTCGGTGTAGATCCACACCAGCGACAGCGTCAGGCCGAACGCGGCCGTCCAGGCCTCCTCGCGCGGGGCACCGTACTGGATGCCGTCCTCGACCTGCTTGAAGTCGAGCGCCAGGAACGCGGCACCGATCAGCACGCCGATGACGCCGACGAGGATGCCCACCGGGCCGGTGCGGAAGCCGAGGCCGTCACCGCCGCCGAAGGCGGCGAACAGCATATTGACGGTCATCAGCAGCAGGAAGCCGATCGCGGCACCGGCCACGAAGCGGTAGAACCTGCGGTTCACGTTGATGATCCGGGCCCGGTACGCGACGAGCACACCGACGAAGACGGCCACCGTGCCCAGCACCGCCTGCATCGGGGCGCCCTTGGCGACCTCGTTGTAGACCTGGCTGATGACACCGAGGAACAGGCCCTCGAACACCGCGTAGGCCAGGATCAGCGCCGGGGTGGGCCGGGCCTTGAACGACTGGATCAGGCCGAGCACCATGGCGATCAGGCCGGCGCCGAAGCCCACCGCGACGGGCAGCTCCATGGCCCACGCGACGCCTGCCGCGACGACGACGGCGCCCAGCGTGATGCCGGTGCGCGAGACGACGTCGTCCATCGTCATGGCGCCCGGACGGGCCGGGGCCTGCGGCATCCCCTGCTGGAGATCCGGCGAGCCCTGCGCGTACGGGTTGTTCGCGTACGGGTTCGTGGGCTGCGCGTACGGGTTGTCCGCGTAGGGATTTCCCTGCGTCGCGGACCCGGACTGCGGTGCCGCGTTGAAGTTCGCGTAGCCGCTTCCGGGAGTGAACCCCCGTCGCGAGAAGACCGGGTTCCTGCTCCTCATTTCACTCCTCCATGGCCACCCTGCGCGGCCTTGCCGTCAAGGGTAATAGGTAGGCAAAAGAATGGCTCTCGTGCTGTGGGACGATCTTTTGACGTACACCTCTCCTACCAGAGAACGCGATACGCAAACGACGGGTTCCGCCGTGCGGGCAGCGAAAAGCCGGACGGCCCGCCCGCAGACGGCCCGCCCGGCCCTGTCACGCCCTCCGTACCCCGGTCAGCCCTCGACCGCGTTCACCCGGACGGCCATGTTCCCCGAGGGGTGCTTGTTCTCGTACATCAGCTGGTGCGCCCGGCCGGTGTCGGCGAAATCACCGGTCCAGGACAGGCAGGGGTCGAGTTTCCCGCTCGCGGCGAGCTCGATGACCTGGCGGCACTGCCGGAGGTTGGCGAAGTGGGAGCCCTGCAGCCGCTTCTGCCGCATCCACAGGAATCGCAGGTCGACGTCGCCGTTGTAACCGGTCGTGCCGCCGCAGATGACCACCATTCCGGCGGTGTCGCACAAATACATCGAGGTGGGAATGGTGTTCTGTCCGCTGTGCTCCAGGATGATCCGCGGTGCCCGGCGCTCACCCAGGATCTCCCAGAACCTGTTGCCGAAGGCCCGCGCGCCTTTCATCCATTTCGCGGTGGCCGCGTTGTCGGTGGTGTCGGGGAGCCGCCCCCAGTGGTCGAAGTCGTTGCGGTTGATGAACCCCTCCGCGCCGAGCTCCAGGCAGTACTTCCCGCGCTCGTCGTCCGAGACCACGGCGACGGGGACGCCGCCGCGGATGCGGGTGATCTGGATCGCCATCGAGCCGAGGCCGCCCGCGCCGCCCCAGATCAGCACCGGGTCACCGGGCTCCACGGTGTGCGGCGCCCAGCCGCACAGCTGGCGGTAGGCGGTGGCGCCGGTCAGCAGGAAGCAGGCCGCCTCCTCCCAGGAGAGGTTCTTCGGCTTGGGGTGGCACTGGAAGTCCTTGACCAGGGCGTACTGGGCGAACGTGCCGTAATTGGTCTCGTAGCCCCAGGCCTTCTGGGTGACGGAGGTCATGGGGTCGGCGCCCAGCCGGATGTCCTCGGAGGTCTCGTCCCAGGTGCAGCCGGAGAGGGTGACCTCGTCGCCGACCTTGACGGAGGTGACGCCCTCCCCCACGGCCCAGACGATGCCGGACCCCTCGGAGCCGCCGATGTGGAAGTCCTCCGGCTCCCCCTTCTTCTGCCGCCCCTTCACGACGTCGTACGGGTAGCCGAGGGAGGCCCAGACGTTGTTGTAGTTGATCCCCGCGGCCATGACGTAGACGAGCACCTGGCCACGTCCCGCCTTCGGCACGTCCACGACCTCCATCGCGAAGCCCTGCGCCGGCGGCCCGTAGCGCTCCGGGCGGATGACCGACGCGTGCATCCGCGCCGGCACCTCGCCCAGGGGCGGCATCTGGCCGATGTCGTACAGGTCCTTGGTCAACTCTTCCTCCACGTCAGGTGACTTACGTCACATGCGTCATGTGGTTCGTGGGACGGCCGGGCGCGTTCAGGCGACCGGCTGTGCATTTCCTGCCGACTGCTGTTCGAGGTCCTGTTCCAGCTCACGCGCCAGGGAGGCGGTGGTGGTGCCCTTGACCAGGCGGGCCACGGGGAGCGAGATCCCCAGCTCCCGCTCCAGGCGCTTGCGCAGCTCCGTGGCCATGAGCGAGTCCATGCCGAGCCGGTGGAACGGCTTGTTGACGTCCAGCCGGGCCACACGCATCCCCAGCACCTCCGCGACGTGCCCGGCCACCCGCTCGGCGACCGGACGGTCCGCGGCGGCGGGCGCCGCGGGTTCGGCCGCGGTCGCGGGCGCCGGGGCCACCGGCGTGGGGACGGGTGCGGGCGCCCGAGCGGGCGCGGGTGCCGTCACCCGTGCGGCGGCGGGGACGGGAACGGCGGGAGCGGCGGCCGGCGCCCCGGGACCGCCCGCCGTCGAGATGCGCAGGCTGCCGCGGAGTTCGATCACGAACCCGCTCGCCGGGTCCGTCAGCCGCAGTTCGCCGGTCAGTTCGACGCCCTGGTCCAGGGCGGCCGCCGGGGCCTGCCGTACCCCCGGTTCGTCCGCCCTCGTGTGCTCGGCCGTCATCGTCCCGTCCCGGTCCATGGCGTTCGTGTGCTCCGTTCCGTTCTCCGGCCCGTTCTCCCCGGCCGTCCGGCCGACGGGCATGCCCCTCGCCTCGGCGACGGCCCGCTGCGCGTCGTCGAAGAGGACGGTGTCCAGGGCGAGCGCCCCGTCGGCGCCCTCCGTGATCCGGCAGACCGTCCACAGCTCCTCCGTCGCCTCGCCCGTCACGGCGAACCCGGTGAGGTGCGGGGAGAGCAGCGACGGGTCGGGCAGCAGGGCCAGGGCCGGCTGGTAGGCCGAACGGACGAGCTCCGGGTGGACGGGGTGGCCGGGCCGGGGCTCCGTCCCCGCGGGGCGGCGCAGCCGGGCGACGGCCTCGCCCTGTCCGAGCCATACCTCCTCCAGGACGGGCCGGAGGGCGCCGGCCGCGGGGACGCGCCGCCGGAAGGCCGCGCCGTCCAGGTGCTCGGGGCAGCGGGCGAGTACCGCGGCGGGCGGTTCGTGGCCGCCTTCGGCCGGCCCGGGCAGTGCGGTGGCGGTGCCCCGGGCGCGCCCGGTCCACTCCCCCGTGCCGTCGCCCGGCCCGCTCTCGACCGTGAACTCCCAGGAGCCGTCCGCCGCGCCGGGGGTGAGGGCGACCCGCAGCACCGGCGCCTCCCCGGGCGGCACGAGCAGCGCGTCCCCGATGTCCGCGCCGGTCAGCCGCACGTCCTCGGTGCCGGCGGCGCGGGCCACGGCGGCCCGGGCGGCCTCGACGCACTCGGGGCCGTGCACGACGACAGGCCCGCCGTCCGGGGCGTCCGGCAGGAACGGCGTCCCGGGGGCGTCCAGCGGGAACGTGTGGATCTGGGGCAGGGCGTCCAGGTCCTCCACCCAGTAGCTCTCGCGCTGCCAGGGGTAGGCGGGCAGCGGGACGCACCGGCCGTCGCCGTACAGGGCGGTCCAGTCGACGGCGGCCCCCGCCTCGTACACCCGGCCCAGGTGAGTGAGGAGCGTCTCGCGCTCGGGCTGTTCGCGCAGCAGGGAGCCGACGGCGACGCCCGGCAGTCCGGCGTCCGCCAGGGTCTCCTGGACGGCCTTGGACAGCACGGGGTGCGGGCTGATCTCGACGAAGACGGTCTCGCCCTCGCGCGCGGTGGCGAGTACGGCCTCGTGGAAGTGGACGCGGCCGCGGATGTTGCGGGTCCAGTAGGAGGCGTCGAGGCCGGAGCCGTCCACGAGGTCGCCGGTGACCGTGGAGCGCAGCGGGACCGTGCCGGCGCGCGGCGCGATCTCCTTGAGCTCCTCGGCGAGTTCGCCGAGCAGCGGGTCCATCCGGGAGCAGTGGGAGGCCGCCTCGGCCTTCATGACGCGGCAGAAGACGTCCCGGGCGTCGAGCTCGGCCTTGATCTTCTCGATGCCCTCGACCTCGCCCGCGAGGACGGTGGTGCGGGGCCCGTTGCTGGCGGCGACGGAGACGTCGACGGCCAGTTCGGCGATGAGCCGGTCGGCCTCGTCGGCGGTCAGGGCGGCCACCGACATGGTCCCCTGGCCGGCGACGCGGTCGCGGATGAGCCGGGCGCGGCGGCAGACGACGGCCGCGGCGTCGGCGTGGCTCAGCGCGCCGGCGACACGGGCGGCGGCGGACTCGCCCATGCTGTGGCCGAGTACGACGTCCGGCTCGACGCCCCAGGCGCGCCAGGTCTCGGCGAGCGACACCTGGACGGCCCACAGGACGGGGTGGACGACGGCCACGGTCTCGTTCACCAGGTCGGTGCCGTCGGTCAGCCGGTCGATGACGGACCAGCCGGTCTCGGCGCGCACGGCCTCGTCGCAGCGGATCAGGGACGCGCTGAACGCCGGGGAGACGTCCATGAGTTCGCGGGCCATGCCGATCCACTGGGAGCCGTGGCCGGAGAACACGAAGGCGACGCGGGGGCGGCCCGCGTAGCCGGTGTCCTCCGCTTCCTCGGCGGCCTCGCGCAGCCGGGCGGCCAGGGTCTCGTGGCTGTCGCCGACGACGGTGGTCCGGCAGTCGTGGTGGGCGCGGCGGACGGCGGCGGTGTGGCAGAGGTCGGCGAGGTCCGCGGTGCGGCCGGCGCCGCCCGGTCCGAGGTGGGCGGCCAGGTCGAGCAGGCGCTGCCGCAGTGCTTCGGGGGAGGCGGCGGAGACGGGGAGGAGGTGTTCGCCGGTGGCGTCCTCCCGGGCGGGGCCGGTGCCGGGGGGCGCCTCGGTCAGCACGATGTGGACGTTGGTGCCGGAGACGCCGAACCCGCTCACGCCGGCGGTCAGCGGCCGTCCCTCGGCGGCCAGCGGCAGCGCCGAGGCGTGCGGGAGGTCCAGCCCTGCGGCGTCCCAGTCGACGGCGGGGGTGCGCTCGGTGACGTGCAGGGTGCGCGGGACCGTGCGGTGCCGGAGGACGAGGACGGTCTTGATCAGCCCGAGCACTCCGGCGGCGGCGCCGGTGTGCCCGATGTTGCTCTTGACCGAGCCGACGAGCAGCGGCTTCCCCTCGCGGCGGCCGCCGAGGACGGCGGCGACGGCACCGAGCTCCACGGGGTCGCCCGCGCGGGTGCCGGTGCCGTGCGCCTCGACGTAGTCCACGTCGGTCACCGGGATCCCGGCGTGCTCGTAGGCCAGTTCCAGCATCTGCCGCTGGCCGCTCAGCGCCGGGTTGATCATGGTGTCGCTGCCGGCGCCGTCGTTGTTCACGCTCCAGCCGCGGATGACCGCCCGGACGGGGTCGCCGTCGGCGAGCGCGCGGTCCAGCGGCTTGAGGACGACCGCGCCGACGCCCTCGCTGAAGACGAAGCCGTCGGCGGCGGCGTCGCCGAAGCGGCAGTTGTCCGAGAAGACGTTCGCGTCCACGAAGCCGTGGTTCTCGGTGTTGGTCAGCAGCAGCTGCGAGCCGCCGGCGATGGCGACGGTGGACTCCCCGGCCCGCAGGCTCTGGCAGGCGAGGGCGATGGCGGTCAGGGACGACGAGCAGGCGGTGTCGACGGAGAGGCCGGGCCCGGTCACGTCCAGGGCGAAGGAGACGCGGCCCGTGGTGGTGGAGCGGGAGCCGGCGCCGAGCGAGGCGTGGATGTCGGGGTGGCCGACGGACTGCTGGAGCTCCCAGTAGTGGACGTTGGTCGTGCCGACCCAGACGCCGGTGCGGGTCCCGGCGAGCTTCGCGGTGTTCTGGCCGCCGTCCTCCAGCGCCTCCCAGACGGTCTCCATGAAGAGCCGCTGCTGCGGGTCCATGCCCGCCGCCTCGCGCGGGGAGATCCCGAAGAACTCGGCGTCGAAGCGGTCCACGTCGTCCAGCAGCCCGGACCGGACGCGCGCTCCCGGGACCTCGTACGGCCGCCCGAAGCGGAGCGGCGGTACGTCACGCACCGTGCAGGCCTCGTCCGTCAGCAGTCGCCAGAACGCGTCCGGGCCGTCGGCGCCGGGAACCCGGCAGCCGATGCCCACGACGGCTATGGGAGCGGGCCGCGCCCCGTCGTATTCGCCCATGGTGTACGTGACTTCCTCGATTCCGGGGAGTCCGCGCGGCTTGCGTCCGACGCGGTTCGGCCTCCGACTCTCGGTCAGGTCACGAGCGGGGTTCAACGGGCCGGTCAGGAAACTGCCGGGCGGTCCGCGGGATGTCCTGAATTCCCCGGCGGGCGTGGCAGCTTCCTGCCTCTACGTCACATGGATGTGACACCCATGTACTTATGCGCGCAACAATCCGGCGCCGGCCGCGTAGAGGCCCGCCTGGAATCGGGAGCGCGCGCCGAGCAGCCGCATGATGTCGGCGACGCGGCGGCGGTAGGTGCGGACGGAGATGTCGAGTTCGCGGGCGGCGACCTCGTCCGTGTAGCCCTCGCCGAGCATGCGCAGGATGCGCGCCCCGGAGTCCCGGCGGAGGCATTCCTGGAGCCGCTGGTAGCGGTTGAGCGGGGCGGCCCGGCACCAGGCCGTCATCAGGATGTCGTAGAGCGCCCGGACCACGCTGGGCGCCCGGACGAGGGACGCCTCGGCGCCGAACACGGTGGCCTCACCGGCCCTGACCAGCGCGACCCGCTGGTCGACGACCACCGCCGCGTGGCGGACGCCCGCGGCCAGGCGGACCTCCACACCGTCGAGCAGGGTGGTGAGCCCGGCCAGCCGGCGGTCCGCGGCCAGTTCCGGCGGGGCGAGGACCCGCACCCGGGCGTCCTCGGGGTGCCGGTCGGCCAGGGCCTCCAGCGCCTCGGTCACCAGGCGCAGGGCGTCCGCCGCGGGCGGGACGAGCAGGGTCACCGACAACTCCGCCTGGCGCACGAGGCTGTTCAGCGCGTCGACCGCGACGGCGCGGTCGCCGATGACCGCGAGGCTGGATTCCTCGAGTGCGCGGATCTGTGTGTTGTTCACCACGGATTCGATGAGCGGACGCATCTGTAAGAGCACCTGGTCGACGTCTCCGGCCGGTGCCCCGCCCCCCGCCCGCGGCACTTCGTCGGCGATCCGCTCGCACGGATCCGGGACCATGTAAAGGGAATTGGGAATACGCATGCACGCCCCAGAGAGTTTCTTTGCACCCCGTCCGGATGGCGGGCCGCGGACTCGACGGCCGGGGGAATACCGGGAACCCGGAAAGCACGGGAAAACACCGTGCGCACCGGCCGGTCCTCCCCCGTCCCGCCCCCTTCAAGATCGCAACCCTACCGATCGGTAACGCTACATACCGTAGTGGCGCAGCGTCAACGCGGGTCGGGAGGCGGACAGTTGACATCCGGCCACGCGGCCGACGAACGCCTCGCCAGAGCCCTGTTTCTTGCGCGTTACGAAAATTTGCGGGCCACGCAGGTTTCTGTATGGTGGGCCGCATGAGCACCGCAGCGCAGCAGGACCCGGCGCGGACGACCGCCGCCGCCCCCGGCCTCCGGGAGCGGAAGAAGCAGGCCACCCGGACGGCGCTCGGCCTCGCGGCCCTGCGGCTCGCCGCGGAGCGCGGCTGGGAGGCGGTGCGGGTGGAGGACATCGCGGCCGAGGCCGGGGTGTCGGCCCGCACGTTCAACAACTACTTCTCCAGCAAGGAGGAGGCCGTCATGGCCTCCGGCACCGAACGGGCCGAACGCGTCCGTGAGGAACTCGCCGCCCGGCCCCCGGGGGAGCCGCTGTGGGACGCCCTCGTCCACGCCTTCGTCACCGCGCTGGAGGAGACGCCCTCCGTCGACCCGGGCACCCTCCTGCGCGCGCGGCTGGCCCTGACCCACTCGCAGCTCGCCGCCGAACAGATGCGGTTCGAGGCGTCGATGGCCGCCACCCTGGCCACCGAGATCGCCCGGCGCACCGGCACCGACCCCGAGCACGACCTGTACCCGCGGCTCGCCGCCACGATCGCCTTCACCACCACCCGGCTCACCTTCGAGCACTGGGTGCGGAGCGGTTCGCGCACGCCCGTCGCGGAGGCCGTGCGCCGGGAGCTGGAGCGCGTCCGCGTGGACCCCTGACCGGCCGCCCCGGCCGGAGACGGCCGGTCACCGCACAAGCACGGCGCCAGGAGCACGTCACCCGCACAGAGGGAGAACTCCCCATGTCCCGTACGCCTGCCGGTACCGACCCCGCCGCCGCGGCGGCGGGATGGCGCAAGGTCCCGGTCCTGATCGTCGGCCTCACGGTCCTGATGGCCGCCATGCTGACCGCCTTCGCCCTGCCGGCCGTCAACTCCGGCCCGCACAAGGTGCCGATCGCGGTCGCCGGGCCCAGCCAGGCCGCCGACGCGGTCGCCGCGAAGCTGGCGGAGGCCCGGCCCGGCGCGTTCCGCGTCACGAAGGTGCCGGACGCCGACGCCGCCCGGCAGCGCATCGACGACCGCGACGCCTACGGCGCGATCGTCCTCGGCACCGCCCCGGGCGGCAAGCCCGAGGTGCTGGTCGCCACCACCGCGGGACCGTCCGTCGCCGCCACCCTGCGCGCCCTGGCACCGTCCCTCGACCCGACCGCCCCCGCCTCCGCGGTGGCCGTCCGCGACCTCCACCCGCCCACGGAGGACGACCCCAACGCGACCGGTCTCGCGGCCGGCGCCCTGCCCCTGGTGCTCGGCGGCTACCTCGCCACGGTCGCCGTCGTGATGGTGCTCCGGCGCCCGGCCCAGCGCGCCGCGGCCGCCCTCGGCTTCTCGGTCCTCGCCGGCTTCACGCTCAGCGCCATGCTCCAGTACGGCTTCGGCATCACCGACGGCAACTACGCGCTGATCGCGCTGGCCGTCACCTTCAGCACGGCCGCCACCTCCGTGACCATCATGGGTCTCCAGTCGCTCCTGGGCGGCCCCGGCCTCGGCCTGGGCGCGGCCATGATGATCTTCCTCGGCAACCCGCTGTCCGGCCTCGCCTCCGGCCCCGAGTGGCTGCCCTCCGGCTGGGGCACCTTCGGCCAGCTCCTGCCCCCCGGCGCGGGCGGCACCCTCCTGCGCTCGACCGCCTTCTTCGACGGCGCCGGCAGCACCCGCGCCCTGATCGTCCTCTCCTGCTGGCTGGTCGGCGGCCTCGCCCTCTTCGCCGTCGGCTCCGCCCGCGCCGCCCGGCGGAACGGACCGGACGCACCCGACGCGACCGCAGCCGACCGCGCGGCGCGGACCGAGGCCGTCGCGGCTTCCTGATCCTGGACAAGACGTAGAGGACGAGTGAGCCGACAACACGCGCAAGACAAGTGTTCGTAGGCGCACGGCGCCCCGGTCACTTCCCCCGCGGGAGTGACCGGGGCCGGGTGAGGTGCCGCGTTCGGCCGGCTAGTGGCTGAGCGATCGCTCGGCGACGTGCGCGAGCCTGCTTTCGAATACCTTCGCCGCATCCGGCGTGATCGTCTTGAGCGCGACCATGCTCGTGAGAATCACGTCGCAGAGTTCGGTCTGTACGTCGTCCCACGTGTGGCTGTTGCCCTTGCGCGGGTTGGAGCCGGTGACGCCGTGGACTGCCTCGGCGACTTCGCCGGCCTCCTCGCTGATCTTCAGTACACGCAACAGACGTGCCATCTCCGGTGAGACGGTGCTTTCCGCGTCGAGCCATTCGACGAGCCGCTCGACGGTGTCCCAGGTCTCTTGCACGTCGTGCTCCGAGTTCTGTATCAGCGGGTGCGGTCATGGGTGCGGGGTGGGCCTGGTGGTGACGCTACCGGGGGTGCCGGGATGGCGGCGGCGATTCGTGCGGCTGCATCCGACGGGGTGCTGCCGGCCGTCTCGACAGTGAGCACCGTGACGCCCATGTCCCGGAGCGTATGCGCGGCCGGACGGTACAACTCGACCTCGCGGGTCGGCGCGGCATCGTGAGCCATGACGAGCAGGTCGTCGCGATACGCGACAGCAAGAACCCGGCCGGCCCGGCCCTGCTGTTGACCTACGACGCGCTCGCCGGCCTCGTGGGCGCGCTCCAACGTGGCGTATTGCGGTAACGAGGTACGGACCCCCGGTGCGCGCACCGGGGGTCCGCGGACTACGAAGCGTCGGCGGCCTCGTCGACGAAGGCGACCGCCCGCGCAGGGGCCGCGCTCGTCCCCGTGAGCTTCAGTGGGAAGAAGCCGACCATGAAGCCGGTCAGCGGCAGCGTGCCGAGGTTGACCAACTGCTGGACGATCAGCGCCTCCTTGTCCTGGATCGCGTAGTGGCCGTCCCAGATGTGCCCGGGGTCGCCCGTCTCCTGGAAGGCCCGGCGCATCGCGGGGATCGGGCGGTCCCAGCCGATGGCGTCGGTGCCCAGGACGGTGGCGCCCAGGCCGGTGAGGTAGCGGGTGCCCGCGCCGGACATGCCCGGGTAGGCGAAGTACTCGGGGTCGCCGAGCTTGTAGCGCTCCTGGCCGGTCCGGACGAGTACCGCGTCGCCGGGCTCGACGTCGCGTCCGGTCGCCGCGATCGCCTGCTTCAGGGCCTCGACCGGGATGGCCTCCCCCGGCTTCGCCCAGGGGCGCACGTCGAGGACCATGCCCGGCCGGTACAGCTCCTCCAGGTCGATGTCGCTCAGGGTGCGCGCCGGGCGCCCCTCGCACAGCCGCCCGCTGTGCAGCGGGGCGTCCACGTGGGTCCCGCAGTGGGTGCTGATCTCGCGCATGACCTCGCCGGCCGGGCCCTCGCGCCCGGGGAGGTCGTCGGGGTCGCACCCGAAGGAGGCGACCATGAAGTCCAGCCCCCACTCGTCGTGCGTGTGGTAGTCCATCTTCGGGGCGACCACCAGCGCCAGGTCAGGCATGCTCTCGGGGATCAGTTCGAGGTCACGGGGGTCGAGGGGGGATGTGAGGTCGACGATGCGGCTCATGTCGCAGTACCCAGCTCTCCGGTTTCCGGGGAAACCTTCTGACGTTCAGGAGTCGGCTTCCGGGGACCGGCCGATCAGCCCCCGTAGTTCGGTCTTCAGCACCTTTCCGTAGGAGTTCTTGGGGAGCGCGGCCACGAACAGGAAGCGCCGCGGCCGCTTGTAGCGCGCCATGTGGCCGAGGCAGTGCGCGTCCAGCTCGGCGGCGAGGGCCGCCTCCCCGGGGCCGTCACCGCCGTCCGCCCGGACCACGAAGGCGACGGGCAGTTCGCCCCACTCGGGGTCGGCCGCCCCGACGACCGCGGCCTCGGCCACCGCGGGATGGCGCAGCAGTCCCTCCTCCACCTCCCGGGGGTAGATGTTGGAACCCCCGGAGATGATGAGGTCCTTGGCGCGGTCGACGAGCGTGAGGAAGCCGTCCGCGTCCATCCGTCCCAGGTCGCCGGTGTGCAGCCAACCGTCTTGCAGGGTCCGGGCGGTGGCCTCGGGCGCGTTCCAGTAGCCGGTCATCACGGTGGCCCCGCGGACCAGGACCTCGCCGGTCGTCCCGGCCGGCACCTCCCGGCCGTCCGGGTCCGCCACCCGCACCTCGACGCCGGTCCGCGCCCGGCCGACGCCCGCCAGCCGGCGGGCCAGGCTCCCGGGATCGTCCCCCGCGTGGTCCTCCGGGCGCAGGTGGGTGATGGTGCCGGGCGACTCGCCCTGCCCGTAGCCCTGCCACAGCCGTTCCGGGCCGAAGCGGGCGATGATCCGCTCCAGGTCCTCCCCGTACATCGGCGCGCCGCCGTAGAGGATGCGGTGCACCCGGGGGACGAGCTCGTCGGGCAGCAGGGCGGGGTCGAGCAGGCGGCGCAGGATCGTCGGCACGGCGAAGAACGTCACGGGGCCGAAGGCCCGCAGCGCCTCCGCCAGGGTGTCCGCGTCCACGCGCCCGCCCCGGGGGAAGACCTGGGCCCGGCCGCGGGCGACGTGGGCGAGGCCGAAGAGGCCGCCGGCGTGCGACATGGGGGCGATGTGCAGCATCGACGCCTCGACGCCGGCCCCGATGTCGGTGAGGGCGCTGTCGGTGGCCGCCGTCAGGTTGCCGTGGGTGAGCGTCGCGCCCTTGGGGCGGCCGGTGGTGCCGCTCGTGTAGAAGAGCCACGCCGGGTCGTCCGCCGCCACCTCGGCGGGCGGACGGGCGACGCCGCGCCCGTCGGCCTCCGTCGGGTCGGCGGCCTCCGTCAGATCGGCGACGGACACCAGCGCGGTCGCGCCGAGCCCCTGGTCGTGGAGCGGGCCGGTCAGTTCGTCGGTGGCCACGCAGAGCCGCGCGCCGCAGTCCTCGGTCAGCTGCGCGAACTCCTTGGGGTGCAGGCGGGCGTTCATCGGCACGGGCACCAGCCCGGCCCACCAGACGCCGAACAGGACCTCGGGGTAGACCGGTGTGTTCCGCATGGCCAGCGCGACCCGGTCGCCGGGGCGCAGGCCGTGGGTGCGGAGCAGTGCGTCACCGATCGCCTGCGCGCGGCCGGCCAGGTGCCGGTGGTCGCGGAGGACCGTCGCCCCCTCGCACACGGCGGGGGCGGACGGGGCGGTGAGGGCCGCCCGGTACAGCAGTTGTGCGATGTTCACGCGTCCCTCCCCGGTGCCTCCAGCACGACGACCGCCGCGGCGGCCTCCTCGAAGCCCAGGAACCCGCCGCCGTTCTCTGCCACTCCGATCCGGGCGCCCGGCACTTGACGGTCGCCCGCCTCGCCGCGCAGCTGGGTGACCAGTTCGTGGATCTGCCCGACGCCGGTGGCCCCGACCGGGTGGCCGTTGCTCTCCAGCCCGCCGGAGGTGTTCACCGGCAGCCGGCCGCCGAGGGCGGTCGTGCCGCGCTCGGCCGCCGTGGCGCCCTCGCCCGGCGGGACCAGGCCCAGCGCCTCCACCTGGAACACCTCGCCGATCGCGGTGGCGTCGTGCACCTCGGCGAGCGAGACGTCGGCCGGGCCGAGACCGGCGCGTTCGTAGGCGGTGGCCGCGGCGAGCCGGGTGATCCGCCGGGCCTCCTCGTCGAGCGTCCGCCCGGTGCCCGAGGCGACGACGCTCGCCCGGATCCGTACGGCCCGGCCGGCGCCGAGCCGGCGGGCCGCGGCCGGCGAGCAGACCAGGGCCGCCGCGGCGCCGTCCCCGATGGGCGCGCACATCGGCTGGGTGAGCGGCGGGACGATCGTGCGCGCGGCCAGTACCTCGTCGACGGTGAGCGCCTCGCGGCGGGCGGCGCGGGGGTTGAGCGCCCCGTGCCGCCGGTTCTTGGCGGTGACGGCGGCGAGCCGGCGGGGGGTGCAATCGGGGTGGCGGCGCCGGTAGTCGGCGGTGAGGGCGGCGTAGACGTCCATGAACACCGAACGCCGACCGTCGGGAGCCGCGTCGGCCCCGGCCGCCTTCCGCAGGGACGCCAGCCCCTCCTCCCAGCGGGCGACGTCGAGCCCGCCGTGGAAGGCCGCGCGCAGCCGCTCCTCGTCGGCCCCGTACATCCGCTCGGCGCCGATCGCGAGCGCGATGTCCATCTCGCCGGCGCGGACGGCGGTGGCCGCGAGGTGCAGGGCGGCGGTGCCGGAGGCGCAGGCGTTCTCGACGTTGAACACCGGGACGCCCTCGACGCCCGCGTCGCGCAGGGCCGCCTGTCCCCTGATCAGGTGCTGTCCTTCCAGGGCGCCTTGGGTGGCGTTGGCGAAGAACACCCCCTCGACCGCTTCGAGTCCGACGCCCGCGTCGGCGAGGCACAGGCCGAGTGCCTCGCCCGCGAGCCCGCCGACGGTGCGGTCGGGGAACCGGCCGTACGCGGTACGGCCGACACCCAGCACGTACACGTCGTTCATGACCGGCCCGGACCCTGCGGGCCGTGCCCCGCGGGCACCCGGACGGTGTTGCGCAGGACGCCGATCCCCTCGACCTCCAGCTCGACCACGTCCCCGTCCTTCAGGTGCCGCCCGAGGTCGAACCCCGTGCCGGACGGCACGGTTCCGGAGCCGATCACCTCGCCCGCGTGCACCGCGCGGTCCCTGCTCAGGTGCACGACGGCGTCCTCGAAGCTGTGCTCCATCCCGTCGGTGCTCCCGCGCGACCACTCCTCGCCGTTGACGCGGGCGGTCATGGTGAGGGAGTACGGGTCGGTGAGCTCGTCGCGGGTGACGACGCACGGCCCGAGCGTGTTGGAGCCCGCGAAGTCCTTGCCCTCGCACGGCCCGACGCCGGCCCGCATCAGGGCGGCCTGGAGGTCGCGTGCGCTCCAGTCGTTGAAGACGGTGTAGCCGAAGATGTACGCGGGGGCGTCGGCGGGCTTCACGTCCCGGCCGGTCCGGCCCAGCACGGCCGCGAACTCCAGTTCGAAGTCGAGCTCCCGGGACCCGGTGGGCGCGGTGATCTCGTCCTCCGGCCCGCTCACCGCCAGGTGATCGGCCGTGTAGTACATGACGCGCTCGCGGAAGAGCGGGCTCAGGTCGAACTTCCCGCTGGCCATCAGCCGGTCGAACTCCGCGGCCGGGTCCTCCGCCGCCGCGGCCTGCCGCCGGGCCAGTTCCCGCAGGCCGCTCTCCAGGTGGGCGATGAACAGCCCGCAGTCGCGCAGCCGTACCGGCCGGGGCAGCGGCGCCAGCAGCCGGACGCCGTCCCGGGCGAGCAGGGCCTCGCCCGGGCGTCGCTCGCACAGCTCCCGCACCCGGTCCAGACCGGCCTCGCCGGACTCGATCAGGGCCTGGAGCGAGGCGAGTCCGGGGTCGCCGGGCGCGGCGGCGACCAGGTCGAGGACCACCGCGCCCTCGTCCAGCAGGACTCCGGCGCGGGGCGGTCCCGGCGGGGTCCCGCCGACGGGATTGGTGCTCTCGAATGTGACCAGGCGCATGACGGCTCCGATCGTGCGGTCGGTGATGGTCCCGGACAGGACTGCGGGAACGCGGGGAGGCCCGGGAGTGGCGTGAATCAACCGGTGGGCAACCGGTGAAAAGCGGTGCGGGAGGCGTGCGGCTCGGAACGGGTACCGCCACTTCTGCGGTACCAGGCGCCGTGAACCAGGACATTCAAGGCCCCCGACGCCGTCCACCCGTGGAAACTGGACGGTGGTCCAATCGTTGAACGCGCGGCACAGGCCGTCAAGAGCCTTGCCGGGATTGGTTTTCCGGACAGCTCGTGGCGTCCGACCCCTTCGATCGCCACCCGGCCCGTGGAACAATCACCCGCATGACTGGTCGTCGCGAGGAGTCCGCCCGGGAGAGCCGCCGGCGGCTGCTGGAGGCGGCGACGGAGCTGGTCGCCGAGGGCGGCCCGCGGGCCGCCTCCGTGCAGGCGGTCGCCGGCCGCGCGGGCATCAGCCGCGGCTCGGTCGCCTGGCACTTCGGCTCCAAGGAGGGCCTGATCGTCGAAGTGATCGCGCAGGCCTTCCGCAGCGCCGAGGAGGAGTACCGCCGACAGCTCCCGGAGACCGGCCCGCTCTCCTTCGACGCCCTGGTCGACGCCCACCTCACGGTCGTCGACGCCCCCTGCGGCCGGGTGTTCGCGACCGTGCTGCCGGACGTCATGGGCGGCCCGGGACCGCTGCGCGACGCCTATGTGCGGGGGTACGAGGGGACCCGCCGGGTCTGGGTCGGCTATCTGGAGCGGATCACCGCCCACGCCCCCGGCCTGCCGGACGCCAAGAGCCTGGCGTCGATCGTCTTCGGCAGCGGTGTGGGGGTGAACACCCTGCACGGACTCGACGGCCTGGTGGACCGAACCGAGGCGTTCACCGCCCTCAAGACGCTCTTCCAAATGGCCGGCGGAGCCACGGCGGAACGCGCCGGCTGAGGGCCGGGCCGGGCCACGTCCCGGGGCGGCCCGGGACGCGCCCGTCGCCGGGCACCGACGCCCGCCCACGGGCGAACGGCGTACGTGCGGATGTGCCCGGAGCCGGACTCGAACCGGCACGGCCCGAAGGGCCAGCGAGGTTTAAGCTCGCCGTGTCTGCATTCCACCATCCGGGCGGGCCCTCGGGCCACGCGTGCACGTACGCGCGCGCGGGTTCCCTTGAGGAGAACAGGATGAGCCTATCCGGGTGGCGCCCCCCAAACAGCGGAACACTGACCAGAGGTTGTCTTATTTTATGGGCAACTGAGCGCCTGTCAGTACAGCAATGACGCCATAGGCACATGCCAGCGGCCGATCCACCCCGTTCACCACTTCACCACCCCACCGGGGCACTCCCCCGGAATTGTCGCAATCTCGACGTCCCGCTCTCTTCCGGGCCCCCCGAGGCCCCCGCGGCCGCCGTCATACCCGAGGATGACCCGGCCCGCGGCCCGTACCTCTGGAGAGTGGCCCGGGAACGGGAGCCTGGGCTGATCCCGGCGGGGCAGACGGACAGGACCATGGAATCACGCCCCGATCCACGTCCGAACAGGAGTGCCCTCCGTGACCACCAGCCCCTACGGCACCCAGACCGCCGTCCGCACCGCCGCCGTGGCGGCCCGCGCCACGGATCTCACCAAGGTCTACGGCCAGGGTGAGACCCAGGTGGTCGCGCTGGACGCCGTCTCCGTGGACTTCCGGCAGGCCGAGTTCACCGCGATCATGGGCCCGTCCGGTTCGGGCAAGTCCACGCTGATGCACTGCATGGCCGGACTCGACTCGGTCTCCGGCGGCTCGGCCCGCATCGGCGACACGGAGCTGACCGCGCTCAACGACAAGAAGCTCACCCAGCTCCGCCGGGACAAGATCGGCTTCATTTTCCAGGCGTTCAACCTGCTGCCCACGCTCAACGCCCTGGAGAACATCACGCTGCCGATGGACATCGCGGGCCGCAAGCCCGATCAGAAGTGGCTGGACATGGTCGTCGACACCGTCGGCCTCTCCGGGCGGCTCAAGCACCGGCCGAACCAGCTCTCCGGCGGCCAGCAGCAGCGCGTCGCCGTCGCCCGCGCCCTCGCCGGCCGCCCCGAGATCATGTTCGCCGACGAGCCCACCGGCAACCTCGACTCCCGCTCCGGCGCCGAGGTCCTGGGCTTCCTCCGCAACTCGGTGCGCGAACTCGGCCAGACCGTCGTCATGGTCACCCACGACCCGGTCGCGGCCTCCTACGCGGGCCGCGTGGTCTTCCTCGCCGACGGCCGCATCGTCGACGAGATGTACGAGCCGACCGCCGACGCCGTCCTGGACCGCATGAAGGCGTTCGACGCCAAGGGCCGGACCAGCTGACCGCCCGGCAGCCAAAAGCCGACGTCAGCCGACTAGACCACCCGAACCCAGGACCACCTATGTTCCGTACCGCTCTGCGCAACGTCCTCGCGCACAAGGCCCGGCTGTTGATGACCGTCCTCGCCGTGATGCTCGGCGTGGCCTTCGTCTCCGGCACCCTGGTCTTCACCGAGACCTTCTCCAACGCCCTCCAGAACAGCTCGCAGAAGGGCTACTCCCACGTCGACGTCGCCGTCCAGCCCGACAAGGAGGACGACGACAAGGGCAGGCCCGGCGCCGCCCCGCTGCTGACCCAGCGTCTGCTGGACAAGGCCGCCACGGTGCCCGGCGCCGCCTCCGCGACCGGCATCGTGGACGGCCACGCCTACCTGTCCGGCAAGGACGGCGAGCTGGTGGGCCAGGGCTTCTCCCGGATCGGCTCCAACTACTTCCCGGGCAGGGACGGGAAGGACGCCCGCTACCCGCTGACGTCCGGCCGGGCGCCGCAGCGCGCCGGTGAGATCGCCGTCGACACCAAGACCGCCGAGCGCGCGGGCCTCAAGGTCGGCGACACCGTCCGGCTGTCCGTCAAGGGCCCGGTCCTCACCCAGAGGATCACCGGCATCGTCACCACCGACCGGGGTCAGGTCACCGCCGGCGGCACCCTCGCCCTCTTCGACACCGCCACCGCGCAGAAGCTCTTCGCCAAGCCCGGCCAATTCCACGAGATCGACGTCAAGGCGGCCCCCGGTACGTCCCAGGACCGGCTGAAGTCCGCGATCGACAAGATCCTGCCGCGCGATGCCGAGGCCACCACGGCCAAGAAGCTCGCCGACGACGAGGCCGAGATCATCGCCCAGGGCATGAACGGCATGAAGACCGGTCTGCTGGTCTTCGCCGGCATATCGCTGTTCGTCGGCATCTTCATCATCGCCAACACCTTCACCATGCTGATCGCCCAGCGCACCAAGGAGCTGGCCCTGCTCCGCGCCGTCGGCGCCAGCCGCCGCCAGGTCACGCGCTCGGTGCTCGTCGAGGCGTTCGTCGTGGGCGCGGTCGCCGCCGTCGCCGGTCTGCTGGCCGGCATCGGCATCGGCGCCGGGATGCAGTCGCTGATGCCCGGCGACACCCCCGACGGCCCGCTCATCATCCCCCCGAGCTCGATCGCCGTCTCCCTGGCCGTCGGCATCGGCGTGACGATGCTGGCCGCCTGGCTGCCCGGCCGGCGCGCCGCGAAGATCCCCCCGGTCGCCGCGATGAGCAGCGTCCACGCCGTCGCCACCACCCGGTCCCTCGTGGTCCGCAACACCATCGGCGGCCTGTTCTCCGCCGCGGGCGTCGCGGTGTCCCTCGGCGCGGGCGACGAGAAGGGGCTGGGCCTCGGCGCGGGCCTGCTGCTCATCGGTGTGTTCGTGCTGACCCCGCTGCTCTCCCGCCCGCTGATCGCCGCCGCGGGGCCCCTGCTGCGCCTGTTCGGGATGGCCGGGAAGCTCGCCGGACAGAACGCGGTCCGCAACCCGCGCAGGACCGCCGCGACCGCCTCCGCGCTGATGATCGGCCTCACCCTGATCACCGGCCTCACGGTCATCGCCTCCAGCGTCCAGCGGGGCGTGGACAAGATGGCGGCCGACTCCCTGAAGGCCGACTACGCGGTCGTCATGGCCAACCAGAACGACCTCTCGCCCGAGGTGGCGAAGAAGCTCGCCGCACAGCCCGGCGTCACGGCCGTCGGCGCGATGCGCGAGGGCGCCTCCCGCATCGACGGCGACAACGAGTACCTGAAGGGCGTGGACGCGGGGACCGCAGGCAAGCTCCTCGGGCTCGACTTCACCACCGGCTCGTTCGCCGGCCTGTCCGGCACCCGCGTGGTCGTCGACGAGGACACCGCCAAGAGCCACCACTGGAAGGCCGGTTCGTCCTTCGAGGTCACCTACGAGGACGGCAAGCGCGGCCGGCTCTCGGTCGGGGGCGTCTACAAGGGCAACGACATGTTCAACGGGATCATGGTGGACAACCGCACCCTGACCCCGCACCTGTCCGAGGCCGTCGACAAGCGGGTGCTGGTCAAGACCGCGAAGGGGGAGAGCGCCGAGACCAAGAAGGCGCTGCGCAAGGCCCTCGGCGACAACCCCGCGATCCAGGTCCAGAGCAAGGAGGACATCTCCCGCGAGGTCGCCCAGATGATCAACCTGATGCTGAACGTCCTCTACGGGCTGCTCGCCATGGCCGTGATCGTCGCGGTGCTGGGTGTCGTCAACACCCTGGCGATGTCGGTCTTCGAGCGCCGGCAGGAGATCGGCATGCTGCGGGCCATCGGCCTGGACCGCACCGGCATCAAGCGGATGGTCCACCTGGAGTCGCTGGTCATCTCGCTCTTCGGCGGGGTGCTGGGCATCGGCCTCGGAGTCTTCTTCGGCTGGGCCGCGGGCAAGCAGATCGCCACCCAGATGGCGACCTACGAACTGGCCCTGCCCTGGGGCCGGATGGCGCTCTTCCTGGTGCTGTCCGCCGCGGTCGGCATGCTGGCCGCCCTGTGGCCGGCGGGGCGGGCGGCCCGGATGAACATGCTCGCCGCCATCAAGGCCGACTGACGGCAGCCGTCACGGACGGGCCCGGCTCCCCCGCGGAGCCGGGCCCGTCCGTCGTCGTCAGGCCCGCCACTCCCGGGTGCGAAGCGGCAGTCCGGGATCACCGGATCCGGGGGTCCGTAGCGCCAGCACCTGGTTGACGCCGATGCGGTTCCGCTCGAAGGACAGCGCCGAGGCGGCCATGTAGAGCCGCCAGACCCGGGCCCGCCCCGGCGAGGTCAGCCGCACGGCCTCGTCCCAGTGCGCCTCCAGGTTGGCCACCCACCGCCGCAGCGTCAGGGCGTAGTGCTCGCGCAGCGCCTCCACGTCCCGGACCTCGAACCCGGCCTCCTCCAGCTGGGCCACGGTCCGGCCGACGGGCGCGAGTTCGCCGTCCGGGAAGACGTAGCGGTCGATGAACTCGTCGACCTTGTACGCCTCCTCGTCCCGCAGGGGCCGCCGGGCGATCTGGTGGTTGAGCAGCCGGCCGCCGGGCCTGAGCAGGGCGTACAGGTCGGCGGCGTACTCGGCGTAGCGCTCGCGGCCGACGTGCTCGGCCATGCCGATGGAGGAGATCGCGTCGAAGGGCCCGTCGGAGATCTCGCGGTAGTCCTGGACGCGGATCTCCACCCGGTCCGTCAGCCCGGCCTCGGCGATCCGCTTGCGGGCGTAGCCGGCCTGCTCCTCGGAGAGCGTGATACCGACCGCGGTCACCCCGTACTCGCGGGCGGCGTGCAGCACCATGGAGCCCCAGCCGCAGCCGACGTCGAGCAGCCGCATGCCGGGGGCGAGGCCGAGCTTGCGGCAGACGAGGTCGAGCTTGGCCCGCTGGGCGTCCTCCAGGGTGCCGCCGTCCTCCCAGTAGGCGCAGGAGTACACCATCGAGGGGCCGAGAACGCGCTCGTAGAAGGCGTTGCCGACGTCGTAGTGGTGGCTGATGGCCTGCTTGTCGCGGCGCAGGGTGTGCAGCGGCCCGTTCGTCCCGCGGGCCTCCTCCGGGGGCGGCGCGGGGGGCGTCCAGGGCCCGGTGAGCCTCAGCAGCTCCCGGCCCGCGGCCCGCAGCCGCGGGTCGCGGAGGGCGTCCAGGGCGGCCCGGGGGCCGGAGCGGCGGGCGGGTTCCTCGCCGCGCTCCCAGATCGACTCCGCGAGCAGGTCGAGGGCCGCGTAGAGGTCGCCCTCGACGTCGATGTCCCCGGCCACCCAGGCGCGGGCCAGGCCCAGTTCGCCCGGCTTCCAGAGCAGCCTGCGGAGGGCGCGGCGGTTGCGGATGACGAGGACGGGCGCGCCGGGCGGTCCTGCCTCGCTGCGGTCCCAGGCGCGGAGGCGGACCGGGAGCGGTGCCCCCAGTACCTGTTCCGCGAGGTCGGCGAGCCGTCGGGCGGCCTGGGCCATGTCGCACACCTCCATGATGAAGCGTCAGAAGATTGATTCATCTGACACCTAAACACCGGCGAGCCGTGCAGTAGTCCTTCCCTCCCGTACTGCGTCACCTTCACCCCGACGAGGCGAAATCGTCACGACGGCCGAGCGTCACCCGTCGTCCGGCCCGGCCCCGGGTACGCCGAAGGGCGGCCACCCCACGGATTCGGTGGACGCCCTTGTGCGGATGCCGTGCGCTGCCGGCGGGACCTCAGCCGGCCTTGGCCTTCTGGGTCGGTACGGCGTCGGCGGGCCGCGGAGCGGGCTTGGCGGCCTCGTAGAACTCCTCGCGGGGGTTCTCCATGGCGCCGAGCGAGACGACCTCGCGCTTGAGGAACATGCCCAGCGTCCAGTCGGCGAGGACGCGGATCTTGCGGTTCCAGGTCGGCATGGCCATGCCGTGGTAGCCGCGGTGCATGTACCAGGCGAGACGGCCCTTGAGCTTGATCTTCATCTTGCCCATGACGATCATCGCGACGCCCTTGTGCAGGCCGAGACCGGCGACCGCACCCTTGTTGGCGTGGCTGTACTCCTTCTGCGGGAAGCCCCGCATACCGGAGATCACGTTGTCGCCGAGGACCTTGGCCTGGCGCAGCGCGTGCTGGGCGTTGGGCGGGCACCAGGCGTTCTCGTTGCCCGCCTTGCGGCCGACGAGGTCCGGCACCTGGGCGTTGTCGCCCGCGGCCCAGATGTAGTCGGTGCCCTGCACCTGGAGGGTCGCCTGGGTGTCCACGTGGCCGCGCGGGCCCAGCGGCAGGCCGAAGCGGGCCAGCGCCGGGTTGGGCTTGACGCCCGCGGTCCACACGATCGTGTTGGCGTCGACCTCGAGGCCGTTCTTGAGCACGACGTGGCCGTCGACGCAGGAGTCCATCGAGGTGGAGAGGTGGATCTCGATCCCGCGGCTCTCCAGGTGCTCCTTGCCGTACTGGCCGAGCTTGGGGCCCACCTCGGGAAGGATCTTGTCCGCGGCGTCGACCAGGACGAAGCGCATGTCCTCGCGCTTGACGCTCCGGTAGTGCTTGGCCGCGTCACGGGCCATGTCCTCGACCTCGCCGATCGTCTCGGCGCCGGCGAAGCCGCCGCCGACGAAGACGAAGGTGAGCGCCTTGCGGCGGATCTCCTCGTCGGTGGTCGAGTCGGCCTTGTCCAGCTGCTCCAGGACGTGGTTGCGCAGCCCGATGGACTCCTCGATGCCCTTCATGCCGATGCCGTTCTCGGCCAGGCCGGGGATCGGGAAGGTACGGGAGACCGCGCCCATCGCGATGACCAGGTAGTCGAAGGGCAGCTCGTACGCCTCGCCGACGAGCGGCGCGATCGTGGCCACCTTGCGGTCCTGGTCGATGGTGGTGACGCGGCCGGTGAGGACCTCCGCCTTGGGGAGCACACGTCGCAGCGGCACCACGACGTGACGCGGGGAGATGCTCCCGGCAGCTGCTTCGGGGAGGAAGGGCTGGTACGTCATGTACGAGCGCGGGTCGACGACCGTGACGGTCGCCTCTCCGTACCGCATCTTCTTCAGGATGCGGCGCGCCGCATACAGGCCGACGTACCCACCGCCTACTACGAGGATCCGTGGACGCTCCGTGGTGCTCATGTTTCGAGTATCCAGCACACCCCGAAGGGGTGCTCGTGCGCCCCTTCACAAGACGCGGGGTGGTATCTGCTACACTGCGCCGCCCACGTGACCCACGCCATACCCCTCCGGGGGAACCACCGGGCCGGCGTGAGCGTTGATCACCCCCGCTGAGCTGGCCTTGCGTCCCTCGGCGCCACTGGACCAGGGCATCGCGACGGAGTGCCGGAACGTTCCTTCTCACCTGACAGAGCAAGGCCGTTCACGCTCATCGGGGCCACTCCGCACCCGGATGGGGGCCGGACGGCCCTGTTCCACGGCTCCGGGGCCATTTTTTCATGTGAAGGATTTCACGAACTTTTTCCGGACGCCGTCGGCGGCGCGTTTCCATGGGCGGCATATCAGGCGATATCGACGCCCTCGCCGGCGGCCCCGGACCCGCGTCAGGACCGCGCCGCGGCCTCCGCCTGCTCCGCCGTCCGCCACGCGATCCCGTCCAGGATGTCGTGCTCGCTGACGACCACGTCCCGCGCGCCGATCCGCTCCATCACGCACTGGAGCACCAGGGCCCCGGCGGCGATGACGTCGACGCGGCCCGGGTGCATCACCGGGATCGCCGCGCGCTCGTCGTGGGTGGAGGAGAGGAGGTGCGCGGTGATCTCCCGGACCCGCTCCAGCGGGATCCGCGCGTGGTGGATCGCCGTCGAGTCGTACGCGGACAGGCCCAGGGCGATGGCCGCCACCGTGGTCACCGAACCCGCCAGGCCCACGAGCGTCCGCGCCTCGCGCAGCGGAACCGTGCTCTCCGCCAGGTCGAGCGCCGCCTCGACATCGGCCTTTATCGCGGCGATCCGCTCGGGGGACGGCGGGTCCACGACCCGTCCGCCGGCGACGAGGTGACGCTCCGTCATCCGCACACAGCCGACGTCGACGCTCCGGGCCGCCCGGACACGCGTGTCGCCGACCACGAACTCGGTGGAGCCGCCGCCGATGTCCACCACGAGGAACGGCCGCTCCAGGTCGTCCCGTCCGGCCAGTTCCCTCGTCGCGCCGGTGAACGAGAACTCCGCCTCCAGGTCACCGGTGATGACCTCGGGCTCCACGCCCAGGACCGCCACGACACCGCGCACGAACTCCTCGCGGTTCGCCACGTCCCGGGACGCGGAGGTGGCAACGAACCGCACCCTCTCGGCGGCGAGTTCACGGATCACCCCGGCGTACTCGCGGCACGCCGCGAACGTCCGCTCCAGCGCCTCCGGCGCGAACCGCCCGGTGCGGTCCACGTCCTGGCCGAGCCGGACGATCGTCATCCGCCGGTCGAGCTCCTCGAACGCGCCGGTGGCGGGGTCGAGGTCCGCGACGAGCAGACGGATCGAGTTCGTACCGCAGTCGATCGCGGCAACGCGGGTCATGCGCACTCCAGCAGTCGGGGTCGGGCGCCGGGAGGCGCCGGGGAGAGAAAGAGGGGAACCTACTCCTCGGTGCCGCACGGCGTGACGCACGGCCCCTTGCGCCACCACTCCGGCAGCATGGCGATCGCCTCGTCGCCCAGCGGGTTGACCCCGGGCCCTGCCGCCAGCGAGTGGCCCACCAGCACGTGCAGGCACTTCACCCGGTCCGGCATGCCGCCCGCGCTGGGGAAGCCCTCCAGCACCTCGATCGCGTCGCGCCGCCGGATGTAGTCCTCGTGGGCGGCGCGGTAGGCGGCGGCCAGCTCCGGGTCGCTCTGCAGCCGGGCCGTCATCTCCTTCATCACGCCCTCGGCCTCCAGCGTGCCGATCGCGGAGGCCGCGCGGGGACACGTCAGGTAGTAGAGCGTCGGGAAGGGCGTGCCGTCCTCCAGCCGCGGAGCGGTCTCCACGACGTCCGGGTTGCCGCAGGGGCAGCGGTGGGCGATCGCCCGCAGGCCGCGCGGGGGACGGCCGAGCTGCTCCTCGAACGCGGCGATGTCCGCGTCGTTCGGCTCGGTGGGCTCGGTCTGGGGAGGAGGGGTGTCCATGTACTCGCTCGTGCTCGGTGGGTCGGATGGGCGGGCGGGTGGCGGGGTCAGCGGTGGCCGTCCGAGGAGTCCACACCGTCCCAGAGATTGATGTACCACGGCCGGTCGGCGGCGCCCTGGTCCCGGCGGTGCCGGTCCTTGCCGCTGCCGTCCACCACGGTGTAGCCGGTCTCGCCGGGCCGGACGTAGTGCAGGTGCTCGCGCGCCTGCTGCTCCACGTAGGCCGGGTCCTCCAGCCGCGCCTTCTCCTCGCGCAGCCGCTTCACCTGCTCCCGGGCGCGCTCGGAGCGGTGCCGCTGGTCGTCGATGTCCGAACGCTGGGTGACCCACTGCCGCATGGGGTAGGCCAGGGCGACGATCAGGGAGCAGACGACCAGCGCCAGCAGCGCCGCCCGGCCGGTGAGCCGGCTGCGCCGGGGCGGGCGGGTGCGCCGGCCCCTGGCGTCCGGCCCCTTGACGAGCGCCGTGCCGATCGCCTTGAGCCTGGTCGCGGTGGAGAACCGTTCCGCCGCCACATCGCCTCCCCGCTGCTCGCCTCACCGAAGCCGAACCGAAGCCAAAACCGTCCCCGGCCACGGTACGGGACCATGGCCGGGGACGGGGTGAAGGCGTGAGGCTTTGTCAGCCCCGTCCGCCCTGCTCGGCGCCGGGCGCTCAGCCCTGGCGGAAGCGCGGGAACGCGCTGCGGCCGGCGTACACCGCGGCGTCGTCGAGGATCTCCTCGATGCGCAGCAGCTGGTTGTACTTGGCGACGCGCTCGGAGCGGGCCGGGGCGCCGGTCTTGATCTGGCCGCAGTTGGTGGCGACGGCCAGGTCGGCGATGGTGACGTCCTCGGTCTCGCCGGAGCGGTGGGACATCATGCACTTGAAGCCGTTGCGCTGGGCCAGCTCGACGGCGTCCAGGGTCTCGGTCAGCGAGCCGATCTGGTTGACCTTGACCAGCAGGGCGTTGGCGGCGCCCTCCTCGATGCCGCGGGCGAGGCGCTCGGGGTTGGTGACGAACAGGTCGTCACCGACGAGCTGGACCGCGTCGCCGAGGCGCTCGGTGATGGTCTTCCAGCCGTCCCAGTCGTCCTCGAACAGCGGGTCCTCGATGGAGACCAGCGGGTACGCCTCGACGAGCTCGGCGTAGTAGTCGGTCATCTCGGCGGCGCTGCGGCTCTTGCCCTCGAAGGTGTAGACGCCGTCCTTGTAGAACTCGGACGCGGCGACGTCGAGCGCCAGGGCGATGTCCTGGCCGGGGGTGTAGCCGGCCTGCTTGATGGCCTCCAGGATGAGGTCGAGGGCCTCACGGTTGGAGCCGAGGTTCGGGGCGAAGCCGCCCTCGTCGCCCAGGCCGGTGGAGAGGCCCTTGGCCTTCAGCACGGCCTTGAGCGTGTGGTAGACCTCGGTGCCCCAGCGCAGCGCCTCGGAGAAGGACTCCGCGCCGATCGGCGCGATCATGAACTCCTGGATGTCCACGTTGGAGTCGGCGTGCGAGCCGCCGTTCAGGATGTTCATCATCGGAACGGGCAGCAGGTGCGCGTTCGGGCCGCCGAGGTAGCGGAAGAGCGGGAGGTCCGAGGCCTCGGAGGCGGCGTGCGCCACGGCGAGGGAGACGCCCAGGATGGCGTTGGCGCCCAGGGAGCCCTTGTTGTCGGTGGCGTCCAGGTCGAACATGGCCTGGTCGATCAGGCGCTGCTCGGTGGCGTCGTAGCCGACGAGCTCCGGGCCGATCTGCTCGATGACCGCGAGCACGGCCTTCTCGACGCCCTTGCCCAGGTAGCGGTTCTTGTCCCCGTCACGGAGCTCGATGGCCTCGAAGGCACCGGTCGAGGCACCGGACGGCACCGCGGCGCGGCCGGTGGAGCCGTCGTCGAGGCCGACCTCGACCTCGACCGTGGGGTTGCCTCGCGAGTCGAGGATCTCGCGAGCTACGACGACGTCGATGGACGGCACGAGGGTCTCCTTGGTGTGTGTCCGGGTACTCCAGCGTTCTGCAGCACGAGCCTAACGGGCGGCGGAGGGTCCACCCGCCCTCGGACCGCCACCCCGCCGGAAAAATGGCACAAACGCCGAGATGAAGGGATGAATGGGCGGCTGTTCGCTCAGCGGGGAACGGTTCCGGGAACCGGCGGGACCGGCCGCGGAAACGGCGGAGCCCCGCTCCGGTGCGGCCCGGAGGGGGGTCGGGCGCATCGGAGCGGGGCGGTCCCGCTGCGGCCGGGAGCGGGGCTCCGCGGGCCGGTGGTGTGGCGGGGAGGCGCCGGACCCCGCGCGTACGGCGGGGTCCGGCGTCCGTCCTCAGCTCAGGTGGAGCTTCTGGCCGGGGAAGATGAGGTCGGCGCTCTCCACGATGTCCTTGTTGCGGTCGTAGAGCTTCTCCCAGCCGCCCTTGACCTTCTTGGCCTCGGCGATCTTGGCGAGGGTGTCGCCTTCCTTGACCTCGTACTCGCCGTCGCCGACCTTGACGGTCTTCGGGGCGGCGTGCTTCGGCGCGGCCGGCTTGGCGGCCGGGGCCTCCTCGGCGGTCCGCTGGGGAGCGGCGTGCTTCGGCGCGGCCTTGCGCTCGCTGCGGTCGACGTGGCTCTTGCTGGAGCGCTCGCCGGTGGTGGTCTTGGTGGAGACCTTGCCGGAGCCGGAGGTGTCCACGTTCGCCTTGGCGCCGCCGGACGTCAGGCCGCCGGCACCGGCGCAGCCCCAGGCACCCGGGCCCTGCATGGCGAGGAGCTTCTCGGCGACGGCGATCTGCTGGCCCTTGGAGGCCAGGTCGGCGCGCGGGGCGTAGGCGGTACCGCCCGCGGCCTGCCAGGACGACTGCGAGAACTGCAGGCCGCCGTAGTAGCCGTTGCCGGTGTTGATGTGCCAGTTGCCGCTGGACTCGCACTGGGCGACGCGGTCCCAGGTCTCCACGGAGGCGGCGTGGGCGGAGGTGGCCATCATCAGCGGGGCGGCGACAGCGGCGCCGGTGACACCCGCGAGCGTGGCGATGCGAACGGCCTTGTTCGGACGACGGTGCTTGCCCTTGGACATGACTCGGTTTCCTCACCGGCGCCTACGAGGTGAGCTGTCGGGTTCGGGCGTGAGTTGCCCGGCCCGGTGCGTACACCGGGCTTCACCCCAAGCCGTTCCGGCACTCCGGTCGTTGACCGACGAGCCGTACCGGCGACCTACCTTGGTTCCCCCGCTCCTGCCTACGGCGCTTGCGCGACGACTCCCCCGGGCGTCGGCAGGATTCGGCGTGACGACCGTGGTGCTCGCGATGGCGAGCGGTGACGACGTTAAACACAGACGGCCGACGGGTTCAAACCCTCCTTTTCAGCCACCACCTGTGCCACCCACCCCCGGGAACTCACTGTTTCCGCAGGTGGGGGTTGATTCCCGGCATTCTGACGAGCCGTCTCCGCGCGGATGTCAACGAGACCCATGTCTCACTTTCATCCGGAACGGACATTCGACGCGAACCTTCCCGTCATTTCTTCAGTTCGAGTTGCTGGCCAGGGTGGATGAGGTCCGGATCGGCCCCGACGGCCTTCTTGTTGTCCTGGTACACCTTGTGCCAGCCGCCCTCGACACGGTGCTCCTGCGCGATCTCTGACAGGTTGTCACCGGGGCGCACGGTGTAGTCGTGAGCGGCGGGCCGCTCCGCACGCCCGCGCTCGGCACCGCGCGACGCGCGCTCCTGGTCCGAACCCGACGGCTCCGCGCGGTGTTTGCCGGTTGCCGCGCTCCCCTCGTCCGCTCCCTCGCGCTTGTCGTCCGCGCCGGGCGCACCGGTCGTGTCGGACGTACCCGGCGTGCCCGTGGGAGTGCCTGAGGGCTCAGGCGTGGACGGGGGCGTGGACGGGGACGTGGGAGAGGGCGTGCCGGACGGGGCCGGGGTGCCGCTGTCGGGCTTGCGGTGCTTGCCGCCGGACGGCTCGGGGGTCTCCGAGGTCTTGTCGGCGGACTTGTCGGAGGTCTTCCCGGAGGACGGGTCCGAGGACGGGTCCGGGGTTCCGCCGGACGGCTTCTCCGGCGTCTCCTTCTTCTCCTCTCCCTTCCCCTGGTCCTTCTCCTTCTCCGACGCCTTGCCGGGCGCCTCCTCCGACCGCTCCGGAGCCGGCTTCCCCGAGGACGGCGTGCGGGCCGGCTCCGGCGTGTCCTCCATGGCGCGGCCCGGGTTCACCTCGGGCGCCGGACCGGTCTTGGTCAGGTCCGACTTCACCGCGCAGGCGGGCCAGGCGTAGGGGCCGCGGGCCTCCAGGATCCGTTCGGCGACGGTGATCTGCTGGGCGCGGCTGGCCTGGTCGGGGCGCGGGGCGAACTCCGTTCCGCCATGCTTCTCCCACATCTCGTGGGTCATCTGGAGTCCGCCGAAGAACCCGTTGCCGGTGTCCGCGCTCCACAGCCCGCCGCTCTCGCACTGGGCGACGCGGTCCCAGGTGTGGACGTCCGCGGCGTCGGCGGTGGTGGCCCCGAGCAGGGGCATGGCGATTCCGGCGCCCGTCACTCCCGCGGCGACGACGGCTGCGGGCAACTGACGGGGGCGGCGATGTCGACCTTTCCCGGAGAGCATGCGACGACCTCTCGTGTGGCTGCTGCTGAATATGACGGTCGAACATAGCGACGGCCTTCAGGAGCCACAACCCACCGCCGTCAGGCCCCCGGGACGGTCAAGCCGAGTTGACGTATAGTCATGTGCCCGTCTGCCCGGGCTCCGGTGTGAAGCCGACGGGCAGCGTCCGCAGGCCCCGCATGATGAGCCCGCCGCGCCACCTCAGCTCGTCCGGATCAACGGAAAGCCGCAGGTCGGGGAGGCGCCGCAGCAACGTCGCGAGAGCCGTCCGGCCCTCCAGCCGCGCCAGCGGCGCGCCGAGGCAGTAGTGGATGCCGTGGCCGTAACCGAGGTGCTGATTGTCACTGCGGGCGAGGTCGAGCGTGTCGGGGTCGGCGAACCGCTCCGGGTCGCGGTCCGCCGCGGCGAGGACGACGAGCACGGGGTCGCCCTCGGCGACGCGCTGCCCGCCGATCGTCAGGTCCTGCGTGGCGAACCGCCAGGTGGCCAGCTCCACCGGACCGTCGTAGCGGAGCAGCTCCTCGATGCCCGTGGTGAGGAGGCTCTCGTCGCCGGCGGCCAGGGCGCTCTGGAGACGTGCCCGCTCGCCGGGGTTGCGCAACAGGGCGTACATCCCGTTGCCGATGAGGTTCACGGTGGTCTCGAAGCCGGCGAACAGGAGAATGAAGGCCATGGCGGCGGCCTCGTTCTCGGTCAGGTGCTCGCCGTGGTCACTGGCCCTGATGAGACCGGAGATGAGGTCGTCCCCCAGGGCCTCGCGCTTCCGGTGGATGAGCTCGGCCAGATAGGCGCGCATCTTCTTCACCGACCGCGCCACCCCGCCGCGCGGCCCTCCGCCGTGCCGGATCATCATCCCCGCCCAGTCCCGGAAGTCGTCCTGGTCCTCCGGCGGGACGCCGAGCATGTCGCAGATGGCGTAGATGGGGAGCGGGAACGCGAACTCGTGGATGAGGTCGGCCTCCCCGCGCGCGGCGAACCCGTCGATCAGCCGGTCGGTGAGCTCCTGCACGCGGGGCGCGAACTCCGCGACCCGCCGGGGCGTGAACGCCTTCGAGACCAGACGGCGCAGCCGGGTGTGGTCCGGCGGGTCGATGTTGAGCAGGTGCGTCATGAGGTTGGCGCTCCGCTCACCCGGAATGCCCACCTTGCCCTTGCCGTGCGCCGTCTCGGAGTGGTGCACGGGGTTCTTCGACAGCCGCTGGTCCGCCAGCGCCTGCCGGGCGTCGGCGTACCGGGTGACCAGCCAGGCCTCGACGCCGCTCGGCAGGGCGGTGCGGTGCACGGGCGCGTGCTCGCGGAGCCAGGCGTAGGCGGGGTACGGGTCGCTCGCGAACTCCCACGTGAAGAGGGGAGGGGTGGGGCCGGCGGCGGGGGCGGTGTGGTTGTCGTTCTTGTCGTGCACGTTCCGACGCTACTAGGCGGGCGCGGCGCCGGGGGCGCCCCGGTGGCGCGCCCGGCGGTGACTCAGTGGTGGCCGCCCCCACCGCTGCCGAAGGCTCCGCTGCTCCCCGGATTCCACTTCTTCCGCTCCTCCGTGAGCTCCTCCTCGTGGCTCCCGGGGTTCTTGATCTCGTGCGGCAGGACCCGCTCCCCCGGCCCCTCCGTCCGCAGGTGGTCGGCCTCCCGGTGCTCGGTGACGTAGCCGACGGAGTCGTCGTTGTCGTCGTGCCCCGGCCCGTGGTCCGGCGAGGAGGGGCCCTTGTCGTACTCCTCGCGCGTCTGCCACGCGCCCTGCCGCCGCTGCGGCTGGCTCGGCGGCGGCGGTTCCTTGTCTCGCCAGCGCCGTCCGTACGCGAAGGCGAGGAGGAGCAGGGCTCCGACGCACAGCCCCACGACGAAGGGGGCGATGCCGCCGACCCAGGCGGGCAGGGCGAGGACCATCTGATCGGTGCGCATGGAATGCGGGTACCCGGAGGGCGCCCGGACAAGACCGTCACTGAGCCGAACGGGTGTCCGGGAGCCCGGGACCGGGCGGTTACGTCTCGGGCGTCTCTGCGGCCTCCGCCGCCTCTGCCGCCTCTGCCGCCCGGATCGCGTCGCGGTAGGTCCGGGCGGCGGCCCGCAGCGCGGTCTCCGGTTCGACGCCGTCCGCCTCGGCCCGGACGGCCATGGCCAGCAGCGCGTATCCGACGCCCTCGCCGGCCGGGACGGCCACGTCGAGTCCCTCGGTCCGCACCCGGGACGCGAGTTTCGCGGCGAGCGCCAGGGCGGGCTGCCCCAGCGGGACGCCCTCGGTCACGGACGCGCGCCGCTTCTCGGCGGCCTTGGTGCGCAGCCAGTGCGCCTTGACCTCCTCCGGCGTCCCGGCCGACTCGTCGCCGAAGACGTGCGGGTGCCGGTGGACGAGCTTGTCGACGATGGTGCCCGCGACATCGTCGATCGCGAACGGCTCGTCGGGGTCGTCCTGGGCGATGCGGGCGTGGAAGACGACCTGGAGGAGAACGTCGCCGAGCTCCTCGCGGAGCGCCTCGCGGTCACCGGTCTCGATGGCCTCCAGGAGTTCGTACGTCTCCTCCAGGCCGTATTTCCCCAGGTCCTCGTGGGTGCGGATGCCGCTCCACGGGCAGGCGGCCCGGATCCGGTCCATGACCTGGACCAGGTCGAGGAGCCGGGCGCCGGGCAGGTCGTACGAACCGGGCAGCAGCTCCAGCGCGGGCATCTCCTCCCGGCCGGAGCCCGCCATCCGGGCCAGCCCGTCGGTCAGGGCCGACTCCCCGGCCGCCGAGGTGATCACGACGACGGTGCGGCCCCCGGACCGGCAGTGCTCGACGAGCTCCCGGGCGTCGAAGGAGGGGGACGCCGGGGACGCCTCCGGCGTCTCGGCGGTGACCCCCGCCTCCCGGAGGTAGGGCAGCAGCGGGTGGCCGGGGTCGGCGCAGAGCACCCGGTCGGCGGCGCGCAGCGTCTGCCACGCCGGCCAGGACAGCAGTCCGGGCGCGACGCGGTGGCTGGTGGTGAGCAGGACGATCCGGCCGGCCGCCGGGGACGCAGAGTCGTTCACCCTGTCGAGCGTAGGGGACGGCGGCCGGGGCGGGCCCCGAGGGGCCGTCGCTACACCGGGCTCTCGGCGTCCGGCAGCGCGGCGGGCCGCAGCCAGGGCTCCTGCACCGGGCGGGCGGTGCCGCGCTTGGCGTCCCAGGTGCCGTAGCGGGGGTTGATGTCGACGCGCAGGGCCTCGGAGGTCTTCATCAAGACCTCGTTGGTGCGGGCGGCGCCGAGCTTGCCGTCCAGTTTGGTGCGGACGAGGTCCATGGCGAGGGCCCGGTCGATCTGCGAGGGGGCGATGCCGAGCGCCAGGAAGCGTCCCTGCACGGCCTCGGCGCCCCCGTTGGCCCGCTCGACCTGGGACCGCTCGTCCTGGAGCTCGTGGCGGGTGACGTCGACGCCGTTGTCGTGGCCTGCCTTCTCCACGATCCGGTACTGGACGAGCCGGATGAGGGTGTCCTGGCTGAGCCGCGCGCTGTTCGCCGTCAGCTGCTCGCCCTGCGGGGACGTCTCCTGCGCCTCCCGCACGTCCTCCACCTGGCGCTGGAGCTGCGCCACGGTGATCCGGTCGTCGCCCACGACGGCGGCGGCGCCGGGATGCGGGGTGGACCCGCAGGCGGTGAGCAGGGGCGTCGCGGCCAGCAGCCCTGCGGCGGCGGAGAGCGCGGTCCTTCGGCGGATCATGAAGCCTCCCGGCAGTGATCGTGCGGCGGTGCGTCGATCGACCTGGCGTTGATCGATGGTAGGGAGTCCGTGTGGCCGAGGCCACTGATTCGACCAACGATTCGCCGGCAACCGGGATGCGCGGGCCGCCGAGGCGCCCGCGCCGGGCGGGACTTCAGCGGTTCATGCCCTGACCTCGCCCAGCCAGCGGAGGGTGTGCCGGACCTCCACGGGCAGCGGATGGTGCGGGCCGTGCACCCGCTCGGCGTCGAAGAGCAGGGCCACCAGCGTCTCGTGCGCGGCGTGCCGGTCACCGAGGGACAGCAGGAGGTGGCCGGTGCGCCGGCGTATCTCGAACGCGGTGGCCAGGTCGTCCGGATCGAGCTGGAAGTGCGGCAGCAGCGCGCGGTACTCGTCGAGCGCCCCGGCCGCCTCGCCCAGTTGCTCCAGGCACTGGGCGGCGTCGTACCGGAAGCGCAGCACCTGCCGGGCCGCGTGCGGCCCCGACTCGGCGGCGTACTCGTCGACCAGAGCACGCAGTTCGGGGAGGGCTCGCCGGTACTGGCCGTCGTCCATGAGCGTCGCCGCGTACTGCTTGCGCAGGCTCCGGACGATCCCGGAGCGCTCGCCGTGCTCGGCCGCGGCGGCCGGGAGTATGGCGCCGAGGATGTCCACGGCCTGGGTGATGCCGCCCTGGTCCAGCAGGCGCTTGACCTCCTCGACGGCCTCGGCGACGTCGGGCCCGCCGCCCGCGGCCGGGGCCGGCGGGCCCGCGGGGGCGCCGACGGGCACTCCGGCGACGGGGGTGGCGGCGGGGGTGGGGACGGGCACCGCGGCGGGGACGGTCGCGGACCGGTCGGGCCATGGGGCGTGGGGCAGCAGGAAGGGGCGCGTGGGGTTCATGGGGCCTATGGCCCCTCCCCCGTGGTGGTCGGCCAGGGCCTGGCCGGGCGTCGGGAGCAGCGGCGCGAGGGCCCGGTACGCCTCCTGGGCATCGGCGGGCCGGTCCTGCGGGTCCTTGGCGAGCAGGCGCAGCACCAGCTCCTCCAGGGCCGGGGGCACCTCGGGGCGGATGCGGCGGACCGGGATGGGCGGCTCGTAGAGGTGCCGGTGCAGGACGCCGAGCGCCGTCGACCCGGCGAACGGCACCTCCCCGCTGAGCAGTTCGTACATCAGCACGCCGAGCGCGTACAGGTCGGTGTACGGGCCGACCGCGCCGCCCATCGCCTGTTCCGGGGCCATGTACGCGGGGCTGCCGATGGGGGAACCGGTCCGGGTGAGGCGCGTGGTGTCGGCGTCCATGACGGAGGCGACCCCGAGGTCCAGGACCAGGACGGAGCCGTCCGGGCGCACCATCACATTCCGCGGCTTGAGGTCGCGGTGGATGATCGGCACGGCGTGCACCGCGGAGAGCACCGAGCAGAGCTGGGCGGCCACGGAGGCGGCCCAGGGCCAGGGGTAGGGCTCGTGTTCGGCGAGGTGGTCGGCGAGGTCGGCGCCCTCGACGTACTGCATCACGAGGTAGAGGTCGTCGCCGTCGCTGCCCGCGTCGTGGACGGTGACCAGACCGTGGTGGTCCACCTGGGCCGTCACCCGGCACTCGCGGACGAAGCGGCGGCGCAGCTCGTCCCCGCCGTCCTCGGTACCGGCCATCCGGTCGGGACGCAGCAGCTTCACGGCCACGCGGCGATCCAGCCGCCGGTCGTAGCCCGTCCACACCTGGCCCATGCCGCCCTGGCCGATGACCGTCGCCAGTTCGTACCGGTCGGCGATGACACGCCCGTTCACTGCTCCTGCCCCCTGTGGTTCCTGGGCTCCTTGCGAAGGAGGTCACTCAACTCGTCCAGCTCGGCCCGTACTTGGTCGATGCGCTGCGGCGGCCGCGCCCGGTCCTGATGAGCCGGCGGCCGGGGCTGCTGGTGGCCGGGGTCCTGCCCGCCCGGGTGCGGCGGGGGGTATCCGTAGCCCTGCCCGGCCGCCTGCGGCTGCGGCGTGGCGGCGGCCGGGGGGTAGCCGTGGCCCGGGGGCGGAGCGGGGACGGGCGCCTGCCCCTGAGTCGGCGTCATATACGGGTCCCGGTCCTGATCCGGGGCCGGACGGGCGTGCCGCGGCCGGTACGGGCGCTCGGGGGCGGGGTCCGCCGGGGCGGCGGGGACTCCCGGGTGGCCCACCGGAGGTCCCGCCACCGGCGGGTGGGCGTAGGCGGTCTGCTGCGCGGCGAAGGCGGCCGGGTCGTAGTACGGCGGCGGGAGTTGGCCGGGGTGAGGCTGCTGTCCGACGTGCTGCGGCGGCGGGAAGGAGCCGGGCCCGGGCTGATGCCCGGCAACGGCCGGCGGGTAGCCACCGGGCCCCGCGGCCACCGGCGGGTAGCCGGCCGGGACGGCACCGGCCGGATACCCGCCGGGCCGCGGGGGCGCCATCGCCCGGTAGTGGCGGATGTCCGTCCACAGGTAGTAGCCGATGGCCGACAGGCCCGTGCAGATCGCGCTGATCATCCCCACGGTGGGCCAGACCGTCCTGGACAGCCGCTCCGCCATCATGAACAGCCAGGCCACGGAGGCCACGAGCACGACCCAGAACCGCACCCAGTCGGCAGCCCTGCGCCGGACGATGGCGACCCGCAGCATCGGCACCCAGCTCACCAGGAAGGCCGTGCAGACGGTGATGGCAACGATGACCACGCGGATGGTGACGGCCATGGCGCGGCCCGGGCGGTGAGGCTGCGGTGGTCCGAGGCCGGGGCCATTCATTGCTGCTCCTGGGATGCGGGATGTGACAGAGCCTATCCATCGACCCCGGAGCGCCCCCGAGGGTTGCACGGATCCGGAAAACGGCGGGAATCTCCGGCCGGGCGGGCGGACGGCCCACAGGCGGCCCGCTCACCCGGCGGCCCGTCGGTCCCGTTCCCGGGACCACCCGTCCGAAGGGCCGCCGGTTCGGGCCTGCGGACCACCGACCGGCGGTGGGGCGAGCATCCGGGCCAGGGACGCTCACCACCTGACGGCCCGTCGGCCGGACCTGCGGGGCCGTCGATCCGACCGCCTGCCCCGGCCGGGAGGCCGGGAGGCCGGGAGGCCGGGAGGCCGGGAGGCCGGGAGGCCGGGAGGCCAGCCGCCCGGCCGTCAGTCCGGCCGGACGGTCCCGTCGGTCAGCCCGTCGTACAGCCCTTGGACGAGCTGTTCCCCCAGCCGCTCGGTGAGCCGCAAGGCCTCCTCGAACGCGGCCAGGGCCTGGAAGCGGGCGCCGTAGCGGCGCTGGTCCGCGAGGGGCAGCCGGGGCACCTGGAGCCTGCGGACGTCGAGCCGGGTCGCCGTGGAGGCGTAGCTGCTGGCCTGGCGCTGGTTGGCGGTGCCGCGCAGGAAGCCCGCGAGGAACCAGGCGTCGAGCGCGGCCGGATCGGGCCGCAGGAGGAAGAGCCCCCGGCCGAGCGCCGCCCCCGCCGTGGCCTCGTCGACGACCCGGGCCGCGGTGACGTCGCCGAGCACGGGGACGACGACGTCGCCCGTCTCCACCAGCACCGGCTCCTCGGCCGGCCCTTCGGGCAGCACCCCGGACGGCGGGCCGCCCGCCTTGACGTCGTAGTCCGTGAGCACCGGGGGCGCGCCCGCCCCGGTGGCGGCACCGGGGCCGCCTGCCCGGAGGACGAGGGCGCCCGCGCGGGCGAGCTCCCCCACGGTGGTCGCCGGCCAGCGGGCCCCGCCGGGTGACTCCTCCGGCACGGCGGGGGCGAGCTCGGCCGCCCGGCCCAGGGCGACGGTGAGCCGGTCGTGGACGTCCACCAGGTCGGCGACGCCGCCGGCCGAGGCCGGGGGCGGGAGATGGCGGGCGGGGGCGAGGTCCACGTCGTCGTCGAGGAGGTCGATGACCGGCAGCGAGCGGTGCTGCCCCGGTTTCTCCTCGACCGTGCCGAACCGGTCGAAGTCCTCCCATGCCTCCAGCACCGCCGCGCTGACGGTCTGCCAGGGCAGCTTGTCGCGGCCGGCGGGGGCGAGGTCGGCGGTGTCGACGAGCAGCACGTGCGGGGTCGGGGACTGCTGGGCGCCGGGGCGCCGCAGCACCCACAGGTGCAGGGGGATGCCGTACGGCGGCGCGGCACCGGCCGGCAGGGAGATCACGGCCCGCAGCGCGCCGCGGCGCAGCAGGTCGGCGCGGATGCGGCGGCCGGACCGGCGGGAGGCGGCGGCGGGGGGCATCAGCAGAACGGCGGTGCCGCCCTCGCGCAGGCGGGCGAGGGCGTGCTGCACCCAGGCGAGCTCCGACTCGGTGCGGGCGGGGAACCCGTACTCCCAGCGCGGGTCGTACGCCAGCTCGTCGTGGCCCCAGTTGCGTTCATTGAAGGGCGGGTGGCACAGGACGGTGTCGGCGGCCAGCTCCGCGAAGGCGTCCCCGCGCAGGCTGTCGCCCGGGCGCACCCGCACCTGGGCGTCGGAGTGCAGGGCCAGGCGCAGGGCGGTGAGCGCGGCGAGGTCGGGATCGATCTCCTGACCGAGGACCGACAGCCGCTCGGCCGGGCCGACCGCACCGGCCGCGCTCAGCAGGCTGCCGGTGCCGCACGCCGGGTCGAGGACCGTACGGGTCCGCCGGTCCAGGGGCCCCCGGCCGAGGGCGGCCATCAATTCGGCGGGACCGGGCGGAGTGAGGGAGAACTGCCGGGGGTTGGCGTCGAGGTGGCGCCCGAGCAGGAACTCGTAGGCGGGGCCGGCGCCGCGTACCGAGGCGAGCTCGGCGGTGCCGCGCACCAGCGCGGAGGAGATGGCGAGCTCGGCCGGGCTGGGCACGGCGACGGCGTGGTGCTCGCCGAGCCGGGCGGCCAATGCGGCTTCCAGGGCGGTGGGCAGTGCCTCGGCGAGCCCGACGTCGGGGAGCTCGGCCAGCTCCAGCCAGCTCGTGGGCCGGTCCCGGACCAGGAGCAGCACGGATCCCGCGTACCGGAGGGCGGTGACGGCACCGGCCGGGTGGCCGACGACCTGCTGCCAGACCCGCTCCCGCAGCGGAACTTCGGCGATCTTGCCCTGGTGACGGAGCCATTGCTCGACGTCACCCAGGTAGAAGGTCGGGCTGGTCTCGGTGCCCCCGACGGGCTGGGGGAAGTCCATGTGGCGGCGGCGCCAGTTACTGACCGCCGCGCGTCCCACTCCGGCCAGCCGGGCGATTCCGGCCGCGGTCACCTCCGCTGCGCTGTCCGACACCTGACTCCCCTCCCTCGTCGCGTTCCGCCCGTTCGATGTGTGCCGAGCATACCCCCGGACGCCTCGCCCACCGCTTCACAGGCGTGAACTCACCCAATCTCGTGAACCCCGTTGACCCGGTTAACAGACTCTGATGTCATTGACTCGTCGGATCACAGATCTCGCGTCGAAAGGCGTTCCTCATGTATCAGCACGCCCAGCAGAAGCAGCGGAACTGGTTCGCGCGCCACAAGGTGCTCACCGCAGCCGGAGCCCTCGTCGTGGTCGTGGGCGCGGGCGCGGCGCTCACGGGAGGGGGCGACGACGGGGACAGCGCCTCCGGCAAGGTCGTGACCGCCGACCAGGGCGCGAAGGGCAAGGGTTCCGGCGGCGGCGAGCAGAAGGCCGGGAAGGCGGACATCTCCGGGAGCGGAACCTTCCAGGTCGGCTCCGACGTCAAGCCGGGCACGTACCGGAGCCTGGGCAACAAGTCGGGTGACAACTGTTACTGGGAGCGCGCCAAGAACGCCGAGGGCGACCCCGACTCGATCATCGCCAACGACAACGTCACCGGTTCCAGTTACGTGACGATCAAAGCCGGCGACAAGATCTTCAAATCGGAGGGCTGCAAGGGCTGGGAGCGCGTCCCCGAGAAGAAGAGCGGCACCCCGAAGAGCACGACGGTGTCCGGCAACGGCATGTACCGCGTCGGAGTTGACATAGCCCCCGGCACCTACAAGTCCGCGGGCAACAAGGCGGACGGCAACTGCTACTGGGAGCGCGCCAAGGACGCCCTGCACGGTACGGACTCGATCGAGGCGAACGAGAACGTCACCGGCAACGGCATCGTGACGGTCACCCCGCGGGACGCCTACTTCAAGACCAGCGGCTGCACCGACTGGAAGAAGACCGGCTGAGCGGGCCGGGCGACGGCGTCACCTGCCTCCGGTGGTTCCGCGTATCTTTTCGACAGTCGCCCCCCGAACCGGATATCCACAGGAGGAGAGGACCGTCATGGATTCGGCCGCAGCCGCCGTCTCGGCGCCGGGCCCCGAAACGGCCGGCACCCCGGCCGAAGGCCGCACCTGGACCAGCGCCCTGCGGGCACCACGGCTCGACCCGTACTGGGTGGCCGGGGCGCTCTTCGTCCTCTACGCCACACTCTCGGTGACCCGGCACCTCCGGATGCTGACCATCTCCTGGGACCTGGGCATCTTCGAACAGGCCATCCGGACCTACGCCCACCTCCAGGCACCCGTCGCCGACCTCAAGGGCCCCGGCGCCAACATCCTCGGCGACCACTTCAGCCCGATCACCGCCCTGGTCGCCCCCTTCTACCGGCTCTTCCCCACCCCCCTCACCCTGCTCGTCGTCCAGGCCGCGCTGTTCGCGCTGTCCGCCGTGCCCGTCGTCCGGCTCGCCGCCGGGAAACTGGGCCGGGCGCGCGGGCTGGCCATAGGAATCGCCTACGGCCTCTCCTGGGGCATACAGCGCGCGGTCGACTTCGACTTCCACGAGATCGCCTTCGCCATGCCGCTCCTGGCCTTCTCCCTGGAAGCCGTGGTCGCCAGGCGCTGGCGGGCGGTGCTGTGGTGGGCCCTGCCCCTCGTCCTGGTCAAGGAGGACCTGGGAGTCACCGTCGCCGCGATCGGCGTGGCGATACTCGTCCGTGAACGCCGGAACCGGCGCGGCACCCCGGCGGCACCGACCGCCTACGGACTCATCGCGTTCGGCCTCGCCGCCAGCGCCCTCGCCCTCTGCGTCGCCATCCCGGCCTTCAACAACAGCGGCTCCTACGACTACTGGAACAAGGTCGACGGCGGCTCCACCGCCACCATCCCCCTGCTGACGGCGCTCCGCA
This sequence comes from Streptomyces sp. I05A-00742, assembly GCF_013055795.1. Classification (GTDB taxonomy): domain Bacteria; phylum Actinomycetota; class Actinomycetes; order Streptomycetales; family Streptomycetaceae; genus Streptomyces. Next base: position 302,787 of record NZ_JABETO010000003.1, read on the forward strand.
CCCTACTGTGGATACTGCTGCCGACCACCGGTCTGCTGGCCCTGCGGTCACCCGTGGCGATCGTCGCCCTGCCCACCCTGGCCTGGCGATTCATCTCCCACGACGACCACTACTGGGGAACGGACTGGCACTACAACGCCGTCCTGATGCCCATCGTCTTCATCGCGCTGACCGACGCGCTCGCCAAGGCGCACCGCAGCCCGCGGGGCTGGCTGCGCCGGTACGCCCGTCAGCTGCCCGCCGCCGTGGCCGGCGCGGCCCTGGCGTTCAGTGCGGCCCTGCCCCTCTACAGCCTGACCGAGCCCGCGACCTACCGAATACCGGAGAGTGTCCGGGCCGCCGAGCGGCTCCTGGCGCGTATACCGGACGACGCCACCGTCGAGGCGTCGGACGTCACCGCCATAAGCCGGCTGACCGGCCGCTGCCGGGTCTTCTGGGCCGGGGGCACCCAAGGGATCACGCCCGACTACATGGCCCAGCACGCCGGTGACGGCAGGCCCGTCAAGGATCTCCTCGCCGACGCGGCCCAGGCACACCCGGGGAGCCGGTACGAGCTGCTCGGCGCCGAGGGCACGATCGTGGTGCTCAAGCGCGTGGCGTGACCCGTCCGCCGGGGAGGGCGGCCGGGGCGGCGGGGCGGCGGGCCGGCCCGGGATCGTTCAGCCCAGGATCGTGGTGAGGAACTCGCCCGTCCACGCCAGGAGTTCCCTGCCGACCAGCGGCTTGCCGCCGATGGGGCGGGTGGCCGGGCGCGGCACCAGGATCTGCCGGTTGGCGGGCTTCATGACCGTACGCGGGTGGAGACGCTTGAGCCGCAGCTCCTGCGACTCGCGCAACTCCACGGGGCCGAAGCGGATGTTGGACCCCTGGAGAGTGATGTCGGAGACGCCACAGGCACGGGCGAGCATCCGCAGACCCGCGACCAGCAGCAGGTTCTCCACCGGCTCGGGCAGCTTGCCGTAGCGGTCGGTCAGCTCCTCCCGGACGGCCCTGATGTCCTCCTCGCTGTTGGCCGAGGCGATGGCGCGGTACGCCTGGAGGCGCAGCCGCTCCCCCGGCGCGTAGTCGTGCGGGACATGCGCGTCGACGGGCAGTTCGATCTTGACTTCCAGCGGCGGCGGCTCCTCGGCGCCGCCGGCCTCCAGGGAGGCGCGGTAGTCCGCCACGGCCTCGCCGACCATACGGATGTAGAGGTCGAAGCCGACGCCGGCGATGTGCCCGGACTGCTCGCCGCCCAGAAGGTTGCCCGCGCCGCGGATCTCCAGGTCCTTCATCGCCACGTACATGCCGGCGCCCATCTCGGTGTGCTGGGCGATGGTGGCGAGGCGCTCGTGGGCGGTCTCGGTGAGCGGCTTCTCCGGCGGGTAGAGGAAGTAGGCGTACCCGCGCTCGCGGCTGCGGCCCACGCGTCCGCGCAGCTGGTGGAGCTGGGAGAGGCCGAAGTTGTCGCCGCGCTCGACGATCAGGGTGTTGGCGTTGGAGATGTCGATGCCGGACTCCACGATCGTCGTGGAGACCAGCACGTCGAACTTCTTCTCCCAGAAGTCCACCACGACCTGCTCCAGCGCGTTCTCCGACATCTGGCCGTGCGCCGTGGCGATCCGTGCCTCGGGCACGATCTCGCGCAGCCGCGCGGCGGCCCGGTCGATGGACTCGACCCGGTTGTGGATGTAGAAGACCTGCCCCTCGCGCAGCAGTTCACGCCGGACGGCGGCGCCGATCTGCTTCTGGTCGTAGGGCCCGACGAAGGTGAGGACCGGGTGGCGCTCCTCCGGCGGAGTGGTGATCGTGGACATCTCGCGGATGCCCGTGACCGCCATCTCCAGCGTCCGGGGGATCGGCGTCGCCGACATGGTGAGGACGTCCACGTTGGCGCGGAGCTTCTTCAGCTGCTCCTTGTGCTCGACGCCGAAGCGCTGCTCCTCGTCGACGATGACCAGACCGAGGTCCTTGAACCTGGTCTCGGAGGAGAACAGCCGGTGGGTGCCGATGACGATGTCGACCGACCCGTCCCGCAGCCCCTCCAGCACCGCCTTGGCCTCGGTGTCGCTCTGGAAGCGGGACAGCGCCTTCACCACGACGGGGAACTGGGCGTACCGCTCCGAGAAGGTGCCGAAGTGCTGCTGGACGAGGAGCGTGGTGGGCACCAGCACCGCCACCTGCTTGCCGTCCTGCACCGCCTTGAAGGCCGCGCGGACCGCGATCTCCGTCTTGCCGTAGCCGACGTCGCCGCAGACCAGGCGGTCCATGGGGACGGACTTCTCCATGTCCTCCTTGACCTCGGCGATGGTGGTGAGCTGGTCGGGCGTCTCGGCGTAGGGGAAGGCGTCCTCCAGCTCCCGCTGCCAGGGGGTGTCCGAGCCGAAGGCGTGGCCGGGGGCGGCCATCCGCGCCGAGTAGAGCTTGATCAGGTCGGCGGCGATCTCCTTGACCGCCTTCTTGGCGCGCGCCTTGGTCTTCGTCCAGTCGGCGCCGCCGAGCCGGTGCAGGGTGGGGGCCTCGCCGCCCACGTACTTGGTGACCTGTTCCAGCTGGTCGGTGGGGATGTAGAGCCGGTCCCCCGGCTGGCCGCGCTTGGCCGGCGCGTACTCGACGAGCAGGTACTCGCGGGTGGCGCCCTGGACGGTGCGCTGGACCATCTCGATATAGCGGCCGACGCCGTGCTGCTCGTGCACGATGTAGTCGCCCGCCTGCAGGGTCAGCGGGTCGATGGACTTGCGGCGCCGGGCCGGCATCCGGCCCATGTCCTTGCTCGCGGACTTCTGGCCGGAGAGGTCGGTCTCGGTGAGGACGGCGATCTTCAGCGCCGGGTCGATGAAGCCGTTGTCGAGGCTCGCGCAGGAGACGTGGACGAGGGCCGGGGAGAAGTCGTCCAGCTCGGCGTCGAGCCGGGCCGCGATGCCCTCGCCGCCCAGCACCTCCACCGTACGCGCGGCCGGACCGTGCCCCTCGGTGAGGAACAGCGTCCGCCAGCCGTCGGCCAGCCACCCCTTGGTGTCGGCCAGGGCGCGGGCGGTGTCGCCGCGGTAGGTCTCGGGGGCGTGCATACCGAGCGTGAGGGTGTCGCTGTCGAGGTCCTCGTCGGCGGCGAAGGGGCTGACGGACCACCACATCATGCCCAGTTCACGGGCGTGGTCGCGGACGTCGGCGATGCTCCACAGCGACGCGGCGTCCACGTCGATCGGGGCCTCGCCGCCGCCCGCCGTCGCCGCCCAGGACGCCTGGAGGAACTCCTGCGAGGTCGCGACGAGGTCCGCGGCGCGGGTCCGCACCCGCTCCGGGTCGCAGACGACCGCCATGCTCCCGGCCGGGAGGACGTCGAGCAGCAGCTCCATGTCGTCCACCAGCGCCGGCGCGAGCGACTCCATGCCCTCGACCGCGATGCCCTCGGCGATCTTCCCGAGCAGTTCGCCGAGCTCCGGGTGGTCCTCGGCGAGCGCGGCGGCCCGCTCCCGTACGGCGTCGGTCAGCAGCAGCTCGCGGCAGGGCGGCGCCCACAGGCCGTGCTCGGCGACCTCCAGGGACCGCTGGTCGGCGACCTTGAAGTAGCGGATCTCCTCGACGTCGTCGCCCCAGAACTCCACGCGCAGCGGGTGCTCCTCGGTGGGCGGGAAGACGTCGAGGATGCCGCCGCGCACCGCGAACTCGCCGCGCTTCTCGACCAGCTCGACCCGGGCGTACGCGGCGGCGGCCAGGGCCTCGGTGACCTCGCCGAGATCGGCGCTCCGCCCCCCGCGCAGGCTGACCGGCTCCAGATCGCCCAGCCCCTTGACCTGCGGCTGGAGCACGGAGCGGATGGGTGCGACGACGACGCTGACGGGCCCGGCGGCGGGGTCGTCCGCGCGGGGGTGGGCGAGGCGGCGCAGCACGGCCAGCCGGCGGCCGACGGTGTCCGAGCGGGGGGAGAGCCGCTCGTGGGGCAGCGTCTCCCAGGACGGGTACTCCACCACGCCGTCCGGCGGGAGCAGCGAGCGCAGCGCCGCGGCGAGGTCCTCGGCCTCCCGCCCGGTCGCGGTGACGGCGAGGACGGGGCGGCCGGTGCGGGCGAGGGCGGCGATGGTGAAGGGACGGGCGGCGGGCGGTCCGACGAGGTCGACGTGCGGCCGGTTGCCGTCGCCCGCGGCCTTCACCGCTTCGGCGAGCGCCGGATCGTTGACGACGGCGTCGAGCAGACCGTGCAGGCTCATGAGGGGCTTCCGTCCCGGGAGGGTGACAACACGAATCGCCCGACGCGTGAGGGACGAGCCGGGTGTGTCTCCAGCGTACGACGCGCCGCGGGACGGGGTGCGTCCGTCGGGCCCCGCCGGGGGCTTGCCCCTGTCCCTCCCCCGGAGGGGGTGCCCCCAGTCCTCAAGCGCCGGACGGGCTGAAGCCCGGCCGCACACCCCCGTGGCGCGGCCGGGCCGTGACTGCCCCCCTGGGGGGCGGTCAGTCCGTGGCGATGGCGTTCAGGACGTTCATCCGTCCCGCCCGGAACGCCGGGACCAGGGCGGCGAGCAGGCCCACCACCGCGGAGCCGAGGAAGACCGTGATGATGGTCGGCCAGGGGATGTCCAGCACCCCGAGCCCTTCGAGCGCGAGGAGCTTCTGGGCAGTCGCTCCCCAGCCCATGCCGAGCCCGAGGCCCAGCAGGGCGCCGAAGAGGGCGATGACCACCGACTCCAGGCGGATCATGCGGCGCAGCTGGCGGCGGGAGAGGCCGATGGCGCGCATCAGGCCGATCTCGCGGGTCCGCTCGACGACCGAGAGGGCGAGGGTGTTCACGACGCCGAGGACGGCGACGATGATGGCCAGGGCCAGCAGCCCGTAGATGATGTTGAGGAGCTGTCCGACCTGGTCCTTGATCAGGGTCTTGTAGTCGGCCTGGTCACGGATCTTGACCTGCGGGTACTTCTTGACGGCGGCCTTGAGGGAGGCGGCGGCCTCCTTGGCCCGGCCGTCCTCGGCCTTGGCGAGGATCATGCCGGTCAGGGGCATCCTGTCGGCCGGCAGGTACCGCTGGACGGTGGCGATGTCCAGGTACATCGCACCCTTGTCGAAGGCGGTGTCGTCCGAGGTGATGGCGTTGACCCGGAGCCGGGCGGTCCGGCCGTCGACCATGGCGACGGTCAGCCGGTCCCCGCGCTTGATCCCGTGGTCCTTGGCGAAGCCCTCCGGCACGGACAGGGCGTCCTTGGCGTAGACGTCCTTCAGCCGCCCCTGGACGGCCTCGGACCGGAAGTCGTCGATGTAGGTGGGGTCCGTGGCGGTGAGCTGCTGAGTGGCGGTCTTCCCGTCGGGGGTGGTCACCTCGGCCACGACGCCGGTGGAGCGGCTGAAGTGCTGGATGTCGTGGGCCGACAGGACGGCCTTCTGCACCGCGGGGGGCAGCGGCTTGCCGCCGCCGTCCTGGATGATGAAGTCCGCTCCGACCGACTTGTCGAGCTGCTCCGTGGCCGAGGCCACCATCGAGGAGCCCACCACCGACAGGGCGGCGACCAGCGCGAGGCCGATCATCAGCGCGGAGCCGGTGGCCCCCGTACGCCGCGGGTTGCGCAGCGCGTTGCGCTCGGCGAGCCGTCCGACCGGGCCGAAGACACGGAGCACGACGGCGCTGATGGCGCGGACGACGAACCCGGCGAGCAGCGGCCCGACCACCACGAACCCCACGAGGCTCAGCAGGACGCCGATGCCCAGCAGCCCCGAGCCGGCGGCCGCCTCGTCGGCGTTCCCGGCGGCGAGCAGCGCGGCGGCGCCGGCGGCGGTCAGCACCAGGCCGATGCCGGCCCGCACCTTGCCTGCGCGGCCGTCGGCGGGGGTGCCGGCGTCGCGCAGGGCGGCCATCGGGGAGATCTTCCCGGCCCGGCGGGCGGGCAGGTAGGCGGCTACCACCGTGACGATCACACCGATCGCCAGCCCGACGAGGGGCGTGGTGGCCTTGATGGTCAGCTCGCTGGTGTCCAGGTTCATGCCCATGGACTGCATGATCTGCATCAGGCCGACGGCGAGGGCGATGCCGCCGCCGATGCCCAGCACCGAGCCGACGACGCCCAGCAGCAGGGCCTCCACGAGCACGGACCGGTTGACCTGACGGCGGCCGGCGCCGATGGCCCGCATCAGCCCGATCTCGCGGGTCCGCTGGGCGACCAGCATGGAGAAGGTGTTGACGATGAGGAAGATGCCGACGAGGACGGCGATGCCGGCGAAGCCCAGCAGCGCGTACTTCATGACGTCGAGGAAGGAGCCGAAGTCGTTCTTGTTCTCCTCCTTGGTCTCGGCGGCGGTGTGCACGGTGTAGCGCGAGCCGACGGCGGCGGTGACGCGCTCCTTGAGCTGCTCGTCGCTGACGCCCGCGGCGGCGGTCAGGCCGTAGCCGCTGTACTCGGCGGTGCTGCCGAGCAGCCGGGTCTGCGCGGTCCGGGTGTCGAAGTAGAGGATCGCCGCGCCGGGATTGGTGGTCCTGTACGTGGCGAGGCCGACGACGCGGACGCGGAAGTCGCCCGGGGCCGCGATGACCCGGAGGGTGTCGCCGATCTTCACCCCGCGCTTGTCGGCGGTGTCGGAGTCGAGGACGGCCTCGGACCCGCCGCGCGGCTCGTGGCCGCTGGTGATCTCGACGGTCTTCTTCTGGTGCTCGCCCCAGTTGGTGCCCACGGTGGGGGCGCCGGAGTCGGGGCCGATGTCCTTGTCGCGGCGGTCGGCGACGGTGATCTGCTGGCTGTCGGCCTCCGGCTCGACCTTGGCGACGCCCGGCACGGCGGCCAGCTTCGCCTGGAGGGACGCCGGGAGGGTCCGCGGCTTGCCGGTCTCCTGGACGTCGTCCTTCTTCTCCGGCGTCACGGAGACGTCGGAGGCGGTGGCCGCGAAGAGCTTGTCGAACGTGGCGTTCATGGTGTCGGTGAACACCAGCGTGCCGCAGACGAACGCCACGGACAGCAGGACCGCCACGGCGGACAGCGCCATCCGGCCCTTGTGGGCCAGAAAGTTGCGCAGCGAGGTCTTGAGGACGGTCACGACACCCGCCCGCGGGCGTCGAAATGCTTCATCCGCTCAAGAACCATGTCGGCGGTCGGCTGGTACATCTCGTCGACGATCCGCCCGTCCGCGAGGTAGAGGACACGGTCGGCGTACGAGGCGGCGACGGCGTCGTGGGTGACCATCACGATGGTCTGGCCGAGCTCGTCCACCGAGCGGCGCAGGAAGCCCAGGACCTCGGCACCGGCCCTGGAGTCCAGGTTTCCGGTCGGCTCGTCCCCGAAGATGATCTCGGGCCGGGCGGCGAGCGCGCGGGCCACGGCAACGCGCTGCTGCTGGCCGCCGGAGAGCTGGTTCGGCCGGTGCTTGAGCCGCCCGGCCAGGCCGACGGTCTCCACGACCCGGTTCAGCCAGTCCCGGTCGGGCTTGCGGCCCGCGATGTCCATGGGAAGCGTGATGTTCTCGATGGCGTTGAGGGTCGGCAGCAGGTTGAACGCCTGGAAGATAAAGCCGATCCGGTCCCGGCGCAGCTGGGTGAGCCTCTTGTCCTTGAGCCCGGTTATCTCGGTCTCGTCGATCCAGATCTCGCCCGACGTGACCGTGTCGAGCCCGGCGAGGCAGTGCATCAGGGTCGACTTGCCGGAGCCGGACGGGCCCATGATGGCCGTGAACTGCCCCCGGGCGATGTCCACGTCCACGTGGTCCAGGGCGGTGACGCGGGTCTCGCCCGACCCGTACGCCTTGAGGACCTGACGCGCCCTCGCCGCGACGGCCGTGTGTCCTCCCCTGTTGCCGGCCACGGGAATCGATACAGCCGTCTTCACGATGGGTCTCCTGCTTCCTCGGTCTTGTCGGCCCTTGTTCCGCCGCTGTCCCAGCCTGCTGGTTCTCCGCGGCCGCCACGATGGGGCACGGAGGCGTATCGGGGGTGGTGCTGTCCCCACCCCGGCCCTCCGGCCTGCCTCCACGAGCCTAGGGAGCGGCGGGCCCCGCCCTCCTCCTGCTGCGGGACGAGCCCGACCGGGAGGTATGTACGGGCCGACCCCTAGGGGACGGACCACCCCGGTCGGCCGCCGTCTCAGGGTCGGGAGGGCCGGAAGGGCCGCCGAAAGGCCGGGGCGAGCAGGCGAAATGGCCGAACCGCTGTCCCCTGCGGGGGAACGCGCCGCGAAGAAACCGTGAAGCCCGTCCCGGGGCAAGACAATTGGGGCTTGAGGGAATTAGTGTTCGGGTCTATGGCCGAGGGGGGCGTCCGACGACCTCTCCTGCGCCCGGCCGCCGGTCTCCCAAGGAAGCAGCCTCAGTGAAGATACTTCGTGCGCGCGCTGCCAGCGTCTCCCGACAGGGACTGTGCACCGCTCTGCTCGTCGCCAGCCTCACGACCGCCGCGGTCGGCGCCAGTCCGCCGCGCCCCACGGCGGACGCCGGTGATCCCGCCCCCGGCCCCGGCAACCCGCAGAGACTGCCGCATGGCTCCCCCAACCTCGCCCTGCCCGACCTGGTCCCGCCACCGGGCACCCCCGGCGCGCCCGGGCCGATCGCCGGCTCCGACGGTGCCGCGGACAAGGCCACCGGCATCCCCGCGACCGCCCTGGCCGCCTACAAGAACGCCGAGAAGCTCGCCCGGGAGCAGTGGCCGCAGTGCAACGTGCCCTGGGAACTCATCGCGGGCATCGGCAAGGTGGAATCGGACCACGCCGCCATGGGCGGCGGCCTGCGGACCGACGGATCCACGGAGAAGCCCATCATCGGGCCGCCCCTGACGGGCGAGAAGTTCGCGCTCGTCAGGGACACGGACGGCGGCCGGTGGGACCATGACCAGGAGTTCGACCACGCCGTCGGCCCCATGCAGTTCATCCCCTCCACCTGGCAGAGCTACGCCGCCGACGGCAGGGGCACCGGCCAGAAGGACCCCAACAACATCTTCGACGCGGCGGCCGGCACCGCCCGCTACCTCTGCGCCGGCGGCCTGGACCTGAGCAGGCCGGTCGACGTCGAGAAGGCCGTGCTCCGCTACAACGCCTCCCGCGACTACCTCAACACGGTGCTCGCCTGGATGCGCACGTACAAGAACGGCGGCGGGGGCGCCCTGCCCGACCTTCCCGTGGGCTCCCGCCCGCCGGCGGGCGGCACGCCCCCGGCGCCGACCGTGCCCACGCCGCCCGGCACCACCCCGCCGTCCCGGCCCGCGCCGCCGGCCACGCCGGGTTCGCCGAAGCCGACCCCGAAGCCGAACCCGAAGCCCGACCCGAAGCCGTCGGACCAGAACAAGCCGGGTGACAAGGACAAGCCCGGCGACCACGACAAGCCCACCCCGCCGGCCTCCGCCTCCCGCCTGGAGCGGGTCGGCGACCGGGAGCTGACCGCCACGGCCGGCGAGGCCTTCGCCGGCCGGCCGCGGGTGCGGGCGGTGACCGCCGACGGCAAGCCCGTGCCGNCCGCCGGCCTCCGCCTCCCGCCTGGAGCGGGTCGGCGACCGGGAGCTGACCGCCACGGCCGGCGAGGCCTTCGCCGGCCGGCCGCGGGTGCGGGCGGTGACCGCCGACGGCAAGCCCGTGCCGGGCACCCGGGTCGAGTTCGAGGTCATCGAGGAGGACGGGCCCCGCTTCCCCGGCGACGCCAGGACCGTCACCGCCACCACCGGCAAGGACGGCTACGCCACCGCGCCGAAGCTCACGGCGGGCGAGGAGACCGGGAAGTTCACGGTCCGTGCCACGATCGAGGACCGCGGCCGCACGGCCGTCGACTTCACCGCGACCGTCAAGGCACCGCCCGTCCAGCACGCCGACGCGCTCGTCCGGGTCGGCAACAGCACCCTGAAGGCCGCCCCCGGCGCCTCCTTCGGTGCCCCGGTCCTTGCCAAGGCGACCGTCAAGGGCAAGGCGCTGGCCGGTGTCGAGGTCACGGCGACGGTCCTCACGGAGGACGGCGGGGCGGCGAAGGCCGGGCCGTACTTCAAGGGCGAGGACGGCAAGAAGCTGCGCACGCTGGTGCTTCCCAAGACCGGGAAGGACGGCACGGTGACGCTGCCCGAGCTGTTCGCCGACGACCGGCAGGGCACCTTCACCCTGCACCTCACCACCGAGGAGGGCGTCGAGCTCAGCCTGAAGCTGACCGTCGCCGGCAAGCCGGACAAGCCCGAGAAGCCCACGGAATCCGGCAAGCCCAACAAGCCCGGTAAGCCCGGCGACAAGGGCACCGACGGCAAGAAGGACAAGCCTGCCGGGACCACCCCGAGCGCGAAGGCCAGCCGAACCGCCCGCTGACCCACCGGACCCGTCCGTCCCGTCCGCCGCACCGGTGGCCGGGACGGACGGCGTCTCACTCGCCCGGCGCGGGGTCCTCCGCCACCGGTTTCCCGGTCAGCGCCGCCAGGCTGTGCCGCACATGCGCCATGTGCGAACGCAACTCCTCGCGCCGTTCCTCGTGCTCCCGCAGCACCCGCTCGGTCTCCCGGGCGATCCGCTCCTCCCGCACCCGCGCCTGGGCGATCAGCGACGCGGCCTGCGCCTCCGCGTCCTCCTGCCCGTGCCGCGCCGCCTCCTCGGCGTCCGCGTACCGGCGCTGCGCCTCGTTGAGCGTCGACCGCGCGTACTCCTCCATGGCCGCCACCCGGGCGTCCAGCGCGGCCTCCCGCTCGGCGCCCTCGCGGCCCGCCGCGTCCCAGCGCTCGGCGTGCTCCGTCTCCTGGTCGGCCAGGATCGCGGCGGTGCGCTCCCGCATCTCGTGGAGCGCCGCCTCGGCGTCCGCCCGCCACTGCTTGGCGTCCTGACGGGCCGTCGCCCGCAGCTCGTCCGCCACCGACTGGGCCGCCAGCTGCGCCTGCCGCGCCCACTCCTCCGCCTCGGCCCGCACCCCGACCTGGTACTCGTGCGCGGCGTCACGGACCTTGCGGGCGTAGGCACCCGCCGCGTCGTGCATCTCCGCGGCCTCGGCCTCGGTGCGCTCCCGCAGCCCCAGCGCCTCCACCTCGGCCGTGGCCACCAGCCCCTGGGCGCGCGGCCCCAGGGTCTCGTAGGTCTGCGGGGGAAGCTGGGCCACCACCTGTTGGATGCGCTGGACCTCGTCCTCCATCTCCCGGGCGAGGACGGTCAGCCGCGCGGCACGCTCCCAGGCGGAGTCGCGCTGCCGCGCGAACTCGGCGAAGGCACGCTCAACCTGGTCAGGCCGGTAGCCGCGGCCTCGTACGACAGTGAAACCGTCAGGTGACACCGATGCACTCATGCTTGTAGCCCCTTATATCCGGAAACCCGGTCTGCGACGCGGTCAGGCGCACATCATTCCCGCACGGGGGAAGTGCCCAAAACACGACACTCCGCCTGCTTCTTCTGTCAAGGATGCGCCGACCGGCAGCGCAGAGCGCCCGGCCCCCGCCACGCGCGGGGGTCGAGCGCCCGGCCACCGACGAGCTCCGGCCGGCCGCTAGAAGAGACCGTCCCACATCTGCTCCAGCAGCACGGCCCACCAGTTCTCCGGCGAGGACAGGGCCACCGGATCCAGCGCGGCGAGCTGGTCCTGGAAGTCCACGGTCCAGCGCCCGGCCTGCTCCTGCGTCAATCCGTAGCGCCAGCGCCACATGCGCCCGAGCAACGCCAAAGAGCGTACGAACTGAGGAAGGCTCGTGTTGACGAACTGCGGTGGCGCCGACCGGCCGTCCGGGGCCGCTTCCAGGGGGACGGCCACGATGTGCGCGGTCCCGTACTGGACGCACAGCCGGCGGCCGAAGTCGCTGCCCATCACCAGGTACGAACCGGCGTCGGACGCCGGCTGCGCCCCGTGCTCCAGCGCCAGTTCGGCGAGCGTCGGCACCGGACGGCCCGGCTGGGCCTGGGCCCAGAAGAACGGGCCGAAGTCGGCCGGCAGCCCGGCCCAGACCAGCGTCTGCGCCACCACCTCCGGCACGCCCTGCCGGGAGACGGCGCGCTGGTCGAAGCGGAAGACACCCTGCGGACCGAACGAGTCCAGCAGTTCCCGCGCGATGGCGTCCACCGCGATCGGCGGGGCCGGACGCACCTGGTGCGGCTGCGGCAGCGGCACCCGGTTGGGGGCCGGACGCGCGGGCGCGCCCGCGACCTGGTGCAGCTCGCCCTGGTGCTCCACCAGGTGGCGCACTCCTTGCCGGCGGGTCACGTGGTCGCGCCCGTACCCGGCGGTGTGGGTGACCCGCACCTGCGGCCAGGTCTCGCGCACCATCCGCGCGCAGTAACCGCCCGGCAGGTCACAGGACTCCAGCTCGGTGTGGAGCTCCAGCACCTGCTGCGGCGGCACGTTCATCGCCCGCAGCTCGTGCAGGATCTGCCACTCCGGGTGCGGCGTGCCCGGCGCGCTGCGGCGGATGACCTGCTGCTCCGAGCCGTCCTGGGCGCGGTAGCGGAGGACGGCCATATAGCCGGGGCCGACGGTCGGCACCCCGGCCGGCGCCTGCGGGTAGCCGTAACCACCGGGCGGCTGCGGGGCGTTGGGCATCGGCGGGACACCCGGCGCGCCGGGGCTCGCGAGCATCGTCGCCGCGGCGTGCACGCCGCCCGGAGGGGTGCCCGGAGCGCCGGGCGCCCCGGGGGCGTGCGGCCCGGGCGCACCGGTTCCGGCAGCGGCGCCGGGGGCGCCTGGTGCGGCCGGGGGCTGTACGCCGGGGCTTCCCGGTGCGCCGGGGGGCGTGGAAGTGCCCGGTGCGCCGGGCGGGTTGGGCGCGCCCGGCGGCTGCGGGGCACCCGGAGTGTTCGGCCCCGCGAGCATGGTCGCCGCGGCGTGCACCCCGCCGGGCGGCGTTCCGGGCGGTGCGGGAGCGCCCGGCGGCGGAGTGGGTGCTCCGGGGGCCGCGGGGGCGCCGGGAACGGACGGTCCGCCGCCGGGTCCGGGGGTCGCCAGCATCGTCGCCGCGTAGGCGGCCGAGCCGCCGCCGGGCGCCTGGTGACCCGAAGTACCGCCCGGGGCAGGGGCGTTGGGTGCGGCGGGCGGCGGAGGCGGCGGTGTGCCCGCACCCGGCCGGGCCGGCGGGGCCGGGGGCGCGGACGGGCTCGCGAGCACCGTCGCCGCCGGGACACCGGCGCCGGGGCCGGGAGGCGGGACGGCCGGGCCGCCCTGCGGCGGCGGGGCCCCGGGTTCCTCGATCGCGGGCGCCAGGGTCGTTCGCGGCAGCGAACTCCCCCCGGGCATCAGCTCGGTCTTGGCGTCGGGCCGCACTCCGGGCGGGGGCGTGTCATCGGCGTCGGAGCCGGACAGCGCGGGCGCGAGGACCGTCGCGGGCAGGCCCGCGGACTCGTCGTCCTCGTCCCCGGCCGAGACGTCCGCTCCGGCCCAGACGGGCTCGGGCGCGGGAGGGGGCGTCGCGGGGGAAGAGGGAGAAGGGACGGCGGGGGCGGAGGGGGCAGAGGAAGAGACACCCGACGGAGCCGACGGCTCACCCGAACCGGAAGTACCGGAAGTACCGGAAGCGCCGGAGGCACCGGACGCGCCACTCGTCGCGGCACCACCCGACGTCCCGCCGGACCCCACCCCGGCCCCCTGCGAAGCATCAGGCCCGGACGGCGCGGCCGCACCGTCCTTGTCCCGCTTGCGGTCCGGGATCCCCATCGCGTCCGCCGCGTCCTGGAGCCACTGCGGCGGGCTCAGCAGGAAGGACGTCGCGTTCAGGTCCACCCGCCCCGGCGGCTCGTCCGCCACCGGCGCAGGCTCGGCCGCCGTGCCGTACTCCTCCTCGTACCGCCGGATCACCTCGCCGACCGGCAGCCCCGGCCACAGCGTGGTCTCCCCGCTGTCCCGCGCGATCACCAGCCGCGTCCGGGAGCTGTCCGTCGAGGCCACGCCCTCGCGGTCCTCGGCCCAGGCGACGAAGCCCAGGTCGAACTCGCGCACCTTCACCTCACGGTGCAGATACGCCGGCACATCGCCGTTGACCCAGCGCTCCGCGCGCTCCTGAGCCTGCGCGAAGGTCACCACCGCGCTCACCCCTCCACCGGGACGGCGTACGCGAAGCCGCCGTCGACCATCAGGTTCGCCACCGTCTCCAGCTCGGGCGGTCCGCCCGCCAGCCGGGACAGGAAGGCGTCGAAGTCCTCACCACAGGGCAGCAGCAGCCGCTCCACCCGCTCCTGCACCGTCCAGCCGTCCTGGTCCCGGGCGTCGTCGTACGGGCAGAACCAGACCGACCCGATCGCCTCGCCCTTCACCTTGACCGCCAGTACACCGCCCTGCACGAAGGCCACTCCCAGGTAGTCCTTGGTGAAGTGGTCGCGCAGGCACTTGTTGACGTAGACGAGGTCGTTGACCGCCGCCTCCTCACGGACCGTGAAGAACGGCTGGTCCAGCAGCAGTCCCAGCTCCGCGTCGAGCGCCGCCCCCACCGGGGCGCAGCCGCCCGCCGCCTTGAGGAACGCCCGGTACGCGCCCGGGAGCCGGTAGCCGAGGTCCTCCTCGACGCCCTGCACCTGCTCCTCCGTCACCGCGAGCTCCCGCTGCGGCAGGGCGAAGTGCACGGGCCGGGTCTCCTGCAACGGCCGGGTGCCGCGCTTGTCCTGGTCCACGACGGCCGTCGCCAGCCCGCCGTGGTGCCGCAGCAGCGCCTTGACCTCGGCCGGCACCAGCTCCAGCCGGCGGGTTCCGGCCACGTGGTGCCAGGTCCAGCCGTGCGGGGTCGCCACCGGGTGCAGGCTCGCCCAGAGTTCGTGACCCTCCGCGTGCAGCGCGGCGTTGGCCGAGACGTAGTCGGTCAGCCGCAGCTCGTCCACGCCGAAGCCCTCCGGGGGCTCCGCGATCTCGGCGGCCGCGCGGGCGTACGGGGAGAAGTCCGGGTACCCGTCCTCGTCCACCCGCACGCCCTGGGGGTAGCGGCCGTGCCGGACCGGATCCGGAAAGTGCACGACCTGCCCGGCGTAGGCCGTGTTCGGTGGCGCGGCCTGCTGCCCGAGCCGACCTGTCGTCATGGCGGATGCCCCCTGCTTGGCTGGCGTGTTCTGCGACGTTCGCGGTCCCGGCGGCGGGTGACGACCCCGCGGCCGGGAACGGCCTCGTGCCGGACAGCCTATGCGCTGACGCAAGACGGGCCCCCCGTCCGTGCCCGGCGGACGGCCGGCGCCGGCTCCGCCCGGGGAACGGCGCGGAAACGCGGGCGGCCACAGAAATCCCCCGTGCACCGGCAAACCCCCGCACAGCGACCGGCTCACCCCCGTGCCACGACTCGGGCCCCTCTCACCTATCCCGGCACACCAGACACACGCAACACCGCCCTGCCTTCCACTCCCACCACCGCATTTGGCAGGCTGATCCCCGCAACAGGGGGATTGCAGGGAGGGAAGAACCACCATGCACACGACTCAGGACCACCAACCCCTGACCGGGAGCGACGCCGGAAGCGCCGGCACCGCTGCCGCTCCCGGCGACCCCCGGCTCAGCTGGAGCACCACCGAGGACGCCGAACGTCCACCGGTGCTGATCCACCGCCGCGACGGCATCCTGCCCGCCGTCGCCGCCGCGCTCTCCGTCCGCGGCACCACGCTGACCTGCACCGCGGGCAAGGCCGAACAGCCGCCCGCGCTGCACCCGCTCGTCCAGGACTTCCTCGACACCCTCACCAGCGAGCGCCGCGAGCGGTTCACCGGGCGCTGCCCCGAGGCCCTGCTCCTCACCCGCTTCCTCACCACCCACGAGGCGGGGCGCAGCAAACGTGCCGCCCGCAAACCGCTCACCCACGGCGAGGCCCGCCGGGCCCTCAAGCAGTCGAAGATCACGGCCCGGCACATCCGCGAGGACGGCGACCCCCGCCACGGCGCCTACGCCCCGCCCTGTCGCTCCTGTACCGCGCTCCTCGCCCACTTCGGCGTCCGCGCCATCGACCCCACCACCCCGGAACGAGGCAGGCCCTGACCTCCATGCGCGCTTTCGACCGCACCGCCGCCACCCGCTTCCCCGTCGCCGTCGACGCCGCCCTGCGGGAGGCCGGCTGGCAGCCCGGCCGCTGGGACATCAAGGCCGCCGAGAAGTGGGCCGACGCCCTGCGCGCCCACGTCTCGCCCGCCGGGCACCGGCACACCGTCTTCCCGGCCGCCGTCGAGGCCTGGGCGGAGTTCGGCGGCCTGCGCATCACCGGGCCGGGGGCCGGCAAGCACATCGCGCCGACGCCGTTCCACATCGACCCGCTCCACGGGCTCCACCTCGCCCGGACCGTCGCGGACCTCGGGCGTGCCCTCGGCACCGAGGTGTGCCCCCTCGGCCAGGAGCTGGACGGCCAGGCCGTGCTCACCATCGACGCCCACGGGCGCGTCTACAGCCTCGACCACACCGGCGACTGGTATCTGGGCTCCGACATCGACCACGCGCTCGGCGCCCTCATCACGGGGACCCGTCCCGCACGGCTCTCCGCCGCGGGCTAGCCGGAGCCGCGGGCCGGCCGGAGCCGCCGGCTGAGCGGACGGGCGCGGAGCCGGACCAAGCCGCCGGACAGACGGGCGCGGACCCGAGCGGAACGGCCGGACGAGCGGACGGGCGCGGCCGCAAGCGGAACTCCCGGACGGGCGGACGAGCGGACTAGTGGACGAGCGGACAGGCGCGGGACAGGCCGGCACCGGCCGACGCCCCCGCCCCCACCCCTCACCCCACGCGCGTCACGCACACCCCGCGCACCCCACGCGCCTCACGCCGCGCTCGCGTCCGCCCCCTGGGCCGCGTCCGGAATCACCGCCGACACCCGGAAGCCGCCCCGCTCCGTCGGCCCGGACACGAACACGCCGCCCAGCGCCGTCACCCGTTCCCGCATGCCGATCAGGCCGTTGCCGCCGCTCGGCAGCCCCGCGTCCGTGCCGCCGCCCGACGGCCCGTTCTCCACCTGGAGCGCGACCTCGCCCTCCCGGTGGGCCACCCGCACCCGCGCCGCCGCGCCGGGAGCGTGCTTGTGCACGTTGGTCAGGGCCTCCTGCACCACCCGGTACGCGGTGCGCTCCACCCGCGCGGCATACGACCGCTGCTCCCCCTCGACGGAGAACTCCACGGCCATCCCGGCCTGCCGGGACTGCCCGACCAGATCCGCCAGCGCCCCCAGGCGCGGGCCGTCCGCACTGCTCGCGCTCAACGCGGCCTGGCTCTCCCGATGGGCCCCCCGCACCCGCGCGGAGGCCGCCGCGGCCACCGCCGCCAGCCGCTCCGGTTCCTGTGCGGCGGCCGGCTCCCCGGCCGTGCCGTCCGGCTTCGCCCGCAGCACGCCCAGCATCTCGCGCAGCTCGGTCAGCGCCTGCCGGCCCATGTCGCCGACCAGCCCGGCGTTCCGCGACGCCTTCTCCGGGTCCTTGAGGGCGACCGCCTGGAGCGCCGCCGCGTGCACCACCATCAGGGACACCCGGTGTGCCACCACGTCGTGCATCTCCCGGGCGATCCGCGTCCGTTCCTCGCTCCGGGCCCACTCGGCCCGCTCCTCGGCCCGCTCGGCCAGCAGCGACAGCTCGCGCTCCAGCCCGTCGGCCCGCTCCCGCAGGCTCTCCACCAGCCGCCGGCGCGCCCCCACATACATCCCGAGGAGCAGCGGCGGGGCCGTCATGCCCAGGGCCATCACCACCGAGAAGAGCAGCGCCGCCCCGAGGCCCGGCTGGTAGCCCGGCTGCGCCACGTCGCGGTGGAACCGGGCGGCGGCGACGACCAGGGTCCCCGCCATGGAGACGACCGCCAGCACGACGATGATCCGCCGCGGCGCGTCGGACGCGGCCAGGGTGTACAGCCCGACGACGCCGAGCAGGAAGCCCATCTCGGCCGGAGTGACGGCGATCGAGACCAGGACCACCGCGACCGGCCAGCGCCGCCGTACCAGCAGCGAGCCCCCGACCGGGACGCCGGCGAGCGCCCCCACCGCCCCCGGTGCCCCCACCTCATGAGCGAAGGCGATGCCCTCGAATATGCACTCGATCACTGACACCAGTGCCAGCACTACGTCCAATACCAGGCTCCGTCGCCTGGCCCACCACCACGGCCCCGCGGGAGCGCCCCGGGCGCCCGCGTCCGTGATTGCCCCCGTTGTGGTCATACCACCCAGACTACGGGTGGGGTCCAACCGATTTCGAAAAATGACAGCAACACGCAATCGACAGGGACGGAAGGATTCACCCCCCGCCCCGGCTCTCACCGGTCGCCATACCGTCGCACCGAAGGCCGGTGGTACGGCATAGTGTTGGGGGTCGAACGGGATCACTCGGCAGAGTGTCCGTTTCGGGCCGATATACCATCCCCTGTGGTGTAATCAGGCAGCACGTCAGATTTTGGTTCTGATTGTCCAGGTTCGAATCCTGGCAGGGGAGCATTCCGGTTCGGGTCCTGACCGCCCAGGTCAGGACCCTTCCGCGTTCCGGCCCTTCTACGCACCGGTATCCTGCGGGTGTCACCCCCTCGAAACCCCGAAGCCGAAGGGCCCACCCGTGAGCGCCAACCGCCCGGCAGCCGTCGTCGTTCTCGCAGCGGGTGAGGGCACCCGCATGAAGTCGGCGACTCCCAAGGTCCTGCACTCGATCTGCGGCCGGTCCCTCGTCGGGCACGTCGCCGCCGCCGCGCGCGAACTGGAGCCGGAGCAGCTCGTCGTGATCGTCGGGCACGCCCGGGAGCAGGTGTCCGCGCACCTCGGCGAGATCGACCCCGCCGCCCGCACCGCCGTCCAGCACGAGCAGAACGGCACCGGCCACGCGGTCCGCATGGGCCTGGAGGAGCTGTCCCGCGAGGGCATCCGCCCCGACGGCACCGTGATCGTCGTCTGCGGTGACACCCCCCTGCTCACCGGCGCCACCCTGAAGCGCCTCGCGGACACCCACGCCGCCGACGGGAACGCCGTGACGGTGCTGTCGGCGGAGGTCCCGGACTCCACCGGCTACGGGCGGATCGTGCGGGACGCCGCGACCGGCGCGGTGACCGAGATCGTCGAGCACAAGGACGCCACCGACGAGCAGCGGGCCATCCGCGAGATCAACTCCGGGGTGTTCGCGTTCGACGGCCGGCTGCTGGCCGACGCGCTGGGCAAGGTGCGGACGGACAACAGCCAGGGCGAGGAGTACCTGACCGACGTGCTCGGGATCCTCCGCGAGGCGGGGCACCGGGTGGGCGCGGCCGTCGCCGCCGACCACCGGGAGATCCTGGGGATCAACAACCGGGTCCAGCTGGCGGAGGCCCGCCGGCTGCTCAACGAGCGGCTGCTGCACGACGCGATGATGAGCGGCGTCACGGTCGTGGACCCGGCGACGACCTGGATCGACGTCACCGTGACGTTCGAGCCGGACGCGCTGGTGCAGCCCGGTACCCAGCTGCTGGGCGCGACGCACGTGGCCACGGGCGCCGAGGTCGGGCCGAACACCCGGCTGAAGGACACCACGGTCTCCGCGGGCGCGCGGGTGGACAACACCGTGGCGGAGGGCGCGCTGATCGGCGAGGGCGCCACCGTGGGCCCGTACGCCTATCTGCGGCCCGGTACGAAGCTCGGCCGCAAGTCGAAGGCCGGCGCGTACGTGGAGATGAAGAACGCCGAGGTCGGCGAGGGCACCAAGGTGCCGCACCTCTCCTACGTGGGCGACGCCACCATCGGCGACCACACCAACATCGGCGCGGCGAGCGTCTTCGTGAACTACGACGGTGTGAACAAGCACCACACGACGATCGGCTCGCACTGCCGCACCGGCTCGGACAACATGTTTGTTGCGCCGGTCACGATCGGGGACGGCGTGTACACCGCCGCCGGCTCCGTGATCACCAAGGATGTGCCCCCGGGTTCGCTCGCTGTCGCCCGTGGACAGCAGCGGAATATCCAGGGGTGGGTGGCTCGGAAGCGCCCGGGAAGCGCCGCCGCACAGGCCGCTTCCGCTGCTCTCCAGGAGCACGACGGGGAGCAGTGACCTGACAACGGGCACCTCGAACGGGGCGTACCGTGATAAGCGCACACAAAGCGACATCCAAGGAGACTGTGCTGTGACCGGGATCAAGACGACCGGCGAGAAGAAGCTGATGCTCTTCTCCGGCCGCGCCCACCCCGAGCTTGCCGAGGAGGTCGCGCACCAGCTGGGCGTCGGCCTGGTCCCGACCAAGGCATTCGACTTCGCCAACGGTGAGATCTACGTCCGGTTCCAGGAGTCCGCGCGCGGCGCCGACTGCTTCCTGATGCAGAGCCACACGGCCCCCATCAACAAGTGGGTCATGGAACAGCTGATCATGATCGATGCGCTGAAGCGGGCCTCGGCCCGGAGCATCACCGTGATCGTCCCGTTCTACGGCTACGCCCGCCAGGACAAGAAGCACCGCGGCCGCGAGCCGATCTCGGCCCGTCTCATCGCCGACCTGTTCAAGACCGCCGGCGCCGACCGCATCCTCACGGTCGACCTGCACACCGACCAGATCCAGGGCTTCTTCGACGGCCCGGTGGACCACCTGTTCGCGCTGCCGATCCTCGCGGACTACGTGGGCGCCAAGGTCGACCGCGACAAGCTGACGGTCGTCTCCCCCGACGCCGGCCGGGTGCGCGTCGCCGACCGCTGGTGCGACCGGCTGGGCGCCCCGCTGGCGATCGTGCACAAGCGCCGTGACAAGGATGTCGCCAACCAGGTCACGGTGCACGAGGTCGTCGGTGACGTGAAGGATCGTGTCTGCGTACTGGTGGACGACATGATCGACACCGGTGGCACCATCTGCGCCGCCGCGGACGCGCTGTTCGCCCACGGCGCCGCTGACGTCATCGTCACGGCCACCCACGGTGTGCTCTCCGGCCCGGCCGCGGACCGGCTGAAGAACTCCAAGGTGAGCGAGTTCGTGTTCACCAACACCCTGCCGACCCCGGGCGAGCTGGAGCTCGACAAGATCACGGTACTGTCGATCGCGCCGACGATCGCCCGCGCGGTGCGCGAGGTCTTCGAGGACGGTTCGGTGACGAGCCTCTTCGACGAGCAGGCGTAGGCACCTCGTAGATCCATTTCAGTGCGGCCTCCCGCACCGGGTAGACTCCTGGAGTTGCTCGGCGAGGGAGGCCGCACCGCTGATCCGGTGCGGCGGTCCGTTATCGACGCGCTCTTCGTAGCAGGCCGTTGTTGGGCCGGGTGACCGTGTCCGCCAACGATCCTCATGAGGAGTGCACCATGGCCGAGATCAAGCTCGCCGCCGCCGTCCGCACCGAGTTCGGCAAGGGCTCCGCCCGCCGCATCCGCCGCGCCAACCAGGTTCCCGCCGTCATCTACGGCCACGGTGGCGAGCCGGTCCACGTGTCCCTCCCGGGCCACGACCTGATGATGGCGCTCAAGAACTCCAACGTCCTGCTGTCCCTGGACATCGAGGGCCGCACCGAGCTGGTCATCCCCAAGCAGGTCCAGCGTGACGCGCTCAAGGGCTTCCTGGAGCACGTCGACCTGCTGGTCGTCGAGCGCGGCGAGAAGGTCACCGTCGAGATCCCGGTCCACACCGAGGGCGAGCTGGCCCCCGGCGGCAACCTGCTGGAGCACACCCTGACCGCCCTGCCGGTCGAGGCCGAGGCCACCCACATCCCCGAGGCCGTCACCGTCTCCATCGCGGGCCTGGAGGCCGGTGCCTCCGTCCTGGCCAAGGACGTCGTCCTGCCGGCCGGTTCCACGCTGGCCGTCGACGGCGAGACCGTCGTCCTGCACGTCGTCGCCGGCCAGTCCGCCCCCGCGGACGAGGCCACCGAGGGTGCCGAGGCCTGAGCCTCGCCTTTCTCTGCGACCGCCGCCCTGCTCCGCCGGAGCGGGGCGGCGGTTGGCGTATGAAGGAGTTATGCAGATGACGGACGGCATGAGCACGAGCCCCTGGCTGATCGTGGGCCTGGGCAACCCGGGTGCCGAGTACGCGGGGAACCGGCACAACGTGGGCTTCATGGTCGCGGACCTGCTCGCGGAGCGGATCGGCGCCAAGTTCAAGGCCCACAAGGCACGGGCGCAGGTCGTCGAGGGACGGCTGGGCGCGCCGGGCCCGTCGAGCCGCCGGGTGGTGATCGCCAAGCCCATGTCGTTCATGAACCTGTCCGGTGGCCCGGTGACCGCGCTGCGCGACTTCTACAAGGTGCCGGTGGAGCGGATCGTGGCGGTCCACGACGAGCTCGACATCGACTACGGCACGCTGCGGATCAAGCTGGGCGGGGGCGACAACGGCCACAACGGCCTGAAGTCGATCACCAAGGCGATGGGCCCCGACTACTGCCGGGTGCGGTTCGGGATCGGGCGGCCGCCGGGCCGGATGCAGGTCGCGGACTTCGTCCTGAAGGACTTCTCCTCCGTGGAGCGCAAGGAGCTCGACTACCAGGTGGACCGGGCCGCGGACGCGGTCGAGTCGCTGATCGTGGACGGGCTGGAGCGGGCGCAGAGCACCTACAACGGCTAGCGGGCCTCAGCCGGGCACGTCCATGCGCTGGGTGCCGACGACGGACAGCAGCCGCAGCGCCTCCTCGGAGCGCGAGCCGGGTGCGGCGGTGTAGATGACGACGCGCTGGTCGCGGTCGGCGATGTCGAGGACGTCGCAGTTGACGGAGACGGGGCCGACGAGCGGGTGCTGGAGCGTCGTGCACAGGGTCGGCTCGGCGCAGACGTCGTGCGAGGCCCACAACGCGGCGAACTCCTCGCTCCCCGCGAGGAGTTCGCCGATCAGCCCGGCGATCTCGGGGTCGTCGGGATAGCGGGCGGCGGTGGCCCGCAGGTGCTGGGCCGAGGTGCGGGCGAAGACGTCGGCGTCCGACAGGCCGTACAGCCGCCGGCCCTCCGGGTGGGGGCCGAGGAAGGCGCGGCGCACGAGGTTGCGGTCGCGCCGCGGGAGGGCGGAGAAGTCCTCCAGCAGCGCGGCGGCCAGCTCGTTCCAGGCGATCACCTCGTACGTCGCGGAGAGCACGACCGCGGCGGCCTGCGGCAGCCGGCGCAGAAGGTCGAGGATGCTCTGCCGCACCTCGCGCGAGGGTCCGGCCGGCGGCGCGGGCGGCGCTCCGGCGAGGTGGTGGAGGTGCGCGCGCTCGGCGTCCGACAGCCGCAGCGCGTGGGCGAGCCCGGCCAGGACCTCGCGCGACGGGCGGGGGCCGCGGGCCTGTTCCAGCCGAGTGTAGTACTCGGCGGAGATAAACGCCAACTGGGCCACTTCCTCGCGGCGGAGGCCGGGGGTGCGGCGGCGCGGGCCGACGGGCAGCCCGGCGTCGGCGGGGGCGATCCGTTCGCGCCTGCTGCGCAGGAAGCCGGCGAGTTCTCGTCTGTCCACGCCTCCAAGTGTGGCGGGGGTTCACCACCGTCAGCCAGGTACCACCGGTGCCTGGATCGGGTCCGCGGCCGGGCGCAGGCTCGTCTCCATGAACAACGTCTCCACGAACAACACGGACCACACCGATCACCCCACCGGACAGGGCCTGCTGACCGGCAAGGTCGCCTTCATCACCGGCGCCGGGCGCGGCATCGGCGCCGCCGCGGCGCGGCTCTTCGCCCGGGAGGGCGCCCGGCTGCTCCTCGCGGCCCGTACGGAAGCCCAGTTGAGGGCCGTGACGGAGGAGGTCGGGGCGGCGGGCGGCACCGCGGCGTACATGGTGTGCGACCTCGCCGACCCGGCGGCCGCACGCACCGCCGTCGACCGTACCGTCGAGCTGTACGGACGGCTCGACATCGCGTTCAACAACGGCGCGACGGGCATACCGCCCGGCCCGCTGGACGAGGTGCGGGAGGACGACTTCGACCA
Source organism: Streptomyces sp. I05A-00742 (assembly GCF_013055795.1). GTDB lineage: Bacteria > Actinomycetota > Actinomycetes > Streptomycetales > Streptomycetaceae > Streptomyces. The sequence continues at coordinate 326,400 of NZ_JABETO010000003.1, forward strand.
CGTCTACGCCGTGAACCTGAAGGGCACCTGGCTGGCCATGGCCGCCGAGGTGGCCGCGATCCGGGCCACCGCCGGGACGGGTGCCATCGTCAACACGTCCAGCGTCGGGAGCCTGATGGGCAATCCGGAACTGCCCGCGTACGGGGCGATGAAGCGGGCGGTCAACAGCCTGACCGAGTCCGCCGCCGTCACCTACGGCCCGGAGGGCATCCGCGTCAACGCCATCGCCCCCGGGACGACACTGACCGAGATGCTGCGCGGCTGGGACGACCGGTCGCCCGGCGTCATCGAGCGGCTCAATGCGCGGACCCCGCTGCGCCGCGCGGCGGACCCGGACGAGATCGCCCAGGCCGCCGCGTGGCTGCTCAGTGACCGCGCCTCCTATGTGACCGGCACGGTCCTGCGGGTGGACGGCGGGATGCGGGCCTGAGCCCGGACCACCCGGGGGTCAGCCGGTGTTGCGGAGGCCCGCCGCCACGCCGTTCACGGTGAGCAGCAGGGCCCTCGCCAGCAGCGGGTCGGGGGCCTCGCCGCGCTTCGCCGCCTCCCGCTGCCGGTGCAGGAGGGTCACCTGGAGGTACGAGATCGGGTCCAGGTAGGCGTCCCTGATGTGGAAGGTCTGGCGCAGGACCGGGCTGGAGTCGAGCAGTTCGCGCTCGCCCGTGATGCGCAGCACCTCCTGCACCGTGAGCTCGTGCTCGGCCTCGATCATGTCGAAGACGTGCTTGAGCTCGTCGGGCACCAGGGTGTCGACGTAGTGCCGCGCGATGCGCAGGTCGGTCTTGGCGAGGGTCATCTCGACGTTGGAGAGGAAGTTCCGGAAGAAGTGCCAGTGGGAGTGCATCTCTTCCAGGACCGTGTCGAGTCCGGCCTCGCGGGCGGCCTTGAGGCCGGAGCCGACGCCGTACCAGCCGGGGACGATCTGCCGGGACTGGGTCCAGCCGAACACCCAGGGGATGGCCCGGAGCCCGTCGAGGCCGGCGCCGGAGTCCGGGCGGCGGGAGGGCCGGGAGCCGAGGTGGAGCTCGGCGAGCTGGTCCACCGGGGTGGCGGCGAAGAAGTACGCGGGCAGGTCGGGGTCCTCGACGAGCCGCCGGTACGCGCCGTGCGCCGCGTCCGACACCGTGTCCATGGCCGCGTCCCAGCGGGCCAACGCCTCGTCGGACTGGCGGGGCGCGGTGTGCAGGGCGGACGCCTGGAGGGTGGCGGCGACGGTCAGTTCCAGGTTCTCCCGGGCCAGGGCCGGGATGAGGTACTTGTCGGAGATGACCTCGCCCTGCTCGGTGACCTTGATCTCGCCGTCGAGGGTGCCCCAGGGCTGGGCGAGGATCGCGTCGTGGGTGGGGCCGCCGCCGCGGCCGACCGTGCCGCCGCGGCCGTGGAAGAGCCGCAGCCGGACGCCGTAGCGGTGGGCGACGTCGCGCAGCCTCCGCTGGGCGCGGTGGATCTCCCACTGGCTGGTGGTGATGCCGCCGAACTTGGAGGAGTCGGAGTAGCCGAGCATGACCTCCTGGACATCCCCGCGGAGGGCGACGAGCCGCCGGTAGGAGGGGTCGGCGAGCATGTCGTCGAGGATCCGGTCGGCTTCCCTGAGCTCGTCGGTGGTCTCCAGCAGCGGGACGATGCCGATCTTCGCCCAGCCGCCGTGCAGGTCGACGAGGCCGGCCTCGCGGGCGAGCACGGCGGCGGCGAAGACGTCGTCGGCGCCCTGGCACATGGAGATGATGTACGACTCGACGACCTCGGGGCCGAAGCGCTGGAGGGCCTCGCGGACGGTGTGGAAGACGCCGAGGGTCTTGGCGCCGGCCGCGTCGAGCGGCGCCGGGCTGGGGGCCAGCGGCCGGCGGGAGCGCAGTTCCTTGGCGAGGAGCTTGCGGCGGTAGTCGCGCGGCATGTCGGCGTAGCGCCAGGATTCCTCGCCGAGCCGGTCGAAGAGCTGGCCGAGGGCGTGGTGGTGGGCGTCGGCGTGCTCGCGGACGTCCAGGGTGGCCAGGTGGAGGCCGAACGCGGCGAGGGTGCGCAGGGCGCGCTCCAGGCGGCCGTCGGCGATGAGGCCGCCGCGGTGGGCGCGCAGCGAGTCCTGGATCAGCTGGAGGTCGGCGAGCAGGTCGGCGGTGCCGAGGTAGTCGCGGCCCTCCTGGTGGGGGGTGTTGTGGGCCAGGCGCTCACGGGTGTTGAGGAGCTTCTGGCGGACGCAGGTGGCCTTGAGCCGGTAGGGCTCCTCGGCGTTGAGGCGCTTGTAGCGGGGGCTGATCTCCGGGAGGAGTTCGAGGTCGCGCTGGAGCGAGGTGAGGAGTTCCTCGGAGGCGCCGCTGTTGCGGATGGAGTTGGAGAGGGCCACGCGCAGCTTGTCGACGAGCTCGACGGCGTCGGTGATGCCGTGCTCGTGCTGGAGGATGAGCACGTCCCAGGTCACCTGCGGGGTGACATTGGGGTTGCCGTCGCGGTCGCCGCCGATCCAGGTGCCGAAGGTCAGCGGGCGGGTGGTGGCGGGCAGCGGGACGCCGACCCGGTCCAGCTCGGCGGCCAGGTCCTCCAGGACGTCGCCGACGGCGCCGGTGTGCAGCTCGTCCAGGTAGTAGATGGCGTTGCGGGCCTCGTCGGTGGGCTCCGGGCGGGCGACGCGGAGCTCGTCCGTCTGCCACAGGAGGTCGATGTTCTCGGCGAGGCGGAGGTCGGTGCGGCGCTTCTCGCCCTCACCGCCGGCCTGCTGGCCCAGCAGCTCGGCGATGCGCAGGAGCTTGTTGAGGACACTGCGGCGGGCGGCCTCGGTGGGGTGCGCGGTGAAGACGGGGCGTACGCCGAGGTGCTCGACGGCCTGCTTCAGGTGGTCGGGGTCGGCGTCCTTCAGACGGTCCGCCGTGCGGGCGAGGATCGAGCCCTCCGCGTCGCGCTTGGCGCCGAGCTCCCGGGCGCGGTGCACCTGCTCCGTGACGTTGGCCAGGTGGAAGTAGGTGGAGAAGGCGCGCACCAGCTTGGCGGCGGTCTGCGGGTCGGTCCCGCCGAGCAGCCGGGCGGCGGCCTCGCCGTCGGTCCGGGTGAGCGCGCGGACCTGTTCGACCAGGGCGAGCAGATCCTCGCCCTCCTGGCGGACCAGGGTCTCGCCCAGGAGATCACCGAGGCGGCGGATGTCGGCGCGCAGGGCGGCGCTGCGCTGTGCTTCGAGGCTGGTGGGGTCGGCACTGCTCACAGGTGCTGCTCCTAGCGGTGTATCCGAGCACGTCTGGAGGGGTGGCGGACCGCGCTGTCCGACGCCCACCAGCATAGGTCGCCACCCGACGCGCCTGGTGGCCGACAGCCCTCTTGCCCCGCGCCGGGGCCCTGCCATACTTACGTTGCCGTAGGTTACGGAACCGTAGCCAGCCCCCGACCCCCACGAGGAATCCATGACTGCAAGCCCCGACGTGATCGAGGACGTGCCGAAGGCCCAGGAAGCCGCCCCGCCCCCCGTTGCCACGTTGGGTGGTGACAGCAAGCGCTCGATCGAACAGATCACCCTGCTGCTGTTCATCACCCTCCCTTTCCTCGCGCTGCTCGCCGCGGTACCGCTCGCCTGGGGCTGGGGGGTGAGCTGGCTGGATCTGGGGCTGCTGGTGGCGATGTACTTCATCGGCTGCCACGGCATCACGATCGGCTTCCACCGCTACTTCACCCATGGATCGTTCAAGGCGAAGCGCCCGCTGCGGATCGCTCTCGCGGTCATGGGCTCCCTGGCCGTGGAGGGGCCGGTGGTGCGCTGGGTGGCGGACCACCGCAAACACCACAAGTTCTCCGACGCCGAGGGCGACCCGCACTCCCCGTGGCGCTTCGGTGAGACCGTCCCGGCGCTGATGAAGGGCCTGTGGTGGGCGCACATCGGCTGGATGTTCGACGAGGAGCAGACGCCGCAGCAGAAGTACGCCCCGGATCTGATCAAGGACCCGGCGATCCGTGCCGTCTCCCGCCAGTTCGTCCTGTGGACGACGGTGTCGCTGCTGATCCCGCCGGTGGTGGGCGGTCTGGCCACCTGGTCCTGGCAGGGCGCGGTGACGGCGTTCTTCTGGGGTTCGCTGGTCCGGGTGGCGCTGCTGCACCACGTGACGTGGTCGATCAACTCGATCTGCCACGCCGTCGGCAAGCGTCCCTTCAAGTCGCGTGACCGCTCCGGGAACGTCTGGTGGCTGGCGATCCTGTCCTGCGGCGAGTCCTGGCACAACCTGCACCACGCCGACCCCACGTCGGCGCGGCACGGGGTGCTGCGCGGGCAGCTGGACTCCAGCGCCCGGCTCATCCGCTGGTTCGAGAAGGCCGGCTGGGCCTACGACGTGCGCTGGCCCGACGCGAGCCGCATCGAGTCCCGGCGCAAGCCCCGGTCCGCCGAAGGGGCCGGTCAGGAGGCCGAGCGGGAGAAGGGGGACGCCGCTCAGGCGGCATGATGGACGGCGTGGCGATCGACAGCAGAACCTCCGGTAAGAAGGACCTGACCCCCGCCCAGGGGGCCAGACGCACCCGTCGGGTGCGGATGACCGGCGCCGAGCGCCGTGAGCAATTGCTGGACATCGGTCGCACACTCTTCGCCGAGCGGGGGTTCGAGGGCACGTCGGTGGAGGAGATCGCGGCCAAGGCCGGGGTCTCCAAGCCCGTGGTGTACGAGCACTTCGGCGGCAAGGAGGGGCTGTACGCAGTGGTCGTCGACCGCGAGATGCGCCAGCTCCTCGACATGGTGACCGGTGCCCTCACCGCGGGCCACCCCCGGGAGCTCCTGGAGCAGGCCGCCTTCGCCCTGCTCGACTACATCGAGTCCTTCACGGACGGCTTCCGCATCCTCGTCCGCGACTCCCCCGTGGCCCAGTCGACCGGCACCTTCGCCTCCCTGATCAGCGATATCGCCACACAGGTGGAGGACATCCTCGGGCACGAGTTCAAGACCCGGGGCTTCGACCAGAAGCTGGCCCCGCTCTACGCCCAGGCCCTCGTGGGCATGGTCGCCCTCACCGGCCAGTGGTGGCTCGACGTCCGCAAGCCCAAGAAGGCCGAGGTCGCCGCCCATCTGGTGAACCTCGCCTGGCACGGCCTGGACGGCCTGGAGCAGCGGCCCCGGCTGGTGGGCCACCGCAAGAGCTGACGCCACGGGGGCGGCGCGGGCGGTCGGCCAGTTCCGCGACGCTACGAGCCCCCCGTCGAGCACGACGGCCCATCAGCCCCTCGTCATACGAAAGAGTGATCGGATCGCAGGTCCTCCCTCAGCCCGCGGGCGGTTTCCGTGCCACCACGAAGATCCGCCGGAACGGGAAGACCGTCCCGTGCGGCCCCGGTGGGTATGCCTCGCGGAGCAGGGCCGCGTACTCGGCCAGGAAGGTGTCGCGTTCGGCCGGGTCGTCGGCGAGGGCGGTGAGGACGGGGCGGAGGCCGGTGCCTTTGATCCAGTCGAGGACGGGGTCGGGGCCGGGGAGGAGGTGGAGGTAGGTGGTCTCCCAGGCGTCGACGGTGAGGCCGAGGTCGGTGAGGAGGGTGAGGTAGGCGGCGGGGGTGAGGACGTGGTCGGGGCCGCGGGCGGTGTCGGCGAGGCGGGTGCGCCAGTGTGGGGTGGCGCACAGGCGGCGCAGCGTGGTGTGGGAGGGCGCGTCCTGGTTGCCGGGCACCTGGAAGGCGAGGACGCCACCGGGGGTGAGGGCGTCCGTCCAGGCGGGGAAGGACGCGGTGTGGTCGGGCACCCACTGGAGCAGGGCGTTGGAGACGAGCAGGTCGAGGGGGCTGTCCGGGGTCCAGTCGGCCGCGTCGGCGGCGGCGAAGGAGGTCCGGCCGCCGCCGGCGTTCTCCCCCGCGTGGGCCGCTGCCTCGCGCAGCATCTCCGGGGAGTTGTCGAGCCCGGTGATGTCGGCGTCGGGCCAGCGGTCGGCGAGCAGGGCGGTGACGTTGCCGGCGCCGCAGCCGAGGTCCACGATCCGGGCCGGGCCGGGGCCGGGGAGAGCGGGAATGCGGGCGAGGAGGTCGAGGAAGGGGCGGGTGCGGTGACCGGAGTGGCGGAGGTACTGCTGGGGGTCCCAGGTGGGGGTGGGATGCATCGGAGTCTCCCGGGTGCGGAGAACGCAGGAGTCGCTGTGGCCCAGGATGCTCCCGCTATATCTTGACGTCAAGAGACTTCATGTCGACAGACCCACTACACTGATCCCATGGAGGACGAGGTCGATCGGCTGGTCGCAGCATGGCGCCGGGAGCGCCCGGACCTCGACGTGGAACCGCTGGAGGTGCTGAGCCGGGTCAGCAGGCTCGCCCGCCACCTCGACCGCGCCCGGCGGATCGCGTTCGCCGAGCACCACCTGGAGCCCTGGGAGTTCGACGTCCTGACGTCGCTGCGCCGGGCCGGGCCGCCGTACCAGCTGTCGCCCGGGCAGCTGCTGACCCAGACTCTGGTGACCTCCGGCACCATGACCAACCGCATCGACCGGCTCGCCAAGAAGGGCCTGGTCCGGCGGGAGCCGGACCCCAACGACCGGCGCGGCGTCCTGGTGCGGCTGACCGAGGAGGGACAGGACCGCGCGGACGAGGCGCTCGCCGGGCTGCTCGCCCAGGAGCGCGCGATCCTCGCCGAGCTCTCCACGGCTCAGCGCGTCGAACTGGCCGCTCTGCTACGCCAGTTGACCGCCCCGTTCGACAACGTCCCCGGTTAGGTCGACCGGACCCACCCCGGCCCTGCGCGCCAGCGCCACCGCGGCGAGCGTGGAGTGCACCCCCAGCTTGCCCAGCACGTTCTGCATATGCGTACGCACCGTGTGCGGGGAGAGATAGAGCCGCTCGGCCACGGCCTTGCGGCCGAGCCCGGCCACCATGCAGCGCAGCACCTCCCGCTCGCGCGGGGTGAGCGACTCCACCAGGCGCTCGCTCTCGGTGCGGTGCTTGCGCGCGGCCGTCAGCTCCCGCAGCACGCCCGTCAGCAGGGCGGGCGGCAGATGCGTCTCGTCCCGCAGCACGCCCCGTATGACCGCGAGCAGTCGCGAGAGCGAACAGTCCTTCGCCACCCAGCCGCCGGCCCCGGCCTGGAGCGCGGCCGCCGCCCGGCGCGGATCGTCCCGCTCGGCCAGGACCACCGTCCGTACGCCGGGATGACCCGTGCGCACCCCGGCCACCAGCGAGATCCCGTCCACCACACCCTCGGGCTGTCCCGGGACCGGACGGCCGGGAGGCCGCCGCTGCTCCGGGACCCGGGCCGCTTCCGCGGCCGACGCGCCCAGATCCGCGTCGATCAGCAGGACGTCGAAGCGACGCCCTTCCACCGCCGCGCGCTCCAGCGCGCGCAGTGCCGCCGGCCCGCTGCCGGCCGCCGAGACGTCCACGTCCTGCTCGGCCGCGAGGGCGGCGGCGAGCGACTCGGCGAAGATGCGGTGGTCGTCGACCACCAATACCCGAATACGTGCCACAACCACCCCCAAATCCGGGGAGGCGTGCAGTGCGGGTACGGCGCCCGGTACCGGAGCCGTCGCACACGCACGGCCGCCGCCGTGCCCTGACAACTACCCCACCCCGGGCGTCGTACCTGCCTGTCTCGCCCCCTGATCGGCGTCGGCCCCCACCGACGCTGTGCTCAGCGTACGGCCGGGGTCCGACAACGGAAGCCGATTCGCAAAACTGCTTGACCCAGATGTTTATGGTGAGCTTTATGTTCAGTATTGAGGCAGTGAACGACACCGAACGACACGATGTGGTTGATCAGCGGCTCACCGCCGACAACGCCGATCGGTCGCCCGTGATGCGCTCGCTGCGCGACACCCCGGCCGACGACGACGTCCCCCTGGAGGTCTACGCCACCGACGGGGACGGGGAGTTGGCGGCCGGACTGGTCGGCCGCGTCCAGTACCACTGGCTGCACGTCGACCTCCTGTGGGTCGACGCCCGGCACCGCGGCACCGGGCTCGGCAGCCGGCTCGTGGCCCGTGCCGAGGAGACCGCCCGCGACCGCCACGGCTGCGTCGGCAGCCGGGTGGAGACCTGGGACTTCCAGGCGCCGGACTTCTACCGCAAGCTGGGCTACCGGGTGGTGGCCACGGTGGAGGACTACCCTCCGGGCGTCACCGAGTACACATTGATCAAGTCCCTTGCCCCGAAGGGCTGAACGGTCCGGCTTCGGCCGGGGGCCGACCGCCCTCCCCGTGCCGGCCCGCGCCCTCCCCCGCCGTCACCGGGAAGACGGCAGGCGCCGTGAAGCGGGCGGACGCGAAGGCGTCGGCGACGGCCCGCTCCACCCCGGCCGCCCGGTCCTCCTCCACCAGCACGATCGCCGAGCCGCCGAAGCCGCCGCCGGTCATCCGCGCGCCCAGGGCGCCCGCCGCGCGGGCGGCGGTGACCACCAGGTCCAGTTCCGGGCACGAGACGGCGAAGTCGTCGCGCAGCGAGGCGTGCCCGGCGGTGAGCAGCGGCCCGGCCGCCCGTAGCTCCCCGGCGGCCAGCAGGGCGGCCACCCGGGCCACCCGTTCGTTCTCCGTGACGACGTGGCGGACCACCGGCCGCAGCTCCGGCCGCAACGCTGCGAGCGCGTCCGGCAGTTGCGCGGCCTCGACGTCCCGCAGGGCGCGTACGCCCAGCGCCCGCGCGCCCGCCTCGCACGCGGCGCGGCGCGCCGCGTACGCGCCGTCCGCGAGCGCGTGCCGCCTGCCGACGTCGGCGACCAGCAGCCGCAGCCCGTGCGCGGCGGGGTCGAACGGCAGGTGGCGGAGGGTGAGATCGCGGGTGTCCAGGTGGAGCGCGTGTCCCGCGACAGAGCACGCGGACGCGGTCTGGTCCATGATCCCGCAGGGCACGCCGACGAAGGCGTTCTCCGCATGCCGTGCCAGCGCGGCGAGTTCGGCGCGGGAGGGCCGGTGGCCGTGGAGTTCGGTGACGGCCAGGGCCGTGGCGATCTCCAGGGCGGCGGAGGACGACAGACCGGCCCCCTGCGGCACGTCGCTCTCCACGTGCAGATCCGCCCCTCCCACGGCGAGGCCCGCCTCGCGCAGGGCCCAGACGACGCCCGCCGGGTAGGCGGCCCAGCCCCGGACCGCGCCCGGCGCGAGCCCGGCCACCCGGAGCGCGGTCACGCCACCGCCGGCCCCGGCCGAGTGCAGGCGCAGCAGCCCGTCCCCGCGGGCGGCGGCGGCCACGCGGGTGCGGTGGGGCAGGGCGATCGGCAGCACGTGGCCGTCGTTGTAGTCGGTGTGCTCGCCGATGAGGTTGACGCGGCCGGGCGCCGCCCACACCCCGGCCGGTTCGGCGCCGAACACGGCGCGGAAGCCGGCCGCCGGGTTCACCGCGGCTCCGCGCGGCGGGCGAACTCCCAGGCGTCCGCGATGATCCCGGCCAGCTCCGGACGCCGCGGCTTCCAGCCGAGGACCGTGCGGGCGCGCTCGGCGGAGGCGACCAGCACGGCCGGGTCGCCCGGCCTGCGGGGGCCGGTGCGGTGCGGGACGGGGTGGCCGGTGACCGCGCGGGCGGTCTCGACGACCTCGTGGACCGAGAAGCCGTTGCCGTTGCCGAGGTTGCAGACCAGGTGCTCGCCGGGGCGCGCGGCGGCCAGCGCGAGCAGGTGGGCCTCGGCGAGGTCGGCGACGTGGAGGTAGTCGCGCACACAGGTGCCGTCGGGGGTCGGGTAGTCGTCGCCGTGCACCACGATCTCCGCGCGCCCGCCGAGTGCCACCTGGAGGACGAGCGGGATGAGGTGCGTCTCCGGGTCGTGGCGCTCGCCGTACCGGCCGTGCGCGCCCGCCACGTTGAAGTAGCGCAGCGAGACGGCGGCGAGGCCGTGGGCGGCGCACTCGCCGGCGATCATGTGGTCGACGGCGAGCTTCGAGGCGCCGTAGGGGTTGGTGGGGGTGGTGGGGTCGGTCTCCGTCAGGGGGAGGACGGAGCCCGGGTCGCCGTAGGTGGCGGCGGTGGAGGAGAAGACCAGGGTGCGGACGTCCGCGGCCCGCATGGCGTCGAGCAGGTCGAGGGTGCCGCCGACGTTGTTGCGCCAGTACTTCTCCGGAGCGGTGACCGACTCCCCGACCTGTGAACAGGCGGCGAAGTGCAGGACGGCGTCGTAGGAGCCGTCCAGCCAGCGCCCGGCGTCCTGGACGCGCCCCTCGATGAACTCCGCGCCCTCCGGGACGGCGTCGCGGTGGCCGGTCGAGAGGTCGTCGAGCACGGTCACGGCGTGCCCGGCGGCCAGCAGGTGGTCCGCGACGACGCTGCCGATATAGCCCGCGCCGCCCGTGACCAGGCACTTGCTCGTGTTCATGCGGTTGCCGCCTCTCGCAGTCGCTCGGCCGCGGTCTCCGGCGGCACGTCGTTGATGAACACGTTCATGCCGGATTCGGAACCCGCGAGGAATTTGAGCTTGCCGGGAGCCCGTCGGACGGTGAAGAGCTCGGCGTGGAGCGCGAATTCACTCCTGAGGGGGTGGCGCACGGGCGCCTGGTGCCAGCCGGAGATGTACGGGGTGGGCGGCGCGCCCGGGCCGAAGAGGCGGTCGAAGCGGCGCAGCAGCTCCCGGTGGACGCCCGGCAGCTCGGCGCGGGCCGCCGGGCCGAGGGCGGGCAGGTCCGGCACCCGCCGCCGGGGGTACAGGTGCACCTCGTACGGCCAGCGGGCGGCGTACGGCACGAAGGCCGTCCAGTGCTCGGCGGCCAGGACGACCCGGCTCCCGTCGGCCTCCTCGCGGGCCACGGTGTCGTCGAACAGGTTGCGTCCGCCGGTGCGCTCCCGGTGCGCCGCGAGGGAGGCGAGGGCCCGTCCGGTGCGCGGGGTGACGAAGGGGTAGGCGTAGATCTGGCCGTGCGGGTGGGCGAGGGTGACGCCGATCTCGGCGCCCCTGTTCTCGAAGCAGAAGATCTGGGCGACACCCGGGCGGGCCGACAGCTCGGCCGTCCGGTCGGTCCACGCGGCCAGGACGAGAGCGGCCCGCCCGTCGTCCAGCTCCGCGGCGGAGCCGTGGTGATCGGCGCTGAAGCAGACCACCTCGCAGCGGCCTGCCGGGCCGGTGAGGGCCGGGAAGCGGTTCTCGAAGACGGCCACCTCGTAGTCGGCGGCCGGGATCTCCGTGAGCCGGCCCGGCCGGGACGGGCAGAGCGGGCAGGCGTCGGGCGGCGGGAGGTGGGTGCGCCCCTGACGGTGCGGGGCGATGACGACGGTGTCGCCGAGCAGCGGGTCGGTACGCAGCTCGGTGCCGCGGGTCGCGGCGGGGGCGGTGTCGGGGGCGGGACCTGGAACGACGCTGGGGCCGGCGTCCGGGCGGGCGCCCGGGTCGACGCCCGGACCCGGCGGCCCCGGCCGGCCGCCGTCCGCGGCGTCATGGACCCCGTCGTCCCGCGCGGCGGTACCGTCCGGCGCGTCGTCGCCCCGCGCGGCACCCTCCCGCGCGTCCCGCGCGCCCTCGTCCCGTGCGGCGTAGAAAAACAGCTCGCGGCCGTCGGCGAGCCGGGTGGCCGTTCTCTTCATTTCGGCACTCTGCCCGCGCGTACCGCCCGGCACACCGGCACCGCGGCAGGCCGCGGGTCAGCTGCCGGGCCGGCCACCCACCGTGCCCCGGGTGACGACGGGGGGCTGGCTGCCGGCGGCGCGGTCGAGCAGGCCGGTGCGGGCGGCGAGGGCGGCGGCCTCCAGGCGGGAGCCGACGCCGAGCTTCATCAGCACTCGCTGGACGTGGGTCCGGGCCGTGCTGGGCGCTATGCCCATGCCGGCCGCGATCAGCCGGGTGTCCTCGCCCTCGGCGACCCGCACCAGGACCTCGACCTCGCGCGGGGTCAGCAGCTGGAGCAGCCGGGCCCCCTCGTCGTCGGGCTGGGCCGCCGGGTTGAGGAGTTCGGTGAACGCGCCCTGGAGCAGCTGGGGGTCGACCGCGGCCTCGCCGGCGCGGGCCTTCATCATGGCCCGTTCGACGCCCTCGATGCGCTCGTTGTGCCGCACGTAGCCGGAGGCGCCGGCGGCGAAGGCGGCCGCGATGCCGAGCGGGCTCGGCACCGGGCCGAGCACCACGACGGCGACCTGGGGACGCTCCCGTTTGATCCGGACGACCGGCTCGAACGCACCGGGCTCCGCCGGGGCGGCCGTGCCCAGCAGGCACACCTCGGGTGCGCGGCTCACCACCAGATCGGCCGCCCCCGCGCTCGGCGCGGCCGCGGCCAGCACCCTGTGCCCCCGCAACTTCAGCGCCGAGGCGAGCGCCTCGGCCAGCAGTCGGTGGTCGTCGACCACCATGAGCCGCACGCCCATGCGCTGCCCCCCTGTCGCCCGCGTACGTCTCTCGTCGCCCTCTTGCCCCCGGAAGCTACACGCTTGTTCGACGTTCCGCGCCCCCTACTCGTGAGAAGTCCCCCGGAATGCCGAAATCCCTGCCAATCACGTGTACTTCGCGTCTGAAACGGATCGTTCAGGCATGTACGCGTGATGGACAGGGATACGGCGCGGAGCGCTCGCGAAATGATCAGCGAGCGGCCGGACGATCACCGCCGGAGGGGCTGGGAACAGCGTCCCGGCCACCCGTCGGAGGGATCACTCGGCCCCCCAGATCATGGCCAGGTACTCCTTGCCCTCGTTGACCACGCTGGGCCGGTGGAGGTACTTCCGGCCCAGATAGAGCCTGCCCTGGGACCAGATCGCCGGCTCGAAAAGTGGCGAGATCTGGCTCTCGGTCCGCTGCGAGGCGACCGGGTTCTTCAGCAGCACCGTCGACGCGAAGGTCTGCGGGTCGATGCGCACCACGGTGCCGCCCGCGCGCCAGCCGGCGGTCTGGTAGGCGATGAGCGCGCCGTCCTTGTCGACGTTCAGCGGCACCAGGTTGGAGCTGACGCGGCCGTCGGCCTTGCCCTTCGTCCGCCCGTCGGCCAGGTTGAACCCGACGATCTCGTTGACGCGGCCGACCTCGTCCGCCTTGCCCGTCTGGTGCTCGTCCGTGGGCAGGTACAGCGTGTCCTTGCCGACGGCCAGCTTGGTGCAGGACTCGACCCCGCTGGAGGAGCAGCGCGGCTGGTACTTGCCGCTCTCCGTGGAGACCTTGCTGCGCAGCTTGCCGTCCGTGCCGCTGTCGTCGATGGCCATGAAGTCCGAGACGCCGGTGCCGCTGTGGTCACCCGCGTTGACGCCGATGACCAGTGGGTCGGTCGACACCACACGCACCTTGTCGATGCCGTTCGGTACCTTGAAGTTGGACTTGATCTTGCCGTTCGCCGGGTCGAGCGTCTGGACCTTCATCTGCGGGCGCTCGTAGTCGCCGCAGCGCCGGACCGCGACGAGCTTGGTGCCGCCGCCGTAGCCCTCGTCCTTGCAGGTGTCCTCGGGCCTGGGCTTCCACAGCTCCTTGCCGCCGTCCAGCGTCCAGGCGGCGCCGCCGTGGATGCTGCCCGCGGCGACGGTGCCACCGCCGACGGTGACGTCATCGAACTGGATCACCCGGTCATCGAGTTTGACCGACTTCTGCCACAGTTTCTTGCCGTTGTTCAGGTCCAGGGCCACGATCTGGTTGCACGGCCCGCCGTAGCGGTTCTTGTCGCTGGGCGGCGACTCCTCGACGACGATCGCCGTCCTGCCGTCGGCGGTGACGTGCTTGGGCGCCCAGCAGATGTCGCCGTCGAGGGGGATCTCCCACTGCTTGCCGCCGGTGAGCCCGTAGCCGACGACCTTGTCGAGGTCGCTCTTGGCGAAGACCTTGTCGGTGACCCACATGCCGGCGGCGGGCCGGCTGTCCTTGACCACCTGCTGGTCGACGCCGAAGAGCAGCTTGCCGTCCTTGGACTTGGGGGCCTCCGTCCCCTTGCCCCCGTTCTTGCCGCCCTGCTCCTTCTTCCCGCCCTTCTCGTGGGCGGAGTTGGTGGTCTCGTCGTCCTTGCCGTCACCGCCCTGGGTGGCGAACCAGACGCCGCCGGCGACGGCGAGCACCAGCGCCGTGACGGCGCTGACGATGACCGTCATCCGCTTCTTCGAGCCACCGGAGGACGGCGCGGGCGGGGCCGGGTAGCCCGCCCCGTACTGCGGGAACGGCCCGCCGGGCGGCGGCGCGCCCGGGCCGGACGGGCCCGGGTAGCCGTAGCCCCCGGGCGCGGGCGGCGGGGCCTGGGGGGCGCCGGGCGGCGG
>NZ_JABETO010000030.1 GCF_013055795.1 Streptomyces sp. I05A-00742
GTGAGCCCGCCGGCCGCGCCCGCCGCCCCGGCGACGCCGCCCCCGGCCCCGCCGCAGGCGGTCCCGGCGGCGCGGCCCGTGAGCCTCAGCAAGGTGACGCTCACCAAGGAGGCCCCGTCCGTCTCGCTCACCAAGCAGGGCGGCACCTCCGGGTCCCTGCGCGTCAACCTCAACTGGCAGATGCGGCAGCAGGAGCCGGCCAAGGGCGGCGGCTGGGGCCGGCGGCTCAGCCGGGCGCTCCAGGGTGACCTGGACCTCGACCTCGGCTGCCTTTTCGAGCTCAACGACGGGACCAAGGGCGTGGTGCAGGCCCTCGGCAACTCCTTCGGCTCGCTGCAACGGCCGCCCTACATCCACCTCGACGGCGACGACCGCACGGGCGCGGCGGCGGCCGGTGAGAACCTCACCATCAACCTCGACCACACCCGTGACTTCCGGCGCATCCTCGTCTTCGTCACGATCTACCAGGGGGCCAGCAGCTTCGCGGGCCTCCACGCCACGGTCACCCTCCAGCCGCAGCACGGCGCGCCCATCGACTTCTCGCTCGACGAGTGCACCGTGCCGTCCAACGTCTGCGCCCTCGCCCTCATCACCAACAACGGCGGCGACCTCGTCGTCCAGCGCGAGGCCCGCTACCTGGTGCCCGACCGGGGCACCAGCCCGCAGCGCACGCTCGACCACGCGTACGGCTGGGGGATGAACTGGACACCCGGGCGGAAGTGACGCCCGGCCGGGAGTGAGGGTGTGGGGGCGCGGGCGCGGAGCTGCCCCGGCCCTCACTCCCGGATTCCGGCTTCAGGGCGCGGCCTCCGGGCGGGCGTAAGTCCGTCCCTTCCAGGCCGCGCCCCGGCCCCGGTAGTGCTGGACCGCCGAGTCCACCGTCATCAGCAGGTAGAGCACGGCGGTGAACGGGAGCAGGGGAGCGAGCCACAGCGGCTGCCGGTAGTAGCGCAGCATCGGGAAATACGTCCCGGTCATCACCGCCCACGCCGCCGCCCCGGCGGCCAGTGGCAGGGCGCTTCCGGTGAGGGCGCCGGTCACCACGGCCACCGGCGGCGCGAGGTAGACCGCGGCCAGCCCCGCCACCGTGGCCACCAGCAGCAGCGGTTGGTACAGCAGCTGCGCATAGGCGCTGCGGGACACCATCCGCCACAGCTGCCCCAGGCGGGGATAGGGGCGGACGCTGTCCACCTGCTCGGCGAGGCCCAGCCAGATCCGGCCGCCCGTGCGCTTGACCGCCCGCGCGAGCGTCACGTCGTCGATGACCGCGTGGCGGATGGCGTCCGGGATCCGGGCCCGCTCCGCAGCCTCCCGGCGCAGCAGGACGCAGCCGCCGGCCGCCGCGGCCGTCCAGCCGCCCGGCCGGTTGACCCACCGGAACGGATAGAGCTGGGAGAAGAAGTACACGAAGGCGGGGACGATCAGCCGTTCCCACCCGGTGGCCACCCGCAGCCGGGCCATCTGCGAGACCAGGTCCAGCCCGTTCGAACGGGCCGCCGCGACCAGTTCGCGCAGACTGCCGGGCGCGTGCGCGATGTCGGCGTCGGTCAGCAGCAGGTACTCGGAGTCCGTCCGGGCACGGGCCAGCGCCATGCCGTGCCGGACCGCCCACAGCTTGCCCGTCCACCCGGGCCTCGGCTCCCCGGGGGAGTCCACGGTCAGCGGCAGCCCGCCGTGCTCCTCGGCCAGCGAGCGGGCCAGAGCCCCCGTGCCGTCCGTGCTGCCGTCGTCGACGAGGAACACCTCCGCCCGCCCCGGGTAGTCCTGGGCCAGCAGCGAGGGCAGGCTCACCGGCAGCACCTCGGCCTCGTCCCGGGCGGGCACCACGATCGCCACGGACGGCCACGCGTCCGGTGGCGTACGGCGCGGCAGACGCACGTCCGTGCGCCAGAAGAAGCCCTGGCCCAGCAGCAGCCACACCCACGCGGCCAGGGAACCGACGGAGATCCATGTCAGCGCGTTCACCTGTCGCAGTCTGCCGGACGGGCCGGTCGCGCGGGGGGATCCGGCGGATGGATCAGGGGGAGATCGGGGGGTGCCGGACGGGTGCCGTCGAACAGAACCCGGAGAAACCCGGGGACGGAAGACGGAAGCCCCGAAGCCCCAAGCCCCGAAGCCCCAAAGCCCCAAAGCCCCAAGCCCCGAAGCCCCAAAGCCCCAAGCCTCGAAGTACTAAAGCTCCGAAGCTGTCCGGGGATGGGGAGGGGAAGCCGCCGGGGGAAAACGGAGGCCAAAGCCGAACGGACCGTGTCATCAGGCCGGGATCCGGCGGTCCCGGGCGCCGGCCATCCATTAAAGTGACCGGGTGAAGATCGCGCTCATGGACTCCGGCAACGGCCTTCTGGCGGCGGCCGCCACCGTGCACCGGTTGCGGCCCGACGCCGATCTGGTCCTCTCCTCCGACCCCGGCAGCATGCCCTGGGGCCCCCGCACCCCGCAGGACGTCACCGAACGCGCCCTGGCCTGCGCCCGCGCGGCGGCCGCGCACCGGCCGGACGCCCTGATCGTCGCCTGCAACACGGCCTCCGTCCACGCGCTGGCCGCGATCCGGGCGGAGCTGGAGCCCGGCCTCCCGGTGATCGGCACCGTGCCCGCGATCAAGCCCGCCGCGGCGGGCGGCGGCCCGGTGGCCATCTGGGCCACCCCGGCCACCACCGGCAGTCCCTACCAGCGCGGGCTCATCCGTGACTTCGCGGCCGGCGTCGAGGTCACCGAGGTGGCCTGCCCCGGCCTCGCCGACGCCGTGCAGTGGGCCGACACCGCGGCCGTCGACGCCGCCATCGCCTCGGCGGCGGCGCGCACCCCGCGCGACGTCCGCGCCGTCGTCCTCGGCTGCACCCACTACGAGCTGGTCGCCGAACACATCAGGGCCGCCGTCCAGAGCCCCACCGCGCCGCCGCTCGTCCTGCACGCCTCGGCCGGGGCGGTGGCCGCGCAGGCGCTGCGCCGGATCGGTGCCGGTCCGGCGCCGGACGCGGAGCCGACGGGACGGCTCACGGTGCTGCTCGGAGGGCAGGAAGGGGTCCTGGACGCGGCCTCCCTGAGCTACCCCGAGGGCCGGTCCCTGATGACGGTCGGGGCCGGGCGCCCGTAGGAATTCCGGGCGGGGCCCTACGGGAGGGACCCCGCCGCCGCGGCCCGTCCGCGCGGAGACCCCTGCCCCCGGAGCGGAACCTCGGTACGCTGCCTGATATGAGGGACCACCCGAAGGCCCCGCAGGGTCACGACGACAGTGAGCCGGCCGTCTGGACGGGACGTGCCACCAACCGCGTGCAGTGGCTGCTGGCCGCGGTGGGCGCCGCCTGCATGGCGCTGGGCATCGACCTGGCCGTGGCCCACCCCTGGACCTCGGGCGTCATCCCTCTCGTGATGTCGGTCGTCGGCTGCGTCGCCGCCGGGCTGCTGATGCTCTACGGCACGCTCGCCTTTGTGCACGTGGCCGTGCGGGTCGACAAGGAGACCCTGGAGATCCGCTGCGGCCACATCGGGCTGCCCCGGACCCGTATTCCCCTCTCCCTCGTGGTCGGCGCCGATTTCGCGCCCCGGGTCACCCCCCGCCAGTGGGGCGGCTGGGGTTACCGCTGGCGCCCCGAGAAGGGCACGGCCGTCGTGGTGCGCCGGGGCGAGGGCTTCGTGGTCCGGCTCGGCGACGGCCGGTCCTTCACGGTCACCGTGGACGACGCGGAGGCCGCCGTGCGGGTGATCCGCGATCGTCTCGGCCTCGGCGGCGGACGCCCGGCATCCGTCTGACACGGGCCCCCTTCGGCCGCTCCCCGGTTCTGAATGCCCCCGTCGTGTGACGTCCGCGGGCTCCCCGGGCCCGTCGCCGCCTGATGCCCCGGGCGTCGGAGGCCAGTTCACAGTACGCGAGTTCCAGTGCTCGAAGAAAAAGGCGGAAATAAATTCGGCCAAGCCTCGGCCCTGTCACTTGAAGTCCCCGCCTTCCGCTCTATCCGGGAACCGTTTGCTTTGCTAACGTGTGGGGTGCGTATTCTTCCGAGCGCAGTCGGGAGTCGTTGAGGATGCACCGCAAAAGCATATGATCGACCGCTCGATCCCACGTCAGTAAGTGCGGCTTTTCCCTTTGGGTTTCCCGGGGGAGGGGCATTCTGACGAACCGGACGGCGGGGGTGCCCCCGACCCCTGATCACACCTGTTGATCAGGAAGAAGCACGAGGTCAGGACGGCAGCCGTCCCTATCGCATTGCGCACTGTCAAACCCTCCGGGCCTATCTGCCCACCTCGGCGCAGGGAGATTATTCTCGCCTGTTCGAGCTGAATGCAGGGACGCGCATGAAAGCTTTTCGGGTCACTCGCGAGTTTCCCCTCGCATTGCGACTGCTATTGATCAATCAGTTTGGCATCGACATTGGGTTCTATATCCTGGTGCCCTTTCTCGCGGCATACCTGGGCCAAGAACTCGGAATGTCGGACGCGCTCGTCGGCCTGGTGCTGGGCGTACGCAACCTGGGCCAGCAGGGCCTGTTCCTCCTCGGCGGATCCGCCGCCGACCGGCTCGGTCCGCGCGCGGTCATCATCGCCGGATGCACCCTGCGCACCCTGGGGTTCTCCCTCTTCGCGTTCGGCACCACGCTTCCGGTCGTCCTCGGCGCCTCCCTGCTCAACGGGCTGGCCGCCGGCCTCTTCTACCCGTCCGCCCGCGCCTACGTCGCCCTGGAGGCCGGCGACCGCAAGGCCGAGGCGTTCGCGATGCTCAACGTCTACGCGACCATCGGCTCACTCATCGGGCTGCTGCTCGGCAGCGTGCTGATCCGGACCGACTTCCGGATCTGCGCCGTGGCCGCCGCCGTCGTCTACGGGCTGCTGACCGTCGCCCAGGCCATGGTCATCCCCGACCGGCCGGCCCCCTCGGCCGACCGCAGCACCGTCCTGGGCGACTGGCTGGAGGTCTTCGGCAACCGCCGGTTCCTGCTGTTCTCCATCGCCACGACCGGCATGTTCACCGTGGAGAACCAGCTCTGCCTGCTGCTGCCCGCCGGCGCGAAACAGGCGTCCGGCTGGGAAGGGGCGGCCGGGATCCTCCTCGGGGCCGGAGCCGTGGCCAACCTCTTCCAGATGCCCATCACCCGCGCCCTGGAACGCCACGGCGGCGGCACCCGCTGGGTGGGCGGCGGGCTGGTGGTCATGGGCCTGGGCTTCGTCCCCCCGCTGCTGATCTGCGCCGACGGCCCGCCCGAGGGCCTGCGCGAGATCGTGCCGCGGATGCTGGTCATGCTCGTCGGATCCCTGCTGCTGTACGTCGGCACCATGGTCGCCCACCCGGCCGTGCTGGAGATGATCCCCCGGTTCGGCCGCGAGACGCTGGCGGGCACCTACTTCGGCCTCTTCTACGTCTTCGCCGGACTGACCGCCGCCGGCGGCAACGCCGTCGTCGGCTGGACCATGGACGTCGGCAAGCAGTACGCCTGCCCGTGGCTGCCCTGGCTGGGATGCCTGATCTTCGGACTGTCCTCCGCCGCGGCCGTCACCGCCCTCTACCGCACCCGGCTGCTCCCGGACCAGCCCGAGGTTCCCGCGATGGAGGGCAGGATCATCTCGTCCGGACTGCCCGAGCGGAGCGGGGCGGTGGCCGCGGAGGCCGCCTCCGGACCGGCGGGACCGACGGCCGAGGGCGTCGGCCGCTGGGAGACGGGCCTCTGGGGACGGGCCCGGTTGCCCGGCCCCGGGCGGGCCACCGACGACGCGACGGAACAGCCCCCCCGCTGACCCCGCGCCCGAGGGAGGACGCCCCGGTGGTCACGGACCACCGGGGCGTTTCGCGCACCCTGACGACCGGCCGCTCCGCCCGCCGTCTTGCGCGGCCGGGCCGGGCACCGCAAGGTCGAGTCGAGGACCGCGCCCGTTCGGACCGGCCGGGCGCGCCAGGTCCGTTCCGGCCCGCTGAGGAAGGACGCCCATGCCCATCGCCACGGTGAACCCCGCGACCGGCGAGACCCTCAAGACCTTCGAGGCCCTGTCCCCCGAGGAGACCGAGCGCCGGGTGGCCACCGCGGCCGCCGCGTTCCGCCACCACCGCACCAGGGACTTCGCCGAGCGTTCCCGCCTCCTCCGCCGGGCCGCGGACCTCCTGGAGGAGGACCGGGACGACATCGCCCGCACCATGACCACCGAGATGGGCAAGCCGCTCGCCGCCGCCCGCGCCGAGGCCGACAAGTGCGTCAAGGCCATGCGCTGGTACGCGGAGCACGCCGAGGCCCTGCTCGCCGACGAGCGGCCGCCGGACGCCGCGGTCGCCGACTCGGGGGCGTCCGCCGTCCGCGTCCACTACCGCCCGCTGGGTCCCGTCCTCGCCGTCATGCCGTGGAACTTCCCGCTCTNGCGGTCGCCGACTCGGGGGCGTCCGCCGTCCGCGTCCACTACCGCCCGCTGGGTCCCGTCCTCGCCGTCATGCCGTGGAACTTCCCGCTCTGGCAGGTGGTCAGGTTCGCCGCCCCCGCCCTCATGGCCGGCAACGTCGGCCTGCTCAAACACGCCTCCAACGTGCCGCAGACCGCCCTCTACCTGGAGGACCTCTTCCGCCGGGCCGGATACCCCGAGGGCTGCTTCCAGACCCTGCTCATCGGCTCCGGAGCCGTCGAATCCGTGCTGCGCGACCCCAGGGTCGCCGCCGCCACCCTCACCGGCAGCGAACCGGCGGGCCGTTCGGTCGCGGCCGTCGCGGGCGACGAGGTCAAGAAGACGGTCCTGGAGCTCGGCGGCAGCGACCCCTACGTGGTGATGCCCTCCGCCGATGTCGCCCGGGCCGTACGGACGGCGGTGACGGCCCGGGTCCAGAACAACGGCCAGTCCTGCATCGCCGCCAAACGCTTTATCGTGCACGCGGACGTCTTCGAGACGTTCCTGGAGCGGTTCACCGCCCGGATGGACGGGCTGGCCGTCGGCGACCCGCTCGACGAGACCGTCGACGTCGGCCCCCTCGCCACCGAGCAGGGCCGCGCCGACGTGGAGGAACTGGTCGACGACGCCGTCCGGCTGGGCGCGGTGGCCCGCTGCGGCGGTGGACGTCCGGCCCTGCCGGGACGGCTGGCCGACGGCTGGTTCTACGAGCCCACCGTGCTCACCGACATCACCCCCGAGATGCGGATCCACCGCGAGGAGGCGTTCGGCCCCGTCGCCACCGTCTACCGCGTCGAGGACCTCGACGAGGCGGTGGCTCTGGCCAACGACACCCCGTTCGGCCTCAGTTCCAACGTCTGGACCCGGGACGAGGCCGAACAGCGCCGCTTCGTACGGGACCTGGAGGCGGGCGGCGTCTTCTTCAACGGCATGACCGCCTCCCACCCCGCCTTCCCCTTCGGGGGCGTCAAACGCTCGGGCTACGGGCGCGAGCTGTCCGGGCACGGCATCCGCGAGTTCTGCAACGTCACCACCGTGTGGTACGGAGCGGAACCGGGCGCCGGCGGCTGATCAGCTGCCCCAGCGCAGGGCGGCCGTCCGCACGGGCGCGTCCCACAGCCGCAGCATCTCGTCGTCCACCTGGCAGAGCGTCACCGAGGCACCGGACATGTCGAGGGACGTGATGTAGTTCCCCACCAGCGTCCGGGCCACCGGCACCCCCCGCTCGGCCAGCACCCGGTGCACCTCCGCCGCGAACCCGTACAGCTCCAGCAACGGCGTCCCGCCCGCGCCGTTGACCAGGACCAGCACCGGCCCGCCCGGCCGCAGGTCCTCCAGCACCGCGTGCACGGCGTAGTCCGCGATCTCCCCGGACGTCATCATCGCCCGGCGCTCGCGCCCCGGCTCGCCGTGGATGCCCACCCCGAGCTCCAGCTCCCCGGCCGGAAGGTCGAAGGTCGGACCGCCCTTGCTCGGCGTCGAACAGGCCGAAAGCGCCACCCCGAAGCTCCGCGCCGCTCCGTTCACCCGCCGGGCGATCGACTCCACCCGCTCCAGCGGTGCGCCCTGTTCTGCCGCCGCCCCGGCGATCTTCTCCACGAAGAGCGTGGCACCCGTGCCCCGCCGGCCGGCCGTGTGCAGGCTGTCGGTCACCGCGACGTCGTCGTTGACGAGCACGCTCGCGACCTGGATCCCCTCGTCCTCCGCGAGCTCGGCGGCCATATTGAAGTTCAGGACGTCACCCGTGTAGTTCTTCACGATGAACAGCACCCCCGCCCCACTGTCCACAGCCGCTGCCGCCCGCACCATCTGATCCGGCACCGGAGATGTGAACACCTCCCCAGGACACGCGGCATCCAGCATCCCCGGCCCCACGAACCCCCCGTGCAACGGCTCATGCCCCGACCCACCCCCCGACACCAGCCCCACCTTCCCCGCCACGGGCGCGTCCCGCCGCCGGACGACGCGCCCTTCGACGTCGACCGAGAGCTCGGGGTGGACGAGGGCCATACCGCGCAGGGCGTCGGGGACGACGGATTCGGGGACGTTGATGAGCATTTTCATGTGGGTCTCCTCCAGTAACAGGCGGTTAGGTCGCCGACCTGCATTTCCGCAGGTCAGCCGGAGTGGTGAAGAGAGTCGTTGATCTTGACGGGCTCTGACGGCCGGTGACGGTCTGTGACGGTACTGATGCTGACCTAATGCTGACTTTACTGACGCTCCATCAGTTGAGTCATGGGCTACTCAGCGTGATGGTTTTAGCGTACTGAGGCTGGTGCGCCGAGGAACTCGGGTGCCTCAAGAGCCGAGCCCCATCTGGTGGAGGCCGTCTCGACTGCTGTGGTGAGTGTGGCGGCCAGGGGGAGGGTCGCTGCGAAGGTGATGGCTGCGCGGGTCAGCGCTTGGGGATGGCGGATTCGCACATCGCCGACACTTCACGAGATGGCGCCGCCCCCGCTGCTGCCAGCCGGCCTACGCCGAATGCCTCGAGGCCCTGGGGCTGCGGCTGTACAACCTGGGACAGCTCGCACAGGCCCGCCGAGTCTGCGCGTCGGCAGCGCGCGAGTGGAAGCAGATCATCCGCAAGGATGTCCGCCCCGCTCGCCGGCTCATCGACGCGCTGCTGGGTGTGGGGCGGCTGTGGTCAGAGACGGGGTGCGGCGATCGTACGCTGTCCGCGTTCCAGCACGCCGCCAGCCTCGCCTTCGAACTGGCCAAGGCCGACCAGTTCGCAGACGCATCCCAGGTCCCGCGTCTGGGAGATGACGCTCGCACCGTTGTCGCCGCTGACACCACGAGGTGTAGGCTGCCGACAGCCATGCGGATCCCGGGCTGAAGCGCCGGGTTCGACAGCACCTCACCTCCGATCCACGCGGACGAACCAGTAGCTCGTGCGACACATCGGATGCCAGGGTTCCCTCATTCTTCTGCGGCCCAAGCACGTGTGCGTGCTGGGACCGCTCCTGAGATGCGATGTGAGACAGAGATGACCCATTCGTTCATCGCCCACACCAGCCCCGGACGCAGCAGGGTGTTCGCCCTTGTGAGGAGTCCTGCAGACGAGCTGGAGGCAGTGACCACACTGGGAGCGGGCGATCTGCACCTGACCGGGGAACTGGTCAGCGCGCTCAACTCCTTCCTGTACGACCGAGACGACAGCGCTCTCGGAAAGGTGCTGGACCGTGTCCCGAAACCGGTGCGTATGGCCGCACAGCAGTACCTCAGGAACCGGTGCGAACCGGTGATGGGGGCCTTCACCGAATACGGGCCGGTGGAGGTCGTCCGTGAGGCGGTGTACTTCTCGCAGATCGACGCGGAACTTGAGGAGTACCTCGAAAGTGCCTACATGATCGGACTCGGGATCCGCATGTCGAATGAGAGGCTGCGCGATGGCGGCGTCGGGTGGGTCATCCGGCTGCTCAACGACGAGGTTTCCGTGCGGGCCAGCGCCGAGCCGCGTACCTGGGCCCTGCCTGAAGGGGCGAAGCTCGTACGGACCTGGACGAGTAGGCAGATGACCGGCAGTGTCAGTCCTGTGCGTGGCGCGCTCCAGGTTGCGGTGGATGCGACGGATCGGGGCCGGTGGGTGCGGATCCACACGCTGCTGCACAGCCGCTACGACGTCGACTTCGAGGGCAGCGGAACCTCGGAGTTCGTTGTCGACGTCTTCGACTCTCCCATCCCGCTGAAGCAGCGGGGCGAGTGAGGCCGGGGGCTGTTGCCCCGGCCGCTCGCCGGGCCGCCTGGGGCCGGCGGGAGAGATTGCCTGTAGCCGTTGCCGCCACGAACGTGAACGAGGCGGCAACGGCCGGCCGGTCCGCCTTGCTCTGGCCGTCTCTCAGCTATGTACGGGGCTGTGCTGTCCGCAGTGGCGCAGGCCATGCCGAAGGTCCTCATCGCTGGTGATCAGCCGGACGACCTGCTCGCGGGGCTGCGGCCTCTCGGCCATGCGGCAAACCTTGCCGGGCGGCTTCGACGGAGTATCAGACGGCCGGTTCGCGAGCTTCGGGCGGCTGGTCCAGTTGTTGTTCCCGGCGCCTTTGCTCCACCCTGAGGGTTTCTACTCTGGCGGTGAGCAGGGCGAGGTTGGCTGCAGGGTCTGCACTGTCGTAGGGCGGCAGAGCGAGTTGGAAGGCGTTGGCGTGCTCCTCGATCGAGTCCGCTGTCTGCTGCAGGTTGAAGCTGCGTTCGCGGAACTTGTAGTACCCGGTGATTCCCGCGCAGATGGCGACCAGCATGGTCAGGCCGATGATGATCGATTTGAGTGGCTGGGCGGTGTCGCTGAACGCTTGTGCACCAGCGTTGGCGATCGAACCGACGATGATCAAGAGCTGGAAGAAGTTGTGCCGCCGACGGTAGCGGTGGCTCTCCTTGCGTAGCTGATCCAGCTCCTCGGGGATGGACTCGCTGTAGGCGAACTGCCTGTTGCGGATCGGGATGTCGAGCGGAGGGGCATCGATGAGCCGGTTCTCGATTGCGACTTCGAGATTCAGCTCCAGTTCCTCGCGGGTGAGCCGGTTGCCGGGTGTCCCGGGCTGCGGGCCTGCGTGCCTGATCGTTTCTATCCACGAGGACCCGACGAACCCGATGACACATACGATGCCCAGGAGGATGAGCACCGTGTTGATGGGGGCCATGTCGAAACGGCGCCACGTCAGCGCTGTGGGGACAGCGACGCCAAGGACGCAGAGCACGCCACCCGCACCGAAGCTGTACATCAGGCGCTGCCTGAACCGGACGTCCCGAATATGCTGACGCCACTGCAGAACCCGCTCGTTATGCTCGCGCAGGCGTGTGGCTGGCCCTCGCGACAGCGGAGCCGACATCCATCTCCCCCTACCGTTTTACTCTTCCCGATCCCGCCTCGGCCTCGATCTTCAGCGCGGCAAGCCCGCAGGCAGATCGTCTTCGTCCGCGTATCGGCACGATAGGGCCACGGCCTTGTTCAGGGGGTGGAGATGCATCAGTTGGCCACAACGCGATCCTCGGACCCTGCGTGGCTTCGTTTCCGTCGGCTCGCCGTAACGGCCCCTGCTGTGATGCTGGCCGCGTTGTCAGTGGGAGAACGTAGGATCTGCCGATCCGCGAGGCGTCAGCATCCTGAGACCGCGCGAAGGAGGCTCGTCGGTGGGTCAAGGAACGCGGGGGGGGGGGCGGTCGGTGAAGGCGGAGCTTGAGGAAGCCGTGGTCTGGGGGCGGCAGAAGCTTGGGGAGATGGGGGTCTTCGCTGTCGATGACGGTCTGCGCTGGGCTGCTGCTCACGGACTGGTTCTGTCTGTGTGGCGTAATGGCCCGGTCGAGGACGCGCATGTCGCTCGGCCGACCAGCCGACGCAAAGACATGCCTGACGGGGTGATGTTCGCCCGCAACACCTGGCTTACCCGGCAGGCATTCGATGTGTTGGGATCGACGCGTCAGTACCGTCTGTACGGGCTGGAGCGTCTGAACCTGGACCGCGACACCGAGTGGCCCAGATGCGGCGGAACGCTCACGGACTTCGGCTGGGGCATCCTCGGAGAGATCCAGAAGCACGTGACGAAGCGCATCGACCAGTTCGCGTACTTTGAGGAGATGCTGGAGCCGGAGGACTTCCTCGTCTTCGCCGCAGCTCCTCAGATCGGCACCCATATTGATCACTATGGCATGCCAACAGTGGCCGACCTGCGTGGAAGCGGCCCTGCGCCGGCTGCGCGGCGAGGATGAGGAGTTCCTCCACAAGTGGGGCGACTTGATGGAGCGCATCGGGCCGGCGCCCGACCGCGTCACCGCGGACATCAATACGGCGGGCCAGCTTCTGCTGGAGTCGCCCTGGGAGCTGGGCGCCGACGTCCTCGAGTGGTTCGCTTGGAACCCTGTCCTGAGCAAGCCGGACATTCCCTCGTAGCGCCTCGCGCCGCCCGCTCGATTCGAGGGCTACGGCGGCGGGCGGCGTCAGCGGTGTTGCGCGCGAACGGTGTCGACTCGCATGAAATCGTCAGGCATCTCGTCCATGAGCAGGCCGCCGGGGTCCACGAGTGCCGCCACCATGGGGTGGAGGTCCTGGCCGGCGGGGTCGTCCTGGCCGGCGTGCCATCGCGCAACCGCCCGGCCGGCGCCTGCTACCAGGTCGGCAAGCTGGAGGGAGGGTGGTCCACCGAGCGGCCGCGGACCAGGCTCTGAAGGTGGCTCTGCTTGATCAATCCTTGCACCAGGCCCACGGCTGTCGCCCCGCGTTCCAGGACGTCGAGTTTGTCGTCGGTCAGCAGCCGTTGGTCGTCCGCAAGGACCTGGAGCTTGCCGCCGTAGCGGATCGAGGCGTGGAGAATGACTGTCGGCACGGCGGTGACGAGCGGATCGGTGGAGTCGTCGAGCAGTCCGTGCTCTCCGGTCGGAGTGGCCTCGGCCGGACGTTCACAGGCGAAGGCTTCGGCTTCGGCGCGGGTTTCTCGCAGTATCTCCAGGACCCGTGTCGCCTTCTTCGCCTGCGGGGCTTTACGGCGGCGGGCGTAGGCGTGGCACTGCTGGATGACGGTGAAGAGGTCGTCGACGGTGACATGGTCGCCCGTACGGTTCTTCTTGGAGAAGAAGCCCACGGCGGTGGCAATGAGTCGGTCGAAGCCGTCGCGGCCCATCGCCCGGGGGCCTTCGGTGGCCAGGTCCAGGGCGAACTGCCGGGCGACGCCGTTCATGACGATGTCGATGCCCATGGCGTTGAACCGCTCCTCCAGCAGGAGGTCGACAAGTTTGGCCGCGACGAAGTAGTGCTTGTCGATCACGTATACCGAGGCGCGGTCATGGAGCGGACCACCGGGTGCCAGCAGGTCGCCCAGGAGGTGACGGCGCCGGCCCGCAGCCGGGTCGGCGAACATCTTCTGGAACTTCAGCTCTGTCGCGGACTTCTGGATCCCCGCCTCGACACGCAGGGTGTCCACGATGGCGGCAGCATCGGCGTCATCAATGGCCACCGAGCCCAGGATCATGGAGCGGTCGCCGCCGTGCAGCTGATCGCCGTGGTAGCCGGACTCGTCGATGGCGATCCACCGCCCGGCCCCGGCCCGGTCGTCGGTCGGTTCCAGACGGCTGCGACGACTGAAGTTCGCTCCGAGCAGTCCCGTCCCGGCGTTCGGCGCATGGTCACGTTCGATCATCCCGCCATCCTCGGCGCACGACGCCGCCCCGACAAGCTGCCCGACTGCTCCACCCGACTCCCGTGCCTGCTGCTGCGCTGCAGGCACGACGAGCATGCCGGTGAAGTCTCTTTCTCGCAGCTGGGCAGGGATGACGGGGTGTATCGCAGACGAGGGGTGCGCCGCGCAGTTGTAGCGTCGGTGTACCGGTCCGGGGAGGACTGGACCGGGCGCAGGAGACATCCCGGATGCTCCGTGGCGCCGGCAGCGGGTGCGGGGCACCCACTTCGCCCTTCATGATCGTTCTCGATCCGCACCATGTAGTCCTCCAGCCGGCCGGGCAGCACCGAAGGGCTCACCGTGCCCTCCTCGCTCCGCCGCCGGGCAGACCACCTCCGTGCCGCCGGCGAGATCCGTTCCCTTGCCGGCGCCGGCATCGCCGGCACGACGTCGACGCTCCCGACGCCGACCGCGGCCTTGCGGCCCGGGTGCAGGCCGCATGCCGTGAGCTGCTCCTGTCGGCCTGCGGGAATTGCTGTGCAGGTCAGCGCTGCATGAGCCGGATGTCGGGGTCCTGGCGTTCGTCGGCAGGCCATGGAACGGCCCAGGGCTGGTTGTCCCCGTCCCGCAGGAGGGTGACGATGTTGCGTCCGTCGTACAGCTCCTCGAGGGGCTGACCCGTGACATGGGACAGAACCTGTGCGTAGTCGCCCACGTCGAAGGCATCGAAGACGAACTTGGTGGACATGCCCTGGAGGGGCAGCGTCATGACATCGACGTGGTTCTCACCTGCATACAGAAGGTGCTTGGGGACGCGGTTGAACAGGGTGGTCATGTAGGCGGCCAGGGCAGCCACCTCACGGAACTGCTGTGGGTGGAGGACGAGTTGTCGGGCCGCCTCGAAAGCCGGGACAGTCACGGCCTGGGCAAGGGCACCCCAGTCCTGGAGCACGGCGACGACGGCGGTCGCTCTGACTCTGATGGCGAAGAACGGGAAGTTGATGATGTCCACGTAGTCGAAGCAGTGGCGCGGGTCGGTGGGCTCCTGCGCCTGGAAAACGAACACGGAGGCCGGATGCTGATCTTTTTGCCAGCGTACGGCGCCGCGGGCCGCCTGCAGCAGCAGGTGGTGCATGCGGAAGGTGGTCAGGAATTCGGGCGAGACGATGGAGCCGCCCTGCGGGTCGCGCCGGTCAGCGAGGAGCGACAGTTCCCGGAACATGAGGCCGTAGTAGATCTTGCCCATCCACAGGAACAGGGTGGTGGCGTCCAGGGCCGCAACCGCTTCGGGGCCCTCCGCGAAGGCGTCGCCCACGGCTTGTTCGATGCGGGACAAGTGTTCGTTGTTGCAGGTGCTGCAGCAGGGAATCTTCATCTGCTTGTACGGCATCAGGGTGCCGTTGAGCAGTGTGATCTTCTCGTTCCACAGGTCGCACCGCCGCAGCAGCCACTGGGGGAAGACATGCTCGTCGGTCCGGCCTCCGGCAAGGTCGGCCCCGCACAGGAAGCATCGGTCCTGGGTGAGCGCCTGGTCGCGGTCCCACTGGTAGAGGAAGCCCGGTATCTCGTTCTGATCGTCGGTCTGTGACACGGGCCGACCCTAGACCAGCTGGCGAGCCTTATGGGCAGGGCAGCGTCGCGACCGGCCGCGCCAGACGGTTCAAGGCTGCCGAACACGTCGTGACAAGTTCCTTGAACCCTTGGCGTCCGTCCTGCAGATTCCGCGGCTCAATCTTCGTTCGTGTTACGGCCAGTACCGTGGTCACGAGGTTGTGTGAGGAGCCCGTACGCCACATGTCGCAACTCGGCCGGACCATCGAACGCGGCTGCGCATCATGGTCAGGAACCGGGCGCGGCCAAGCCCTACGGCGCCGTACACACTCACATGCGGTGACTGTCGTTGATCACGACATGCCGGGGTGCGGGGTCTGTTGCCTTGGTGCGGCTGGCAAGGGAGAGGATATGGCCGGGGTGCGGATGGAGTACCGGACCGTGACAGCGCGGCTGCGTCCTCCGCGTTTCGCCGTAGCCTACCGCCCAGGGGCTGACTGGATTCACATGGCCCGCGGTGCTGTGGCGGTGACCGCCAGGATCTGGGGTGGATCCGGTGGTGTCGTGCTGCCCGCTCGTGGTGATACGACGCAGGGCCAGGTCGATCGCGGTCTTCTGCCGTCGCTCGCGCACTACGATCCTGACATTGTGGCTGGTTTGCTGAGGATGCTGGCCGATGCCGCGCATGCGGATCCGGCGATTGTCGGCTTGGTGACCGCACGTTGGGTGGCCGACGGTGAGGACGGGGCTGCGACGTGGAGCCAGATGCAGTCTCAGCTGGTTCAGTCGGGGCTGTCGAGGATGAAGGGGATTCCCGGGCGGGGGCGGGTGGGGTGTGCAGGGCAGCGAGGTCCTGGTCGGTGTCGAGGAGTTCGGTGGCCCGGTCGTGGAGCATTTCCCCGGCCGGCAGAAGCTCTGCCACAGGTCCCCGGTATTCGGGGTTGCCCGAGGCGTGGTGGTAGGAGCTGATGCGTGCGGCGCCCTGGACCAGGGACAGATGGCTGAGTGCGTCGTTGTGGTCGAGGACCGGGGCCAGGAGCTGGGCTGCTTAGTGTGCGGAGATCTGGCCGTCGAGTGTGCGGGCGAGGCGTAGCAGGGGGTGGGAGGCCGCGGGGGCGCGGAGTTGGTGGTGGCGCCGTCCGCTGGCTGGTGTGTACGGATCGGTCGTGGCGGGGGTGGGTGCGGTGCTGCCGGAACAACCCGGAATGGCCGACGACGGGAACGTTCGTTCACCGCAACCACCGACGCCCTGCTCAGATCGCGACGTCGTTCCCGCGGCTGCTCGGGGTGGATGGGCGCGACCTGCACGTGACAGATCTTGACGCGGTCGACGGCACACCGGTCATCGACATCGCTCCCTACTTTCAGGAGATGGGCCCTCGGGGACCTGTGAGGGAGCCGGCGTGGCCTTCCGAGATGCTCCAGGACTACTGGAAGGATCCGCGGGAGCGAAGTTGAGCCCGATCACCTAATCCGACTGCTCTCCTCGGGTGTTGATGGAGGGGCGGCGTCCACCGCCTGCTGGAGTACTTGGCGTGTCCTCCTAGTGCCGCACGGCCAGCCACGCCCATCTCAGCCTCATCCCCAACGGGCGGTGAATCAAGTGGTCAGTGGCTGATCGTGTCGCTCGGACCTGGCTCAGCCGCAGCACTCACCTCCGGGACGACAACCACAGGCATCCGTCTCCTGGCGTTGGGCCGGGATCGTGGTCTCGGGGGCCGCGCATCAGCCCTTGCCCTGCCAGGCATCACGGCCTTCCTTCACGGCGATGGCGGCGATAACCAGGGCGGCGATCGGATCGGCCACGACAATCCCAGAGCGGCGTTGAGGACCAGGCCGACCAGCAGCACCGCGGAGAGGTAGGTGCACAGCAGGATCTGCTTGGAGTCCGCGACTGCCGAGGCAGAGGTGAGTTCCCGTTCGACCTTTCGCTGGGGTGGCAGACAGGAACGGCATCACCAGCAGGGAGAGGGTGGCGAGCACGATGCCGGGGATCGAGAGGTCCGCTTCCCCGGTACCGGCCAAGGCGCGGGCGGCGTCGACGGTGGGCTACGTGGCGAGCAGGAAGAAGGAGGAGGCGATGATCCGCCGTGCATCGCGTCGGGCATGGTCGCGGGCGAAGAACTGCCAGGCGACGGCGGTCCCGGTGCGCAGGGACGGGGCCTATCCGTACCGGTACCACCGCACCAGCACGAGGGCTTCCACGCGCAGGCCGTGACGAGCGGCCGAACCCGTCAGCCGAGAAGCTGTCCCAGCTGATCGGCGGCCGCTGTTACCTCAAGCGACAGCGCCGGCACCAATCGAGTGGCCACCCGTGTGATTCGGGTCAGTCGCCGCCGGGCCGTGCCGGGTTCGACCTCACCGTCCTGGATATCGTCATCCAGATCAGCGGCAATATCCCGCAGCTCGTCTGCCTCATCGTCATGCACTTGAGGGTCGTCCGCGCAACGACGCAACAGATCTGCCAATGCGGCCAGATCTTGGACTTCGAGGTTCGGCTGCACTGTGTTCGTCTGCGTGATCGTCTCTCCGACGTTGCCGAACTGGTTACCCTGTCCTCCGTAAATGTTGAACTCCATCCGAGTTCCTGGCTCGCGGTCCCGCACGTATGCCTCCAGATCTCCGCCTTGATAGAGGCAGTCGCGCCCCTCCAGCGTCAGCGCCAGGTGCACTGGGGTGTGGCTCCATGCCCTCCGCACCGTCAGTAGCCCCCGCGTTTCCATGAAAGCCGCGGTGTGCTCCGCCAGTTCTTGGCCTACGCGCATGGAGCGTGCGACGTCCGACGCCAAAAACAGCTCCAGGCTACGACGAGGGTGACCAGCCATTTCGTCGACCCATCGGAGGATCGCTGTACCGATGCTGTTCCTTGTCGCCGAGTCGCTCATGGGACGTGAGTGTATGGGCACCGAGCCGCCGTCCGTCAGATCTTTGACGGTTGCATGCCCACTGCCGTTCGGTTGACACCGACGCTGAGGTCGGCACCGTCTGCCGGTGCGATTCACGCTGTCGCCGAGGCGGACGCGTTCGCTACGCCCTGGGGGCGGGTCACTCTCGACCATGAGTGAGCCCCGCGAGTTGACCGGCCGGCCGGCGCCGGGCGTCGGAGCCATGTGTCGTCAGGCGGTAGCCCGAGCGTCGGCGTGCTGAACCGGGCGGCATGTGGCTCTGGTGCAGTGTCATGGCCGCCGCGCGGCGACGATTTCGGCGCGGGTTCGCACGAGGCGGGCCCGGTGAGGGTCGGCCAGCCATTGTTGGCCGTCGGCTTTCCAGCGTCTGAAGTGCAGTTCAAGGGCAGCGGTTCCGTCTTCGGCTGATAGGCGCAGCATGTCTGGAATTTCAATCGGCATTTCATGTGCCCGCATGGGCAGTCCGAACTGGGGGTGGGTCAGTGCCCCAGGCCTTGTGGATCACTGAGCTCTTTCAGAGTGGCCAGTGATCGAGTGACCCGGACCGAGTCAGGACGAGGATCGCAACGCGCAGGGCTCCCGCGCCGTTGAGGGAGGTGTTCGAAGTCTCAACCCATCGGTACAGCAGCCCTGTTGGAGCCCCATCCTGCCGCACTCGACCTTCCTCATGCTCTGGTCGAGTGGGTATCCATGCTCATCGTCACCCGTGAGGGTGACCGACGCTGCAAGCTGCCGCCTCACCAGCGTGCTCTCGTCGGCCTGGTCTACCTGCGCCGGCACGACCCGCTCGTACAGATCGCCGCCGGCTTCGGGATATCCGTCGGCACCGCCCATGCCTATGTCAAGCTGTCGTCGAGCACTTGTCCCGCCAGGCACCCGGACTGCTGCGGGTCCTGCGGGAAGCCGACCCTGATCACGTCCTGCTCGACGGGACGCTCGTTGAGTGTGACCGCGTCGGCGACAGCCGGGCCGACTTCTCGCAGAAGCACCGCCGTCACGGCGTGAGCGTGCAGGTCGTGGCCGATCCCACCGGCAACCTGCTGTGGAGTCTCGCCCGCGCTGCCCGGCCGCACCCATGACCTGACCGCTGCCCGCACCCACCGCATCATCCGGATCTGCGAACGCCAGGGTGTTCCCGTCCTCGCCGACCGCGCTTACATCGGCGCCGGCCCCTGGGTGACCACACCGATCAGACGGCTACCCGGCCGGGACCTCACCACGACCCAGCGAACGATCAACCGGGCTCTGTCAGCGGCACGAGCACCGGTCGAACGGAGCATCGCAAGGCTGAAGTCCTGGCGAATCTTCCGCCGGGCCCGCTGCAGCCCCAACCGCATAACCGCCATCGCCGCAGCCATCCTCACCCTGGAGCGTCAACGCTGAAAACGCTCACGGAGTTGTAGTGGGCTGCCAAGCACACGACAGCCCACTGACAATGGCCGGGGCTCTGGGGGAGAGGACGGCCGGCCTCGGGATTTCCCCGGCCAGGGTGCAGGTCGCGGGCCTCCGGCCGCAGGGGTCGGCGGTTACGGTGAGTTATAACGGGCCCCGGCGAAGTTGTCGTAGCGGGGCCGGTTAGTGGCTGCGGCCGTGGGCCCTTGCTGACTCTTTGCTGACCTGTCGACTCCAGTTGGCCCTCTGACCTGTGAGAATGTCGAGTTCCGAGACGTTGATGAGCATTTTCATGTGGGTCTCCTTGGAGGTTACGAGGACGGGCCGCTGACCTGCGTATTCGCAGGTCAGCGGTGGTGCGACAAGTAATGGTCCCGGCGGACTCCAGCGGCCCCGGATGGGCTCCGGCGGTGCTGATGCCGATTAAATCCTGACTCTACTGACGGACGGTCAGGAGGTTCTCCCGACTCCCGGTCGAGGACAGCATCGAGGCGGGCGGTTGGCAAGCTGTCGACCTGTGTGCCGTGACCGCCCCGCGTCAGTTCGTCGTCGCCGGGGCCGTGCGCGTGAAGTGGCGGGTGGTGGGCACCAGGGCCGCCGCGGCAGGTACGAGGAAGCAGGCGGCGGCGCACACGGCGAGCACGGGCGTGGCCCCGAACGCGTCGATGGCCGGGGCGATCAGGGCCAGGCCGACGGGCGCCAGGCCGTAGGACACCAGGAAATCCAGCGAGGAGACCCGGGCCAGCTTGTCCGGGGCGACCTCGCGCTGGGTGGCCGTGAACCAGGGCACGTTGAACAGCTCGATGCCGATCCCGGCGACGGCGTACGCGGCGACGACCACGACCGGGTGCACGGGCAGCGTCAGGCTCAGCGGCGCGACGCCGTACGCGGCCAGCCCGGCGAAGGCGGCCCAGCCCTGGGAGCGCGGCCGCCAGCGGGCGATGGCCAGGGCCCCGCCGAGCGCGCCCACGGTGTACGCGGTCATGGCCGCGGCCAGCACCCACTCGGTGTCGTAGCGGTCCCGGCTGATCAGGGGCAGGGCGACGCCGGTGGCGGAGTAGCCGAGGGCGATGACGGCGACGAGGGCGGTGAGCCCGGC
The DNA here is from genome assembly GCF_013055795.1 of Streptomyces sp. I05A-00742. Taxonomy (GTDB): domain Bacteria; phylum Actinomycetota; class Actinomycetes; order Streptomycetales; family Streptomycetaceae; genus Streptomyces. The sequence goes on from NZ_JABETO010000030.1 coordinate 20,412, forward strand.
GAGGAACCAGGGGTGGCGGCGTGCCTCGCGTATGCCTTCGAGGAACTCGGCGCGGAAGCCGGCGCGCGGGGCGGGCTCCGCGGCGAGGTTCGCCGCAGCGCCCCCCTTGCCCGGGACGAGCGCGGCGACCAGCCAGAGCAGGCCGATGCCGAGCAGGAGCGTCGAGACGTCGAGGAAGGCCGCGAGCAGCGCGGTCAGGGCGGGTCCGGTGAGCGTGGCGCTCCGAACGGCCATGGTCATGGCGGCGTTGGCCTGTTGACGGCGCTCGGGGGCGAGGATTTCGGCGGTGAGCGCCTGGAAGGCCGGGCGGCAAGCGCCCTGGCCGGCGCCCGCGAGGGCGGCGGCGGCCGTCATCAGCACGAGTGAGCGGCCGAGGCCGGCGGCGAGGAGGGGCGCGGCGACCGCCGCCGCGAGGCCTGACCAGAGGACGACCGCGCGCCGGGAGTGCCGGTCGGCCAGCACGCCGCCGACGGCCACGGCGACGAGGAAGCCGGCGGTGCGCGCGGCGAGGACCAGGCCGAGGCCGGCGGCGCCGAGGCCGCGGTGGAGGACGGCGAGGCCGAGGACGAAGGGCAGGGCCCAGGTCGCGAGGCCGGAGGCGGTGGTGCCCGCCCACAGGCGCAGGAACGCGGTGTCGCGGAGGACCGAACGCGGGGGCGGGGCATCGGTCTTGGCCGCTGTCGGCGCGGGTGTGGTCGGCACGGTGTGGTTGCTCCTCGGGGGTGGGGGCGGCGGCTCGGTGAACCGCACCCGGATTCGTTAATGAAAATGAATACCATTACAGTACCTTCGAACGCGGCACTCCTGCCCGGTGCACGACAACACCCACGCCTGCCTCCCCCTCCCTTCCCAGACCGGAGAATCCATGCGCCACCCAGCACGCCTCGGCATCGCCCTGACCATCGCCCTCGCCACCGCGGGCTGTTCCACGGCAGCCGGCGACGGCACCGGAACGGACGCCGAGTCCGGCGCCCGGGCCTCCGGCCGGCCGGCCTCCGTCACCAGCTGCGGCCGCCAGGTGTCCGTCGCGGAGCCCCCGAAGCGGGCCGTCGCCCTGGACCAGACCTCGACCGAGACCCTGCTCGAACTCGGGCTCCAGGACCGGATGGCGGGAACGGCCAACCTCAAGACGAAGATCCCCGCGCAGTACGGGGCCGCGTACGCCAAGGTCCCGGTCATCGCCCCGAAGATCGCCACCGGCGAGCAGCTGCGCGCCGCCACCCCCGACTTCGTCGTCGCCGGCTCCACGGACCTCTACACCAAGGACCGCGCCGGCACCCGCGAGGAGCTGGCCTCCCTCAAGGTCCCCACCTTCGTCAGCGCCGTCGACTGCCCGCAGCGGAACCCGGCCGGCAAGACCTCCTTCGAACTCCTCTTCTCCGACTACGAGAACCTGGGCAAGGTCTTCGGCACCGAGAAGCGGGCCCGCGAACTCGCCGCCGACCAGCGCGCGGCGGTCGCCAAGGCCGGGGAGAACGCCTCCAAGGTCCCCCGGGGCGACGACCGGCCCACCGTGGTCTACCTCTACTCCGTCTTCAACGGCATGCCGTACGTGGCGGGCAGGAGCGGCCTGCCCAGCGAGATGAGCCGGATCGTCGGCGCGAAGAACGCCTTCGACGACGTGAACGAGGACTGGCCGGAGGTCTCCTGGGAGGAAGTCGCCGAGCGCGACCCCGACTTCATCGTGATCGGCGACCTGTCGGAGCGCGGGCGGCCGGGCGACAGCGCGGGCGAGAAGCGCGCCGCGATGACCGAGCACCCGGTGGTCTCCAAGCTCTCGGCGGTCCGTGACAACAAGATCCTGGAGGTGCCGGGCATCGAGCTGGACCCGTCCGTGCGCTCGGTGCACGCCCTGGGACTGCTGGCCAAGGGCATGAAGGACCTCGGGTATGTCCGCTGACCCGGCGGCCCGGGCGGGGGCGGCGGACCTCCTGCTTCCGGGGGCCCGCGGGCGGGTGGTGACGGAGGACGCCGTCACCACCCCGCGGCCCGGCCGGTCCGCCGCGACCCGGGCGGTCCTCTTCCTTCTCGCCGCACTCGCCCTGGCGGGCTCGGTGGCGTCGGCCGTGCGCATCGGCACCGCCGACGTGGGCTGGACCGGCCTCGCCCGCGTCCTCGGCACCCATCTCGGCCTGGGAGTGGAGCCGTTGTCCCCGCTGGTGGACTCCCTCATCTGGGACCTCCGGCTGCCGCGCGTGCTGACGGCCGCCCTCGTCGGCGCCTCGCTCGCCGTGTGCGGCACGGTGCTCCAGGCGGTCACCCGCAACGCACTCGCCGACCCCTACCTGCTCGGCGTCTCCTCGGGCGCCTCGGCGGGAGCCGTCGCCGTAGTCGTCCTCGGCGTAGGCGCGAGCGCGCTCGGGGTCACCGGTGGCGCGCTCGCCGGCGCGCTGCTCTCCTTCGGGCTGCTGCTGTCGCTGTTGCGGCGCACCGGGCTGGACTCGGTCCGTATCGTCCTCACCGGCGTGGTCGTCGGCCAGCTCTTCACCGCGCTGACCTCGCTCGTCCTGATGGCCTCGGCGGACGCGGACACCACACGGGCCGTCACCCACTGGCTGCTGGGCTCGATGGCGCCGGCGCGCTGGAACACCGTCGCGGTCTGCGCGATCGTCACCCCGCTGGGACTGCTGGTGGCGTGGCTCTGCTCGAACGCCCTCGACGGACTCGCGTTCGGCACCGACACCGCCGCGTCCCTCGGGATCGGCGTACGGCGCACGCGGATGCTGCTGCTCGTGGTCACGGCCACGCTGACCGCCGTGGCGGTGGCCACCGTCGGCGCCATCGGTTTCGTCGGACTGATCGTCCCCCACGGCGTGCGGTTCCTCGTCGGGCCGCTGCACCGGGTGCTGCTGCCGTACGCGGCGCTCGCGGGCGCGGTGTTCCTGGTGTGGACGGACGCGCTGGCGCGGATCGCCTTCGCACCCCGCGAGGTCCCCGTGGGCGTGATCACCGCGCTGCTCGGCGTGCCGCTCTTCCTCCTCGTCCTGCGCAGGAGAGGTGAACTGTGAGGATCACCGCCGAAGAGCTGAGCTGGTCGGTGGCGGGCACCCCGGTCGTACGCGACGTCAGTGCGGACATCGTCCCCGGCGAGACGGTCGGACTGCTCGGCCCCAACGGCTCGGGCAAGTCCTCGCTGCTGCGCTGCCTGGCCGGGCTGCGGGCCCCCGACGCGGGCACGGTCCGGTACGACGGCGAGTGCGTACGGGACTGGAGTGCGCGCCGGACCGCCCGCCATGTCGCCTTCGTCGAACAGGACTCGGGCGCGGAGAGCGATCTGCGGGTCGCCGACGTCGTCGGGATGGGACGGACCCCGTTCCGGGACCGCTGGCGCGGACCGGACGCCACCGACCGGGCAGTGGTCGCCGCCGCGCTGGAGCGCGTCGGACTCACCTCGCTCGCCGGCCGCTCCTGGAACGCCCTGTCGGGCGGCGAGCGGCAGCGCGCCCACATCGCCCGCGCGCTGGCCCAGCAGCCGTACGGGCTCCTGCTCGACGAGCCCACCAACCACCTCGACGTCAAACACCAGCTGGAACTGATGGAGCTGCTGACCGGTACCGAGCAGACGGTCCTGGTCGCGCTGCACGACCTGTCGCTCGCCGCCCGCTACTGCGACCGGCTGCTGCTCCTGCACCACGGCCGCCTGATCGCCTCCGGCACCCCCGCCGCGGTCCTGACCGCCGAGCGGCTCGCCGAGGTCTTCGAGGTGGACGCCGAACTCACCACCGATGCCCTGGGGCGCCCGGTGGTCATGTACCGCGGACCGCAACGCGCCACCCCTCCCTGCGAATAGGAACCCCATGAACCGGACGTCCCCCGCCCCTGCCCTCACGCCGGCCGTCGACGCGCTCATCGAAGCCGTCCTCGCCGGCGAACACGGCCCGCTCCCCTCCGGACTCGTCGCGACCAGCGTGTTCTGGATCCACCACGGCACCCGCCTGGCCGGCGGCGACACCACCTACCTCAACCAGTACGTCCTGGTCCGCCTCGGCGGCTCCTTCGGCGGCTGTGCCTTCGAGGCCGGCGAGATCGACCCGTCGATCTGCCGCGACTCCTCCGGCACCCCGCTCGACGCCCTGCTGCGCGAGGGCCCGCGTCCGCTGCGGATCGCGGCCCTCGACGCCTACCTCTCCGAGGCCCGCCCCCACCGCGTGGCCGCCGAGGCGGGCGACGCCGAGCCCGTCACCCTCCCCGCCGGTACCCCGGAGGTCCGTGCGAAGGCCCGCGACGCGGCCATCGCCGGCCTGTTGGACATCGAGGAGGGCGCGAAGGTCGGCCTCATCGGCGTCGTCAACCCGTTGATCGCGGCGATACGCGAGCGCGGCGGCGAACCGCTGCCCTGCGACCTCAACCTCAAGGCCACCCAGTGGGGCGACCCCGTCACCGACGACATGCACGAGGTGCTGGACCGTGCCGAGGCCGTCGTCGCCACCGGAATGACCCTCGGCAACGGCTCGTTCGACACCATCCTGGAGCGCTGCCGCTCCCGGGGCGTCCCGCTGATCGTCTACGCGCAGACCGGCAGCGCCGTCGCCCGCGCCTTCCTCGGCTCGGGCGTCACCGCCCTGTCCGCGGAACCGTTCCCCTTCTCCCAGTTCAGCGCCGAGGAGACGGGCCTGTACCGCTACCGGACGGTGGGCGGCGCATGATCCCCGCCGCCCGCACGGCCGTGCCCGGTGCCGGTGGGGAGGTCACCGGCACCGGGCACGCCCCCTGCCACCACGGCGAAATCCTCCAGGGCGTCTTCCTCGACGACGAAGGGCGCCGGTGCGCCGGCCTGGTCACCCTGCCGATGGCCGGGCCGGGCAGCGGCGCCGAGTTCGTCCGCCGGCCCGGCACGGCGCCCGAGGCGCTCACCGTCGTACCCGCCGACCGTACGAAGGCCGCGCGGGCCGCGGGCCTCGCGGTGGCGGAGTGCGCGGAGCGGACCGGCCGGCCGCCCTGCGGCGGGGAGTTGCGGCTCACCGGAGACATACCGGTGGGCCTGGGCATGGGCAGCTCCACCAGCGACGTCATCGCCACCGTGCGCGCGGTCGCGGACTCGTACGGGCTGCGCCTGGCCCCCGACACGGTCGCCCGGCTGGCCGTGCGCGCGGAGTCGGCCTGCGATCCGCTGATGCTGGACGGCCGCCCGGTGCTGTTCGCCCAGCGGGAGGGCCGGGTCCTGGAGGTCCTCGGTCCGGCCCTGCCGCCGCTGGTCGTCGTGGGCTGCGCCCTCGGCGGGGGCGCGCCCGTGGACACCCTGTCCCTGCCCGTACGCCAGCCCGGCGACCGTGACGTACGGGCCTGGGAGCGGATGCGCACGCGGCTGCGCCGGGCGGTGGTGACCGGTGACGTACGGCTGCTCGGCCAGGTCGCCACCGCCAGCGCGCGGCGCGGCCAACAAGTGCTCGGTCACCCGGAGTTCGACGCCCTGACCGAAATCGCCCGCCGGGCCGGGGCGGCGGGTGTCCAGATCGCGCACAGCGGCGCGGTGGCCGGAGTGCTGTTCGACCCGGCCGCGCCGGGCCTGCGGCACCGCGTCCGCAGCTGCCTGCGCGCCCTGGACGCCCACGGCATCCCCGCCACCCGGACCTTCACGACGTTCACCACCACCAAGGAGATCCTGGATGGACCAGCACATCGCGGAGTCGATCGGCCGCCCGGACCTGATACGCCTCGACGACCGGCTCGTCTGCCTGCGCTTTGAGACGATGAAGGTGGTCTCCGCCCTGGCCGCGGTACGCCACCTGCTGGACACCGGGGCGGTGCGCCGCGGGGACACCCTGCTGGACAGCTCCAGCGGTATCTACGCGTACGCCCTCGCCCTGGCCTGCCACCGGCACGGTATGCGCTGCCACATCGTCGGCTCGACGACCGTGGACCACACGCTGCGCACCCAGCTCGCCGTACTCGGGGCGACGCTGGAGCAGATGGAACCGTGCAGCGACCTCAAGCTCGATCAGAAGCGGCGCGTCGAGCGGATCCACGAGATCCTTGCCGAACACCCCGAGTACCACTGGATGCGGCAGTACCACGACGACATCCACTACCTCGGCTACCGCGCGATCGCCGATCGGATCCGGGAGGCGACCGGCGCGGAGGGGCTGACCGTTGTCGGCGGGGTCGGATCAGGGGCCTCGACCGGAGCCCTGGCCCGCTATCTGCGCGCGGCTTCGGAGGGACCGGCAGACGTCGAACTGGTCGGCGTCCAGCCGTACGGCAGCGTCACCTTCGGCGCCGAGCACATCTCCGACCCGGAGATCATCATCGCCGGGATCGGCAGCTCCATCCCCTTCGGCAACGTCGCGCACGACCTGTACGACACCCTGCACTGGCTCTCGTTCGACGCCGCGCTGGCCGGAAGCATCGACCTACTGCGCCGGCACGCGGTCTTCGCGGGCCTGTCGACCGGCGCCGGCTACCTCGCCGCCCGCCACGAACGGGACCGCTCCCCCGGGCGAACGGTCCTCTTCATCGCCGCCGACACCGGCCACCGTTACGTCGATACCGTCTACGCCCGTCACCGCGAGGCCACACCGATCGCGGACCTCGCCCCGCGAGAGGTGCCCGACCAGAGCCGACTGGCCCTGCCCTGGTCCCGGATGCGCTGGAACCGCGCCCCGGCGACTCCGGCCATGGCGTCGTGATGTGCTGTCACGAGGCGCCTCAAGATCTTCCGCCGAGGCGGCGCGACGACCTGATGCGTGACGTGGCGTCAACTTGGCGAGTAGTAGCCGGTCGCGGGGAGCGCCCGGGAAGTTCCGCGCCGTTGGCCCGGGGTATGCGTCAGAGTTGCGAGGCATCGCTCTAGACTTCGAGGTCAATGTTTCCTAAAGCCAAGTACGGCGCGGGGGAGCCCCGTACAAAACGATTGGGTAGCCAGTGCTTCTGAAAACATTCGGCTGGTCGTTCGCGGTCACCGCGCTCGGCCTGGTCGCGGCCGTGTTCTACGGGGGGTGGACCGGCTTCGGGGTTGTGGCGATCCTGTCCATCCTCGAGATCTCGGTATCCTTCGACAACGCCGTGGTCAACGCCGGGATCCTGAAGAAGATGAATGCCTTCTGGCAGAAAATCTTCCTCACCGTCGGCGTTCTGATCGCGGTCTTCGGCATGCGCCTGGTCTTCCCGGTCGCGATCGTCGCCATCAGCGCCAAGATCGGCCCGATCGAAGCGGTACGGCTCGCGCTCGACGACAAGGACAAGTACCAGCAGCTGGTGACCGACGCCCATCCGTCGATCGCCGCCTTCGGTGGCATGTTCCTGTTGATGATCTTCCTTGATTTCGTCTTCGAGGACCGGGAGATCAAGTGGCTCGGCTGGCTGGAGCGTCCGCTCGCCAGGCTCGGCAAGTTCGACATGCTCTCCGTCTGCATCGCGCTCATCGTGCTGCTCGTCTCCTCGATGACCTTCGCCACCCACGCCCACCAGCACGGCGGCATCCATGTGGACAAGGCACAGACCGTCCTGATCGCCGGCGTCGCGGGTCTGATCACTTACCTGATCGTCGGCGGCCTCTCCGGCTACTTCGAGAACAAGCTCGAGGAAGAGGAGGAGCGCGAGCACGAGGCCGAGGAAGAGGCCAGGAGGAGCGGCAAGGAGGTCCCGGCGGTCGTGATGGCCGGCAAGGCCGCGTTCTTCATGTTCCTCTACCTCGAGGTCCTGGACGCGTCCTTCTCCTTCGACGGCGTCATCGGCGCCTTCGCGATCACCAACGACATCGTCCTGATGGCGCTCGGCCTCGGCATCGGCGCGATGTACGTCCGGTCGCTCACGGTCTACCTGGTCCGCCAGGGCACCCTCGACGACTACGTCTACCTGGAGCACGGCGCGCACTACGCGATCGGCTCCCTCGCCGTGATCCTGCTCGTCACCATCCAGTACGAGATCCACGAGGTCATCACGGGACTCGTCGGCGTCGTCCTGATCGCCTGGGCCTTCTTCTCCTCGGTCCGGCGCAACCGCAGGCTGGCCGCGGCCGAGGGAAAGGACACGGGGCCCGACGAGAAGGCCGAGGTGTCCTCCGGCGTCTGAGCCGGGCCGCCGGCGTCAGTCCCACGACTCAACTATGGCCTTGCCCAGGGGGCTTGATGGACAACTGATGGAGAGGAAGTCGTCCCATTCAGTGGGATGACGGGGTGATCATCGCGTGGTATACAGACACCATGCCTTCGCAGCGCCCCTTTCGCTTCGGTGTCAACATGTTCGTTCCCGGATCGCGACGCGAGTGGATCGCGAAGTGCCGCAGAGCCGAGGAACTCGGTTTCGATGTGGTCGGAGTGGCCGATCACCTGGGGTTCTCCGCGCCGTTTCCGGCCATGGTGCTCGCAGCCGAAAAGACCGAACGGGTGCGGCTGACCACGTTTGTGCTGAACACACCGTTCTACAACCCCGTCCTTCTCGCGCGTGACGTGGCGAGCACCGACCAATTCGTCGACGGACGTATGGAACTCGGGCTCGGCGCAGGCTATGTGAAGGCCGAGTTCGACACCGCGGGGATACCGTTCCCCAGCGGCGGAAAGCGGGTCGAACAGCTGGAACAGACGGTCACCACGTTGCGCCGACTGTTTCAGGACACTGAATATCAGCCGCGTCCGGCCCAACCTTCCGGGCCCCCACTGCTGATCGGCGGCTGGGGCGACCGGCTGCTGCGGCTGGCCGCCGAGCACGCCGACATCATCGCCTTCACCGGAGGCTGGGCCAACGCCACCGGTGATGTACTCCATATGGCCGGAATCGCACAGACGGAAGAACGGGTCGCCTATGTGCGCGGCCTGCTCGGTGACCGCGCCGACGCCGTGGAGCTGAACATCATGGTGCAGCAGGTGATTCCGCCCGCCGAACGCGCCGCGGTACCCGACAGGTTCGTGCCGCTGCCGCCCGACGCCGAGCACAGCCCCGAAGAGCTGCCCAGCGTATTGACCGGAACCCCGGCGGAGATGGCGCAACAACTCAAGGAACGCCGCGAACGCTACGGCTTCACCTACTTCACGGTCATGGAATACAACATGGAGAACTTCGCCCCGGTCATCGCCGCGCTGCGCTGAACCGCACACTTCTCCACGATGCCGCCGACGACGGGGGCCGTGACCGAAAGGGGTGACCCGATGCGTATCGGCTCCGGAACCAGCCGTGAAGCGGCCGGTGTGAATCTCACGCTCCCCGGCCAGGGCACCCCCACGACCCTTGTGCTGCTGCGCCACGGTGAGACGGCATTGACTCCGGAGAAGCGGTTGTCCGGCAGCGGCGGCTCCGATCCGGCATTGTCGGAGACCGGGCTGCGGCAGGCCGAGGCCGCCGGGAGGACGCTCGTGGCACGCGGCGCGGTGCAGGCGGTGGTGTCCTCACCGCTGCGCCGGGCCCGGCAGACGGCCGGGGAAGCGGCACGACGGCTGGGCCTGGAAGTCCATGTCGACGAAGGGCTCACCGAGGCGGATTTCGGCGCCTGGGAGGGACTCACGTTCGCCGAGGTGCGTGAGCGCCACCCGGACGAGTTCGCAGCCTGGCTCGCCTCTCCGGCGGCGGTACCGGGTGGAACCGGGGAGACGTTCACCGCGGTCGCGCGCCGGGCCGCGCTCGCGCGCGACCGGCTCCTCGCGCGGTACAAGGGACAGACGGTGCTGGTCGTTTCGCACGTCGGGGTGTTGCGGACGCTGGTTCGGCTGGCGCTGGGCGCGCCGCCCGCGTCGCTGTTCCGGATGGAACTGTCGGCGGCCTCGCTGTCGGCCGTGGCCTATGACGGGGACGGGAACGCGTCGGTGCGACTGCTGAACGACACATCGCACCTGGCGGACCACCTCTGACCTCGCCGGCCGATGGGGCGGTGCCCGGCACTGCCCCATCGTCGGTCAGCGTCGAATCGTCTTGGTACGCATGAGGAATTCGCCGAGGTAGCCGTCGTGCGGCAGTCCGTGCTCCGTCCATGGTGTCGGATGGTCGCCGACGTAGACGTTGGCGATGGTCGGCTCGGCCACCAATGCGTCGATCAGGTCCTCGTCGGTGGTGACGGCGGTGAGGACGAGCGTGTCGCGCAGCGGCCGGATTCCGGCGTCGCGATCCCACGGTGCGACCCACGCACAGGGGAAGCCCAACTCCATTCCGAGCTGTTCGGCGAACGGGCTGTCGAGCTGGTGCACCGCCGGCCGGAGCACCGCCGAACCGTCGCCGAGATCGTCGGCGATACCGTCACCGCCGAGCCACGCCTTGGTGCCCGCTGCCCGCTGCCGCAGAGCCTCGTCCCACCGACGGGCGGGACCGATGGGCATCACGGGCAGGACCGCGCGTTCGTCCGTCGCGGGCAGGCTGGGCAGCGCGGCGAGGCGTTCGGCGATCGCCGCGGCCACGGGGGAGGGGTCGCCCTCGACCAGTACGCCGGTGGCGTTGACGCAACCGACGCCCGCACCACTGCTGATCGACTCCACGATGGTGTCGACGATCGGCTCCCACTCGGTTTCCGCGGTGATGAGTATTTTGGAGCGGCCGGGGCCCTGCGGCAGAATGCGTCCGTCGCCCGCGTATTTGCGCACGACATCCGCACCGCCGTACACCATTCCGAAGTCGGCGTGCCGGAGGATTTCGTCGGCCACGTTGTGGTCGGTGGGCAGCAACGCGATTCCCTCGTCGCCGAAGCCGGCCTCGCGCAGGGCGGTGATCAGCCGATGCGGGGTGAACGGCTCACGACGGGAGGGACGTACGGCGACGCGATAGCCGAGCGCCAGGGCGTCGAACCAACCCTGGTGCACCGCGGGGTGATTGCCCGCCGCGTGGACGGCGAACACCTCACCGCGCCGGGTCCATACCGCCGCACCGTCCCGGGCCCGCGGATCGCGCCACGAGCCGACCGCGGCGGCCGGCCGCGCGTTCTCCACGGTGTGGTGGATCCGCTCGGCGGCCCGCGCGATGTCGTCGGTGGCATGGCGCACCACCGTGATCGGTATCCCGGTGGCCGCGCTGACGGTGTGCTGGTATTCCTCCGGCGTCAGTCCCGCGACCGACCGCGTGGCGAAGGCCCGGCCCGCCTGTGCGAACGCCGCGATCCGTGCGTCGACGGGTAGCGCCGGCGCTCGGCGCAGGGCCTTTATCGTGCGGGTGATGTAGAGCGAGGGTGCGAGACTCAGTGTCGCGACCTGGTTTCCGGCGATATCTCGAATGGCCTCCTGGCGCCGGGACCGATAGGGGCCGCCGGGGCCGAGAACGTCCAGGGACAGCATCAGTACACGCCCTCGATCACCTTGGTGTCGCCGAAGGACGCCACGGGTGCGACGTCAGCGACCGCGTCACCGAAGCCGCCGTCCACGGGTGCGATCCGGGTCGCGTAATCCCGCTCGATGTTGTTGACGAGCAAGGCGGTTCGGCTCATGTGATGCACGACTATCTGCCCGCGCTCGCCGTACGGAACAACCCGGCCGGTGTCGGGGTCGATCACCCGCAACGTGGTGTACGGAGTGAAGGAGTCGAACACACACGGTTCGTCGTCACCGAGGCCGGGCCGCTCCACCGCTGTCCCCAGCATCATCGTGCCGCCGTACCCGCCGACCATCCTGGCGTTTCCGAATACCTCGTCGCGCAGCAGATCCCGGGTGTCGGCGTCCAGATGGGTACCGCCCCAGATGATCGCGCGAACCTTCCGGTTCACCAACTCGACCAGGTCGTCGTGCTGCGCGAGGCGCTCCAGCATCGGCGGGGTGGCGAAGAGGACGCCCACATCCTGGGCGTGCAGAATGTGGCCGACCTGTTCGATGAGGTGGTCGGTGTAGGCGTCGGCCACGTCCGTCCGGCCCTGCGCGAGCACCTTCTTCACCCATCGCGGGTCCAGATCGATGCTGAAGTTGAGCCCACCCCGAATCATCGCGGTGTCGACCGCCATCGCTCCGACATTGTGCGGCCCGCAGGGAACCGCACTCAGCCAGTCGACATCGCGAGGTACGCCGTGAGCATCCAGTCGCTCACTGAACCATTCGACGTTGCGCCGCTGCCACTCCGCGGCGTACGCCACTCGCTTGGGTTGCCCTGTGGTACCGCCGCTTTCGTAGACGGCCACCCCGTGGTCGTCACCGTAGCCACGGGGAATCAGCTCACGGACGCCGACGTCGCGCAGCTCGTCCACCACATTGGGAAACATACCGAGATCGTCGAAATCCCGGACATCGGTCAGTGGATCGAAGCCGAGGGTCCCGGCCCGTTTCAGCCAGAACGGTGACCCGGTCTCCGGACTGAAGTGCCACCGCATCATCTCCCGGACGAACTCTCCGTCAGCGCGCTCGATCATGGACTTTCCTCTCGAAAGAATGGGCTGATGACGTCTTTTCTTCCTACCCGGTCCCGGCCGAGCCACTGAGGCAGCGGTCGGTGGAGAGGCCGGACGTGTCGATCCAGGATTTCCTGTCGAGCACGAGGTCTCGGATGATCTCTCCGGCGGCAGGTGCCTGGCACAGTCCCTGACCGGAGAATCCAGCCGCGTAGAGGAACGGCCGGGAGGGATCGCGGCCGATGAAAGCCATCCCGTCCGGACTGACATCGAGGTCTCCGCTCCACCCGTGCTCGAGGCTGTTGCCTGCGAGGGCCGGGAAGGCCGTGCCGAGGTGGTGTGACACCCGTCGCAGCCAGGCCTGCCGGGTCTCGTCCGGAGCGGGGCGGCCCATTCCGACGAGGATGCGGTCTCCCCAGCTTCGAATCCGCAGGCTGGACGGGTGCATGGTCATCGGCAGAGCGTCGCGCGGGGCACTGTCGGGGGTGTCGGTCAGGAGCATTTCGACGGGGTAGGGCGTCATAGGGATGCGCACGTCGGCCATGGCGGCGACCGTTCCCGCCCAGGGGCCTGCCGCGCAGACGACGGTGTCGGCGCGGATGCTGCCCGCAGGCGTGTGGACCCGCCCGTCCGGGTCGATGCCGGTGACGGGTGTCTCCGTCCGCAGGATGGCGCCGGCCTGCCGGGCGGCTGTGGCGTAGCCGCGCACGATCGCCGCGGGCTCGCACGCGTAGGCCTCGGGCGACCAGGCCGCGGCCAGGATGGCTCGCTCGTCGACCAGCGGGTTGAGCCGCGCCGCTTCAGCGGCGGTCACGAGTTCGACATCCACTCCGGCTGCCTGCTGGGCGGCCTGGGTGTGTCGGAAGTCCCGCACCTGGTGTTCCTCGGTGAACAGCACGAGCAGGCCGATCCGCTGCAAACCGAGGTCGGTTCCGGTCCGTTCGGCGAGGGCGTGGTAAGCCGCCAGGCTCCGGACGGCCAGGCTGCTGATGAGAGGTTTGCCGGGAAAGTAGGTACGCACAACGCCCGCAGTGGTCCCGGACGATCCCGATCCGAGCGCGCCACGCTCCAGCAGGACGGTACCGACGCCTGCCTCGGCGAGTTGGCACGCTGTCGAGTTGCCGATGACGCCTCCGCCGATGACGACGACGTCCGTGCGTTCGGGGAGTTGACTCATGACTGGCGGACCGATTCATCGGGGCGCAGCTGGCGCAGGTGATCTCCGGAGTCCCACGGGTACAGATGCAGGTTCCAGCCACCCAGGCAGTTGACGTAGAGGGCCAGTTGGCTCACCACACTCAGGAAATCATCGCGATCGAGCTGGTCGAGGCAGTTCAGGAAGCGCTGAGTGAAACTCCAGAGCTGCTCCAGGCCGCAGTAGCCCAGAAACTCGGCCGGAAGACCGACCAGCAGCCGCGCCATGTGACGCAACGAGTCCATCGGCATGTCCTGGACCGCGGCCCGGACCAGACCACCATAGGTGGCATATCCCAGCGGCCGGGTCTCACCGTTGACGAACAGCAGAGTGGGCAGCACCGTCTCAAAACTCCCTGCCCCGGAAGGGATCACCCCCTCATGGAGATCAGCGAGCTCCTGCGGCGCGGACAGCCAGGCCCGCTCGGTCGCGGTGCAGACGTCGTGGATGAGACGGTTCGCCTCCGGATCCGCGGCGGTCAATCGCGGAATACGGTGGCCGCCTTCGCTTCCCGCCTTGCGGACCTCCGCCAGGATCGGCTTCTTCGACGAATAGACCGAGTCCCAGACCGCCTGCCCCGCTTCCTGCAGTGCGGGAATATCCTCCTGCCGGATCTGGCCCACCGGAGACGCCGGCATCGGTTCTGTCAATGTGCCGTACTTGATGCCCAAATGCTGGAGCGCGGAGCAGAATACGGTCCCGTCGGGCGCCTCGCGTCGATCCGGGATCCGAGTGGAGGCTGACAGATGGAGCAGCGACGGGATCGGTGCCGCGTGATACAGGTGCTGTCCCGCCACCAGCGCGTGTCCCTGCAGGCTCTGATAGGGCAACGCCTCCCACAGCGCGTCGGCGAGTTCAGGGTTGCGACCGTCGAGTTCCGCGGTCACGGTGATACCCAGGTCGGGCCAGGATATCTCGATATGCCGGCCGGAAAACGTTTCAGTCAAGGTATTCCCCTTCGTTCGGTGAGATGTCGCAGCTTCTGTTTCTCTGCGAAAGATTCACGGACGGAGTCGGTTTCCTACGTCATCGTGGCGGGGTTCAGTGAGCAGCTCTCCAGCTCTCCAGCTCTCCAGCTCTTGAGCCGTGCGAAGTGCCGCTCTGCGGGGACTCGCGGGCGCGCAGAGGCAGTGTTGGCCGTTTCTCCGGTGCCGGGCTGGTGCAGCGCCAGGCGGACATCAAGAAGCCGCCCAGCAGCAAGCGTCGCTCCTCACCGGAGGTGGCGAGGGCGTGGGCCAGGCTGGGGGCAGGCACGGCGAAGGCGTGGATGCCCTCGTTGAGACAGCGGCGGGCGGTCTCGGTGCCGAGCCCGAAAGGGGCATCCGAGTTGCTCAAGGGTCGCCCTGGCGAGGAAGGCCGGCAGCGCGAGCGCCTGGCCTCTCAGAGCCGGCGCCTGCCGGATACCGCCCGCGTCATTCCTTCGGGCGGCGGTCAGGTTCTCTCGTCAGGAATCCAGGGCGGAGGGGCGCCGAGCGTGGCGCGCGATAGGTGACCAGCGAAGCGCCTTTTGTCGCACGGTGATTGACTCTCCATGCGATATCAAAGGACTTCATTGCGTTACGGGTCCCGCCCGCACGCGAACCGGGCGTGATGAGATTCGCTCAGTCATCTGCTGGGAATTCATCCGGCCAGCGGCATGCTTCATCAGCCATTTACGCCGCTCGGGAATGGGCGTGAGTACCCCGTGAAGGTAATCCTCGTTATGGGTATGTCCACTGACGGTAACTGGATCGCTAACTTGCAGCTGCCAATCGAACCGGTCTAACAAGGATCCCTCCGGGGTCTACCGAGGTCTTCCTAAGTGGTGGCGTCTCTCAAACGAGAATACATGCCACGATCAACTGGTCAACCCTTGACTTGGGGTTCGGCCCGCGGCGCTCGTTCGGCGCGGGCGGATGTGTGGTAGCCGTCCCGGCGGCCGATGGCGGTGACCGGTTAGGTGCACTTCGGCAGCGGGACCAGGGCGTGCTTGCCCGTGGGCAGACATCCGACGACAGAGGACGCGAGAGGTCCCGCGGACGTACAAGCTCCATTTCACCCGTTACCGCCAGGCCTCACCGATACGTGGAAAACCTTCCGCGTTCTCGTCTTCGATTGGAGGTGCGTGGCGGGTCAGCCACGTCTGGCGGCGCATGGTGAGCAGGCCGACCAGGTCGAGATTCCGCAGCACGAGTTCGATGGCGATCTGGGCGACGACGTGCCACCGGGGAAGGGCGTGCCGGCGCACGAACGTCCGTGCTGTGACCGCCCGGTGCAGGACGTAGCACGCCCCTACGGCGGCCGGCACGAGCGGCTGCCCGTCGACGGCCAGCAGGACGAGGTAGATCTCGCACAGCCAGAACCCGCCACGGCTGATGACATCGGTGAGCGTGCCGAAGGCGAGGTAGGGATACCGCCAGACCCAGCCCGTGACGAGAGCGGTGAGCCTCACCCGCCAGAAGTTACGGGCGTTCCTCAGCCGTTGGCCGAGGAACTCACGTCCGGTGCCCGGATAGCGTGACCACACCCTGGCGGTGCGCTGGTAGACGGTGCGGTAACCGGCCCGCAGGGTCAGCTCGGTGAGCCGGGTGTCGTCCCCGACGACACACCGGCGGCCGAGGAAGGACTCGTTGACGAAGTCGTCGGCGACTGCCGTGAGCACCGTACGCCGGTAGACCCCCGTGCGTCCGATGACGCACATCATGGCCCGGCCCGCCGCGGTGAACGCGGGCAGCCTGCCCTGTCCCTTGAAGCGTTCTCCCGCGTACTCCCAGAAACTGTCCGGGTCGAGGGCGTACTGGGCGGTCGCGACGCCACCCACGCGGGGGTCGGCGAACGGGGCACGCACCGCGTCCGCCACGCCCGGCGCCCAGACGACGTCGGAATCGACGAGCGCGACCAGGTCGGCGGAGACGGCCTGCCATCCCCGCCGCAGCGCATCGCGCTTGTCCGCCCTGTCGGTGGTGAGGACGCGCACGGGAAAGCGGCGCGCCACGTCGAGGCAGGCACGGTCGTCCTCGTGGATCACGCAGACGACTTCGGAGACCTCGTCGGCCAGCCACGATCGCAGGGCCCGCCGGAAGAGCAGCGGGTCCTCACGGTAGACGGGCGAGACCACGGCCAGCGGCCGGCGGTAGGGGGCCGTGACGGGCCGGTAGCGCCGTCCCACCCGTCGGTGGACGGTGTTCACGGCCCACCCGAGGGCGGCGAGGGCGGCGGGCGGCGCACTGGTCAGGAGGTACGGTGCGGACAGGGGCACAGCGTGGTCCTCCGACGCTCCGGCCGACGGGACGGCGGGGCAAGGCCAGTTGGCGTCCCGCACCGTCAACGGTGCCCGTCCGCCGAGGAATTCGAACATGCCCGCCGCCCTCATGGCCGGTTCCTGATGGTCGGCCCGCCGGTGGGGGCGAGGGCACCCCCGGCCCCGGTGTGCACCGCAGGGCGATCTGCCATGCTGGCGACCATGGTCGGCACACCTTCCCCGCCGGGGCCGGAATCGGAGAGTGCTTCCGGACCACAGGAATCACCAGCGCCAGCCCGTATCGTGCTGCACGCCATCAACGGCGTCGGGGCGGGCCACCTGGCCCGCCAGACCGCGCTGGCACGGCATCTGCGGCTGCGGCAGCGCGGGCTGGATCCGGTCATTCTCGGCTCCGGTCCCGCCGTGGACGAGGTCTGTGGTGAGGTGCCGGTGATCGAGCTGCCGTCGATGGGACGAGCAGGGCGGTACCGCGACGAGCCGGCCCATCCCGACATGCTGGCCACCATCACGGCCATGACCCACGCGGCACTGGCGGGTCTGCGTCCCCGGGTGGTCGTCCACGACACCCTGGTATGGCCCACGGTCGAGCGGGCGGCGGCGCTGGTCGGCGCGCGGCAGGCGATCTGCCTGCGGCCGCGCCGGGATCTCGCCGAGTACCTCGCGCGGCCGGACTGCCCGCTGCGGCGGATGGACTTCGTCTTCGTCCCCGACGACCCTGTCCCGCATGCGGAGTTCGAGCGGCAACTGGAAGCCGCCGGAATCCGGGCGGTCTGGACGGGGCCGGTCTTCCGGACCGCCGCGACCGACGCGGTGCGGGCCCGCGAAAAGCTGGGCGTCTCCGCCGTGGAGCGGCTGGTGGTGGTGATGTCCGGCGGCGGACGCGGCCACGGGGCCGAAGCACGGCAGCACTTCGACCACAGCCTGGCCGCCCTCGCCCGGGTGACCGAGCCGGGCCTGTCGGTCCTGCTGGTGCTCGGCCCGATGTTCCGGTCCGGGGTGGAGATCCCCGCGGGATTCCCGCACCGTCTCACCGTGCTGCGCGGCGCCCGCGAACTGCCGGACGTCCTGAACGCGGCGGACCTGGTGATCTGTCGTGGCGGCTACGGGTCCTTGCACGAGGCCACGGCGGGAGGCGCCCGAGTCCTCGCCAGCCCCGCCCAGCGGAACTTCGACGATCAGCGCGCCCGGGTCGAGCAGTTCGCGGCGGACAGCTCCTGCGAGGTGGTGGAAAGCACCGTTCCGGAGGACCTGGCGGTGCAGATCGGCCGCGCGCTCAAGTCCGGAAGGGTCAGGAACGAGGAGAGGACGCCGCGGCGGGAGTCGCTCGACCAGGTGGGGGAGCGGCTGGTGCACCTGGCGCGCCAGGACGGGAACGTTCCCCGGGGCCTGGCCGAGCAGTTCGTGTACCGCTGATTCGCAGGACGAGTCGGGAGAGGGCGAGATGTCGGGTTCCGTGGGGAGGATTTCCTATTGCACGACGTGCAAGAACCGTCTGTGGCAACTTTCGGAAACTCTTCCCGGCAATCTGCGGCGTGTTGCCGAGGCGGGCAACAGTGAGATCGTTCTTGTGAACTACAACTCCGACGATGAGCTCGACAGGTGGGTCCGGCGGTTCGAGCGCCACATGGAGAGCGGGATCCTGCGCTATCTGCACCAGCAGACCGAACCCTATTTCCATGCTTCGAAGGCAAAGAATCTCGCGCATCTTGCCGCCACCGGTCAATATCTCGTCAACCTCGACGCCGACAACTACATCGGCGAGACCATCCCCACCTGGCGCACCCTCTGGCAGGAACGGCCGGACCTGCTGATCCACGGCTTCAGCCCCGACAAGAACCGCCCACAACGCTCCGAGGAGGAGGCGTCCCGCATCCGTCCGGACAGCGGCAACGGGACGTACGGACGAATCGGGCTGCCACGCACCCGGTTCCTCGCACTCGGCGGCTACGACGAGCACCTCCTGCCCTCGGCGCACGAGGATCAGGACCTGATGGACCGTGCCGCCGCCACCGGGCTGCCCATCGTGCGCAGCCGACAGCCGGGGCCGGCCGCGATCCGCAACAGCCACCGGGAGACCATGCGGTACTCGGGGACAGGCTTGGACTGGTGGGATGCGAGGGAGCTGAACAAGAAGACATCGGCCGAGAACCTCCGGTTCGGCAGACTCACCGCCAACTCCGATCGCTCCCCGATGAAGGCGTTGTTGAACTTCAGTGAGGAAACCGCGTTCTGATGCCGACCGCGCAGCTTCCGCCGGGGAAGGTTTCCTACTGCACGACGTGCAAGAACCGTCTGTGGCAACTTTCGGAGACGCTTCCCGACAATCTGCGGCGTGTCGTCGAGGCGGGCAACAGTGAGATCGTTCTTGTGAACTACAACTCCGACGATGAGCTCGACACATGGGTCCGGCGGTTCGAGCGCCACATCGAGAGCGGCATCCTGCGCTATCTCCACCAGCAGACCGAGCCCTATTTCCATGCTTCGAAGGCAAAGAATCTCGCGCATCTTGCCGCCACCGGTCAATATCTCGTCAACCTCGACGCCGACAACTACATCGGTGACACCATCCCGACCTGGCGCGCCCTCTGGGAAGAGGATCCGCACCTGATCATCCGGGGATTCAGCCCCAACGCGGACGGCCGGCTGGACCCCGGAAACGGTTCGTACGGACGCATCGGACTCTCCCGTACGGCCTTCGACACGCTCGGCGGATATGACGAGGGGCTGCTTGCGATGGGCTGCCAGGACAGGGACCTGGTGGACCGGGCGCGCGCCCACGGCATGCGCGTCGTCCGGGTGGACCAGCGCATGCCGTTCGCCATCCGCAACACCGATGCCGAGAAGGTGAAGTACACCGGAAGCTCATTGAGCTGGTACGACATGTGGCAGGAGAACATCGGCCGGGCCGAGAAGAACCTGCGTCTTGGGCGGCTCACGGTGAACCAGGACCGCACACCGGTCAAGGTGCTGCTCAACTTCAGCCAGGTCATGGAACTCTGACAGACAGTCAGGCGACTGCTGCCGGCCGGGATTCGCGGGCCTGGAGTGCGGTGTTGTAGCGGCGCAGGAGGAGAATCGCGGTGGTGGCGAGGCCGGTGAGGAGGCCGAGCCAGATGCCGAGGGTGTCGAGGCCCGCGGCGTAGCCGAGGAGCCAGGCGGCGGGGAGGCCGACGGCCCAGTATCCGACGAGGGTGATGCGGAAGCCGCTTCCGGTGTCGTCGAGGCCGCGCAGGAGGCCGACGCCGATGTTCTGGGCGCAGTCGAAGAACTGGAGCACGGCGATGACGAGCAGCAGTTGGGTGGCGATGGAGACGGCTTTGTCGTCGCCCGTGGCGCCGGCGTCGAGGAAGGGGCGCAGGACCAGGCCGGGCAGGGTGGCGTAGACGACGGCGACGGCTGCCATGACGGCGGCGGCGCAGGCGAGTGCGGTGTTCTTGATGCGCCGGGCGGCGTCGACGCGGCCGAGGGCGAGTTCGCGGCTGACGTTGATGGAGGCCGCGTGGGAGAGGCCGACGGCGACTTGGAAGACGATGTAGACGAGCTGGTTGACGGCGGTGTGGGCGGCGAGGGCGGCGCTGCCGAAGGAGCCGGCCATGAGGGCCGTCACGGAGAAGAACCCGGCCTCGGAACCGTAGGTCGCGGCGATGGGGATGCCGAGCCCGATGAGTTCGCGCACGGTGGCGCGGTCGGCCCCGAGCGCGTTGAGGCCGAGCAGCGGGCTGAGGACGGCGTCCTTCCTCGCCGAGGCGTAGAGGGCGAGGAAGGAGAGCAGATGGACCGTGGACGTGGCGACGCCGATGCCGGGCAGGCCCAGTTCCGGAAGTCCCCAGCTGCCGTGGATCAGCAGCCAGTTGAGGCCGGCGTTGACGGCGACGGAGGCGATGGTGATCCGCAGCAGGGCCTGTGGGCGGCGCATGCCGACGGTGAACTGGCGGACCGCCTGGAACCACAGGCAGGGCAGCAGGCCGGGGGCCAGTGCCAGCAGCATCGTCCGCGCGCGGTCGGCGACGGCTGTCTCCTGGCCGAGTACGGGGAGGGCCTGGCCGATGAGGAGCATGAGGACCGCACCGGCCAGTCCGGCGAGCGTGGCCACCGCCATGCTCGCGCGGACGATCCTCCGGACCCCCTCGTCGCTCTCCGCGGAGTCGCCTTCCGCCGTCTCCGCGCGGGCGGCGGTGGCGGCGATCCGGTTGCCCACGGAGGTGACGAGGCCGACGCCCATGGTGCGGAGCTGGTTGAAGATGACGAGGGCCAGGCCGCCCGCCGCCAGGTCCCGGGTTCCGAGGAGGCCCATCATCACGGTGTCGGTGGTGGTCAGCGCCACCTGGGCGAGCTGGGTGAGGATGAGGGGGACGGCGAGGCCGGCCAGGGCGCGGCTGTCGCGGAGGAGAGCGGTCGGCTGTATGGAGGGCATCAGTTCTCGCGGAGCTTGGTGAGGATTTCGTCGATCTCGCGCTCCGTGGCGGGGTCGATGAGGTTCCGGTCGTTCATCCAGTCGTCGTTGAAGACGGTGTCCATGTACTTCTCCCCGCCGTCGTTGACGAGGGCGACCATAGTCGTGCCGGGTGGCAGACAGGGCAGGCGGGTCAGGGCCTCGTGGACGACGCCGCCGGCGGATCCGCCGATGAGCAGGCCGGTGCGGGCGACGGCCCGGCAGGTGGCGAACGCTTCCACGTCGCCGACCTTGACCCCTTCGTCGATCAGGGCGAAGTCGACCAGGGCGCCGATACCGGCGCCCTCGGGGGTGCCGGTGCCCGACTGGTAGTAGTCGTGGGCGGGGCCGCCGAAGGCGATCGACCCCTTGGGCTCGACGCCGATGGTCTTCACTCCGGGGACGAGCCTGCGCAGCTCGCGGGTGGTGCCGCAGAGGGCGCCGCCGGTGCCGACGGCGCCGATGAGGACGTCGACGCGGCCGTCGAGCGCCTGGTGGAGCTCGTGGGCGACCGGGTAGTAGCCCACGCCGTTGCTGGGGTTGTTGTGCTGCTCGGTGAAGACGGTGTTGTCCCGGCCGCGGGCCATCTCCTCGGCGAGTTCCTCGCGGGCCGCGGTGGCGAGCTCGTCGGTGCCGTCGTCGACGACGTGGACGAGTTCCGTGCCGAGGGCTTTCATACCGCGCAGCTTGTCCGCGCAGGCGTGGTTGTCGACGACCGCCGTGAATGTGTAGCCGCGCTCGGCGGCGATCACCGACAGGCCCAGGCCGGTGTTGCCCGAGGTGGACTCGATGATCCGGCCGCCGGGGCGCAGCTCGCCCGCGGCCTCGGCGGCGTCGACCATGGCGCGTGCCATGCGGATCTTGGCGGTTCCTGTGGGGTTGTACATCTCCAGCTTCAGGAGCAGGCGGCTGCCGTTCTCGGTGCGGCCCAGCTCGAACAGCGGGGTGTATCCGATGAGGTCGGATATGCGGGAGACCACGGCGGGGCGCGTCAGTGCCTCGTTCATGGGGGGAGCTCCTGTGACAGGCGGGACGGACGGAGGGGTTCAGCAGGAGGGGCGGCGGTCCAGGCGCCAGCGCGGCCGCCCGCCGGTGGTTTCCAGGACGACCTTGGGCGGCAGCGGCAGGTCGTGGAACGGGGACTCGTTGGAGTCCATCTGGTACCCGGCCGTGTTGGGGTAGACCAGCAGGTCACCGACCGCGGGGCGGGCGGGGAAGGGGATCTTTCTCCAGGTGAGCATGTCCGACTCCAGACAGGTCGCGCCGCCCACGCACGCGGGGTGGACGCCCCGGCCGCCCGCCCGGCCGGCCCGGGTGACCAGCACGGGGTCGGGGAGGTATTCGCTGTTGAACCACTGCTCGGACAGGCTGAGGCTGGTCCCGTCGACGGTGAGGATCGCGTAGCCGTCACGGTCCTTGACGCCCTGGACGCGGAAGACGGAGGCGCCGGCCCGGTCCAGCAGCGCACGGCCGGGTTCCATCAGCAAGGTGGTGCCGGTCTCCCGCAGCCCGCGGCCGAGGCCGCCCCGGCCGCCCGCGGGGACGGACGCCAGCACGGCCCGGAGCGCGTCGGCCCCGGCGTCCGGCGAGTGGTACGGGTAGAAGCCGTCCGCGGCGAAGGCCTTGCGGGCGTGGTAGTGCCCGGGCCGCTGCGCCGCGAGGAAGGCGTGCCAGTCGCCGGACGCCGCGTAGTCGACGGCGAATCCGCCGCCGATGCTGATCCGGTCGGCCGGGAGCCCCAGGGCGCGGGCCTTGAGACAGAGGCCGACGAGGTGGCCGCCCAGGTCGGCGCGCGGCTGGACGGCGTAGCCCGGCAGATGGAAGCTGAAGCCCTCCATCCGGACGGCGTCGCCCGCCCGTACGCACCGCGTCAGCGCCTCCTCCAGCTCGGCCTCGTCCAGGCCGAAACGGCTGTGGGGCTGCGCCGGGGGGAGCCGTCGCAACAGCAGCCGGGCGGGGCGGCCCGGGCAGGTGTGCGCCAGGGCGACGATCCGGTCCAGCTCGTCGAGGGAGTCGACGGCGGTCAGGGCGCCCTGGAGGACGGCGACCCGCAGCAGTTCCGCGTTCTTGGCCGGCCCGGTCACCACGACGTTCTCGCCCCGCACCCCGTGGCCGAGGACCTCGCGGAGTTCGCCGGAGCTCGCGACGTCCACTCCGGCGCCGGTGGCCGCGCAGCGTTCGATCCACGCGGCGGCCTTGTTGGCCTTCTTCGCGTAGTACACGCGCCCGTCCACCCCGGCGTCGGCCGCCGCCGCGCGGAACGCGGCGAGGTTGTCGTCGAAGCGGTGCGGGAGCAGGAAGTGGAAGGGGCCGCCGAAGGCGTGGGCCAGCTCGTGGAGGAGACCGCTGTCGAGGACCGCGTCGGTCTCGGGGTCCGGGTGCACGGGGAGCGAGGGAAGTGTGGGAAGCGCGGGGGGTGTGGGGAGCGCCTGGGGTATGCCGTTCACCGCCACAGCGGCACCCGCGTTCCCAGGCCCTGCTCGATGGCGAGCTGGGCGAAGCGGTGGCCGAGGGCGATGTCGGTGACGACCAGGCCGCTGTTGTAGGCGAAGATCCGCTGTTCCGGCGCGGTGCGGCCGGCCGCGGCGCCCGCGAGGACCGGCGGGAACTCGGCGTCCACGGCGGGGAAGTCGCCGTCGGCGTCCGCCATGTCGGTGCCCGTGACCTTCATCTGGGCCTCGCTGGTGGCCACGACGCGGTCGGCGCGGAGCAGGGTCGAGGGGGCCAGCCCATGCCCGACGAGGACCGACAGCGCGCCGGGCTTCAGGTCGTCGGCCTCGATCGCCGCGGGGGTGTGGGCGCCCGCCGTGGCCACGATGACGTCGGCCTCGGCCGCGGCGGCCCGTGCGTCGGTGACGATCTCGACGTCCCGGCCGGGGAAGTGGGCGCGCAGCCGCGCCCGGACCGCCTCGATTCCCTCCGGGTGGGTGCCGAAGAGCATCAGCCGGTCCAGATCGGGCAGCGTGGTGAGCAGGAACGGCAGGGCCAGCCGCCCTTGTGTGCCGGTGCCGACGACCAGAGCGCCGCGCGCGCCGGGGGCGGCGAGCTCGCGGGCGAGGAGCGCGGAGACGGCCGGGGTGCGCAGGGAGCCGATCCGGCCGCAGTCCATCATCGCGACGGGCAGGCCGGTGACGTCGTCGTAGAGCGTGAGCGAGGTGTAGTAGTGCTGCTCCTCGCGGCCCTTGTCCAGGCCGTGCTTGTACGAGGTCTTGACGGCGACGACATCGCGGGAGCCGTCGCGGCCGAGCATCGCGTACGAGACGGAGTGGCCGTCGGAGGGCTTGACGGTGAGCTTGCGCGGGTTGTCCGACCGGCCGGCGGCCAGGGTGCGGTAGGCGCCCTCCACCGTGGCGACGACGTCCGCGAGGGTGATGCCGATGCCCGCGAGGTCGCCGGTGGACAGCAGACGCAGGGTGGTGTCGTCGGCGGGTATGCAGGGGTCCGTGGTGGGACTGGTCATGGTCCGCTCCTCGTCTTGCCGGTTTCGGTGATCAGGTGGCGTACGCCTCAAGGGCGGCTTGGCCGTAGCCGTGTTCGGCCGCCTCGGCGGGCGGGCGGGTGGCGCGCCCGGGGACGCGTACCGACGCGCGCTTGAGCCAGCGGTCGGTGCCGTCGTAGCGGGCCTTGAAGGGGACGCGGCCGTGCACGACGAGGTCGTTGTCGACGACGAGGACCTCGCCGGGCTCCAGGCTCACCGCCACCGAGACGCGGGCGAGTTCGGCCTCCAGCCGCCCGTACGCCGCCCGGTAGGCGGGGCCGGCCTTCTCCAGCGGGGTGTAGGCCGGGTCGAAGCGCAGGGTGAGACCGTCCTCGGACTGCCACAGGACGGGGACGTCGGGTGGGCTCCCGCCGAAGCCCTGCGCCTCCGTGTAGGCGTCGTCGGGGAGGATCGGCAGCTCGGCGCGCGAGAGCGTGGCGATGTCGGTGTCCGTCAGCCGTACCTTGCGGATGCTCGCGGCGGTGGTGGCGACGTGGTCGTGGTTGCGCATGCAGCCCAGCATCAGCAGATGGGCGCGGCCGGGGTGGAAGGCGTCCTCGGTGTGCGGGCTGAGGAGGACCTCACTGCCGGCGCCGGTCTGCTCCTGCTCACGGCCTGCTGCGGGGACGATGTTGTGAACGAAGCGTCCGTTCTGCTGGCCCTCCCAGGCGAGGGGATGGCCCATGGCGGTGGCGAGCAGCAGCATCGCGATGTCGTGGACGGCGCCGCTGTCCCCGGCGGTGGCCCAGCTTCCGGGCGTGGGGCCCACGGCGGTGTCGTCGACGGTCAGGCCGCGGAGCACGAACAGGCCGTCGTCGGTGTCGACGGGCCGCAGCTGCCGCCGGACCGGTTCGCTGAGGGCGGCCGCCGACTCGGCGACCAGCCCGAGGAGTTCGGGGGACGTGGCGGAGGTACCGGATGCGGCGAGGATCTGTCCGGCGGCCCGGTGGAGCTCGGCGGCCGAGGCGGAGTCGAGCGGGCGGACAGGGGCGGGTCCCGTACTCATGGCGAAGTCATCCGTTTCCGTGGGGTGGGCGAGCGGATTCCGGGCATGCCTCGGGGCGGTCGCAAGGCAGGGCGGTACGCGGAGAGCGCGGCCGGTGGCGGTGCGCGGGAGTGCGGCCGGTGGGGGAGGGCGGATGGCGGGAACTGACGGTTGGCGTCAGCGGCTGCCGAGGAAAGTACCACCGAAGTTAGGTAAGGCAAACCTTACTCGCGAGTCGTCCGTTTCACCCGATTTTAGGCAATTGGCAGGCGGGAAACGGAGGTTGAGGGCGGTTTGGCTTTCGCTTCAAACCCCACACATCTTTGCGATCACGGCAGAATTAGGGTAGGCAATCCTAAGTAGCCCATAGTCGCAGCGAACGGGGACGACGTGAATTGGACAAGGCGTCAAGCGCTGGGCACCGGCGGAGGCATGGCCGCGGCCGTGCTGCTCGCCGCCTGTGGGGGCGGCAAGGACACGTCCTCCTCACCCGCGGACTCCGCCGGCGGCACCCCCCGCAAGGGCGGCACCCTCCGCATCGGCGCACTCGGCCGCGCCTCCGCCACCACCCGCGACCCACACGGTGTCCAGGGCAACGAGAGCGACTACCTCATCATCGCCCTCGTCCACGACACCCTCACCGCACCCGGCCTGAAGGACAACACCGTCGGCCGCCTCGCCTCCGGCTGGAAGGCATCCGACGACCTCAGGACCTGGCGCTTCACGATCGCCAAGGGCGCCACCTTCCACGACGGTTCACCGGTCACCGCCGACGACGTGGTGTGGTCGCTGCGCAGGCTGCGCAACACCCCCGCCGGCGCGGCCCGGCTGCCCGGCATCAAGGCGGAGAACATCACCGCCGACGGCAAGGACACCGTGGTCCTCGTCTCCGACTACGCCAACGCCGAACTCCCCCTGCTCCTCCGCCTGACGACGTTCGTCCTCAAGAAGGACACCGCCGACAAGGACATCGCCAAGGCCCCCGGCACCGGGCCGTTCACACTCGACTGGTTCCGCGGCGGCAACACCCGTCTGCTGCGCAACGACAAGTGGCACGGCGGGCCGGTCCACCTCGACGCCATCGAGGTGACCATGTTCGAGAGCCCCCAGGCCATGGCCAACGCCCTTCTGGGCGGCCAGATCGACGTCGCCTCCAACGCCGGCCCCGTCGCCGCCCGCACCGCCGCCTCGCGCAAGGACGTCCAGGTCGTCCGCCGCCCCAACGACATGGCGATGCCCATCGTGATGCGCACCGCCGACGGGCCCTTCGCCGACGTCAGGGTCCGCGAGGCCATGAAGCTCGTCGTCGACCGCGAGGCCATGGTCAAACAGGTCCTCTCCGGCTACGGAACCGTCGCCAACGACATCCTGGGCACCGGCGACCCCGCCTACGCCAAGGACATCCCCCAACGCGCGCGGGACCTCGCCAAGGCCAGGAAGCTGCTCGAAGAGGCGCACTTCGACTTCTCCAGGACCTACGAGCTCATCACCACCGAGGACGTCCCCGGCCTGGCCGAGTCCGCGACCCTCTTCGCCCACCAGGCCCGCGAGGCCGGTATCAAGATCGAGGTCGTCAAGCAGGAGTCGGGCGCCTTCTACGACAAGACCTGGCTCAAGGGCGCGTTCTACACCAACTACTGGGGCACCAACGACTCCGTGGTGTACCTCGCCTCCAAGACCATGGTCACCGGCGCCGGTCAGAACGAGGCCGGCTGGTCCGAGAAGACCTTCGACGACACGTACCGCAAGCTCCTCGGCACCGCCGACAAGAAGGCCCGCGCCACGTCCCTGCGCGAACTCCAGCGCATCGAGCACGAGAAGTCCGGCTATCTGCTGTGGGGTGTGGCCGACGGCATTGACCTGGCCGGCGCCAAGGTCCGCAATCTGCCCAGGCTGCCGGGCTACGGGCGGGTCCAGCTCGAGAACGTCTGGCTGGCGCGTTGAGCGAGGCAGTGAGGGAAGGGGCCGGGGCCGCCGCAGCACCTGCGGCGGCCCCGGCCCCGCGCCGCGCCCTCCGGGCGGCCGGCCGCGTCGGCGTCGTCATCGCCAAACGGGCCCTGATGCTGAGTGTGCTGCTCGCCGTCGTCTTCGCCGCGATCGAGCTGCTGCCCGGCGACGCGGCCTCGGCCACGTCCGAGCGCGGCGAGAGCGCGGCCGACACCACGGCCCGGCGCCACCTGCTCGGCCTGGACCGGCCCGTGTGGGAGCGGTTCCTGGACTGGATGACCGCGTTGCCCACCGGTGACCTGGGCACCTCCGCGCGGGGTGAGCGCGTCACCGACCTGCTCGCCGCCCCCTTCCCCAACACGCTCCTCCTCGGCACCATCGCCTTCGCCGTGACCCTCGCCGCCGCGCTCGCCCTGGGCTGCTGGGCGGCGGTGCGCCCCGGCGGCGCCGTGGACCGGATCATCGGCTTCACCTCCGGCATCGCGCTGGCCCTGCCGGAATTCGTCGTCTCCATCGGCCTGTTGCTGGTCCTGTCCCTGTGGACCGGCTGGCTGCCCGCCGTCACCCTCACCGCCCCCGACGGCTCGCCCGCCTCCTGGACCATGCTGGTCATGCCGGTCCTGGCCCTCGCCGTACCGCAGATCGGCTGGAACGCCCGTATCGTCCGCGGCGCGCTGGCCGACCAGGCCCGGGCCCCGCACGTGGCGGCCGCCCGGCTGGACGGACTGTCCCCCCGGCGCGTGCTGCTGCACCACGCGCTGCCCGGCGCGTGGCCCGCGATCGCCACGGGAGCCGCGACGTCCACCGGGATGCTGCTGGGCGGGGCGGTCGTCGTCGAGACCCTCTTCAACTACCCCGGCGTCGGCACCGTCCTGTCCGGCGCCGTCACCGACCGCGACACCCCGGTCATCGCCGGGGTCCTGGCCTGCACCGGAGCCGTCATCAGCCTCGTCCTGCTCGGTGCCGACCTCGTCCGTGCCCGCACCTCGGGAGCCCATCCATGAGCGCCCCCGTCCCCGTCCCCGCCTCCGTCCCGCGCAGCTCCCGGCGCCCCTCCGCCCGCATGCTCCTCGCGGTGGCGCCCGGGCTCCTGCTCACGCTGTTCGCCCTGGCCGGACCGCTGTTCGCCCCGCACCCCGTCGGCACACCCGTCACGGCGCCCTACGCCCCGCCCGGTGCGGACGCACTCCTCGGCGGCGACCAGCTCGGCCGCGACGTGCTCAGCCGGATGCTGCACGGCGGCAGCGCCCTCATCGGCAGCGCGCTCGCCGTCGCCCTGCTCGTCACCGCCCTGGCCGCCGTGCTGGGCTGCTTCGCCGTCCTCACCCCCACCCTGGGACGGCTCGTCGAGCGCGGCGCCGACATCGCCATCCTGCTGCCACCGGTCCTGGGCATGATGCTCGTCGCCCTGGCCTGGCCCGGCGGCGGACGTCTCGCCGTCATGGCCGCCGCCACCGTCCTCGGCGTGCCGTACGCGGTGCGCGTCGTCGCCGGCGCGGCCGCGCCCATCGCCGCGTCGGGCTTCGGCGAGGCCGCGACCGCCGGCGGCGAACGGCTGTGGCACCTGGCGCTGCGCGAGATCCTGCCCAATCTGCGCTCCACCGTCCTCGCCCTGTTCGGCCTGCGCTTCGTCGCCGCCGTCTACGTCATCTCCATGGCCGGCTTCCTCCAGCTCGGGCCCCAACCACCCGCCGCCGACTGGGCCCTGATGATCCGTGAGAACGCTCCCGGCGCCCTCCTCAACCCCTGGTCCGTCGTCGCGCCCAGCATCGCCATCGGCCTCCTGGCCGTCAGCGTCAACCTCGCCGCCGACGCGCTCGTGCCCACCGCGCGCCGGGCCCCGGCGGCAGCCCGGTGATCCCCGTCGGCAGGCGACGGCCGCCCGTACCCCCACCCCGTCGAGCAGAGGAACCCGCCACGGCCATGACCGACGACGAGACCGTGGTGAGCGTCACCGGCCTGGAGATACGGATACCCGACGGGCCGGTGCTGCTGTCCGGCGCCGGCCTCACCCTCCGGCGCGGCCGCATCACCGCCCTCACCGGCCCCTCGGGCTCAGGGAAGTCCACCCTGCTGCGCGCTGTCGTCGGTGACCTCCCCGACGGTGCCCGCGTCTCGGCGGGAACGATCGACGTCCTCGGCCACGACGTCCTCGGCCTCTCCGCGGACCGGATCCGGGACCTGCGGCGCCACCGCCTCGCCTACGTCGGCCAGGACCCCGGCTCCGCCCTCAACCCCCGTATGCGCATCCGCCGCCTCGTGGCCGAGACCGCGGTGGACCCCTCCCCGCAGGCGGTGCGGGACCTGCTCGCCGAGTGCCGTCTGCCCCTCGACGACGGGCTGCCGGGCCGCCGGCCGGGCGCCCTCTCCGGCGGACAGCAGCGCAGAGTGGCCCTCGCCCGCGCCCTCGCCCGCCGCCCCGACATCCTCCTGCTCGACGAACCCACCGCAGGACTCGACGCCGCACTGCGCGACGAGATCGCCGACCTCCTGCGCCACCTCGCCACCACCCGCCGCCTCGCGATCGTCCTCGCCTGCCACGACCCGGACCTCGTCGGCCGCTGCGCCGACGACGTCGTCGACCTCGCCGCGGCCGCGCGGCCGGTGCCACGGCCGGCCCCGCCCCGGGCGCGTCCGGAAGGCACCGGACCGCGCCCCGGCGGCACGGCGGGGACCGGGCTGGCCGCCCACGGCCTCACGGTGCGGTTCACCCGTCACGGGCGCGGGCGCCCGGCCCTGGAGGACGTGGACTTCGCGGCGGCTCCGGGCAGTTCCACCGGCATCGTCGGCCCCTCCGGCTCCGGCAAGACGACCCTGCTCCGCGTGCTCGCCGGACTGCGGCGGCCGGATGCCGGCACCCTCACGCTCGACGGCCGACCGCTGCCCACCGTGGCACGCCAACGCGGCCGGGACCGGCAACGCCGCATCCAGCTGGTCCCGCAGAACCCCCTCGGCACCCTCAACCCCGCCCGGACCGTCGGCGCCGCCCTGGCCCGGCCCCTCCGGCTCCACCAGGCCCTCGCCAGGGCAGACCTCGCCGACCGGGTCGCCGCGCTCCTCGCCGATGTCGGCCTGCCCGCCGACGCCGCCCGCTGCCACCCCGCCGAGCTCTCCGGCGGTCAGCGCCAGCGCGTCTCCATCGCCCGCGCGCTCGCCGCGGGCCCCGACATCCTGCTCTGCGACGAGGTCACCTCCGCCCTCGACCCGGACACCGCCACCGCCATCATGAATCTCCTCACCGCACTGCGCGAACAGCACGGCATGACGCTGGTCGTCGTCTCCCACGAACACCACCTCGTCGCCCGCTACACCGACACCGTCCACCTCCTCGACACCGGACGCGTCACCGACAGCGGGCCCACGGCCTCGCTCCTGACAGCGACCTGACGGGGACCCGCCCCGCGCCCGGCGGCCCCGTTCGAACCGAACAGGCGAAGTGATTACTTATCGGACAGGCTGTAGGCGCGGAAGGTCTCGCGAAGGAGTTCGCCGAATGCGGCGGGGTGTGTGGTGAGGCCGGTGTGCCCGCCGGGGAAGTGCAGGAGTTCCGTGCCGAGGCGCTCGGCCAGGAAGGCGGCTGAACGGTAGGGGAGTTCGCCGCGCGAGTCCTGGCCGCAGGCGAGGACGAGGCGGTCGGACAGGGCGTCCAGCCGGTGGAGGTCGGGGGCGTAGGACATGAAGGCGGGCACGATGCGCCCGAGGAAGTACGGCAGGTTGGCCATCGTCCGCTCGGCCCGTGCCGCTGCCTGCGGCGGGAGTTTGAGCTCCGGCTTCGGCTCGGTGGCGGCGCCGTCCTCCTTCGCTCCCGCCGTCAGCCCGGCGGCGAACTCGGCCATGGCCGGCATGAGCCCCTGGGTGCGGAACGTCTCCTGCACGCGTGCGATGAGTGCGCGGTGTTCGGCTGCGTCCGGCAGGACCTCCACGACCGGCGGTTCGTGCGCCACGACGCGTTCGACGTGGTCGGGGTGGGCGGTGAGCAGGTGCAGGGCGGCGATCGCGCCCGAGCTGGTGGCGAACACGCGGGCCGGCTCACCGGGCGACAGCGACTCCAGTACGCGGAGGGCGTCTTCGGCGTGCTCGGCCACGTGCTGCTCGGCCTCGGGGTCGTCCAGGGTGCTCCGGGACATGCCGCGCGGGTCGTAGGTCGCGACGGTGTACTCGGCCGCCAGGCCGTCGGCGATGCCGTCGAAGGCGGCGGCGCCGCCCGCCCCTCCGGGGATCAGCAGCAGGAGCGGGCCCCGGCCGCGCACTTCGTAGTGCAGGGTCGCGCCGTTCACGCGCAGGGTGCCGGTGGTCGGCGCGGTCATGAGGGGTCTCCTTCTCGGGACGTGGGCCAGTGCTCCAGCAGGGTGTGCAGGGCATCGAGGGAACGGCTCCAGGACTGCTGCGGCGTACGCCGGTGCGCGAATCCGCCCGCGGCCTCCAGGGCGACGAAGCCGTGGAAGGTGCTGCGCAGCAGCCGGACCGCGTCGGTCAGGTCGGGCTCGGTCAGCCCGTAGCCGCGCAGCATGCCGTAGGTCAGCTCGACCGCGCGCCGGGGTCCGGGCGCGTTCGCGGCCAGTTCGGGGTCGATCTCGATCGGAATCTGCGTCGCCATGTAGCGGCCCGGGTGGCGGTGGGCGTACTCCCGCCAGGCGTTCGCGTACGCGACCAGCGCGTCCTTGCCCGCCCGGCCTGCGGTCGCCTCCGCGATGCGGATGGTCTTCTCGTCCGCCGCCAGCAGCGCGATCCGTCCGCGCAGGTCCTCCAGACCACGGACGTGCGAGTACAGGCTCGCGTCCTTCACACCGAGCCGCCGCGCCAGCCGCGCCATGGTCACCTGGTCGAGCCCGACCTCGTCCGCCAGCTCGGCGCCCGCGATCGTCACCCGTTCCGCCGTCAGACCGGCCCGCACCATGCGCCCTCCCTTGGTTCCTAGGGCTCCTAGTTTTACCCTAGGAGTCCTAGGAACACCAATAGGGCATCATCCCCGGCCGGGTCGGTCCTCGGGCCGTCACTCCTGATGACGGACGACGCAGAGGCCCCAGATCACGAACGCGCAGAGCGCCATGACCACGATCGACCACAGCGGGTAGTAGGGAAGGAAGAGGAAGTTGGCGATCAGCAGCAGTGCGGCTATGGCGATGCCCAGAATCCTGGCCCAGGTGGAGACCTTGAACAGGCCTATCGCCACCATGACCGCCGCTATCCCGAGGAAGAGGTGCACCCAGCCCCAGCCCGCCACGTTGAACTTGTAGACGTACTCGGGTGCGTTGACGTACACCGCGTCGTGGACTATCGCCGAGATTCCGCGGAATATGTCGAGGAATCCCGCGATCAGCAGCATCACGGCCGCGAACACGGTCAGCCCGGCGGCTGCCGTCAGGGACCGGTCGCCGTGGTGGTGGTGCGAGGTCGTCATGATGCTTCTCCTTTTCCGTCGATTCGGTGTTCGGCGCAGGGCGTTCAGTGCAGGGTGTTCAGTGCAGGATCTTCTCCTTCGCCCGGCGGAATTCCTCCTCGGTGATGTCGCCCCTGGCGCGGATCTCCGACAGCTTCATGAGTTCTTCCGCGTCGCTCCTCCCGCCCGCGCCGGCGGTCGTCTCACGGATGTACTGGTCGAACGCCTCCTGCCGCGCCTGGAGATGACGCCGTTCCCGAGCCCCCATGGTCCGGCCCCTGGTGAGGACGTAGACGAAGACGCCCAGGAAGGGCAGCAGGATGGTGAGGAAGAGCCAGCCCGTCTTGGCCCATCCGCTGAGCGAGTCGTCGCGGAAGATGTCGGCGATCACGCGGAAGAGGAGGATGAACCAGGAAACCCACAGCACGATCCAGAGAACGGTCCAGAAGGCGCCCAGAAGTGGGTAGTCGTATGCCAGGTATACGTAGCCGTTCATCATTCGGGTCCTTGTCGTCGTGACTGCTGGTTCCGTTCTGCGCCTGTCACGGTGGAGGCGGCGCCGAGGATCGCAAGGATCGCCAGTACGAGGACGGCGATGCCGAGGGTCAGCGCCACGACGGCCGCGGTGGGGTAGTTCCACAGGAAGAGGGCCAGGGCCGCCGCCGCGATGACGATGCCGGTGGTCCAGCGCCGGTGCGTCTCCAGCCAGTGGCCCGTCGCCCCGGTGCGCAGGCCGGAGCGGGCCATGGCCCGGCCCGTGGCTCCGGTGGCCCTGGTCGTCACCGAGCGGGTGAACCGGGCACCCCGGCCGGGGCCGTAGAGGTATCCGGCCAGTGCCGTGATCACCGCGGTGACGAGGACGGTCCCGGTGGCATTGCGCAGGAAGCGGACGAAGGTGTCGTAGACCGAGGCCGCCGCGTCCGGGGGCAGGGCGGTGGGCGGAACGGAGTCCAGATAGAGACGCCGTGCGACGGCGAGCCCGACGAGGAGCACGATCATCATCACGCCGACGCCGATGGCCGCGGTCATGAGCGTCACCCTGTGCGCGGGCGCCGTCCACACGGCGAGGGCCGCCAGGACGACCACCGTGACCGGCAGCCACACCCCGACGAGGTTCAGCAGGCGCATGGCGTCCTGGGCGTCGTCGAGCTTGTCGGTCCGGAACAGGGTGATCGTCTTGTCGACGTCGGGGATGTCCGCGGCCTTTCCGTAGCCCTCGTCCACCAGCTTCTGCTTGACCTGGTCCACGACGGTCCCGATGTCCAGCACGACGGCGTCGCCCTTGGCCTCCACGGCACTGTTCCCCTCGCCGGTGAGCGTCTTGACGACAGCCGCGTGGGCCCGTCGGTTCGCCTGGTCCCACAACTGCGCGACCTGGTCGCTCGTGATGACCTTGTCGACCGCGTCGTGGACGGCCGTGGTGAGCGCGTTCTTCAGGGGGCCGGCGAGGAGGTGCGACTTGTCCACGACGGCCGGTGGAGTGTCGGCCTTGGCAAGTGCGTCGCCGAGTGCGTCGGTGATGCCCTTGACGTCGACGTTGTCGACGACGCGTGTGGTCAGCCGGTCGGTGACGGCGTTCTGCACGGCCGGTTCCTTGGCCAGCGGAGCAACGGTCTGCACATAGCGGTCGGTGTCCGACACCTGGCTGTTGACCCAGGTCGCCACCACCGCGAGCGGCGACAGGACGAAGGCGAAAATCAGCAGGACGGACGTCGCCGCGTAGCGCAGCCGCCGGTGGTGCAGCGCCTCGCGCTCGCGGAGCCTGGCGTAGTCGTCGCGTTCGCCGGGGAGCAGCGGACCGTCCCCGGACGGGGGGCCGGAACCGTGCGGGCCGGGAGCGCGAGGTGGATCCATGGCCTGGGCTCTTCCTGTACGGGTACCTGCCGAGCAGTCGTAGAGGTGATCCACCACCAGCGTTTCCGACGTCCGGCGCCGGGGACATCACCCTTGGCGGGTGAATCGGGAGGAGACTCCGCGGTGGGGCGGGGGCTCTTCCGAGTACGCGATCCGCCGCGACGCGATCGTCGTACGGCAGGAGACGTCAGACCTTCCCGATGCCGAGCGTGGTCTCGCGGGGCAGCATTCCCGTGCCGATGATCTCCAGCCAGAGCGGGCCGAGGAGCTCGACGAGCCGAGCGGTGTCCTCGGCGCCGAGCGCCTGCCAGGGGGCGGCGGCCAGTTCTTCGGTGCGGCGCTCGACTTCGGAGCGCAGGGCGTGGCCCGCGTCGGTCGCGGTGCCGTCGGCGTCCAGCAGTCCCCGCGCGACGAGCCGTTCGCGGGCGGCCGCCCACTCGTGCTCGCTCCAGCCGCGGCTCGCGAAGACCTCGGCCGGCGCCGCGCCGATCGCGGCGAAGGACACCAGCGCCTCGACGGAGTCGAGGCCCGCGGTCAGGAGGGCGGCGAGATGGCCGTCACCGCGGTGCTCGCGCAGGATCGTCGCGGCCTGCCACAGCACGAGGTGCGGCTCCTGGGGCCAGGGCAGCGCGGCGTTGGCGGCGGCGAGCGGGCGGCCCTCCGTGCGCGCGGCCTCCGCCGCCCGGCGGGCGAGCGCGGCTGCCTCGGCGAGATCGGCACTGCCCGTCCGCTCACCGATGAGCGTGCGGTATGCCCGGTCGACGCCGCGCGTCCGGGCCTCGACCACCTTGTCCGGTGCGGCGACGTCCCAGGCGGCGGGGATGTGTTCGGCGACCATGCGCGGGCTGAAGCTGTAGAAAGCGGAGGCCACTTGACGGGATCCGGGTGCCCCGAGCGGCGCCGCCCGCAGGGCGAAGTAGCTCGGCCAGCGCTCGTCGGTGTCGTAACCGAGTGTCCTTACCTCTTCGAAGACTTCGGGAGCGTAATAGAGGACGGCGTGCAGGGGCTCCAGGAGGTGCCACATCTGCCGTACGCGTCCGTTGTCGATGTTCATGACGATCCCTCTTTTTGTGACCTGCACATCTTGACATCGGCTAGATTGCATCCGACGAGCAAACTTGTCAACGTCTAGATAGTGCGTAACCTGCTGACCATGACCACCGAACGCGCCTACCATCACGGGGACCTGCGACGGGCCGTGCTCACCGCGGCCCTCGACGTCATCGCCGCCGAAGGGCCGGCGGCCCTGTCCCTGCGCGACCTGGCCCGCCGCGCGGGCGTCTCCCACGCCGCGCCCGCACACCACTTCAAGGACCGCGCAGGCCTGCTCACCGCCATCGCGGCCGAGGGCCACGGGCTGCTGTCCACCGCCCTCGGCGAGGCAGAGGGCCTGCGTGACCTGGGCGTCCGGTACGTGCGCTTCGCCACCGCGCACCCGGCGCACTTCCAGGTCATGTTCCGCCCGGAACTCCTGCGCCCGGACGACCCGGAGCTCCTCGCGGCGCGCGAGCGGACGAGGAGCCGGCTCCGTGCGGCAGTGGAGGGCCACGGCGACGACCCGGCTGTCGGCTTCATGGCTGCCTGGTCGGTGGCCCACGGCTTCGCGACGCTGCTGCTCTCCCAGAACCTGGACGGCCTGCTGGACGGGCGGGACCCCGAAGAGACCTTCCGGGCGCTGGCGAACGAGATGTTCCAGCCTGCTGAGAACCCCGCGACCGGCTGACCCGAACCTAGAGAATGCGCAGTTCCCTGCCCCGCTCGACGGCGTCGCGGCGCCTGGAGACGCACAGTTTGCGGTAGACGCTGCGCAGGTGGGTCTTCACGGTGTTGACGGAGAGGCCGAGTTCCGCGGCGATCTCGTCGGCGGACATCATTCTCTGCACGCATACGAGCACTTCTCGTTCACGGCCGCTGAGGGGCTGGACCGGGACGGGAGGTCCCGCGTTCTCGCCGGGGGCGAGCCAGGCGTCCCGCGACCGTGTGGGAGCTGTGCCGTCGGCGCTGTCCATCAGGTGGTGCAGCCAGGGGCCCGCTTCGAGGAAGGGCCGGCGCAGCCGTTCGGGACGGGCGGTGTTCAGGGCCTGGCCGACGAGGTACCGGGCGGTTGGCCGGTCGTCGGCCAGTAGGGCGAGGTGGGCGCGTGCCAACTGGACGGTCACGCGATCCGGCAGCGTCAGGCGGGGGGAGCGGTCGACGCGGGCCAGGAGCCGTGCGGCGCGGGCGGAGCGTCCGGCGGCGAGGTGTGCGCGGGCCAGGGCGACGAGGGGTGCCGGTCCGTCGGCGCGGATGTCGTGCACTGACGCGACGGCGGCCTCGTGGTCCCCTCGGGCCAGGGCCACGGCCGAGCGCGTGAGGGCGAGCCGACCGGCGGGCCACTGCCCGTGAACCGCCGCCGGGTGGCGGGGGAGGGCGGCGAGGGCCGCCTCCGAGTGTCCCCGTGACAGTTCCAGGCGGGACCGCAGCACGGCCGCCTCGGTGGCCGGAACGGGGTCGCCGGGCAGGTCGGCGCAGGCGAGGGCCTGTTCGAGCCGACGGCGGGCGACGTCCGCGTCGT
This sequence comes from Streptomyces sp. I05A-00742, assembly GCF_013055795.1. Classification (GTDB taxonomy): domain Bacteria; phylum Actinomycetota; class Actinomycetes; order Streptomycetales; family Streptomycetaceae; genus Streptomyces. Next base: position 57,701 of record NZ_JABETO010000030.1, read on the forward strand.
CCCGTTCGAGGGACACGACGGCCAGCGCGAGGTAGGCCGAGCAGGACCGGTGGTCCGGGGCGGCCGCCTGCCGGTCGGTGATGACGAGTGAGCGCAGCGCGTGGTCCTCCGCCGAGGTCAGGGCGCCCTGGGCACTCTCGGCCAGCGCGAGGAGACCGAGGGACCTGTGGCGCAGCGGCCGGGTCGCCTCGGTCGTGCAGGCGGCTGCGGACGCGGCACAGAGGCGCCGGGCGTCGTCGAGGCGGCCGGATCCCATGAGGGCGCGGGCGAGACCGTGCAGCCGCAGTGCCTCGATCTCCGGGTGTTCCCGGGCTCGTTCGACCGGAAGTGCCTCCATAAGGTCCGAGACGGCACGTGCCGTCTCCTCCGGCCCTTGCTCGTCCGGGTGCGGTCCGCACAGGAGGCGCAGCAGAACGTGGGTGAGTCCGACCTCCGGGGCCGGGACCCCGCCGCCGCGGCGCAGGTGCCGTTCGGCCGCGGCGAGGTGTTCGCGGCAGCCGGCGCCGTCGTGCCGCGCCAGTCGGCAGGCGGCTGCCATCAGGGCCGGCGCGGCACCCGGCACGGAGGACGGCATACGGCCGAAGACCCGCTCCACACGTTCGGCTTCGGCGGTGGCGAGCAGGGGGCCGACGAGCAGATGACGAACGGCCTGCGAGGCGCCGTACGCCCAGTCGCCGGCCTCCGCCGCGTGCTCCAGCGCTCCGATGATGTCGCCCGTCCCGGCCAACCCGCGGGCGGCCCTGGCGTGAAGCCGCGGTACGAGAGCGGGATGCCGGATCCGCAACCGGTCGCGGAGCACGTCGGCGAACAGCGGGTGCACCCTGTACCGGTCCGTGCCGGGGACGGGATCGACGAAGGCGTTCTCGCGGGCCAGCCGGGCCAGGACCGCCTCGGCGTCCCCGCGCCCGGTCAGGGCGTTCGCCAGATCCGGATGGACGAGGTCGAGGACGCTGGTGCGCAGCAGCAGTTCCCTGACAGCGGCGGGCCGGACGTCGAGCACTTCCGCGAGCAGGTAGTCCGAGACGGCCTGCCCGGCGAGGGTGTCCGGGCGGGCGGGGCCGGCCGGACCGCCGGTCCTGCGCTCGGCCAGGGCACACAGCCGCAGACCCGCGGCCCACCCTTCGGCGCGCTCCGTGAAGGCCCGGACGGTGTCGTCCTCGGGGCGCAGACCGTGCTCGCGCAGCAGTACCGCCGCCTCGTGCGACGTGAAGGCCAGGTCGGCCCCGCGGATCTCCGCGATCCGGTCCTCGGTCCGGTACCGGTGGAGCGGCAGCAGCGGGTCGGTGCGGCCGGTCACGACCAGGCGCAACCGCGGGCCGGCGTGGTCCAGGAGGAATTCCAGCCCGGCGGGCACGCGTCGGCCCGTCACCCGCTCGAAACCGTCCAGTACGAGGACGACGGGCCCGGGCAGGCGCTCCGTCGCGGCGGCGAGCCGGGTCAGCAGGGAGGTGCCGACGCCGCCGGGGGAGGCGGGCGCCGGGATCCCGTCGGAGTCGGGCAGCCGGGGCAGGGCGCGCCGCAGGGCTTCCAGGACGTAGCTCCAGAAGACGCCCGGCGCGCTGTCCCGCGCGTCGAGGGTCAGCCAGGCGACCGGCCCGGGGGGCCCGCCGGTCCGCGCCCACGCGGCGGCCAGTGTGCTCTTGCCCGCGCCGGCCGGCCCCGTGACCAGGGTCAGTGGCCCGGCCGTGCCCGCATCGAGCCGGTCGAACAGCCGGTGCCTGGGAACGTGGGTCCGCGGGGAAGGGGGCACCGACAGCTTGGCGCCGAGCAGCGGGTCGCCGGACCAGGCCAGCGTGGCGCACCGGCCGGCCTCCGGTAGCGCGTGTCCGGTCGAAGGCATCCGATCACCACCGTCTGCGGGCGCCTGCGGCCCCGGCTCTCCGCACACGCGCCGTGCCCGGCCGGGCCGCCTCCGCGAACCCCTCCGTCCATCCTCACCACCCCCGGCCCTTGATCGCACCTCCGCTTCCTGGGCCGGACGGGCGATGCGCCCCTGCTCAAGGCGACGGTCGGCCGCCGTGCGGTCCTAGGGTGCGGGTCAGGAGCCGCTCGCCCCCCGGGCGTTCCGGAACGCGGAGAGGGTGCAGGCAGTGACACGATGGCGGGCTCTTGCCGTGCTCGGGACGGCCCAGTTCCTGATGGTGCTGGACACGTCGGTGATGAATGTGTCGATCAGCAAGCTGGTCGAGGACTTCGACACCGAGGTCACGGCGATCCAGGGCGTCATCACGCTCTACACCCTCGTCATGGCCGCCTTCATGATCACCGGTGGGAAGCTCGGCGACGCGTTCGGACGCCGCCGGACGTTCGCCGTCGGGCTGGTCGTCTACGGAGCCGGGTCCGCCGTCACCGCGCTGGCGCCGTCGCTGTGGGTGCTGGCGACGGGCTGGTCGGTGGTCGAGGGGCTGGGCGCCACGCTCGTTCTCCCGGCGCTCGCGGCGCTCGTCGCCGGCGCGTACCGCGGCCGGGACAGGTCGGTCGCCTACGGGGTCATCGGAGGGCTGGCCGGCGCCGGCATCGCCGTCGGGCCGCTGCTCGGCGGCTGGGTGACGACGTACCTGACCTGGCGGTTGGTGTTCGCCGGCGAGGTCGTCCTGGTCATCGCCATGCTGTGTGTCATCCGGTGGATCCCCGACGCCCCGCCGGGGCCGCGGACCAGGCTCGACAGCGGAGGTGTCGTACTGTCCGCGGCCGGGCTCGCCCTCGTCGTGCTGGGAGTTCTGCAGAGCAGCTCCTGGGGGTGGCTGAAACCCCGCAACCCCCCGTTCACGGTCCTCGGCTTCTCCCCGACACTGTTCGTGCTCGCCGCCGGGGCCGTTGTGCTGTGGCTGTTCTGTGCCTGGGAGCGACGACAGCAGGAACGGGACAGGAAACCGCTGGTGCGCCTCTCCTTGTTCGGCGTCCCGCCGCTGCGCTCCGGACTGACCATGCTGCTGTGCCAGAACCTCGTGCTGCTCGGCCTGTTCTTCGTCATCCCGCTCTATCTCCAGGTCGTCCAGGGCCTTGACGCCTTCCAGACCGGACTCCGCCTGCTGCCCGTGTCGGTGACCATGCTGCTGTCCGCCATGGCCGGCCCCCTCCTCGGGCGCGTCGCGGCACCCCGCACCGTGGTGCGGTGCGGGCTGCTGGTGCTCCTGGTGGCGGCCGTGTGGCTGCTGGGCACGATCGAGCCCCGGATCGACAATCTCTCGTTCGGCCTGGCGATGGCCCTGCTCGGTCTGGGCATGGGGCTGCTCGCCTCCCAGCTGGGAAACGTCGTGCAGTCCAGCGTCGGTGAGGACGAACGTAGCGAGGCCGGCGGCCTGCAGTACACCGCGCAGAACCTCGGCTCGTCCCTGGGCACCGCGCTGATCGGGTCCCTGCTGGTCGGCGCGCTGGTCCACGCCTTCACGTCGCAGATCGACAGCAATCCGAAGATCTCGGAGGCGGCGCGCCACCAGGCCGGCATCGCCATGGAAGCAGGGGTCAGCTTCGTGAGCACCGATCAGGTGCGTGCTGCCGCCGAGCGCGCCTCACTCCCGCCGTCCGAGGCCGACGCGCTCGTCGATTCCTACTCCACGGCCCAGCTCGACAGCCTCAAGGCCGCCGTCCTGGCCGCCGCGGCCATCACCCTCGGCGCCTTCCCGTTCACCCGGCATCTGCCGGCCGGGCGGCCGGCCTCGGGGGCCCGCCGGTGAGCGTGATGCTGCGGCCCCTCGGCACCGCGACCGGTCTCGTCCTCGCGTACTACCTCCTCCCCCTGGACAGGAGGTTCGACGGAGCCGCCGCCCTGGGCCTCGTCCTCGGACTGGCCGCCCTGGTAGCCCTTTTCACCTGGCAGATCCGCTCGATCCTGCGCTCTTCCCGGCCCCGGCTCCGGGCCGTCGAGGCGCTGGCCACCACGGTGCCGCTGTTCCTGCTGCTCTTCGCGGCCACGTACTACCTCCTGGAACAGGCCGGGCCCGGCAGCTTCGCCGAGCGGCTCAGCCGGACCGACGCGCTGTACTTCGCGCTCACGGTGTTCAGCACCGTCGGCTTCGGTGACATCACCCCCCGCACGGAGCCGGCACGGATCGTCACCATGGTGCAAATGGTGGGCGACATCCTGCTCCTGGCCGTCGCCGCCCATGTCGTCGTGGGCGCGGTCCAGTCCGCCCTCTCCCGCACACCGGCCGGCGAGGCACCGGCCGCTCCCGGACGGCCCCCGGGCGCCGGCCGGGGCGACGGCTGACCCGCGACCGGAGGCAAGCCCGGAGAAGCCGCCGGCCTCACCCGGAACGGGTGAGGCCGCACCGGGCGTGCCGGGCCCACAGTGGGACTGTGGCCGGGGAGAACGCTCCTCTCACGCCGCAGTCGCGGCGTTCGGGCCGTGAACAGGACGGCGACGGAGGAAGCGGAGGCCGGATGGACGGCAGCCGAGGTACCGGAGTCCGACCCGAGGAGTCGGTGACGGTGACGGCCCAGGCGCTGTTGCCGATGATCTGGGCCGATCCGCAGCACATGCCCGAGCAGCTGGCGTTCTTCGCGGTGCGGCGGTTCGGCCCCCGCGCCGCCGCTTCCGTGGAACGCCGGAGACGGCGCGGGCCCCTGGCGGGGGACGACGAGCTCCGCCGGGAGGCCATCGCCCACGGAACGCGTATGACGATCGTCGACGGAGCCGCGCTGGGCGGGCCGTTCGCGCTCCTCATGCCCGTGAGCTTTGTGGCGGCCCTGCTCTCCCAGGCCCGGATGGTGCTCGAACTGGCCGCGCTCGCCGGGCGGGACCCCCGGAGCGAACGGCGCGTGGCCGACCTGCTGGTCCTTCAGGACGTGTACCCGTCGGTCGAGGAGGCGTCCGAGGCCCTGCGGACGGTGGAGCGCCACCCGCCGGGGGGCCGGGGCCGGATCCCGCGGCGGACGCGGTGGTCGCTGGTCGTCAGGATGGCCGGGCTGCTCGGCATCGTGGGCGGCGGCGAGAAGCAGGGCAGGCTGCGGCGGGTGGTGTCGACGGCACTGATCGTGGCCCTGTTCGCGGTGGGCATGGTGCTGCCGCTGATCTGGGTGCCCGCGCTCGCGGCGATCTACCGGCAGAACACCTTGCGGCTCGGGGCGAAGGCCGTGCGGTACTACTCCCGGGGTGCCGTGGGACACCGAGTCGGGCAGCGACGACGCCTCGCCCACATGCCCACCGCGGCGGGGCTCGCGATCGTCCTGCGGGTCCTCGCGCTCGCCGTGGTGCCCTTGGCGGCGGCCGCGGTGGTCGCCATGGCCGATGTCCGGGTCGCCGGTGGGTTCTGGGGCACCTGTCTGCTCGTTCTCGTGACGGTGTCCCTTGTCGCGGCGGGCCTCTGGTTCCTCCGGTGCCGGCTCCGCCGACGATGAGGAGGAGTGCCCGGCCCGGACCGGGCCCGGAGCCCGGTCCGGGGCCGTGGCCGCTCCACGCGTCTCTAGGCGTCGCGTTTGTCGCCGGGCAGCAGGAAGGCGAGCGCGATGGGCAGGGCGGTGAAGCCGATGGTCCACCAGAACGCGGTCCCGAACGCGTCGGCCAGGCCGGCGGCGGTGGGCGGGGCGGACGCACTGGCGCGAGCCAGGATGACAGCGATCACCGTCGTGCCGAAGGGTGCGCCGATGCGCTGGACGATGTTGAACGCCGTTGTACCGCGGGCGATCTGGCCGGCGGGCAGCCCGCGTACGGCGACCGCGGCGATGGTCGGGGTACTGGCGCCGATACCCAGGCCGCGCACGGCCAATGCGGCGAGGAGCAGCCACGTCATGTCCCGGGTGCCGGCGAACGCGAACGGCAGGGTGCCCAGCGCCATCAGCGCGAACCCGGCGATGATGCGGGTGCGGCCGGAGACCCCGGCCAGCGGTTTCCTGCCAAAGATGATCACAGTGGCGGCGCCCACGCCCTGGGGCACCAGGAACAGGCCCGCCTGCACGATGGAGGAGCCGTGGACGGTCTGGAAGTACATCGGCAGCAGCAACAGTCCGGCGAACATGGTGAACCCCGACAGGACGGTCAGAGCACTGGCGACGCTGAACCCGCGGTCGGTGAAGAGCCGTACATCGATCAGCGCCTTGGTCCCGTCGCGCAGTGACCAGCCGGTGAAGGCGGCCAGCAGGGCGGCCCCCGCGGTCAGCGGGATCCACACGTCGGCGGCCGACAGGCCGTTGGCGGGGCTGAGGTTGCCGAGCGCGTAGGTCAGCGCGACCAGCGAGGGCGTGAGCAGCGCCAGTCCGACGCCGTCCAGCGCCCGCTTGTGCTCGGGCCTGTCCCGGCGCGGCAGGAAGACCGCCGCCAGGACGAGACCGACGACGCAGAACGGGATGTTCACCAGGAACACCCATCGCCAGTTCGCGCCCTGCACCAGGGCCCCGCCGACGACCGGCCCCAGGACCGGGCCGACCTGCACCAGCAGCGAGAAGCTGCCCATGGCCGTCATGAGGCGGGCCTTGCCCGCGGCCTGGGTGAGCAGTGTCATCAGGACCGGCAGGATCAGGCCCGCCCCCAGTCCCTGCACGATCCGGAAGACGATCAGCGAGTCCAGGTTCCAGGCCAGCCCGCACACGATCGACCCGGCCAGGAACGTGGTCAGGGAGATCATCCAGGTCGTGCGGCCGCCCAGCCGGTCGATCATCCAGCCCGACAGCGGGACGATCGCCGCCATGGCCAGCAGGAACCCGGTGATCACCCACTGGGTGCGGGGCAGGCTCGCCCCGAACTCCCTCGCCAGGTGATCGACGGCCACGTTCACGACCGTGGAGTCCAGGATGCTGGCGATCGCGCCGACGCCCAGGGTGAGGATCGTGAGGTTGAGCCCCCGGGCGTTGGGCTGTGGCGGTGCGCCGGTCGCGGGCGACGGTTTCGTCAATTCCATGGGTGATCCCCCTACTTGGCCGATGGGAACGGTCGGGCACGCGTTCCGGGCGTCCCAAACTAATCGGAGCAGCTCCGAGAATGCAACTGCTCCGATTTTGGATCGACTCCGCCCATGGATAGAGTGGCGCCCATGACCGGAACCGGTGGGCGCCGCGAGCGCAAGAAGGCCCAGACGCGCCAGGCCCTGAACGACGCCGCGCTGCGGCTGTTCAGCGAGAAGGGCTACGACAACGTGGGGGTCCGCGAGGTGGCCCAGGCCGCCGACGTCGCGCTGAGCACGCTGTTCAAGCACTTCCCCACCAAGGAGGCGCTCGTCTTCGACGAGGACGCCGACATCGAGGCCGGCCTGGTCGCCGCCGTGCGCGACCGTGCCCCCGGCCGATCGGTCCTGCACGCCCTGCGCGACCACCTGATCGCCACCCGGACGAAGCCGCACGGGGATGACCCGCTGTCCGCGGTCCACGTCACGCTGGTGGAGTCCACTCCCGCACTGCAGGACTACGCCCGCCGCATGTGGCTGCGCCACGAGGACGCCCTGACCGCCGTCATCGCCCAGGCCACCGGCCTGGACGCCGACGCCCCGACCGTCACCGGCCTGGCCCGCTTCGCCATGGAAACACCCGGCCTCGCCCGCACCGCCGACGATCCGCCCGCCGTCATGCGCGCACTGTTCGACCTGCTGGAACACGGCTGGGCCGGCACTCCCGCCGCCCGGACACCCGGGCCGCGGTCATAGCACCGCCGCCCGGGCCCGAACCGGCCCGGCGCGGCGCGGGAGGCCGGACGAGGGCCCCCGGCGACCGGGGCCAGGGCGGGCGGGGGCCTTCTCGTCGCCGGTGAAGAGGAACGCGCCGAGTACGAACCGTAGTTCGCCGTCGGTGAGGTGTTGGGTGGCGGCGGCCAGGTTGTCGCGGACGGTGCGCGGTCCGCTCGGCTCGCGCCGGACCGGTGCCGGCCCGGCGCTCGTCGAGCGGCAGGGTGCCGTGGCCGGAGAACGGGATCCGGGCCGTTCGACGCGGCGGCGCCGGCCACGGGACAGGGTGCCGACCCGCCGTCGCTCCGGCCTGATGAGGCGGTGGGTCGCGGACGGTACGGGGACTTCGCCGGCGGCGTGGAGCCGCTGGCCATTCGCTGAAACGGGCCGCCCGCGCCCTACCGCACTCCCGCCAGCACCTCCGCCGCCGCCACCCCGGACGCCGTGCTGGCGCCGTGGGTGAAGATCTGCACCGCTCCCGGGGCGGTGGAGCCGGGGAGGCCCATCTCGACGACGATCGCGTCGGGGCGGGCCGTGGTGAGGTCGGCGAGGGCGCGGCTCATCCAGGCGTGGCGGGGAGCGTCCCGGGTGACGACGACCAGGGGGCGGCCCGCCGCCGGGGCCAGCGCGCGGGTCTCCAGGACGGCGTCCGGAGCGTCGAGGTCCTGGGGGCGGACACGGACCGAGGTCGTGCCGGGCAGCCGGGCGCGCAGCGGGTCGGCCACGCCCCACGGGGTCTCCTTGGCGATGGCCAGGTTGGTGGCGGGGACCAGTTCCACCACGTGGGGCGGGGCGGTCAGGGGCAGCGCGTCCCGGACGGCCCCGGCCAGCCGGAGGGCGCGGCGGGCGGCGACGAAGCCGATGCCGTCGTCGGCCGGGTCGCCGGACGCGGCCCGCCTCAGCCCGGCCGACCAGTCGGCGAACTCCCTTACGCGGACCGCCGCTTCGGCGAGGCGTTCCTCGGCGAGGTCCCCGGAGACCACGGCGTCGGCGAGGGCGTCCGTCAGGAGGCGGGCGGTGGACTCCTCGGCGCTCTCGCCGCCGACGCAGATCGCGTCGACGCCGGCGGCGACGGCTTTCACCGCGGCTCCGCCGATGCCGTGGGGCCCGGAGACGGCACCCATCTCGATGGCGTCGCTGACGATCAGTCCGTCGAAGCCGAGTTCCTGCCGGAGCAGGTCGTGGAGGATGCGCCGGCTGAGGGTGGCGGGGAGGCCGGGATCGTAGGCGGGGACCAGGAGGTGGCCGCTCATGACGGCGCGGACGCCCGCCTCCAGGGCGGCCCGGAACGGGGGCAGCGCCCGGTCGGCGATCTCCTCGCGCCCGGCGCCGTAGACGGGCAGGTCGTGGTGGGAGTCGACGGCGACGTCGCCGTGTCCGGGGAAGTGCTTGGCGCAGGCGGCGACGCCGGCCGAGTGAAGTCCCCGGATCCACGCGCCGGTGTGCCGGGAGACCACCTCGGGGTCGGCGCCGAAGGCCCGGACGCCGATGACCGGGTTGTCGGGGTTGGAGTTGACGTCCGAGCTGGGCGCGTAGTCGAGGCTCACGCCGGCGGCGTGCAACTGGCGGCCGAGGTCGGCGGCGACGGCTCCGGTCAGCGCGGTGTCGTCGACGGTTCCGAGGGCGAGGTTGCCCGGCCGGGTGGAACCGGTCGCGGACTCGATCCGGGTGACGTCCCCGGCCTCCTCGTCGATGGCGATGACCAGCGCGGGGTTCTCCGCACGGAGCCGCGCGGTCAGCCGGGCGACCTGCTCCGGGGAGACGATGTTGCGCGAGAAGAGCACGACGGAGGCCAGTCCGTCGGCGATGTCCCGCAGGACCCAGTCCGGCGCCTCGGTGCCCACGAAACCCGGCTGCAGGACGGAGAGCGCGAGTCGCCGCAACTCGTTGCTGTGCTTGCTGGAGGACATCGGCGGAGCCTTTCGGGCAAGAGCTTTGGTATAGACCAAGGAGTGTCCGCTTAGGTTAACCACATGTGTCAAGGGCGGGATGAGGGTGTCGTAGCGGCCTTGTGTGCCCAGTCGGTGACGGTTGGTCAGCTTGACTGCGGTGAACGGGGCGAGCGGGTCGTCCGGCACGAAGGAGCCCAATTCGGAAGTTGACATCCCGAGTTGGTCTAGTCCACCTTGATCGGGTGCACATACAGCGTGGGGCGCGTGAGGCGCGTGGCCCGGGACATCCGACACGGGCTCAGCGCGCCGCGGGCGACTCGCGGGACCGCGGCCCGAGACGGACGCGGCTCCCGGAGGGCTGAGCAGCCGGAGAGCCGGCTCCGTCCGCAGTGGAGGGCGGCCCCCTCCGGCCCCCGGCGCCGCCACAACATCCCCACCCCGCACGCGAAGGTGTCCCCGTCGTGCGACGACACCGACCGCGCGCCCGTGCACCCTTGGCGTTCCCCGATCCGGGGGGCGACGGAAAGGATCCGGAGTACCGCATGCCGACCTCTGACCGATATCTCCATCGAGCCGCGTCGGACACCCCCTACTTCAGCGCGGACGGCGAAACCTACCTCGCCCAGACACAACTGAGGGACCTTCAGAAGAACCGCCCGCTCAGAGTGCTGTCCGAGGGGGACTTCGCCTTCTGGCAGACCTACGGCTACGTCGTGGTGCGGGAGGCCATCCCCGCGGCGTCCGCCCGGCGCCTGCTGGACTTCGCCTGGGACTTCCAGGGGCTGGACCCCGACCGTCCGGACACCTGGTACGCGGACCGGGAGTGGCGGTCGGACCTGGACCGGGAACTGCACATCTACGGGTTCGTGGAGGCGTACCACCACCAGCTCATCTGGGACAGCCGCCAGACCCGGCGGGTCTACGACGCGTTCGTCGACGTGTGGGACTGCGAAGAGCTCTGGGTGACCCTGGACCGGCTCAACCTCAACCCGCCCAACGTCCGGAACCGTGACCGGTCCCTGATCGAGCGCCGGGAGCGCGGCTTCGACATCGAGCTCCACTGGGACGTCGACACCTCGCTCGGCATCCTCCCGCAGCGCGTCCAGGGCATCATCGCGCTCAACGACACCCGGCCCGAGTCCGGCGGCTTCCAGTGCTGCCCCGAGCTGTTCCGCCGCTTCGACCGCTGGAAGGCCCTCCAGCCGGACGACCGGGACCCGATCCGCCCCCGGATCGACCGCGAGGACATGCCCGTCGTACGCCCCGAGCTGCGGGCCGGCGACCTGCTCATCTGGAACGGCCTGCTGGCGCACGGCGTCGCCCCCAACACCTCGGAGAGCGGGGTGCGTTCGGTCCAGTACCTGTCCATGATGCCCGCGCTGGAGGAGCACCGGACGCTGCGCGAATCGCGGATCGCCTCGTGGCGGGAGCTCGGCACGCCGGACTGGAACGCGACGCTCCTCGGCGACGCGGTGAAGCACGAGTCCCAGCGCTACGGACGGGCCGAACTGAACGACCTGGGCGCCAGGTTGCTGGGCCTCCGGTCCTGGCGCGATACCGAGGACCGGGACGAGACCGCGGGGGAAGAGATATGCGCCGCATCTGTCTGACCCTGCCCACCAACCGGCCCTGCGCGGAGACGATCGCGGCCATCGGCGCGGAGGCGGCCCACGCCGTCGCGCACTTCGACGTCGACGTGCACCTGCTGATCCTCGACTCCTGCGCACCCGCCACGTACGCCGAACACGCCGAGGCCGTACGCTGTCTGCCCGGACACCCACGGATCACCGCGCACCACCTCGACGAGGCCGCGCAACGGGACTTCCTCCGGCGGGTCACCGAGGGCACGGGCGCCGCCAAGCAAGAGCTGCTGCTTGACCTGATGCTCCCGGCCGCCCTCTCCTACGGCGCCTGCACCAACCGCGCGTTCCTGATCGCCGCCGCGCTCGGCTGCGAGTCCGTTCACCGCAGGGACTCCGACAGCCGGTACCAGACCGTGGACGGCGAGACCGCCTTCCCCGTCCACCACGAGCTCCTGTCCCTCGGCAGGCGCGCCGCCGACGCCGCCCCCGGCGTCACCGCGACGGCCCTGGCCCCGGACCACCTCGACCGGCGGGTCGCGATGGTGGGCAGCTCGTTCATCGGCGAACTCTCCGTGGACCTGGGCGAGATCCTGGAACGGGACCCCGATGTCTACCACAACGTGGTCAGACTCTGGGCGCCCGAGGACTGGACCGCCGAGCAGAAGCGCGACCTCGTCGACGAGTCGTTCCGCGGCGCGGGCACGGAGCCGTTCCGGCGCGACCACTCCCTGCTGACGCTGGTCGACCCGATGCGCGTGGACATGTGCAACATCAGCTTCCACGGCGTCCACGAACGCGTACCGCTGCCCCCGGCCACCGACACCATCGGCAGCGACTACTTCCTCATCCACCTCGTCCACGACGCCGCACTCCCCGGCGTCCTGCACAACCGCAACATCGTCAACTACTACACCGGCGAACGCCGGACCGATTCCGGCTTCACGGCCTACCAGCTCCGCTACGTCAAGTTCCTGCTGTCGATGCTCTACTTCAACGCCGTCTACGCCCGCATGGCCGAGGCCGGCGAAACGCTGCTTGACGACCGGGGACAGGTACGGGCGTCCGCCGTCGCCGCGTTCGCCAGGGAGAGCGGCGGGCTTGACCAGGCCGGGAACGTCCGGCGGCTCGACACCCTCGACGCCGCGTACCGCCGCCTGGGCGGCCGGTACGCCGGGTTCGCCGACCACCTGGCCGCCCGCAGGGAACGCCTCCTCGACGAGGCGCGCCGCGACATCGAGGACTTCGCCCTGCTGACGGAGGCATGGGAAGCGCTGGTGCGCTCGGCCCGGAGCACCCCCCTCCACCCGGCGACGGGACAGCCCGGATGAGCACGGCGACCAGCACGCGCACGGGCCAGGACCCGTGCGCGACGTACGACAGCGCGGCCCTGTTCGCGGCGCTCGCGACCGCCGGCGACGACCGGATCGTCTTCGACCTGGACGGGATCGCGCACCGCCACGACGCACTGCGCCGCGAACTGCCCGGCGTGGCCGTCCGGTTCGCGATGAAGGCCTGCCCGGTGGACGAGGTGCTCGCCACCCTGGCCCGCAGGGGCGCCGGGGCAGACGCCGCGAGCCCGCCGGAGATCGAGCAGGCGCTCCGGGCGGGCGTGCCCGCCGGCCGGATCCACTACGGCAACACCGTCAAGTCCGACCGGAACATCGCCGACGCCCACCGGCTCGGCGTCCGCGACTTCGCCACCGACAGCGTGGAGGACGTGGAGGCGATCGCCCGCAACGCCCCCGGCGCCCGTGTCTTCTGCCGGGTGGCGACCAGCGGGGAAGGGGCGCTGTGGGGCCTCACCCACAAGTTCGGCTGCCCGCCCGCCGAGGCCGTCCGCGTGCTGGAACGGGCGCGCGAAGTGGGCCTGACACCGGCGGGCGTGTCCGTGCACGTCGGCTCCCAGCAGATGACGGCCGACGCCTGGCGGGACGCGCTGGAACGCCTGGGCGACGTCCTGGGCACCCTGCGCCGGCGCGGGACGTCCCTGGACCACGTCAACCTCGGGGGCGGCCTGCCGGCGCTCGGGTACCTCGACCGGCGCGGCGTCCCCCTCGACCCCCCGCTGGACGAGATCTTCGCGGCGATCCGCACGGGGACGGACCGCCTGCGGCGGATCCACGGCGCGCCCCTGGACTTCGTCGTGGAGCCCGGACGGCACCTCGTCGCCGACCACGGCGCCATCCGCGCCCACGTCGTCCGCCTCGCGGAGCGCCGGGGGCCGGACGGCGAACGGCTGCACTGGCTGTACCTGAGCTGCGGGAAGTTCAACGGCCTGTACGAGATGGACGCGCTGCAGTACCGGCTGGTGTTCCCCGGCCACCGCGGCGCCGCACACGTCCCGGCCGTCCTCGCCGGCCCCACCTGCGACAGCGACGACGCCTACTCGCCCGGTCACGGCCCGGTCGGCGTGCCGGCGGACCTCGCGTCGGGCGATCCGGTCTGGGTGCTGTCCTGCGGCGCGTACGCGACCAGTTATATGACGCGGGGCTTCAACGGGATCGCCCCGCTGCCGTACAGCTGCACCGGCGACGGGGACGTGGACTCCGGTGGGGCGTGGGACCGGTGAGCGGCGGCATCCGCGTCCGCGGCATCGACGAGGGCGACTGGGACGGCATCGTGGCGCTGGAGTTCCACGCCTACGCGGCACTCGGCCTGTCCGAGGGGCGCACCGCCCTGCGCTCCCGGGCGGACGCCTCGCCGGACACCTGCTTCGTGCTGGACGTCGACTCCCGCCCCGTCGGCTACCTGCTGGCCCTGCCCTACCCGGCGTACCACTGCCCGGACCTGGCCCGCCCGGAGAGACCGGCGGCCCCGGCCGCCCCGTCGGGCAACCTGCACCTGCACGACATCGTCGTCGCGCCGGACCTCCGCCGCCGGGGCCTGGCGCGGCACCTCCTGCGCCATCTCACCCGCACCGCCCGGGCGCGGGGGGACGAACGGATCTCGCTGGTCGCCGTCGGCGGCAGCGAAGGGTACTGGTCGGCCCGCGGGTTCACCCCGCACCGGGAGGTCGGACCGCCCGACGGATACGGCCCGAACGCCGTCTACATGTCCAGGACGGTGCCGGCCGACGGTCCCGGGGACCCCGAGCCGGACCGGACGGCGCCGCACGGCCCGTCCGCGCACCACGAAGCGAGCTGATGTACGTGTTCCGCATCCACGACCCCTTCCGCCGCGCCCAGTTGGCGATCGTGGCGCTGTTCTGCTCCCTCGGCTTCCAGTACGCCACCTGGGCCTCGCGGATCCCGGCCCTCAAGACCGACCTCGGTCTGACGGCGGCCGAGGTGGGCGTCCTGCTGATGGCCGCGGGGGTCGGCGCGGCGGTGTCGTTCCCCCTGGTGGCGCTGCTGATGAAGCGCCTGGGCTCGCGGCGGCTCGCCCTGCTGTCCCAGCTCTGCCTCGCCCTGCTGCTCCCGGCCCTGGCGGCGGCGCCGAACTACCCGGTCGCGCTGCTGGTCCTGTGCGTGGACGGTGTGTGCGTCGGATGCCTGAACGTCGCCATGAACGCCCAAGGAGCGGAGCTCGAAGCCCGGTTCGCCCGTACGGCCATGGCCAGGCTGCACGCCACCTTCAGCGGCGGCTCCCTCCTCGCGGCCCTCCTCGCCTCCGGCACCCACGCCGTGACCCCGTCGGTCGGCGCGCACTTCGGCGTCGCCGCCGCCCTCCTCGTCCTGCTGGGCGCGTACGCCCGGACCGGGCTCCTCACGGAGGAGAGGGCCGCCGGGGAGAAGGCGGAGGAGGGCAGGACACGCGGACGCTGGACCGTACCGTCCCGCATGACGCTCTGGATGTGCTGCGCCATGGCGTTCGGTACCGTCACCGAGGGCGCCATGAACGACTGGTCCACCCTGTACATGAAGGACGTCGCCGAGGCGTCGGCCGAGCTCGCGCCCCTGGGCATCGCCGTCGTGTCGGGCATGATGGTGGTGGCCCGCCTCTTCGCCGACGGCTGGCGCGACCGCTGGGGCGACGGCCGCGTCGTCCTCCTCGGGAGCGCCCTCGCCGGTCTCGGGCTGGCCCTCGCTCTGGCGGGCGGAGGCGTGGCCGCGGCCCTCGCCGGGTTCGCCTGCGTCGGACTGGGCATCGCCGCCGTCACCCCGTGCGTCTACGCGGCCGCCGCCCGGCAGGGCTCCGACTCCCTGACCCTGGTCGCCGCGATGGGCACGACCGGGCTGCTCGCCGGGCCGCCGCTCATCGGCTTCATCGCCGACGCGAGCAGCCTGGCGTGGGGCTTCGGCGCCGTCGCCGCGGCGACGGTCGTGGTGTCCCTGTGCAGCACCCGGATCCGGTGGACACCGGCGAGCGGCTGAGCCGTCGTTCTCAGGTCAGGAGCACCACGCGCTTCCCGTGCAACTCGCCCTCCTCCATACGGCGGTGGACCTCGGCCGCCGCGCTCAGCGGACGTCGCTCCAGGGCGCGGGGCCGCAGCCGCCCGGCGGCGAGGAGGCGGTTGATGGTGACGGCCGCCTCGGCGAGCTCCGCCGAGGTGGCGTGCGAGATGACGAACCCGACGACCGAACCGTCCTTCATATAGAGCCGGCGCGTCGGAAGGGCGGCGCTCTGCCGCACCGCGGCCAGCAGGACGATCCTGCCGCGCGGGGCCAGCAACTCGACCGCCGGGGCGAAGTCGTTGCGGCCCGACGTGTCCAGATGGACGTCGACGCCGTCCGGGCACGCGTCGCGGAGCAGGGACAGCAGCGCCGGGTCCCGGTAGTCGAAGGCCTCGGCCGCGCCCAGTGAACGGCAGTGGTCCAGGTCGCTGGCCGAGGCGGTGGCGACGACCCGGGCACCGGCCTCGGCCGCGAGGACGGTCAGGGCGGCGCCGACGTTCCCCGCCGCCCCCTCCACCAGGACGGTCTCACCCGCCCTGACCCGGCCGTGGGTGAACAGGCCGAGGTGGGCGGTGGCGGCCGGGTGCGCCACGGCGACCGCCGTCAACGGATCGGCGCCGTCCGGGAGATGGTAGAGCCGGTCCGCCGCGACCACGGCCAGCTCGGCGGCCGCGCCCTGCCGCCCGGCGTGGCCGAGGCTGTTGGCCCAGACCCGGTCGCCGACATCGAAGCCCGGAGCGCCGGGGCCGACCGCGGCCACCGTGCCCACCAGGTCCCTGCCGACGGCCAGCGGAAAGGACACGGGCGTCCGGAAGACGCCCGAGCGGACCAGGGTGTCGACCCGGTTCACGGTGGTGGCGTCCACCTCGACGAGGACGTCCGTCGGCCCCGGCACGGGCGCGGGTATGTCGCCGTACCGGATGGTGTCCGGGGGGCCGAGTGTTTCGATGAAAGCCGCGCGCATGGTGGTCATGTCTTCCGTCGGGCGAACGTCGGTGCAGTCGGTGCAGTTGGTCCACGAGGGGGTGGTTTGCGTGCTCACACGATCATTCCGGCCAGGTCCGTCTCGTCGTCCCGGACGGTGCGCTCAACCGCCGGGGAGCAGCCGGCCGGCGACAGGGCCAGCACCGACCGCGCGATCGCGTCCGAGTCGCCGAGGGTGACCGAATCGACGCCCGGCCGGATCCCGGCGGCCGTGACCCAGTGCACGGACTCGGTGGGAACGCCGTAGGCGAACCGGCGCGGATGCGCGCGGCCCCGGGCGTCCAGCAGCCGGTACGGACGCCCGGTGACCGCCAGGCCACCGGTCTCGTGGACGCCCCCGGAACGGTCCGCGATCCGGTACGTGGTGGCCTGCTCGGTCCGTAGCAGGTGGCGCAGCAACGGGTCGGCCGTGCGCCGCAGATCGGGCTCCGGGAGCCGTGCCTCGATCAGTACCGAGGAGCGCAGCTCCGGCCCCGGGACCACGCGCGACGAGGCAGTGAAGCAGGACGCGGCCGGGTCGATGCGGATCTCCGTCCCCGGGCCGGTGAGCGTCACCACGTCCGCCTCGATCAGCGCGATCAGCTCCTCGATGCGCGAGACAGGCGGCCCGATCGACAGGAAGGCGTTCAACGGCGTGTACCAGCCGTCGAGTTCGTCCCGGTGCGAACCGCCGTCGAGGCCGCCGTGGTCCACCGCGAGGCGGATCTCGTTGCGCAGGTCGCGCAGCACGTCCAGGGCCGCCTTCAACGGGCCGCTCAGGTTCCCCGCCCGCGCCTCCTCCATGTCCCGGGCCAGATGACCGAGCAGCCACTGCCGGAAGTCCGCCCGGTCCGCGAAGACCCGGTCGCCGAGCGGCCGGCTGATCCGGTCCCAGTCCCAGCGGTCCTCCGGAGGGATGCCGGCCTCGTCCAGCAGGACGGCACGTTCGTCGTCGCCGGGGGCCGACAGATAGCGGTCGGTGAAGGCGGCCCGCCCGGCGTCCATCCCGCGCGCGGTCAGCAGCGCGCCGTAGTAGACGCTCTCCACCTCGCGGGTGATGAGCGGCCAGAGATCGGTGCGGAACCGCAGGGGCGTCCCCTCGCCGTCGGCACGCCCGCGCAGCTCCGCGACGTACTCGGGGGTCAACAGGCGGGGGAAGTACCGGCCGTAGGCGCCCTTTTCGTTCTCGCCGCGTGCGTGGTAGGGCACGCCGCGGCGGGACGTCGCGTGGAGACGGGGCTCCTGCCCCGAGGGTCTGTAGACCAGGCGCCCGCCCTCCCGCTCGAAGCAGCCGCCCCGGCCGACCGTGAGCAGCGCCATCAGGTCGAAGAAGTTCAGGCCCAGGCCCCGCACCAGGACGTCCTGGCCGGGCCGGATCCCGCTCAGGTCGAGATCGGCCGGGTTGGCCTGGGTGATGTACGTCAGGTGATGGATGCGGGCCAGGCTCGCGGTCTTCTCCTCGTGGGCCGTCAGCCGGGCCGGGACATGGCCCTGGGCCAGCACGACGGCGTCCAGGCCGTTCAGCCGTGTGCCGTCCTCCAGCCGGATGCCCTGCGGCCCGTGCATCACGCCCAGGACGTCCGCCATGGCGACGACCCGCGAGCGGTGCACCTCAACGGTGACGTGCCGGGGCGCGCTGGCCACCACCCGGCGGAAACTGTCCTGCAGGTAGCAGCCGTAGAAGGCGCGCGTCGGATAGGTGTCGGGGCCGAGGTCCCGGGCCTCGGCCAGGACGGCGTCGTCGTACGCCTCCCCGGCGGGCGACTCCAGCAGCTCCCGGGCCCACTCGTACAGCGTGGGCCCCGGCTCGACGGGACCCTCGATGCGGACGCTGTCGTCCGTGTACACGGTGATCTGCGACGCGACCGTGTTCATCAGCAGGTGCCGGGACTGGCCGGGCCGCCAGACCGCACCCGAACCGGGCGCGAAGGGATCCACCACATGCACGGTCACGGCGGAGTGCGTGGGTGCGGCCCGCTCATTGGCACACAGTCTCTCCAGAACGGACAGCCCACGAGGGCCCGCCCCCACTATGCACATCTCCATCTGACTGGTGATCATGGATACCTTTCGGCTACGCCATCGGGTCGGCGGCAGCCCTTCGACGGCAGCTACGGTGAGGCCCGCTCGGGCTTCAGGAAGTGACGGGCCCGGCGGCCAGCAGCCGCGCCAGCTCCAGCCGCTTGATCTTGGTCGTCGCGGTCTGCGGGAGCTCGTCCCGCTTCCACTGCACGGGGTTCGCCATCGGCGGCAGCCCCTCCGTCGCGGCCCGCCAGGCGGCGGGGTCGAGGGGCTCGTCGCCCCTGGTGCACACCACCGGGACGGCCCGGCCGTCCGCACCGGGGACGATCACGATCTCGGCGAGCTCACTCATCCGCCCCAGCAGGGTGTCCTCGGCGGCCAGCGTGCTGCCGAAGCCCTCGATCAGGTCCACCTCCCGGTCGAGCAGGTGCACACAGCCCCACTTCGTGCGGTAGCCGACATCACCCATCCGCCACCAGCCACCGGCGGCGACCTGCTGGGCGTACCGCTCCTCCTCGCCCAGATAGGTCACGATCCGGCCGTCGCTGCGCACCTCGATGTAGCCCGGGTTCGCGGGACAGGGCGGGTTGCCGTTCCGGCTCACCACCCGGACCTCGGTCATCCCGGGGAACGGCATCCCGACGCACCTGCCGTCGGCGTCCGGCGCACGGTCCCTGCCGTACGAGCGCACGACCGCCGGACCGACCTCGCTCTGCCCGTACAGCTGGCCGAAGATCGCGCCCTTGCGGCGTGTCGCCCGCAACAGCCGGTGCACCGTCCTGGGGTGCAGCGCGTCGAAGGTGCTGCTGAACAGCTTGACGTTGGACAGCGGCCCGCGCGGGTCGTCCGCCAACTCCTCCCACTCCATGTAGGAGTTGGGATGCGCCTCGATGACGCCCGGCCTCATCCGCGCGAAGACGTCGGCGACATGCGCGGGGTCGGAGTCGGCGAGCATGAGGATCGGGAAGCCGCGCAGCAGCGAGATGCCGAGCGCGGTGAACAGCCGCGAGTGCACGAACGACACATGGATGGCGATGATCTCGCGCTTGTGCACCACCGGCGCCAGCGCGGACACCTGCGGACGGTAACGGGCCTGCATGGTGTGGCCGGTGTGCACGGCGAGCTTGGGCGTGCCGGTCGTGCCCGAGGTGTGCGTGATCAGCATCGGGTGTTCCGGCGGCATGGTCACGGCCGGGACGCGCGGCACGCCGGCGAGGCTCGCCAGCTCCGTCGCCCCCTCATGGCTCCCCGAGGTCAGCAGCACACTCTGGCTGAGCTCGAAGATCGAGGACGGCAGCTCGTCGCGGAGCTTCGCCTCGTCGGTCACCAGGTGCGGACGGTCCGCACGGAGCACCAGCTCGGCCACGGTCTCGCCGTCGAGCTTGGGCGACAGCAGCGCGGGCACCGCGCCGATCCGCACGGCGGCGCAGGCGAGCAGGGGAATGTCGAAACCATTGGACTTGTGGATGACCACCCGGTCACCCGGCCGCACCCGGGCCGCCCAGAGCCGGGAGGCGAAGTCGTCCACGAGATCGGCCATCTCCGACACTGTGGCGCGCCGGCCCAGGTCCGGAGCGATGTCGAGGTCGTGGTCGAGGACGACGATATTGGCGGGATGCCGGGCGGCTGCTCGCTCGAAGAGCGTCCCCAGCCGCATGCCACGGTTTGCTACACGCTGAAGAAACATTGACGGGCCCCTCGTCCGTTGATGTCACGGATGCTGTGAGTGCTTACTTCTTTTCGATGACTGCCTTGATCCGGCCGAGGGTGGCGTGGATGTCGCCCTGCAGTTTGACGGCCCAGTCCTCGTAGAACTTCTGGGTGTCGGCCTCGTTCAGACCGGACACGATGCGCAGAATTCCCTTGGTGGGGCGGTTCATCCGGAACCGGTGCACGAGAACGCTCCCGTCGCCCTCCGGCTCGATGTCGTACGCCCAGACGCTGTCCTCGCGGACACCGTCGCTGTTGTACATCTGCCAGGAGAAAATCTTGCCCGGCTCGGCGGCCACCACCTCGGACTGCGTCATCCAGGCACCTCGGGGCACCGGCGCCCACGCGACGACCTCGTCCTTCCGGTAGTTCTCGCTCCGGAAGATCGCGCCGACCGTACCGGGTTCACCGGAGACCCATTCGATCCGCTTGCACTCCCGGCTCCACTCCTTGGTGCGCTCCAGGTCGCTGACGATCGAATAGATCTCCAGGGGAGAGGCATCGACGAATATCTCGCTGCTCAGCTGGAAGAGCGGCTTCGACTGAGTGGACTCCGTCATGGCGGGACCTGCTTTCTGCGGTGAATTGGTCGGTGATACGGGCGAGGGGACGGGCGGCGTGGTCAGAGCTCGCTGTCGATGAACTTGAACAGCTCTTCCGCGGAGGCCGAGTCGAGACGGCTGGTGACGGACGAGCCGTCGCCGTCCGCGTCCTCCGGCGTCAGGCCGGACAGAAGCGCGTGCAGCCGCGCGGGGATCTTCGTCTCGGCGATGTCCGCGAGGGGCACGCTCGCCACCATGGACGCGATCCTGTCCAGTTCGGACAGAATGCGCTCCGTCGCCGCCCGCACCGCGTCGGCCGGCGACGCCTCCCCGCCGTCGCCCGGGCCGAGTCGACCGGCGATGAAGTGCGCGAGCGCGCTGGGGGTGGGGTGGTCGAAGACCATGGTGGCGGGCAGCCGGATGCCGGTGATGGTGAGGAGCCGGTTGCGGAGTTCGACCGCGGTGAGCGAGTCGAGGCCCTGCTCCAGGAAGCCGCGGTTCGGCTCGACGGCGTCCGGCGAGTCCAGCGTGAGGATCACGGCCATCTGCTCGCGCACCATGGCGAGCAGATGCTGCTCGCGCTGGACCGGAGTGAGACCGGCGAGCTGCTGCGCCAGGTCGGGACCGCCCTGCTGCTCGGCGGCGGCCGTCGGCCGCACCGTGGCCAGCCGCGACCAGATCGGCTGCGCCGGAAGCTGTTTGAGGTTGAACGCCGCGGCGAGCTGGAGCGCACGGTGGGCCTGGTTGTGGCCGTCGAACGTCTGCAGCCCCAGCTCCGTGCCGAGCGGCAGCACCGCGCTGCGGGACATGCGGGCGAGGTCCTGGTCGCTGAGGTGGCCGGTCATGCCGCTGGCCTGGGCCCACAGGCCCCAGGCGAGGCTGGTGGCGGGTAGTCCGCGCGCCTGGCGGTGGGCGGCGAGGGCGTCCAGGAAGGTGTTGGCCGCACTGTAGTTGGCCTGGCCGGGACTGCCCAGGACACCGGCGAGGGACGAGAAGAGGACGAACGCGCCCAGATCGAGGTCTCGCGTCAGCTCATGGAGGTTGAGCGCGGAGTCCACCTTTGCCGCGATGACGGTCTTCAGCTGCTCACGGGATAGGGAGGTGAGAACGGCATCGTCCACGAGGCCCGCCGTGTGGATGACGGCGGTGAGGGGGTGGTTGGTGGGGATGGTGTTGAGGGTGTGGGTGAGGGCGGTTTTGTTGGTGGTGTCGCAGGCGGTGATGGTGACGGTGTGGGCGCCGAGGGTGTGGAGGTCTTGTTTGAGTTGTTGGGCGTGGGGGGCTTGGGGGCCTTGGCGGCTGATGAGGTGGAGGTGGGTGATGTGGTGGTGTTGGACGAGGTGGCGGGCGAGGAGGCTGCCGAGGGTGCCGGTGCCGCCGGTGATCAGGACGGTGCCGTGGGGG
>NZ_JABETO010000031.1 GCF_013055795.1 Streptomyces sp. I05A-00742
CCTCCCAGCTCTCGCCGAGCGGGCCGCCGGCCAGGAGCTGCGCGGCGACCGCCGCGGCGGGCGCGCCCCTGGCGTGCAGCGCGCGGGCGGCGTGGGCGCGCAGGGCGGTGTGGGCGGTGGGGGAGAGGTCGGCGAGCAGGGCCTCGGCGAGGACGGGGTGGCGCGGGCGGCCGGTGTGGAAGAGGGCCGACGCGGTCAGGGCGTCGAGGGCGGGGCCGACGTCGCGGGGGGCGATGCCGGAGACGGTGGCCAGCAGGGTGGTGACGTCGGTGCCGCTGCCGTCGGTGTTGTCGGCGCTGTCGCCGAGCACGGCGACGGCGCGGGCCACGGCGAGCGCGTCGTCGCCGCTTCGGTGGACGCAGGCCAGGGCGGCCGCCCGGTAGGCGTCGCCCGGGACGGGGGCGGGGGTGGCCGCATCGGCGGTGTCGTCGAGCAGGGCGTGGAGCAGCAGCGGGTTTCCGCCGCTGAGCCGGTGGAACCCGGCGGCCAGGCGTTCGGCCGCGGGCTCGCCCAGCCGGCCCGCGACGATCCGGTCGACGCCGCTCGCGCCGAGCGGCGCGAGCGTCAGGCGGCGTATTCGGGGCTGGTACTGGAGTTCGCCCAGCAGGGTCCGGTGCGCGGTGCCGTGCGGGGCCTCGGTGACGACGAAGGCGGTACGGGCCGTGCGCAGCCGCCGGATCAGGTACAGCAGGCACTGCTGTGACGCGTGGTCCGCGTACTGGAGGTCGTCGACGCACAGCAGCAGGGGCTGCTCGGCGGCCAGGTCGAGGGCCGCGCAGTGGAGGCGGCGCATCACGTGCGGCGGGACGGCGGTGCCGTCCCGCCCGTCCGTGGCCAACGCCTCGTTGTGGAGGGCGAGTTCGGGGAACAGCTGGTCGGCGAGCGCGTACGGGTAGGGCTGCTCGGCGGGGCTGCCGAGGGCGGTCAGGACCGTGAAGCCGTGCTCCGCGGCGCGGGTGCGGAGGCTGTGCAGGAGCTCGGTCTTGCCGAGGGCGGTGCCGCCGCGGACTACCGCGAAGCCGGCGATGCCCCGGGCGCTCTCCGCCAGCATCGCGGAGAGGGCGGCCAGTTCGGCTTTGCGGTCGACGAGCATTGGGTGCCCCTTTCCCCCGGTGAGGCAGCCTCCGGAACGGCGGGGCAGCACGATAGCAAGGTGGGGTGGGGGTGGGGGGTGTGGTGCCGGTGGGGTCGGTGAAGCGCGGGTTGGGGGTGGGGGCCCCAGTCCCTCCCCCAGAGGGGGCACCCCCAACGGGCTAAGTGTTCTCCGGCCGCCAGATCCACGGGCTCGCGTCCGGCCCCAGCCCCACCACGCACAGCCGGTGCGCCCCGTCCGTATGGAGGGCCGGGGTGCCGACGGGGGCCGGGCGGCCGTCGGCGCGGGTCGGGCGGGCGTCGTCGGAGGTGGCGTCGATCACCTGGGCGCGGCCTTCGAGGTCCTTGCCGAGCACCATCAGGGCGTCCCGGTGGCCGCGCAGGGGGAGGGCCCGGGCGGTGAGGGCGCCGTAGCCGGTGAGGTCGCGGACGGAGGAGTCGCCGAGGTGCTCGGTGCCGGCGCCGCCGGTGAGGCGGTAGGCGGCCGGGCGGGCGTCCTGCGGGCGGCGGTAGACGACGACGAGCTTGCCGTCGTCGCCGGGGTGGGCGGCCACGGGGTCGCCCGCCGGCTTGGGGAGGCCGTCCAGGGGCAGGAAGCGCATCGGCTTGCCGGGGTCGTCCTGGCTCCAGTGGTGCACGGTGTCGCGGCCGACGCCGAGGACGTGGACGCGGCGGTCGCCGTCCAGGGCGACGGTCAGTCCCTCCTGGATCTCCGGGCCGCCGAGGTTGCGCCACTTGCCCCACTTGCCGTTGGGCTCGCGCACCCGGGTGGAGACGCCCTTGCCCGCGTTGCGGACGAACAGGTGGACGCGGCCGCCGGGGTCGGTGACCGCCGCCGGGATGCCCACCCGGCGGCCCCGGTCGGGGGTGTGCTCGGGGTTGCCGAGCCCCGCCCAGCCGGTGAACGGCCCGTCGGGGGAGCGCTGGGAGAGGACGACGATCTCGCGGGTGTCGGCCCGGCCCTCGCCCTCCAGGGCGGAGAAGCGCAGCGCGAACACCAGGCGCCGCCCGGCGGCGTCCTTGACCGTGGCCAGGGCGGGGGCCAGCGGGCCGCCGCCGAGGTTCTGCGGGGCGCCCCAGCGCCCGCTGCCCGCCGAGCTCTCCTGCCAGCGCACGGCGTGCAGGCCGAGGACCCCATAGGCCTCCAGGCGGCCGCCGCGGTCGCTGTCGACGACGGGGGTCGCGCCCGGGTGGCGGTAGTGGGTGGAGCGGATCCAGCCCTTGCGGTTCTTCAGCGCGCGGTCGCCGCCCTGCCCGTAGTCGCCGCAGCCGCCGTCGTTGCCGCAGTGCCAGTCGGGGCCGCCGCCGTAGGCCTCCACCAGCCGGTGCTTCTGCTTGATGATCTCCATCGGGAGGTTGTGGGGCCAGCGCTGGTTGTAGTAGCCGCGGAACGAGGTGGTGACGAACGGTGGCGGATGCTTGTCGCGCCGTGTCGCGTCGGCCGACCACTGGGAGAGCGCCTTCCAGGTGAAGAGCGCGGTCGGGGTGTGGTCGCGGTGGTCCGAGCACGCCCCGTAGTCGTTGTCCTTGGGGTGGGTGGCGTCGTGCACCTGGTAGTCGGGGTCCGGGTCCATGGTGTGGACCACGGTCGGCCGGAATCTGTCCATGATCGTTGCGAGTGCGTCCACCAGTGTGCTGTGCCGGTATCTGCTCACCTCGGTGCACGGCGAGCCCTTGGCCACCAGCGTCTTCGCCACCGCCCCCGGCTCGTCCCACAGCTGCGGCATGCGGACGTTGCGGTCGGAGAGCATCGCGATATTGAGGAAGACCAGCCGGGCCCGGCGGTTCCCGGCGACGAGCTCGTTGGTCTCCGCCTTGACGCCGCCCGGCAGGTCCATGACGGACTTCTGCCAGCGGGTGAACCGGTGCTTGCCGAGCATCTCCGCGTACGCCTGGCGGAGCCCCTGGTGGCGGGCGGAGGAGTACGCCGCCTTGTCGTGGTGCTCCTTCTCCTTCGGGGGCATGCCCTCGACCCAGTTCTGTCCTATGGCCTCGCCTGCCGTCACATAGACGGAGACCACCGGGACCCCGGCCCTGACCAGGTGCAGGGCGTCCGGGTTCATGAAGAACAGGTCGTCGTCGGGATGGGCCATGACCTGGAGCAGCAGCGGGCCGCGGGGGCGGCCGAACGACTGGGTGGTGCGGGGGTCCACGGCGCGGACGGGGGAGACGGAGGGCGCGGACTTCTCGGAACCGCTGTCGCTGCATCCCGTCGCCACGACGGCCGTGACGGCCGCGATCCCGGCGAGCACGGACCGACGGGTGACCGGACGAGCGTTCTGCAACGGAACGGTTCTGCGCTGTGAGATGTTCAACTACCTGACTCCGCTTCGTTGTCCAGCGCCCCCCAGCGTGAAAAGGGACGGGGAAGAGGCCCGGCGGGTTGCCCAACTTGCTACAAAGCCTGAATCCCGATCGTGTGACACAGCGCGTTTCGGCCACTGTGGCGCGTCGAGCACTCCCATGCCAGCACGCCATGGGGAACAATGGCCGTTCCGCCCGGAATGTCGGCAGGGCGGTTTGACATCTGCGCCGGTCGGGGTACCTTCTTCGGCTGCGATTGGCGCCCCTTCGGGCTCGTATGGCACACTGTTCAGGTTGCTCGGTTGAGTGCCGATGCTGCGCGCCTCCCGCCGGGAGGACTGGAAGCGAGTCCCGCAGTACTCGTCACCCCTTCTCAGGGGTGGAAGTACGGGAATCTTCCGGGAAGCGTCAGCGGGGCCCCAGCCAGGCACTCGGTGGGTGTCCTTCCCCCACGAACCCCTTGAGCAGGGATCTTCCTTCGGGGAGATCTGCTGGAAGGGGCGCGACACGCCCGACCGCGTGGGTCGGAGGTGAGCGGGAAGGGACGGTGCGGTTCCCCAGGGAACGGCACAGCCCGGCCGAGTCCCAGAGCGTTACGAGAGACAGGACTACTGAGTAGCCATGGCGGGACAGAAGATCCGCATCCGGCTCAAGGCCTACGACCACGAGGTCATCGACTCCTCGGCGAAGAAGATCGTCGAGACGGTGACCCGCACTGGTGCGTCGGTCGCGGGCCCGGTGCCGCTGCCCACTGAGAAGAACGTGTACTGCGTCATCAAGTCGCCGCACAAGTACAAGGACTCGCGCGAGCACTTCGAGATGCGCACGCACAAGCGCCTCATCGACATCCTCGACCCCACGCCGAAGACGGTTGACTCGCTCATGCGCCTCGACCTGCCGGCCGGCGTCGACATCGAGATCAAGCTCTGAGGTGACGCGCGAGATGGCTAAGAACATTAAGGGCGTCCTGGGCGAGAAGCTCGGCATGACCCAGGTCTGGGACGAGAACAACCGGGTTGTCCCGGTGACCGTCGTCAAGGCCGGGCCCTGCGTCGTCACCCAGGTCCGCACCAACGACAACGACGGCTACGAGTCGGTCCAGATCGCCTTCGGCGAGATCGACCCGCGCAAGGTGAACCGGCCCCTCAAGGGTCACTTCGCCAAGGCCGACGTCACCCCGCGCCGCCACCTGGTGGAGCTGCGTACCGCTGACGCCAGCGAGTACACGCTCGGCCAGGAGATCACCGCTGCCGTGTTCGAGTCGGGCGTCAAGGTCGACGTCACCGGCAAGAGCAAGGGCAAGGGCTTCGCCGGTGTCATGAAGCGCCACAACTTCCGTGGCCTCGGCGCCGGGCACGGCACGCAGCGCAAGCACCGCTCCCCCGGCTCCATCGGTGGCTGCGCCACCCCGGGCCGTGTGTTCAAGGGCCTCCGCATGGCGGGCCGTATGGGCAACGAGCGGGTCACCACCCAGAACCTGACCGTCCACGCCGTTGACGCGGAGAAGGGCCTGCTCCTGATCAAGGGCGCGGTCCCTGGTCCGAACGGCGGCCTCGTCCTGGTCCGTACCGCGGCCAAGGGGGCCTGAGGTAACGATGAGCACCATTGACATCCTTTCGCCGGCAGGCGACAAGGCCGGGACCGTCGAGCTCCCCGCGGAGATCTTCGACGCGAAGGTCAGCATCCCGCTGATCCACCAGGTCGTCGTCGCGCAGCTGGCCGCTGCCCGTCAGGGCACGCACAAGACCAAGACCCGTGGCGAGGTCCGCGGTGGTGGGCGCAAGCCCTACCGCCAGAAGGGCACCGGTCGCGCCCGTCAGGGTTCGACCCGCGCGCCGCAGTTCGCCGGTGGTGGCGTCGTGCACGGTCCCGTGCCGCGTGACTACTCGCAGCGGACCCCGAAGAAGATGAAGGCCGCCGCCCTGCGCGGTGCCCTCACCGACCGGGCCCGCCACAGCCGTATCCACGTCGTCTCCGGCGTGGTCGACGGCGCGGTGTCCACCAAGGCCGCGAAGACCCTGTTCGGCAAGATCTCGGAGCGCAAGAACCTGCTCCTGGTCGTCGACCGGGCCGACGAGGCCGCGTGGCTGTCCGCCCGCAACCTGCCCCAGGTTCACATCCTGGAGCCGGGCCAGCTGAACACGTACGACGTGCTCGTCTCCGACGACGTGGTCTTCACCCAGGCCGCCCTCGAGTCCTTCGTGTCCGGCCCCAAGGCCACCGTTGAGACCGAAGGGAGCGAGGCCTGATGACTGAGGCCGTCGTCACCAGCAAGACCTTCTCGGACCCGCGCGACCTTCTGGTCAAGCCGGTTGTCTCGGAGAAGAGCTACGCGCTGCTGGACGAGAACAAGTACACGTTCATCGTCGACCCGCGCGCCAACAAGACCCAGATCAAGCAGGCCGTCGAGGCGGTCTTCTCGGTCAAGGTCACCGGGGTCAACACGATCAACCGTCAGGGTAAGCGCAAGCGCACCAAGACCGGTTTCGGCAAGCGCGCCAACACCAAGCGCGCCATCGTGACCCTCGCCGAGGGCGACCGTATCGACATCTTCGGCGGTCCGACCGCCTGAGGGCGGTCTGGATCGTCCGGAATCGGACGAGGACTGAGAAATGGGTATCCGCAAGTACAAGCCGACGACCCCGGGCCGTCGTGGCTCCAGCGTCGCCGACTTTGTCGAGATCACGCGGTCCACGCCGGAGAAGTCGCTGGTCCGCCCCCTGCACAGCAAGGGCGGCCGTAACAACACCGGTCGTGTGACCGTCCGTCACCAGGGCGGTGGCCACAAGCGCGCCTACCGCGTGATCGACTTCCGTCGTCACGACAAGGACGGCGTGCCGGCCAAGGTCGCTCACATCGAGTACGACCCGAACCGCACCGCGCGCATCGCGCTCCTGCACTACGCAGACGGCGAGAAGCGCTACATCATCGCCCCGGCCAAGCTGAGCCAGGGCGACCGGATTGAGAACGGCCCCGGCGCCGACATCAAGCCGGGCAACAACCTCCCGCTCCGCAACATCCCGGTCGGTACCACGATCCACGCGATCGAGCTCCGTCCCGGTGGTGGCGCCAAGTTCGCCCGCTCCGCCGGTTCTTCCGTGCAGCTGCTGGCGAAGGAGGGCCAGTACGCCCACCTGCGTATGCCGTCCGGCGAGGTCCGCCTGGTCGACGTCCGCTGCCGCGCCACGGTCGGCGAGGTCGGCAACGCCGAGCAGTCGAACATCAACTGGGGCAAGGCCGGCCGTATGCGCTGGAAGGGCGTTCGCCCGACCGTCCGCGGTGTCGCGATGAACCCGGTTGACCACCCGCACGGTGGTGGTGAGGGCAAGACCTCCGGTGGTCGCCACCCGGTCTCCCCGTGGGGTCAGAAGGAGGGTCGTACGCGTTCTCCCAAGAAGGCGAGCAACAAGTACATCGTCCGCCGCCGCAAGACGAACAAGAAGCGCTAGGAGCGGGTTTAGATGCCGCGTAGTCTCAAGAAGGGGCCCTTCGTCGACGACCACCTCATCAAGAAGGTGGACGCCCAGAACGAAGCCGGCACCAAGAACGTCATCAAGACCTGGTCCCGTCGCTCCATGATCGTGCCGGCCATGCTGGGCCACACGCTCGCGGTGCACAACGGCAAGACCCACATCCCGGTGTTCGTCACCGAGTCGATGGTCGGCCACAAGCTCGGCGAGTTCTCGCCGACCCGCACCTTCCGCGGCCACGTCAAGGACGACCGCAAGTCGAAGCGCCGCTAAGCGGGGTGTGAACGACTATGACTGACACCGAAGGGACAACCATGGAAGCCAGGGCCCAGGCGCGGTACATCCGCGTCACGCCCATGAAGGCCCGCCGCGTGGTGGACCTCATCCGTGGCATGGACGCCACGGAGGCTCAGGCGGTCCTGCGTTTCGCCCCGCAGGCCGCGAGCGTGCCGGTTGGCAAGGTGCTGGACAGCGCCATCGCCAACGCTGCACACAACTACGACCACACGGACGCCTCCACGCTGGTCATCAGCGAGGCGTACGTGGACGAGGGCCCGACCCTGAAGCGGTTCCGTCCGCGTGCCCAGGGCCGTGCCTACCGGATCCGTAAGCGGACCAGCCACATCACCGTGGTCGTCAGCAGCAAGGAAGGAACCCGGTAATGGGCCAGAAGGTTAACCCGCACGGGTTCCGGCTCGGCATCACCACCGACTTCAAGTCGCGCTGGTACGCCGACAAGCTGTACAAGGACTACGTCAAGGAAGACGTCGCCATTCGTCGCATGATGACGAAGGGCATGGAGCGCGCCGGTATCTCGAAGGTTGAGATCGAGCGCACCCGCGACCGCGTCCGCGTTGACATCCACACCGCTCGTCCGGGCATCGTCATCGGCCGCCGCGGCGCCGAGGCCGACCGCATCCGCGGCGAGCTGGAGAAGCTGACCGGCAAGCAGGTCCAGCTGAACATCCTCGAGGTCAAGAACCCCGAGGTCGACGCTCAGCTGGTGGCCCAGGCCGTCGCCGAGCAGCTGTCCTCCCGCGTCTCCTTCCGTCGCGCCATGCGCAAGAGCATGCAGTCGACGATGAAGGCCGGCGCCAAGGGCATCAAGATCCAGTGTGGTGGCCGTCTCGGCGGCGCCGAGATGTCCCGCTCGGAGTTCTACCGCGAGGGCCGTGTGCCCCTGCACACGCTCCGCGCGAACGTCGACTACGGCTTCTTCGAGGCCAAGACCACCTTCGGCCGCATCGGCGTGAAGGTCTGGATCTACAAGGGCGACGTCAAGAACATCGCCGAGGTCCGCGCCGAGAACGCCGCCGCGCGTGCGGGCAACCGCCCGTCCCGTGGCGCGGGCGACCGCCCGGCCCGTGGTGGCCGTGGCGGCGAGCGTGGCGGCCGCGGCCGCAAGCCGCAGCAGGCTGCCGAGGCCCCCAAGGCCGAGGCCACCGCTGCTCCGGCTGAGTCCACCGGAACGGAGGCCTGACCGACATGCTGATCCCTCGCAGGGTCAAGCACCGCAAGCAGCACCACCCCAAGCGGAACGGCATGGCCAAGGGTGGCACCGAGCTCGCCTTCGGTGAGTACGGCATCCAGGCCCTGACCCCGGCCTATGTGACGAACCGGCAGATCGAGTCCGCTCGTATCGCCATGACCCGTCACATCAAGCGTGGCGGCAAGGTGTGGATCAACATCTACCCGGACCGTCCGCTGACGAAGAAGCCGGCCGAGACCCGCATGGGTTCCGGTAAGGGTTCCCCCGAGTGGTGGATCGCGAACGTCAAGCCCGGTCGGGTGATGTTCGAGCTGTCCTTCCCGAACGAAAAGGTCGCTCGTGAGGCGCTGACCCGCGCCGCCCACAAGCTTCCGATGAAGTGCCGCATTGTTCGGCGCGAGGCAGGTGAGTCGTGATGGCTGCCGGTACCAAGGCGACCGAGCTGCGTGAGCTGAACAACGAGGACCTCGTTGCCAAGCTGCGCGAGGCCAAGGAAGAGCTGTTCAACCTCCGCTTCCAGGCGGCGACCGGACAGCTTGAGAACCACGGCCGGCTGAAGGCCGTCCGCAAGGACATCGCCCGGATCTACACCCTGATGCGCGAGCGCGAGCTCGGCATCGAGACGGTGGAGAGCGCCTGATGAGCGAGAAGAACATGACTGAGACGAACGAGCGCGGCTTCCGCAAGACCCGTGAGGGCCTCGTCGTCAGCGACAAGATGGACAAGACCGTCGTCGTCGCTGTCGAGGACCGCGTCAAGCACGCGCTGTACGGCAAGGTCATCCGCCGTACCAACAAGCTCAAGGCGCACGACGAGCAGAACGCCGCGGGTGTCGGCGACCGTGTCCTCCTGATGGAGACCCGGCCGCTGTCCGCGACGAAGCGCTGGCGCGTCGTCGAGATCCTCGAGAAGGCCAAGTAATCACCTGAGGGCATTAGCCCCCAGGTAAGTTCCGCCAGGCTCGGCGCGGGGCCTCGAATACGCAGGTGTTCGGGGCCCCCGCCGGGAACCGGCAGACGATCAGGAGATAGACGTGATCCAGCAGGAGTCGCGACTTCGCGTCGCCGACAACACTGGTGCCAAGGAGATCCTTTGCATCCGTGTTCTCGGTGGCTCGGGTCGCCGCTACGCGGGCATCGGTGACGTCATCGTCGCCACCGTCAAGGACGCGATCCCCGGTGGCAACGTGAAGAAGGGTGACGTCGTCAAGGCGGTCATCGTTCGCACCGTCAAGGAGCGTCGTCGTCAGGACGGCTCGTACATCCGCTTCGACGAGAACGCGGCCGTCATCCTCAAGAACGATGGCGACCCCCGCGGCACCCGTATCTTCGGCCCCGTGGGCCGAGAGCTGCGCGAGAAGAAGTTCATGAAGATCGTCTCGCTCGCGCCGGAGGTGCTGTAAGCATGAAGATCAAGAAGGGCGACCTGGTACAGGTCATCACCGGCAAGGACAAGGGCAAGACGGGCAAGGTCATCCAGGCCATGCCCGCCGAGGACCGTGTCCTGGTCGAGGGTGTCAACCGGGTCAAGAAGCACACCAAGGCCGGCCAGACCGCCCGCGGTTCCAAGACCGGCGGGATCGTCACGACCGAGGCCCCGATCCACGTGAGCAACGTTCAGCTCGTCGTGGAGAAGGACGGCAAGAAGGTCGTCACCCGCGTCGGCTACCGCTTCGACGAGGACGGCAACAAGATCCGCGTTGCCAAGCGGACCGGTGAGGACATCTGATGACTGCCACCACCAACGCACCGCGCCTCAAGCAGCGCTACCGCGAAGAGATCATCGGCAAGCTGCGTGAGGAGTTCTCCTACGAGAACGTCATGCAGGTTCCCGGCCTGACCAAGATCGTGGTCAACATGGGTGTGGGCGACGCCGCCCGCGACTCCAAGCTGATCGAGGGCGCCATCCGCGACCTCACCACGATCACCGGCCAGAAGCCCGCCGTGACCAAGGCCCGCAAGTCCATCGCGCAGTTCAAGCTGCGTGAGGGCCAGCCGATCGGTGCCCACGTCACCCTCCGTGGCGACCGCATGTGGGAGTTCCTGGACCGCACCCTGTCGCTCGCGCTCCCGCGCATCCGCGACTTCCGTGGTCTGTCCCCGAAGCAGTTCGACGGCCGGGGCAACTACACCTTCGGTCTCACGGAGCAGGTCATGTTCCACGAGATCGACCAGGACAAGATCGACCGCGTCCGGGGTATGGACATCACCGTGGTCACCACGGCGACCAACGACGACGAGGGCCGCGCCCTCCTTCGTCACCTCGGCTTCCCCTTCAAGGAGGCGTGACCGAGATGGCGAAGAAGTCTCTGATCGCGAAGGCCGCGCGCAAGCCGAAGTTCTCGGTCCGCGCGTACACCCGCTGCAACCGCTGCGGCCGGCCGCACTCCGTTTACCGCAAGTTCGGCCTCTGCCGTGTGTGCCTTCGTGAGATGGCTCACCGCGGCGAGCTGCCGGGCGTGACCAAGAGCTCCTGGTAATCCCCTACTTGGGTAACCAGGGCTCTCGGTAAGCCTATGGTCGGCGGGCACCCGCCCCGGCTCTCCCGTAGAGTTGAGGGGTTGGGCGCCCGCCGCCCATGACCGCACGCGAGCCGTACCCCTGTACGGCCCGCATAACGTCGCTTACTACGCCGTAGGTCCCCGCGCCGCACCCGCTCCGACTGATGTTCGGGGAGAGGGATGGCGCAGATAGGAAACCCCGGCGAGAGAGGCCGAAGGCCAAACATGACCATGACCGATCCGATCGCAGACATGCTGACCCGTCTGCGGAACGCGAACTCGGCTTACCACGACTCCGTGGCCATGCCCCACAGCAAGATCAAGGCGCACATCGCCGAGATCCTGCAGCAGGAGGGCTACATCACCGGCTGGAAGGTCGAGGACGCCGAGGTCGGCAAGTCCCTGATCCTCGAGCTGAAGTTCGGCCCGAACCGCGAGCGCTCCATCGCGGGCATCAAGCGGATCTCGAAGCCGGGCCTGCGGGTCTACGCAAAGTCCACCAACCTGCCGAAGGTCCTCGGCGGCCTGGGCGTGGCGATCATCTCCACGTCCCACGGTCTCCTGACCGGCCAGCAGGCCAGCAAGAAGGGCGTGGGTGGGGAAGTCCTCGCCTACGTCTGGTAACCCGGGAACGGAGGAATAGCTCATGTCGCGTATTGGCAAGCTGCCCATCCAGGTTCCCGCTGGTGTGGACGTCACCATCGATGGCCGTGCCGTGCAGGTGAAGGGTCCCAAGGGCACCCTGAACCTCACCCTGTCGGCGCCCATCGTTATCGATAAGGGCGAGGACGGCGTGCTCAACGTCATCCGCCCGAACGACGAGCGTCAGAACAAGGCCCTGCACGGTCTGTCGCGCACGCTGGTGGCGAACATGATCACCGGCGTGACCCAGGGCTACAGCAAGAAGCTCGAGATCAGCGGTGTCGGTTACCGCGTCCAGGCGAAGGGCTCCAACCTGGAGTTCGCCCTGGGCTACAGCCACCCGATCCTGGTCGAGGCGCCCGAGGGCATCACCTTCAAGGTGGAGTCCCCGACCAAGCTGACGGTCGAGGGCATCGACAAGCAGAAGGTCGGCGAGGTCGCCGCGAACATCCGCAAGCTGCGGAAGCCCGACCCGTACAAGGCCAAGGGCGTCAAGTACGAGGGCGAAGTCATCCGCCGCAAGGTCGGAAAGGCGGGTAAGTAAGCCATGGCATACGGTGTGAAGATCGCGAAGGGTGACGCCTACAAGCGCGCCGCCGCGAAGCGCCGCCACATCCGCATCCGCAAGCGGATCTCCGGTACGGCCGAGCGCCCCCGCCTGGTCGTCACGCGCTCCAACCGTGGTATCACCGCCCAGGTCATCGACGACATCAAGGGTCACACCCTGGCGTCGGCGTCGACCCTGGACGCGTCGATCCGCGGTGGCGAGGGTGACAAGAGCGCCCAGGCCAAGAAGGTTGGCGCCCTGGTCGCCGAGCGTGCCAAGGCCGCCGGTGTCGAGGCCGTCGTGTTCGACCGCGGTGGCAACCAGTACGCCGGGCGCATTGCCGCTCTGGCGGACGCCGCCCGCGAAGCCGGGCTGAAGTTCTAAGCCCCGGTTCCGGAGCTAGCGGACGTAACAGAGAGAGGTAATTCCAATGGCTGGACCCCAGCGCCGCGGAAGCGGTGCCGGTGGCGGCGAGCGGCGGGACCGGAAGGGTCGCGACGGTGGCGCTGCCGCCGAGAAGACCGCGTACGTTGAGCGCGTAGTCGCGATCAACCGCGTCGCCAAGGTTGTCAAGGGTGGTCGCCGCTTCAGCTTCACCGCGCTGGTCGTGGTGGGCGACGGTGACGGCACGGTCGGTGTCGGTTACGGCAAGGCCAAGGAAGTTCCGGCTGCCATCGCCAAGGGCGTGGAAGAGGCCAAGAAGAACTTCTTCAAGGTCCCCCGGATCCAGGGCACCGTCCCGCACCCGATCCAGGGCGAGAAGGCGGCCGGTGTCGTCATGCTCAAGCCCGCGTCCCCCGGTACCGGTGTTATCGCCGGTGGCCCGGTGCGCGCGGTGCTCGAGTGCGCCGGCATCCACGACATCCTGTCGAAGTCGCTCGGTTCTTCGAACCCGATCAACATCGTGCACGCCACGGTGGAGGCCCTCAAGGGACTGCAGCGTCCCGAGGAGATCGCCGCCCGTCGTGGTCTGCCGCTCGAGGACGTCGCACCCGCCGCTCTGCTGCGGGCGCGTGCGGGGGCGGGTGCGTAATGGCTCGTCTCAAGGTCACCCAGACCAAGTCCTACATCGGCAGCAAGCAGAACCACCGCGACACCCTGCGTTCGCTCGGTCTCAAGAAGATCAACGACGTGGTTGTCAAGGAGGACCGCCCCGAGATCCGCGGCATGGTGCAGACCGTCCGCCACCTCGTGACGGTCGAGGAGGTCGACTGATATGGCGGAGCAGAACCCGCTGAAGGTCCACAACCTCCGTCCTGCCCCGGGCGCCAAGACCGCCAAGACCCGTGTGGGTCGTGGTGAGGCGTCCAAGGGTAAGACCGCAGGTCGTGGTACCAAGGGCACCAAGGCCCGTTACCAGGTTCCGGAGCGCTTCGAGGGTGGGCAGATGCCCCTCCACATGCGCCTCCCGAAGCTGAAGGGCTTCAAGAACCCCGCCCACAAGCAGTTCCAGGTCGTGAACCTGGACAAGCTGGCCGCGCTCTACCCGCAGGGTGGCGAGGTCACGGTGGCCGATCTGGTCGCCAAGGGCGCGGTGCGCAAGAACGAGCTCGTCAAGGTCCTGGGCCAGGGCGAGATCTCCGTGGCGATCCAGGTGACGGTCGACGCCGTCTCCGGTTCCGCCAAGGACAAGATCGCCGCTGCCGGCGGCACCGTCACCGAACTCATCTGAGTTCGTTGATCCGACAACCGGGGATGTCCCATCAGGGGCATCCCCGGTTGGTCGTTCCTAGCCGGGCACGGTCGCCGGTAAGGTGGCGTGGACTGTTGCTGTACCCATGGGGGGAATCACCCCCGGGCCGTGCGGACCGTGCCCGTACGGCCATGGCTGATATGTATTCGTCGATCCTCAAGACCGTTACCTCTCACGCGTGCGTGTGAGAGGCGCAGGAGGCACCGTGCTCACCGCGTTCGCCCGGGCGTTCAGGACGCCCGACCTGCGCAAGAAGCTGCTGTTCACATTGGGCATCCTGGTGCTCTACCGGTTGGGGTCCAACATCCCCGTACCCGGTATCGACTACCAGAACGTCCAGGCGTGCCTTGACCAGACCAAGAGTGGTGCGGGTCTGTTCGGCCTCGTGAACATGTTCAGTGGTGGCGCGCTGCTGCAGATCACGATCTTCGCACTGGGGGTCATGCCGTACATCACGGCGAGCATCATCCTCCAGCTGCTCACGGTCGTGATCCCCAGGCTGGAGGCCCTGAAGAAGGAGGGCCAGTCCGGTCAGGCCAAGATCACGCAGTACACGCGTTACCTGACCGTCGCACTCGCCGTGCTCCAGGGCACCGGACTCGTCGCCGTCGCGCGCAATGGTGCGCTCTTCCAGGGCTGTTCGGTGGGGAACGAGATCGTTCCCAACCCCTCGATCTTCACGACCATCACGATGGTCGTCACCATGACGGCGGGCACCGCGCTGATCATGTGGCTCGGTGAGCTCGTCACCGACCGCGGCATCGGCAACGGCATGTCGATCCTGATGTTCACCTCGATCGCCGCCCAGTTCCCGAGCGCGCTGTGGGCGATCAAGCTCCAGGGCAAGCTGATGGACGGCTGGCTGGAGTTCGGCCTGGTCATCCTCTGCGGTCTGGCCATGGTCGGGCTGGTGGTCTTCGTCGAACAGGCGCAGCGCCGCATCCCGGTGCAGTACGCGAAGCGCATGATCGGCCGCCGGTCCTACGGCGGGACGTCCACGTACATCCCGCTCAAGGTGAACCAGGCCGGTGTGATCCCGGTGATTTTCGCCTCGTCGCTGCTCTACATCCCGGCGCTGCTGGTGCAGTTCACCAACTCGAAGGCGGGCTGGGCGAACTGGGTCAACGCCAATCTGGTCAAGGGTGACCACCCGATCTACATGGCCACTTACTTCCTGCTGATCGTTTTCTTCGCCTTCTTCTACGTCGCCATCTCCTTCAACCCCGAAGAAGTTGCAGACAACATGAAGAAGTATGGTGGGTTCATCCCGGGCATCCGGGCGGGACGTCCCACCGCGGAGTACCTGAGCTACGTGCTGAACCGCATCACGTGGCCCGGCGCTCTCTATCTGGGTCTGATCGCCCTGGTGCCCACCGTGGCGCTGGTCACACTCAACGCGAACCAGAACTTCCCATTCGGGGGAACCAGCATCCTGATCATCGTGGGTGTCGGTCTGGAGACGGTGAAGCAGATCGAGAGCCAGCTTCAGCAGCGCAACTACGAAGGGTTCCTCCGCTGATGCGAATCGTCCTCGTCGGGCCGCCCGGCGCCGGCAAGGGTACGCAGGCCGCGTACCTCGCCAAGAATCTCGCGATCCCGCACATCTCGACGGGCGACCTCTTCCGGGCGAACATCAGCCAGGGCACCCCGCTGGGTGTCGAGGCCCAGGAGTACATGCGGGCCGGACAGCTGGTCCCGGACTCGGTGACCATCGCGATGGCCGAGGACCGGATGAACCAGACGGACGCCGCGGGCGGCTTCCTGCTGGACGGCTTCCCCCGCAACATCGGGCAGGCCGAGGCGCTGGATTCGTACCTCAAGGGCAAGGACCTGAAGCTGGACGCCGTCCTGGACCTGGAGGTCCCGGAGGACGAGGTCGTCAAGCGGATCGCCGGCCGGCGGATCTGCCGGGCGGACAGCAGCCACGTGTTCCACGTGATCTACAACCGTTCGAAGACCGAGGGTGTCTGCGACCTCTGCGGTGGCGAGCTCTACCAGCGCGACGACGACCGCGAGGACACGGTCCGGAAGCGGCTGGAGGTCTACCACAGCGAGACCGAGCCGATCATCGACTACTACAAGGCCCAGGGCCTGGTGGTGACGATCTCGGCGCTCGGCAAGGTCGCCGAGGTGACCCGGCGGGCCATGGAGGCGCTCCCCTCGCGGGACGGCGCCTGAGCCACAGGTGGTCTACGGCCGCGATGCCCGTTGGGGCGTCGCGGCCGTAGTGTTGTTTGAACAGTTTTCTCAGGACATGTCGTCGAGTCGAGGAAGGCCCCCATGGCGGTAGAGATCAAGACCCCGGACCAGATCGCGAAGATGCGCGAGGCGGGGCTGGTCGTCGCCGCCATCCACGCCGCCACCCGGGAGGCGGCCGTCCCCGGCGCCACCACCAAGGACCTGGACGACGTGGCCCGCAAGGTGCTGGCCGAGCACGGCGCCAAATCGAACTTCCTCGGGTACGGCGGCTTCCCCGCGACGATCTGCACCTCGGTGAACGAGGTCGTCGTCCATGGCATCCCGAGCTCGGAGACCGTCCTGAAGGACGGCGACATCATCTCGGTCGACGCCGGCGCGATCGTGGACGGCTGGCACGGCGACGCCGCCTTCACGGCCTTCGTGGGCACCGGGCACGCCCCGGAGCTGGTCGAGCTCTCCCGGGTGACCGAGGAGTCCATGTGGGCCGGCATCGCCGCCGTGAAGAACGGCAACCGGCTGGTGGACGTCTCCCGGGCCATCGAGACGTACATCCGCCGCCAGCCGCGTCCGGCGACCGGGAAGTACGGGATCATCGAGGACTACGGCGGGCACGGCATCGGCTCCGAGATGCACATGGACCCGCACCTGCTGAACTACGTCTCCCGCAAGCGGGGCCGCGGACCCAAGCTGGTCCCCGGCTTCTGTATCGCGATCGAGCCGATGGTCTCGCTCGGCACCCCCAGGACGCACGTCCTGGAGGACGACTGGACGGTCCTCACCGACGATCTGACCTGGTCATCGCACTGGGAGCACTCCGTTGCCCTGACGGAGCAGGGCCCGCTGGTCCTCACCGCGGTGGACGGCGGCAAGGCGAAGCTGGCGGAGCTGGGCGTCACGGCCGCTCCGGATCCGCTGGCTTAAGGATCACCGCGACCGGGCAAGCACCCCTGGATTAGTCTTTCCGGTTGCCCTGACGTAGACTGATGCGTCGGCTCTCGTGTATCGGCATGCCCGCGTTCGCGCGGGGGTACGAATCACGGAGTCGATCAAGGTAGCCGATTCGAAAGGCGAAGCGTGGCCAAGAAGCAAGGTGCCATCGAGATTGAGGGCACCGTGATCGAGTCTCTGCCGAACGCCATGTTCAAGGTGGAGCTCCAGAACGGTCACAAGGTCCTCGCGCACATCAGCGGCAAGATGCGGATGCACTACATCCGTATCCTTCCCGACGACCGGGTCGTGGTGGAGCTCTCTCCGTACGACCTGACGCGCGGACGGATCGTCTACCGCTACAAGTAGATCTTGCCCGCACCCCGTCCGCGGGGTGAAGGCACTGACCCGGAGAACCTCACATCCCATGAAGGTCAAGCCGAGCGTCAAGAAGATCTGCGACAAGTGCAAGGTGATCCGCCGCCACGGCCGGGTCATGGTCATCTGCGACAACCTGCGCCACAAGCAGCGCCAGGGCTGACGCACGCCGACCTGCACTCCGCAGTTCTTCGCGCGACGCAAGCGATATGTACATAAGCAGGACCCGTCCCTCTCTGTGATGGAGGGCGACACCCCCGGTCGGAGGCCGGGGACCCGGTCCGTACCACTGCCCCGTATCCGGGGCGGTCGGCGGTCGGGAGCGGTTCTGTGGAAGACCTCCGACGAACATCTGGAGCCATTCAATGGCACGCGTTTCCGGTGTTGACATCCCGCGCGACAAGCGCGTGGAGGTTGCACTCACCTACGTCTTCGGTATCGGCCGCACCCAGTCGCAGGCGACTCTCGCCGCGACCGGTGTGAACCCGAACACCCGCGTTCGTGACCTGGCCGAAGAGGACCTGGTCAAGATCCGCGAGTACGTGGACGCCAACCTCAAGACCGAGGGTGACCTCCGTCGCGAGATCCAGGCCGACATCCGCCGCAAGGTCGAGATCGGCTGCTACCAGGGTCTGCGCCACCGCCGTGGCCTGCCCGTCCACGGTCAGCGCACCAGCACGAACGCCCGTACCCGCAAGGGCCCGCGTCGCGCCATCGCCGGCAAGAAGAAGCCGGGCAAGAAGTAGTCCTCAGCGGACACTTGACCACGCGGTCTTCGCTGTAGGACCGACCACCTCCCTGTAGGAGTTATAGATGCCCCCCAAGGGTCGTCAGGGCGCTGCCAAGAAGGTGCGCCGCAAGGAAAAGAAGAACGTCGCTCACGGCCACGCGCACATCAAGAGCACGTTCAACAACACGATCGTGTCCATCACGGACCCGACCGGCAACGTGATCTCCTGGGCCTCCGCCGGCCACGTCGGCTTCAAGGGCTCGCGCAAGTCGACCCCGTTCGCCGCGCAGATGGCCGCCGAGTCGGCCGCGCGTCGCGCTCAGGAGCACGGCATGCGCAAGGTCGACGTCTTCGTCAAGGGCCCGGGCTCCGGTCGTGAGACCGCCATCCGTTCGCTCCAGGCGACCGGTCTCGAGGTCGGCTCCATCCAGGACGTCACCCCGACCCCGCACAACGGCTGCCGTCCGCCGAAGCGTCGCCGCGTCTGACGCTGCGCCGTTCGCACGGCTGCTGCCTTGAGAGTGTGGGCGGCACGGCTCTTCGGAGCCGTGCCGCCCGTACCCTTGTAGTACCTCAGGACATCAAATAGTGGGTGTCCATGACTGAAGGATTCATCGCATGCTGATCGCTCAGCGCCCCTCGCTGACCGAAGAGGTCGTCGACGAGTTCCGCTCGCGGTTCGTGATCGAGCCGCTGGAGCCGGGCTTCGGCTACACCCTCGGCAACTCCCTGCGCCGTACGCTCCTCTCCTCGATCCCGGGTGCGGCGGTCACGTCCATCCGCATCGACGGTGTCCTGCACGAGTTCACCACCGTGCCGGGCGTCAAGGAGGACGTCACCGACCTCATCCTCAACATCAAGCAGCTGGTCGTCTCCTCGGAGCACGACGAGCCGGTCGTGATGTACCTGCGCAAGCAGGGCCCGGGTCTGGTCACCGCCGCCGACATCGCCCCGCCGGCCGGCGTCGAGGTGCACAACCCCGACCTGGTCCTGGCGACCCTGAACGCCAAGGGCAAGCTGGAGATGGAGCTGACCGTCGAGCGCGGTCGCGGCTACGTCTCCGCCGTCCAGAACAAGCAGGTGGGCCAGGAGATCGGCCGTATCCCGGTCGACTCCATCTACTCGCCGGTCCTCAAGGTCACCTACAAGGTCGAGGCGACCCGTGTCGAGCAGCGCACCGACTTCGACAAGCTGATCGTCGACGTCGAGACCAAGCAGGCCATGCGCCCGCGCGACGCCATGGCGTCCGCCGGCAAGACCCTGGTCGAGCTGTTCGGTCTGGCCCGCGAGCTCAACATCGACGCCGAGGGCATCGACATGGGCCCGTCCCCGACGGACGCCGCCCTGGCCGCCGATCTGGCGCTGCCGATCGAGGAGCTCGAACTCACCGTTCGGTCCTACAACTGCCTCAAGCGCGAGGGCATCCACTCCGTGGGTGAGCTCGTCGCCCGCTCCGAGGCCGACCTGCTCGACATCCGCAACTTCGGTGCGAAGTCGATCGACGAGGTCAAGGCGAAGCTGGCCGGCATGGGCCTGGCGCTCAAGGACAGCCCGCCCGGATTCGACCCGACCGCCGCCGCCGACGCCTTTGGCGCCGACGACGACGCGGACGCCGGGTTCGTCGAGACCGAGCAGTACTAAGAGCTCGGGACCGACCACCGGTTCCTGGGTGTGGGTGCACTGTGCTTGATCGCACAGTTCCCCGCGCCCCTTCCGGAGCCCCTTCGGGGCGTTCCGGATCTCCGACAGG
This sequence comes from Streptomyces sp. I05A-00742, assembly GCF_013055795.1. GTDB lineage: Bacteria > Actinomycetota > Actinomycetes > Streptomycetales > Streptomycetaceae > Streptomyces. The sequence continues at coordinate 19,722 of NZ_JABETO010000031.1, forward strand.
CGACCGCCTGCTCGGATACTGACCTCGGTACCTGATACGGCCGGGGCAGACCAAAGGAGAAACACCATGCCGCGTCCCACCAAGGGTGCCCGTCTGGGCGGCGGTGCCGCGCACGAGAAGCTGATGCTGGCGAACCTCGCCAAGTCGCTCTTCGAGCACGGCCGCATCACCACGACCGAGGCCAAGGCCCGCCGCCTGCGTCCGGTCGCCGAGCGCCTGATCACCAAGGCGAAGAAGGGCGACATCCACAACCGTCGCCAGGTGCTGCAGACGATCACCGACAAGGGCATCGTCCACACCCTCTTCACCGAGATCGCCCCGCGCTACGCCGAGCGTCCGGGTGGCTACACCCGTATCACCAAGATCGGTAACCGCCGTGGCGACAACGCGCCCATGGCCGTGATCGAGCTGGTCGAGGGCGAGATCGCCAAGAAGGCGACCGTCGCCGAGGCCGAGGCCGCCACCAAGCGTGCGGTCAAGGAGTCCGAGACGGCTGCCGCCGAGGCGCCGGCCGAGGAGTCCAAGGACGCCTGACGCATCCGGTGATGCGTGTGTGCACGGACGGGTCCGCTCCCTTTGCCGGGGGCGGGCCCGTCCCGCGTTTTTCTGAGAGGAACTCTGGGTGAGTGACGAGGTGGAGCCCGGCTTCGTCCGGGTGCGGCTGGACCTGTCGTACGACGGCAAGGACTTCTCCGGCTGGGCCAGGCAGCGTGAGGGACAGCGCACGGTGCAGGGGGAGCTGGAGGACGCGATCCGGACCGTGACGCGGTCCAAGGTGACGTACGAGCTGACGGTCGCCGGACGTACGGACGCCGGGGTGCACGCCCGCGGCCAGGTGGCCCACGTCGACCTGCCCGTCGAGGTGTGGGCGGAGCACGAGGACAAGCTGCTGCGCCGGCTCGCGGGCCGGCTGTCGCACGACGTCCGGGTGTGGCGGGTGGCGGAGGCGCCGGCCGGGTTCAACGCGCGGTTCTCCGCGGTCTGGCGGCGGTACGCGTACCGGGTGGTGGACCACCCGGCCGGGGTGGACCCGCTGCTGCGCGGGCACGTGCTGTGGCACGACTGGCCGCTGGACGTCGACGCGATGAACGCGGCGGCCGAACGCCTCGTCGGGGAGCACGACTTCGCCGCGTACTGCAAGAAGCGCGAGGGTGCCACGACCATCCGTACGCTCCAGCGGCTCGACTGGGAGCGGGACGCGGACGGAGTGATCACCGCGACCGTGAAGGCCGACGCCTTCTGCCACAACATGGTGCGGTCGCTGGTGGGCGCGCTGCTGTTCGTCGGGGACGGGCACCGGCCGGTGGACTGGCCGGGGAAGGTGCTGGCGGCCGGGGTGCGCGACTCGGCGGTGCACGTGGTGCGCCCGCACGGGCTGACCCTGGAGGAGGTCGGCTACCCGGCCGACTCGGAGCTCGCGGCCCGCAACCGGGAAGCGCGTAACAAGCGCACGCTCCCCGGCTCCTCCGGTTGCTGCTAGTCCGTCACTTCGCTTCGGCGGCCGGGCAGTTGACGGCCAGGTCGCTGTTGACGGTGAGGTAGGGGCGGACACCGCCGACGGTCGGGTAGATGTCCGTCTTGTTGCGGTCGACGATGTCGCCGACGATCCGGCCGATCCGCACCGGCTCGGCGTCGCCGGCCAGGCGCAGCGCCAGGTCCCAGATGGCGCCGTCGTCGCCGCGCGCCGCCTTGAGCTGGGAGTGGCGCAGGGTGAAACGGAAGGTCGTCGGGTCCATGACGGTGACCTCGGCCGAGATGTCGGCCGCGGTCTCCGAGCGCGGGGTGCCGATGACGAACGGCTTGGTGTCCTCGGTGAACGTGGTGCCGTACAGCCGGCCCTGGACCGTGAACGACGCCTCCGACTGACGGATCGTCAGCGCCTCGGCGTGGGCGGGGCGGTGCCAGGCGCGCAGCGCCAGGTACCCGTCCACGGTCGGGTAGGCGATCATCCAGGTGAACGGCGCGCCCGGCAGCGGCTCCAGGCCGAGCAGGTTCTTGCCCTCCGCGAGGTGGGAGACGACGCGGCGGCGCGCCTTGTCCTCGTCCCGGACGACGTGCAGGTCCCAACGGCCCTCGCCGAGCCGCAGTTTGGAGCGGTCCAGGACGGCGGTGTAGGGGGCTCCCGGGGTGGCGGGAGTGGCGAGGGGGACGCTGGCCGGCTTCCCCTCCTTGCGCCGGGTGACGGTCAGCGAGAGGTCGTCACCGGCCAGGCCCTTGCTGTCGACGGAGACGACGATGTTGCCGTCGGCGTCGACGCGGGTGGAGGCGGTCGCCTTCAGGGGCCGGCGCACTATCTCCTTGAGCGCCTCCGTGACCGGCTTGCGCGCAGGCTGGGCGACGGGGCGGCGGCGCAGCGGCCGGATGACCTTGCCGACGGTGCGGCGGAGGCTCTGGCCGAGCGGGACGGCCTTCTCGGGCGCGGGCGTGGCGGTGGACGTCCCGGGGGTGGTGTCGACGCCGAGGCTGCGGATCAGGTTCTCGTAGGCGTCGGCGATCTGCTCGGGGGAGTAGCGCTGGGACGAGACGCGGGCGGCGGCGCCCATGGTGCGGCGCAGGTCGTCGTCCCCGATGAGCTTGAGGAGGCCCTTGGCGATGCCCTCGCTGTCGCCGACGGGGACGAGGAGGCCGTCCTTGCCGTCGGTGATGATCTCGCCGGGGCCGTGCGGGCAGTCGGTGGCGACGACGGGGACGCCGCAGTTCATGGCCTCCACGATCGTCATGCCGAACGACTCCTCGCGGGAGGTGACGGCGGCGATGGAGCCCTTGGCCCACTCGGTCTCGATGGGCGAGTGGGCGCCCATGAGAGTGATCGTTTCCGTGAGGTCCAGACGCTCGATCTGGGCGCGGAGCTTGGCCAGTTCGGGGCCGCGGCCGTAGATGCGAAGGTTCCAGTCGGGGCGCTGGGCGTGCACGGTGGCCCAGGCGGCGACGAGCAGGTCGTAGCGCTTGACGGGGATGAGGCGGCCGGCGGCGACCACGAGCTTGGTGGCCGGGTCGGCGGGCTCGACCTCCGACGGCGGGCAGCCGTTGGGGATGCAGATGATCTTCGTCTTGACGTCGGGGAACTGCTCGCGGTGGGTGCGGGCGTCCGCCTCGGAGACGGTGGTGTGCGCGTCCAGGTGTGGGATGGCGCGGTCCTGCGCGGCGCGGATGTTCGGCTCGTGGGTGCCGTAGATCCGGTGCTCCTGGCCGATCTTCAGATAGCGGCTCTCCCCGAAGCCGGCCAGGTACATCACCAGGCCGGGCCGGGTGGCGACGACGACGTCGGCGTCCGTCTCGGCGAGGTGTTCGGCCACGCGGCGGTCGGTGAGGGCGCTGAAGTGGGCGCCCTTCGCCTCCTTGGGCGGGATGTAGGCGCTGTCCTGCGACAGAAGCGGGTCGTCGCGGTCGGCTCCGTGGTCCTCGCGGGTGTCGATGAGGTTGACCAGCTTGACCTTGGGGTGCAGGGGCAGCCGGGGGACCTTGCCGGTCCTGAGCGTCGACACGATCTCCACGTCGTGCCGGGCGGCGAGCGCACTGGCGACGTTGAACGTGGAGCGGATGGTGCCGCCGATGCCGTACGCGTTCTGCAACAGGAAAGAGATCTTCATGGCGGTGTGTGCGCGACGCGCTTCTGCCGCCGCGTCCGTCCTTCCCCCTGGCCTGGGTATCGGGGTCCGTCCCCTGCCGGACCGGCCCGTGAACGGCCGGTCTGTACCGGATGAGACTGCTGGCATGGGGTTCGGTTGCCTGCGCAGCCTACATTGTGGCCTCTGTCACGTCGTGGACGGCGGCGGGCCGGTCCCGTCCGGGGGCGAACCGGGGGCGCGCGAGGGGCGGGGAGGGCGTTCGCCGGGCCGTGCGCCGCCGCGAAGGACGGCCTTCCGGGGGACGGTTCGCCGTTGTGTTCGTGATGTGACGATTCCGTGGATGAATCACGGTGCTATTACCCGCATTCTGAGGTCACATGATCTTGATGTCCCGCTGGGGACCCGAGGGCCGGTACGACCGCCGGAGCCGGGTGTGGGACGCGGGGGCCGGGGGGCCGTCGGTGTGGCGCGACGGGCAGGCCCCGAACGACTGGGAGGGTGGGGGACGTGAAGGCGAGAGTGGCGGCCGCGGTGTGCGTGGCCGTGATGCTGGGGACGCTGGGATCCACGACCGGCTGTGCCGGGGGCCGGGGGGACCGCGAGGCCGACGGCAAGAGCGCGACCGGGACCGCGGCCGGGAGTGCTGTCACACGGAGCGGGGCCCCCGGACCCGGTGAGCCCGCGGAGCCGGAGGAGACCGAGGGGCCGGCGGTGACCGGCGACGACCGTGGGACCCCGCGCCTCCGCGGCGTCGAGCTGGGCAAGGACGAGGTGCCCGGGCTGGTGATCGAGCAGGCGCAGCCGGGTACGGCGGGCCGCGGGATGCCCGTCGCCGACAGCCCGGAGTGCCGCCCCCTGGCCGTCGCGCTCGGCTCACGGCCGCAGCCGCAGCCGCTGGGTTCCGTGGTGACCACCTTCGCCGGTGAGCAGGACGGCCCCGACGAGGGCCTGCTCGGCACCGTCCGGGTCGCCGAGTACCGGCCCGGCGACGCGGTGGACACCTTCCGGAGCCTGGAGGAGGCGGCGGAGGACTGCGCGGGCGGCTTCGGGATGCGCACCGGCGAGGGCGAGCGGCAGATGTTCGACGCGGTGGAGAGCGTGCCGGCGCCCCGGCTGGGCGACGAGGCCGCGGCGTACCGGCTGACCAACGCGGTGGAGGAGGCGCCCACGCTGATCACCGTCGTGCGGTCGGGCGACGTGCTCTCCATGTTCTTCGCCACCAGCCTCGGGGACCCGCAGCAGACGGAGATCCCCGAGCGGCTGGTCACGGCGCAGGTGCGGAAGGTCGAGGCGGCGGCCCGGCCGGAGGGGGCCGGGCCGGAGCGGCCCGAGGCCCAGGAGGTCCAGGAGGCTGACGGGGTCCGAGGGCCTCATGAGGCTGATGAGGCGGCGGAGGCGCAGGAGGGGAGCGAGGGCTGAGTCGCGGGGCGGTCAGTGGGTGACCGACGACGAGGCCGCGGCCGCCGCTGCCGCCCGTCCGCGGGCGAGGACCCGTCCGAAGGCGTACGTCGAGATGTCCCGCCCTGCGGCGAGCGCCTTGGTGTCGTCCCTGGTGACCGGCTTGTTGTCGGCGTACCCCGCGACCGTGAAGTACGCGTAGCGCCCCTCCGCGTTGGCGGTCAGCCGGCAGGCCGTGGCCCGGCAGAAGGGCGCGGCGCCGTCGCCCGGCAGCGCGGTGACGTTGCCGGTCGACTGTGCCTTCGCCTTGTCGGCCGCGGCCTTGGTGTCGAAGACGGCGACGCCGACCGTGACGGCCACCCCGTCGCGCACGTAGGTGGCGCGCAGCACCTGGCGGCAGCCGTTGGCGGCGAGGACGGATCCGAGGCCGCCCTGGGTGACGGAGGCGCAGTCCGGGGTGGCCGCCGTGGCCGTCCGCTCGTACGTCCGGCCGGACGGCACCGCCCTGCTGTCGGGGAACAGTGTCTCCGTGGACAGCGGCGCCTTGTCCTTCTCCGCGCTGGATATGAAGTCCCGCGGGTCCTGCGGGGAGGGCGGGGCCACCGGGGCGAAGGTGGGCTCGGGTGTCCCGGGGGAGCCGGACGGCGCGGAGGCATGGGAGGTGTTCTGCTTGCCGCCCCCGTCGCCCCCGTCCGAGCGCACGATCGCGGTGGCCACGATCGCGGCCACCCCGGCGGCGGCCAGCGCCCCGCCGCCGATCATCAGCAGCTTGCGCCGCCGGCCCCGCGCCGCCGTGTCGTCGGCGAGCGCCGCCCAGTCCGGCGTACCGCCGGGCGGCGATCCCGGCCCCCACGGCCCCTGCCCGCCCGGCTCCCCCTGGGCCCCGTGCGGCCCCCCCTGCCCAAAGCTCATGGGGCGCATCGTAGACCGGGCGACGGGACGTGTCGCCCTGCGCGACGGGTCGGGTGGCCGGACGCTGCGGGGCGGTGGCCGGGTGCTTCGGGGGCCGGTGGCCGGGCGCGGCCCGGCGCCGGGAATCCGGGGCCGGGCGCCGCCCCGTAAACCGGTTGGTGGGGGCCGGGAAAGCCGGGACAATCGCGGCATGGGTCATGTCGAGGTCGCACACGTCGAGTACTACCTGCCCGATGGGCGGCCGTTGCTCGGGGACGTGTCCTTCCGGGTCGGCGAGGGCGCGGCCGTCGCGCTGGTGGGGGCGAACGGGGCGGGCAAGACGACGTTGCTGCGGCTGATCGCGGGGGAGCTGCAGCCGCACGGGGGGTCGGTCACGATCGGTGGCGGGCTCGGGGTGATGCCGCAGTTCGTGGGGTCGGTACGGGACGAGCGGACCGTCCGGGACCTGCTGGTCTCGGTCTCCCAGCCGCGCATCCGGGCGGCGGCGGAGGCCGTCGACGCGGCCGAGCACCGCATCATGACCGTGGACGACGAGGCCGCGCAGATGACGTACGCGCAGGCGCTGAGCGACTGGGCGGAGGCGCGCGGCTACGAGGCCGAGACGCTGTGGGACATCTGCACGACGGCGGCGCTGGGGGTCCCGTACGAGAAGGCCCAGTGGCGCCAGGTGCGCACACTTTCCGGCGGTGAGCAGAAGCGGCTGGTCCTGGAGGCGCTGCTGCGCGGCTCGGACGAGGTGCTGCTCCTGGACGAGCCGGACAACTACCTGGACGTACCGGGTAAGCGGTGGCTGGAGGAGCGGCTGAAGGAGACCCGCAAGACGGTCCTCTTCGTCTCGCACGACCGCGAGCTGCTCGCGGGGGCCGCCGAGAAGATCGTGGCCGTGGAGCCGGGTCCTGCGGGCTCCGACGTATGGGTGCACGGCGGCGGCTTCGGTACGTTCCACGAGGCGCGGCGCGAGCGTTTCGCGCGCTTCGAGGAGCTCAAGCGCCGCTGGGAGGAGAAGCACGCCCAGCTGAAGAAGCTGGTGGTCAACCTGCGGCAGGCCGCCTCGATCAGCCATGAGATGGCCTCGCGCTACGCAGCGGCCCAGACCCGGCTGCGCAAGTTCGAGGAGGCGGGGCCGCCGCCCGAGCCGCCGCGCGAGCAGGACATCAGGATGCGGCTGCGCGGCGGGCGCACCGGGGTGCGGGCCGTGACCTGCGAGAACCTGGAGCTGACGGGCCTGATGAAGCCGTTCGGCCTGGAGGTCTTCTACGGGGAGCGGGTCGCCGTCCTCGGCTCCAACGGGTCGGGGAAGTCACACTTCCTGCGGCTGCTCGCGGGCGAGGACGTCGCCCATACGGGGATGTGGAAGCTCGGCGCGCGCGTGGTCCCGGGGCACTTCGCGCAGACCCACGCCCACCCCGAGCTGCTGGGCCGCACGCTTGTCGACATCCTGTGGACCGAGCACGCCAAGGACCGGGGCGGGGCGATGTCGGCGCTGCGCCGCTACGAGCTGGAGCGCCAGGGCGACCAGCCGTTCGAGAAGCTCTCCGGGGGGCAGCAGGCGCGCTTCCAGATCCTGCTGCTGGAGCTCGCGGGCACCACGGCCCTGCTGCTGGACGAGCCGACGGACAACCTGGACCTGGAGAGCGCGGAGGCACTGCAGGAGGGGCTGGAGGCGTACGAGGGGACCGTGCTCGCCGTCACACACGACCGCTGGTTCGCGCGTTCGTTCGACCGTTTCCTGGTCTTCGGGGCGGACGGGCGGGTGCGGGAGGTCGCGGAGCCGGTGTGGGGCGAGGGGCGGGTGGCCCGGGCGCGATAGGGGCGGACGGTGGCCCGGGTGCGTGGCCCGGGTACGTGGCTCGGCCACCGGTGGGACCATGTGTTTTGACCCCATGGGTACACGCCCGGTACTCTACGAGTTCGTTATGCGTATTGGCTTGGTCGTTCTCACGCGAGGGGCCCTTACGCTTGTCCGCCAGGCCGATCGCCGGCGGCCGGCACACGGGTTGCGTCCCCGTTGTGCGGCCAAGCCCGCGTGATCGTCCATGCGGACCGTGTCAGGACCCACACTCACTGAAGAAGCGAAGGCTACGACCGTGCGTACGTTCAGCCCCAAGCCCGGCGATGTCCAGCGCCAGTGGCACATCATCGACGCGCAGGACGTCGTCCTGGGCCGTCTGGCCTCGACGGCCGCATCCCTGCTGCGCGGCAAGCACAAGCCTGTGTACGCGCCGCACATGGACATGGGTGACTTCGTCGTCATCATCAACGCCGACAAGGTGCACCTGTCCGGCAACAAGAAGACCCAGAAGATGGCCTACCGCCACTCCGGGTTCCCGGGCGGTCTGCGCGCCGTGCGCTACGACGAGCTGCTCGACAAGAACCCCGAGAAGGCCGTCGAGAAGGCGATCAAGGGCATGCTGCCCAAGAACTCCCTCGGCCGTCAGATGCTCACCAAGCTGAAGGTGTACTCGGGCGACCAGCACCCGCACGCCGCCCAGCAGCCGGTGCCGTTCGAGATCACCCAGGTCAAGCAGGGCTAAGTCCCGGCCACCGCCGAACCAGAAAGTCTGAGGAGAATCGTGGCTGAGACCACCGCCGAGATGCCGGTCGAGGGCGTCGAGGAGTACACCACCGAGACCGAGGTCGTTGAGTCGGAGTACACCTCCGAGTCCCTCGCGTCCCGCTTCGGCGACCCGCAGCCGGCCGCCGGCCTGGGCCGTCGCAAGAACGCCATTGCCCGCGTCCGGATCGTTCCGGGCTCCGGCAAGTGGAAGATCAACGGTCGCACCCTTGAGGACTACTTCCCCAACAAGGTGCACCAGCAGGAAGTCAACGAGCCCTTCAAGGTGCTCGAGCTCGACGACCGCTACGACGTCATCGCCCGTATCTCGGGTGGCGGCGTCTCCGGCCAGGCCGGCGCCCTGCGCCTCGGCGTGGCCCGTGCGCTCAACGAGGCGGACGTGGACAACAACCGCGGCCCGCTGAAGAAGGCCGGCTTCCTCAAGCGCGACGACCGTGCGGTCGAGCGCAAGAAGGCCGGTCTGAAGAAGGCCCGCAAGGCTCCGCAGTACAGCAAGCGCTAATCCGGCGGTTCGCTGCTCTGCTCGAACGCCCCGGCGGCACGATCCGTGCTGCCGGGGCGTTCGGCTATTGGCCACCCGGGGCGGGTACCCCGTATACCTGGAAGACTCTTCGGATACCTGGCGGCAACGCCCCGGCCCAGGGCTCGACACCTCAAGTACACAGGGGCTCCCTCCCGGGCCCCGCACTCCCGCGTTATTCGGAGGACACCAGTGGGACGACTCTTCGGTACGGACGGTGTGCGCGGCGTCGCCAACGCCGACCTGACGGCCGAGCTGGCGCTCGGTCTGTCGGTCGCTGCGGCGCATGTGCTCGCCGAAGCGGGGACGTTCGAGGGCCATCGCCCGGTGGCGGTGGTCGGCCGTGATCCGCGCGCGTCCGGGGAGTTCCTGGAGGCCGCCGTGGTGGCCGGGCTGGCCAGCGCGGGCGTGGACGTGCTGCGCGTCGGCGTGCTGCCGACGCCCGCCGTCGCGTACCTCACCGGGGCGCTCGGCGCCGACCTGGGCGTCATGCTCTCCGCCAGCCACAACGCGATGCCGGACAACGGCATCAAGTTCTTCGCCCGCGGCGGTCACAAGCTCGCGGACGAGCTGGAGGACCGGATCGAGCGGACGTACCGCGCCCACTCCACCGGCGAGCCCTGGGACCGGCCCACCGGTGCCGGCGTCGGCCGCGTCCGCGACTACGACCAGGGCTTCGACAACTACGTCGCCCACCTGATCGGCGTGCTGCCGAACCGCCTCGACGGCCTCAAGGTCGTCATCGACGGCGCCCACGGTGCCGCCTCCCGCGTCTCCCCCGAGGCGTTCTCCCGGGCCGGCGCCGAGGTGATCACCATCGGCACCGAGCCCGACGGCCTCAACATCAACCACGAGTGCGGCTCCACCCACCTGGACAAGCTGCGCGCCGCCGTCGTCGAGCACGCCGCCGACCTCGGGGTCGCCCACGACGGCGACGCGGACCGCTGCCTGGCCGTCGACGCGACCGGCGCCGAGGTCGACGGCGACCAGATCCTCGCCGTCCTCGCCCTCGCCATGCGCGAGGCGGGCTCCCTGCGCAAGAACACCGTCGTCGCCACCGTGATGTCCAACCTGGGCTTCAAGCTGGCCATGGAGCGCGAGGGCGTCGAGCTCGTCCAGACCGCGGTCGGCGACCGCTACGTCCTGGAGGAGATGAAGGCCAACGGCTTCGCCCTCGGCGGCGAGCAGTCCGGCCACGTCATCGTCCTCGACCACGCCACCACCGGCGACGGCACGCTCACCGGCCTGATGCTGGCCGCGCGCGTCGCGGCCACCGGGCGGCCGCTGCGCGAGCTGGCCGGGGTGATGGAGCGGCTGCCGCAGGTGCTCATCAATGTCCGGGACGTGGACAAGACGCGGGTCGGGTCGTCGCAGGAGCTCGCGGAGGCCGTTACGGATGCGGAGCGGGAGCTCGGCGCTACGGGGCGGGTGCTGCTGCGGTCGTCTGGGACCGAGCCGCTGGTGCGGGTGATGGTGGAGGCTGCGGATATTGAGCAGGCTCGGGCTGTGGCTCAGCGGCTGGCGGATGTGGTGAAGTCGGCGCTGGGGTAGGCGGCGCCGGTCGGGGCGGGATGGGGGTTGCCCCTGTCCCTCCCCCAGAGGGGGCACCCCCACTTCCCGTTTCTTGCGGGGGCTGCGCCCCCGCCCCCCCCGAGCGCGCCTGCGGCGCGCGTCCTCAAACGCCGGACGGGCTGGAGGGCCTGCGCGCGCTGTCCTCAAGCGCCGGACGGGCCGGGGCGCCTTCGGGTCCAGAACCACTTCTGCGCCAGCAGCGTCAGCGTTCCCGCGGCCACGATGCCCAGGAGGTTCAGCGCCAGTTGGACCGCCGAGCCGCGGGTCTCCGTCCAGTTGCCGTAGGAGAGGGCCACGGCCGCGTTGGCGGCGGCCGGGACCGTGGTGACGGAGATCGCCACGCCGATGAGGGCGCCCGACTTGGCGGAGGTCAGGGAGAGGATCCCGGCGGCGCCGGCCAGGAACGCCACGACGAACGAGAAGGCGTCCGGCTGCCAGATGAACGAGGTCTGCGGCCGGCCCGCGAGGAACCGCGCCTCGTGGAAGAGGCCGAGCGAGTCCATCAGCAGGCTGAAGCCGCCGGTGACGGCCATCGCCACCGGGAACCCCACCAGCAGCGCCGCGAGCGACTGCCGGGCCAGCCGCGGCGCGCGGCGCACGATCGCCGTGCAGAGCCCGGCCAGCGGGCCGAACTCCGGGCCCACGGCCATCGCGCCCACGATGAGGATGGCGCTGTCGATGATCACGCCGCAGGCGGCGAGCATGGTCGCGAGGGTGAGGAAGGCGAGGAAGGTGAAGGTCAGGGTGGACTCCTCGTGGGTCTCCTCGACCAGTGACTCCCAGACGATCGCGTCCGCGCCCTCGCCGGGCGCCGCCTCCTCCGCGGCGTCGGCCCGCCGGGAGAGCGTCAGGCCCACGTCGTCGACGGAGACGGCGCCCCACTCGGGCACGCCCACCGCGCGCAGCGCCTCCAGCAGTTCGTCGGCGGCCTCCCGGGCCACGTCGCACAGCACGAGGTCGCCCCTCGGATCGCGGGCGGCGTCGGTCAGGACGGCGAGGTGGGTGGTGCCGGTGACGCCCTCGACGAGGGCGACGACCTCGTCGGTGCGGTCGGCGGGGGTGATCATCCGTACGTGCAGCATGGGGCTCCCCGGGGGTCAGAGCTTGCGCAGCGAGAGCCGCTGGACGGTGTGGTCCGGGCCCTTGCGGAGGATCAGGTTGGACCGTCCGCGGGTCGGGGCCACGTTCTCCAGGAGGTTGGGCTTGTTGATGGTCCGCCAGTTGCGGCGGGCGAAGGCCAGGGCCTCCTCCTCGGAGACCTGGGTGTAGCGGCGGAAGTAGGAGTCGGGGTCGTGGAAGGCGGTCTCGCGGAGCTTCTTGAACCGTGAGTAGTACCAGCGCTCGATGTCCTCGGCCCGGGCGTCCACGTAGATGCTGAAGTCGAAGAAGTCGGCGAGGCCGACGCGGGTCCGGCCGTCGCGGCCGGGCAGGGCGGGCTGGAGGACGTTGAGGCCCTCGATGATGAGGATGTCCGGGCGGTGCACGGTCAGCCGCTCGTCGGGGACGATGTCGTAGATCAGGTGGGAGTAGACGGGCGCGGACACCTCGTCCTTCCCGGCCTTCACGTCGGCGACGAAGCGCGTCAGCGCCCGCCGGTCGTACGACTCGGGGAAACCTTTCCTCGACATCAGGCCGCGCCGCTGGAGCTCCGCGTTGGGCAGCAGGAAGCCGTCCGTGGTCACCCGCTCGACGCGCGGGTGCTCGGGCCAGCGGGCGAGCAGGGCGCGCAGCAGCCGGGCGGTGGTCGACTTGCCGACGGCGACGCTGCCGGCGACGCCGATGACGAAGGGCGTGCCGCGCTGGGCGCCCTTCTCGCCGAGGAAGGTGTTGAGGGCGCCGCGCAGCCGCCCGCTGGCGCCCACGTAGAGGTTGAGCAGCCGGGAGAGCGGCAGGTAGACGTCGCGGACCTCGTCGAGGTCGATGACGTCCCCGAGCCCGCGCAGGCGCTCGACCTCCTCCGCGGTGAGGGGGAGGGGGGTGTTCTCGCGCAGGGCGCTCCACTCGGCGCGGGTCAGGTCGACGAAGAGCGACGACTGGTGCGCTGAGGAGGGAGCCGCGCGGCGTCGGTGCGGCGGCTGCTCTGAGGTGGTCGGCACGGGGCCCATTGTGCGGGGGAGGTGCCAGGCGATCACTGCGGGGTGTGGGGTTCGGGCGTATCGGTGGGATTTGCGGGGCACCCGTAGGGGACCGCGCGGCGCACGGGGGTGAAGTTCCGGCGCGGGCCCTGTACCTACTCACGGGTCAGGAATACGGTCCCACCTTCGGCCGCCCCGGCATCCTGCGAGGAACCCCCCGTGTTCGTTCTCCGGCTCGTGCTCAGGCTCATCCGCAAGACCGTCCACCGTGTCGTGCGCCCGCGCGCCGGCGCGTCCGGCGCCCGCCCGGGGGTGCCCGAGGCGGGGGATGCCTTCGCCGACCTCGTGCGCTCCGAGCTCTGCGACGAGCTGCCCGACGAGGACCTGGGCCAGGACCTGGGGGACTGCATCGACCAGTACCACCTGGGCAGCAAGCCGCGCTGTGAGGAGGTCGAGTACCTGGAGCTGGTCCAGGACGCCATCGACCGCATCGAGCGCGGCCGTTGACCGGCGGGCGGTGACGCCGGGGCCGTACGCTGCACTCCATGTGCGGAATCGTGGGTTATGTGGGAGGGCAGTCCGCCCTCGACGTCGTCCTGGCCGGGCTGCGGCGGCTGGAGTACCGCGGCTACGACTCGGCCGGGGTCGCGGTGCTGGCCGACGGCGGGCTCGCCGCGGCCAAGAAGGCGGGCAAGCTCGCCAATCTGGAGAAGGAGCTCGCCGGCCGGCCGCTGCCGTCCGGGACCACCGGCATCGGCCACACCCGCTGGGCCACCCACGGCGGCCCCACCGACGCCAACGCCCACCCCCACCTGGACAACCCGGGCCGCGTCGCCGTCGTCCACAACGGCATCATCGAGAACTTCGCCGTCCTGCGCGCCGAGCTCACCGACCGCGGCCATGCGCTGTCCTCCGAGACGGACACCGAGGTCGTCTCGCACCTGCTCTCCGAGTCCTTCTCCTCCTGCGGCGACCTCGCCGAGGCCATGCGGCAGGTCTGCCGCCGGCTGGAGGGCGCGTTCACGCTGGTCGCGGTGCACGCCGATGATCCCGACACGGTGGTGGGCGCCCGCCGCAACTCCCCGCTGGTGGTGGGCGTCGGCGACGGCGAGGCGTTCCTCGCGTCCGATGTCGCCGCCTTCATCGCCCACACCCGCGAGGCCGTCGAGCTGGGCCAGGACCAGGTCGTCGAACTGCGCCGGGACGCCGTGACCGTCACCGACTTCGACGGCGCCCCGGCCGACGTCCGGACGTACCACGTGGACTGGGACGCGTCCGCCGCCGAGAAGGGCGGCTACGACTACTTCATGCTCAAGGAGATCGCCGAGCAGCCGAAGGCCGTCGCCGACACCCTGCTGGGGCGCATCGACGCCTCGGGGTCGCTCACGCTGGACGAGGTCCGGATCCCGGCGTCGGTGCTGCGCGAGGTCGACAAGGTGGTGATCGTCGCGTGCGGGACGGCGTACCACGCCGGGATGATCGCCAAGTACGCCATCGAGCACTGGACGCGGATCCCCTGCGAGACCGAGCTGGCCAGCGAGTTCCGCTACCGCGACCCGATCCTCGACCAGCGCACGCTGGTGATCGCCATCTCCCAGTCCGGCGAGACGATGGACACGCTGATGGCCCTGCGGCACGCCCGCGAGCAGGGCGCGAAGGTGCTCGCCATCTGCAACACCAACGGCTCGACGATCCCGCGGGAGTCGGACGCCGTGCTGTACACCCACGCCGGGCCGGAGGTCGCCGTCGCCTCGACCAAGGCGTTCCTGACCCAGCTGGTGGCCTGCTACCTGGTCGCCCTCTACCTGGGCCAGGTGCGCGGGACGAAGTGGGGCGACGAGATCCAGTCGGTGATCCGCGAGCTGGACGGCATCGGGGACCAGGTCGAGGAGGTCCTGGAGACCATGGAGCCGGTGCGCGAGCTGGCGCGCTCGCTCGCCGGCAAGAACACCGTCCTCTTCCTCGGGCGGCACGTCGGCTACCCGGTGGCCCTGGAGGGCGCGCTCAAGCTCAAGGAGCTCGCCTATATGCACGCCGAGGGCTTCGCGGCCGGTGAGCTCAAGCACGGTCCGATCGCGCTGATCGAGAAGGACCTGCCGGTCGTGGTCGTCGTCCCGTCGCCGCGCGGCCGGTCCGTCCTGCACGACAAGATCGTCTCCAATATCCAGGAGATCCGGGCCCGCGGCGCCCGCACCATCGTGATCGCCGAGCGCGGCGACGAGGCGGTGCGGCCGTACGCCGACCACCTCGTCGAGATCCCGGCCACCCCGGTGCTGCTCCAGCCGCTCGTCGCCACCGTGCCGCTGCAGGTCTTCGCCTGCGAGCTGGCCACGGCCCGCGGCAACGAGGTGGACCAGCCGCGCAACCTGGCGAAGTCGGTGACCGTCGAATGATCGTCGGAGTGGGCATCGACGTCGCCGAGATCGACCGCTTCGACGCGGCCCTGCGGCGCACCCCCGGGATGGCCGGACGGCTCTTCGTCGAGCGGGAGTTGTACCTGCCCGGCGGCGAGCGGCGCGGCATCGCCTCCCTCGCCGCCCGCTTCGCCGCCAAGGAGGCCCTGGCCAAGGCCCTGGGCGCGCCGCCCGGCCTGCTCTGGACGGACGCCGAGGTGACCACCGGCGAGCACGGCCGCCCGGGGCTCACCGTCTCCGGGACCGTCGCGGCGCGGGCCGAGCTGCTGGGGGTGCGGTCCTGGCACGTCTCGCTCAGCCATGACGCGGGGGTGGCGTCGGCGGTGGTGATCGCGGAGGCGTAGCCCCGGCTTTCCGGTGCTCCGGTTCTCCGTTGCTCCGGCTCTCCGGCTTCGGTGTGATCTTGGCGCTGGCGGCCGGTGGTGGGTGTCGGGCACGATGCCGGGCATGGCAGACGCTACCCACATCACCCACATCGCGGCCCCCGAAGGGGTCGCCCCCGCCGGCGGCTACAGCCACGTCGTGACCGGGACCGGCCGGCTGGTCGCGATCTCGGGGCAGGTCGCGCTCGACGCGGACGGCCAGGTCGTCGGCGCGGGCGACATCGGAGCCCAGACGCGGCAGGTGTTCGAGAACCTGCGGCGGTGTCTTGTCGCGGCGGGCGCGACCTTCGACGACGTCGTCAAGCTCACGTACTTCCTGACGGATGTGGCGCATCTGCCGGTGATCCGGGGGGTGCGGGACGAGTTCGTGGATGCGGGGCGGTTGCCGGCGAGTTCTGCGGTGCAGGTGGTGGCGTTGTTCCGGCCGGAGTTGCTGATCGAGGTGGAGGCGTTCGCGGTGGTGCGGGGGTGACCCTTCGGGCGGGGTGCCCCGGGCCCGCCCCTTCCCGTTTCCCGGGGAGGGCCCCGGACCCCCTGCAAAAGCGGCTTCGCCGCTTTGTCCTCAAACGCCGGACGGGCTGAATCAGCCCGTCCGGCGTTTGAGGACAGCGCGCGCAGCGCGCTTCTGGGGGTGCGGGGGCTTGCCCCCGCAAGAAACGGTGAAAGGGCGGGCCAGGGGCACCCCACCCGATCCGCGCGTTCCCTCCCGCTCCCCATCTTCCCCGCGTATGGTCGGCGTTGGGGCTGGCGCGTGGGAAAGGGACGGATGTGCATCCCGCAAAGGAACGCATCGCGGCGGTGTTCGGACGCGGTCAGGGCAGTGGCTACCTGCTCACCCCCCGGGTGGTGCTCACCGCCGCCCATGTGGTGGGTGACTGCGAGGCGCCGCGGGTGATCGTCCCGGGTGGGGTGGGGCAGGTGTCCTGCCGGGTGGTGTGGGCGCGGGACGACAACCGGCGGTGCGATGCCGCGCTGCTGGTCGCGGAGCGCGACATCGTCCCGGAAGAGGTGGGGCTCGCGTTCGAACCGCTGGTGTGGGGGCGGGCGTACGACCTGCGGGCCTGGGCCGGGGCGCAGGCCATCGGGTTTCCGCAGATCCAGCGGGACGGGCTCGGCGAGCTCGACACCGAGCAGCTGCTCGGCACGCTGAAGCCGGGGAGCAATCTGCTGAGCGGCCGGCATGTTCTCGACTGCGAACACGGGGCGCCGGCGCCGGAGGGCGACGGCGGCTCGCCCTGGGCCGGGATGTCCGGGGCGGCCGTCTTCGTGGACGGGCTGCTCGCGGGCGTGGTGTGCGCCGATCCGGCCGGCTGGCGGCACGGCCGGCTGACGGTGACCCCGTCGGCGACGCTCTGGGCGGACTTCCGGTTCCTGAGCGACTGCCTGCTGGCCGGGCACAAGCCGGAGTCGCGGTCGCTGGCCTCGCCCCGGCAGCTGGAGACCGAGGAGTTCGAACGGCGGCTGCGCGACTACGTCGTGGAGAAGTCGGGCGAGCTGACGATCATCGGGCTGACCCTCTCCGACGGCGAGGCGGAGACCTGGCCGCTCGACACCGCGTACCTCAGCCTGGAGCTCGTCGGCCCGGCGGGGGACGCGCGCCGCGACGGGTTCGGGCTCCGGGCGGCCGTCGAGCCGCCCGACCGCTCCGAGCCGTCGCCCCGCCGCGCGGAGGAGGCGCTGGCCGGGCTCCGGCGGGTGCTGCTGCGGGGCGCGGCGGGCTCGGGCAAGACGACGCTGCTCCAGTGGCTGGCCACGGTCACCGCCCGCGGCGATCTCCCGCCGGGGCTCGGCCACTTGAGCGGCTGCTTACCGCTGATGCTGCCGCTGCGGACCCTCACCCGCGGGGGCGCGCTGCCGCAGCCGGAGGAGTTCCTGGCGGCGGCGGCCAAGCCGCTGGCCGGGCTGCCGGCCGCGCAGGGCTGGGTGACCCGCCGACTGGTCGAGGGCACGGTGCTGCTGCTGATCGACGGGGTGGACGAGGTCCCCGAGGCGGACCGCCGGCGCACCCTGATCTGGGTGAAGGACCTGCTGGCCGCCTATCCCGAGGCGCGCTACGTGATCACGACCCGGCCGTCCGCGGTCCGGGAGGGCTGGCTCGCCGACGCCGGCTTCAGCGAGCTGGAACTGCTGCCGATGGGCCGCGGTGACGTCCTCGCCTTCATCGACCGCTGGCACACGGCCGCCGGGCAGGAGCGGGACGAGCGGCTGCGCACGTTCCGGGACGCGCTGGCCGCGGCCGTCGTCACCAAACGGGACCTCGGCCGGCTGGCCACCAACCCGCTGATGTGCGCGATGATCTGCGCCCTCAACCGGTCCCGACGTGGCTATCTCCCGCACGGCAGAATGGAGTTGTACCGCGCCGCCCTGGACCTGCTGCTGATCCGCCGGGACCGCGAGCGCGACATCGCGGTCGGTCCGGAGGGGCCCGAGCTGGAGCAGGCCCAGCCCGCCCTGCTCCAGAAGATCGCGTACTGGCTGATCCGCAACGGCCGTTCGCAGATCGAGTGGCACAAGGCCGTCGAGATCCTGGAGCGGGCGCTGCCCGCCATGCCCGCCGTCGCCGCGCGCGGCAGCGCCGAGGAGATCCTGCGCCACCTGGTGCTGCGCAGCGGCCTGCTGCGGCAGCCCACGACCGAAAGCCTGGACTTCATCCACCGCACCTTCCAGGACTTCCTGGGGGCCCAGGCCGCCGTGGACGACTGGGATTTCGACCTCCTGGTCAACAACGCCCACGACGACCAGTGGGAGGACGTCCTGCGGATGGCGGTCGGCCACGCCCCGCCGCGCGCCCGCGGCGAGCTGCTGCGGATGCTGCTGGACCGCGGCGAACGCGAGGAGCACCACCGGCACCGGCTGCGGCTGCTCGCCGCGGCCTGCCTGGAGCACGCGACGGAGATCGCCCCGGACGTCCGGGACCTGGTCGAACGGGCCGCCGCCGAGCTGGTGCCCCCGCGCGACACGGAGGCGGCGAAGGCCCTCGCGGACGCGGGCGAGGTCGTCCTCGACCTGCTGCCCGGCCCGGAGGGGCTGAGCGACGAGGTCGCGCACGCGGTGGCCGTCACCGCGACGGCGGTCGCCGACGACCGGGCGATCCCACTGCTGGCGCGCTACGCCACGCACCCGTTCCGCCAGGTCAGGGCCCAGCTCGCCTGGTCCTGGGACAACTTCGACACCGAGCACTACGCGGAGGAGGTGATCGGCCGGCTGGCGTACGACGACGGGCTGGCGTTCGTCGCGAAGAGCGTCGCCCACCTGCGGGCGCTCGCCCGGCTGGGCGGGCGGCCCGAGGTGTGGTGCCGGGGGCTGTGGCGGGGCGAGGACCTGCGGGAGGTGGTGACGCCGGCCCTGCGGGACCTGTCGATCCGGGAGAGCCCGGAGGAGGTCGACCTCCGCGTCCTCCGCGACTGCCCGCCCCTGAGATCCCTGCGGATCGCCGACACCCGGCGCGTCGCCCACCTGGCGACGGTGCCGACCGGAGCGCTGGAGCGGCTGCGGCTCTCCCTCCGGGAGCGCCCGGACGGGATGGAGCGGCTGCCCGGCATGGTGCGGCTGCGCTCGCTCCACCTCGACTGGCTCCAGTCGGAGGGCGACACCCCCGCCCTGCGGCTGCCGCCCGGCCTCGACGAGCTGATCCTGGGCCGCTGGGCCTCGGCCTGGGAACCGGACGCCATCCGCCTGGAGGACCACCCCGGCCTGCGCCGGCTCTCCTTCGAGTACTCCCTCTTCCCCGCCGACGCGCGGTCCGCCCTCGCCACGCTCCGGGGCCTGCACACCCTGAGCATCATGGGCGAGGACCCGAAGTTCCTCGAACACGCCGAGCCCCTGCCCCAGGTCCGCCACCTCTCCCTGGGCCTGGAGGCCCTCTCCGGCCTCTCCCACCTGCCGTCCGCCTACCCCTGCCTCAAGGTGCTCACCCTCCACTCCCCCGAGGGCACGCCCGAGGTCATGGACCTGGCCTTCCTGCGCGACCTGCGGGGCGTCGAGGTGTACATCAAGCACTCGGGGCCGCTGGCCAACGCGCATTTGCTGACGGGGTATCAGGAGACAATGCGGGGGCGGTTCCTGACGTATCGGGGGGAGTGAGGCGGGAGTCGTCCGGTCCTCGTCAGCGGCCGACGTCGAGTACCCGGACCGTCTGGCCTGCCCAGCGGCCGGGGGCCGCGGTGGCGACGAAGGCGCCGTTCGGGCGGTCGGCGGTCGGCTGCGCCGCGTGCTGTGTGTGAGCCATGGCCCAAGTGCTGCCTCGGGCGACAGCCAGGGCAGCCGGCAGATCCAGATCCAGTACGACGATGGCGGGAAGGGCGGCGATGTGCTCGGCGGTGCCAGGGCGAGCGCGGTCGGCTTCCACGAGTGCGCATGTCGGTGCGTACACGTACCACCCTTGCTCTGCGCTCGCCCGGTGGATCAGCCGCGACGTCATGATGTTGCCTTGGCCGGCGGCGACCATGGCGGTGTCGTCGAGCACGACGTGCACGTGATCGCTCACTTGGCGGCCTCGGCGAGGCGGCGGTCCAGTTCCAGGTCGAGCTGTGCTTCTTCCTCGGGGGTCGGGTCGTAACCGTTCCACGCCTTCAGCAATTGGCTGGTGCGTGCGGCTTGTTCGGCCCGTTCTGCAGGCGTGAGGAGGCTGTCGGCGAGGCGCGCGAGGTAGGCGCGCAAGGACATGCCTTCTGCTGCGGCGACCTCGGCGAATCGATCACGCGCCTCGGCGGGGATGCGGATATTGGCGTCAGCCATGATGAGATGTCCCTTCACGTGCTTGAGGGTACGGGTGCGTACCCGTATCTTGCCCGGGATAACGAGAGAATCACCCGAAGGGGAGATTCGGATGTGTCGGACAACGGTGGACCATCAGCGACCGTCTGCCAAGAGCGTGTATTGACGCCGGAGTCGGACCCCAGGAAGCCACCGCCATCACCCCGCCGTCACGTCCCCCCACACCCCCCGCAGCTCCTCCGCCACCCCCATCGCCGTGAGCGGTGCCTCGCCCAGTTCGCGCGCCGCCAGGCCGTGGAGGTACGCCCCCGCAGTCGCGGCGTCGCGCCCGGGGAGGCCCGCGGCGAGGAGGGAGCCGGTGAGGCCGCTGAGGACGTCGCCGCTGCCGGCGGTGGCGAGCCAGGCGGTGCCGGTGGGGTTGACGCGGACGGGGGTGTCGCCGGGGGAGGCGATCACGGTGGTGGAGCCCTTGAGGAGGGCGGTGGCGCCGTAGCGCTCGGCCAGGGCGCGGACGGCGGCGAGGCGGGCGCCCTCGACCTCCTCGCGGGCGATGCCGAGGAGGGCGGCGGCCTCGCCGGCGTGCGGGGTGAGGACGGTCTCGGCGCGGCGGGAGCGGATGTCGGCGGGGGAGAGGAGGCGGAGGCCGTCGGCGTCCACCAGGACGGGGACGTCGGAGGACAGGACGTCGTCGAGGGCCCGCCGGGCCTCCGTGCCGTCGCCCAGGCCGGGGCCGACGACCCAGGCCTGGACGCGGCCGGCGTCGGCCGGGCGGCCGGAGGAGACCAGGGTCTCGGGGAAGCGGGCGATCACCGCGTCGGCCCCGGGCCCGGCGTAGCGCACCGCGCCGGCGCCGCCGTGCAGCGCGCCCGCGACGCAGATCACGGCCGCGCCCGGGTAGCGGGCCGACCCGGCGACGACGCCGACGACGCCCCGCCGGTACTTGTCGCTCTCCGCCGACGGGCGGGGCAGCAGCCGGGCCACGTCCGCGTGCTGGAGCGCCTCGACGTCCGGCCGGTCGGGCAGCCGCGGCCCGAGCCCGATGTCGACCAGGCGCAGCGCGCCGGCGTGCTCGCGGGCGGGGTCGACCAGCAGGCCGGGCTTGTACGTGCCGAAGGTGACCGTCGCGTCGGCGCGCACCGCGTCGCCGCGCACCTCGCCGGTGTCGGCGTCGACGCCGCTGGGCAGGTCCACGGCGACGACCAGGGCGCCCTCCGCCGCGCGCACCAGCGGCAGTGCCTCCGGGCGGAGGCCGCCCTTCCCGCCGATGCCGACGATGCCGTCCAGGACGAGGGCGGCGCGTCCGACGGCCCGGAGGCCCGCCGGGCCGGAGTCCACCGTGCGCCCCCCGGCGGCGAGCAGCGCCCGTACGCCGCCCGCGTGCGCCCGCTCCGGCGTGAGGAGCACGGCGGTCACGCCGGCGCCGCGCCGGGCGAGGCGGGCGCCGGCGTACAGGGCGTCACCGCCGTTGTCGCCGCTGCCGACCAGGAGCGCGACGCGCGCCCCCGACACCCGGCCCAGCAGGCCGGCGCAGGCGGCGGCGAGTCCGGCGGCGGCCCGTTGCATCAGGGCGCCTTCGGGGAGTTCGGCCATGAGGGCGCGCTCGGCGGCCCGTACGGTGTCCACGCGGAAGCCGGTTCTCATGCACCCAGTCTCCCCGCGGCCTCCGGAGCACACCTGCCGGGGTCCGGGCCCGGATCCCGGATTCCCTGAGAGACTGGCGGGGATGAACGAGACACCGATGCGCGCCCGTGCCGTGGTCGATCTGGCCGCGCTACGGGCCAATGTGCGCGTTCTGCGGGCCCGTGCCCCCAAGGCGCAGCTGATGGCAGTGGTCAAGGCGGACGCGTACGGGCACGGGGCGGTGCCCTGCGCCCGGGCCGCGCGGCAGGCGGGCGCGGCCTGGCTCGGCACCGCCACGCCGCAGGAGGCGCTGGCCCTGCGGGCCGCGGGCGACACCGGCCGGCTGCTGTGCTGGCTGTGGACGCCGGGCGGGCCGTTCCGGGAGGCCGTCGAGGCGGACATCGACATCACGGTGAGCGGGCTGTGGGCCCTGGAGGAGGTGCTGACGGCGGTACGGGCCGCCGGGCGCCCGGCCAGGATCCAGCTCAAGATCGACACGGGGCTCGGCCGCAACGGCTGCACCCCCGGCGACTGGGAGAAGCTGGTCGCCGCGGCCCGCGAGGCGGAGGCGGCGGGCGCCGTCCGCGTCACCGGCGTCTGGTCGCACTTCGCGTGCGCGGACGAGCCGGGGCACCCGTCCATCGGCGCCCAGCTGGCCGTCTTCCGGGACGCCGTGGCGTACGCGGAGGCCCAGGGGCTGACCCCCGAGGTGCGGCACATCGCCAACTCGCCGGCCGCCCTGACCCTCCCCGAGGCCCATTTCGACCTGGTGCGGACCGGGGTCGCCGTCTACGGGATATCCCCGAGCCCGGAGCTCGGCACCTCCGGCGACTTCGGGCTGCGGCCCGTCATGACGCTGACCGCCTCCCTGGCGTCCGTGAAGCGGGTGCCGGCCGGGCACGGCGTGTCGTACGGCCACCTGTACACGACCCCGGGCGAGACGACCCTCGCGCTCGTCCCCGTCGGCTACGCGGACGGCATCCCGCGCGCCGCCTCCGGCACCGGCGAGGTGCTGGTCGGCGGGAAGCGGCGGCGGATCGCGGGCCGTGTCGCGATGGACCAGTTCGTCGTGGACCTGGGCGACGACACCGCCGAGCCCGGCGACGAGGCCGTGCTCTTCGGCCCCGGCGACCGGGGCGAGCCCGGCGCGGAGGACTGGGGGCGGGCGACCGGCACCATCGGCTACGAGGTCGTCACCCGGATCACCGGGCGGGTGCCGCGGGTGTACGTGGGAGAGGCCGACGACGCGACGGCCGCGGCCGAGGCGAGTGCACCTTCCGCGGATCCCGCGGACGGGACGGGCCCGGGAGTCTCCGCATGAGCGAGGCCGACGGCGGCATCCCGGGCGGCGTCCGTCCGGGCCGGGGCGGCTCCTCCGGCTGGCTGCGCGGCGCGGGCGTCGCCGGGGCCGCCGTGGGCGTCCTGGCCGCCGGCGCGGCGGCGGGCGTCGCCGTGGAGCGGCTGACGGTCGGCCGCGGCGTGCGCCGCAAGGCGCGGCTGGCCCTGGACGCGACGGGCCCCTACGGGACGCTGCGGGGGACACCGGGGACGGCGGTCGCGGACGACGGGACCGAGCTGTACTACGAGGTCGAGGAGGCGGATTCCCCGGCCGGCTCCGGCCGCCCGCCCGTCACCGTCGTCTTCAGCCACGGCTACTGCCTCAACCAGGACTCCTGGCACTTCCAGCGCGCCGCCCTGCGCGGCGCCGTCCGCGCCGTCTACTGGGACCAGCGCAGCCACGGCCGCTCCGAGCGCGGCCGCGCGCAGCGCGAGGACGGCGGGACGGTCTCCATCGACCTGCTGGGCCGCGACCTCAAGGCGGTCATCGAGGCGGCGGCCCCTGAGGGGCCGCTGGTGCTGGTGGGGCACTCGATGGGCGGCATGACCCAGATGGCGCTGGCCGCCCAGTATCCCGGACTGATCGGGGAACGGGTGCTCGGCGCCGCCTTCGTCGGCACGTCCTCCGGCCGGCTCGCCGAGGTGACCTTCGGTCTCCCGGCCCTCGGCATGAACGTGGTGCGCCGCGTCCTGCCGGGCGCCTTCCGGCTGATGAGCACGCAGACGGACCTGATCGAGAAGGGCCGCCGGGCCGGCGCCGACCTGCTCGCCGGGGTCTACCGGCGGTACTCGTTCGGCTCCCGGGACGTCGACCCCGCGGTCGCCCGGTTCGCCGAGCGGCTGCTGGAGGCCACGCCGGTCGACGTCGTCGCCGAGTTCTACCCGGCCTTCGCCGAGCACGACAAGACGGCGGCACTCGACGTCTTCCGCGACCTGCCGGTGCTGGTCCTCGCCGGGGAGAAGGACCTGATCACCCCGGCCGGGCACAGCGAGGCCATGGCCGCGGCCCTGCCGGACGCCGAGCTGGTGATCGTCCCCGGCGCCGGGCACCTGGTGATGCTGGAGGAGCCCGCGACGGTCGACGCGCGGCTGGCCGGCCTGCTGGAGGCCGCGGGCGCGGGCGACGGCCTGCGGGAGGACGCGGCGGGGGCGCGGCGGGAGCGCTGAGCGGGCGTGGCGGGAGCGCTAGTGGGGCGGGAGCGTCCGCCGGGACGACGTGCCGCGCTCCGGCCCCGCCCGCCCGCACCCCGTACCATCGGGCGGTATGAACGCCCCGCTCGACTCCTCCGCCGTGCCCGGCACGGCCGCCGCGCAGCTCACCGTCAGGACGTCCGAGGACATGCGGGAACTGGGCCGCAGACTCGCCGGGCTGCTGCGCGCCGGTGACCTCGTGCTGCTCTCGGGCGAGCTGGGCGCGGGCAAGACGACGCTGACGCGCGGGCTCGGCGAGGGGCTGGGCGTCCGGGGCGCCGTCACCTCCCCGACCTTTGTGATCGCCCGGGTCCACCCGTCCCTGGTCTCCGGCCCTGCCCTGGTCCACGTCGACGCCTACCGGCTGTCCGGCGGCCTCGACGAGATGGAGGACCTGGACCTCGACGTCTCGCTGCCGGAGTCGGTGACGGTCGTGGAGTGGGGCGACGGCAAGGTCGAGGACCTGTCGGAGGACCGGTTGCGCGTGGTCATCGAGCGGGCCGTGGGCGCGGAGGCGGCCGCTCCGGGGAGCGACGAGGACGCGGACGACGTCCGGACCGTGACGGTGAGCGGCGTCGGCGAGCGCTGGCGCGGGGCGGATCTGTCCTCGCTCGTCTGAACCCGGGTAGCGCCTTCGGCAGGTCGCCGGCGCGTTCTCGCACGCCCTGGAACCGGAATCTTCCACTCCAGAAGCACGTCAAGCCGAGGCGGGCGAAAAGTAACCGACAGGGCGTCGGGAAGATGTTGCGCTGTTGCCGCCGGGCGTGGTGACATGGAGGAGAGACACGGTTAGGCATGCCTGACCTTGACCGGCTGCCCGAGGAGGCATATATGTCGGCCCAAGAGCCCCGCGCAGCCGTGGATCCCCGCTCCGCCGCCGACGAGCGCACCCCCTCGATGCGCGATCTGCTGGCCGCCTGTGCCGCCGCCGACGCGGTGTCCAGGCCGCCGCGGGCGCCGGCGCCCGAACCCGTGCCGGAGGCGGACGACGAGGAGGAGCAGGACAGCCCGGACCGCCGGGCCGCGGCCTGACGCGACACTCGCCGCGCCGCCCAGAAGAAGCGCCCGGCGAAGCGCCCCGCTACGGAACGACGACCACCTTCGTGCCCTTGGGCGCGAACTCCCACATGGCCAGCCCGTCGGCCGGCTTCTCGCGGACACCGCCCGTCTTCTTCGTCGGGTCCGGCTGCGGGGGAGAACCGTCCACGGCAGCGCTGAAGCCGAAGACGACGCCGTTCGCGTCCCTGAGGAAACGCACGATGTGCTCCAGACGCACGCCGTCCGATCCCGGGCCGTTGAGATCGCGCGAGGTCACCGCGTACGTCCCCGGCTGCGGGTTCACCGTGCTGGGCGTGACCTCGAAAGAACGGACGCCCTTGGCGTCCGCGGGCACCAGCCACACGCGCTTCTGGCCCACCGAGTAGACGACCCGCTTGCCCGTGCCCGAGCCGTCCGGAACCGCCGGGGGAGCGTCCTTCCGCTGACCGCCCTTGCCCTTGTCGTCCTTGCCGGAGCCCTTGGCGTCCCCGGGCGTCGCGGAGGCGGAGGCGGACGAGCGGTGCACGCGGTGGGGCGCGGCCGACGCCTCGTAGGCGAGGTAACCCACCACGGCCAGTGCCGCCGCGGTGAGCCCGGTCACGAACACCCCGGAGCTGCTGCGTGCCACCCTGCGCACCCTTTCGTCCCCCGTACGGCCATGCGGCGTACGGTCATCCGCCCCGACCGTAGCACCCGGGCGCACTACCGCCGCGCCCCCCGAGGGCCCCGTGCCGGGACCGTGCGGGCACCGGCGGCACCGCGGCGCGCCGTAGGCTTGGCACTGTGCTGCTGCTCGCTCTTGATACCGCCACGCCCGCCGTCACCGTAGCCCTCCACGACGGGGACTCCGTCGTCGCCGAGTCCAGCCAGGTGGACGCGCGCCGGCACGGGGAGCTCCTGCTGCCGGCCGTGGACCGGGTGCTCGGCGCGGCGGGCCGTACGCCGGACGAGCTGACCGGCATCGTCGTCGGCGTCGGCCCCGGCCCGTACACCGGCCTGCGCGTCGGCATCGTCACGGCCCTGACCTTCGGCGCCGCGCTCTCCGTCCCCGTGCACGGCCTGTGCACGCTGGACGGCATCGCCTACGCCGCCGGGCGGGCCGGACTGACCGGCGAGTTCGTGGTGGCCACGGACGCCCGCCGCAAGGAGGTCTACTGGGCGCGCTACGCCGACGCCCGGACGCGCGTCACCGAGCCGGCCGTCGACCGGCCCGCCGAGCTGACCGAGCCGCTCGCCGGGCTGACGGCCGTGGGTGCGGGCGCCGTCCAGTACGCCGACGCCTTCACGGACGTACGGGCCGACCTGCCGCAGCACCAGTCCGCGGCGGCGCTGGCCTCCCTCGCCGCGGAGAAGCTCCGCACGGACGGTCCCGACGCGGGGTTCCTGCCCGTCCAGCCGCTGTACCTGCGCCGTCCGGACGCCCAGGTCCCGGCCAACTACAAGGTGGTCACACCCAAGTGAGCGCTCTCGAGCCTCCTGAGCCTTCCGGGCCTCCCGAGCCCAGCGCCGGGAAGACGCGCATCCGCGAGATGCGCTGGTGGGACATCCCGGCCGTGCTGGAGCTGGAGCGCGCGCTCTTCCCGCAGGACGCCTGGTCCAAGGGGCTGTTCTGGTCGGAGCTGGCGCACGCGCGGGGCGCGAACGCCAACCGGCGCTACCTCGTCGCCCAGGACGACACCGACCGCGTCGTCGGCTACGCCGGCCTCGCCGCCGTCGACGGCACCGGTGACGTCCAGACGATCGCCGTCGCCTTCGACCACTGGAGCACCGGCCTCGGCTCCCGGCTCCTCGGCGAACTCCTCGCCGCCGCCACCGCCTTCGAGTGCCGCGAGGTGCTGCTGGAGGTCCGCGTCGACAACACCCGCGCCCAGCGCCTGTACGAGCGCTTCGGCTTCGAGCCCGTCGGCATCCGGCGCGGCTACTACCAGCCGGGCAATGTGGACGCCCTGGTGATGCGCCTCCCCGATCCGATCAACACTGTGCAAGGAATGGCTCATGGCTCCGCTGGCTGACGAACCCCTCGTCCTCGGCATCGAGACCTCGTGCGACGAGACGGGCGTCGGTGTCGTCCGGGGCCACACCCTGCTCGCCGACGCGGTCGCCTCCAGCGTGGACGAGCACGCGCGCTTCGGCGGCGTCGTCCCCGAGGTCGCCTCCAGGGCCCACCTGGAGGCCATGGTCCCGACCATCCAACGGGCCCTGAAGGAGGCCGGCGTCAGCGCCAAGGACCTCGACGGCATCGCGGTCACGGCAGGACCGGGCCTCGCGGGCGCCCTCCTGGTCGGCGTCTCGGCGGCCAAGGCGTACGCGTACGCGCTGGGCAAGCCGCTGTACGGCGTCAACCACCTCGCCTCCCACATCTGCGTCGACCAGCTCGAACACGGCGCCCTGCCCGAGCCGACCATGGCCCTCCTGGTCTCCGGCGGCCACTCCTCCCTGCTCCTCGCCCCCGACATCACCTCCGACGTCCGCCCCCTGGGCTCGACCATCGACGACGCGGCGGGCGAGGCGTTCGACAAGGTCGCGCGCGTCCTGCACCTCGGCTTCCCCGGCGGCCCGGTCATCGACCGCTACGCCCGCGAGGGCGACCCCACCGCCATAAAGTTCCCCCGCGGCCTCACCGGTCCCCGCGACCCCCTCTACGACTTCTCCTTCTCCGGCCTCAAGACAGCGGTCGCCCGCTGGATCGAGGCCAAGCGGGCGGCCGGCGAGACGGTGCCGGTGGCGGACGTCGCGGCCTCCTTCCAGGAGGCGGTCGTCGACGTCCTCACCCGCAAGGCCGTCCGCGCCTGCAAGGACCACGGCGTCGACCACCTGATGATCGGCGGCGGCGTCGCCGCCAACACCCGCCTCCGCGCCATGGCCGAACGCCGCTGCGAGGACGCCGGCATCACCCTCCGCGTCCCCCGCCCCAAGCTCTGCACCGACAACGGCGCCATGGTCGCCGCCCTCGGCGCCGAAATGGTCGCCCGCGGGCGCTCCGCGTCGTCGTGGGACCTGCCGGCGGACTCGTCACTTCCGGTGACGGAGACGCATGTGCCGGGGCATGGCCATGGGCATTCCCACTCGCACGATCATGGGCATGGCCACGACCACGACCATGTGCACGAGCTGAGCAAGCAGAACCTGTACGACGTGTAGCCCGCCTGCGGCGGGTTCCCTTCCCGCTCACGGCAGAGGAAAGGGGCCCGCTCCTCCGGTACGCAGGCCGCCGGCTAGGCCGTATCGTGCGGCGCGTCCCTCCCGCTGAGCACTGCCTCGACGAAGTCGTCGGGGGGGAGGTAGCCGTGGTCCGTCACGTAGTGGAGGACAAGGTCGGGAGCGATGAACCAGGTGCCGTCGGCGGACACCACCCTCAGCTCCGCGGTGCCGAGCAGCAGTGTCTGCTCCCCGGCCACGACCGTCACGGGTGAGCTGGTGCCCGGCGCATCATGGGGGAGCGCGCAGGCGTGCCAGCCCCGTGTCCTCGCGTGCGGAGCCTGTAGGCACAGGCGGCTCAGGGCTTCGACGAAGCCTTCCGGAGGCGTTCCCCGTGGGAACTCCCTTCCCGTGTCGAGCCAACCGATGTTGAGCGCCGTGACGACGTCCGGCACAGTCCCGGGCAGGTACACGTACGGTGAGCGGTCTTCGTAGTAAGTCACGTTTCTCCTAGACCACGCTTCTGCATGCTGCCCAGTGCACACGTCCCATGTTCGGTCTGAGCAGCTCCGAGAGATAGGTCTCCTGGGTGACCGTCAGGGTCCGCGGGCTGCCTTCGATCGTGAGCCCCGTCGGTGGGAAGAGAGAGTAGTCGGGCAGGCGTTCCCCAGGCCTGTATACCTCCAGGGGCCGGGCTTTGCCGAGCTCGATGTCGTTGCCCAGCGCGTCCGAAATGGAATCCCCATGCCGGCCGTACATGGCCACAGCCGTCCCTTCTGGAACGGTGACAGGGGTTCCGTCGCCGGCGTTGATGCCTCCATGGCCACTTAACACCAGCTCGTGATCTCGTCGTCCAAGTGTCCTGACGTCCTGAGTTGTGCCGGACGAACCGGTGACGAAGTCCGGAGCGCTGCGCTCGGCTCCCGCGCGTTCACAGGGAGACAGGCCCCAAGGGTCTGCGCCGTCAAGGGGATTGGGGACATACGCCACCGGATTCGGCCCCGGTGCCAGCCCCAGCGGATCCGGCGACACATACCGCGCCGTCTCCGGGTCGTAATGCCGGTGGACGTTGTAGTGCAGCCCAGACTCCGGGTCGAAGTACTGGCCCGGGAAGCGGAGAGGGGTGTAGGCGGTGCTGTCGGTCGCCCAGGTAGTGGTTCCCCAGAGGGTGGAGCGGGTGTGCCAGGCCGTGGTGCCGGATTCGTCGACGAGTTCGGTGGGGGTGCCGATGAGGTCGGTGACGACGGCGAAGAAGCGGTGGTCGATTTCGGACTGGGGGGTGGCGGGGGAGAGGCGTTCGGTCTGGGTGAGGGGGTGGAGGCCCTTGTGGTCCCAGGTGAGGGTGACGGGGTGGGGCAGGGCGGGGGAGTGGGTGGTCTGCTCGGCGAGGGTGGGGCCGTCCCAGGTGAAGGTGGTTTCCTCGGCGACCTCGCCGGACGGGGTGAGGCGTTGTTTGGCGGTGCGGCGGCCCAGGGGGTCGTAGAGGTAGCGCCACCGGGTGCCGTCGGGGGTGGTCACCCCGGTCAGGCGGTCCTCGGCGTCCCATGCGTAGCGCCAGACGTCCGGGCCCCGGGAGAGCCGCTTCCTGCGGCGGACGACGACGCGGCCGGCGGCGTCGTGCTCGTAGGTGACGGAGCCGGCGCGGCGGACGCGGGTGCCGGTGTACGTGCGGGGGCCGCGGGCCTCCGCGCCGGGGTGGTCGTCGGGCCAGTGGGCCTCGGTCTGGTTTCCCGCCGCGTCGTACGCGTACCGCTCGCCCCGGCCGGCGGCGTGGACGGCGGTGACGCGGCCGGCCGTGTCCAGGTCGAAGGTGCGCGGGCCGCCGGGGGTGTCCGTGATGCCGGTGAGGTGGCCGTCGGGGCGGTAGGCGTAGGCGCGGTGCAGGAGTGTGGCGGGCTCCGGGGCGGCGGCGGTGAGGGTCTGGGCGAGCAGGCGGCCGGCCGGGTCCCAGGCGTGGGCGAGGGTGACGTCGGCGCCGAAGCGGCGGGCGGTCTCGCGGCCGGCCGCGTCGTGGTCGAGGGCGAGGGTGTGCCCGGAGGCGGTCAGGGACGCCGGGCGGCCCGCCGCGTCGTACGACCAGCTGCTCACCGCGCCGGCCGGCGTCGTCCTGTCCGTCCGCCGGCCCGCCGGGTCGTACGCCGACCGGAGGGTGCGGCCGTTCACCGTCTCGCCGAGCGTGCGTCCCACCGCGTCGCGCTCGAACGTCACGGTCGCGTCCGGGCCCGCGGCCGTCAGCAGCCGGTCCGCCGCGTCGTAGGTGTAGACGGTGACCCGGCCCGCGGCGTCCTGGGCGACGGTCCGGCCGAGCAGGTCGTGGGTGTAGGTGATGTGCTCGCCGAGGCCGTTGGTGCGGGAGACGAGCCGGCCGGCCGCGTCGTACGCGTAGCCGAGCGTGCGTCCGTCGAAGTCCGTCTCCGCGACGAGGCGGCCGGCCGCGTCGTGGTCGTACGTCCAGGTCAGGCCCTGCGGGTTGGTGACCCGGCGCAGACGGAGGGCGGTGTCCCAGGTGAGTTCGTGGCGCGTGCCGTCGGGGTCGGTGCGGCTCGCCGGGCGGTCGAAGGGGGTGTACGTCCACCGCGTCACCCCGCCGAGCGGGTCGGTGTGGGCGACGCAGTTGCCCTCGCCGTCGTACTCCCAGCCCTCCCGCGCGCCGTCCGGCGCGGTGCGGGAGGCGAGGCGGCCCTCGACGGTCCAGGCGAGGCGGGTCGTCGCGCCGAGCGGATCGGTGACGGCGGTGACGCGGCCGAAGGCGTCGCGCGTGTACCGGGTGACGGCCCCCAGCGGGTCGGTGATCTCCGTCGGCAGGCCGGCGGCGTCGCACCGGACGCGGGTGGTGTGGCCGAGGGGATCGGTGACGGACGTGAGGTGGCCCGCCGCGTCGTACGCGTACGAGGTCATGGCTCCCGTGGGGTCGGTGAGCCGGACGAGGTTGCCGTGCGCGTCGTACTCCTGCCGCCAAACCGTGCCGTCCGGCTGGGTGACCGTCTCCGGCAGCCCGGGCGCCCCGTACCGCGCGGTCAGTTCGCTCCCGTCCGGGCGGGCGGCCCCGACGAGGTCGCCGGCCGTGTCGTAACGGAAGGAGGTCGTCCGGCCCAGCGGATCCGTCCGGGACAGGAGACGGTCGTGGCGGTCCCACGCCGAACGGGTCACGCTCCCCGTGGGGCCGGTCTCCTCGACGACCCGGAACGCGCCGTCGACCAGGTAGCGCGTGGTCGCGCCGAGGGGGTTGGTGGCCGTCGTGAGACGCAGCCCCGTGCCGGGATCGGGGTCCCCGTAGGCGAACGTGAACTCCATGTGCCCCTCGGCGCCCGCCTGGTGGACGCAGCGGTCGTGGGCGTCGTAGGCGAACGCGTAGCGGTGGCCGTTGCGGTCGGTCCACGAGGTGACGCGGCCGCGGTCGTCGTAGGTGTGACGGAGCGGCAGTCCGGACGAGTTGACGATCCCGGTGAGGTCACCGTCGGTGTAGTCGTAGCGGACGAGTTCCACGTCGCCCAGGTGCAGGGCCGTGATGCGGCCGCCGTGAACGGAGACGCGGACGCGGTAGCCGCCGTCATGGGTGATGGCGGTGGGGGTGCCGTCCGCCGAGTGGTCGAAGGTGATGCCGTTGCCGTTGCGGTCCGAGAGGCGGCGGAGCAGGGCGAGACCGGCGCCGAAGCGGGTGAAGTGCCAGGTGCGGCCGGTGCGCGGGTCGGAGACGACGTACTCGTCCCCGTCCCGCCGTTCCTCCAGCGGCCACCGGGGTCCTTCGACGGGCAGCGAGCGGCCGCCCGGACCGGGACGGGGGTAGTCGAGCAGCATGCCGTCGTCGAGGACGAGGACGATGCCCGCGGCGTCGATCTCCAGGCGCTGGTCCGCCGTGCTCGCCCAGGAGGGGCCGAACCACCGGCCCGCCCGGTAGCCGGACTCCGTCCTGCGCCGGAAGAGGAGGGGCGGCGAGCCGGGTAAGGAGACGTCGGTCTGGCCGAGCACCATGCGACCCGTCGCCATGTCCACGGGGTCGCCGTCGACGCGGCGGGCCGTCTCCGGGCGTGAGTGGTGACGCGGGTGCTCCGCCGTGTGGGCGCGGGCGGCACCGGTGGGCCGGGTGCCGGACCGGCCGCCGTCGCGGGCCGGCGCGACGGCCGGCCGGTCGCCGCCGCGGCGGAAGGTGTCGCGGATGTGCCGGTCCTGCTTCTTCTGGGCCCTGCCCGCTTCGGCCAGCCCCTTCCCGACGTCGTCCAGGTGCTTTTTGAGCTCGCCGTGCGCCGTCCCGAGGGACCGCATCGCCTTCTCGACGGCCTCCTCGATGGCCCTGGCGAGGGAGCCGCCGCCCCGTGTCCGGTTGAAGTGGTGGCGGGTCGTGCCGAGGTGCCGGCCGCCCTTCTCGCCGAGGTGACGGGAGTGGTCGTGGACGCTGCCGGTGAAGGTGTTGTGCTCGTGCTCGTCGAAGACCAGGTCACCGTTCCCGCCGCCACCCCCGCCGCCCGCGCCCGCCAGGACGAGCCCCCTGCCGTCGGCTCCGCCGGCCCCCTGGGCGCTCGCCGGGCGCAGGTGCTGCCGGCCCGCCTGGGCGGTCTGCTCCAGGTCCACGCCGTTCTGCGCGCCGAGGCCGTCGGAGACCACCTGGACGACGAGGTCCGTGGCCATCGCGTCCAGGGACGCGAACACCGGTCCCGTGACCACGGACAGCACTTCCTGCGCGGCGGCCTCCGCGGCTTCCTTCAGCAGGCGCTTCACCACCGTGCGCGTGGTGGCCACCCCGGCGACCGCGCCCAGCTCGGAGAGGCCGAGCGTGAACGGCGCCGCCGCCTGCGCCGCGGCCACCTCGGCCGCCAGGATGCCCAGTTGCACGACGGCCGCGCCCTTGGCGCCGGCCACGACCACCGCCGCCGCGTCCAGTCCTCCGGCCAGCAGCCGGCCGCCCTCGGCGAGGTTGTGCAGGTGCTTGCCGTTGAGCTTGCGGACGTGGGCGTCGATCGCCTCGGTCATCTGACCGCGGTTGGTCGACAGAAGCCGGTTGAGCGCCACTTGGGCGTTGCCGCGGCCGGTGTCCACGTCGTCGGCGAAGCCGCGTAAGGACCTGGCCATGTCGCGGTAGTCGTCCTCGTCGACGTTCGGCCAGCTGACGCCGATCAGGTCGAGGACGAAGGCCAGCTTGTCGGGCAGGACGACACCCATCCCTGAAACCCCCTACGGACGCAGGAAACTCTGCTGTACCGGGCGAGCGGAACGACTCTAGACAGCGGTCCGTTGCCCATCAACGGGGCTTTCAAGGGAAGGTGTTGACCCCAAGGGGGAGCCGTGCCGGTCAGGCCGGCCCCGGCCCCGCCGGATCGTCCTGGTGGTCCGCGTGGACGTAGCTCTCGGGGAGGAGGTCCGTGACCGGGACGGCGCGCAGTTCGTCGCCGCCGCCGACGATCACGTCGATGCCGGGGTAGTAGTCGAGGAGCACCTGGCGGCAGCGGCCGCACGGGGGGACGACGCCGCGGCCGCGGTCGCCCACGGCGACGATCGCCGTCAGGGAGCGGGCCCCCTGCGCCGCCGCGGCGCCCATGACGACCAGTTCGGCGCACGGGCCGCCGGTGAAGTGGTAGACGTTCAGGCCCGTGACGACACGGCCGTCGTCCGTGCGGGCCGCGGCGGCCATGGTGTGGTCCTCGCCGAAGGTGTGGGTCCGGGCGACGTGGGCGGCCGCCTCGACGAGTTCGTGGTCCACGGGGCGGGACGGGCGGGGGGTCATCTCCGTGGTGCCTCCTCTCTCTCCGGTCGGGGCCCGGCCGGGCCCCCGTGGGGCCCAGTGTGGAGGGGGGACGGACCGGATGTCGTCCCGATTTATCCTGGGTCCCGGGCGGAGGAACGTTCCCGTCCGCACGACGGGAAGTACGGGAGGGGGCCACCATGGGATGGATCTGGTGGGCAGTGATCTTCGGCGGTCCGCTGGCGGGCGTCGTGGGCGCGGTCGGCGGGAATGTGCGAGCGGGGCTGCGCACGCGGCACGAGCGCAAGCTCGAACTGATGGAGGCCAAGCACAAGCAGCGCGCGGAGCTGGAGGCGGCCGACAAGCCGCCGACGCCTGTGTGCGGCTGTGGGCATCACCTGGCGAAACACGACAAGCAGGGCAAATGCCATGAGTCGGTCGAGTCCGCCGTCGCCTGGGACGCGGACAAGAAGCCGGTCGCGTACGAGCGGGAGCGCTGCAACTGCCAGCAGTACGTGGGGCCCCAGCCGTTGACGACGTTCTACGCGGAGGAGCTCACGGAGCTCGGGTGAGCTCTCCGGCGTGGCGTCAGGGGCGCAGGGCGGAGGTATCCAGCACGGGATAGGGGTCGGGAAGGGGGAGCCTCATGCCGAGGTCCACCTCGACCTTGGTGGCGTAGCGGGACTTGACCGGGTTTTCGTCCTGAACGGGGTCCGAGAAGGCGAACGCCTTCCGCCGCAGACGGTGGATCAGCACGTAGACGGGGACGCCCACTGCCGCGTAGCTGCGGTACTTGGGGCCGGTGTCCGACTCGTGATTGCTGGACGTGATCTCTCCGGCGAGGGTGACCAGATCGATGGAGTACCAGCCCCTGTGATCCTTCCGGTACTCCTCGTCGGTGTCGGTCGGCTTACGGCTCAGAACGGCGAAATCGGGGATGATCAGATCGCGCAGTCCGTCCTCCTTGAGGCGGGTGGTGTAACCGTCCCCGATGCCGGCCAAGGTCAGCCCGGCGGAGTGCAGCTGCATCGCCAGGAGGAAAGCACCGAAATTGTGCTGGCGATCACTAGGCGGAACCAAGGTTGCCGTCCCCTCGATGAACTCGGCGCGCAGAACGTGGCCCGCGGCCTCGTCCAACGCGGCCAACATGTCGATGGGGTCCTGCTCCTGCGGCGTGTTCACCGGCTCGGTGATGGGATCGGCGGTCATCGCTGTCCTCCCTTGTCGCTCATGCCAGGCTACGCCTGGACCGGATGCCCCAGCAGCATCATCGGGGCGCCCGCCACCCGCGTAAGGACGATCACACAAGAGTTCACACCTTCGAGTTTGAGCTTCTTGCGCAGTTCCTCCGGCTCCACCGCCGAGCCCCGCTTCTTGATGACGGCCACGCCGATGCGGCGTTCACGGACGAGGGCCTTGAGCTTCTTGAGGTTGAAGGGGAGGACGTCGGTGATCTCGTAGGCGGAGGCGTACGGGGTGGGCCGGAGCTCGTCGGAGGTGATGTAGGCGATCGTCGGGTCGATCAGGCCGCCGGAGAGGGCGTCGGCGACGTCGGCGACGAGGTGGGCGCGGATCATCGCGCCGTCCGGTTCGTAGAGGTAGCGGCCCACGGGGCGGACCGCGGGGTCGGGGAGGCCGGTGCCGGTCAGGGCGGCGCCGGACGGGAGGAGGGTCGCGCGGCGGGCGCCCGGGGTGGTGCCGAACCAGAGGACGGCCTCCTTCACATCACCGCCGTCCGAGATCCACTCCGCCTCGGCGTCCTCGGGGATCGCCTCGTGCGGGACGCCCGGAGCGATCTTCAGGGCCGCGTGCGGGGCCGTGCGGGCCGCCTCGGTGGCCCAGGAGAGGGGCGGGGAGTACGCCTCGGGGTCGAAGATCCGGCCGCGGCCCGATCGCCGCGCCGGGTCGACGAAGACCGCGTCGTACCCGGAGGTGTCGACCTCGGTCACATCCGCGCGGCGCACCTCGATCAGGTCCGACAGGCCCAGGGCCGCCGCGTTGGCCTCGGCCACCGCGCAGGTCAGCGGGTCACGGTCCACGGCGAGGACGGAGACGCCGGCCCGGGCCAGGGCGATGGCGTCGCCGCCGATGCCGCAGCAGAGGTCGGCCAGGCGGCGCACGCCGAGGTCCGCGAAGCGGCGGGCGCGGTGGGTGGCGACGGAGGCGCGGGTGGCCTGTTCGACGCCGTTGGGCGTGAAGTACATGCGGTACGCGTCCTCGGTACCGAACTTCGCCGCCGCGCGCTGCCGCAGCCGCGCCTGGCCGAGGGCGGCGGAGACCAGCTCGGCGGGGTGGTCGCGCCGCAGCCGGGTCGCGACGGCCAGCTCCCGCGCCGGGTCGTGGTCGCGCAGCTCCTCCAGGAGCCGGCGGCCCTCGTCGGTGAGGAGGGCGGCGAAGCTGTCGACGGCGGCGGTGGGGCCGTCGGCGGTGGACTGGGCGTTCGGGGCGGGCACGTTCCCATTCTCGTGCACCGCGCGCCCGTCCCTCCGCTCTCCCCCTCCGGGCCACTCGAACGAATGAACAAGAATCGTTCGCGTGACCCCGTCTGGAACCGGCCGAACCCGCGCCCGCCTCGCCCTCGCCCCGCTCTGCGCCGTCGCCCTCCTGCTCTCCGGATGCTCGTCCGGACCGGACGGAAAGGACGGATCCGGCCGGCCGGAGAGCGCCACCGGTAAGAGCGGGAGCGCCGCGCCCTCCCGTCCCGGCACCCCCACGCCCACCGCCGACGCCACCGCGTACCGCCGCTGGGGGCTCGACAAGCCGCTCGCCGCACCTCCGGCCCCGCCCGCCGCACGGCTCACGCGGGACCACAAGGGCGGGGTGCCGCGGATCATCCGCCGGGTGCCGACCAAGGACAAGGTCGTCTTCCTGACCTTCGACGACGGCGCCGAGAAGGACCCGGCGTTCCTGAGGATGGCCAAGGACCTCAAGCTGCCGTTCAGCATGTTCCTGACGGACAGCGCCGCGCGCGCCGGGCGCGGCTACGGCTACTTCGAGCGGTTGAGCGCCCTCGGCAACGGCGTGCACAACCACACGCTCACCCACCCCAATCTGCGCACCCTCTCCGCCGAGGCGCAGAAGCGGGAGATCTGCGGGCAGCAGGAGACGCTGAGGAAGCGGTTCGGCAAGCGGCCGGAGCTGTTCCGTCCGCCGTACGGCAACTACAACGACGCCACCCTGGCGGCGGCCGGCTCCTGCGGGGTGAAGGCCGTCGTGCTGTGGCAGGCCACGATGCAGATCAATGACATGAGGTACGCCGAAGCGGGGAAGCTTCGTCCCGGCGACATCGTCCTCGCGCACTTCCGCGGCCCGGCCGAGCTCAAGGGGACCACCATGACGCGGATGGTCACCAACATGGTGCGCAGCATCCAGCGCCAGGGGTACACCGTGGCGCGGCTGGAGGACTACGTCTGACCGGCTCCCACCGGGCTCCCGCGAGGGCTCCCACCGGGGGTGCGACGCGCCCGGTGGCACCCGGCGCGCGTCGGCAGATTGGCACTCCGCTTGACCGAGTGCTAAGCGCGTCATAGTCTCGGCTCCGTTGGCACTCTCCAGTCGGGAGTGCCAAACGCAGCGACGGGCAGGTCCGGCACCCGCGACGACGGATCCACCTGGTCGCCACCTCAGACAATTGACCCCGTGAGATCTCCGAAGGGGGAGGTCGGATCGTGACGACCGCCAGCTCCAAGGTTGCCATCAAGCCGCTCGAGGACCGCATTGTGGTCCAGCCGCTCGACGCCGAGCAGACCACGGCCTCTGGCCTGGTCATCCCGGACACCGCGAAGGAGAAGCCCCAGGAGGGCTCCGTCCTCGCCGTGGGCCCGGGCCGCTTCGAGAACGGCGAGCGCCTGCCGCTCGACGTCAAGGTCGGCGACGTCGTGCTCTACAGCAAGTACGGCGGCACCGAGGTGAAGTACAACGGCGACGAGTACCTCGTCCTCTCGGCTCGCGACGTCCTCGCGATCATCGAGAAGTAATTCACCCCGAAGCTTTCGAATTTTCGAGGCTTTCTGTTCTGTGCCCCTGGTTCCCGCGTCCAACAACCGGGCGCCGGGGGCGCAGTTCGTTCGAGAGACACGGCGAAGGATACGTAACCCATGGCGAAGACCCTGAAGTTCGACGAGGACGCCCGTCGCGCCCTTGAGCGCGGCGTCAACAAGCTTGCCGACACGGTCAAGGTGACGATCGGCCCCAAGGGCCGCAACGTCGTCATCGACAAGAAGTTCGGCGCCCCCACCATCACCAACGACGGCGTCACCATCGCGCGCGAGGTCGAGCTGGAGGACGCGTACGAGAACCTGGGCGCCCAGCTCGTCAAGGAGGTGGCGACCAAGACCAACGACATCGCGGGTGACGGCACCACCACCGCGACCGTCCTGGCCCAGGCGCTGGTCCGCGAGGGTCTGCGCAACGTCGCCGCCGGTGCCTCCCCGGCCGCCCTGAAGAAGGGCATCGACGCCGCGGTCAAGGCCGTCTCCGACGAGCTGCTCGCGACCTCCCGCCCGATCGACTCCAAGGCCGACATCGCCGCCGTGGCCGCGCTGTCCGCCCAGGACAAGCAGGTCGGCGAGCTCATCGCCGAGGCCATGGACAAGGTCGGCAAGGACGGTGTCATCACCGTCGAGGAGTCCAACACCTTCGGCCTGGAGCTCGACTTCACCGAGGGCATGGCCTTCGACAAGGGCTACCTCTCGCCCTACATGGTCACCGACCAGGAGCGTATGGAGGCCGTCCTCGACGACCCGTACATCCTGATCCACCAGGGCAAGATCGCGGCCATCGCCGACCTGCTCCCGCTGCTGGAGAAGATCATCCAGGCCGGTGGCTCCAAGCCGCTGCTGATCATCGCCGAGGACGTCGAGGGCGAGGCGCTCTCCACCCTCGTCGTCAACAAGATCCGCGGCACGTTCAACGCCGTGGCCGTCAAGGCCCCCGGCTTCGGCGACCGCCGCAAGGCGATGCTGGGCGACATGGCCACCCTCACCGGTGCCACCGTCATCGCCGAGGAGGTCGGCCTCAAGCTCGACCAGGTCGGCCTGGACGTGCTCGGCTCCGCCCGCCGTGTGACCATCACCAAGGACGACACCACCATCGTCGACGGTGGCGGCAACTCGGACGAGGTCGCCGGCCGCGTGGCCCAGATCAAGGCCGAGATCGAGTCCACGGACTCCGACTGGGACCGCGAGAAGCTCCAGGAGCGCCTCGCCAAGCTCGCCGGCGGCGTGTGCGTCATCCGCGTGGGCGCGGCCACCGAGGTCGAGCTCAAGGAGAAGAAGCACCGTCTGGAGGACGCCATCTCCGCGACCCGCGCCGCGGTCGAGGAGGGCATCGTCTCCGGCGGTGGCTCCGCCCTGGTCCACGCCGTCAAGGTGCTGGACGACAACCTGGGCAAGACCGGCGACGAGGCCACCGGTGTCGCGGTCGTCCGCCGCGCCGCCGTCGAGCCGCTGCGCTGGATCGCCGAGAACGCCGGCCTGGAGGGCTACGTCATCACCTCCAAGGTCGCCGAGCTCGACAAGGGCCAGGGCTTCAACGCCGCCACCGGTGAGTACGGCGACCTGGTGAAGGCCGGCGTCATCGACCCGGTCAAGGTCACCCGCTCCGCCCTGGAGAACGCCGCCTCCATCGCCTCCCTGCTGCTCACGACCGAGACCCTGGTCGTCGAGAAGAAGGAAGAGGAGCCCGCCGAGGCCGGCCACGGCCACGGCCACGCGCACTGAGCTTCATCCTGAAGCAACGGCTTCACCCCGAAGCCGCGGAGGCCCGGCATCCCCGTCCGCGGGGATGCCGGGCCTCCGGCGTACGCGCGTCAGTTGATGCCGTACTCAGTTGGTGCCGTACTTGCGGCCCGTCGTGGACGACACCCGGGACAGCGCGCTCCGCGGCACCAGCTTCGACAACCCGGTCAGCGCCTTGTACCGGGGGTCCGGCACCGACAGCGACTTGCCCCGCGCCAGGTCCTTCAGCGCCGCGTCGACGAGCCGGTCCGCGTCCAGCCACATCCACCCCGGGATGTTGTCCGTCCCCATCCCGGCCCGCTCGTGGAACTCCGTCCTGACGAACCCCGGGCACAGCGCCATCAGCCGCACCCCGCTGCCCGCCAGGTCCCGCGCCGCGCCCTGGGTGAACTGCACCACCCACGCCTTGCTCGCCCCGTAGGTGCCGCGCGGCACGAACGCGGCGACGGACGCGACGTTGACCACCCCGCCGCGCCGCCGCTCCCGCATCCCGCGGGCGGCCGCCATGGTGAGCCGCAGCACCGCCTCGCAGTGCACCTTGAGCATGGTCAGCTCGTCCTGGACGGTGACCTCCAGGAAGCGGTCCTTGTTGCCGAACCCGGCATTGTTGACCAGCAGATCGACGGGGTGCCTGCGGTCGGAGAGCCGGGCCTCGACGGCCGCGATGCCCTCCTCGGTCGACAGGTCGGCCCGGAGCACCTCCACCTCCACCCGGTGCCGGTCGTGGAGTTCGGTGGCCTGTTCGTCCAGCCGCTTCTCGTCGCGGGCCACGAGCACCAGGTGGTGACCCTCGGCGGCCAGCCGTCGCGCGAAGGCCGCGCCGATGCCGGCCGTCGCTCCCGTGATCAATGCAGTCGTCATACCGGAACGTTAATGTCCGGCGGAACCGCGCCGCGGCTCGCTCCCGTCAGGACGGGACGTCCTCGGCGGGCCGCAGCGACTCCGCGTACCGCTCGGCCCTGCGCCGGACTTCGGGGTGCAGTCCCTCGCCGGCCGCCAGAACGCGGGGCAGCAGCGGCCGTTCGGTGGTCTGCGCGCGGAAGGCGAAGGAGACGCTCACCTCGTGCCCGGGCCGGTGGACGACGGTGACGGGATCACCCGCACGGACCTCTCCCGGTTCGAGCACCCGAAGGTACGCGCCGGGGGCGGCGTCCTGGGTGAACCGCCGGATCCAGCCCGCCTCGCCCAGCCAGTCGGCGAACGTCCGGCAGGGGACGCGCGGCGAGGTGACCTCCAGCAGCAGCCGGTCGCCGATCCGCCAGCGCTCCCCGATCCGGGCATCGCTCACGTCCAGCCCGGACGTGGTGAGGTTCTCGCCGAACGAGCCCGCGGGCAGCGCCCGGCCCAGCTCCCGCTCCCAGCGGTCGAGGTCCTCCCGGGCGAAGGCGTACACCGCCTGGTCGTTCCCGCCGTGGTGCTTCAACGTCACGATGGTGTCGCCGGCGAGGCCGCTGCCCGCCTCGCCCTTGGGCCCGGGCGCGGCCACCGCCACCGGACCCGCCACGGGGCGCTTGTCGATGCCGGTGGCGAGACCGGCCGCGAAGGTGCCGCCCTCGGCGGGCCGGTCGGCGGCGGTCCGGTCCCGGCCGACGTTCACGGAGAGGATGCGCATCGGACGAGGGTAGGCGGGTGGCCAAGGAAGGAGGGATTCCGCTTTTCCCGTGCTCTTCCCGCCGAGGACCGCAGCTCAAAGCATCTCGGTCGTATTTCCGCTCCGCCCCAAGCGGGCCTTATGCTTTCTCTATGATCGAGGCCCGTCATCTGAGAGTGCTGCGCGCCGTGGCCACCACCGGCTCGTTCTCGGCCGCCGCCCGTGAGCTGGGCTGCACCCAGCCCGCCGTCAGCCAGCAGATGAAGGCCCTGGAACAGTCCGCGGGCACCCCGCTGCTCGTCCGCGCGGGCCGGGAGATGCGGCTCACCGAGGCCGGCCGGGCGCTCGTCCGGCACGCCGCCGGCATCCTCGCCGGGCTCACCGCGGCCGAGGAGGAGATCGCCGCGATCGCCGGACTGCGCGCCGGCCGGGTCCGGCTCGTCTCCTTCCCCAGCGGCAGCTCGACCCTGGTGCCCACCGCCCTCGCCGGGATGCGGGCCGCCCACCCCGGCATCCAGATCTCCCTCGTCGAGGCCGAGCCGCCGCGCTCGGTGGAGATGCTGCGCGCCGGCGACTGCGAGATCGCGCTGGCCTTCCGCTACCCCGAGGTGCGC
Source organism: Streptomyces sp. I05A-00742 (assembly GCF_013055795.1). Lineage (GTDB taxonomy): Bacteria > Actinomycetota > Actinomycetes > Streptomycetales > Streptomycetaceae > Streptomyces. The sequence goes on from NZ_JABETO010000031.1 coordinate 61,801, forward strand.
GGCTCGGGACCGGCCGCCGGCGGGGCGGCGGCGGACCCCGACGGCGCGTGGGGGAAGGACGACCTCGTCGTCCGGCCGCTGCTCACCGACCGGCTCGTCGGCGTGGTCCCCGAGGGGCACCCGCTGGCCGGGGCGGAGAAGATCGGCATCGACGAGTTCGCGGACGAGCCGTGGATCGCCGGCTGTCCGCGCTGCCGCCGGCACCTGGTGGAGGTGTGCGAGAACGCGGGCTTCACCCCGCGGATCGACTTCGCCACCGACGACTACCCGGCGGTGTTCGGCCTGGTCGGAGCGGGTCTTGGGGTCGCCGTGATGCCGGAGCTCGCCGTCGAGTCGGTACGGCACCGGGGCGCCAGGACCGTACCGGTCGAGCCGGCGGTGCAGCGGGAGGTCGTGGCCCTGACCCTGCCGGACCTGGCCCGGGTGCCGGCCGTCGCGGAGATGCTGGACCGGCTGGCCGCGGCCGCACGGCGCTGAGCGGTACGGCCCCGCATCGCTTTTCGGCCCGTGCTCAGGCGCGGATCGGGGCTCAGGCGCTCATCGGGCTCGGGCTGGAGGCCGAGATCGGCCGGTGCCGGGCCCGGCCCATGAGCTCCTCGCGCTCGTCCTCGGTGAGTCCGCCCCACACGCCGTAGGGCTCCCGGACCGCCAGCGCGTGCGCCGCGCACTCCGCGCGCACCGGGCAGCGCATGCACACCTCTTTCGCCGAGGTCTCGCGTGCGCTGCGGGCCGCGCCGCGCTCGCCCTCCGGGTGGAAGAACAGCGAGCTGTCGACGCCGCGGCAGGCGGCCAGCAGCTGCCAGTCCCACAGATCGGCGTTGGGGCCGGGGAGCCGGGAGAAATCTGCCATTGCTAGTCCCCTCGGAACGAATCGAAGCGAAATCGATGCGACGGTCGGAGTGGAGCTGGTCCTGCTTCCCTATGAGCAGATGAAAATATGACTCATTGCGAATCTAGCCACAGTTGCAGACGAATGGGAAGAAAAACGACTCCAAGCGGGCAAATGGGGCACTACTCGAACGATCTGACGAGCGCCCCCTGTGCGCCCTGCTCCGTATTCGGGCCCTCACGTAGAGTGCCGAACATGGCCGACCAAGCCCGTAACTCTTTCGGGTGACCGTCGTTGAGAGTGCGGAGGCGGTTGGCGAATGCAGCGGTCGGGCAGGTGTCCGAGATGGTCCGCGACGGTCTGCTCACGCAGGTGTCTCGCCAATCGCGCAGGTGACGATCAGTACCAGCCTGGAGGCTCAAGGTGACGCGCATCAGCTGCGGAGGACGGCCATGACATCCGTCCTCGTCTGCGACGACTCCCCGCTTGCCCGAGAGGCGCTCCGTCGTGCGGTGGCGACCGTGCCCGGCGTCGAGCGCGTGACGACGGCGGCCAACGGCGAGGAAGTCCTCCGCCGCTGGGGCGCCGATCGTTCGGACCTCATTCTGATGGACGTACGCATGCCCGGTCTGGGCGGCGTCGAGACCGTGCGCCGGCTGCTGTCCGCCGACCCCGGGGCCCGCATCATCATGCTCACGGTCGCCGAGGACCTGGACGGGGTCGCGCTCGCGGTCGCCGCCGGGGCCCGCGGCTATCTGCACAAGGACGCGTCGCGCGCCGAGCTGCGGGCGACGGTGACCCAGGCGCTCGCCGACCCGACCTGGCGGCTCGCCCCCCGCAGGCTGCGCTCGGCCGAGATGGGCGCGGCGCCCACCCTCACCGCCCGGGAGATCCAGGTGCTGGAGGGCATGAGCCACGGCCGGTCCAACGCCGAGATCGGCCGCGAGCTCTTCCTCTCCGAGGACACCGTGAAGACCCACGCGCGGCGGCTGTTCAAGAAGCTGGGCGCCTCGGACCGGGCGCACGCCGTGGCCCTCGGGTTCCGCTGGGGCCTGGTCCGCTAGCAGCCGGCGGGCGCGTGGCGCTGCGCGGTCGCGGTGTGCGGCCCCCGTTCGCGGCGACGCCGGCCGTGCCGTCGACGGTGCCGGCCCTCGCCGGACGTCATCGGCAGGGCCGCCCGCAACGGCCGGGGCGGCGCCGGGTGACGCGCACGGCGACCCCGCAGCGCGACGCCCGGCGCCGAAACTCCGACGGATGCCGCATCCTTGAGGTGTGACTCCTCCCCGGCAGAGGCCGACCCTTCTCGCTCGGCCAGAAGAGACCTCATGACGGGCAGGCACAGCTTGTTGTCGTCCGGCACGGAGCCGGACGGCACGGGCTCAAGCTATCGGTGGAGTCGTGGGCGCGGGGCGGGTATACCCGGAAGGGGGCGACGCGAGACGTGAGTGCGAGGACACCGACGCGTAACGGTTCGACGCACAACTATGAAGGCGGTGCCGTGGATCGTCGGACGCCGAGGCACCATGGACCGATGCGTGACGACGAGACCCCGGGGCGGCTCCTTGCCGCGGACCCTGCCACGGGTCCCGCCGCCGGCCCGGCCGAAGTGCCCGCCGCGGCCCCGGCCGTCGGCGCACCCGCGGGCCCGCCCTCGGGTGTGACGCCGGGTGCGGCGGGGCCCGGCGAGATCGGCGCCCTCGTCACCCGCGCCGTCGAGGGCGACCGGCGCGCCACCCACGACCTGCTCGCCCTGGTGCACCCGTTGGCGCTGCGCTACTGCCGCACCCGGCTGTCGCGGCTGCCGGGGGGCGCCCGGCACTTCGTGGACGACCTCGCGCAGGAGGTCTGCCTCGCGGTGCTCTGCGCCCTGCCCCGCTACCGGGACACCGGGCGGCCCTTCGAGGCGTTCGTCGTGGCCATCGCCGCGCACAAGGTCGCCGACCTCCAGCGGGCCGCCATGCGTCACCCGGGGAGCACGGCCGTGCCCTCCGACGAGATGCCGGAGCAGCCCGACGACTCCCTCGGGCCGGAGGAGCGGGCGCTGCTCAGCAGCGACGCCGAGTGGGCCAAGAAGCTCCTCGCCAACCTCCCGGAGAACCAGCGCGAGCTGGTCCTGCTCCGGGTCGCCGTCGGGCTGACCGCCGAGGAGACCGGACAGATGCTGGGCATGTCGCCCGGCGCGGTCCGGGTCGCCCAGCACCGGGCGCTCAGCAGACTGCGGGCGCTCGCGGAGCAGTGACGGGCGTTCCCAAGGGGCCGGTGGCTCGTGGGAACCTCCAAGTGATGCGATCCTCACCGATCGTGGAATGGGACACCTTCGACGGCCGTTAGCATGGGAGTCCTCGCTGAGGCAAGGGGGTTCCGGGGCCCGCGGCGGCAGCCGCCGGTGGTGACGGCCCCGGGAGAACTCTGTATTTGGGAAGGTGTCATGACTGACCACGCCGACGGAATGCCCGCGAAGTTCGCGATGCTCGGTCTGACCTATGACGACGTCCTGCTGCTGCCGGGCGCGTCCGAGGTGCTGCCGAACGCGGTCGACACCTCCTCCCGCGTCTCGCGCAACGTCCGGGTGAACATTCCGCTGCTGTCCGCCGCCATGGACAAGGTCACCGAGGCCCGGATGGCCATCGCCATGGCCCGCCAGGGCGGTGCGGGCGTGCTGCACCGCAACCTGTCCGTCGAGGACCAGGCCAACCAGGTCGACCTCGTCAAGCGCTCCGAGTCGGGCATGGTGTCCGACCCGATCACCGTCCGCCCCGACGCCACGCTCGCCGAGGCGGACGCGCTGTGCGCCCGGTTCCGGATCAGCGGTGTGCCGGTCACCGACCCGGCCGGCAAGCTGCTCGGCATCGTCACCAACCGCGACATGGCCTTCGAGCTGGACCGCAGCCGTGCCGTCCGCGAGGTCATGACGCCGATGCCGCTGGTCACCGGCAAGGTGGGCATCTCCGGCGAGGACGCCATGCAGCTGCTCCGCCGCCACAAGATCGAGAAGCTGCCGCTGGTCGACGACGCCGGTGTGCTCAAGGGCCTCATCACGGTCAAGGACTTCGTCAAGGCCGAGCAGTACCCCAACGCCGCCAAGGACGCCGAGGGCCGGCTGGTCGTCGGCGCCGCGGTCGGCGTCGGCGCCGAGGCGTACGAGCGGGCCCAGGCCCTGGTCGAGGCCGGTGCCGACTTCCTCGTCGTGGACAGCGCCCACGGCCACAGCCGTGGCATCCTCGACATGATCGCCAAGGTGAAGTCCAACATCGACGTGGATGTCGTCGGCGGCAACGTCGCGACCCGCGACGGCGCCCAGGCGCTGATCGACGCCGGTGTGGACGGCGTCAAGGTCGGCGTCGGCCCCGGCTCCATCTGCACCACCCGCGTGGTCGCCGGCATCGGCGTCCCGCAGGTCACCGCGATCTACGAGGCCGCGCGGGCGTGCCACGCGGCGGGCGTCCCGCTGATCGGCGACGGCGGCCTCCAGTACTCCGGCGACATCGCCAAGGCGATCGCGGCCGGTGCCGACACGGTGATGCTCGGCTCGCTGCTCGCCGGCTGCGAGGAGTCGCCGGGCGAGATGGTCTTCATCAACGGCAAGCAGTTCAAGTCCTACCGGGGCATGGGCTCGCTCGGCGCGATGCAGTCGCGCGGCCAGGCCCGCTCCTTCTCCAAGGACCGCTACTTCCAGGACAACGTCCTCTCCGAGGACAAGCTGGTGCCCGAGGGCATCGAGGGCCAGGTGCCCTACCGCGGCCCGCTGGCGTCGGTGGCCCACCAGCTGATCGGTGGTCTCCGGGCGTCCATGGGCTATGTGGGATCCGCCAATGTGCAGGAGCTCAAGGACAAGGGCACGTTCGTGCGGATCACGGCGGCGGGTCTGAAGGAGAGCCACCCGCACGACATCCAGATGACGGTCGAGGCGCCGAACTACAACCGGCGCTGAGGCGGTGGGGGGCGGGGTGGGGTGCTCCCCACCCCGCCCCTTCCCGTTTCTCGCGGGGGCCGCGCCCCCGCACCCCGCGCTGTCCTCGACGCCGGACGGGCCGAGGTGTCCGCGTCGGTGATACTGGAGTGCGGCAGACGTAGAAGGAAAGGCCACAGACGTGACTGAGATCGAGATCGGGCGCGGCAAGCGCGGGCGCCGGGCGTACGCGTTCGACGACATCGCCGTCGTCCCCAGCCGGCGCACCCGTGACCCGAAGGAGGTCTCGATCGCCTGGCAGATCGACGCCTACCGTTTCGAGCTGCCGTTCCTGGCCGCGCCGATGGACTCGGTCGTCTCGCCCGAGACCGCCATCCGCATCGGTGAGCTGGGCGGCCTCGGCGTCCTCAACCTCGAGGGCCTCTGGACCCGCTACGAGGACCCGGAGCCGCTGCTCGCCGAGATCGCCGAGCTGGACGAGCACGCGGCGACCAAGCGCCTGCAGGAGATCTACGCCGCTCCGATCAAGGAGGAGCTGATCGGGCAGCGCATCAAGGAGGTCCGCGACTCCGGTGTCGTGACCGCCGCCGCGCTCTCCCCGCAGCGCACCGCGCAGTTCTCCAAGGCCGTCGTCGACGCGGGCGTGGACATCTTCGTCATCCGCGGCACGACCGTCTCCGCCGAGCACGTCTCCGGCGCCGCCGAGCCGCTGAACCTCAAGCAGTTCATCTACGAGCTCGACGTCCCGGTGATCGTCGGCGGCTGCGCCACGTACACCGCCGCCCTGCACCTGATGCGCACCGGCGCGGCCGGCGTCCTCGTCGGCTTTGGCGGCGGCGCCGCGCACACCACCCGTAACGTGCTGGGCATCCAGGTCCCGATGGCGACCGCGGTCGCCGATGTGGCCGCCGCCCGCCGGGACTACATGGACGAGTCCGGCGGCCGCTACGTGCACGTGATCGCCGACGGCGGCGTGGGCTGGTCCGGCGACCTGCCGAAGGCCATCGCCTGCGGCGCGGACGCCGTGATGATGGGCTCCCCGCTCGCCCGCGCCACCGACGCGCCGGGCCGCGGCCACCACTGGGGCATGGAGGCCGTCCACGAGGACGTGCCGCGCGGCAAGCGCATGAACCTGGGCGCGGTCGGCACCACCGAGGAGATCCTCCTCGGCCCCTCGAACACCCCTGACGGGTCGATGAACTTCTTCGGCGCGCTGCGCCGGGCGATGGCGACCACGGGCTACAGCGAGCTCAAGGAGTTCCAGCGGGTCGAGGTGACGGTCGCGCCGTCGCAGCACGACAACCGCTGACGTTCCGTCGGACGTGGGCCCGGTCGCCGTGGGCGGCCGGGCCTTCGCCGTGTCCGGTCCCCGCCGTCGGCTCCGCATAAAGGTTCGGCCATGGTGAATACTTGCGACTTATGGCGCAAAGCAAGTCGTTCACCGGCAGGGACATGGGCATCGACCTCGGCACCGCGAACACGCTGGTGTATGTGCGGGGCAGAGGAGTGGTACTCAACGAGCCCTCGGTCGTCGCCGTCAATGCCGAGGACGGCAGTGTGCTGTCGGTGGGTTCCGAGGCGAAGGAGACCATCGGCCGGACCCCCTCGAACATCGTGGCCATCCGCCCGATGCGCGACGGCGTCATAGCCGACTTCGAGGTGGCCGAGCGGATGCTCCGGCACTTCATCAAGAAGGTCACCGGCAACCGCCGGCTCTCCCGGCCGCGCGTCGTGGTGTGCGTGCCCTCCGGCATCACCGGCGTCGAGCGCCGGGCCGTCATCGAGGCCGCCTCCCAGGCCGGGGCGCGGGCCGTGCACCTCGTCGAGGAGCCCATGGCGGCGGCCATCGGCGCGGGCCTGCCCGTCAGCGAGCCGACCGGCTGCATGGTCGTCGACATCGGCGGCGGTACGACGGAGGTCGCGGTGATCTCGCTGGGCGGCATCGTCACCGCCCGGTCCGTGCGGACCGCCGGCGATGCCATGGACGCGGCGATCATCTCCTATGTGAAGAAGGAGTACGCCCTCGCCATCGGTGAGCGCACCGCCGAGGAGATCAAGCTGAGCATCGGCTCCGCGGCGCCCACCGGGAAGTGGACCGCCGCCGGACTCGCCTCCGTGGCCCGGCAGTTGGAGAAGCACCCCGAGAGTGGTGCCGGTGGGGACCCTGAGGAGACTCAGGGGTTGCTGCCGCCCGATCGTTTCACCATCCGGGGGCGGGATCAGGTCAGTGGTCTGCCCAAGACGCTGGAGCTGACCGCCGATGAGGTCCGGCATGCGCTGACCGAGCCGGTGGACGCGATCGTGATGGCGGTGCGGCAGACGCTCGACGAGACGCCGCCGGAGTTGTCCGGGGACATCATGGATCGGGGGATTGTGCTTACGGGGGGTGGGGCGTTGTTGCGGGGGTTGGATGTGCGGTTGAGTCGGGAGCTGGATATTCCGGTGCTTGTTGCGGATGAGCCGCTGGATTGTGTGGCGGTGGGGACTGGGCGGTGTGTCGAGGACTTCGCGAAGTTGCGGACGTTGCTGGATGCGCAGCCGCGGTTGCCCGCGAGTGGGCGGTTGTAGGGGGGTTTGCCCCGGTCCCTCCCCCAGAGGGGGCACCCCCATTTCACCGTGTCTTGCAGGGGCTGCGCCCCCACACCCCCGCGAAGCGCGCTGCGCGCGCTGTCCTCAATCGCCGGACGGGCTAAGCCAGCCCGTCCGGCGATTGAGGACAGCGCGCCGCAGGTGCGCTCGGGGGTGCGGGGGCTCGCCCCGCAAGAAACGGTGAAAGGGTGGGCCCGGGGCAAGCTCACAGCCTGTGCGCCGCCCCCGCCGGGCTCGCCCCCCGCGTGTCCAGCAGCAGCTGCGCCTTCACCGCCAACCCCTGCAAGTCATACGTCCGATGGTGCTGAAGAAGCACCGTCAGGTCCGCCGTCGAAGCCGCCTCGTACAAGCAGTCCACCCGCGGCACCGGCCGCCCCAGAACGCGCCACTGCGGCACGTAGGGATCGTGGAAGCCGATCTGGGCGCCGAGCTCCATGAGCCGGGAGGCGATCTCGCGGGCGGGGGAGCCCTCCTGGTCGGCGGTGTCGGCCTTGTAGCCGACGCCGAGGAGGAGGACGCGGGCGCCGCGGGCGGACTTGCCGTGTTCGTTGAGGAGGGCGGCGCAGCGCTGGGTGATGTAGCGGGGCATGCGGCCGTTGACTTCCTGGGCGAGTTCGACCATGCGGAGGGGGTAGCCGAGGCTACGGCCTTGGTAGGAGAGGTAGTTGGGGTCGACGGGGGTGCCGTGGCCGCCGACGCCGGGGCCGGGGCGGAAGGCCTGGAAGCCGAAGGGCTTGGTCTCGGCGCAGCGGACGACGTCCCAGAGGTCGACGCCGATGTCGTGGCAGAAGACGGCCATCTCGTTGGCGAAGGCGATGTTGATGTGCCGGTAGTTGGTCTCCCACATGCGGACGGTCTCGGCCTCGCGGGGGCCGCGGGCGCGGACGATCTTCTCGCAGAGGCGGCCGTAGAAGGCGGCGGCGGCCTCGGTGCAGGCGGGGGTGAGGCCGCCGACGACCTTGGGGACGCGGTCGATGCCGCGGTCCCGGTTGCCGGGGTCGGCGCGGCCGGGGCAGTAGGCGAGGTGGAAGTCGCGTCCGGCGCGCAGTCCGGAGCCCGTTTCGAGCAGGGGGCGCAGGAACTCCTCGGTGGCGCCCGGGTGGACGGCGGACTCCAGGAGGACGGTGGTGTGCGGGCGGAGCCGGGCCGCGAGGGCGCGGGCGGCCTGTTCCACGGCGCCGAGGTCCAGGGCGCGGTTCTCGCCGAGCCGGGTGGGGGCGCAGATGACGGCCGTACGGACCCTGCCCAGTTCGGCGTCCTCGGTGGTGGCGCGGAAGCCGGCGGAGAGCATCCGCCGGAGCTCGGCGGCGGTGAGGGTGCCGCCGTCCTCGGCGGGCAGCCGGCCGGCGCGGAGTTCGGCGACGGTGTGCGGGTCGGGGTCGTAGCCGACGGTCACGAGCGAGGCGGCGGTGGCGGCCCGGGCGAGCGGGAGGCCGAGGTGGCCGAGGCCGATGACGGCGAGATCTGCGGGCATGTGCGAGCGGTCCTTCCCGGTGAGGAGCCGTGGGGTCCTGCGGGCGGGGACGCTGGACCGATCCCCGGATGATGTACATCAGGTTAAGGGGATATACGACATATTCCGGGCATTGTCGCGGCGGGCGTCGCCATCCGTGTCATGGCTGCGACGGATGGGCCGGGGGTGACGGGGCATGACGAGGGGTGCCCGGCAATCACCGGGGTATCCGGCACAGCCGAGCGGCCGGATCTGGGGCAGCATCGGAGGAGGCGCCCCCTGAGGGCGCCCGACGGGCAAGCGGCAGCGGGAGGCAGTGGTGAGGACAGCGACACTCGGCCCGGCCGAGCGCGGCGAGGCGCTCGCCCGGATGGCGGAACGGGAACTGGACGTCCTGGTGGTCGGCGCCGGGGTCGTCGGCGCGGGCACGGCGCTGGACGCCGCCACCCGAGGGCTGGTGACCGGGCTCGTCGAGGCCAGGGACTGGGCCGCGGGCACCTCCAGCCGGTCCAGCAAGCTCATCCACGGCGGTCTGCGGTACCTGGAGATGCTCGACTTCGCCCTCGTCCGCGAGGCGCTCAAGGAGCGCGGCCTGCTGCTCCAGCGGCTCGCCCCGCACCTCGTCAAACCGGTGCCCTTCCTCTACCCGCTCCAGCACCGCGGCTGGGAGCGGGTCTACGCGGGCTCCGGGGTGGCGCTCTACGACGCCATGTCGCTCTCGTCCGGCCACGGCCGCGGGCTGCCCGTCCACCGCCACCTCACCCGGAAGCACGCCCTGCGGGTGGCTCCCTGCCTGCGCAAGGACGCTCTGGTGGGCGCGCTCCAGTACTACGACGCCCAGATGGACGACGCCCGCTACGTCACCACCCTGGTGCGCACCGCCGCCGCGTACGGCGCCGACGTGGCCAACCGGGCGCGCGTGGTCGGCTTCCTCCGGGAGGGCGAACGGGTCGTCGGGGCGCGGGTGCGCGACCTGGAACAGGGCGGCGAGTTCGAGGTGCGCGCCCGGCAGGTCGTCAACGCGACCGGCGTGTGGACGGACGACACCCAGCAGCTCATCGCCGAGCGCGGCCAGTTCCACGTCCGGGCGTCCAAGGGCATCCACCTGGTCGTCCCCAAGGACCGCATCCACTCCACCACCGGGCTCATCCTGCGCACCGAGAAGAGCGTCCTCTTCGTCATCCCCTGGGGACGCCACTGGATCATCGGCACCACGGACACCGACTGGGACCTCGACAAGGCCCACCCCGCCGCCTCCAGCGCCGACATCGACTACCTGCTGGAGCACGTCAACTCGGTGCTCGCCGTCCCGCTCACCCGGGACGACGTGCAGGGCGTGTACGCCGGGCTGCGCCCGCTGCTGGCCGGGGAGTCGGACGCGACGAGCAAGCTGTCCCGCGAGCACACCGTGGCCCACCCGGTGCCGGGCCTGGTGGTCGTGGCGGGCGGCAAGTACACGACCTACCGGGTGATGGCCAAGGACGCGGTGGACGAGGCGGTGCACGGGCTGGCCCAGAAGGTCGCCGAGTGCGTCACCGAGGACGTCCCGCTGGTGGGCGCCGAGGGCTACCGGGCGCTGTGGAACGGCCGCGCCCAGCTCGCGCAGCGCACCGGGCTGCACGTGGCGCGGGTGGAGCACCTGCTCAACCGGTACGGCTCGCTGGTCGGCGAGGTGCTCGACCTGGTGACCGCCGACCCGTCGCTCGGCCGGCCCCTCGGCGGCGCCGAGGACTACCTGCGCGCCGAGGTCGTCTACGCCGCCTCCCACGAGGGCGCCCGGCACCTGGACGACGTCCTCACCCGCCGCACCCGGATCTCCATCGAGACCTTCGACCGCGGCACGCGCAGCGCCCGCGAGGCGGCGGAGCTGATGGCGCCGGTGCTGGGGTGGGACGCGGAGCAGGCCGGCAAGGAGGTCGAGCACTACGAGAAGCGGGTGGAGGCGGAGCGGGAGTCGCAGCGGCAGCCCGACGACCGGACGGCGGACGCGGCGCGCCTGGGGGCGCCGGAGATCCAGCCGCTGGGGTAGGCCCCGTACAGCCCGGTCTCAGCAGAACTCCGCGCTCAGCAGCCGCTCTTCGGCCTCCGCCGGAACCGTGTCCGTGTTCGCCCGGTACGTCAGCACATGCCGCCCGTCCGCCGTCCCCACGGCCCGTACGTACGAGCCGCTGATCTCCCCGTTGTGCCCCCACAGCACCGCCCCGCAGGGCAGCCGCACCGGGAACAGGCCCATGCCGTAGCGCCCGCCGGAGGCGGACGTGTCGCGCATGGCGCGCAGTTCCGGCGGGGGGAGCAGGGCGCCGCCCAGCAGGGCGGCGAAGAAGCGGTTGAGGTCGGGGAGGGTGGAGACGAGCTCGCCCGCGGCGCCGGCCACCGACGGGTTGAGGTCGGTGACGTCGACGGGGCCGCGCGGGGAGGGCGTGTAGGCGCGGCCGTGCGGGGCGGGGAGGGTCACCCGGGTGCCGGGGAAGCTGGTGCCGGTGAGGTGCAGGGGGCCGAGGACGCGGCGCCGGGCCTCGGCGGCGTAGGACCGGCCGGTCACCTGACGGATGACCATGCCGAGCAGGAGGTAGTCGGTGTTGGAGTAGTGGTAGCGCGCGCCGGGAGGCGCGTAGGAGCGGTGGGAGAGGGCGGTCCGTACCAGTGCGCCGGGCGTGTGGGGCTCGAACCGGTGCCCGGCGGACCCCTCGCCGAGGAACGAGCGGGAGAAGGAGCGGTCGTCGGTGTAGGAGAACAGCCCGCCGGTGTGGGTGAGGAGTTGGCGGACCGTGACGTTCCGGGTGAGGCCGCGGCGGCGCAGCGCGGTGGCCTCCCGGGACGGGAGGCGCCGGGCGACCGGTTCGTCGAGCCGCAGCCGCCCCTCGGCCACCAGCTGGAGGACGACGGTGGCCACCACGGTCTTGGTGATGCTCCCGGCCCGGAAGCGGTCCGTGCGCCGGATGCGGCGCCCGGTGCGGAGGTCCGCCACCCCGGCGGTGGTGAACCGGGAGCCGCCGTGAGCATCTTGTGACAGCTCGGCGGCGCCGGGAACCGGTCCTCGTGCAACCATGTCCTGTACTGGAGAGCGGGCAGGGTCGCCATCGCACGCCGTCGTCAGGGCCGTGACGGTGCAGCACAGCGCGGTCATGGCCGCCGTGAGGCGCGAGAGGGCACTGCGCGTCGGCATGCGCTCATCATCCATGGTCGGCGGACCCTGGCCTTCCTCTGGTCGGCGGATGAGAGACAATGGTCGCTCTGCCGGGGTCGGTTGGTCGCAGAGCTGAATGCCAGAGGGGACGCATGTCGGACGCGGAGCAGACGCAGGGTACGACCGGGCGCCTCCTCGCCGGGCGCTACCGCCTCGGCGACGTGCTCGGGCGGGGCGGCATGGGAACGGTCTGGCGGGCCACCGACGAGACGCTCGGGCGTGTCGTCGCGGTCAAGGAGCTGCGCTTTCCCGCCAACATCGACGAGGACGAGAAGCGCCGCCTCATCACCCGTACCCTCCGCGAGGCCAAGGCGATCGCCCGGATCCGCAGCGCGGGCGCCGTCACCGTCTACGACGTGGTGCACGAGGACGACCGCCCCTGGATCGTCATGGAGCTCATCGAGGGCCGTTCGCTCGCGGACGTCATCCGCGAGGACGGCCCGCTGAAGTGGCGGCGCGCCGCCGAGGTCGGCCTCGCCGTCCTCGACGTGCTGCGCGCGGCCCACCTCCAGGGCATCCTGCACCGCGACGTGAAGCCGTCCAACGTGCTCATCGCCGACGACGGCCGCGTCGTCCTCACCGACTTCGGCATCGCCCAGGTGGAGGGCGACCCGTCGGTCACCTCGACCGGCATGCTCGTCGGCGCCCCCTCGTACATATCCCCCGAGCGGGCGCGCGGTCAGAAGCCGGGCCCGCCGGCCGACCTGTGGTCGCTGGGCGGCCTGCTCTACGCGGCCGTCGAGGGCGCCCCGCCGTACGACAAGGGCTCGGCCATCGCCACCCTGACCGCCGTCATGACCGAGCCGCTGGGCCCGCCGAAGAACGCGGGCCCGCTCGAAGGTGTCATGTACGGGCTGCTCGCCAAGGACCCGCAGAAGCGGCTGGACGAGGCGGGCGCGCGGGCGCTGCTGACGGAGGCGGTCAACGCCCCCGACGAGCGGCCGGCCAGGCCCGCCCGTACGCCCGCCCCGGACACCACTCAGGCCATCGCCGTCCCCAAGGGCCTCGCCGGCCCCGCGAAGGCGGACAGACCCGCCCGGGAGAAGACCCCGCGGAAGCCCGCGCCCCTGCCCCGGGAGCGGACCGCGACCGGCACCGACGGCGAGACCTCGGGCAGCGCCTTCCGGCCGCTGCGCGACGCGACCCCGTCCGGTTCCGCGGCCGCGGCCCGCGCCGAGGCGGAGCCGGTGGGCGGCGGGTACACCGAGACCCTGGTGCGGATGCGGCCCCCGGTGCAGAAGCGTGTGCTGCTCGCCGTGGTGGCCGTGGTGGTGCTGGCCGTCATCGGCACGGTCATCGCGCTCGTCGTGAACTCGGGCGACTCGGACAACGGCAGCCTCGGGCACACCGGTTCCGGACGTCCGGCGGTCGTGGCGGTGTCCGTGCCGGGTCCGGCGTCGTCGTAGGAGGTCCGCCGGCGCTCCGGCAGCAGGAAGGTACGGACCACTGAACGGCGGCGTGTGCGGCGCTCGAACGGGGTGCTGAACGGCCGCCGTTCATCGAGTCCGACGATCTGAGCGGTACGGGCGCGCCACGGTGCGTTCGGCACGTATCGTGAAGGACCGGGGACGGAACGCAGCCGTGGCCGGGCGCCAAGTCGCCGGTGGCCGCGGCCGGTCGGGTGGTGGGTGCAGGGATCGCGCGCTTTGGGGAGGCGTCGTGGACGACTATGCGGGCCGGGTGCTCGCCGACCGGTATCGCCTTCCGCTGCCGCCGTCCGACGCGTTCGAGCTGGTGGAGACGCGCGCGTTCGACGTGTACAGCGGGCAGGAGGTCCTGATCCGGCAGATTCCGCTGCCGGAGGTCGTGGACGCGGAGCTCGTCGAGGGCGGGCCCGGGGGCGCGGGCGGCCCGGGGCGGGGGAGCGGCGGCGACCGGGCCGGGCGGCCGGGGCGTACGGTCGCCGGGGCCGCGGACCCGGCGGTCCGCAGGGCGCTGGAGGCCGCGACCGCCGCGGCCGGTATCCCCGACCATCCCCGCCTCGACCAGGTCTTCCATGTCTTCGCCGAGGCCGGCAGCCTCTGGATCGTCAGCGAACTCGTCCCCGCCCGCCCGCTCGCCGCCGTCCTCGCGGAACGCACGCTCTCCCCGCACCGGGCGGCCGAGGTCGCGGCCGACGTCCTGACGGCCCTCCGCGCCCTGCACGCCCAGGGCTGGACCCACCGCAACATCACCACCCGCACGGTGCTCATCTGCGAGGACGGCCGGGCCGTCCTGACCGGCCTGGCGGCGGGCGCGGCGGAGGAGGCGCTCTGCGGTTACGACCCGGTCCCGCCCGCCGGGGGCGCGCCGAAGGCGCCCGCGCCAACTCCCGTACCGCCCGGGCCCGCCGGCGTGCCCGGAGCCGGGACGGCACCCGCGTCGCACGGCCGCAAGAAGGGCCCCCGCTCCGAGGCCATCGCCGCCTACCGCGCCGGCACCCTCGCCGCGGCCCGCGCCGGACGCCCCCCGACGGGCTCCTCGACCTGGGGCGGCGGCAGCGCCGCCAGCGGCACCGCCCCGGCCCCCGACTCCACCGCGCCCTGGAGCGCCGACGCGCTGATGCGCGGCACGGCGCCGGGAGGCGCGGGGGAGCGGC
>NZ_JABETO010000032.1:0-57120 GCF_013055795.1 Streptomyces sp. I05A-00742
CAGCCGAAACCATGCAAGTGATGGTTGGTTGGGTTAATTTCATAGTGTTTCGGTGGTCATTGCGTTAGGGAAACGCCCGGTTACATTCCGAACCCGGAAGCTAAGCCTTTCAGCGCCGATGGTACTGCATGGGGGACCGTGTGGGAGAGTAGGACGCCGCCGAACAAAATTTGATGAAGCCGTAGGCCTTGAATCAATCGAATCGATTGATTCAAGGCCTACGGCTTTTCTGTGTTTCCCGATAGCGTGACCGTTATGAGCGGGCGCGCGCAGCTGATGTGGGACGAGGCGGTCACGGCTTACGACTTCGGCCCCGGGCATCCCATGGATCCGATACGGCTCTCCCTGACCATGCGCCTCGTCGAGGCCTTCGGCCTGGACAAGGCGATGCGCGTCGTCGCGGCCAGGCCGGCCGGGGAGTCGACGCTCCGGCTGGTGCACCGTCAGGACTACATCGACGCCGTCCGGGCGGCGTCGGCCGATCCGCGGGCGGCCGAGCCCGAGTACGGGCTCGGAACAGCCGACGTTCCCGCCTTCGCGAGCATGCACGAGGCCTCCGCGCTGATCGCCGGTCAGTCCGTCGGCGCCGCCGAGGCCGTCTGGCGCGGCGAGGCCCTGCACGCCGTCAACTTCGCCGGTGGGCTGCACCACGCGATGCCGGGGGCGGCGTCCGGGTTCTGCGTCTACAACGACGCCGCTCTCGCCGTCGCCCGGCTGCTCGAACTCGGCGCCGAGCGGGTGGCGTACGTGGACGTGGACGTCCACCACGGGGACGGAGTGCAGGCTGCCTTCTGGGAGGACCCCCGGGTGCTCACCATTTCGCTGCACGAGCATCCCCGCACCCTCTTCCCGCAGACCGGTTGGCCGGAGGAGACCGGGGCCCCGCAGGCCGAGGGCGGCGCGGTCAACGTGGCGCTGCCGGCCGGGACGGGGGACGCCGGATGGCTGCGTGCGTTCCACGCCGTCGTCCCCGAGCTGCTGGCCGCCTTCCGGCCCCAGGCACTGGTGACTCAGCACGGGGCGGACACGCACTTCGAGGACCCGCTCGCGCATCTCACCGTCTCCCTGGACGCCCAACGGGCCGTCGCCGCGTCCTGTCACGCCCTCGCGCACGCCCACGCCGACGGCCGCTGGGTTGCCCTGGGAGGCGGCGGCTACGCGGTCGTCGACGTGGTGCCCCGGACCTGGACCCACCTCTGCGGCATCGCCGCGGACCGGCCGGTGGGCCCCGAGGCGCCCGTCCCGGACGAGTGGCGGCACGAAGTCTTCCGGCGGACCCGCCAATGGGGGCCGCTGCGGATGACCGACGGGCTGCGGCCGGAGTGGAAGGACTTCGCCGCGTCCGGCTACGACCCCGCGGACCGCCTGGACCAGGCGATCCTGGCGACCCGTCGGGCGGTCTTTCCTTCCCACGGCCTCCTGCCCTGAGTCGAGGGACCCGAGAGACCCGGGGGACCCGGGGGACCCAAAGACCCCGGACAGGGCTCCACAAGACCCCGGACGAGGGCCCCACAGGCCCCGTAGCCCGCTTCCCCGGCCTCCATCCGTAGCCGCCCGCCCCCCGCCCCCGTTAGCCGTGCGTGGAACGCTTGCGCGCACACCTGCTCGCGGCCGGCCTCGCCGGGCCCGTGGCCACCACCCGGGAGCGGAGCCTCGACCGCTACCGGCGGTTCGTGGCCCGCGACCCCCGGGTGCTGATGGGTCTGGAGCCGGAAAGTGACTGGAACTTCAGGGAATTGTTACGGCTGATGGGCCAAAGGTGTGGAGTTTCAGCCGATCCTGAACAGACTTCCGGGCATGATGTGATCGACCCGGATCGAACACTGACGGCACTGGGTGCCTTCGCGGAACGCCTCGCCACGGTCGCCGCGACGGGCGCTCCGGTGCTGATCGGCACCGGCCATCCCCACCGGCTCCTGGGTTTCTACGCCGGGTTGGCCGCAGGCCTGTCGGCGGCGGGATGTTGTGTTCTCACCCCTGCGCAGGGTCGAAGTATCGACATAACGACCCGGTTTGGCGTACGCACATACAACCTTGACTACGTCCGGGGAGTCGCGATGGTGCGCGAACCCGGCGCGTGCGCCACCGCGAATGAGCCCGGCGCACATACGCATTCACCCCTCCCGCTTCGTACCGCGCTGGCTGCCGCGGCGGATGGCGAGGGACCCCTCCCGGCCCTGGTCATCGGGGACCACGGGTGGGTCTGCGGGGCAGGTCAACTGGGTTTTGAGGCCATCGGACTGGCGGATTCCGACGACCCCGCGCTGTTCGTCGGAGAGGCCGAGGGACGGGTGTCCGTGGTCGTTCCGCTTGATGACACTGTGCGGTCTGATTACTACCGACCGCTTACTCGCTATGTACTCAATCGAGCGTGTCTGTCACGGTAGGCGGCCGATGGCTGCTCCTCTTCCCCACTCGCATCACCCGCCCCTAATCTGGGGAGTGAGCGCGCAGCGACGAGGAGTCACCGGAGGGGAAGCCGGTGCGCGTCATGTGCGGAAGGTTCAGGTGTGTCATGGCTGCTGGCGAAAGGCCTCTCAACGAGGTCGTGTTCCTGACCGTGGCGGAAGTCGCCGCGGTGATGCGCGTATCCAAGATGACCGTGTACCGCTTGGTGCACAGCGGTCATCTGCCGGCGATCCGGGTGGGCAGGTCCTTCCGGGTCCCAGAGCAGGCGGTGCACGAGTACCTCCGTGAGTCATTTGTGGGGGTGGAAACCGCCTGACGAGATCCTCGGATTACGCTGTTCGCCCGGTGGCGGGTAGGCTGGCCCGATGTAGGTCGTGTGGGCTCGGACGCCCCGCACCGAGTGAATCGATGTAAGCGAGGGTAGTCGTGGGCTCTGTTATCAAGAAGCGGCGCAAGCGGATGGCCAAGAAGAAGCACCGCAAGCTGCTCAAGCGCACTCGCGTTCAGCGCCGCAACAAGAAGTAAGCAGCGTCGCTGTGTTCGTCCCGCAGCCCTCCCACCGCTCCGGCGGTGGGAGGGCTGCGGTGCATCGGTCCGCGGAAGGTGCCGCACCGCGCGGCGCCGCACCGTGTAAGGCTCTCGCCACGGCTTGAAATGTCGCTCCCCGCGACGAGCGCTCGTCACAGCGAGACACCGACCCGCTACGGTGACCGCCACAGGGCACCCGGGAGCGGGTGGGGGAAGGCCCCACGGAAGGGAAGGCGCTGATCTTGGGCAGGGTCGTGCTCGTCACAGGAGTCGCACGCCGGCTGGGCGGCCGCTTCGTCCGCCGGATCCTGCGCGAGCCCGGCGTCGAACGGGTCATCGGGGTGGACGCGGTGCCACCCGAGCACCGCCTGGGCGGGGCCGAATTCGTACAGGCCGACATCCGCCACCCCGCGATCGCCCGGGTCCTGACCGAGCACGCGGTCGACACCGTGGTCCACATGGACGTCAACGGCACCCCACTCGGCAAGCGCGGCAGCGGCCGGGGGAGCCGGAGCACGGTCAAGGAGACCAACGTCATCGGCACCATGCAGCTGCTCGGTGCCTGCCAGAAGACGACCTCCGTGCGGCGGCTCGTCGTGAAGTCCACCACGAGCGTCTACGGCTCCGCGCCCCGCGACCCCGCGGTCTTCACCGAGACGACGCCGCCCAAGTCCCTCCCCGGCGGGGGCTTCGCCAAGGACGCCGTGGAGGTCGAGGGCTATGTGCGGGGATTCGCCCGCCGGCGGCCCGACGTGGCGGTGTGCGTGCTGCGTTTCGCCAACCTCCTCGGGCCCTGCGCCGACTCGCCGCTCGCCGAGTACTTCTCGCTGCCCGTCCTGCCCACGGTCCTCGGCTTCGACCCGCGGCTCCAGTTCGTGCACGACGACGACGCCGTCGAGGTGCTGCGGATCGCCGCCTCGGAGCCCGTCAGAGGCACGCTCAACAGCGGGACGTTCAACATCGCCGGGGACGGCGTCGTCCTGCTCTCACAGGCCGCCAGGCGCCTCGGGCGCCCCACGCTGCCGTTCTTCCTCCCCAGCGTCACCTGGGCCGGTTCCGCGCTGCGTGCGCTGGGGATGCTCGACGTCTCGCCCGAGCAGATCCGGCTCCTCACCCACGGGCGCGTCGTGGACACCACCCAGATGCGGGAGACCCTCGGCTTCCACCCCCGCTACACCTCGGCCGGCGCCTTCGCCGACTTCACCCGGAGCCGCGGCACCGGTCTGCTGCCGCCCCACACCCTCGCCCGTACCGTTGACCGGATCGCCGCCGCGGTGCCTGCCGGCCGCGGCCCGAAGTGAGGAGCGCACGCACCATGGCGGACGCGAAGGTCATCCCGTTCGGCGAGGAGCCGCGGTCCAAGCGGCGGTCGCGGCGCGGCGCCACGGGAGGTCGTACGCCCCGGCCCGCCGCGGCGCCCCTCGCACCCGTCCCACCGCCGCGCGACGAGCGGCAGGACCCGCCGGCCGGCGAGGACGAGGCCCGTCCCTCCGTCGCGGCGGAGACAGCGGCGGACGGCTGGGAGCGGAAGCTCGCCCACGGGCTGAACTTCCTGCGCCGCCGGATCACCGGCGACTACGAGGTGGACGACTTCGGCTTCGACAAGGAGCTCACCGACCAGGTCGTGCTGTCGGCCCTGCGCCCGTTCTACGAGAAGTACTTCCGGGTGGAGGTGCGAGGCATCGAGAACATCCCGGAGAAGGGCGCGGCGCTGGTCGTCGCCAACCACTCCGGGACGCTCCCGATCGACGGACTGATGCTCCAGGTCGCCGTGCACGACCAGCACCCGGCGGGACGTCACGTCCGGATGCTCGCCGCCGACCTGGTGTTCAAGCTGCCGGTCGTCAACGAGATCTCGCGCAAGCTGGGCCACACCCTCGCCTGCGCCGAGGACGCGCAGCGGCTCCTGGAGCGCGGCGAGGTCGTCGGGGTGATGCCGGAGGGATTCAAGGGGATCGGGAAGCCGTTCTCGGAGCGGTACCGGCTCCAGCGCTTCGGGCGGGGCGGCTTCGTCTCCACGGCGCTGCGGGCCGGGGCGCCGATCGTGCCCTGCTCGATCGTCGGGGCCGAGGAGATCTACCCGATGATCGGCAACTCCAAGACGCTGGCGCGGCTGCTGGGGCTGCCGTACTTCCCGCTGACGCCGACCTTCCCCTGGCTCGGCCCGCTGGGCGCGGTGCCGCTGCCGACGAAGTGGACGATCCAGTTCGGGGAGCCGGTCCCCACGGAGGGGTATTCGCCGGAGGCGGCGGACGACCCGATGCTGATGTTCAACCTCACGGACCAGGTGCGGGAGACGATTCAGCACACGCTGTACAAGCTGCTCGTGCAGCGGAGATCCGTGTTCTTCTGACCGGTCCACGGTCGGCGGACGGAGTCCGGCGCGGTCCCCCGAAGCCTGCGGATCTGAGCCCGGGTTCTTCTGAATCCCGGACCGTCAACGACACGGCGGCCGGCGTTCCCCCCTGGGAACACCGGCCGCCGTATCCGTTCCGGCGCTACTTCTGGTCCTCGCCGTGGATGCCGAGCCCCGGGAGGATGTCCGGCAGCAGCGGCGGGATGGTGATGTCCGGCTGCTTGGACGGCTTGCCGTCCTTGCCATGCGGTGTACCGGCCGGGCCGGAGCTCTCCGCCGTGGGGGCGGGGCGGAGCAGCCCCGTGCCGCCGAGGAGCCCCTCCTGCTCGTCCTGGGTGCTCTGCGACGGCGACGGGCGGTGGCTGCCCGCGTGCTTGCCACCGCCGCCCGACGACGTGTGGGGTGCCGGGGTGCCGTGGCCCGGGGTGCCCTTGGTGCCGCTGTGCGAAGGAGAGGCGGTGTGCCGGCCGTGCGACTCGTGCCGGTCCTTGTTGTCGTGGAGCAGGGACTGCAGCGGCTCGATCTCGTCGTCTATGGCCCTGAAGACCGAACTGACCTGGTCCCGGACGTCGTTGAGCGGTAGAGGCAGCCGGTCGCGCAGCTGGCTCCAGCCCTCGCGGTGCGAGGCGGTGAAGGACGAGAGCCGCTTCATCGGGCCCAGCGAGCCGTCGTGGTCGTACGCGGCGCGCAGCAGCCGGTGACCTTCGGAGACGTCGTGGCGCATGCCCGAGAGGGTCTTGCGGATCTCGCTCAGCGACTCGTGGTCGAGGTGGCCGGAGCGGCCCCGCTCCATGAGGCGGCGGGCCTCCTGGAGGCGGGTGGACGCCTGGTCGAGGAGGATGCCGCCGCGCTCGGAGTCGCTGTCGGCCATGCCGAGCTTGAGGTCCTCCATGCCGCGCTTGAGCCCGTAGAGCGTGTCACCGGGCAGGGCGTTGGAGCTGGCGGCGGCCACTCCGCCGAGCGCTCCGGCCGCGACGCCCACGGTGAGCCCGCCGGCCGCCAGCCCCTTGGACCAGCGGGAGCGCGGCTTGAGCCGACCGAGCGGCCCGGCCCGGTGGGCCCCCTTGCCGCCCGCCCGGGACCCGGACGCGGCGGCCGGGGCCTTGCGGGGCTCCGGGACGGTCGCGGCACCACCGGCGAACTGCGCCTCCATGGCGGCGATCAGCTGCGCCCGCTGCACGGTTTTGACCTCGGGATCGAGCTTCGGAGCGGGCAGTGCGGCGAGTCCGCCCACCACGCTCAGCAGCTTGCCCTGCCCGGCGTCGTCCGCCGGTGGGCCGGTCCGTGCGGCCGCCTCGCCCTGGAGTTCCTGCTCCTCCAGGGCTTGGGCGAAGGCGTTCGCCCGCCGGTGCGCCGAAACGTTCGCGATCACAGGCGGCACCTCCTCTCGTCATGACGATCGACTCCCCCGGACACCTGGAGGTTGCACGCCTTGAGGGCATCCACTCGAACGAGTGAGTGTGTGCGGGCATGGCGCGACAGCGGGAAGTCTGCATCCCGCACAACGAGCGGCGTGGCAGTCGGGTTACGCGCCGTCGGTGCGGGAGTGCCGCTCAGCGGGCGTCGTCGGGGAGGAGCCGGGCGAGGGTGCGGACGGCCCGGTACTGCAGGGTCTTGATCGCGCCTTCGTTCTTCCCCATGACCCGGGCGGTCTCGGCGACCGACAGGCCCTGGAGGAAGCGCAGGGTGACGCACTCCTGCTGCTGGGGGTTGAGCTTGCGCACCGCCTCCAACAGGGCGGCGTTGGACAGGGATTCGAGGACGGAGTCCTCGGGGCTGCGCTCGACCTCGTTGGCGTCGAGCATCTCGCCGGTGGTGACCTCCAGGCGGAACCGGGAGGACTTGAAGTGGTCGGCGACGAGGTTGCGGGCGATGGTGACCAGCCAGGCGCCGAAGTCGCGGCCCTGCCAGGTGAAGGTGCCGATGCGGCGCAGGGCGCGCAGGAACGTCTCGCTGGTCAGGTCCTCGGCGGTGGCCCGGCCGCCGACTCGGTAGTAGATGTAGCGGTAGACGGTGTCGGCGTACTGGTCGTAGAGCCGGCCGAAGGCATCGGCCTCACCGGCCTGGGCGCGCTCGACGAGGTCCAGCATGCGGGCGCTGTCGCTGTCGGCGCTGGGGCGGCGCGTTGTAGTGGCGGCCGGGGCGGCGGTGCCGCGGCGGGTGCGTCTGCCGACGGCGGCGCCGGCCTCGGCGAGGGCGTAGCAGGGGCTCCTTTGCCCGGCAGCGCCTGCGGCTACCGCGGGGGCGAGCGTGGCGAAGGCGGGGACGGCGTACGCGGTGGGGACGAAGCCGCGCAGGCGGTCGACGACCGCTGCGCGCAGCGTAGCCAGGCCCGAGGCGTCAACCCCGACGTGTGGGTACACGGGACTCCCAGAGGCAGAGCTTCCATCACGTGCAGTGCCGGTCCGTTCACTCGACGTAGGGACAAGCGAGGGACCGGTTTGCGTCTGAGGAGAATAACCCTTCGTACAGGCAGCACTACACCGAGTTGCTCAAATCATCGTTTCCGTTCGCTCTCCCACCTATTGCTGCCCGTTCAAATATCGAACTGCTAACGGAAGTTGACCGTATTTGCCGCTAGCGTGGCCGATTGGG
Source organism: Streptomyces sp. I05A-00742 (assembly GCF_013055795.1). GTDB lineage: Bacteria > Actinomycetota > Actinomycetes > Streptomycetales > Streptomycetaceae > Streptomyces. Next base: position 7,889 of record NZ_JABETO010000032.1, read on the forward strand.
CAGCGTGTTGTGGCAATCCGGACACGGCAGGACTGCCGGGGGCTGTGTGGGGGTATGACAACCGGATTGCCTGTGGGGGAACCGTGGTTACGCAGCGTGGCTGGAGAGGCGTCTGCGGCTCGCCTGGGTGATCGCCCGATCCGGTGACGGGAACCGGAGGGAAGTATTCCGTGGCAGGTCAGCGACGGCGGCGGTGCAGGGCGACGGCCGCGGCCGCGCCGCCCGCCAGGGCGCCCAGGCCGGCGGCGGCGGGGATGCCGACGCGGGCCGCCTTGCGGCCGGTGCGGTAGTCGCGCAGCCGCCAGTCGTGCTCCCGGGCGTGGCGCCGCAGCCGGGCGTCGGGATTGACCGCGCAGGGGTGCCCGACCAGCGAGAGCATCGGGATGTCGTTGGCGGAGTCGCTGTACGCCGCGCACCGGGACAGCTCCAGGCCCTCCGCGGCGACCAGGGCGCGGACGGCCTCGGCCTTGGCCGGGCCGTGCAGCATCTCGCCGACGAGCTTGCCGGTGTAGACGCCGCCGACGGACTCGGCGACGGTGCCCAGGGCGCCGGTCAGGCCGAGCCGGCGGGCGATGATCGTCGCGGTCTCGACGGGCGCCGCGGTGACCAGCCAGACCTTCTGGCCCGCGTCCAGGTGCGCCTGGGCGAGGGCGCGGGTGCCGGGCCAGATGCGCTCGGCCATGTACTCGTCGTAGATCTCCTCGCCGACGGACATGAGTTCCGAGACCCGGTGGCCCTTGACGATCGACAGGGCGCTGTCGCGCGCGTCCTGGATGTGCGCGGGGTCCTCGTTGCCGGCCAGCCGGAACCAGGCCTGCTGCCAGGCGAAGCGGGCGAGTTCGCGCTTGCGGAAGAAGTGCCGCTTGTAGAGGCCCCGGCCGAAGTGGAAGATGGCGGCGCCCTGCATCACGGTGTTGTCGAGGTCGAAGAAGGCCGCGGCCCTGGTGTCGCCGGGGACGGGGAACTCCGGCTCGGCGGCCCGGGCGGCCTTCCGGCCCGGCTTCCCGGTGGCGGGCGCCTCCGCCGGAGCGGACTCCTGGGCCTCCCGGAGGTCCCGTGCTTCCTGCTCCTGGACCGACTTGCGGGCCGCCTCGGCCGCCGCCTCGCCCGCCCGTACGCTGCGCGCGGTGGCGTAGCGGCGGGGGGAGAGCCACGAGAGCCAGGACAGCCAGCGGAATTCGAGGCGCGCCCCGAAGGGGCTCCTGCCGGGGCGGCGGTCGGGCGACGGGTGGGCCATGCCGCGAGCATAGCCAGTTTGTTCGGAGCAATCAGGGCGGGAGCGGTGCCCTGACGTGAACACTACGTGTCGGTAACGTCACGTCCGCTCCCGGGTCCGGTCAGGCGCCGAGCGCCTTGCGCAGCCGGGCCGGGTCCACGCGCCAGAAGTCGTGCTGGGCGCCGTCGACGAGGACGACCGGGATCTGCTCCCAGTACTTCCGGTACAGCTCCTCGTCCTGGGTGATGTCCTTCTTCTCCCAGTGGGTGCCCAGCTCGCCGCAGACCTCGGCGACGACGGCCTCGGCGGCCTCGCACAGGTGGCAGTCGGGCTTGCCGATCAGGGTGACGGTGCTCGTCGAGGGGTTCTTGCGGCGGCGCAGCAGGCTCATGCCGTCATTGTGCCCGGGGGCGGACGGGCCGGGCGGAGCCGGACGGTCCGAAACGGGGGAGGGCGCTCGACCGGGACGATTAGGTGCCTGGGTCGACTACCATCATGGGCGATTTGTTGGTGTCCGGGGGTATAGCGGTGAGGAGTGAGCGCCCGTGTCCCCGTCATCCGACCCCTGGTGCGGGCGTGACGCGAGTGGCCGCAGTCGAGGTCCGGCCAATGGTTCCCCGAACCGGCCGAAACTCCGCGTGACGCCTGTCACTTTGCCCGGACAAAGCGGACACCATCTTTGTGCACGCGTTCACAAAGACATAGCCTGCATACGACGGGGCGGTCCTGGGACAGGACGCCGCCCGCAGCCCCGCTCTACCCGCAGGAGCACCGTGGCAACTGGCCGAACTCACCGACCGGCGACCCGAAGCCGAGGGATCCCCGAGGCCACCGTCGCCCGGCTTCCGCTGTATCTGCGCGCCCTGACCGCGCTCTCCGAGCGCTCGGTCCCCACGGTCTCCTCCGAGGAACTGGCGACGGCGGCGGGCGTCAATTCCGCCAAGCTCCGCAAGGACTTCAGCTACCTCGGTTCGTACGGCACCCGCGGCGTCGGGTACGACGTCGAGTACCTCGTCTACCAGATCTCCCGCGAGCTCGGCCTGACCCAGGACTGGCCGGTCGTCATTGTCGGCATCGGCAACCTCGGCGCCGCGCTCGCCAACTACGGGGGCTTCGCCTCCCGCGGCTTCCGCGTCGCGGCCCTGATCGACGCCGACCCCGCGATGGCGGGCAAGCCGGTGGCCGGGCTGCCCGTGCGGCACACCGACGAACTCGAAGCGATCATCAGCGACAACGGCGTCTCCATCGGCGTCATCGCGACCCCGGCCGGCGCCGCCCAGCAGGTCTGCGACCGCCTGGTCGCCGCCGGGATCACCTCGATCCTCAACTTCGCCCCCACCGTGCTCTCGGTGCCGGACGGCGTCGACGTCCGCAAGGTCGACCTGTCGATCGAGCTCCAGATCCTCGCGTTCCACGAGCAGCGCAAGGCCGGCGAGGACGCCGAGCAGGCCGACCGGTCCGGTCCGGCGCGTCCGGGGAGCGCCGCCCGTCCCGCCGCGGCCGCCGGCCGGGACGGCAGGAAGGGACCGGACGGGGACGTCCCCGCCGTGATGCCGGCATGAGCCTGCTCGTCGTGGGTCTCAGCCACCGCAGCTCGCCGGTGAGCGTCCTGGAGCGGGCCTCGCTGACCCCCGGGGCCCGGGTCGCGCTGGTGCACGACACCCTCGCGGCCGAGCCGGCCACCGAGGCGGTCGTGCTCGCCACCTGCAACCGGATCGAGCTCTACGCCGACGTGGACAAGTTCCACGCCGGTGTCGCCGAGCTGTCCACGCTGCTCGCCCTGCACACGGGCGTCGGCCTGGACGAGCTCACCCCGCACCTCTACGTCCACTACGAGGACCGGGCCGTCCACCACCTCTTCTCGGTGGCCTGCGGCCTGGACTCGATGGTCGTCGGCGAGGGCCAGATCCTCGGCCAGATCAAGGACGCCCTCGCCCTCGGCCAGGAGCTGCACTCCGCCGGCCGGCTGCTCAACGACCTGTTCCAGCAGGCCCTGCGGGTGGGCAAGCGCGCCCACAGCGAGACCGGCATCGACCGGGCCGGCCAGTCGCTGGTCACCTTCGGCCTGGAGCAGCTCCACGACGGCCCGTCCGTCGAGGACTGGGTCGCGGGCAAGCGCGCCCTCGTCATCGGCGCCGGGTCCATGTCCTCCCTCGCCGCCGCCACCCTCGCCCGCGCCGGGGTGGCCCATGTGGCCGTCGCCAACCGCACGCTGGAGCGGGCCCGGCGGCTCGTGGAGATCCTGACCGAGCCCGGCGCCGCCGGGAAGGTCACGGCGAGCGCCGTGGAGATGAGCGCCCTGCCGGACGAGCTCGCGCTCGCCGACATCGTCGTCTCCTGCACGGGCGCGACGGGCCTCGTCCTCACGGCCGACGCGGTGACCGCCGCGCTGGCCGGACGGAAGGTCTGCGCGGTCGACGCCGCCTGCGCCGGGGGCGCCCGCCTCGCCCTGCTCGACCTCGCCATGCCGCGCGACATCGACGCCGCCGCGCACGGGATCGACGGCGTCCGGTTCGTCGACATCGAGGCCCTCGCCGGGGCGTCGGCCGACGCCCCGATGGCCGCCGACGTCGACCGGGTGCGGGCCATCGTCTCCGACGAGGTCGCCGCCTTCGGCGCCGCCCAGCGCGCCGCGCACATCACACCCACCGTGGTCGCCCTGCGCACCATGGCCGCGGACGTGGTCGCCGGCGAGATCGCCCGGCTCGACGGACGGCTGCCCGGCCTGGACGACAAGCAGCGGGCCGAGATCACCCAGACCGTCCGCCGCGTCGTCGACAAGCTCCTGCACGCCCCGACCGTGCGGGTCAAGGAACTGGCGTCCACCCCCGGCGGCGCCGGCTACGCCGACGCGCTGCGGGAGCTCTTCGACCTCGACCCGCAGGCGGTGGCCGCCGTCAGCAGGGCCGACGCGCGGCTCGACAGCAAGAACAACGCACGGGAGTCGGCATGAACGGCACATCGACCGCCCCGCTGCGCCTGGGAACCCGGCGCAGCAAGCTGGCCATGGCCCAGTCGGGGCAGGTCGCGGAGGCGGTGCGACAGCTGACCGGACGTCCGGTCGAGCTGGTCGAGATCACCACGTACGGGGATGTCTCCCGGGAGCACCTGGCGCAGATCGGCGGCACCGGAGTGTTCGTCTCCGCGCTGCGCGACGCGCTGCTCGCGGACGAGGTCGACCTCGCCGTGCACTCGCTCAAGGACCTGCCGACCGCGCAGCCGGACGACCTCGTCCTGGCCGCGGTCCCGCGCCGCGAGGACCCGCGCGACGTGCTGATCGCCCGCGACGGACTGACCTTCGAGGACCTTCCGTCCGGGGCCAGGATCGGCACCGGCTCGCCCCGCCGCATGGCTCAGCTCAACGCCTGGGCGCGCGCGCTCGGCAAGGAGATCGAGACCGTGCCGGTCCGCGGGAACATCGACACCCGGCTGGGTTTCGTGACCGACGGGGAGCTGGACGCGGTCGTGCTGGCCGCCGCCGGGCTCACCCGGATCGGCCGGATCGACGTGGCGACCGAGTTCCTGTCGCCCGACACCGTTTTGCCCGCCCCCGGTCAGGGGGCCCTGGCGATCGAGTGCACCGCGGCCGCCGCGCCGCTCGCCGCCGTGCTCGCCGAGCTCGACGACCCGCACACCCGGGCCGCCGTGACCGCCGAGCGTTCCCTGCTCGCCGCCCTGGAGGCCGGCTGCTCCGCACCCGTGGGTGCGCTGGCCGACCTTTCCCCAAGCTCTCGACTGCGCTCGAGCAGGGGATACCCCAATGGAGCCGAGCAGGCTGTCACCGAAATGCGCCTGCGCGGCGTCGTCGGCACCACCGACGGCTCGACGCTGGTGCAGCTGTCCACCACCGGTCCCGTACCCGTGTCCCACGACGACGCCCTGGCCCTCGGCCGCGAGCTCGCGGCGGAGATGCTGGCCAAGGGTGCGGCCGGTCTTATGGGGGAGCGAGCACATTGAACCCCACCGCCCCGAACCATCCCGCGCACGGGCACGTCACCTTCCTCGGTGCGGGCCCCGGAGACCCGGGACTGCTGACGCTCCGCGCCGTCGAGGCGCTGGCGTCCGCGGACGTCCTGATCGCCGATCCACAGGTGTTGGAGGTGGTGCGTACGCATGCGCGCGCGCATGTGGACATGCCTGCGCAGACGGTTGCTGACGAGACGTCAAAGGCCGCCGACGTCCCTGTCCTCAGGGACACCGCCAATCTTGTCATGACGGCCGCGCGCGGCGGCAAGCGGGTCGTCCGCGCGGTCCACGGCGACCCCGGCCTCGACGGGAACGCCGCCGACGAGATGCTGGCCTGCGCCGCCGAGGGCATCACCTTCGAGGTCGTGCCGGGCGTCGCCACCGCCGTGGGCGTGCCCGCCTACGCGGGCGTCCCGCTCCGGGACGACCGGGGCGGGGGCGTACGGTTCGTCGACGCCCGGACCGCCTCCGAGGCCTGCTGGTCCGAGGTGGGCGCGAGCGAGGCCACCGTCGTCGTCACCACCACCCTCGACGCGGTGGGCGCCGGCGCCGGCGAGCTGGTCGCGGCCGGGCGGAAGCCCGACACGCCGCTCAGCGTCACCATCGCCGGCACCACCACCCGCCAGCGCACCTGGACGGCCACCCTCGGCACGATCGCCCAGGTGCTCAAGGCCGCCAAGGTGCTGCCGTCGCCCGACGGCGGCCAGCCGGTGATAGCCGTGGTCGGCGAGCGCAGCGCCGCCGACCGGCGGGAACCGCTGTCGTGGTTCGAGTCCAAGCCGCTGTTCGGCTGGAACGTCCTGGTGCCCCGCACCAAGGAGCAGGCCGCGTCGCTCTCCGACCAGCTCCGCTCGTACGGCGCCGTGCCGCACGAGGTGCCCACCATCGCCGTGGAGCCGCCGCGCACCCCGCAGCAGATGGAGCGCGCGGTCAAGGGCCTCGTCACCGGCCGCTACGAGTGGATCGCCTTCACCTCGGTCAACGCCGTCAAGGCGGTCCGCGAGAAGTTCGAGGAGTACGGGCTCGACGCCCGCGCCTTCGCGGGCATCAAGGTCGCGGCCGTCGGCGAGCAGACCGCCAGGTCGCTGATCGAGTTCGGCGTCAAGCCGGACCTGGTGCCGAGCGGCGAGCAGTCCGCCGCCGGGCTGCTGGAGGACTGGCCGCCCTACGACCCGGTCTTCGACCCGATCGACCGCGTCTTCCTGCCGCGCGCCGACATCGCCACCGAGACCCTGGTGGCCGGCCTGATCGAGCTCGGCTGGGAGGTGGACGACGTCACCGCGTACCGGACCGTGCGCGCCTCGCCGCCGCCGGCCGAGACCCGCGAGGCGATCAAGGGCGGCGGCTTCGACGCCGTGCTCTTCACCTCCTCGTCCACCGTGCGGAACCTGGTCGGCATCGCCGGCAAGCCGCACAACGTCACCGTCATCGCCTGCATCGGCCCGGCCACCGCGAAGACCGCGGAGGAGCACGGACTGCGGGTGGACGTGCTGTCGCCCGAGCCCTCGGTGCACAAGCTGGCCGAGACGCTCGCCGAGTTCGGGGCCGCCCGGCGCGACGCCGCCGTGGAGGCCGGCGACCCGGTCACCCGTCCGAGCGAGCGACGACCCGGATCGCGCAGAAGGGCACGGAGTTGAGCACCTACGGATCCTTCCCGGCCGCACGCCCCCGACGGCTGCGGACCACCCCCGCCATGCGCCGCATGGTCGCCGAGCACCGGCTGCACCCGGCCGAGCTGATCCTCCCCGCCTTTGTGCGGGAGGGCATCACCGAGCCGGTGCCGGTCTCCTCGATGCCCGGCGTCGTCCAGCACACCCGGGACACCCTCCGGAAGGCCGCCGCCGAGGCGGTCGAGGCCGGGGTCGGCGGGATCATGCTGTTCGGCGTGCCCGAGCACAAGGACGCCGCCGGCACCGCCGGCACCGACCCGGACGGCATCCTCCAGGTGGCCATCCGGGATGTGAAGGCCGAGGTCGGCGACGACCTCGTCGTCATGTCGGACCTGTGCCTGGACGAGTCCACCGACCACGGCCACTGCGGCGTCCTCGACGCCGACGGCCGGGTGGACAACGACGCGACGCTGGAGCGGTACGCCGAGATGGCGCGCGTCCAGGCCGACGCGGGCGTGCACGTCGTCGGCCCCAGCGGGATGATGGACGGTCAGGTCGGCGTCATCCGCGCCGCGCTGGACGCGGCCGGGCACCAGGACGTGTCCATACTCGCCTACACCGCCAAGTACTCGTCGGCGTTCTACGGGCCGTTCCGCGAGGCCGTCGCCTCGTCGCTGCAGGGTGACCGCAAGACGTACCAGCAGGACCCGGCCAACGCCCGCGAGTCGCTGCGCGAGCTCGCGCTCGACCTGGCGGAGGGGGCGGACATGGTGATGGTGAAGCCGGCGCTTCCCTACCTCGATGTGCTCCAGCGGGTCGCGGACGCGGTGGACGTGCCCGTCGCGGCGTATCAGATCTCCGGTGAGTACGCGATGATCGAGGCTGCCGCCGCCAATGGGTGGATCGAGCGGGAGCGGGCGATTCTGGAGACGCTGACCGGGATCAAGCGGGCCGGTGCGAACATGATCCTCACGTACTGGGCCACCGAGGTCGCGCGGGGGCTGCGGTAGGGGCTTTGCCCCCGTACCCCCGAAGCGCGCTGCGCGCGCTGTCCTCAAGCGCCGGACGGGCTGACTTCAGCTCGTCCGGCGTTTTCAAACCTCCCGTGTCACCCACATAGGTCGTCTCTCCTCGAATCCGGGCACCCCTGGCACGGGCAATCCGAACATGACTACTGTGCGTATCAGGTTGCTCACTCTATGGAGGCGTGCATGAGTCATGAGCCCGATCTCGCCGACGACTGGGAATACACGCTCCAGGTCCCCTCCGACCCGATGGCACCGTGCATCGCCCGGCGCACCCTGCGCACCATCTTCGAGGAGCACGGCTTCCTCGAACTCGCCGACACCGCCGAGCTGCTGACCTCCGAGCTGGTCACCAACGCCTACCGGTACTCCGACGGACCCGCCTCCGTCCGTGTGCGCCGCGACGGCGACCGCGTCCGCGTCGCCGTCTGGGACACCAACCCACGGATGCCCGCCCTGGACGCCGTCCCGCCCGTGGACGCGGCGGGCCAGGAGGCCGAGCAGGGGAGGGGGCTGGGCCTCGTCCAGTGGTGCGCCGACAGCTGGGGCGGCTTCACGCTGCGCGACCAACCACAGGGCCTGGTCGGGAAGTTGATCTGGTTCGAGCTCGGTGCGCCGAAGGGCCCCTCCCGGTGCGGGAAGGGCCCTTCGGCGCCATGACTCAGAGGTGCTCGGGCGTGTGGATGCCGAGCAGCGCCATGCCCTGGCGCAGGGTGCGGGCGGTCAGGTCGCAGAGGAAGAGGCGGTTCTCGACCTGCTCCGGGGTGCCGGCCTTCAGCACCGGGCACTCCGAGAAGAACGTCGTGTAGAGCGAGGACAGCTGGTACAGGTACCCGGCGAGCTTGTGCGGCTCGTACGCCTCCGCCACCTCCGCCAGCGTCGCCGCGAACTCGTCCAGGTGGAGGCCCAGCGCCCGCTCGGCGGGGGCCAGTTCGAGCTCCGGGTGGGCGGCCGGCGCGATCCCGCCCGCCTTGCGGAGGATGGACCGGTTCCGGGCGTACGCGTACTGGATGTACACCGAGGTGTCGCCCGTGAGCGAGACCATCTGGTCCAGGTCGAACTTGTAGTCCCGGGAGACGGACGTCGACAGGTCCGCGTACTTCACCGCGCCGATGCCCACCTGGGCACCGCGCTCGGCGATCTCCGCCTCGCCCATCTCGTCCTGGGCCTTCTCGCGGACGATCTTCGTCGCCCGCTCGATCGCCTCGTCCAGCAGGTCCACCAGCCGGACCGTCTCGCCCTCACGCGTCTTGAACGGCTTGCCGTCCTTGCCCAGCACCGTGCCGAAGCCCAGCTGCACGGCCTTCACGTCGTCCGTCAGCCAGCCGGCCCGGCGGGCCGTCTCGAAGACCATCCTGAAGTGCAGCGACTGGCGGCTGTCCACCACGTAGAGCAGGGTGTCGGCCTTGATGTTGAACACCCGGTCGCGGATCGCCGACAGGTCCGTCGCCGCGTAGCCGAAGCCGCCGTCGGACTTCTGGACGATCAGCGGCACCGGATTGCCGTCCGGGCCCTTCACATCGTCGAAGAAGACGCACAGCGCGCCCTCGGAGCGCACCGCGACGCCCGACTCCTCCAGCATCCGGCAGGTCTCGGCGAGCATGTCGTTGTACCCCGACTCGCCGACGATGTCCTCGTCCCGGATCGTCACATCGAGCTTGTCGAAGACCGAGTAGAAGTAGATCTTCGACTCGTCGACGAACCTCTGCCACAGCGCGACCGTCTCCGGATCGCCCGCCTGGAGGTCCACCACCCGGCGGCGCGCCCGCGCCTTGAACGCGTCGTCCGCGTCGAACAGCGTGCGGGCCGCCTTGTACAGCCGGCCCAGATTGGTCATGGCCTCCTCGCCGGAGACCTCGCCCTCGTGGTCCAGCTCGTGCGGGTGCTCGATCAGATACTGGATGAGCATGCCGAACTGGGTGCCCCAGTCGCCGATGTGGTGACGGCTGACGACCTTCTCGCCCGCGAACTCCAGGATCCTGACGACCGCGTTGCCGATCACCGAGTTCCGCAGGTGGCCGACGTGCATCTCCTTGGCCACGTTCGGCTGCGCCCAGTCGATGACCGTCGTGCCGGGGTGCTCCTTGAACGGCACGCCCAGTCGGTCGTCCGCGGCGCGCGCGGCCAGCGTCTCCAGGATCGCCCGGTCGGTGAGGGTGATGTTGAGGAAGCCGGGGCCCGAGACCTCGATCCCGGCGATCAGCCCGTCGGCCGGCAGCCGCTCGACGACCTGGCCGGCCAGCTCCCGGGGGTTCCCCTTGAGCTTCTTGGCGAGCGCGAGCATCCCGTTGGCCTGGAAGTCCGCCCGGTCGCTTCGTCGCAGCAGCGGATCGGTGGCACCCGCCTCCGGCAGGGCCGCCGAGAGCGCGTCCGCGATGCGCCGGTCGAGCGTGGAAGCGAGGGAGGGAACCAAAGCCATGGGAAGCGGGCCCATTCCTTGTAGAAGGCGTGCGTGCTGAGGGCGACGTGTGCAGGGAGGGCGGCGCCGCCGCACCCGAGTATCCCATGCCGATATCACAGGCCCCGCGTGCTTTTCCGCGCCTCCCCGGGCAACCGGCGGCCCCCCGCCGCCGTCTGGGACAATGGTCATGCCAGACCGTAAGGAAGGAAGTGCCGTGGCTCAGGCTCAGAGCACCGAGGCCGACTGGGTCTCCCGTTTCGCCGACGAGGTCATCGCCGAAGGCGAGCGCCGCGCGCCCGGCAAACCCATCGTCGTCGCGTCCGGCCTCAGCCCCTCCGGCCCGATCCACCTGGGCAACCTGCGCGAGGTCATGACCCCGCACCTGGTCGCCGACGAGATCCGCCGCCGCGGCCACCAGGTCCGCCATGTGCTGTCCTGGGACGACTACGACCGCTACCGCAAGGTCCCGGCCGACGTCCCCGGCGTCGACGACTCCTGGGGCGAGCACATCGGCAAGCCGCTGACCTCGGTCCCGGCCCCCGCCGGCTCGGCGTACCCGAACTGGGCCGAGCACTTCAAGGCCGCCATGGTCGAGTCCCTGGCCGAGCTGGGCGTCGAGTACGACCCGATCAGCCAGACCGAGCAGTACACCTCCGGTGTCTACCGCGAGCAGATCCTGCACGCGATGAGGCACCGCGCCGACATCGACGCGATCCTCGACCAGTACCGGACGAAGGACAAGGCGACCGGCAAGCCCAAGAAGCAGCAGAAGCCGGTCGAGGAGGCCGAGCTGGAGGCCGCCGAGGGCTCCGGCGCGGCGAGCGAGGACGACGGCAGCGGCGGCGGCGCGGGCTACTTCCCGTACAAGCCGTACTGCGGCGCCTGCGAGCGCGACCTCACCACCGTCACCGCGTACGACGACGCGAGCACCGAGCTCTCCTACACCTGCGTCTGCGGCCACTCCGAGACCGTCCTGCTCAGCGAGTTCAACCGCGGCAAGCTGGTCTGGAAGGTCGACTGGCCGATGCGCTGGGCCTTCGAGGGCGTGATCTTCGAGCCCTCCGGCGTGGACCACTCCTCGCCCGGCTCCTCCTTCGTCGTCGGCGGCCAGATCGTCCGCAAGATCTTCGGCGGCGAGCAGCCGATCGGCCCGATGTACGCCTTCGTCGGCATCAGCGGCATGGCCAAGATGTCCTCCTCCAAGGGCGGCGTCCCCACCCCGGGCGACGCCCTGAAGATCATGGAGGCGCCGCTGCTGCGCTGGCTCTACGCCCGCCGCAAGCCCAACCAGTCCTTCAAGATCGCCTTCGACCAGGAGATCCAGCGGCTCTACGACGAGTGGGACAAGCTGGAGGCCAAGGTCGCCGACGGCTCCGTGCTGCCCGCCGACGCCGCCGCGCACAGCCGCGCCGCCCGCACCGCCGCCGGCGAGCTGGCCCGCACCCCGCGCCCGCTGCCGTACCGCACGCTCGCCTCCGTCGTCGACATCACCGCCGGCCACGACGAGCAGACGCTGCGCATCCTCGGCGACCTCGACCCGGAGAACCCGGTCGCCTCGCTCGACGAGACCCGGCCGCGCCTCGACCGCGCCGAGCACTGGATCAACACCCAGGTCCCGGCCGACCAGCGGACCATCGTCCGCCAGGAGCCCGACACCGAGACCCTCGCCGCCCTCGACGAGCAGGGCCGCGAGTCCCTGCGGCTGCTCCTCGACGGACTGGACGACCACTGGTCGCTCGACGGGCTCACCACCCTCGTCTACGGCGTGCCCAAGATCCAGGCGGGCCTGGACCCGGACGCCAAGCCCACCCCCGAGCTGAAGGTCGCCCAGCGCTCCTTCTTCGCGCTGCTCTACCGGCTGCTCGTCGGCCGTGACACCGGCCCGCGCCTGCCCACCCTGCTCCTCGCCGTCGGCGCGGACCGGGTGCGCAAGCTCCTGGCCGCCTGACGCGCGCGAAGGGGCCCGCCTCCCCCGGGAGGCGGGCCCCTTCACGTTTCCCCGCGTGGGCTACTTCTTGTTGGCGGCGGCCACCGCGGCGACCGCCTCCTTCGCCGGCGTGGGCGTGTCCTTCGCCAGCTCGGCTGCGTCCGGCGCCTTCGCGCCCTGGTAACCGGCGCCGCTGAACTGCAGCGTGACCACCACGTTCGCGGTACGGGTGATCACCCACGCGTTGTGGAACTCGTCGCCGTTCTTCTTCGTGGTCGTCGTCACCGTGGTCGCCCAGTCGCCGATCCCGGAGGTCTTCTGCGACTTGGCGTCCTTCGCCCCGTCCTCCTTCATCGCCTTCTTGACCTGCTCCTCGGCGAAGACCTGGGCCCGCTTGTCGGCCGAACCCAGCGTCGGGTCCGCGCTCAATCCGTTGAACTGGACGTTCAGCGAGCGGAACTGCAGGTCGTCGGCGTCCGAGTCGTCCAGCCCGGCCCAGTAGCAGCTGCCGGCCGTGAGGACCTGGCCCTTCTTCTCCTTCGGCTTCGGCACCAGCTTCTCGACCGTCTTGGCCTGCACGGCCTTGCACGGCTCGGGCAGCTTGGGGTACTTGGCGGCGACCACGGTGGGCGTGGGGGCCGGCTTCGTCGCCTCCGAGGACGGCGTGCTGGAGGCCTTCTTCGCTCCCGAGTCGTCGTCCGAGTCCGAGCAGCCGGCGACGAGCATCACCGGTACTGCGGCGCAGGCGAGGAGTCGGGCGAGTCGCGGAGCTGTTCGTCGGTGCATGGGTCCTTCGCTCAATCGGTGCTGGGGGCCGGTCAGGGGCTACTGGCACGGTACGCGGCCCGGCCGCGGCGGCGGCCGAAATGGGGTGGTACTCGCCGGGCTAGTTGCTGAAGTGCCCGGCCTCGATCTCACGGGCCAGGACGTGTGCCTTGCCCTGGAGGTCCTGACTGCTCGGAACGCTCGTCCGGTCCGTCGGCTGCTGGTGGTAGACGATCGTCACCAGGACGTTCGCGGAACGGAAGACCACCGTCACGTCCCGGTGGGCGCCGGAGCCGCCCGAGACCAGCTTGTCGCTGACGAACGCGTTGTCGCCCACGTCGTCCAGGGCCCGCGAACCGAGCTCGGGGCCGCCCCCGGGCGGCTGCGCGGGAGGCGTCGCCGTGGTGGCGGGACGGGAGGACGCGTCGGTGGTCCGGGGCTCGTTCTTCGCCTTCTCCTTGGCGCCCTTGGGGTCCTTCGGGTCCTTGGGGCCCTTCGGGCCGCCCTTGCCGCCCGATGGCGGCGCCGGGAGGGACGAGGGCGGGGACGACGGTGTGACCGAGGAGGAGGCCGGGATGTGCGCGTCGTCGGACAGCTTGTTGTACAGCTGCTGCGCCCGCTCCTCGTCGCTGACCCCGGCCTGGTACGACACCACGCGCTCGAAGTCGACCGACAGCCGGCGGGTGCCGTCCGGGGTCTCCTGGTTCCAGCGGCACCCGACGCGCCGGTCGGCGTCGTACGTGATGGTGGGCTGGCCCCGGTAGAGCTCCTCGGCGGCCTGGTCGCCCTCCTCGCCGCCGCCGGGCAGCATCCGGCGCAGCGTCTCGCGGCTCACATAGCCGCACGGCTCGGGGAGGCTGTGGTACTTGCCCGGCTCGGCCGTGGGCGGCGCGGACTCGCCGGGGCCGGGCTTGGGGTCGTCGTCCCCGCCCATGCCGCCCGAGCCACCGCTGCACCCCGTCAGCCCCGCCGCGAGCACGGCGGCGGCTGCCAGCGCGGCCGGTGCAGCTACCAGCCGGTACGCCCTTCGCTGCACTGTCCGTGGCTCCCTTCGCCCGCTTCTCCACGCGCTCCCGGCCCGGTCACGGGCCGAAAACTGGTTGCCGCGGCTGGGTGGCCGCTGGACACAATGTCTACCGCACGCGCCGCCGCACCGCTGGTCCGCTGTCGTGAATCCACGGATTGATCCGGCTTTTGCGTTATATGCCTTTTCTGGGGGAATGAGGAAAATATGCCGTACACCGAGCTGCCCGGCGCCCGGGTACCGATCCGCATGTGGGCGGACCCGGCGACGGTCGAGGACGGCGCCATGCAGCAGCTGCGGAACGTCGCCACCCTGCCCTGGATCGCCGGCCTCGCCGTGATGCCCGACGTCCACTACGGCAAGGGCGCGACCGTCGGCTCCGTCATCGCCATGCGCGGCGCCGTCTGCCCGGCCGCCGTCGGCGTGGACATCGGCTGCGGCATGTCCGCCGTCAAGACCTCGCTGACCGCGAACGACCTCCCCGGGGACCTCTCCCACCTGCGGTCGAAGATCGAGCAGGCGATCCCCGTGGGCTTCGCGATGCACGACGACCCGGTCGACCCGCGACGGCTGCACGGCTTTCCGACGGCGGGGTGGGACGACTTCTGGGGGCGGTTCGACGGGATCGCGGAAGCGGTCAAGTTCCGTCAGGGGCGGGCGCTGAAGCAGATGGGATCGCTCGGCTCGGGAAATCACTTTTGGGAACTTTGCCTTGATTCGGACAATTCGGTGTGGGTGATGCTGCACTCCGGATCGCGAAACATCGGCAAGGAACTGGCCGAGTACCACATCGAGCAGGCTCGGAAGCTGCCGCACAACCAGGGACTGGTCGATCGTGACCTGGCCGTCTTCGTGGCGGACACGCCTCAGATGGCGGCTTACCGGAACGACCTGTTCTGGGCTCAGGAGTACGCGCGCCACAACCGCGAGATCATGATGGCACTGTCCCAGGACGTGATCCGCCGGGAGTTCAAGAAGGCCAAGGTCACCTTCGGTGAGGTCATCTCCTGCCACCACAACTACGTGGCGGAGGAGTCCTACGAGGGTGTGGACCTGCTCGTCACCCGCAAGGGCGCGATCCGCGCGGGCGGCGGCGAGTACGGCATCATCCCCGGCTCGATGGGCACCGGCTCGTACATCGTGCGCGGCCTCGGCAACGCCGACTCCTTCAACTCGGCCTCCCACGGCGCAGGCCGCCGGATGAGCCGCAACGCGGCGAAGAAGCGGTTCTCGGCGAAGGACCTGGCCGACCAGACCCGGGGCGTCGAGTGCCGCAAAGACTCCGGCGTGGTGGACGAGATCCCGGCGGCCTACAAGCCGATCGAGCAGGTCATGGGCCAGCAGCGGGACCTCGTCGAGGTGGTGGCCAAGCTGAAGCAGGTCATCTGCGTCAAGGGCTGACGTCATTCACGGGTGGCGCAGTCGCCACCGGCGGACCTGGCAGGACTTCTTCGACCGGCCGAGTTGTTCGGCGGCTTCGTCGAGGGTCGGAGCCGCCAGTAGAGCCTGGTCCTCCCACGGTGCCCAAGTGCGCCGTCGGCGGGGTGGGGACATGTGGGATGGACGTTCCCACGCCGCCACCTCGGCAGCGGCGGAGCGTTTCCGTCGCAGAGCCAGGCAACCCGGGTAGTACAGGTGCTCGGCGAGAGACGCTCCCGCTTCGCGCATGTACATGACGTTGTAGACCTGGTCGCGGGAGTTACGACTGGTCAGCTTGTGGAGACCGAGGTGGAGCTTGGTGTATCGGCACAAGTACGTCGCCACGGCGGTGCTCGCCGTGACCAGACTGACGAACGGCAGCTCCTGGTGGGTGAAGCCGATCGCGCCGTCGGCGTCGATGAGGCCGCGCAGGTAGTCACGTCGGGAAAAGGGCACCCGGGGCGGGGTGATCGTGCGCGACTTCTTCCCGTAGGGCAGGCCCGCCTCGTTGAGCCGGGCTCTGGCCTCTGCCGCGTACAGCGTCCAGGTCGCGGACCTGCAGTTCTCCGCGAAGTTCGTGGTCCTGGTGCGCTCCCTGATCGTGCTGGGATACGGGCAGAGCACCTGGAAGGCATGCAGGATGTCGCTGTCCCGGTGGCTGATCTCGACGCTGAGGCGCCCTTTGCGGCCGGGACCCGCGTGTAGGTGTCCATCGGCTTGCAGGAAGCCGAACATATACGCGTACCGCGGGTCTTCGAGGTCCATAAAGGTCATACGCCGATCGTCGAACGCGCGACCACCCTCGCGAGGTCGAACGCTCCTCGGTCACTCGAACCGGTGAGCGCACTGTTCTTCGGGCGCGCCCCCGCGCCTCACGCGTCCTGCGGGTACCAGCGGAGCTCCACCGTGTTGCCGTCCGGGTCGCGGATGTAGAGGGACTCCGCCTGGCCGCGGGCGCCGAAGTTGTTGGAGGGGCCGCTGACGACGTCGAAGGTGCCGGCGTCGATGACCTGCTGCCAGTCGAGGGGGGCGACGACCAGGCAGAAGTGGTCGACGTTGGTCTCGCCGCGGTCGCGCTGGAACAGGTCGATGATGGTGTCGGGGGAGACGCGCACGGAGGGGAAGGGGACCTTCCCGGCGCGCCACTCGTCGACGCGGACCGGCTCCAGGCCGAGCGGGCCGGTGTAGAAGGCCAGGGCGCGCTCGACGTCGGTGACGTTGAGGACGAGGTGGTCGAAGCCGGTGACGCGCATGGTCAGTTCTCCTGGGGCTCGCGGTGCACCTTGTAGTTGGACGCCTGGGCGCGGGGGCGCAGTACGAGCAGGTCGACGTTGACGTGGTGCGGCCGGGTGACCGCCCAGGTGATCGTCTCCGCGACGTCCTCGGCTGTCAACGGTTCGTTGACGCCGGTGTAGACGGCGTCGGCCTTGCCCTCGTCGCCGCGGTAGCGGTTGAGGGCGAACTCGTCGGTGCGCACCATGCCGGGGGCGATCTCGATGACGCGGACCGGCAGGGCGTTGGCCTCCAGGCGGAGGGTCTCGGCGATGACGTGGGCGCCGTGCTTGGCGGCGACGTAGCCGCCGCCGCCCTCGTAGGTGGCGAGGCCGGCGGTGGAGGAGACGATCACGACCGTGCCGGGGGAGGTCTTCCAGAGCGGGAGCAGGGCCTGGGTGGTCTGGAGCACGCCGAGGACGTTGACCTCGTACATGGTGCGCCAGTCGGCCGGGTCGGCGGTGGCGACGGGCTCGGCGCCGATGGCCCCGCCGGCGTTGTTGACCAGGACCTCGACGGGGGCGAAGTCGTCGAGGAAGACGGAGAAGACGGTGACCGCGTCGCGGTCGGTGACGTCGAGTTCGTAGGCGACGGCCTGGTGGCCGGCGGCCGTCAGTTCGGCGGCGAGGGCGTCGATCCGGTCCTTGCGGCGGGCCGCGAGGACGACGCGGTAGCCGGCGGCGGCCAGGCTGCGGGCGGTGGCCGCGCCGATTCCGCTGCTCGCGCCGGTGATCACGGCGGTGGGGGTGGTCATGGTGCCTCCTCGGGCGGTGGCGGTGACGGCGGCAGGTGGTGCCGAGGATATGCCGGGCGTCCCGCGGCGGTCCCGGGGCCCGTGGGGGTCCCGCGAGGAGGTCGGGGTCAGGGCCAGACCAGGCAGTACGGCTGGTGGCCTGCCTCGTGGAGGCGGTGGGAGAAGTCCTGCCACTCGTGGAGCAGCCGNTGCGGCGGGCCGCGAGGACGACGCGGTAGCCGGCGGCGGCCAGGCTGCGGGCGGTGGCCGCGCCGATTCCGCTGCTCGCGCCGGTGATCACGGCGGTGGGGGTGGTCATGGTGCCTCCTCGGGCGGTGGCGGTGACGGCGGCAGGTGGTGCCGAGGATATGCCGGGCGTCCCGCGGCGGTCCCGGGGCCCGTGGGGGTCCCGCGAGGAGGTCGGGGTCAGGGCCAGACCAGGCAGTACGGCTGGTGGCCTGCCTCGTGGAGGCGGTGGGAGAAGTCCTGCCACTCGTGGAGCAGCCGGTAGACCGTGAAGGCGTCGCGCGGACCGCCCCGGTCGGGGACGGTGGACCAGATGAAGGCGGCGGCGCCCACGGACTCCTCGCCGATGCCGCGCAGCGGGTCGACGACCGTCATGGGCAGCTTGACGACCGCGTAGTCGGGGTGGAGCACGACCAGTTCCAGCGGGGGGACCTTGTGCAGGGGTATGCCCTGGATGCCGGTGAGCACCATGGCGGCGACCGTCTCCGGCTTGATCCTGGTGAACATGCCGCCCATGCCCAGCTCGTCGCCCCCGAGCTCCTCGGGGCGCATGGAAATGGGCACGCGGGCGGCGGTGGCCCCGTTGGGTGCCCCGAAGTACTTGTAGGTCACCCCCACTCGGCCACTCCTGATCGCGCTGTGTCCCCCGTCGGCCCCGCCGTCCCCGTTGTTCTCGTCGGTCCCACCGGTCCCGCCGATGTTGTTCGCCCCGCTGGCCCCGAGGCGGTCGTCCCGCCGGTGCCGGCCCCTGCGCGGCGGCCGGGCTCGGTCGGGCCCCAGGTCGTCGGTGCCCTCACCCAGTCCGCCACCGCGATGCATATCTCCACCCGATCGCTTTTTTACGCAGCACAGCCCCCGCCGCGCAACCCGATCATCGTCTC
Source organism: Streptomyces sp. I05A-00742 (assembly GCF_013055795.1). GTDB lineage: Bacteria > Actinomycetota > Actinomycetes > Streptomycetales > Streptomycetaceae > Streptomyces. The sequence goes on from NZ_JABETO010000032.1 coordinate 26,374, forward strand.
AGACACCTCCCCCGTCGAGAGCGTGCGAAACGCCCGGACACGCGTGCCCACGGGGCTCTGAGACCATGGCTGGCGTGAGCTACCCCTCTTCGGCCCCAGTGTCCCAGATGCGCGGGGGCTGACATCCGGCCGAAAGCAGGAGAAACCGAGCGAACTCCAGCAGGGCCCACAAGCCGGGGCGAGCGGCCGCCGTCGCCGTCCCTCCCTACGTCTCCGCAGGCAGGAACAGAGTGCCTTATTCATATGAAGCCCCAGTGTCCCAGACGCTCTTCGAGCGCGCGGCGGTCGTGACCCCCGGTGGCGTGAACTCTCCGGTGCGGGCGTTCCGCGCGGTGGGTGGTACGCCCCGTTTCATGGTGTCCGCGACCGGTCCGTACCTCACCGACGCGGATGGCCGGGAGTACGTGGATCTGGTCTGCTCATGGGGGCCGATGATTCTCGGCCACGCACACCCCGAGGTGATCGCGTCGGTACAGGCCGCGGTGGCCCGCGGCACGTCCTTCGGTACGCCCGGTGAGGGCGAGGTGGCCCTCGCCGAGGAGATCGTGGCGCGGGTGGCGCCGGTGGAGCAGGTGCGTCTGGTCTCGTCCGGCACCGAGGCGACGATGTCGGCGATCCGGCTGGCGCGCGGGTTCACCGGCCGGGCGAAGGTGATCAAGTTCGCGGGCTGCTACCACGGCCATGTGGACGCCCTGCTGGCCGCGGCCGGCTCCGGGGTGGCGACGTTCGGCCTCCCGGACACGCCCGGCGTCACGGGCGCCCAGGCGGGTGACACGATCGTGCTGCCGTACAACGACCTGGAGGCCGTGCACGAGGCGTTCCACGCGCACCCGGGCGAGATCGCCTGTGTGATCACCGAGGCGTCCCCGGGCAACATGGGCGTGGTCCCGCCGCGGCCCGGCTTCAACGAGGACCTGAAGCAGGCGTGCGCCAAGAACGGCGCCCTGTTCATCTCGGACGAGGTCATGACCGGCTTCCGGGTGTCGAAGGCCGGCTGGTACGGCATCGACGGCGTCACGCCGGACCTGATGACCTTCGGCAAGGTGATGGGCGGCGGCTTCCCGGCGGCGGCCTTCGGCGGCCGGGCGGACGTGATGGCGCACCTGGCGCCGGCGGGCCCGGTCTACCAGGCGGGCACGCTCTCCGGGAACCCGGTCGCGACGGCGGCGGGCCTGGCGCAGCTGCGGCTGCTGGACGACGCGGCGTACGAGCGGGTGGACGCGGTCTCGGCCGAGGTCCGCGGGCTGGTCACCGCGGCGCTGGCGAAGGAGGGGGTCGCGCACCGCCTCCAGACGGCGGGGAACATGTTCTCGGTCTTCTTCACGGACCGGGAGGTCACGGACTACGAGCTGGCCAAGCGGCAGCAGTCGTTCCGGTACACCGCCTTCTTCCACTCGATGCTGGCCCGGGGCGTCTACCTGCCGCCGTCGGCGTTCGAGTCCTGGTTCGTGTCGACGGCCCATGACAGTGCGGCGATCGAGCGGATCGCGGCGGCCCTGCCGGCGGCGGCGCGGGCGGCGGCCGAGGCGACGGAGGAGCAGAAGTGAGTGGCGGCAACGACATCACCGTCGTGCATCTGATGCGGCACGGCGAGGTGCACAACCCGGAGGGCGTGCTCTACGGCCGCCGGCCGGGTTACCACCTGTCCGACCTGGGCCGGGAGATGGCCGACCGGGTGGCCGAGCACCTGTCGGGCCGGGACGTCACCCATGTGGTGGCCTCGCCGCTGGAGCGGGCGCAGGAGACGGCGACGCCGATCGCCAAGGCGCACGGGCTGGACCTGGCGACGGACGGGCGGCTGATCGAGGCGGAGAACGTCTTCGAGGGCAAGACGTTCGGGGTGGGCGACGGCGCGCTGCGCAAGCCGGCCAACTGGAAGCACCTGACGAACCCGTTCCGGCCGTCGTGGGGCGAGCCCTACGTCGAGCAGGTGGTGCGGATGATGGGCGCGCTGAACGCGGCGCGGGACGCGGCCCGCGGGCACGAGGCCGTCTGCGTGAGCCACCAGCTGCCGATCTGGATCGTGCGCAGCTTCGTGGAGCGGCGCCGGCTGTGGCACGACCCGCGCAAGCGGCAGTGCACGCTCGCGAGCCTGACGACGTTCACCTACCGCGGCGACAAAATCGTTTCGGTGGGCTACAGCGAGCCGGCCCGGGACCTGGTCCCCGCCCATCTGCGGGCGGGCGCCAAGCCGGTCAAGGGCGGCAGCAAGGCGTTCGGGGCCTGATCCGGGGCCCGGCCGGAGCGTGCCGTTGGCGCGACCGTCGTACGCCGACGCGCCCCCGTCCCCCATGTCGTCTTATATGGACGGCAGGAGGGCGGGGGCGCTTCGACGACGAGCGGAGGCCGCGCGTGCGGGAGATCGGCCGGCGAGGGTTCCTGGGCGCGGGCGTGGGTGCGGCCGTCGCGCTGGGCGCCGCCGGCTGCTCGCTCACCCCGGGCGCGGACGCGGACCCGGTGGTGGTCCGGGCGAAGGAGCGGGCCCGGGCGCGGCCCATCGGGGACGGTTCCACGGCGGACGCGGGCCCGCAGCCGTTCCAGCCCCCGCCGCCGGAGCGGCTGGAGCCGGGGCAGAAGCCGCCGCAGTTCGTCGTGTTCTCCTGGGACGGCGCCGGGGAGGTCGGCAACGGGCTCTTCCCGCGCTTCCGCCGGCTCGCCCGCGACCACGGCGTGCGGATGACGTTCTTCCTCACCGGCCTCTACTGCCTGCCCGAGTCCCGGAAGTCCCTCTACCGGCCGCCGAACAACCGGGTGGGCGCCTCGGCCATCGGCTACCTCAACGACGAGCACATCCGGGAGACGCTGCGGAATGTGCGCGAGGCGTGGCTGGAGGGCCACGAGATCGGTACGCACTTCAACGGGCACTTCTGCTCGGGCGCCGGATCGGTCGCCCGCTGGACGCCGGCGCAGTGGCGGTCGGAGATCGAGCAGGCCGTCTCGTTCGTCACCTCCTGGCGGACGAACACCGGGTTCACCGATCTCGAACCGCTGCCCTTCGACTACCGCAAGGAGCTCGTCGGCGGGCGGACCCCCTGCCTGCTCGGCCGGCGGAACCTGCTGCCGGCGGCGGCCCGGCTCGGCTGGCGGTACGACGCCAGCTCCCCGGGCGGGCGTCAGATGTGGCCGGTGAAGCGGGAGGGGATCTGGGACTTTCCGTTGCAACTGATCCCTTTTCCGGGTCACTCTTTCGAGCTGCTTTCCATGGATTACAACCTGCTCGCCAATCAGTCCCGGAATTCCACGAAGGCCCCGCCGGTCCACTATCCGCGCTGGCGGCAGCAGGCCACGGAGGCGTACCTCGCCGGATTCCGGCGGGCCTACGAGACCAATCGGGCGCCGTTCTTCGTCGGCAACCACTTCGAGCAGTGGAACGGCGGGATCTACATGGACGCTGTGGAGGAAGCGCTCAAACACATCGCCGACGAGAAGCACAAGGACGTCCGCCCGGTCTCCTTCCGGCAGCTCTGCGACTGGCTGGACGCGCAGGACCCCGCGGTCCTGGATCGGCTGCGCCGGCTGGGGGCCGGGGAGAAGTGGACGCCGGGCCGCTGACCACCAGGGTCGTGTGGGGCAAGGGGGGCGCGGAAGATCCCGGAAATCGCCATGCGAAACTTTTCACATGAGTGCCTGCCGCGCCGATCGACGCATCCGGTTCCCGCTGTTCCGTCGTCGTACCACCGTGCCGGCCATCGGTGCCGCGCTCGCCGCGCTGGCGCTGAGCGCCTGCGGGTCCGGCGGCACCTCCGGCGGGGGCGGCGAGACGCAGTTCGTCCAGGGCACGGGCGGGATCGACGTCGTCAAGGACCGGGACAAGCGCACGGACGCGCCGGAGATTTCCGGCAAGACGCTGCAGGACGAACAGCTCGACGCCACCGAGAAGTTCAAGGGCAAGATCATTGTCTTTAACGTCTGGGGTTCCTGGTGCGCTCCGTGCCGGGCCGAGGCGAAGAACCTGGTCAAGGCGGCCGAAGCGTACAAGAGCAAGGACGTCGAGTTCGTGGGCCTCAATGTCCGCGACCCCGACCCCTCGCTGGCCAAGGCGTTCGAGAGGACGTTCAAGGTCCCGTACCCGAGCATCTCCGACGCGTCCGGGAAGGTGATCCTCCGCTTCCCCAAGGGCAGCCTCAACCCGCAGGCCATCCCGTCGACGATCTTCATCGACCGGGACGGGAAGATCGCCGCACGGGCGCTCAAGCCGCTGGGCGAGGACGAGCTGAACGAGACGCTCGACCAGCTGGTCGCGGAGAAGTGACCCCGTGCTCTCCGCGTCGACCGCTCTCGCCGCCTCCGGTGACGGCATGAACCACACCGTCCTGTCCGGTGCCCTGCTGCTGGCCCTGCCGGTGGCGGTGCTCGGCGGGCTCGTCTCCTTCTTCTCGCCGTGCGTGCTGCCGCTCGTGCCGGGCTACCTGTCGTACGTCACCGGGACCGGCGGCGCGGACCTGGCCCAGGCCAAGCGGGGGCGGATGCTCGCGGGGGCCTCGCTGTTCGTGCTGGGGTTCACGGCCGTACTGATGTCCACCGGGGCGTTGTTCGGCTACTTCGGCACCACCCTCCAGCGGTACCAGGAGACCATCTCCACCGTCCTCGGCGTGGTGATGATCGCGCTCGGGCTCCTCTTCATGGGCCTGCTGAACCGCTTCGGCCAGCGCGAATTCCGCTTCCATATGAAGCCCGGCATGGGCCTGCTGGGCGCGCCCCTGCTCGGCATCGGCTTCGGCGTCGGCTGGACGCCGTGCATCGGGCCGACGTTCGCCGCCGTGCAGAGCCTCTCCTTCTACGACGCGAGCGCCGGCCGCGGCGCCCTCCTGACCTTCGCCTACTGCCTGGGCCTCGGTCTGCCGTTCATCCTCACCGCCCTCGCCTTCCGGCGCGCCCTCGGCGCGTTCGGCTGGGTCAAGAAGCACTACGCGTGGGTCATGCGGATCGGCGGCGGCATGCTCGTCCTGGTCGGCATCCTCCTGGTGACGGGAGCGTGGGACTACCTCATCCAGGACCTGCAGACGTGGTCGAGCAAGTACCAACCCGGGATCTGAACCATGGCCAAGACCGATAGCACCCCCACCACCGAGGCCCAGGAGGACGCCGCCGCGGGCGCCCGGCTGTCCACCGCCCCGGCCGAGGAATCCGAGGCCAGGGGCCAGGTGGTGCCGGGCTCGTTCGGCGGCGTCCGGCGCCCGGGCGCGCTCGGCGCGCTCGCCTGGACCGGGCGGGAGGTCATCGGCTGGCTGCGCTGGTTCTGGCGGCAGCTGACCTCGATGCGGGTCGCGCTGCTCCTGCTGCTCCTGCTCTCGCTCGCGACCATCCCCGGCTCGCTGATCCCGCAGACCAGCGTCGACTCGGTGAAGACCGACACCTGGAAGGAAGCGCACAAGACGCTGACGCCTCTCTACGAGAAGCTTCAGCTCTTCCACGTCTACAGCTCGGTGTGGTTCTCCGCGATCTACATCCTGCTGTTCGTGTCGCTGATCGGCTGTATCGTGCCGCGCACCTGGCAGTTCGTCGGCCAGCTCCGCGGCCGCCCGCCGAAGGCGCCGCGCAACCTCACCCGGCTCCCCGCCTACACCACCTGGCGCACGGACACCGATCCCGAGCAGGTGCTCGCGTCCGCCCGGAAGGTGCTCCGGCGCAAGCGCTTCCGCACCGAGGCGGGCGACGGTTCCGTGGCCTCGGAGAAGGGCTACCTCCGCGAGGTCGGGAACCTGCTGTTCCACGTCTCGCTGATCGTGATGCTGGTGGCGTTCGCGTCGGCCCAGCTGTGGAAGTACGAGGGCGGCAAGCTCATCGTCGAGGGCGACAAGGACGGGTTCGCGAACACGCTCACCCAGTACGACGACTTCAAGTCCGGCTCCCTCTTCGACACCGACGACCTGCCGCCGTTCAGCTTCAAGCTCAAGGGCTTCACCGGGAGCTACGAGCGCACCGGGCCGCAGAAGGGCACCCCGCGCGACTACGCCGCGCACATCACGTACTGGGAGCGCCCCGACGGCGAGGCGCGCGACGCCACCATCAAGGTGAACGAGCCGCTGGAGGTCGGCGGCTCGAAGGTGTACCTCCAGGGCCACGGCTACGCGCCCAAGGTGACCGTCCGCGACGGCAAGGGCAACATCGCCTACAGCGGCCCGGTGGCCTCGCTGCCGCTGGACAGCAACATCACCGAGACGACCGTGCTCAAGGTGCCGGACTCCGTGGACAAGGACGGCAAGCCGCTCCAGCTCGGCTTCCTGGGCAACTTCGTCCCCACGCTCGACCTGCGGACCGGCTCCATGGCCTCGGTCTTCCCCGCGCTGGACAACCCGCACCTCGTCCTGACCGCCTACTACGGCAACCTGGGCATCGACTCGGGCGTGCCGCAGAGCGTCTACAAGCTCGACACCAAGAGGATGAAGCAGTTCAAGGAGGAGGGCGGCCGGAAGTTCGCGCGGGCGCTGAAGCCCGGCGAGAGCCTGACGCTGCCGAACGGTGCGGGGTCGCTGAAGTTCGACGGCATCAGCAACTGGGCGACCTTCCAGGTCTCCCACAAGCCGGCCGACCTGCCGGCCCTGGCCGGCGCCGTCGCGGCGGTGGTCGGAGTGGCCGGGTCGCTGTTCATCCAGCGCCGCCGGGTGTGGGTGCGCGCCGTGCGCGGGGCGGACGGGCGTACCGTCGTCGAGCTGGCCGGCCTCGGCCGCAGTGAGTCCGCCAAGGTGCCGGAGGAGCTCCTGGAGCTCGCGATCGCCCTCCAGGGCGACGCGCCGCCGGTCGCGGAGGAGCCCGCAGAAGGCGGGGCCGCCGCCGAGGAAAAGGCCGAGGCAAAGACAGAGGCAGAGGCGGCCGAAGAAAAGGCCGAGCAAAAGGCGGAGGAAGAGGCCGAGGCTGTGGAAAAGCCCGACGACGCGACCGCCGAAGAACCCACCCGAACCGCTGACCCCACAGATTCCTCCGAAGGAGCGCGCGCGTGAACATCGCTGCCGCGGCCAACGAGAACATGGCCCACACCAGCAATGTGCTGATCTATTCGGCGATGGCTGTCTACACCCTCGCCTTCCTCGCACACATCACCGAGTGGGTCTTCGGCAGCCGAAGCGCCGTCGGCCGTACCGCCGCCGCGATCACCGCCGAGGCCCGCCCGGCCGTGGCGGTCACCGTCCGGAAGGCCGGCGGCACCGCGGTGCTGGAGCGGCCCAAGGTCGTCACCCGCTCGGCCCCCGGCGCCCGGGACGACGTGCCCGACGGGCCGGGCGCGGCGGGCGGCAGCGAGAAGGGCGACCTGTACGGCCGGATCGCGGTCTCGCTGACGGTGCTGGCCTTCGTGCTGCACGCGGGCGGTGTGGTCACCCGCGCCCTGTCGGTGGAGCGGGCGCCGTGGGGCAACATGTACGAGTTCTCCACGACCTTCGGCATGTGCGCCGTCGGCGTCTACCTGGGCCTGCTCGCGGCCAGGAAGAACATCCGCTGGCTGGGCCTGCCGCTGGTCACCACGATCCTGCTCGACCTCGGCCTCGCCATCAGCGTGCTCTACACGTCGAGCGACCAGCTGGTGCCCGCGCTCCGTTCGCCCTGGCTGTGGATCCACGTCTCCTGCGCGATCCTCTCCGGCGCCGCGCTGTACGTCGGCGCCGTCTCCACGCTCTTCTACCGCTTCCGCGACGGCTACGAGCTCCGGCTGGCCGCAGGCAAGACGGGTCCCGGCATCCTGGAGAAGAAGCTCAAGGGCCTGCCCTCCGACGCCGGCCTGGGCATCCGCCTGGGCGTCCGCCTCCAGATGTCCTGGGACAACATGCTGAGCCGGATGCCGTCCGCGGCCACGCTCGACAAGTTCGGCTACCGGATCAACGCCACCGTCTTCCCGCTGTGGACCTTCACGATCATCGCCGGCGCCATCTGGGCCGAGGCGGCCTGGGGCCGCTACTGGGGCTGGGACCCCAAGGAGGTCTGGTCCTTCATCACCTGGGTCGCCTACGCCTCCTACCTCCACGCCCGCGCCACCGCCGGCTGGAAGGGCCGCAAGGCCGCCTACCTCGGCCTGGCGGCGTTCGGCTGCTACATCTTCAACTACTACGGGGTCAACTTCCTCTTCGGCGGAAAGCACTCGTACTCGGGCGTCGAGTAGGAACCGCGACGTCATCGCACCGGGGCCCGCTCCCTCTTTCGAGGGAAGCGGGCCTTTGTGCGCGTGTGGAAATCGCGTGCGAGCCTAGGCTCGTGGCGCGGTGGAGGTGCCGTCGATGACTGTGGAGTGCTCGGCCGAACTCAGCGAGATGTTCGAGCTCATCGAGGCCATGGGGGTGCCTGCGGGGTACCGGGTGGAGATCATCGAGGGGGCGATCGTTCTCAATCAGCACCGCAAGGTGCATGCCGTGATCATTCGAGAGCTGACCCGTGCCCTCGGGGACACTTCCTCCGGAATCGTGATCGACACCGCGTCCTGGCCCCGCGACTGATCCGCGCGGCCGACCGGCGCGCGCTCCCGGCGGGGCTGTGGTCTGCTGGAGGTATGGAAATACCGTCTCCCTACGGTGCCTCCGAGACCCACGGCGACGTGCACACCCTGTGCTACGAGCTGTCGCTGCCGTATCCGCAGCACCAGGTGTGGGAGGCCGTCGCGACGGCCGAAGGGCTGCCGACGTGGCTGGCGGCCGCGGAGCCGTTCGAGCCGCGGGAGGGCGGCGCGGTCACCCTCCGGTGGCTGAACACGGACCCGGAGGGCAATACGACGGTGGCGCCCGGGCGGGTGACGGCCTGGGAGCCGGAGAGCGTCGTGGAGTACACCGTCGAGGTGCACGGGCGCATCCGGTTCGAGCTGGAGCGGGCGCCCGTGAGCGTCGGCGGGACGCTGCTGCACTTCACCAATGAGATGCCGGGGACGGACGACGAGCGGCTGGACTGTCTGGCCGGGTGGCACCACCACTTCGAGTACCTGATGCAGGCGCTGGCCGGGCACCCGGCGGACTGGGCGACCTGGCGGCTCGACCGGTGGCGGGAGCTCCGGGACGAGTACCGGCAGGGGAAGCGGGAGCTTCCGTAGGGCCTACCGTCGCGGTCGCGTTCCCTTCTCCTGCACCGGGACCCGCTGCGTGGCCCCCGGAAGCGTCGGCTTCGGCAGGTGGGCGACCTCCCACTCCGCCTCCTCCAGCTCCTTCTCCGTGTCCCTCGGGAGCTTCGGCGCCCGAGTCGCGGGGACGTCGAAGCCGAAGGCCGAGGTGAGGTCGCCGAAGGCGCGCCGCCGCCAGGCGCTGATGTTGGGCTCCCGGACGCCCGTCCAGCGCTCCAGGAATCGCAGTGCCGAGGTGTGGTCGAACGCCTCGCCCGCCGCCCAGCCGCCCACCGTCCACGGCGACACGATCAGGCAGGGGACGCGGAAGCCGCCGCCGATCGGCAGGCCCTGCACGAACTCGTCCTTCGTGCCCTTCGGCGGTACGGGCGGCGGGACGTGGTCGAAGAGGCCGTCGTTCTCGTCGTAGTTGAGGATGAAGACCGTCTTGGCCCAGACCTTCGGGTTGTCCGCGATCGCCTCGATCTTCTTCGCGACGAAGTCCGCGCCGGCGGCCGGCATGAAGTGCGGGTGCTCGGACTGCGGCCCCGTGGGGATGATCCAGGAGACGGCCGGCAGCCGGTCGTTGCGGGCGTCGTCCTCGAAGGTGCCCTCGGGCTGCCGGCGCATCCCGCGCTCGTACAGCGGATTGCCGGGCTTCGCGTCGCGGAACCGCTGGAACCACTCCAGCATGTTGCAGCCGTAGTTGTCCTCCTGCTGGTAGACGCGCCAGCTGACGCCCGCGTTCTGGAGGCGCTCGGCGTAGGTGGTCCAGCGGTAGGGGGACGGCATGGTGTTGTTGATGACCGGGCCGCCCTTGGTGCCGCCGGGGTCGATGGTGCCCGTCATCCAGTAGAGCCGGTTGGGCCAGGTGGGGCCGAAGACCGAGCAGAAGTAGTTGTCGCAGATGGTGAACGTCTCGGCGAGGGCGAACTGGAAGGGGATGTCCTCGCGGGTGTGATAGCCCATCACATACGGGCCGTTCTTCCCGTCCGCCTTGCGGTGCGCGGGCAGCCAGCGGTCCATCTTCCCGCCGTTCCACGCGTCGTGCTGCACGGACCAGGCGTGGCTCGTGGAGGGGATGGCCTGGGCGCTGCTCTTCCGGGTGTCGAGGTGGAACGGGAGCAGATAGCCCTTGGGGTTCTCGGCGTCCGGCTGGTGGAAGACGCTCCTGCCGGTGGAGAGCCGCAGGGCCTTGGGGTCGGAGAAGCCGCGGACGCCCTTGAGGGTGCCGAAGTAGTGATCGAAGGAACGATTCTCCTGCATCAGCATGACCACGTGCTCGATGTCCGCCAGCGAACCGCGCCGGGGCGGTCCGGCCGCGACCGCCCGCTGCACGCTGGGCGGCAGCAGCGAGAGCGCGGCGGCGCCGGCTCCGCCCGCGGCGGAACCGAGGAGTCTTCGTCTGCTCATCATCGCGGGCATGGCCGTCTCCCTGAGGTCGCGTCAGGCCACAGTGTGGCCGCTGCGACTCTCCCGGCCCGGGAGTGCGGGGGGTAGGGGAGGGCGGGTGAACGGCCCGCCAAATGCCCGTGACGGAGAGGGAGTTGAAGATCCCGTGAGGATTAGGCAGTAGATCGTATTACCCGATCGAGGGATCGGGGACTGGGCCGATGGGCGGATGCCGGGCCGCCGAACGGGGTGGGGCCAGGGAGGGAGCCGGGGGCCTCAGGCCCTTTCGTCGCCCTCCCCGCCCGGCTTGCCGCGGTCCTTGTCGAGCGACCGCAGGAAGTCGGGGTTGTCGTCCGGGGCCACCCAGCGGCCGTCGCCGCCCGCGCGCCGCCCCGGCGCGCCCGCCGCCGCGCGCGGCCGGCCGACGGCGAACCAGGCGATCGGACCGAGCAGCACCTCGCCGAAGAGCAGGATGATGATCACCCACGCTGTCTTCGGCAGTTTGCGGACCTCTTTTTCCGGAGTGTTCAGACAGTCGATGAAGGCGTAGATCCACAACGCCAGGACCAGCAGGAACGGCAGGTACCTGAGCATTGGCCGAAGACCCCCGGGGCGTGGCGGTGGGGCCGTCGCACGGCCCCGTGACAAGGCCAGGGTAGTCCGTGCTCGATACTGGATCGCATGGCTTATGACGATCTCCGCTCGTTCCTCAGAGCGCTTGAACGCGATGGCGACCTCAAGCGCGTCAAGGCCGAAGTCGACCCCCACCTGGAAGTCGGGGAGATCGTCGACCGGGTGAACAAGGCCGGCGGCCCGGCCCTGCTCTTCGAGAACGTCAAGGGCTCGGCGATGCCGCTGGCCATGAACGTCTTCGGTACCGACCGCCGGCTCCTCAAGTCGCTCGGGCTGCGCTCGTACGACGAGATCGCCGAGAAGATCGGCGGGCTGCTCAAGCCCGAGCTGCCGCAGGGCTTCATCGGGGTCCGGGAGGCGTTCGGCAAGCTGGGCGCGATGGCGCACGTGCCGCCGCGCAAGGTGAAGTCCGGGGACGCGCCGGTCCAGGAAGTGGTGCTCACCGGGGACGACGTCGATCTCGACGCGCTGCCGGCGCTCTTCACCTGGCCCGAGGACGGCGGCTCCTTCTTCAACCTGGGGCTCACCCACACCAAGCACCCCGAGACCGGCGTCCGCAACCTCGGCCTCTACCGGCTCCAGCGCCACGACAAGCGCACCATCGGGATGCACTGGCAGATCCACAAGGACAGCCGGAACCACTACCAGGTGGCCGCGAAGCGCGGTGAGCGGCTCCCGGTCGCCATCGCCTTCGGCTGCCCGCCGGCGGTGACGTACGCGTCCACCGCGCCGCTCCCCGGCGACATCGACGAGTACCTCTTCGCCGGCTTCGTCCAGGGCAAGCGGATCGACATGGTCGACTGCAAGACCGTCCCGCTCCAGGTCCCGGCCGCGGCCGAGGTCGTGCTGGAGGGCTGGCTGGAGCCCGGGACGATGCTGCCGGAGGGCCCGTTCGGCGACCACACCGGCTTCTACACACCGCAGGAACCGTTCCCCGCGCTCACCATCGACTGCGTCACCATGCGGCGGCGCCCGCTGCTCCAGTCGATCGTGGTCGGCCGGCCGCCGACGGAGGACGGGCCGCTGGGGCGGGCGACGGAGCGTTTCTTCCTGCCCCTGCTCAAGATCATCATCCCCGACATCGTGGACTACCACCTGCCGGAGTCCGGCGGCTTCCACAACTGCGCGATCGTCTCGATCGACAAGAAGTACCCCAAGCACGCGCAGAAGGTCATGCACGCGATCTGGGGCGCCCACATGATGTCGCTGACCAAGCTGATCGTGGTGGTGGACTCCGACTGCGACGTCCACGACCTGCACGAGGTGTCCTGGCGCGCCCTCGGCAACGTCGACTACGCGCGCGACCTCACCGTCGTCGAGGGCCCGGTCGACCACCTGGACCACGCCTCGTACCAGCAGTTCTGGGGCGGCAAGGCGGGCATCGACGCGACGGAGAAGTGGCCCGAGGAGGGCTACACCCGGGACGGCGGCTGGCCGCGGATGGTCGAGTCGGATCCGGACGTCGCCGATCGGGTGACGAAGCGCTGGAAGGAGTACGGGCTGTGAGCGTCTCCGCCGCCGCCGTCCCGCAGCCCGGCCGTACCCGTGCCTTCCTCCGCCTGGTCCTGATCGAGCACTCGGTCTTCGCGCTGCCCTTCGCGTACATCGCCTCCTTCACCGCGATGTTCCAGGAGGACGGGCGCGTCGACTGGTGGAAGCTGCTGCTGGTCACCGTCGCGATGGTCGGCCTGCGCACATTCGCCATGGCCTGCAACCGGATCATCGACCGCGAGATCGACGCCCGGAACCCGCGCACCGCCAACCGCGAACTGGTCACCGGCGCGGTCTCCGTCCGCTCGGCGTGGACCGGCGCGCTCGTCGCCGTGGTCCTCTTCCTGGGCGCCGCGGGCCTGCTGAACCCGCTGTGCCTGGCCCTGGCGCCGATCGCCGTGATCCCGATGGTGGTCTACCCGTACGGGAAGCGGTTCACCGACTTCCCGCACGCCATCCTGGGCTTCGCGCAGGCCATGGGCCCGGTCGGGGCCTGGCTCGCGGTGACCGGTTCGTGGTCGTGGGACGCGGTGGTCCTGGGCCTCGCGGTCGGCGTCTGGATCGGCGGTTTCGACCTGATCTTCGCCTGCCAGGACGTCGCCGCCGACCGCGCCCACGGCGTGAAGTCGACCCCCGCCCGCTTCGGCATCCCCGCGGCGCTGTACGGCGCCCGCGCCTGCCACGCCATCACCACCGCCCTCCTGGCCTGGTACGGGGCGGCCACCCACGCGGGCGCGTTCTTCTGGGCCGGGCTGGTGGTGGTCGCGGTGGCGTTCCTCTACGAGCACTCGATCGTCACGCCGCGCGACCTGTCCCGGCTGAACCGGGCGTTCTTCACGGTCAACGGCTTCATCGGCATTGCCCTGTTCGTGTGCGCGCTGCTCGATCTGACGGTGCGGGGGCTGGGGGTCTAGTTCCGGGGCTCCGGCCCGCACATCCGCCGGGGCTCCCGGGGCCCGATCGGCGGCTTCCCTGCCGGTCGCCGCGCCGCCAGCACCTCCGATCCGTGGGTGAACGCGGGTCACCGACCCGCTGACCGAAGGCCCGCCGCCCCGGCCGACTAGGCTCGGGGGCGTGGAGCCGTACGAACACGCAACGCAACGACCCGAGCGCCGGCCCTGGGTGGTCGGTGTCTCCGGTGCGTCCGGGACGCCCTACGCGGCCGCCGTGGTGCGGGGGCTGCTGGCTGCGGGGGAGGACGTGGACCTGGTGGTCAGCCGGGCCTCGCGGCTGACGCTGCTGGACGAGACGGGGATCGCCTTCCGGGACGCGCACTGGCAGGACGACCTGCGGGAATGGCTGGCGCGCGGGGCCGATGGGAAGCCGCAGGCGTTCGATGTGGGCGATGCCGTTCCGGCGCGGGTGCGGCACTGGGCGGCCGGTGATCTGGCGGCGGGGCCGTCGTCGGGGTCGTACCCGGTCAAGGGGATGCTGATCGTCCCGGCGAGCACGGCCTGTGTGGCGGGTGTGGCGCTGGGGCTGTCGAAGGACCTGCTCCAGCGGGCCGCGAGCGTGACGCTCAAGGAGCGGCGGCCGTTGGTGGTCGCGGTGCGGGAGACCCCGCTGAGCGGTCAGACGCTGAGACAGCTGGTGGCGCTCGACGAGGCGGGCGCGATCGTGCTGCCCGCCTCTCCGGCGTTCTACGCGGGGGCGACGCACATCCAGGACCTCGTGGACTTCGTCGCCGGGCGGGTACTGGACGCGGCGGGCGTGCCGCACCGGTACTACCGCCGGTGGAAGGGGGAGCTCGGCGGAGGCCGCTCCCCGGAGGGGAGTTAGCGCTTCTTGGGACGGCGCGCCGCGCGGGCCCCGGAGGCCTCGGCGTGCCGGGCGGCGGCGACGGACTGGTGGGCACGCGAGCGGTTGGCCAGGTCCTGCAGCTCGCGCATGCGGGCATAGGCCATCTCGATCGTGTACACGGGTTCACTCCTGAAGGATCGTTGGTGCCGTAAGCGTTCGGTGAAAGATTTTCGGGGCTTCAGCCCTTCAATGCCTTAGATTCTACATGCAAGACGGCAAGTTCGCTGATTATTGAAAGGTTCCAGCCAATGGACGCGGTGGACAGGCAGCTCATCCAGGCCCTCCGGGAGAACGGCCGGGCCTCGTACGCGGAACTGGGCAGGCTGGTCGGCCTGTCGGGGCCGAGCGTCACCGACCGGATCAACCGCCTGGAGGCGGCCGGCGTCATCACGGGCTACCGCGCGACCGTCAACGCCGCGTCGCTGGGCCTGGGCGTCACGGCGCTGATCGGCATCCAGCTCTCCGACGCGGCCGACCACGAGGACGTGGCGCAGCGGCTGCGCGACCTGGAGGAGATCGAGGACTGCTGGTTCATCGCCGGCGACGACTCGTACATGCTCAAGGTGCGCGTCGGGGACGTGGACGGGCTGGAGCGCACCATCCGCCGGCTGTCCGGGACCAAGGGCGTGAGCCGCACCCGCACCACGATCGTGCTCTCCACCAAGTGGGAGAACAGGGTCGGCGAGCTGCCCGAGGGCATCTGAGGAGGCGCCCGGGCGGGGGAGTAGGCTCGACCGGGCCAGGCGGAGGAAACCGGACGTACTCCGTACGTACCAGAGAGGTGGACGCATGGACGCGGGACTCAAGCGCGAGCTGGAGGAGAAGGTTCGCGCCGGTGAGCGGCTGAGCCGTGAGGACGGCATCGCGCTCTACGAGTCCGACGACCTCGCCTGGCTCGGTGGCCTGGCCCACGAGGTGCGCACGCGCAAGAACGGCGACACGGTCCTGTTCAACGTCAACCGCCACCTCAATATGACCAATGTGTGCACGGCCTCGTGCGCCTACTGCTCGTTCCAGCGCAAGCCGGGCGAGAAGGACGCGTACACCATGCGCATCGAGGAGGCCGTCCGCCTCGCCAAGGCGATGGAGAACGACCACCTCACCGAGCTGCACATCGTCAACGGCCTCCACCCGACGCTGCCCTGGCGCTATTACCCGCGCTCGCTCAAGGCGCTCAAGGAGGCGCTGCCGCAGGTCTCCCTGAAGGCGTTCACCGCCACCGAGATCCACCACTTCGAGAAGATCTCCGGCATGCCGGCCTCCGAGATCCTCGACGAGCTGATCGACGCCGGTCTGGAGTCGCTGACCGGCGGCGGCGCGGAGATCTTCGACTGGGAGGTCCGGCAGCACATCGTCGACCACGAGACCCACTGGGAGGACTGGTCGCGCATCCACCGGCTCGCGCACGAGAAGGGCCTCAAGGGCCCGTGCACGATGCTCTACGGGCACATCGAGGAGCCGCGCCACCGCGTGGACCATGTGCTGCGGCTGCGCGAGCTCCAGGACGAGACCGGCGGTTTCCAGGTCTTCATCCCGCTGCGCTACCAGCACGACTTCGTGGACATGAAGGACGGCAAGATCCGCAACCGGCTCCAGGCCAGGACCTCCATGGCCACCGGCGCCGAGGCGCTGAAGACCTTCGCGGTCTCCCGGCTGCTCTTCGACAACGTGCCGCACGTCAAGGTCTTCTGGGTGATGCACGGTCTGCAGACCGCGCAGCTCGCCCTCCAGCACGGCGCCGACGACATGGACGGCTCGGTCGTCGAGTACAAGATCACGCACGACGCGGACAACTACGGCACGCCGAACAAGCTGACCCGTGACGACCTGCTGGAGCTGATCCGGGACGCGGGCTTCCGCCCGGCGGAGCGGAACACGCGCTACGAGGTCATCCGGGAGTACGACGGTCCGGACGCGGACCGCCGCGAGGCGCCGCAGCCGATGCGGGTCTGACTCTCCTCCTTCACCATCTCCGGAAGTCCCGGTGAGGCGCCTGCCTCACCGGGACTTTTCCCTTGCGCGGGCGCGGTCGGTAATGGTTGCATCGGTAACATGTCTCTTACCTTCCGCCGTGATCCGCAGGTGACCCCCGAGCTCCGCGAGGAGTTCTTCCGGCTCTGGTACGACGTCTCCCGGGCAGGTGGCGCCGTGGGCTTCGTGGCCTCGGTGACCGAGGAGGAGGTGCGCGCCGCGACCGAGGTCCAGATCGGCCGGGTGGTGGCCGGCGAGCACCGGATGCTCGCCGCGTACGAGGACGGGCGGCTGGCCGGCACCACGTTCCTCAGGCTCAACCCCGACTTCAAGATGCGGCACTGGGCCATGGTCGTCCTGGTCATGGTCGACCCCGGGCTCCAGGGTGGCGGCCACGGGCTGCGGATGATGGAGGAGACCGTGGAGATGGCGCGCGAGGCCGGACTTGAGGCGCTGCGGCTGGAGGTGCGCGGCGGCACGGGCGTCGAGCACTTCTACGAGCGCAACGGTTTCAAGGAGGTCGGCCGGGTGCCGGCCGGGCTGCGGCTCGCCGCGGACGACTACCGCGACGACATCCTGATGTGGCTCCCTCTCGACTGATCCACTCGGGGGCGTGCTTGACTGGTACGAGCCCTTTCGACTGCCGTTGTGAAGAAGGTCCGCCGTGAGTAGCCAGCAGCCCAGTGGCCAGAAAGCCGAGAGCGGTCAGAAGGCCGGGAGTGACCAGACGGCCGTGAGCGGCCAGACGGCTGTGAGCGACCAGAAGGCTGTGAGTGGCCAGAAGTTCGCCTCGCTCCGCTACACCGCGCTGCGGTTCGGCCTGCTGATCGCCTGCTTCGCCGTCGTGTGGGTGCTCTGCTACGCCCGCGTCGTCCCGCTCGGGGCGAACAACTCCAACTTCGTCTGGATGATCCTGCTGGCCCTGATCCTCTCGGCGCCCCTGAGCTGGGTGCTGCTGCGCAAGCAGCGGGACGCCATGGCGGTGCAGGTGTCCGAGCGCGTCGAGCGGACGCGGGAGCGCCTCCAGGCCAACGCCGGTCAGGAGGACCGGGTCTGAGGCGGACATTTCTCCCCAAGAGTAGTTTTCGCCCCAAGGGTAGTTTTCGTCACATCGCACCGCGCGCCTCGCCGTCGAGCAACCGCTCCACGGCGGGGCGCGCGGCGTTTTTCCTGCCGTCGGAGCCTCTGGAACCCAAAGAGACCCTTTGGGTTTCTCAAAGTTCCAGTGTTAACGTGTCGACATGAAGACAGCAGCAGCGCACCGAATCCCCGCGGGCCCCGTGCTCGTGGCGCGCCTGCACGTCGATCTTTGCCGCTGTCTGTCCGCGGCCTGTTGCCGCCGCTGATTTCCCCGACGCGGCCGGAGATCCCGTACGGACCTCCCGGCGCCCCGCGCCCCTTTTCACCCCCGTCTGTCCCCGGAGATTCCGTTGTCCTCGACGCCCCCCTCCACCGCGACCCCGTCCTCCGGGGTCCGCGCCGCCCTCGGCCGTATACCCAAGGTGCCCTTCTGGGCCCAGATCCTGCTCGGTCTCGTCCTCGGCGCCCTGCTCGGCTGGGCGGCCCGGAGCGGCGACATCGGCTGGCTGCAGACCACCCTGGACAAGATCGGTGACATCTTCGTCCAGCTGCTCATGGTCGTGGTGGCCCCGCTGGTCTTCTTCGCCATCCTGGTCTCGATCACCAACCTGCGGAACGTCTCCAACGCCGCACGGCTGGCCACCCGGACGCTCCTCTGGTTCATGATCACGTCGCTGATCGCGGTCACCATCGGCCTGACGATCGGTCTGCTCACGGACCCCGGCTCCGGCACCGGCCTCACCGCCGCCGACGGCGCCGACCCCAAGAAGAAGGGCTCCTGGCTCGACTTCATCACCGGCATCGTCCCCACCGACGTCATCACGCCGTTCACCCAGCTGAACGTGCTCCAGATCGTCTTCATGGCCGCCGTCGCCGGTATCGCCGTCCTCCAGATCGGCGAGAAGGCCAAGCCGCTGCTCACTCTCAGCGAGTCCGTGCTGGAGCTGCTCCAGAAGGTGCTGTGGTGGGTCATCCGGCTCGCCCCGCTCGGCAGCCTCGGCCTGGTCGGCCACGCCATCCACAAGTACGGCTGGGACCTGATCGGCAAGTACGCGACGTTCACCGCCGACATCTACGTCGGCTGCGCCATCGTCCTCTTCGGCGTCTACCCGGTGCTGCTCGCCACCGTCGCCAAGGTCAACCCGCTCCAGTTCTTCAAGGGCGCCTGGCCCGCCATCCAGCTGGCCTTCGTCTCCCGCTCCTCCGTCGGCACCATGCCGCTGACCCAGCGGGTCACCGAGCGCCTCGGCGTCCCCAAGGAGTACACCTCCTTCGCCGTGCCCTTCGGCTCCACCACCAAGATGGACGGCTGCGCCTCCATCTACCCGGCCATCGCCGCAATCTTCGTGGCCCAGGTCTTCGACGTGCCCCTGGAGGTCCGCGACTACCTGCTGATCGCCTTCGTCTCGGTCATCGGCTCCGCCGCCACTGCCGGCCTGACCGGCGCGACCGTGATGCTCACCCTGACCCTCTCCACCCTGGGCCTGCCCATGGCGGGTGTGGGCCTGCTCCTCGCCATCGACCCGATCGTCGACATGATCCGCACCGCCACCAACGTGGCCGGGCAGTCCGTCGTCCCGATCATCGTCGCCTCCCGCGAGGGCATCCTCGACCGCGAGGCGTACGCCACGGCCGACGGCTCGAAGCTGGAGGACGCCGAGCCGGCGCGGGAGCCGGTGCTGAGCGCCGCGTAGCACCCACGGAAGAGCCCCCGGCCTCGCACCTTCCGTTCTAGTGGTCGTCGCAACACCCCAGCTCAGGGGATGCGATGGAGTTCGAAGCTCGTAGGGACCGGAGGCCCCAGGGGCGCAAGAGGCTGCACGCTGAGCGGGAGGAATACTTCCGGCTTGTGCAGCAGGGATACAGCAGTGCAGAGGCGTCCAAGCGTGTAGGTGTCCACCTGCGAACCGCTCGCGGGTGGCGCAACGGTCGCCTGCTCAACAGTGGCAGGGTAGAGCCGCCCGTTCGTTCGCAACGGGCGGCCGTCCCTGCTTCGTCCAGCCGGTACCTCGGCGAGCAGGAGCGCATCCACATCGCCGACCGGCTGCGGGAGAAGGCCTCCGTCCGCGCGATCGCCGCCGAGCTGGGACGCAGTCCCTCCACGGTCAGCCGGGAAATTCGCCGCAACGGCGCGCTCTGGCGCGGCACCGAGTGGACCTACCGGCCCTACGTCGCCCAGTCCCGCGCGGATGCCCGTCGGCCCCGTCCTAAGCCCGGGAAGATCGGTCGGTGCCCCCGGCTGCGGGACTACGTCCAGGAGCGTCTGGAACGGCGCTGGAGCCCGGAGCAGACAGCCCACCAGCTCCGCCGTGACTTCCCCGACGACCCGGAGATGCGCGTGACGCACGAGACGATCTATCAGGCGCTCTACGTCCAAGGCCGCGGCGAACTCCGCCGTGAACTCACCAAGGCCCTGCGGACCGGACGAGCCCGCCGGCGCCCCCATCGCCAGGCCTACAAGCGCCAGCCTCGCTTCACCGCGCCCATGGTGATGATCAGCGATCGACCCGCGGAGGTCGCCGACCGCGCCGTTCCCGGCCACTGGGAAGGCGACTGCATCGTCGGAGCGAACCACGGCTCCGCCATCGGCACGCTGGTCGAGCGGACCACCCGCTTCACCATGCTGGTGCACCTGCCCAACGGCCACCGGGCAGAGCACTTCCACCAAGCGCTCACCGCCACTGTCAGCGAACTTCCGCCTCACCTGCGGCGTTCACTGACCTGGGACCAGGGCAACGAGATGGCGGGCCACGTCCTCTTTTCCACCGCCACGGACATGCCGGTCTACTTCTGCAATCCCGCCAGCCCCTGGCAGCGCGGATCGAACGAGAACACGAACGGCCTGCTGCGGCAGTACTTCCCGAAGGGCACCAACCTGGCCCGCTACAGCCGCGAGGACCTGGACGCCGCCGCTGCCGAACTCAACAGCCGCCCACGCAAGACGCTCGGCTGGGAAACCCCAGCCGAGCGTCTGTCCAAACTGCTCGCCACCACACGTCAGTGATCACGTGTTGCGACGACCCCTCGAATTCGCCCACGAGGCCGGGGGCTTCCTGCTGTCCGGGAACCTCCCTCGCCCCTCGGCATGTGGAGTGAGAGGCGTCAGTGGTAGGCGTGGACGACGGCATGGCCCTTGCCGCGGCCGATCATCCACTTGTTGACCGGAGTCGTGAGCAGGAAGGCGATCACGAACCCGCCGAGCAGTGAGGTCCAGAACAGGATTTCGTCCAGGTGGGCGTCCATCGCGCCGGGGACCAGGGCGATGATCCCGTTGTCGACGAGCTCCATCACGACGATGGAGACGGTGTCGGCGGCCAGTGCGATCTTGAGGGCGGCCTTGAAGCCCAGGCCGGCCTTGCGGATCGCGAACAGGGTCAGGGAGTAGCCGAAGACGAACGCCAGGGTGATCGCCAAGATCATGGTGGGCGTGTTGCCCCACATCAGGGCCGTGCCGACGGCCATGCCGAGGATCTCGCCGATGGCGCATCCGGTCAGGCAGTGCAGCGTCGCCCTCGCGGCGGCTCCCCAGGTCACCCCGCCCATCCGGTGTCCCTCGTGCCCGGCGTGCCCGGCGTGTCCCACGTGCGCTTGGTGCGCGGCGTGGTCGTGCGCGGCGTGGCCGTGCTGCGCGGTGTCGGCGTGGTGTGCGCTGTGGTCCATGACCGTCATCCCCATTCCCCGTCCAGTGTGGCCGCTCCCGCGGACTCACGGCGTGAGCATATACCCCTGGGGGGTATCTATAGAAGAGTTGAGCCCAATGAGAACGGAGGGGGCAGCGAGTGCAGAGGAGGCTGGGCGTCCCGGTGATGTCGGCGGTCCGGGAGGGGGCCGGATCGGCCGTCTTCACGGCCCGGCAGTGATGAGGGATCGCCGGCGAGCGATCAGGCAGACGACGGCCGTGTCCGTGATCAACGGCAAATGGGCGCCGTGCTGTTCGAAGCTCCCGACGGGCAGAAGGACCCTGTGGGTCCTGCGCGCCGGCATCGCCGGTGGTGGCCAGGGCGACCGGCTCCTCGACGCGGTCAATACTCTGCGCGGGGACGTTGCCCGTGCTCCAGGTAGCGGAAGTGCGCCGCGTCCCGGGCGGCAACGGCCTGCCGTACCCGGCGGGTGAGTCTCGGGATCAGGAGGTCCTCGATTGCTTCCGCCGGCTGGAAGCGGGCCTCCAGCAGCTCGTCGGCCGCGGGCTTGATCTTCCGGAACTGCCCCGGATCGAGAAGCCCGCCGTCGAAGACGAACAGGACCTTGTCGCCCTCGGCGTCGCTCGGTGCCCAGTCCACGACGAGGAGGGGGCCGATGGGCGGGGTGATCCCGAGTTCCTCGGCCACTTCGCGCCGGCAGGCGTCGAGCGGCGATTCGCCGGACTCGACGTACCCGCCGGGGATCTCCCACTTGGGCTTGTACGAGGGCCGGACCAGCAGCACCCGGCCCTCCTCGTCGAAGAAGAGCGCACCCGCGGCCATACGGGGACGGGCCATGCGCTTCTCGTGCTCGTTCTCGGGCTCCGGCATGCGGCCGAGCCTAATGAGGCCGGTTCCCGCTCCGTACATCGCGCTCTGTCGTTGCACAGTGCGGCCCACGACACTTGGAGCGGCGCGACCGGGAGGGGCGGCGATGCGTGGCATGACCGACCACAAGGCGTTCGGCAGCCGGGTGCGGTTCTACCGGGAGCGGCGGCGGCTGACACAGCGTGAGTTGGGTGCACTGCTGTGCCGGTCCGAGGGCTGGGTCTATCGCGTCGAGTCGGGCCGTATCCCGGTCAACACCGTGAAGATGCTGATGGATATCGCCGAGGCCCTCCGGGTGCACCTGGAGGATGTGCAGGGCGCCCCGTCGCTCCTGGACGACCGGGGGAACGGCCGGGGGAACGACAGGGGGAGCGTGCCCGCGATGGAGGAGTGGTGGTGGCGGCACGTCACCCATCGGCAGCTCTTCCGGGTGCTGGACGCGCGGGCGCGTGGTCTGCCCTGGGTAGCTGTGCGGCAGTTGATGTGGCTGGAGAGGTGTGGCCGGAGAGATGTGGGGTCCCGGCAATCTCCCTCCTCTCGTGGTGAATTGGCCGAGAGGCGCGTTGAGTAAGGGCCGGAGTGGGCGTGAGACTCTGACGGTCAGGGTGCGATCCGTGTGGGCCGGTGCCCGGTCGTGGGTGTGAGGTTTCCATCCGTGACGGACGGTTTCCGGGGGGTGCCGGTCCCGTTCGCGAGCAGGTGGCTCGCGCGGTGGGGAGGACGCATGACCGTCAGGATGAAGCATTCCCCGGACCACGAGGACGAGTTCCACGATCTGGGCGCGTACCGCGACGGGGATCCCTGTCGCCTCACGCCTCTCTTCCGGCTCCCGGCCGCCGCCGCGCTCGTCGTCGTGGAAGCGCTGGCGGCCGTTGTGCGGGAGGGGCACCGGAAGGAGCGGTCCGGGCCGGTTCCGGCCGATGGGATCAGGCGGGCGCAGGAGTTCGAGGAGGGGGACGTCTATATGGTCGAGGCGCCCTTCGAGGGGTTCTTCGCGGACCGGTATCTGATGGACTTCTACGACGTCACGGCGCGGAACATCTGCTCCCGGATGCACTTGCACACGGGCCTGCGCTTCGTCCGGATGATGACGGGTCCGGACACCACCATCCGGACGTCGAGCCTCAGTCCGATCCGGGTCATGCCCTCGCCGACCTGGGCGGGCGGGCCGTTGCGGGAGTTCGCCGACCGTCTTCCGGGTGCGCAGGGCAAGGAGCGGCACAATGTGATCGTGCCCCCGAACTGCTGGGTGGACATGCAGATACCGCGCGGTGCGTCGCACCAGTTCAACGCCGAGGGGCCGTACGCCGTGGTGGATTCCGTGCACCCGGAGGAGTCCGTGGAGACGCTGCGCGAGGGGATGTCCGGCTACCGCATGATGGCGCAGACGATCTTCCTGGCGGAGGCGCGGCCCGCGGCGTCCACCTGTCTGAGCGGTGAGGTGCCGCCGACGGCCTGATGGCCGCCCTTGACGCCCGCTCCCTGCGTGATATTACCTGCCGGTACTGTAGCGGGGGCGGAGGGATGCTTGTTGTGACCACTGCACAGACCGACGCTGCCAGGATCCGGACCGGCGTGAGGACGTCCGTGCCGGACAGGACGAAGCCCAGGGTGCGGAGGATGCCCCGGGAGGTGCGGGAGCGGCAGATGATCGACGCGGCCGTGCGGGTGTTCGCCCGGTGCGGCTACAGCGCCGCCTCGATGGATGAGATCGCCGAACTCGCCGGGGCGTCCAAACCCCTGATCTACCTGTATCTGAACTCGAAGGAGGACCTCTTCGGCACCTGTATCCGGCGCGAGGCGGAGGCGCTGCTCGGTGCCGTGCGGTCCGCCGTCGAGCCGCACGCCCCGGCGGACCGCCGGCTCTGGGACGGGTTGCGCGCGTTCTTCGCGCACACCGCGGCCCACCCCGAGGGGTGGGCGGTGCTCAGCTGCCGGGCCCGTACGCACGGGGAACCGTTCGACCAGGTGGTGGCCCGGCTGCGCGAGGAGATCGTGGAGGTCGTCGTGCGGCTGATCGAGGAGGCCGCCGGGGCGGCGCCGGGGCGGACGCCGCTGGTCGGGCGGGAGGTGACCGGCCTCGCCCACGCCCTTGTGGGCGCGGCCGAAGCGCTCGCCGGGTGGGCGAACGGGCCCGCCGGTGCCGCCCCCTCGGCCAAGGAGACGGCGGAGACGCTGATGAACGTGGCGTGGGTGGGGCTGGAGAACCTGGTCAGCGGCAGGCGCTGGGGCGTCGCCCCCGCGGTGTCACCCGCCGGCTGACCCGGTCCGGCCGGCGGTCGTTCAGCCGCAGTCGCCCGCGTCCGGCTTTCCGGCGAAACGTTGCGCCAGCCAGTCGGCCGCGGGGACGGCCTGGACGACCGCCCCGGTGACGTGCTCGGTGAGCGGCAGGGACGTCCAGCGGACGCCGGCGCCCCGCGCGCACCAGTCGGCGCGCAGCCGCTGTCCGCCGGCGTACGGGACCAGCTCGTCGGCCGTCCCGTGGTAGAGGTACACGGGGTGGTCGGGGGCGTGCGTGCCGAGGGTCGAGGAGCGCAGGACGCGCTGCCAGTCGGGCGCCTCCAGCGGGTTCCGGACGGTCACGTCGGAGATCTTCTTGAAGAGTCCGGCGGCGACGTCGACGGCGACGCAGTTGTTCCTGAGGAAGCTCAGGGAGCGGCGGCCGCGGTCGTTGAGGTAGTCGTCGAGCCGCAGTTCGGGGTAGGCCGCGTTCTGGCCGGACGCGGCCATGAGGACCAGGCCGGCGCCGACGCCGCCGTCCTCGAACGCGGCGGTTTTGATCAGGTCGGCTGGCATGCCGCCGGTGGCCGTGCCTTTGACGTCCAGCTCGGGCGCGTAGCTGTCGTGGAGTTCGGCCGCCCAGCTTGTGGCCTGGCCGCCCTGTGAGTACCCCATGATGCCCACCGGGGTGTCGGCGCCCAGCCCGGTGCCGGGCAGTCGCAGCGCCGCGCGGGCGGCGTCGAGGACGGCGTGGCCCGCCGAGCGGCCGACGACGTAGGTGTGGTCGCCCGGGGTGCCCAGGCCCTCGTAGTCGGTCACGGCGACGGTCCAGCCGCGGGCGGTCAGCAGTTGGATGAGGTTGGCCTCGACCGCCGTCCCGAGCGGGAAGCCGGCGGAGGGCGCGCACTGGTCGCCGAGGCCGACCGTGCCCACGGCGTAGGTGATCAGCGGCCGGGGGCCGGGTCTGCCGTCCTGCGGGACGATCACGGTGCCGGAGACGACGTTCGGGGCGCCCTTGGCGGTGGTCGAGCGGTAGGTGATGTGCCAGGCCCGGGTGAGGGTCGGCTGGCCGGGAAGCGGGTGGAACGCGGTGGGGGAGGAGCTGACGATGTCGCCGGGACTGCCGGTGCGGATGGGGGTGTCGATGCTGACGGGGGTGCCGGCCCGGACGGGGCCCGTGAGGCCGAAGGTCGCGGCCAGAGCCGTGACCGCGGTGAGGGCCAGGGTGCGCAAGCGCATGGAGTGCTCCCAACTGTCGGATGGTGCCGCGCAGTTGTTCGCACCGTAGTAACTCACCGGTAATAGCGATGCTGACCGGGACGCTCACCCTTGCCGACCGGAGTGCTCGGTCCCGTCGGCCCGGAGCGTTCGGGCCCGTCAGCCGGAGAGCCCGGGCCTGTCAGCCGGAGCGCTCGGGCCCGTTCACCCGGAGCGCTCGCGGAGGAGCGCGCTCCCCGCCTCCCGCCGGTACGCGCCCGGCGTCGTCCCCGTCCAGCGGCGGAACGCCCGGTGGAAGGCGGTGTCCTCCGAGTACCCCAGCCGGACCGCCAGTTCGGCCGCCGACTCCCGCCCGGCGGCCAGCCCGGCGAGCGCCGCGTCCCGGCGGACCTCGTCCTTGAGCAGCCGGTACGAGGTGCCCTCCGCCGCCAGCCGGCGCCGCAGCGTCGCCGGGCTGAGCGCGAGCCGGGCGGCGGTCTCCCGCGCCTCGGGCAGCCGCACCGGACGGTCCGACCGGAGCGCTCCCGTCAGGGCGCTGCGGACCTGGTCGGCGACGGTCGTGCCGTAGTCGCGGCGGCTCAGCAGGCCGGCGGGGGCGCGGCGGAGGAACGCCGCGAGCGCGGCCTCGTCCCGGAGCACGGGCGCGGTCAGCCAGCGCGGCGCGAAGCCGGCGCCGGTCCGGCGGGCCCCGAACCGCACCGGACAGCCGAACATCAGCTCGTACTCGCCCGCGTACGGGGGCGCCGGATGGGCGAAGTCGGCCCAGTTCAGGACGATGCGCCGGCCGATGAGCCAGCTCGCCAGCCGGTGCCAGACGAGGACCGCGCACTCGGCGAGAAAGCGCCCTTCCCGTACCCTGCAGAGGTCATTGCGGATCGTGAACACCGCCTCGTCCCCGCGGAGTCGGAGGGCGAGGTCGGGGCCGCCGGGGAAGAGGCCGTAGAAGCGGACGGCCCGGTCGACGGCCGCGCCGAGGTCGGGGCAGCCGACGCACGCGTGGCACATCATCGCGAACGTGCCGGGCCGGCTGGGGACCGTCGACAGGGCCAGGAACTCGTCGCGCGTCACCCGGCGCACCGCCCGGACCAGCCGAGTGAACTGCTCCGGCGTCACCCGCCCGCCGTCGTCGCCCGGCAGGAGGGGCGGGATGCGCGCCGTCTGGAGCAGGGGGACGGGGTCGTGGCCGAGGCGGACGGCGCCGCCGAGGGCGGCCCGTACGAAGTGCGTGCCGATCGTGCGGTCGCCGGTGGTGACGGGGAGTTCGCCCATGGGGGCATGGTGCGCCGAGCGGTGGGGTCAGGGGTGCTGAGCGTTTCGGTCAATCCTGGGGCGGGGGTGGCGTGCGTAGGGTTCCGGAGCGGTCCGGGGGCACGGGGGTACGGCCCCCGGCACGGAGGACGGGAGTCCGTCCGCCACCCCCGACCCGCGGAGGCGCCATGCCCGAACGACCCCGCACCCTCGCCCTGTTCGCCGAATGGACGGCCGACCGGTACGGCGCCGGCCCGGCCCTCCGCCACCGCGCCCCGGAGGGCGGCTGGACGGACGTCGGCTACGACCGGCTGCGCGAGACGGTACGGACCACCGGACGCGGCCTGATCGCCCTCGGGGTGCGCCCCGGCGACCGGGTCGCCGTCCTCGCCGGGACCCGCCCGGAGTGGACGTACGTCCACCTCGCGGCGCTGGCCGCCGGCGCGGTGGTGGTGCCGGTCTACCCCACCGCCGGCGAGGACGAACTCGCCTGGGTGCTGGCCGACTCCGGGGCGACGGTGGCGGTGGCCGAGGACGCGGAACGGGCCGCCCGGATCGCACCGCTCCGCGCCCGGCTGCCGGAGCTGCGGCACGTGGTGGTGATGGACGACGGGACCGGGGCGCCGCTGGCGGGGGCGGCCGCCGGGGCGACGGTGGACGACCTGCTCGCCCGGGCGGAACAGCGGACCGAGACGGACCTCTGCGGCATCATCTACACCTCCGGCACCACCGGACTCCCCAAGGGCTGCTGCCTCACCCACGGCAACCTCGCCGCGGCCCACGACGCGACGGCCGGGATCATCACCTACGACCCCGGCGACACCACGTACCTCTACCTCCCCCTGGCCCATCTCCTCGCCCAGCTGGTGCAGTTCGGCACCCTGCTGCGGGGCGCGACGCTCTGCTACTACGGCGGCCGGACCGAGGACATCGTGACCGAGCTCGCCGAGGTCCGGCCGACCCATCTGCCCTCGGTGCCGCGCCTCTTCGAGAAGGTCCACGCCATGGCGCTCTCCCTCGCCGGGGCCGCGGGCCCGGACGGGCCCGCGCGGCTGGCGGCGGACGTACGCGCCGGCCTCGGGGCGGCCGTCCTGCGTGAGCGCGGGGAGGAGCCGGACGGGCCGCTGCGCGCCGCGTGGCAGGCCGCCGAGGACCGGCTCTTCGCACCGGTGCGGGCCGTCTTCGGCGGGCGGCTGCGCTGGGCCCTGACCGGCGCCGCGCCCATCGCCCCCGGCACCCTGGACTTCCTGCGCGCCTGCGGCATCCCCCTCCACGAGGGCTACGGGATGACCGAGACGTCCGGGGTGGTCACCCTGAACCGCCCGGGGGCGTTCCGGCCCGGCACGGTCGGCCGGCCGGTCCCCGGCTGCGAGGTGCGCGTCGCCCCGGACGGCGAGATCCTCGCCCGCGGGCCGGGGGTCTTCCCGGGGTACCACGGCGACCCCGCCGCGACCGCCGCGGTGCTGGACGCGGACGGCTGGCTGCGCTCCGGGGACCTCGGCTCCCTGGACGACGACGGCTTCCTCACGGTCACCGGCCGCAAGAAGGACATCATCATCACGTCGAGCGGCAAGAACATCACGCCCGCACTGGCCGAATCCGCCCTCCGGCAGTCCCGCTGGATCTCCCACGCGGTCCTGGTCGGCGACCGCCGTCCGTACCCCGTCGCGCTGCTCACCCTGGACGCCGGGGAGATCGCGGGCTGGGCGGCCCGGGAGGGCGTCGGCTTCGGCGCGGAGGGGCCCGCGCGCCACCCGGGCGTGCGGCGGCTGTGCCAGGAGGCCGTGGACGCGGTGAACGCCCGGTCGGCCGGCCCGGCCAGGATCAGGGCGTTCGCGATCCTGCCGGGCGATTTCGGGGTGGAGAGCGGGGAGCTGACCCCCACCCTCAAACTGCGGCGTTCGATAATTCTCGAACGGCACAGCAGGGAAATCGATGCGCTGTACGAACAGGGTTAAGGATTTGTTAAACAAATGCCGGGCGGAGCGGATGTCCGGGGTCCGGAAACAGGAATATGCCCGGATGTGACGCTTCCGGCCGTGGCGCCGGGCGGCGCAGCCATGATCGGTGACGGTCCTGACCGGCCCCGTTCCTGATCGAACCCGCTCGCGGCCGGATCAAGCGGAGATCGGCGGTGATCGGCGGCGAGGCGATCAGCGGCGAGGCGATCGGCGGCGATCAAAGACGTCCGGTCAAAGACAGGAGCCCTGCCCCGCCGCCGAAACGGTGGGACAGGGCTCCTTGGTACTGCATCGGCCGCGACCGGCCTGTCACCTCGCGCCGGCCCCGGAGGGCCGGTCCCGGACTACTGGGGGGTGACGTTCTCCGCCTGCGGGCCCTTCGGACCCTGAGTGACGTCGAAGGTCACCTGCTGGTTCTCCTCGAGGGAGCGGAAGCCGGAGGCGTTGATCGCGGAGTAGTGGACGAAGACATCGGGGCCCCCGCCGTCCTGGGCGATGAAGCCAAAGCCCTTTTCAGCGTTGAACCACTTCACGGTTCCGGTAGCCATAAAGCCCTCCTTGGGCCCAAAGGGTTGCCCTGCTCCAGAACCTGCAAGAAGTCTGAAAACTACAAAAGCCTGCGGGTTACATGCTCCGCAGGCTCTGTACTGCAAGGGAAACCAAACTGCAACTTGCGGCGAGCGTAGCACGGAGGGTTCTTGCCGCGAAAGAGTTGAAGATCACGCTCAAGGTGGGTTTTCGGCCCCGCAAAGCCGGAAAGTCTCGCGAGTCAGGCACCCTCTCACCGGGCCCCGGTCGGGCCGGGCGCCCGCCGCGGGGCTAGCCTCCGGATGTGGACATTTCAGCACGCGACGTACCGACCGCCGCCGACGCCCCCCGGCCGCACCTCAGCCGTCCCCGCGTCGGCCACATCCAGTTCCTGAACTGCCTGCCCCTCTACTGGGGGCTCGCCAGGACCGGGACGCTGCTCGACCTGGATCTGTCCAAGGACACCCCCGAGAAGCTCAGCGAGGCACTCATCCGGGGGGACCTCGACATCGGCCCGGTGACGCTGGTCGAGTACCTGCGGCACGCGGACGAACTGGTCGCGATGCCGGACATCGCGGTCGGCTGCGACGGCCCGGTGATGTCCTGCATGATCGTCTCGCAGGTGCCGCTGGAGAAGCTGGACGGGGCGCGCGTCGCCCTCGGCTCCACCTCGCGCACCTCCGTGCGCCTGGCGCAGCTGCTGCTCGCCGAGCGGGTCGGGGTGCGGCCGGAGTACTTCACCTGCCCGCCCGACCTGAGCCTGATGATGCGCGAGGCGGACGCCGCCGTCCTCATCGGTGACGCCGCGCTGCGGGCGTCGCTGCACTACGCGCCCAAGCTCGGCCTGGAGGTCCACGACCTGGGGCAGATGTGGAAGGAGTGGACGGGGCTGCCGTTCGTCTTCGCCGTATGGGCCGTGCGCCGCGACTACCTGGCCCGGGAGCCGGGCATAGTCCGCAAGGTGCACGAGGCGTTCCTGGCCTCCCGGGACCTTTCCCTGGAGGAGGTCGGCAGGGTCGCCAAGCAGGCGGCGCGCTGGGAGGCGTTCGACCCGGAGCTGCTGGAGCGCTACTTCACGACGCTGGACTTCCGCTTCGGCCCCCGCCAGCTGGAGGGCGTGGCGGAGTTCGCCCGCCGCACC
This sequence comes from Streptomyces sp. I05A-00742, assembly GCF_013055795.1. Taxonomy (GTDB): domain Bacteria; phylum Actinomycetota; class Actinomycetes; order Streptomycetales; family Streptomycetaceae; genus Streptomyces. The sequence continues at coordinate 56,578 of NZ_JABETO010000032.1, forward strand.
GGGCCGACGACCGGCTACCCCGCCGACGTCCGGGTGGAACTGCTGGAGCCCTGACTCCCTGGGGGAGGGGCTCAGGGCTCCAGGTATCGGGGCGGGGCGGCGTCAGGCGACGGGCCCCTGCATGTGCTTGCTGATCCACTGGATCAGCCCGCCGGTCTCCATGTTCGGCACATAGGTGGCCGCGTTGTGCTCGCCGCCCTGGATGACGAAGTACTTCGTCTTCACCGGGCCCTTGTTGCCGTACGCGGAGACGAACTTGTCGATCGGCGGCTTCACCGACTCGCTCGCGCCGACCTGGATGCCCAGGTAGACCTCCGGGCCTCCCTTGGCGATCAACCGCTGGGCGAGCACCTTGGAGTTGTTGTCCGCCTTCTCCTTGTCGTGGCCGGCCCACAGGAGGGAGTCGGGGACGATGTCCGGTCCGGAGGCGATGACGGCCTTGAACTTGTCCGGCTTCTGCAGCACGGACTTCAGGCCGGCGGAGCCGCCGGTGGAGGAGCCCATGAAGGCCCAGCCGTCGCGCGACTTGATCGTCCGGAAGTT
>NZ_JABETO010000032.1:57134-58358 GCF_013055795.1 Streptomyces sp. I05A-00742
TCCTTGATCAGCTGGGGGACGTCCTCGGTGAGCCAGGTGCCCATCTTGGGCTGGCCGGGGATGTCACTGCCGTCCCAGTAGCGGCCGGGGGTCGGGTCGCCCTTCCCGTCGTGGTTCTCCGGGTTGAGGACGGGCATGGCGATGATGAACGGCAGGCTCTTGCCCTCCTGCGCCCACTTCTGGACGGAGGCCTGGAGCTTGAGGTTCGAACCCATCCAGTAGTTGTTGGGGAACCCCGCGCCGCCGGGCAGCGCGATCAGTACCGGGAAGCCGCTGTTCTTGTACTTCTCTTCCTTGTACTCCTTGGGTGCCCAGACCCAGACCTTGCCCGTGAAGCCGGACTTCTTCCCCTTGTAGGAGACGACGGCGATCTTGCTGCCGTCCTCCGGGACCGTGCCGGAGATCTTGAAGTCGGCCTTCGGGCCGGTCGGCATGAGCGCCTTGGCGCCGGGCTTGCCCCCGCCGCCCTTCCCGTCCCCGCCCCCGTCGAACGAGATGGGGTCGCCCTTGTCCGAGAAGACCTCGAAGTAGTTGAGCACCGGGTAGGCGATCGCGCCGAGCACGGCCAGGCACACCGCGACCAGGGCCCAGCGCTTGGCGCGGGAGGCCCTGCGGTGCCCCTGCGACTGGTAGGCGCCGTTGGCTGAGTTGGTCATCCTGTCCCTCTGGACGTCTCGCTGTCCCGGAGGACAGGGCGGTCGGTTCGGTACGGGCCGGACGCGGGGCGCCCGGCGGATTCGCGAGCCCCGGCGGATTCGCAGGCCCCGGGGAAGGGGTTCAGGACGCGGGGACCGGCCCCGAGATCTGGTCGCTGATCCACTTCATGCTGCCCTGGGTCATGCCCTTCACATAGGTCCGGGCGTCGTGCTTGCCGCCCTGGATGACCTGGAGATGGGTGTGGATGGGGCCCTTGTTGCCGTAGGTGGCGATGTACTTGTCCACCTTCCCCTTCACGGTCCCTTCAAGGGTGCCGTACTGGAAGGCGAGGTAGACGTCCGGGCCGCCCTTGGCGATGAGCTTCTTGGAGAGGACCTCGGGGTTGTTCGCGGCCTTCTCCTTCTGGTGGCCGTTCCACAGCTGCGAGTCGGGGACGATGTCCGGTCCGGAGGCGATGACGGCCTTGAACTTGTCCGGGTGCTTCAGGACGGCCTTCAGGCCCGCGAAGCCGCCGGTGGAGGAGCCCATGAAGGCCCAGCCGTCGCGCGACTTGATCGTCCGGAAGTT
>NZ_JABETO010000032.1:58374-64858 GCF_013055795.1 Streptomyces sp. I05A-00742
TCCTTGATCAGCTGGGGGACGTCCTCGGTGAGCCAGGTGCCCATCTTGGGCTGGCCGGGGATGTCACTGCCGTCCCAGTAGACCGGGTCGGCGTCCCTGGGGTTGAGGACGGGCATCGCGATGATGAAGGGCTTGCCCGTGCCCTCCTTGGCCATCTTCGCGACGCTCGACTCCAGGCCGAGGTCGGTGCCCATCCAGTAGTTCATCGGGAAACCGGGGCCGCCGGGGAGGGCGATCAGTACCGGGAAGCCGCTCTTCTTGTACTTCTCTTCCTTGTACTCCTTGGGTGCCCAGACCCAGACCTTGCCGGTGAAGCCCGACTTCTTGCCGTGGTAGGTCACGACGCCGATCTCGGTGCCGTCGCCCAGGGTGTTGGCGTTCTTGAACGGGGCCGCCGGGCCCGTCGGCATCGCGACCTTGGAGTCGGACGCCTGGTCCGCCTTGCCGCCGTTGTTGCCCCCGGCCTGGCCACCGCCCTCGGGAATGTCCTGACCGAAGCTGACCGGGTCGCCCTTCTTGGAGAAGGGGCCGAGCTCCATGTACTTCAGGACACCGGTGGTTATCAGGCCGAGGACGGCTATGGAGGCCACCACTATGGCCCAGCGTTTCCCGCGGGAGGCCCGGCGGCCCTGTGACCGGTAGGACCCGTTCGAGTGCGTCATCGCGTCGCTCCGGACGATTCTGCTGCCCCGAAGGACATGACGGTTTGTTCCGTCCTAGGGGATGGGGAAACCGGGGAGGCGGGTTCCTGAGACAGCCCATGAATTGAGTCATAGCCTGAAAATCGGGGCCGGAGGGCCCCGGGTGGGGGGAGGCGAAGGTCCTGATGCGGCCGTTGCTGGAGGAAGATCCGCGCGCCGTCGGCCCGTACCGGCTCCTGGGGGTGCTCGGCGCCGGGGGCATGGGCCGGGTCTATGTGGGCCGCAACGCCGGGGGCCGGACCGTCGCCGTCAAGGTGGTGCACCCGCGGCTCGCCCTCGACGAGGAGTTCCGCTCCCGCTTCCGCCGCGAGGTGGAGACCGCGCGCCGGGTCGGCGGCGCCTGGACGGCCCCTGTCCTGGACGCGGACCCGGACGCGCCGGTCCCCTGGGTGGTCACGGGGTACGTGGCCGGGCCGTCCCTCGGCCAGGCCGTCGCCGACGTCGGCGCCCTGCCGGAACGGGCCGTACGCGTGGTGGGCGCCGGACTCGCCGAGGCGCTGGCGGCGGTGCACGCCCTGGGCCTCGTCCACCGGGACGTCAAGCCCTCCAACGTGCTGCTGCCCCTGGACGGCCCGCGCCTCATCGACTTCGGCATCGCCCGGGCCATGGACGGCTCCTCCTCCCTCACCGCCACCGGCATGGTGGTCGGCTCCTCCGGCTACATGGCGCCCGAGCAGGTGCTGGGCGACCCGCTGACCGGAGCGGCGGACGTCTTCTCGCTCGGCGCGGTCCTCGCCTTCGCGGCCGGGGGCGCGCCGCCGTACCCCGGGGAGCACCACGCGTCCGTCAACTACCGCGTGGTGCACGGCGATCCGGAGCTCGGGCCCGGGCTGACCGGGGAGCTGCGGGAGCTGGTGGCGGCCTGCCTGGCCAAGGAGCCCGCCGCCCGCCCGGCCCCCGCGGAGCTCGCGCGCCGGATCGCCGGGGGCCGGGCGGCGGGCGCCCTCGTGGGGCCCGGCTGGCTGCCCGCGCCGCTGGTGGAACAGGTCAGCCGGCGGGCGGTGGAGCTGCTGGGGCTGGAGGGCGGCGGGAGCGAGCCGGCCGGCGCCTTCGGCCCGGCGGTGGCGTACGCGCCGACGGAGTGGGGCGGGGGCCCGTCCCCGGCGGGCAACGGGTACGGGGCGGACGGCGCTCTGTACGGCGGCGTCCCGTCGGACGGGACGGGCGGCCCCCGCACTGCCGCGGCGACCTACGACGGGCTGCCCGGAGGGCCGTACACCGACCGAGGCCCCTACGGCGACCGCGGCGCCGCGCCGTCCGGGCCGGTGCCTTCGGCCCGGCGCGGCCGCCGGGCGGCCCTGGTCGCGCTCCCGGCGGCCGGGGTCGTGGTGGCCGTGCTCGCCGTGCTCCTCGGCCTGGGCGTGTGGCCCTTCGGGGGCGACGACGGGGGCGGTTCCGGGACGCGCGGGACCGTGCCGAAGACCTTCGTGGGCACCTGGACCGGCGGGGTCGTCCAGGGCGACGGGACGGCCAACGGCACGATGAAGACCGTCATCACGCAGGGGCGCACCGGCGAGTACGTCGTCCGGAACACCTACGACGTCCTGAACGTCTTCCAGTGCCGCAGCAAGGCGCGCCTGCGGTCGGCCACCGCCACGAAGATCACGCTCGTCGAGGAGAGCGACGGCCCGCAGCACGCGCTCTGCACCGGGGCCAGGGCGACCCTCGTGTACACCCGCGGCTCCGACGGCCGGCTCTCCTACAGATCCGACGACCGGCAGGGCGGCAGCCCCACGGCCACCCTCACCCGTGCCGGGGGCTGACCCCGGCCGCCCCCGGGAGTGTCCGACCCCTGGCGTAGGCTGGATCGGACTTCACGAACCCCCTCCGAAGGGACGCACGGTGACAGAGCACGCCGACCTCTCGCCCTCTGAGATCGCAGCCGTCCTCGACCGCGCCGCCGCCGGCGGCCGGATCACCCCGGAGGAGGCGCTCGTCCTCTACCGGTCCGCCCCGCTGCACGCGCTGGGCGCGGCCGCGGACGCCGTGCGGCGCCGTCGCTACGCGGGGACCGAGCACATCGCGACGTACATCATCGAGCGCAACATCAACTACACGAACTCGTGCGTCACCGCGTGCAAGTTCTGCGCCTTCTACGCCCCGCCGAAGAGCGACAAGGTCTGGACCCGGCCCCTCGACGACATCCTGCGCCGCTGCGCGGAGACCGTGGAGCTGGGCGGTACGCAGATCATGTTCCAGGGCGGGCACCACCCGGACTACGGCGTGGAGTACTACGAGGAGCACTTCTCGGCAATCAAGAAGGCGTTCCCGCAGCTCGTCATCCACTCCCTCGGCGCCTCCGAGGTCGACCACATGGCGCGGATCTCGGGCGTGAGCGCCGAGGAGGCCATCCGCCGGATCCACGCCGCCGGGCTGGACTCGTTCGCCGGCGCAGGCGCCGAGCTGCTGCCGGAGCGGCCGCGCAAGGCGATCGCGCCGCTGAAGGAGTCGGGCGAGCGCTGGCTGGAGATCATGGAGATCGCCCACAACCTGGGCGTCGAGTCGACCTCCACCATGCTGATGGGCACGGGCGAGACCAACGCCGAGCGGATCGAGCACCTGCGGATGATCCGCGATGTGCAGGACCGCACGGGCGGCTTCCGCGCGTTCATCCCGTACACCTACCAGCCCGAGAACAACCACCTCAAGGGCCGGACCCAGGCGACGATCTTCGAGTACCTACGGATGATCGCCATCGCGCGGCTGTTCATGGACAACATCGCCCACATCCAGGGCTCCTGGCTGACCACGGGCAAGGAGGTCGGCCAGCTCTCGCTGCACTACGGCGCGGACGACCTGGGCTCGATCATGCTGGAGGAGAACGTCGTCTCCTCGGCGGGCGCCAGGCACCGCTCGAACCGGCAGGAGATCATCGACCTGATCCGCAAGGCGGGCCGCGTCCCGGCGCAGCGCGCGACGACGTACGAGCACCTCGTCGTCCACGACGACCCGGCGAACGACCCCGTCGACGACCGCGTCGTCTCCCACCTCTCCTCCACGGCGATCGAGGGCGGCACCGCCCACCCCGAGCTGAAGCTCGTCGCCACCAACTGAGGCCCTCCTCCCGTGCTGACGATCCACGCCGCCGGGCTGCTGCTGACCGGTGACCCGGCGGTGGCGCCCGTGCCCGGCGGCGCCGTCCTCGTCGACGGCGGGTCGGTCGCCGCCCTCGGGCCGCTCGACGCGCTGACGGCGGCCCATCCGGCCGCCCGGGTCCGCCGCTGGCCCGGCACGATCACCCCCGGCCTCCTCCAACGACACGGCGCCCCCCTCCTGGAGCGCACCTACCACCCCGACCCGCGCGAGTCCGCCGAGCTCGGCCGCCTGCCCCTCACCGGCGACCGCCTCGCGGCCCTGGCGATGACCGAAACCCGCTGGGCGGGCAGCGCCCGGCGCGGGCTCCAGCGCATGCTGCGGTACGGCACGACGGCGCTCGTCGGGCCGTTCCGCGACCCGGTGGTGCGGACGGCTGTCGCACGGTCCGGGCTCACGGAGCTGCCGGGCACCCCGGCGGGGGAGCCGGATCTCGATCCGTTCCGTACGGCTCGCGGCTTGGCCGACGCGGTCGCCGTACCCCTCGCCGTGGGTGCGCGCGCCGATCTGGCGGTGTTCGACGTCCCGGACGAGGCGGGGTTGGCGGCGGCCGGCGCGGGCATGTGCGTGGCGACGGTGCTCCACGGCCGTCTGGCCTATCGGGGACGCTGACCACCGGTACGCCGTCAGCGTTCCGTCCAAGGTTCATCACCGCGGGTGGCAGTACCGTCGTACACAGGACCGCGAACCGCCCCGGCGTCCGCACTCTTGCCCATGGGAGCAGTGATGACCGCAGACCGGCTGGAGAAGGCCACTCCGGAGAACTGGATGTTCCCGCCTGCGGATGGCTGGGTGTACGCCCAGGTCAAGGATCTTGATCTGCCCTTCGACTGGGAACTTGTGGACGGAGTGATCGTGGTCCGGGGGCAGACCAAGCTGTGGCATGACATCGTGCGCGATGAGCTGCGCTTCCATCTTCGCCAGGCTTCTCCCGAGGAGTACCGCGTCAATGTCGAGCGCTGCGTCATGCTCGAGGACAAAACCGTCATCAAGCCCGACGTCGTCGTCTGCGACCGGAAGGAGCTCGACCTCCTCGGCGTCGAGTGCACGTCGGTCGACAAGGTGAAGCTGGCGGTGGAGGTGGTCTCGCCGGGCTCCCGTAGCGACGACGGGTTTCGCAAGCCGGCTCAGTTCGCCCAGGCGGGGGTGCCGTTCTTCTGGCGCGTCGAGCTGGAGGGCCAGGGCCTCGCGGTGCACGAGTACTGGTTGCCGGGCGGCGGCCATTCGTACGTCGCCGCCCCCCTGCACCCCGTGCACCGGGAGAAGCTGATGACCGAACTGCCGTTTCCTGTGGAGATCGACCTGACGGGCTTGCTCGAGTAGGACCAACCGGCCGTTCCCCGTCGCCATCGACCTGGCGAGCCTGATCGAGCCCTGAGCGCCCGTTCGTCAAAGGTCCGTACGGAGCGCCCGCCGCGGCGTCAGGGCGGCGTCAACGAGAACCGTCGCTTCCGTTTCCTGCGGCAGAGTGATCACCGCGGGCCGGCCGCTCCGGCCGCTCGCGGTGCGAGAGCCGAGGGCGCGTACCACCGGCACGGGCCGTACCGCCGACGGGCGGCGGCGGCCCCGGGGGACGTGGCCGGTGGTCCTGGGGGCGCGGGGGCCCGCAGGAGTGGGTGTGGTGCGCATCGCGGGATGTCGTTCACGGGGCGGCCGGTCCGTCCAGAGCCCCCTGTGCCGGAGGCGGAGGGGGAAGGTGAAGAATGGGGGGCGTGACCCGAGCCTCCCTGGACAAGCAGCCGCACGAAGTCGCCGCGATGTTCGACGACGTGGCGGCCAAGTACGACCTGACGAACGACGTGATCTCGCTGGGCCAGGCCCGGCGGTGGCGCAAGGACCTGGCGGCGGCCGTCGGGGGGCGGCCCGGGCAGAAGGTGCTGGACCTGGCGGCCGGCACGGGGACCTCGTCCATCCCGTTCAGCGCCGACGGGGCGTACGTCGTGCCCTGCGATTTCTCGCTGGGCATGCTGCGCGAGGGCAAGAAGCGGCACCCGTGGATGCCGCTGACCGCCGGTGACGCGACCCGGCTGCCGTTCGCGGACGGGGTGTTCGACGCCGTGACCATCTCCTACGGGCTGCGGAACGTGCAGGACACCGACGCCGCGCTGCGCGAGATGCTGCGGGTGACGAAGCCGGGCGGGCGCGTGGTGATCTGCGAGTTCAGCCACCCCACGTGGAAGCCGTTCCGCACGGTCTACACCGAGTACCTGATGCGGGCGCTGCCGACGGTCGCGCGCATGGTGAGCAGCAGCCCGGACGCCTACGTCTACCTCGCCGAGTCGATCCCGACCTGGCCCGACCAGCCGGCGCTCGCCGGGCGGATGCAGCGGGCCGGCTGGACGGACGTGGCGTGGCGGAACCTGGCGGGCGGGATCGTCGCGCTGCACCGGGGCACGAAAGCAGTCTCTTCCGGCAACTGACGTTCGGTAAGGTTCCGGCCCCGGCGCCATCTTCGCGGCCCGGACCTGCCGAGTTCCCGGAGCGCTCATGACGTCGTTCTGTCCGTCCTGTGGTTCTGCCTTTGTGTCGGATGCCCGCTTCTGTATGAAATGCGGTAAGGAGCGCCCCGGGGAGGGAGAGGCGGACGGCAGGGCTGCGGCGGGCGCCGCCCCGGTCCCCGCGCGGCCCGCCGCGCCACCGCCTCCGGCCGCCCCGCCGTCCCCGGCCGCGCCGCCACCGCCGTACGGTCC
>NZ_JABETO010000033.1 GCF_013055795.1 Streptomyces sp. I05A-00742
CGGCCGGGGCGCCGCCCCGCCCCCGCCCGTCCCGGCGAGCGCCCCCGGCCCGGCGGCCGTCCCGAAGGAGGCGGCCGCCCAGCCGGCGACGGCGACGGGCCCGGCGCTCCGTCTGCCGCCCGGGATGAACGTGGTCGTCGACGAGCCGAGGGGCATCGGCACGACCGAACTGGTCGTCGAGGTACCGCAGTTCACCCTGCCCGCCGAGAAGGGCGCCGGTGCCTGGGTGCAGAAGGCGTACGACGATGCCGCGGCCGGCAAGCGCCTGGTCTTCACTCCCCTCTTCGTGGGCGACGCGACCGCGAGCTACGAGTCGGTCGCCGCGTACAAGGAGGGCGGCGAGAAGTACAAGGATGTGTGGCTGGGCGCCTTCGGCTTCCCGACGACGAAGAAGCTCGCCGACGCCGTCACGGCGGCCGCCGCCGACAACGAGAAGGTCCGGGCGAAACTCGCCGATCCGGCCGTCAAGGAGGTCGTGACGGGCCTGGGCACGGGCCTCCTGCAGGCGAAGTGCGACGTCGACCACATCGTCGAGAAGCAGCTGGGCGGAACCTCGATCCCCTCGAACCTCCAGTTGCTCACGAGTTCCAAGAACCAGGCCTCCGGCCGGGAGACCTACCAGGCCCTCGTCGACCTCGTGCGGCAGATCCGCGATCCCGCCATGCGCGGGCCCGGCGTCCGCAGGCTGCAGATCCGCATCTCCAGGGCGACGGTTCCCACGGGGCAGCCCGACGCCAGCTTCGAGATCGAGAACCTGCTGCGCTCCGGGGCCGTGCGCGGCTCGGACGCGGAGAAGGCCAAGTCGGACGGAAAGCCCGTCGCCCTGTCGGCCGGCGGGCAGGGCGAGACGGTGCGCGTGCGGGACACGGGCGATACACCGCTGGACATGCTCGCCCGGCGCATCGTGCCGGGCATGCGCATCCAGACCTACCGGCGCGCCAAGGCGGGGGCCAAGTCCCCGGAGGACACCGTGCTGGGCACACTCGACAGCCGCGCCGTGTCGGCCACCAAGGGCGACTCGGCGATCACCCTCACCGCGGAGCTGGTGCCCGCGACGGCCCCCGCCCCCACGACGGCCGGACCGGGGGGCGCCGCGGATCCCACTCAGGGGCCGCCGGGCGAGGCCCGCAGGCTGCGGCTCGAAGCGGAGAAGAACAAGAAGATCGCGTTCTTCTACCCGTATCTGAGCCGGGGCGAGCTGACGCGGATCGCGCTCGACGACCGGGGCGATCTCAGCGGCGAAGGGGTGATCCACTCCTCGGTGCCGTTCCTGGGCAAGCTCAATGTCGTCTACGCCAAGGACGAGCTCGCCCTGGTGGCTCCGATCCCCGCGGCCAAACTGGTCTCCCCCCTGCCCGCGGCCTTCCGGTTCACCGGCGGCGAACTGGCGCTGCGGCTCTCCCCGACGCTGGTGCCCAGCGGAACGCTCACGTTCTCGGTCGGCCCGGCCGCCAAGCCCGTCCTGCTCGGCACGCTCGCCGTGACCGTGCAGAACGGAGCACTGGCCGCCACCGGTGATCTGACCCCCGCGGGCAGGCTCCCGGGCGTCGACGCGGCGGCGGGACGTGTCGTGTGGAATTCCGAGAGCGGATGGTCCGGCAAGCTCACGGCGAACACGGCCTCCCTGCCCCGTTTCGGTGCGGACGTCGAGATCGGCTTCACCACGGCGTCCGGCAGGTTCGCGCCCTACGCGACCGGGGCGATCACCACGACGATCCGCGGCTCCCAGCTCCGGCTGGGCGCCCGCTGGGACGGGCGGGCCCTCTCGTACACGGGGTCGGTGACGGTCGCCAAGCCCCTGCCGCTGGTGGACTCGGTGCGGCTCTCCGGGGGGTACGGCCAGGGCGGCCTGTCCCTGCAGGGCGACGCCGAGGTCGTCTGGAAGCAGTTCAAGGCCACGATGAACGTCCGCTACAACCAGGCGGAGGAGGAGCAGGAGGGCCGTTTCTCGGGCACGGCGACGATCGCCGTCAGGACCGCGAAGGCCGACGGCTCCATCGGGCTCGGCTTCGACGAGGAGGGCCGGTACTGGGGCAAGGGCAGCGTCGGCTACCAGGTCACCAAGGACCTGCGGCCCGTTCTCGGCGTCGAGATCACCAAGGACCGGCGGGTCAGGCTCTCCGGCCAGGTCGCCGTCGGCGACATCGTCCTGGTGCGCAAGTGGCCGTCCCCGCAGGGCGGGACGGTGCCCCTGCTCAAGGGCGTCGGGGTGAAGTTCTCCTTCCCCACCCCGGTCCCGGCCGTGACCGCCTTCATCGAACTGCGCGGCTCGCTGCAACTGGGCTACGGCGTGGGGCCCGTCGTGCTGCGGGGGGTGGTGTTCAAGGGCGAGCTCTACCCGTTCGAGGACGATCCCCAGGTCGCGGCCAGGCTCACCGGGGCCTTCGTGGTGCCGGCCTACGCGGAACTGGTGGGCACCTTCGGCGCCTACATCGGGGCCGAGGTCGCGCTCGGGGCCGTCGGGGCCAAGGGCGGCATCGACATCGTCCCGTCGCTGCGCATCGAGGGCGAGGGCGGCATCGCGATCGCCGCGGACTACGACAAGGACGGGTTCGCGTTCGACGCCGAGGCGTACGCCAAGGGCCGGCTGACGGCCGGGGTCAAGGTGCTGCTGGCGGCCGAACTCTACGCCGCGTGGGGCGTGTTCTCGCACCGCTGGACCTATGAGGTGGCCAGTGTCTCGGCGCAGCTCGGGCCCGAGCTCAAACTCACCCTCGGGCGGGTCGCCTACGCCAAGGACGGCCGGATCACCTGGCCGAGCCTGTCCCAGATCAAGGTCGAGCCCGAGTCCATCGACCCCGTGCAGGTCATCCGGGACATGCTCGGCCGCGGCACGGCGACCCAGACATGACGCGGGTGCGGAGAGGAGGAGCGCGATGACGGTGGTTCCAGGGTTTCCCGGCTCGCCCCGGACGGTGCGCGGCGGTTTCGTCGTCATGGACGCCGACGGGCGCGCGGCCGTGCGCACCGTCCCGTTCCAGTACAACCCCGAGACGCTGACCCGGACGCTGACCGCGCGGGGCGCGGCCGTCGATTCGGGCGACCGGCTGGAGGCGCTCCGGCTGGTCGGGCCACCGGTGGAGACCCTGAAGCTGGAGATCGCCCTCGACGCGACCGACCGGCTGGAGAAGCCCGGTGAGCATCCCGAGACCGTCGCCGAGGGCATCGCCGCGGACCTCGCCGAGCTGGAGACCATGATCTCGCCGGCCACGGCCGATCTGGTGGCCGCCGAGGCGCTGGCCGGGAGGGGGACGCTGGAGATCCTTCCGCTCCCTTCCCCGCTGCTGCTGCTCGTGCTGGGCGCCGACCGCACGCTGCCGGTGCGGATCACCGAGTTCACCGTCACGGAGGAGGCGTTCGACACGCGGCTCAACCCGATCCTCGCCCGCGTCGGTCTGGGGCTGCGCGTGCTGTCGTCCGCGGATCTTCCGATGGGCTCGACGGGCGCCGAGCTCTTCCTCACCGCCGCCCGCCGCCGTGAGCGGCTCGCCGGCCGGCGCGGGGCCGACGTCCGGGCCCTCGGACTGTCGAGGCTGCCGTGACCGCCGCGCCGTTCCCGCCGAACAGCCGCTACTTCGGGGTGCCCGTCGTCAGCCGCACCGGCGACGACGGAACCACGGAGGTGTATCTGGCGCGCCGGATCCTGCCCGCGCCGGACCGTCATGTCCCGCTCGGGCACCGCCGGATCGCCGGCGGCGAGCGGCCCGACACCCTCGCCCACGACGCCTACGGGGACCCCGCTCTCTGGTGGCGCGTCGTCGACGCCGACGGCGCGGCCGACCCGGCCCGGCTGACCGACGCCGAGGGCCGGCTCGTCATGATCCCGCTCCCCCTGGAGATCACCGGCCATGGCCCTGCTTAGCTCCGTCACGCTGACCGTCCTGATGGGGCCGGTCGCCGTCGCCCCCGCGCCGAAGGCGGTGATCGACGCCCTGGACGGCGCCACGGTGACCCAGGCGGTGGGGTCGCGCTCGGGGTTCCAGCTGAGCTTCACCTACTCCAAGACGTCGCCGATCGCCACGTCCCTGCTGCCCACGGGCTTCTTCGACCCGATGGTGCGCGTCGTGCTCGTGGCGACGCTGCGGGGCGTGCCGAAGGTGCTCGCCGACGGGCCGGTCAAGCGCCAGGACGTCACCGCCACCGGCCGCCCGGGCGAGCACCGCCTGGTCGTCACCGGCGAGGACGTCTCCGGGTACATGGACGTGCTCGACGCCACCGGCTTCGTGTTCCCGGGGATGCCGCCCTTCGCCCGGGTGGCGCTGATGATGGCCAAGTACGCGGCGTTCGGTGTCGTGCCGGTGACGGTCCCCCCACCGTTCCAGCCGGTGACGAGCGCGGTGGAGAAGTTCGCCCACCAGCAGGGGACGGACTTCGCGTACGCCACGAAGCTGGCGAAGGACGCCGGTCACGAGTTCTATGTGACGCCCGGTCCCGCGCCCGGCGTGAACACGGCCTACTGGGGGCCGCAGGTCCGGGCCGGCGCGGTGCAGCCGGCGCTGACCGTCGACATGGACACCGCGTCGAACCTCGACGGCATGAGCTTCTCCGCCGACGGGAACGCCGCCGTCCTGCCGTACGGGCACGTGAAGGTCGCGAACTTCTCCGTGCCCGTGCCGGTCCCGGACGTCGCGCTGCTCAAACCGCCGCTCGCGGCCCGGCCGTTGGTGCCGACACGGACGAAGCCGCTGGAGACCGACCGGATGGGGCTGCCGGAGGCCCTGATGACGCTGCTGGCCGGACGCGGCGCGGCGGACCCGGTGACCGCGACCGGGACGATGGACCTGGCCCGCTACGGGCGCCCCCTCGACGCCCGTTCCCTGGTCGGGGTGCGCGGCGCGGGACGGGCGCACGACGGGCTGTGGTTCGTGCGTTCGGTGACGCACACGCTGGGGCGGGGCAGTTGGAAGCAGGCGTTCCAGCTCGCGCGGGACGGTCTGGTGTCGAACGTGCCGGAGGTGACGCCATGACGTCCGGGCCGAAGTACTTCGGGAAGTACCGCGCCACCGTCCTCAACACCGCCGATCCCCTCGTGCAGGGCCGGATCCAGGTGCAGCTCTCCGACCGGTACGGGCTGTTCCCCTCGACGTGGGCGCTGCCCGCCGTCCCGTTCGCGGCCAAGGGCACCGCGGGGATCATCGCGCTGCCGCAGACCGGCAGCATGGTGTGGGTCGAGTTCGAGGCCGGCGATCCCGACTGCCCCATCTGGACGGGGGCGTTCTGGCCCGAGCCGGCCGGTGCCCCGCTACTGGCGATGGCCGGCACTCCGGCCACGCCGAACATCCATCTCCAGACCACGACCGGTGTCTCGGTGACCCTGTCCGACATGCCCGCGGCCCAGCTCCAGGTGCTCACCCCGGCCGGGGCGTCGATCGTCGTCGGGGCCGCCGGGATCAGCATCAGCAACGGGCAGGCGTCCATCGTGCTCTCCGGCCCTTCGGTGATCATCAACGGGGGTGCGCTCGTGGTGACTTGAGAGCCAGTGACGGCCACTCGTCCGCCCCCTCTCCCCCATCCATCCGCAGCGGAAGGAGCCCCCGATGCCCGGGGCCGTCCTGCACGCCGGAGCGACCGTGACCTGCCCGCACGGCGCACCGCTCACCATCGTCGCCGCCGGCCCCCGGGTCACGGTGTCCGGTTCCACCGCGGCCGTCGTCACGGACCAGGGCTTCGTCACGGGCTGTCCGTTCACGGTGCCCCCGAAGCCCCAGCCCTGCGTCAGCACCAGGTGGCTCGCCGGGGCGGCCCGGGTGACCGCCTCGGGCCACCCGCTGCTGGTCAGCCCGGCCGGGGCGCTCTGCCTGTCGGCGGAGCGGATCCCGGCCGGTCCGCCGGTCGTCTCCGGCACCCAGACCCGGGTGGTCGCGACGTGAGCCGGCTCGCCTTCCCGTTCGCCGTCACCGCGCTCGGCCGCTCCGCCACGGTGGCGTACGGCAGTGACGCGCATGTGCGGCAGATGCTCGAACTGCTCGTGCTCACCCTGCCGGGGGAACGCGTGATGCGGCCCGAACTCGGCAGTCCCGCACAGCAGTTGGTGTTCGGACCGCAGAGCGGTCCCACCGCGGTCGCGCTCGGCGCCGCCCTGCAGTCCACGATCCAGCAGTGGCTGGGCGGCGTGCTCACCGTCCGGGACGTGGCCGTCGAGGTCACCGACGATTCCGGAGCGGTCGAGATCGTCGTCACCTACGAGGTCCGTTCGAGCGGATCGGCCGACGAGGTGCGGCTGCGGAAGGACCGCGTATGACCGGTGCCCGCTACCACTGCCGTGACGAACGCCGGAGGGCCGTGCTCGCCCGGTCCGGGCCGGCGGACATGTCCGGGATCGACTACGTGGAGGTCCACCGGGGCAGCACGGTCGACCAGCCCACGCTGATCGACGTCGTCCTGGTGAAGCCGCTCCCCCTGCCCCAGGCCGGGCTGACCGGGGACCAGATCGCCCTCACCGGCGGGGTGCGTTTCCCGGCACCGCGGGTGGATCCCGTCGTCACGGCGGCACCGGGCGGGACGCGGGTGTCGCGGTACACGGTCACGGTGCCCGGCGGCCAGCCGGTCGACTTCTCGACGTACCGGCTCGCGATCGTCGCCGGACCGGGCGCGGACACCCCGCCCCTCTTCATCGATCCCCGGCTGTCCGCGGTCGACCTCTCGTTCGCCGTGGACTGCTTCGACGACGGCGACTGCGCGCCCGGCGGCCGCGGGCCGGCGGCGCCCGTGCCGCCGGACCCGCGCTTCGACTACCGCACCCGCGACTGG
Organism: Streptomyces sp. I05A-00742; assembly: GCF_013055795.1. Taxonomy (GTDB): domain Bacteria; phylum Actinomycetota; class Actinomycetes; order Streptomycetales; family Streptomycetaceae; genus Streptomyces. The sequence continues at coordinate 6,751 of NZ_JABETO010000033.1, forward strand.
GAGGGCTTCCGGCGCCTGATGCTCGACCGGATGTCGGTGCTCGTCCCGGGTTTCCGCGAGGACGACCCGGTCGACCTGACGACGACGCTCGTCGAGGCCCTGGCGTACCGCGCCGACCAGCAGAGCTACACCCTCGACTGGGTCGGGACGGAGGCGTTCCTGGACACCGCGCGCACCCGCGCCTCGGTGACCCGCCACGCCCGGCTGCTGGACTACACACCGGGCGAGGGCGCCTCCGCGCGCACCTTCGTCGCCGTGTCCCTCGAACCGCCCGGCACGGCGGGGGACGGCTACGAGCTGCGCGCGAGCACCCCGGTGCTGCCCCGCTCGCCGGCGCTGCCCCCCGTCGTCGCGGCGACGGCCTATCCGGAGGCGCTGGCGTCGTCGCCGGCCGTCTTCGAGACGCTCGCTCCCCTCCGGTTGTGGAAGTGGCGCAACGAGATCGCCCTGCACACCTGGGGGGACGAGCGGTGCACGCTGCCCGCCGGGGCGACCGCGGTGACACTCGTGGACGGCGGCACGGGCGCCACCGTGCCCCTCCCGGGCGGCGGCGAGGCCACCGACCGGCTCGCCCCGGGCGACTTCCTGCTCCTGGCCGAGACCGCGGCCCCCGACACCGGGCGCGCCGAGGACGCCGATCCGGGGCACCGGCACATCGTCCGGCTGACCCGGGTGACGACGACCGAGGACGTCCTCGCCCCCGGCACGCGCCTGCTCGACGTCGAGTGGGACGAGGCCGACGCGCTGCCGTTCGACCTGCCGGTCACCGCCGAGGTGCCGCGGCCGTCCGGCCCGGCCCGGCGGGTCGTCTGCGCCGCGGCGCGGGGCAACCTGGTGCTCGCCGAGCACGGCGCCACCCTGCCGCCGCCGTCGCACCTGGGCCTGCCGTCGTCGGCCGCCGAGGCGCTGACGCCGCGGCTGTCTCCGTCCGGCCCGCGGGCGGGGACGGCCTGGCGCCCGTCCGTGACCGGCGGCATCGGGCCGCCGGCCCGGATCGCGCGGCATCTTCCCGACGGTCCCGGACGGCCGTCGGCCTCCGCCCTCCTGACGGTCGATCAGGTCCGGTGCATGCCGGCGATCGCGCTCCACGACACGTTCGCGACGTGGACCGTCCGGCGCGACCTCCTGGCGAGCGGCCGGTTCTCCCGGGACTTCGTCGTCGAGACCGGGCCGGACGGGCGTCCGGTTCTGCGGTTCGGCGACGGCACCCACGGTCTCGCGCCGGCGGTGGGGGACTCCCTCGGGGTCGGCGGCCGGTTCGGCACGGGACCGGTCGGCAATCTCGGTCCGGACACGCTGGGCCACGTCGTCCTGCCCGCCGCCGAGGGCGGCACGCCGGTCGTGTCGGTGACCAACCCGGTGCCGGCGTCGGGGGGCGCGGCGCCCGAGGACGACGCCGCGGTCCGGGCGGCGGCCCCGCAGGCCTTCCGCCGCCAGGAGCGTGCCGTGACCCCGGCGGACTACGCCGAGGCGGCGCGCCGCTTCCCCGGCGTGGCCGACGCCGTCGCCGTCCCGCGCTGGACCGGCGCCTGGCGGACGGTGCTCGTGCACGTCGACCGCCGGGGCGGGGCGGATGTCGACGCGGCCTTCCGGGCGGGTCTGGTCGAGCATCTGGAGTCGTTCCGGCTCGCCGGGTTCGATGTGGCGGTGCGCGGCGCCCTCGCCGTCCCGCTCGACATCGGCCTGGCGGTCTGCGCGGCACCGGACGTGCCGCGCGGCGAGGTGGGGCGCCGGGTCCGCGCGGCGCTGCTGCCCGCCGGAAGCGGCGGTGGCCCGGGGTTCTTCCATCCGGACCGGTTCACCTTCGGCACGCCCCTGTACCTGTCGGCGCTCCTCGCCGCCGTCATGGCCGTCCCCGGGGTGCGGAGCGTCGAACCCCTGGTGTTCCAGCGCTACGGCCGCCTCGCCCAGGGCGAGTTGGGCCGCGGGGTGATCCGGCCCGCGACGGCCGAGGTCCTCGAACTGCACGACGATCCGAGCTTTCCGGAGCGCGGACGGCTGCGGATCAGCGCCGGAGGTGGCCGATGAGCCGCGCGTGCGGCTGCGACGGGGCGGGAAGGGCGTCGTGCGCGGGAACTCCCGCCCGGCTGCCCGGCGATCCGGCCCGCTTCCGGTACGGCGCGATCCTGGAGCGGTTGCTCGACCGGATCTCCCGGGCCCGGGCCTTCGACGGCCGGCCGCTGGCCACGCTCGGCCGGTCGCCCGACGATCCCGCCGTCGCCCTGCTCGCCGCGGCGGCCGGCGCGCACCACGTCCTGGGGTGGACGCTCCACCGGCTCGCCGTCGACTCCACGCTGCCCGGCACCGAGGACCGCGCCGCGCTGGTCCGGCTGACCGGCATGCTCGGGCACGTGCCGCGGCCGGCGATCGCCGCCGAGGCCCTGCTGGCGTTCCGGGTCGGTACGCTCCCGGGCGCGCCGGACGTGGTGACGGTCCCCCGGGGACTCAGGGTGGGCACGGTGCCCGAACAGGGCGAACTGCCCGTGACCTTCGAGACGGACGCCGCCGTCGAGGCCCGCGGCGCGTGGAACGCGCTGCCGCCGCTGCGCGCGCTCGCCCTGCCGCCGGTATCGGAGGAGACCACGAGCGTCGAGGTCGAGGGCATCACCCTGGGGGCCAGGGCCGGCGACCGGGTGCTCGTCCACGCGGGGACCGACGCGGGCATGCCGTCCTGGCTCCTGGCCCGGGTCACGGACGTGGACGTCGCCGCGTCCGCCGAGCCCGCCCGTACCGTGCTCACGCTCTCCGGGGGGCGGCTGCTCTCCGTGGACGCCGCTCTGACGGAGCCCTCGGGGCCGGGCACGGTGATCCTCCTCGGGCAGCGGGCCCAGGCGTTCGGCGCGACCGCGCCGGACATCACGTTCATGCCGGACGCGGTACGGATCGAGCACGGCAAGCCGGTGCCGGGCTCGAAGCAGCTGCCGACCGAGTGGGCCGACTTCGTCATGGGCACCCTGTCCGACGACGACGGCCTCTGGCACATCCACCTCGACACCGTGCACCCGCAGGCCGCGCCGGACCGCGTCGTGGTCCTGGAGGCCGCCTCCGCGGACCCGCCGGTCGGCGTGGCGCGCGTCCTCGCCGTACGGGAGACCGCCCGGACGGACTTCGGGCTCTCCGCGCGGTGCACCCTGATCACCCTCCACCCCGACCTGTACGAGACGTTCAACGACAAGGTCCGCGAAACGGTCATCCATGGGGAGACGGCACGCGGGACGCTCCTCGCGCACCTCCAGGAGCGCGTGCTGCCGGTCACCGATCCGGGGCCCGACGGCGAGCCCGCGCCACCGCAGCACCCCGGCTTCCCCCCGCAGAACCTTCCCGACCGGTTCTACCTCGCCGGGAGGCCGGCCCTGCCACCCGGACGGCGGGTGATCCTCACCGGGCGGACGGCCGGCGGCAGGACGGTCTCCGAGGCGGCCACGGTCCTCCGGGTGGAACACCACAACGGCGGCGCGCCGGAACAGCGGGCGACGCTGGTGGTGTTCGACGCGGACCTGGCGGGCCGCTGGACGGACGCCACGTTGACCGTGCTCGGCAACGTCGTACCGTCCTCGCACGCGCTGACGCCCGCCACGGGCGCCGAGACCGTGGGGTCCGGCGACCCGGCGGCCGTCCTGCCGCGCTTCCCGCTCGGGCAGTCGCCGCTCGCCCATGTGGCCGCGCCGGGGCCTCGCGGGTACGCCCCGGCGATCGAGGCCCGGGTCGACGACCGCCGTTACGAGCCCGCCGACACGCTGTACGGCGAAGGGCCCGACAGCCACCGGTTCCAGGTCACCGAGCGGCCCGACGGCGGGTTCGAGCTGCGGTTCGCCGGGCGGCTGCCCAGCGGGACCGGCAACGTCGCCGCCCGCTACCGCGTCGGCGGCGGGTCGGCGGGGAACCTTCCGGTCGGCCGGCTGTCGCAGATCGTCACCCCGGTGAGCGGTGTGGACTCCGTGACCAATCCCCTGGCCGCGGAGGGCGGCAGCGACGCCGAGACGACCGAGGAGCTGCGCACCGCCGCGCCGAGGGCGGTCCGGACGCTGGACCGGGTGGTGTCCCTGGCGGACTTCGAGGCGTTCGCCCAGGCGTACCGGGGCGTCGGCAAGGCATCGGCCGTCGAACTCCGGGCGGGGGCGCGGCGGTTCGTGTGCCTCACGGTCGCCACCACCTCCCTCGCGCCGCCGGCCCCGGGCTCGGACCTGGTGGCCGGCCTGCACGCCGCGCTCGTCGCGGCGGCGCCGCCGGGGACTCGCCTGCGGATCGCGGGCTTCGTCGACCTGCCGATGACCGTGGCACTGGCCCTCGCCTCCGACCCGGACCTGCCCCGGCCCCGCGTGGAGGCCGCCGTGCGTGCCGCCCTCGTCCGCGGCTTCGGCAGACCGGCCCGGCCGTTCGGCACCGCCGTGCACCGCTCGCAGATCACCGCCGCCGCGCAGGGCGTCCCCGGCGTCAGGGCCGTGCTCCTCACCCGCTTCTCCGCGCCGGGCGTCACACCGGACGCCGCGGGGCGGCTGCCCTGCCCCGGGCCGGTCATGGTGACCGGCCCGGGTCCCGGCCCGGCCCGGCTGGAACCGGCGCGGCTGCTGTCCGTCGCCGGAGCCGACATCACGTTCACGGAGTTGACCGTATGAGTGTGCCTACCACGGTGGGCGGCGGGACCGACCTGCCGGAGACCCGCGTCGAGGCGGTCGCCGAGGCCCTGTACGGCCTGCTGCCGGCCCATGTGCGCCAGGCGGATCTCGCCGCGGGCGGGGCCCTGCGGGCGCTGTGCGGGGTGCTGGGGCCGGCGAGCGCCGAGATCGACGCCGAGATCGAGGCGTGGTACGACGCGCTGTTCGTCGAGACGGCCGGGGAGGCGGCGCTCGCCGCGATCGCCGCTCTCGTCGCCGCGCCTCCGACGCGTCCCGTCCCGGGTGGGGCCGGTACCGGCCGTCGCGCGTTCGTGGCCAACACGATCCGCTACCGGCGGGGCAAGGGAACGGCCCGGGTCGTCGAGGCGATGGCCGGCGACGTCACCGGCCTGGCCGCGGTCGCGGTCGAGTACCACCGGCGGCTGGCCCGCTGCGCGCACCTGCTGGACGTGCGTCCGGACCGCCCGGCCACCGCCGCCCTCACCCCGGGCGGGTCCGCGTCGTCGGCCGGGAGCGCCTTCGACCGGCTGCCCCGCCTGCTCGACGTCCGGCGCGTCGACGGGGCGTCCCCCGGCCGGCCCGCCGGACGGCACGCGCCGGCCGCCGTCGGCGTCCATCTGCTGCGGCCGTCGGTGGCGCGGTTCCCCGCCCCCGCGGGGGACACCGTGCCGGCCGCGGACATGGCGGGCGTTCCGCGGGCCCGGCCGTGGACGGTCGGCGGGACCGCGCCGCCGGGATACTTCCAGCTGGCCCAGCAACCGGGCGCCGTACTGCGCCTGTTCAACCCGGACCGCCGGGCCCGCGCCGTCGGCTCCCGGCTCCGGGAGGCCGACCTGCCCGACCGGCTGAGCCGCCTGCCCCTGCACCTGGAGACCGCGGAACTGCGCGCCGCCGCGCTGGAGAAACGGCCGCCGCGGCTGCCCGGCCGCCCCTGGTTCGACGGCGCCGACGAACCGTTCACGGTCTTCCTCCGGCGGGACGGCGAGACGGCCTTCCGGCGCGTCCCACCGGCCGAGGTCCGGATCGCCGACCTGGAGTCCCCGCCGGCTCCCCCGGGCGCCCGGGTCGCCCCCGAGGTGACGCACACGTGGTACGAGCCCGGGGCCGCGAAGCCGGAGCGCCGGAGCGGCACGCATCCCGTCGCGTGCGCCGTCGACCCCGTGACCGGCCGCGTCGTCGTGGCCGGGGTACCCGGGCCGGACGTCGCCGAGGTGCGGGTGGCCTGTGCCACGGCCGCCGGCCGGGCCGTCGGAGCCGGTGCCCAGGACCGCAACGCCCCGGACCGGCCGTTCGACGTGCGGAGCACCGGCGAGACGAGGGATCTGGTCTGGGTCGTCGATCCCACCGCCGGGGCCGGTGGTTCCCCGGAGACGTCGGGCCGTACCGTCGCCACGCTCGCGGACGCCCTCGCCGGGGTCGCGTCCCAGGGGGCGGGCCACCGCAGCATCGTCGTCCTGGCCCGCTGCGACCTGGAGGCCGCGCCCGCCGGCTCGGCCACGCTCGACGTGACGGTGCCCCCCGCGTCCGAGGTGCACCTTGTGGCCGCGCAGTGGCGGCGGCCGAGGGTGCTGCCCGGCGCGGACCCCGACCCCGCCCTGCGCGGGTTCGTCGTCCGGCGGGAACGGCGCTGCACGGTGGACGCGCCGGCGCGGGTGCTGCGCGGGCCGGGGGAGGCCGGGGCGCCGGCCGGCCGGCTCGTGCTCGACGGCCTCGAACTCACCGGCGGTCTGCGCCTCGGCGCGGACGCGGTGTCCGAACTCGACCTGCGGTACGTGACGTTGCGCGCCCCGGGCGGCGTCGCCGTGGGCGCGGACGGCGACCTCACCGCCGTCCGGATCGGCGTGGACCACGCGGTCTGCGGCCCGCTGCGGATCGGGGACTCGGACACCGCGGTGAGTGGCGAACTGCTGGTCACCGACAGTGTCGTGACGGCGGACGGCGCGGCGGGCCCGGCTCTCGCCGCGCCGGGCCTCGACGTCGCGCTGCGCGACGTCACCGTGCTCGGGACGTCGTCCGTACGCTCCCTCACCGCGACGAACGCCGTGTTCGCGGAGGCCGTGACGGTCACGCGCCGCCAGACCGGCTGTGTGCGCCACAGCTTCGTACCGCACGGCTCCGCGGTACCGCGCCAGTTCCGCTGTCAGCCGTCCCTCGCCCTGGCGGCGGCCGAGGAGGCCGCGGGCCGGCCGTTGTCGCCGGACGAGGCCGACGTGGTCCGTTTCGCGAACGAACCCCTCTTCCTGGACACGGCCGCGGACGAGCCGACACTGGCCATGCTGCATCCGCTCTGCCCCGACAGCGTCCGCTCGGGGGGTGAGGGCGACGTCGAGATGGGCGCCTTCGCCCGTGCCGCTTTCGGGATCGCCGTCGCCGACGTGCGGGCCCTCTTCGACGAGTACCTACCGGTCGCCCTGGCGGCCCGAGTCATCGACGACACGCGCTCCGGCGCTGTCGCAGCCCGGAGGAACAGACCATGACCATCCGCAACGACGCCACCCGCCTGACGGTCCGGGCACAGGACGAGCGGCAGCCGCGCTCGGTCGTCGTCCGGCAGGGGCAGGTGCTGCTGGACGCCGACCTCGACGCACAGGGCGGGCACCTGCTCGACCGGGTCGAGACGGAGACCGGCGACGTGCTCGGCTCCGGCGGGCGCCTCGTGGTCCCGGCCGCGTCGGGTGCCTTCTCCGTGACACCGGCGGCCACGCCGGGCGCGTGCGGGATCGGCACGGGGCACGGCTTCCTCGGCGGCTGGCTGGTCGAGAACAGGACCGAGAACTGCCTGGTGGGCAACCAGCCGCACCCCTGGACCGGCACCGCCGCCACGGGCCCGGTGCTCCTCGCGCTCAAGGCGCTCGTCCGGTACGTCGACTCCGTCGAGGAGCCGGCCTACGCCGATCCGGCCCTCGGTGACGCCCAGGCGGCCGGACGTGCCCTGGTCGACTGGCAGGTGTTCCCCTTCGTCCCCGAGGGGGGCTGGGGCCCGGGCCTCGACTGCGCCACGGCCACGGAGCACGCGGACTGGAAGAAGCTCGTCCAGCCGTCGACCGGCACCCTGACGGTGGTCCCCGACCAGGCACCCCCGTCGTCCGATCCGTGCTCGCTCACCCCGCAGGGCGGGTTCTCCCGGCCGGAGAACCTCCTGTACCGGATCGAGGTGCACGGCGGTGTCCCGAACAGCGACCGGCCGGACGCGGACGGCCCGCGGTTCGGCATGGAGGGCCTCACGGTCAAGCTGTCGCGGCGCAACGCGTCCGTCCTGGCCCGGGTCGTGACGGTCGACGGTACGGCCGTCACCGTCGAGCCGCCGGCCCTCGATCCGCTCAACTGGTTCACGGCCGGCGCCTACGCCGAGTTCGTGTCGGAGCACGACGACGTCGACCCCCGCGACGCGGCCCAGGGGCAGCGGCTGTTCCAGGTCGCGCGGGTCACGGACACCGTCGTGACGCTGGAGACCGCCGCGACGGCCCTCGCCGGATCGATCAAGAGCGACACGACGGGCTGGTTCCTGCGGCTGTGGGACGCCTTCCCGAACGGCAAGGGGGTCGCCACCGCCCAGGCGTCGCCCGACGACCCGGACCTCTCCCTCCCCCTCGACCTGGGCGACGGCCTGGCGATCCGCCTCGGCCGGGGCGGCCTCGACATCTTCCGCCGCGGCGACCACTGGACGTTCGCCGCCCGGGCCGACGGGTCGGTCGACTGGCCGGAGGGCCTGCACGAGCGGCCCCACGGCCCGGAGACCCGGTACGCGCCGCTGGCCGCCCTGACCGGCCCGACGACCGCCCGGGACTGCCGGGTACGGGCCGCGACCCTGACCGACCGCGCGCTGCTGTACCGGGGCGGCGACGGCCAGGGGATCCCGGCGCCGGCGGGCGGCGGCTTCGTCACCCTCCCCGGCCGGCTACGGGTCGCGGTGATGCGCGGACGCGTCCCGGTGCCCAGTGCCGTGGTCACCTGGAGCATGCCCGCGGGCGGCATCCCGAGCCGGGTCGGGGGCTCCGCGGTGGACGGGGCGAACAGCTTCACGAGCGAGACGGACGAGAACGGGCTGTGCGAGGTCCCGTGGGCCGTCGACGCGAGCCGTACCGACGAGGACCACCACGTGCAGGCGGTGCTCACCTCGCCCACGGGCACTCCCGAGGGCCCGCCGCTGCTCTTCACGGCCGGCTTCCGGACGGCCGCCGGCACGAGCTACCGGCCCGGTGACTGCGAACTGCTCCAGGGGTCCAAGACGGTGCAGGAGGCGCTCGACGTGCTGTGCGCCAACATGGGCGGTTCCGTGGTGCTCCCGACGCTGCGGCTCGAGTCGATCAATCTGAGCGACCATGACGGGGTATGGAATCTGATCAAGGAAGGCCTCATCCGCAACGGGGCCGAGGTGTCGCACACCGCCTTCGTGGGCGGGATCCACCTGAGCATCTCCATCCCGGATTCCGCGATGCAGTTGAAGACGGCGGCACAGCCGTTCGACCCGCTGATCGAGGTCCATCTGGACCTGCCCTACCCGGTGACGGATCCCGACAAGGTCTACTGGGAGCGGGCATCGGAGTCCGGCGTCCCGTTGGACCCGACCATCACCGCCCCCTTCGGGTTCCACCGGGTGCGGCTGGACGGGACCGTGAAGGTGACGCAGACGACGGGAACCGCCAGACTGCAGTGGACGCCGTCGGAGACGGCCAAGATGTTCCTCGACAGGGCGCCACAGCACCAGTGGGGCAACAAGGCCGTCCTGGACGAATTCGGGACGACCCAATGGCAGCCCGCGGAGACGGTCCCGCCGGTCCTCTGCCTCCTGCGGATCCGATCCGCCCACATCTGGGCCCTTGACCCGAATACGGGCCGCCGGGCGTACCTGAACGCGGAGCACCTGGGGGCCCAAGGCACCGCGACCCATCGTCCACTCGACCTGTCCTGGCGCGATCCGCAACGGGCCGCGGACCTCGACCTGTTCTTCTACCTCAAGGTCAACGGATAGGAACTCTCGCGGCCCGGAGCCGTGCGCCCGTCGGACTCCTGACCCTCCGCCCGCCGCCGCTCCCGCAGGGCGCGGACGCGCCCCCTGCTCGCGCAGGCCGGTGAGGGACACCACCGCCGGCGACCCGTCGGGTTGGCGAAGACGCCGCGGCAGTCGTGTTCCGGGCAGACGGCCAGCGAGGTCCGTTCCGGGCCGGTGAGGTGGTCGACGGCCTGCCGGACGATCCGGGCCAGTGCGGCGCCGGTGTCGGCCGGGGGCTCGCGGAGCAGCCGGCCGGCGACGGTGAGCCGGACCGGGTCGGGCTGCTCGGTGAGGAAGCGGCCGATCTCCGACGCCGCGCCGGCGGGCGGGAGTTCACCTTCCACGACCGCGAGGGCCAGCACGCGAAGGGTCTCGCGGACGGCGTGCGCCTGCCGCACATCGGCCTCGTCGGGGGGCCGGACCGGGGTCAGCTCACTGCGGTCGAACCACTCCCCCAGCCGTTCGGCCGTGGCGATGCGTTCGACCGGCCGGGCGCTGAACGTACGGCCACTGGTCGCCAGCAGGTTGAGCCAGGTCGCGCCGCAGTCGAAGCGGAAGGCCAGGCGGTCCTCTTCACCCATGGCACCCATCGTAACGGTTCATACGTTACATTGGCAGAGTCGCTGTAACGGCTCACCCGTTACGGCGGGGAAATGGTTCCGGGGTGGGAAGGACGCGGGATGACTGAGGACATCGGCCGGGGACTGCGGGAGGCGCGGATCGACCGCGCGGCGGGGTACCGGCTGCTGGACGTGCTCCAGGACGAGGGGACGCAGGAGGCGACCCTTCCGGGCCTGGAGCGCATGGCGCCGGGGTTCGCCGACTGGATCGTCACGAGCCTGTTCGGCGGCACGTACCAGCGCGACGGGCTGTCGCTGCGGGACCGGCAGATCGCCAATCTGGCCGCGCTCACCGCGCTCGGCGGCGTGGAGGCGCAGCTGGCCGGGCACGTGCGGACCGGTCTCCGGGTGGGGCTCACGGCGGAGGAGGTGGTCGAGGTGTTCGTCCACATCGCCCCGTACATCGGGGTGCCCAAGGCGCTGGCCGGGCTGCGCGTGGCCACCGCGGCGCTGGCGGCCGACGCCGGGGCCGCCGGGCGGACCGCGGAGGACGCCGCATGAGCGGCGTCGTCCGTACCGTGCTCGGCGATGTCCCGGCCACCGACCTGGGTGCCGTCGACGCCCACGACCACCTCTTCCTCCGCAGCCCGGTGCTGCCCGGGCACGAGCTCGACGCCCCCTGGGCGGCGGAGGCCGAACTGCGGGCCTTCGCGGCGGCGGGCGGCGGGACGGTGGTCCAGTGGACCCCGCGCGGCATGGGACGGCGGCTGGCCGACGTGGTCGCGGCGTCCCGGGCCACGGGCGTCCACGTGGTCGCGGCGACCGGCCTGCACCAGGCGGTGCACTACGTCCCTCCGCTCGACCATGTCGAACTCGACCTGCTGCCGGGGCGGTTCATCGAGGACCTGACGACGGCTCCGGTCCGCGCGGGCCTGGTCAAGGTCGCCGGCGGTTTCCACGGTCTCGACGAGCACGCCCGGCACACCCTGGCCGCCGCCGCGGAGGCGCACCATGTGACCGGGGCGCCCGTCGCCGTCCACCTGGAGCTGGGCACGGCACCCCTGGAAGTGCTGGACCTGCTCTGCGGGACGCTCGGAGTGCCGCCCGCCTCCGTGATCCTCGGCCACCTGGGCCGTTCGCCCGACACCCGGGTCCAGCGGGAGGCCGCCCGCTCGGGGGCGTTCCTCGCCTTCGACGGTCCCTCACGGGCCCATCACCCCACCGACTGGCGGCTGTTCGACGAACTGGCGGCTCTGGCCGACGCCGGGCACGCGGGGCAGCTCCTGCTCGGCGGCGACACCACGACGGCCGCGGCCCGCTCGGTCCACGGGGGTCCGGGCATGCCGTACCTGCTGCGGAACCTGCGTCCGCGGCTGGGCGCCGAGTTCGGCGAGGACTTCGTCGTCCAGGTCTTCCACCGCAATCCCGCACGGGCCTTCGCCCTGGCACGGAAGGAGTCCTCCGCCGTTCCCGACGGCGCCTGACGGCCCGCCCGCCGGTCCGGAAAGCCGCACTTCGGCGGGGGTTTCCGGCGGTGATAGCGTCTCGGGCAGGGGGTAGGGATGGATACCGCATTCCGGGGGCAGGGCCGGTCCGGACCGATGACGTGGCGCGCGCTCGTCCGCCGGTTCACCGCGGCCCTCCGCTACCTCCTCCTCGCCGGGGCCACGGGCCCGGCCGCCCTGCTCGGCTGTTGCCTGGTGCTCGCCGTCGGAGTGCTGAGCCTGCCGGGCCCGGGGCTGCCCGTCCTGCCCGCCGTGCTGCGGCAGGTGCGCCGGTTCGCCGACGTCCACCGCAGGCGGGCCGGGGCATGGCTCGGCTCCGGGGTCCCGTCGGCGTACCGCCCGGCGGAGGGCGGGGCCCTGGCCCGCGCCCGGGCGATGCTGGGCGACCGTGCGACCTGGTCCGACCTCGGGTGGCTGGCGCTGCACGGCCTGGCGGGGACGGTCCTGGGCGCGTTCGCCCTGGTGCTGTGCGGCGGCGCGCTGAGCTGGCTGGCGACGCCGCTGTGGTGGTGGGCGGTGCCGGGCGCACAGTTCGCGGTGTGGGAGATCGCCTCCTGGCCCGCGGCGCTGGGCGCGGTCGTCGTCGGTCTGGCCTACGCGGCGCTGGCCGGCGTCCTGCTGCCGGTACTCGCCGGCGGGCACGCCCGGCTGACCCGCGCCCTGCTCCGGCCGCGGCGGGAACGGGCGTCGCTGGCCCGGCGCGTCGAGGAGCTGACGGTCTCGCGGGCCGAGGCCCTCGACGCGCACGCCGCCGAACTGCGCCGCATCGAGCGGGACCTGCACGACGGGGCACAGGCCGGCCTGGTGGCCGTCTCCCTCCGTCTGGGCCTGATCCGGCGCGCCCTGGAGCACCGTCCGGACCAGCTGCCCGAACTGGTCGACGGCGCCCAGCTGCTGGCCGAGCAGGCGCTGACCTCGCTGCGGGCGACCGTCCGCGCCATCCACCCGCCGGTGCTCGACGACCAGGGGCTGACGGAGGCGGCGCGCGGCCTCGCCGCGGCCTGCCCGGTGCCGACGGACCTCGACGTCGAGACCGCGCCGCCCGCTGTCCGCGCGCCGGCCGCGGTGGAGGCGGCGGCCTACTTCGTCCTCGCCGAGGCGCTGACCAACGTCGCCCGGCACAGCGGTGCCGGCCGCGCCCAGGTGCGGCTGAGCATGACGCCGCGGTCGATCCGGGTGAGCGTGCGGGACGACGGCCGGGGCGGCGCGGCCGAGGGCCCGGGCACCGGGCTGGCCGGCATCCGGCGCCGCGTCGCCGCCCTCGACGGCAGCACCGAGCTGTCCAGCCCGCCGGGCGGGCCGACCCTGCTACGCGTGGAGCTGCCGTGCGGATCCTGATCGCCGAGGACAACACCCTGCTGCGGGAGGGCCTTTCCCTCCTGCTGACCAGCGCCGGGCACGAGGTCTGCGCCGCCGTCGAGGACGGCGACGCCCTGCTGCCCGCGCTGCTGGAACACCGCCCGGACGCCGCCGTCCTGGACGTCCGCCTGCCGCCCGGCTTCCAGGACGAGGGCCTGCGCGCCGCCCTCGCGGCCCGGGAACGGATCCCCGGCCTGCCGGTCCTGGTGCTGTCCCAGTACGTGGAGCAGGTCTACGCCGCCCGGCTGCTCGCCCACAGCGCCCAGGGCGTCGGATACCTGCTCAAGGACCGCGTCGGCCGGGTGGAGGAGTTCCTGTCCGCACTGGACCGGGTCACCGCCGGCGGGACCGCCATGGACCCGGAGGTGATCTCCCAGCTGATGGTGCGCGGCACCCGCGACGATCCGCTGGCGGCGCTGAGCCCCCGGGAGCGCGAGGTGCTGGCACTGATGGCCGAAGGACACGGCAACTCGGCCATCGGACAACGGCTGTTCATCGCGGAGACCTCGGTGAACAAGCACATCGGCAACATCTTCACCAAGCTCGGCCTGCCGGCGACGGACGGCGGCCACCGCCGCGTCCGGGCGGTACTGACCTGGCTCCGGGCAGAAACCCACCCGTGACTCCGGCCCGTCAACCCTCGTCCGCGCCGGACAGCGCTTCGGTGATCAAACGCGTGGCGAAGTCGGCGTCGTCGGTGAGGTGGTTGATGTGCTCCGCAAGCAGGAAGGCGGTGGCTTCCAGGGGATTCATCTCGTCCTCCGTCCAGTAGCCGTACTGCTTGCGCCACAGGCTGGGGCTCAGGCCGGTGCCCGCGGCGACGAGCAGACCGGCCATGGTCGGGATGACCTCGGGCCGGACGCTCCTGGGCATCATGCGCATCGTTGCCACGATGTCGGGCACCACGTACGCGATGACGTCCTTGTCATGGTGCTCGTAGGCCTCCCGCAGCCACTCCATGAACATGAAGATGAGCGTGCAGGCGCCGTCCAGCACGTCATTGGCTCCCTCGGAGTCCAGGGACGCCGTCAACTGGTCCATCAGCGCCTGTTGCTCGGGGTCGGTCCCGGTCCTGCCCTCGTGAATGCTCTTGAGCCGGGAGTCGATCACCATGAGCGCCGCACCCACATCGCCGGCGGGGGCGTACCGGGGGTCGCAGGGGGATGGCACAGGATTCCTCCTCACTGGGCCGCGGTGGGCAGCGCGGCGTTCCGCAGAGTAGACCGCCGGTGGGACGGGGGTCCGGCGAACGCCGGAAGTGCCACGGCGCGTATGAGCGGTGGCCTGGTCGTCCGGGAGATCACGCGCTTGTCCTCAACCGCACTTGAGGTCATAACCTCTCCGCATGACCTGCACGGCGTGCAGGCTCCTCACCGAAGAGACCGCCGTGCAGCGCCTCGGTTCCGACGATTCGTTTCCGTTCATTGGCTGCTGCGAGTGGACCGGCGTTACCGTACTGGCGGGCCTGCCGACGCCGGCGGAGTGGGCGCACGCGCACGGTACGCAGCCGGGACAGCCGGTGCTGCTGCGGGCCGATGGATGGTCGGTCCCGGAGGTCAACGGGTTCTTCGCCCCGGCGCGGATGCGTAACGCGAGGGCAGGCACACGAAGAAAGTACGCCTTCGCGGTAGCCGTCTGGCTGGGGTTCCTTGATGCGGTGGGCCGGGCCTGGCACGACGCCGACGAAGAGGACGTCGCCGGGTTCAAGTTCTGGCGGATGACCGCCGAGGCCAACGTCCGGCGCGTGGCCGGCGGGACGGTGCTGGACGACCTGGTCGCGATCAGCGCGTTCTACCGCTGGGCCGGGTTCCGGTTCGGAGTGAGCGATCCGGTGGCCCGGCGGCAGGTTCCCGGCCCTGACCCGGGCTCGGTGACGGAGTCGTTCGAGGCCGGCCCGCATCCCGTCCGCAGCAAGGACGTGAAATGGCTGGACCCGGCGGGCTACGCCCGCTGGGTCGATGTCGGGTTGCGCGGACTGAACCTGCACGGTCGGGAGATCGACGGGTGGCGGGGGCGCAACAGCCAGCGCGATTGCGCGTTCGTCGACGGCCTCTACGGCACCGGGCTGCGGCTGAGTGAGTGGGCCAGCGTCCTGCGCTTGGAGCTGCCCGCCGACGACGAGACCCGCACCTACTACACCTGCCGGCTGGCAGAGGCATGCGCCAAGGGGGGACGTGGGCGCCGCTTCTGGATGCCGCGCAGCGTCCTGGTCGACATCCTGGCCTACGAGGAGGGCGAGCGCGCCGCAGCGGTCCGCCGGGCTCAGCGCGCCTGCCGCTACGAGCGGTTGCCAGGGCTGCTGCTGGTCGAACGCAGGACCCGCAACCGCCGCCTGGAGATGCGCGACGCAGGCGGTCGGCGGGTGACCGTGTCGATGGACTCGCTGGATCCCGGCGCCCGCGAGAGGCTGTTCCGCCGGACCGCAGCCGGGCTGGAGCCGCTGGCGGTCTGGCTGAACGAGGACGGCCTGCCGCGCGCGGCGCACGGCTGGCAGCACACCTTCGACGCCGGCAACGAGCGGGTCGCCCGCGCCGGGCTCACCTCGTTCGAGGCGTACGCGCACATGATGCGGCACTCCTTCGCGCTGCGCTGGTACTCGGTCGGCCGGCTGCTCTACGAGCGGCAGGTCGCGCACCTGAATGCTGAGGAGGTACGCGACTTCCGTGCCCAGTTCGGCGACACCTGGTATCTGGTCAAGACGCTGCTGGGGCACGCCGACGTGACGACCACCATGGATACCTACCTGGAGCCCTTCCGCGACCTCGACGTCTCGCTGCTGATCGAGCACGCTCACGGTTTTGCGCTGTCGGCCCTGATGGCGTCCATGTTCGCCACGCACCCGCAGGTCCTGTCCGACCCGGTCGCCGGAGAACCGTCATGACCCGCGCTGCAGGGCGCCCGGCTGCGCTGCCGACACCCGGATACCAAGCGCCGCAACGGTTGTTCCTCGACGACGGGCAGTGCCTGGTCCGCTTCTTCCCGGAGCGCGGCGGCCGGCCGGTCGACTACGACTTCGCCGCCTTCCCCATCACCCGCGAGCTGGTGGTGTGGCTGGCGACCGCCTTCGCCGGGGCGACCTCTCCGGCCGGGCGGCGCAGGACGACCTCCTCGGCCCTGAGCGCCTACGGTCTGCTGCGCCGATTCGCACCACCTGGCCTCGCTCAACCGTCCGCCGGCCCATCCGGTCCGTGGCCAGACGGGATTGCGGCTTGCCTGTCCCGGGGTAGGTCCGCTGCCATGCCACCTTGCCTGAAAGGTCGACCCTCGTGATGACGGTCGCCAGCGGATTCGGGCCGTAGCCGGTCACGGTCAGTGGCCCGGACGGGCCGGATGCGGACACAGCGCGGATCTGGCCCGGCATGGTGAAACGCGATGAGAGGGTCATGCGTCCGCATCTTGCCGCATGTCTCCGTCCGCAGCGGTTGGGCCCTCTGCAGCGCTCGCCTGGAACGCTCAGGGGCCAACTGCAGTGCTCAGTCACACGTCCTGTGACTGAGCAACGTAGTTGGCCCCGCCGGACAACTACGATGCACAGGGCGCGCCGGCAAGTGCGCGGGCGACGCTCTCGTCGACCGCGGCGTCCGGGACCGGGCGCCGGAGGTCGAGCGGATCTCGTCGGGCGAGCGCGTCGCGTGGAAGACAAGGACATCCCCCGAGGGTGCGCAGCAGGGCCAGGCATTCGCGGCCGCGGAAGCCGACTTTGGCGACGGCGACCTTGCTGGAGCGGGCCAGGGCGGTGTGCAGGAGGATGTAGGGCTTGGCGGCGGGGCCGTTGGCGGTGACGTAGTAGGAGGCGCCCGCGGCTATGGGGTCGATGGAGGTGCACAGGGACTTCACTCGGGTCTCCCTCCGTCCGGGCGCTCCCGCTTCAGGTCCGCACCCGGGGGCTGGATTGTCGGCGCCCCGGGTGTGACGGGGGTTCTCGGAGGTGGAGTCCTCGCTCTTCGTGATGCGATGCACCCGGCCCTTGCTGTGGGCCCGCTGGCTCGCCAGGCGAGAATGTGGCCGTGTCTGCCTACTACGGCTCTTCCGCCCGCCGCCTCATGATCGCCGCCCTGATCCCGTTGGCCGCCGACGCGGCTGCTCAGCAGGCGTGGCTGAAGTCGTTCCCTATCGCCACGGACGACCTCCTGTACGACTTCGACAACGCCCTACCGGTCTTCGCGCACGAAGAGGCGGACGAGATCGACGCGGCAGCCGTGATGGAGGAGCTCCGCACGATCGAGGATCACTTCCGGGAGATGTGCGGGGACCGGCCGGCCGACCCCTGGACGTACGAGGCCCTGGCCAATGATCCGGCCTGGGCGGCGGTACGTGCACTGGCGCGCGAGATCCTCTTCGTCCTCGCCGGCGACCGCACCCTGCCCATGCCCCACATCAACTTCATCCCCGCGGCCATCGACACGGCGACACCGCCGCCGGTCGACCACCTCGCCCCGTAGCGCGGGAGGGCCGTCGGAACCCGGTGCGCGGAGTCAGCCGCCGTGGAGGCCCCATTCGTCCAGGCCGCCGTAAACGTGCGCTTCGAGGCACTGCGGGGCGTCGAGGCCCATGGCCTCGCCGCGGTACACGGCGATGAGGGTGTCCTCGCCCCGCCACCAGCCGTCGGTCACGCCCTGGACCTCGGGTACCGGTTCGAAGCTGTCGAGAGCCAGTGCCTCCACGGCCCTGCCCGTGACCCTCGTGACGGTCGTGGCCCAGCGACGGGCGTGGGCGGCCAGGGCCAGGGCTTCCACCCACCCCTCCGTGCCGGCGTGCAGGGGTGTCCAG
Source organism: Streptomyces sp. I05A-00742 (assembly GCF_013055795.1). Lineage (GTDB taxonomy): Bacteria > Actinomycetota > Actinomycetes > Streptomycetales > Streptomycetaceae > Streptomyces. Next base: position 24,554 of record NZ_JABETO010000033.1, read on the forward strand.
CGGTCGGCGTCGATGCCGAACGCCCCGTCGGGGCCGATCATGAACCCGTAGGCCATGGACACCCTGCCGTCCCCCGCCGAGAACGACCAGCCTTCTGCGGACGACCCTTCGGGACAGTCCGCGCTCAGGACGCGTGGACCGCCTTCGTAGAACGGAGCCGGCGGCAGGGCGAGACCGCCCCAACGGTCCTGGAAGGCGGTGGCCCGGTCGATCTCGGCAACGGGGATTCCGCGCTCGATCCACACATCGCGGTGACGCCGGATGTCGGGCTGGTGAACCCGGAGGCCCTCCACCTCGACGAACCGGTGAGCCCGGTGGCTCAGACCGACAGGCGCGACCGGGAGAGGCGAAACGTGATCGCCCGTGGAGGACAGCAGCTCAGAGTGGCGGGCCCCGCAGCACGAACAGGCGCACCCGAGATCGTTGGTCACAGCGACGGAGCCTACTGACCGGCTCGGCATCCCCCGACCCTGGGTGCCAACTAGCGCGCTCGATCGCCAACTAGCGTGCGCAAGCGCCACCTATCGCGCTCAGTCACACGTCCCTAAACCGGCTTGGTCTGGGGAGCTACAGACGAGCCGTGATCGATTGATGTTCGGCAACAGCTCGGAATAGGCGAGAGAAGCGGAGGGCGCCACTCGCCGCGAATGGTCTTGGGCGTGTTACGCGCGCGGTGTTGTTCGTCTGGTTGTCGGCGTCGGGCTTCCGTGGCGCCGCTCGCGGTGGCGGGCCACGGCGTCGTTGTTGGCGCAGCGCACTGAGCAGTAGGCGCGTCTGCCGTTGCGGGAGGTGTCGACGAAAGCCAGAGCGCAGTCGCGTCGTGCACAGCGTCCCAGCCGCTCGGCGTCGGCGGAGCAGATGACGTAGGCGAGTCCGGCCGCGGTGATGGCGCGGATGTGCGCGGCCGGGTCGGCGCCGGTGGCGCTGTAGTGCAGGTGGGGCCGTCCGTCGTGCAGAGAGATACGGGGGCTGCTCGAAGAGTCGGCGAGGAGCGCATTGACCGCGTCGCACCGCTCGTCGAGGTTCTGTCGCCCGAAACACGCGGCCAGGCGCCGGCTCCATGTCCAGATGGTCTCGGCCTGCGCGGTGGTGAGCGTGCGGTTCACCACGCCGTGCACGGCCAGGATCGGTTCCAGGTCTGCGGGGTGGGGTGCCTTGGTCAGGTTGACAAGGTCAGCGGCGAGTCGGGCGGCCTCACCGCCGTAATGGTTGAATTGCATAAGACGATTACACCATCGTGTGGTCCCGGGCGTACCGGGGCGACAGGCCGAAGCGCCGTATGGCCGTCGCGGCCCGCCGGACGACACCGGATACGACGAGATCTCGGAGGCACGATGGTGCAGGCTGTCCGCTGGCCGCGGCAGGGGACCGCGATGGCGCCGGCGTTGATGCTGGTCCAGATCGCCAGTCTTCAGGCGGGGTCGGCCGTCGCCAAGGAGGCGTACGCATCCGTCGGTCCCTCGGCTCTGGCCGGTATGCGGCTGTTCTTCTCCGCCGCGATCCTTTGGATGCTTGTCCGGCCGTCACCGCGCAGGGTCACGGCGGTGCAGTGGCGTGCAGTGATCCCACTCGGCTTGGTCTTCGCGGCCATGGGTATGGCGTATTTCCAGGCCATCAGCCGGCTGCCGATCGGCGTGGCCGCGACCGTGGAACTGCTCGGCCCGCTCACCTTGTCGATCGCTCTGTCCCGTCGGCTGGAGCATCTCGTGGTGGCGTTGCTGGCACTGGCGGGCGTACTGCTGCTGACGGGCCCGGGTGCCTCGCTGTCCGCCGCCGGGCTGGTACTGGGAGGCGCCGCCGCGCTGTGCCGGGCCGGGTATGTGGTCCTGAGCCGGCGGGTCGGACGGCTGTTCCCCGACTGGACGGGCCTGGCGCTGGCGCTGGCCTGCGGTGCCTGCGTCCTGACCCCGGTCTCCGCTGTCACGGACGGCGTTTCGGTGGTGAACCACCCGGCGGTTCTCCTCACCGGTCTCCTCGTGGCTCTTCTGTCCTCGCTGATTCCGTACGCGCTGGACATGACGGTGCTGCGGCGTATCGATGCCCGCGCCTTCGGGGTGCTTCTCGCACTGAGCCCTGCCGTGGCGGCGGCCGTCGGTTTCCTTCTGCTGCGCGAGCAGCTGACCGTACGCCAGCTGGCAGCGGTTGTGCTGGTCGTCCTGGCCGGTGCCTGGTCGGTGCTGCGGGCCGGAACGCCTGCCGCCCCGGAGGCCCGGCCCGGCACCCCCGACAGCTGATCCTTCTGCTCGATGTAATGGTTGAAGTGCAATAGACCGTGACAGCATGTTGGTGGCATGACACCCGTACCCTCGGTCACCGTCACGTCGGCACAGGACCGCTGCCCCGTCTGCCATGAGCCAACTGGGAGGGAAGCGCAGTGGTGGACGCTCCGATCCCGCCACCGAACGTCCGAGGGCGAGGTCGAGTACTGCACCGGTGGCTGCGGTTGCTTCGTCGTCCTGGTCAACGGGGAAATGGTCAAAGCTCTCCCCGCCGACCGTCGGTGAAGTACGAGCGGAGCCGTCGGCATCACGGCCCAGGTTCAGGAACAGGCCACTCTGCGGCATCGGGCCGGCGCCGGGGAGCCAGGCGGCTCCCCTCTCCCCATCGCATCTCCCCATCGCAAGCGAGACGGGCCGCCCGTTGCGGCGAGAACCGTACGCCTTGTCACCGCTGACGTGCCCGGGTCGCTCACCCCGCGGGCGAATACTGCAACTCTCGAATACCGACACTCCACCGGCGAGGCAGTGAAGCATGCTCTGCCTGTCGGACGCCACGGACCAGCTGTGGGCACTGAGCGCTCGTCTCGGGCGAGGGCTCTCCCTTGAAGCGGGCGGGCTGTGTACTGACCGCTGTTCGACTGTGGTTGTCGGTTACGGCTCTTAGGATTTGCGTCATGCGTGAGTTCTTCACAGCGGGTGGGCGGAGGCTGTCGTATCTGGACTTCGGAGGTCCGGGCAGGCCGCTTGTGGCCCTGCACGGGCACTACAACGAAGCAGCCGCGTTCGCGCCGCTCGCGGAGGCGCTGGCTCCGCGGTGGCGGGTGATCGCGCTCGATCAGCGCGGTCATGGAGAGTCCGACCGTGCCCCCAGTTACGGGCGGGACGACTACGTAGCCGATGCCGAAGCCTTCCACCGGCATCTGGGAGTCGGCCCCGTGGCGGTACTGGGCCACTCGCTGGGCGGGGTGAACGCCTACCAGTTCGCCGCCCGGCACCCGGACAGGGTCAGCAAGCTGATCGTGGAGGACATCGGTGCATTCATCGACCTCGACTCGTCGTTCACCATGCGCCTGCCCTCTCACGCGCGGTCCCGAGAGGCACTGGTCACGGCCCTGGGTACGACTGCGCCCTATCTGGAGTGTTCGTTCCGGCAGAGGGGTCAGGGCTGGGGCTTCTCGTTCGGCATCGACGACACCCTGGCGTCCCAGAAGGCGCTCAACGGCGATCACTGGGGCGACTGGACAGCGGTGTCCTGCCCCACCCTGCTGATCCACGGAATTCGCAGTGACGTCCTGACGGCCGATCACGCCCGCGACATGGTCGCCCGCCGCGGCGGTCGGGCCCGCCTGGCCGAGCCGGCCGCGGGTCACGTGGTGCATCACGACGCTCCGGAGCAGTTCGCCGCCGCGGTCGCCGCGTTTCTGTCCGAACCTTGCTGAGCCGTGGAGCTCAGGCTGTCAGGAGGTATCCGGCCTGTTTCAGGGGCCTGACAGGTGCGGTGGTGCTCGTGGGCAAGATGGCAGCGCCAGCAGGGGGCGAGGTCGTTGTTGCTTGATCAACGCCCGGAGTTTCAAGAGCGCTTCGGCACCGGCAAGGCCCCAGCGGGCGCCAGAAAACGTCGAGTCGGTCGGCGAGCACGGTGAGAGCGCGGACGGCGACCCAGTCCTCGGCGACGGGATCCCCGGCCGCGCAACACGTCTCTGTCTCAGGGAAGCAGCGAGATGCCGGGTATGCGCACGTCATGACTCCCGGCCCGCGGAGCGGTCCGGCGAATGCCTGGGATGGTCCCGCTCCCGCCCGGTGGGCGCGTGGTCTCGCGCGGATCTGGCAGCCGACGGGCGGCGGTTGCCGACCGAGGCTCGTCTTCAGCCGGTCGGAATGCGCAACGTGGTCCGGTCGGGTTCGGGGAGCCACCAGGGGCCGTCGGGGAGGGTGGACCAGTGGTGGTCCCGGGTGTAGGAGTGGGTGAGTTCGAGGATGCGGTTGACGGAGGGGGCGGCGGTGGTGGTGTTCCACACGGCGTGCCAGGGGTAGAGCGGGACGGGGTCGGTGAGGGGGCGGAGGGTGAGGCCCTCGGGAAGGGGGCCGGTGGCCGGGCTCAGGGCGGGGTAGCCGCGGGCCCGGACGGTGGCGTGGACGGCGGCATGGCCGTGTCCGCGGACGCGCAGGGCCGTCCGGAGACCGAAGGCGCCAATGGCCCGGTCGATCCAGTCGCGCCATTCGGCGGCCTCGTCGGCGGTGTGAACGAGGAGCGGGTGGTCGGCGAGGGCGGCCAGGGGCACCTCGTCACGGTCTGCGAGGGGGTGGCCGACGGGCAGGACCACACCGATGGGCTCCAGGCGGACGGGCATGGTGGCGAGGCCGGCGGGGAGGTCCCGGCCGAGACCGTGGACACGGCCGAAGGCGAGGTCGAGTTCGCCGGCGATCAGGCGGGGCAGAGCCGCGGCCAGTCCCTGGGTCTGGAACACCTCGAAGGGCAGGCACGGGGACTGCGCGCGCAGGTGCTGCGCCAGGACCGAGGGGGTGAGCCCCTCGGTGAGGACGTCGACGCGCAAGGGCGCGCGGGTGCCGGCGACGGCGTCGGTGAGGCGCCGCGCGTCGTCGAGCAGGCGCCGTCCGCGCTCGACGAAGACCTCGCCGGCGGGGGTGGTGGCGACATGGCGGCGGTCGCGGGTGAACAGCGGTACGCCGAGGCGTCTTTCCAGCGAGCCGATCTGGGCGGAGAGGGTCTGCTGGGCGATGGTGAGCCGGGCGGCGGCCCGCCCGAAGTGGAGTTCGTCGGCGAGGGTGACGGCGTAGCGCACCTGGCGCAGGTCGAGGTCCACGCCCCCACTGTAACAGTCTGACGCTGTCACGCGTCCGCTGAGGAGTGTTGGACCCATGAGGCATCGCGGACGTTGACTCGGTGATCAGCAGGGCGCCGAGGCAAGGGGACGAAGAGGTTCCCGGCGCCCGATGGTTCGATCGAAGGTAAGGCGGCACATGCGATGAAGGCAGTGGTGATGGACTCCTACGGTCCACCGGAGGTGCTGCGGGTGGCCGATCTCCCCGAGCCGGAGGCCGGCGGGGGCCAGGTGAGGGTGCGGATCAGGGCGGCGGGGCTGAATCCGATCGACGCGAGGATCCGGCGCGGCGAGTTCGACTCCGTGTTCGACATCTCCTTCCCGAGACAGCTCGGCAACGAGTTCGCGGGCGTGGTGGACCAGGTGGGCCCGGGCGTCAACCGCTTCGCTCCGGGAGACGAGGTGATCGGCTTCGCCGACATGGCGGCGCACGCCGAGTGGGTGGTCGTCCCCGCAGGAAACCTGACCGCCAAGCCGGCGGAACTCCCCTGGGAGACCGCCGCGGTCGTCAGTGCGGTCGGCCAGGCGGCGTTCAACGCCCTGCGGACGCTCGGCGTGGCGGCCGGGGAGACGGTCCTGATCCACGGCGCGGCCGGCGGTGTCGGCAGCGTAGCGGTGCAGTCGGCCGGCGCCCGGGGAGCCACCGTGATCGGCACCGCGAGCGAAGGCAACCACGACTACGTCCGCTCCCTCGGCGGCATCCCCGTCGCCTACGGGGCGGGGCTGGAGGAGCGGGTGCGCGAGCTGGCCCCGCAGGGGGTGGACGCCTCGATGGACCTGACCGGATCCGACGAGGCGGTCATCGCGTCGATCGCGGTGACGCGGGACAGGAGCCGGATCGTGACCCTGGTCAGCCCGCCGCTGGCCGAACGCCACGGCATCGCGATGATGTACGGCAGCCGCGCGGCCGAGACCGTCGCCCGGGTCGCGGACCTGGTGGCCCGCGGAGACCTGCGGCTGCCCCTCGCCCGCCGCTTCTCCCTGGAGGAAGCGGCCGAGGGGCACCGGCTGTTGGAGGCCGGCGGCCTGCGGGGCAAGCTCGTCCTCGTCCCGGGCTGACCCGGCCGCCGCACGGCGGCTTTCACCTCACTGGGCCCCTGGCAACGCCCTGCGAGGACGCCCTGCCCGCTCCCCCTCTGCTCCCACCCCGTCCTCCCCTTCCGGACGGCATCCTTCCCTCGACCTTGGAGTACCACCCGTCATGAGTCGTGTCCTGGCCATCTCAGGTTCGCTGCGAACCGCCTCCTTCAACACCCAGATCCTCCACAGCCTCACCGCGCTGGCGCCGACGGGCATGCACATCGAGCTCTTCCAGCACCTGGACGAGGTACCGCACTTCAGCGAGGACCTCGAGAACGAGCCGCCGGCCGCCGTGCTCCGGCTGAGGCAGGCCATCGCCGACGCCGACGGCCTGATCGTGGCCACCCCCGAGTACAACGGCGCGATGCCCGGCGTGCTGAAGAACGCCCTCGACTGGGCCTCACGGCCCTACGACGCGAGCGTCCTGCCCGGCCACACCGCCATGATCCTCTCCTCCTCGCCCGGCAACCTCGCCGGGATCCGCGCCCAGACACAGCTGCGCGAGATGTTCGCCCTGCTGAACGTCTACGTCGTCGGCGGCCCCCTGGTCGCCGTACCCGAGGTCCACACCCGCCTCGACCACACCGCCGAACCCGCCGAGCGCCTGACCGACCCCGTCACCCGGGCCATGCTCGTCTCCCTCCTGAACGGGCTGGCCGCGGCCATCGACGACCAGGCCGGAGGCCGCCTGATCAAGCCCCTCTTCCACATGCGGGAACAGCGGCCCGCCTGACCCGCGGGGGCCGCCGGGCGGCGGACCCAAGTAGGTATCCCACCGGCGGGATCGAGGCCCTCTCTCTCGGTCCTCCGGCGGCGACACACCGGATTCCGCCCGGCAGTGACATCCTCCTCCGAACCGCTGACTCACCGGCAGACAGCGGCGGCACCACTCCCGTTCGGTCCAGGTGGATGGAATACGCGCTACAGGGCTAACGAGACATCAGCTGATGCCCCGCCACCTGACGATTCGTCGGTACTTCTTCCCGACGGCCCGTCAGCTGACGGTGCGTCCGCTCGCGCGCTCCGATTGCGGCCGTCCCGGACCGGCCGCAGGGTGACGGCAGGATCCCCTCTCCGAAGGAGCACCCGATGGACGCCCTCCGCAGAACCGGTCTTCTCACCGCCGTCGCCCTGTGCGGCACCCTCGCCGCGGGCGCGGTGCCGGCCCTCGCCGATGTACCGCCCGCCGCGCCCCCGTCCTCCGCCGCCCCGCTGGCCCCCTCGGTGCTGACCTCGGCGCCGCTGCCGGTCGCGGAGGCCGAGTCCGCCGCGGATCCGGAGGCCGTGCGCCGGGTCTCGGCCGAGGCCCTGCGGGTGCTCGACCAGGACGAGATCGGACAGCGTGCCGCGGAGGCCGCGGCCGCGTGCGGCGCTGTGCAGAACGCGTCGGCCGAGCAGAGGGGGGCCTGTGGTGCCGTCAAGGAACGACTCGACGTGCTGGTCGGGGCGCGTGACGGGCTGCGCGGGCAGGCCGCGGCGGCCGCGCCCGACCGGGCCGCTGTCGCCCGGATCGTGGCGGACGCCCAGCGGGCGCGGGACGAGCTCGCCCCGCGTACGGCCGACGGAGCGACCGACGCGGGCAACGGTCTGCTGTCCCTGGTCACCAACCTGGTGGGCACCCTCTCCGGTCTGGTCACCGGGGTCCTCGGCACCCTGACGGGCCTGGTGGGCGGGCTGCTGGGCTGAGCGACCGTACGAGCCGGCCGGGTCCGTCGGACGCCCGGAGCCCGGACGCCCGTACCCCCGATCGCCCGAAATCAGCGCGGCCATATGGCGGGACGGCAGGCGTCCGGCAGGTCAACGGCCCTGGGCCGGGTGCATTGTTCAGCTCCGTGAGGGGTCGCGACGGGCGCCCCTCGGCCGGACGGGCCCGCGCACCGCGGCGTGCCGCGGGCCGACGACGAACGGAGCAGCGAAGATGCGTATGCGACACCGGGCCACTACGGCGCTGGCGGCTCTCACCCTCGCCATGGCGTCGGCGGGTACGGCCCTCGCCACCGACGTCCTCGACGACGCCTTCCTGGGCCAGGTGCACCAGGGCAACCTGGCCGAGATCGCGGCGGGCGGCGACGCCCAGAAGAACGCCGTGACCGCATGCGTGCGGGACACCGGGAAGGTGCTCGTCCGCGACCACACCCTGCTGGACGAGGGGGTCAAGGAGCTCGGCCGCAAGCTCAAGGTCGCTCTGCCGCGCGCGGTGACCCCCAAGCAGGAGCAGGAGCTGAAGGACCTCCGGAAGAAGGCGCGGACCCGCTCCTACGACAACCTCTGGCTGCGCGCCCAGGACACCGCGCACGTCCAGACGCTGGACCTGCTGGACGAGGAGGCGGCGCACGGCAAGGACGCGGCCGTCAGGGACGCGGCCAGGAAGGCGCGGCCCGTCATCGCCAAGCACCTCGACATGGTGCGCGACTGCATGATGCGCTTCCCGGCGCGCCACCGCTAGCGGACCCCGGGCCGGTCCCGCCGGTGACACGGGACCGGCCGGCCGATCCCCTACGGCCGGCCGTCCCCGGTCAGTCGACGCAGGTGACGCCGCCCATCCGTACCGACCGGCCCTGGAAGGTGTCGGACGCCGACGGGCCGTTACCGCCCGGGGCGTCCGCTCCGGCCGAGGAGTCGCCGGCCGGGCGCGGGGTCCTGGGGGCGGAGCCCAGCGTGACGACGACGTGGCCGGCGGGGACCGCGCCGTCCCGGACGGGCTCCGCGCCGAGGCGGGCGGCGATGTGCAGGGCGGCGGCGGCGGCGCCGCGGCCGTGGGTGACGGTCGTCGCGACGGCGGCCGGGGCGTTGGTGATCCGCCCCGGGGTGTAGCCCAGCGCGTTCAGGGACCGGGACTCGGCGGCCGCGGCGCCCGGCACCCCCGAGGCGTTGCGCACCTCCACGGTGGTCGACGACGCGTCGGCCGGGACGGTCGGCGTGGGCGCGGCGGAGGGCTCGGGGAGCGGCCGGTGCCCGGTCAGGGCCTGGACGAGGCTCTTGATCCGCGCCGGGTCGACGAGGTTGACCGCCTCCCCCTTGCGGTTGGCGAACCCCTCGATGGGCAGGGTGTGGAACTCGGCGTTGCCGCCGGTGAGGTTGGGGACCTGCCGGGCGAAGTCGAGCAGGTCCCACTGGTCGTCGAGGACCACGTCCTTCTTGACGACGTCGAGCAGTCCCTCAAGCTTGTCGAGGTCCCCCCAGGCGCCCTCCGACGTGAGCTTGTGCATGACCGAGGAGAGGAAGGCCTGCTGACGGTGGGTCCGGTCGAGGTCGCCGTTGGTCAGGCCGTGCCGCTGCCGGACGAAGGCGAGCGCCTGACGGGCATTCAACTCCTGGCGTCCGGCGGGGAAGTCCGCACCGGAGTAGTGGTCGTGGACGGCGTTCCGCAGGCACACCGGGACCGGCTGGACGACCTTGGCGATGTCGTAGAAGCCGAGGAGGTTGACCTCGGCGAAGTGGTCGATGGGCACCCCGAGGAAGTCCTGGACCGTCGCCAGGGTCGTCTCCCGGCCGGCCTCGCGGCTGCGGTGCTCCAGTTCGGCGCCCTTGACGCCCTGGGCGGCCAGCCGGTTCTGGGCCTCCGCCTTGGCGATGCCGTACGCCTCCTTGATCTTGTGCTCCCCGCGGCCGCCGGCGACGGCGACATAGTCGTCGCGGGGGATGGAGAAGGCCGTGACCCGGCCGCCGTCGGCCGGGATGTGCACGAGGATCAGCGTGTTGGTGTTGTATCCGCCGATGGCGCTGGATCCCGCGTGCAGCTCCTCCTGGACGAACTGCCGGGGCAGGTCGTCGCCGTTCATGTCCTTGCGGCTGTCCAGGCCGATCAGCAGGACGTTGACGGAGTCGTCGAGCTTCTCGGGCGCCGATCTGCGCAGCGCGTCGAGCGCGCGGGAGGTGGTCAGGCCGTCGCCGATCCAGTGGCCGGCGAGCCAGCCGGTGCCGGCGACCGCCAGGACGGCGGCCGAGGCCAGGCAGACGGCGATACGGGCCGTGTGGCCCGGACTGCGCGGGGGTCTCGCCCGGCCGTCCTTTCCCCGGTGCCCGTTCCTGCCCCCGCGGGGATCGCGGTTGCCGCGGGGGTCGCGCATCGCCCGCCCTTCCTGCCGTGCCCTGTGCCGGGGGGCGGTCATCGGCGCCCCGCACCCACCAGCCCGCTCAACGAGCCACGGCGGGGTGCGGTGACGGTCACGGGCCGGGCGGCGTGTTCGCGGCCCTCCCGTCCGACAGACGTCCGGGGAACCTCCGTTCGCGGCGGGGTGGCGGACGGGGCTAGCGTCGGAGTGCGGTGTGCCGTTCCCCGGCGCGGTGCGCCGTCGTCCCCCGGCGTCCCAGGAGGAGCTCATGAACGGTCGTCCGGCCCCGCACGTGCCCCGGCGGCGTCTGCTGCCGGCCGTGCTGTCGGAGGAGCGGCCGCGGCCGCGGCGGATAAGGGAGCGGCCGGACGCCTGGCGCCTGGCCGTGGCGACGGTCTGTTTCGGGGCCTTCATGGGGCAACTGGACGCCAGCATCGTCACCCTCACGTACCGCAGTCTGAGCACCGAGTTCCACGCGTCGGCGGCCGCCGTCGAGTGGGTGTCGCTCGCCTACCTGCTGACCCTGGTCGCCCTGCTGGTCCCCGTGGGGCGGCTGGCGGACGCGCACGGCCGCAAGCTGTTCTATCTGAACGGGTTCGCGCTGTTCACCGTCGCCTCGGCCGCCTGCGGGCTGGCGCCCTCGCTGCCGGTGCTGGTCGGCGCCCGTGTGGTGCAGGCCGCGGGTGCGGCGATGATGCAGGCGAACAGCGTGGCGCTGGTGACCACCAGTGCGCCGCGCGGCCGCGTGCGGGCGGCGCTGGGCGTGCAGGCGGCGGCCCAGGCGCTGGGGCTGGCCCTGGGGCCGACGGTGGGCGGGGCGCTGGTGTCCGCGGTCGGCTGGCGCTGGGTGTTCGTGGTGAACGTGCCGGTGGGCGTCGTGGCGCTGGTGGCCGGCCGATACCTGCTGCCCCGGACCCGCGGCCGCGCCGCGTCCGGCGGTTTCGACCGGCTGGGGCCGGTCCTGCTGGCCATCACGACCACCGGACTGCTGCTGGCGCTGTCCGGTGCCTCGGGGCTGCCGTTCCCCGGCTGGTCGGTGGCGGTGCTCCTCGTCCTGGCGGCGGTGGCCGGCCGGGCCTTCCTGTGGTGCCTGGAGCACCGCCCCCGGCCGTTGCTCGACCCGGCCCTGTTGCGGTCCCGTACGGTCGTGGCGGGGCTTGCGGGGGCTCTGTGCGACTACCTGGTGCTGTTCGGCCCCTTGGTGCTGGTGCCCGCGGCCCTCACCGCGGCCGGGTCGTCGGAGCTCCTCGCGGGTCTGGTGCTCACGGCCCTGCCGGCCGGCTTCGCCCTCGCCGCGACCTGCGCGGAGAAGGTGCTGCCGGCCGCGCTGTCCGACCGCGCCCGCTGTGTGCTGGGCGCGCTCGTCTGCGTCGGCGCGCTGGCGGCGACGGCGGCCCTGCCGCTCACCGCGTTCCCGTTGGTGCCGATGCTCGCGCTGCTCGGCCTGGGTCTCGGCGTCTACACCCCGGCGAACAACGCGACGGTCATGGCGGCGATCCCCGCGCGGGCCTCCGGTACGGGCGGCGGTCTGATCAACATGGCCCGGGGGCTGGGGACGGCGCTGGGCATCGCGCTGGTGACGCTGGCCCTCCATCTGTCCGGAGGCGACGGCCCCCGGTGGGCCGTCGTCGCCCTCCTGCCGTTCGCCCTGCTGGCCCTGGCCGCGGCGGCGCTGGGCCGGCCAGGGGGCGGAGCGGCGGGGACAGCTGACGACGGCTGACGACACCTGACGGCGGCACAGCCCCGGCGCTCCTCCTCGGGGCGCCGGGGCGCCGCGTCAGCCCATCACGATGATCCGGCTGTACGCGTGGGCGTCCGTGCTGCTTCCGCGTGAACCCCACACGTGGATACGGGTGTTGGTGCCCCGTGAGAAGCTGCCGCCCACCCAGGTCCAACCCGAGTCGTCGGTCTGGTGGCTCGTGTCGTCGTAGCAGCGCACGCCGGACGTCATCCAGCCGCGCGTTCCCTCGTGCCAGATCTGGATCTCGGCGTTGAAACCCCAGCCCTCGGCGCGCTTGTCGTAGCAGCCGAGTCTGCCGTTCTCGCCGTGGATCTCCGCCACACCGTAGTAGTTCTCGACGTCGGTGCTGTCCGCGGAGGCTGAGCCGGCGAGGCCGACGACGAGGGCGGCGCTGGCGAGAACCGTGCCGATCAGCTTCTTGTTGAAACTGGCCATCGATATCTCCTTCGGTAAATGCCGTGGGCAGAAAAAGGACAGAGCAGTCCTGAATCAGGAAAAGCAACAGCGGATGTGCCGAAGTACGGGAAACGCGTGACGCATGGCGGCCGTGGCCGAAGAGCGCGACCGAGCATAGACATCGACAGTCAGCAGCCACAAGACCACACTCAGATCACTACAGCATCACACGTTACCGGCTTAAATTTGGAGAAAGCGGAGTAACAGGCAGTACCTGTTTAGCGTCACGGAAATCCAAATCAGCAATTCTGTCCGCCCTGCGGACGGATATGCCGAAATCTGCGGCATAACGGTGAAGTTGGACCTGAGGTAACGCTCTTGCGGGCGCCGATTCAGGGCGCGTAAAGTCACGGCGCGATCAATCCGGTGTACGGAAGAAGCGTCCGGCCGACCCATGGGCGAGGAGTCTTCAGCAGTGGCTGCCCAGGAATTCCCGTAATTCTCCCTGCCCCTCCTGTGCGCGATTCCCGGTGAATCCGGTCGAGTCGGGCCGATCAGCCGCCTTTCCCGTTTTTCCCTCCGTTCTGCACCACATGGCGCCCGCCCCCGCAGCGGGTGCCCCGCTCCGGCATGCCCGGAGGCCCGGCCGCGGTGCGGGACGGGGCACCCCCCTGAACGCGCCCGGCGGCGCGCTTCCCGGCGCGGAAGCGACCTGACGGGCCGTCACACGCCGGGAGGCGGCGTGTGAAATCCCGTACGAGGGAGACCCCTTGAGACGCCACATAAGATCCGGCAGGGCTCCGGCCCTGGCCGTGGCCACCGCCGTCACCGCGGCGACGGCCACGGTCGCCGCGCTGCTGTCCGGCCCACCCGCGTGGGCCGGACAGCGGGCGGGCGACGACCGGCCGGCCGCCGAGGCATCGCCCGGCACCGTAGCCCCCGCCGAGCGCGACAGCGTCCTCGGCAAGGGCTGGAACCGCTCCTCCGACCGCGCCTGGACGACGGCCGGGGACGCGAGCGGCTTCCACCTGCTGGTGGCCGAGGGTAAGTCCGGCTACACCTGGCGCACGGCCGCCACCCTCTCCGAGCCCGGGCTGCAGACCGACCAGTGGATCGGCAACGCCTGTGTGACCGCGTCCGGCCGGCGGGCCGTCGTGGTCTACGCGCCGCGCGGGTTTACGAACCGTCAACACCTGTACGACCGCGGGGCGTTCGCGGCCACCGTGGACCTGGACAGCGGCAAGGTGAACAAGCTTCCGCTGAACGCGAGCCTGGCCTACTTCGATCCCGGCTGCGGCAGCGGCGAGACCGCCGTGATCACCCAGGCCGCCGACGAGGGGAAGTCCGAGCAGACCCAGCTGCAGACGGTCGACGCGGCCAGCGGCAAGGTCGTCGCCACGAATACCGTGAACGGGCAGGCCACTTCGGCCGTTCCGGTCGGCACCGACGTGGTCGCGGCCTCGGGCCCGCGGCTGCTCCGGCTGACCCGCTCGGGCCGGACCGAGCTGCTGGCCACCACCCGGCGGACGCCCCTGCGGCTGCGCCCGGACGGCGACGGCGGCGTGGCCTTCCTGGAGGCCGCCGACGCGGACGGCGACAAGGCGCTCGTCCAGCACCTCAAGGACCGCAAGGTCACCACCGTGGCGGACGGCAGGCTGGGGGACACGGGCCTGGTCCAGGGCTCCGGCAGCGCCGGCGGGACGGTGTTCCTGACCGGCGGCTCCCGTCCCCGGGGCGGCGGCCTGCCGAAGACGGTCCGCCGTATGACGGACGTCCCCGGCCGGGCCGAGTTGTCCGGCGAGGGCAGGCTCGCCATCGTCCAGGCGGCCCCCCGGCACCTCGCCAAGAAGGTGTCCGCACCCCTGGACCGCCCCCGCCCGGGCGGGCCGGAGCCGGTGGACATCACGGCGCGGGCCACGGGCAGCGGGAAGGACGTCGGCTTCTCGGTGGACACCGCGACGACCCGGGACGCGGAGGGCGGCCGGAAGCCGTCCCCCGTGCTGCCGTACGTCGTGGGCGGGGCCGGCGCGGCCAAGAAGTCCCTGGCCAAGGCCAAGAGCGCCGCGCCCGGTGACGTCTCGCACAACACGGTGGACGACGAGCGCTACTGCTCGGTGCCCCGCAACGACCCGCGGACCCAGGTCCTGCAGCCCACCCCGAACCAGGTCGAGTGGGCCGTCGACATGGCCATCCGCGGCCTGCTGATCACCGGCAACGTCAACCGGCCCGCCAACTGGCACAACTCGGGCCTGCCGGCCTGGACCCCGCAGGGCATGTTCCCGCCGCACACCCTGAACACCGGCGGCCGGATCCCCGCCCAGGTGATGCTGGGCATCCTCGCCCAGGAGTCCAACCTGTGGCAGGCCAGCTCGCACGCCGAGCCGGGCGAGTACGGCAACCCGCTCATCGGCAACTTCTACGGCACCAACATCTACGCCGGCACCAAGGGCTACGACCCCAAGCGGATCTGGAAGGTCAACTGGGAGAAGGCCGACTGCGGTTACGGCATCGGCCAGGCCACCGACGGCATGCGCATCGCCGGGCACCCCAAGCCGAACGAGAAGCTCCTGCCGCCGGACCAGCAGCGCGCGGTCGCCCTCGACTACGCCACGGGCATCTCCTACTCCGTGCGGATCCTCCAGGACAAGTGGAACGAGCTCCACACGCCGGGCAGCACGATCCGGATGAACGACGACGACCCGATGCGCCCGGAGAACTGGTTCGCCGCCGTCTGGAACTACAACGCCGGCTTCAACCCGCCCGGCGCCGACTCGTCCGGCAACTGGGGGCTGGGCTGGGGCAACAACCCGGCCAACCCCAAGTACCCGGCGGACCGGAAGCCGTTCCTGGACAACAACCACTACGCGGACGCCGCCCACCCGCAGCACTGGTCCTACGCGGAGAAGGTGATGGGCTGGGGCGCGTTCCCGATCGACACCCTCCGCTCGTACGACGACCGCGGCAACCAGGACCAGGGCAACACCCACGGCTACTCACAGGCCAGCTGGAACGTCGCCGCCGACCGCTCCGCGGCCATCCTGCCGCCGCGCCGCACCTTCTGCAACGAGAGCAACGCCTGCGAGGCGGGCAACCCGCCCGACTGCCGCGACGAGGCGTGCTACAAGCCGCACTGGTACCGGCAGGACGCCATCTGGAAGAACTGCGGGACCACCCAGCAGACGGGCTACCCGAGGACCCTGCAGTGCGGCAACGAGTACATGCCCTACAAGACCGTCCGCGCCGAACCCGGTGACGCCAACCCGAAACCGGGGCCCTGTGGTTCCGGCGCGCTGCCCAGCGGCACCGTGATCGTGGACGATGTGCCGGACAATGTCCCGTCCAGCCGGTGCGGCACCCGCGCCTGGTCCAGCGGCGGCGACTTCGAGTGGTCGTTCACGGCCGACGAGGAGGGCAACTACGAGGCGCGGGAGGACCTGCACCAGATGGGCGGCGGCTTCGGCGGCCACTACTGGTTCTCCCACGGGCGCCAGCCCAACAACTTCGACAACCACCTGGTGACCACCGGCGCCTGGAAGCCGAAGCTCTCGACGGGGGTGTACCGGATCCAGGCGTACATGCCGTACCTGGGGAACAAGACCAAGTCGGCCCGCTACCAGATCACGACGCGCGGCGGCCGGACCGTCGAAAGGGTCGTCGACCAGAACAAGGTCACCAACGGCTGGGTGGACATCGGTGTCTTCGGTCTGGGCAGCAACGCCAAAGTCATGCTCACCAATGTGACCAAGGACAGCAGTTCGGGCGACAGCACGGTGGCCTACGACACACTCGCCTTCGTACCGGTCAAGGGCACGTGGGAGAGCCACACCTTCGACGCGGTGTCGATCTTCCGGAGCAACCAGAACATCGACACCGACACACCCTGGCTGATGAAGACGCCGATGCGGACCCGGCAGACCCTCTACGACTGGGCCAAGTCCCGTACCACCGGCGGAATGTCCTACGACAAGTCCATCATGCTGAAGGGCATGCTGGAGTACGGCGTCTGCACGGACGGGGCCCGGATGAAGGACTGCGTCGGCCAGGCGGTCCACGACGCCGCCCGCAAGTGGGAGTCCGACGTCGACGCCGGTGGCACCGACACGGGCAAACGGCCGTCCGTCGCGGACTGGATGGGCTTCGCCATCCCCGACCCGCCGTCGACGATCGGCCCGAACACCTTCGACGACGACCGCTCCTACAAGATCAAGACCCATATCGACGCGGAGTGGGTGGCGGACGAGAACGGGAAGGTCGTCCCCGGCACGGAGTCCGTCGTGCCCAGGGGGCGCACGGGCGACACCGAACTGGCGCCGTTCGTCAAGTCGTTCGTGAAGGCGACGGTCACCGACTACGGTTCGCTCGGCGTGAGGATGCCGGACCTGACCTTCGAGATGACCGACGCCAATGAACCGGGCACCTACCGGAAGGCGCCCAACCCCATGGAGACCGGCATCACCCCCGGCATCGCCTTCCGCAAGGGCCAGAAGCCCACGACCATCGTCGACGACGGCAAGTGCGTCGCCACGAAGTACGTCAGCGGCGGAACGATCGGCTACCGGCCGCTGCTGTCGAAGTCGAACGCGGACTCCGAGGTGTCCGCCTGGGTGGACAAGCTGAAGTCCCTGGCGGAAGCGGGGAAGGTGCCGCCCGAGGTCGCGAACACGGCCGGTGACATCTACAGCATGTTCTTCCGCAAGGCGCGGATCGCGGGCAGTGACATCGCCGAGGGGTCGCTGTTCAACATGGCGGGCCCGATCTGGCAGAACGTCAGCATGGCCTTCTGCCCCGGCGGCAGGGTGATGTCCACCCAGGCCGTGCCGAACTTCGAGAACGACGAACCCAAGCAGGGCCTGGTGTACCAGAGTTATATGCCGAGCCTGTACCTCTACCTGGACGGCCGGATGGTCGACCAGGCGGGCCGGCCCACGTCCGGCCCGGTGCAGAACGGCAACTTCATGAAGTTCGGCGCCATGGCGAGCGGCGAGAACAGCTCCTCCGCGTACGGAACGTGCGCGGTGGAGCGCCGGGGGAACGGCGGCAACCCCTGGAGCCTCCAGCAGGTTCCGGACGGCTTCCCCGGCAGTACGCCGAACGTCGCGATGTTCTGTGACGACGGGAGCCACGGCGACTAGTCGATCCGCCCCTGGTGGGGCCGCGCCCGCGGCCCCACCAGGGTTCGCGTGCCCGTCAGGGACGGCCGCGCAACTGCTCCATCTCCCGCCGGTCGCGCTTCGTGGGCCGGCCGGCGCCGCGGTCGCGGACACCGGCCGCGGCGGCCATCTCGCGCGTCGGGGCCGGCGGGCTGTTGTCGACGTAGCACTCGACGGCCACCGGGGCGCCCACCCGCTTGCGCACGAGCCGGGAGACGACGACGATCCGCTCCCGTCCGGCGTGGAAGAGCCGCACCTCGTCACCGGCCTTCACGAGCTGCGCCGGTTTGACGCGCTCGCCGTTGACCCGGACGTGCCCCGCGCGGCAGGCGGTGGCGGCCAGCGAACGGGTCTTCGTGAGCCGTACCGACCAGATCCAGCTGTCGACGCGTACGGGCCCTTCGTCTGCTGCAACCATGCCCCCGACTCTAGTCCGGCCGGCCCGGGGGACGACGGGCGCACCACCCGTCTCCGTCAGGCCGCGAGGGACACCGCCTGCACGACGAGGACCACGTGCAGCAACAGGCATGTCGCCCAGGCCTGGGCCCGCCGTATTCCGCCCCGGACGACGCCGACCCAGCCCGCCGCCGTGAGGGTGGCGGCGAGCCCCCAGGCCGTCCAGGCCGCGGCGAGCCAGGGCGCCGAGCGGTCCGACATGATCCGGATGAGCAGAGCGGGGGCGAGGACGAGCAGAGGTACGGACCAAGTGGCCTCGGTGGCGCTGCTGTTCGGGATGCCGCCGACCGTCATCGCAGCTCTTCCTTCCGTCCGTCCGGGCGCCCGCAGTGGACCGTTACATGACAGCTGGTCCATGCATACACGCCGTGACGACCGGTGCGCCACGCGGGGTCCCGATTGCTTTGGTAGCACGGTCGAGCTACTTTGTTTTGGCAAACACGTGCCAAATAAGGGGGCTCCGTGAACGGCTGGCTGCTCGCCGGTATCATCGCCGTCGTCCTGATCGTCGTGGTCGTCAAGCGGCTGAGGGGCGAGCCCCTCAACGCCCGGGATCTGGCCGTCCCGCCGGTGGTCCTCGTGACGATCGGCGTCGTGACCCTGGCCAAGGCGGAGGAGGTGACCTCCGCCGACCTCGCCTGGGTGGTGCCGGGCGCCGTGCTGGGTGCCGCCCTCGGCGCGGTGCGCGCCCGCACCGTGCGGCTCTTCGAGAAGGACGGCGTCCTCTGGCAGCGCTACACCGGCCGGACCTTCCTCGTCCTGGCGGGATCCCTGGTGGTCATGGCGGCCTACGGCTTCGTCGCCACGAAGGCGGGTCTGCACGAGGAGGCGCGGCCGACCCAGCTCAACGTGGGCGTGAGCTTCCTCGGGGAGTCGCTGGTGCTCGGCTTCCGGGGGCTGCGGTCGGGTGTCCCGTTCGCGCCGGAGAAGCAGCGGTGGTGACGCCGGTCCGCCGGGGGACACCGGGTTCCCCCGGCCGGTCCCCCGGTCGGGGGGCCTCCCCCGGCGCGCGCGGCTCCTAGCCTCGACAGTCCCGGTGGTGCGGCGGCCGGATCCCCGGCCGTACGACGCGGGACCGCGGGCGGCAGCGCGGCGAACGCGCCGGGCCCTCGCGGGACCGGCCGACGACGCGCCCGGAGCGGCGCGCACCACCGGGCACCGGACCTCGGAACCTCCCGGACGGAACGGAGAACCCCGATGCACCACCACCGAGCCCCCGTCGGCAGTACCGCAACCGTGCTGAAGCTCCTGGCCCGGGAGCCGGACCGCGGCGTGACCTTCCACCAGCTGGCCGTCTCCCTGGGCATCCCCGACCGCGCCGTCGGCGATCTGCTCAGCGGGCTGCGCGCCGAGGGACTGGTCGAGTACGACACCGGATCCGGCACCTGCCGCCCCGGCGAGCCCGTCCGCTCGTTCGCCGGCCCGGCGGACGCGGAACGGCGCCGGGAAGACTGCAACGACGTCCGCGCGGCGGCCATGCCCTGGGCCGACGCCCTCGCCGCGCGCACCGGCATGAGCGTGCTGCTCGCCGTCGCGCACCCGGAGGGCGCCCAGCTCATCCACCACGTGTTCCGGCCGGACAACCGTCCGCAGCGGCTGGCGACCGGGGAGCTCCTGCCCCCGTCGAGCGCACCGGCCCGGGTCCTGGACGGTCCCTGCGACGACCGCTGCGTGTACGAGGAGGGGGCCGGTCCCGGCAGCGCCTCCCTGGCCACGTCCGTCCCCGGCCCCGACGGCGTACGGCACGCCGCCGCACTGTTCCTGACCGGCCCGCGGCACCTCCTCTCCCCCACCGGCGGGCGCGCCCGGCGCTACGAGGACCTGCTGCGGGACACGGCCCGGGCGGTCTCCGCCGGGCTGGCGGCGGCTCCGGCGCGCTGACCGGGGCCGCCGCCGGCGGTCAGGTCAGTGGTAGAAGGTGCACTTCTGGCTGCCGGACTGGAGCGTCACACAGGCGCGGACGGTGAGGGGAGGCGCGTCGTTCACCATCGGCGAATACGTCGTCGTGCCGGAGGTGACCGCCCGGTGC
Organism: Streptomyces sp. I05A-00742; assembly: GCF_013055795.1. Classification (GTDB taxonomy): domain Bacteria; phylum Actinomycetota; class Actinomycetes; order Streptomycetales; family Streptomycetaceae; genus Streptomyces. The sequence continues at coordinate 44,523 of NZ_JABETO010000033.1, forward strand.
TGGGTCTCCCCGGTGTTGTTCTGTACGAGGGCGTCGTCCCCGGGGACACCCCCGGTGAGCTCCGCCCAGCCCGCCTGGCAGTCCTGGCTCCAGCGCAGGTTGATCGTGCGGCCCTGCAGTTCCTGGTGTTCGAGTGTCAGCACCGTGCCGGTGGTGGAGCACTGCGTGGAGTGGGGGTCCTGGCCCGAGCAGGTGGGTCCCTTGCAGCCGACGTCGGCGGGGGTTCTCGGGGACTGTGCGGTGTGGACGGCGGAGGCCGGCGGCGCGGTCCAGCCGGTCGTGGCGAACGCGAGGCCGACGGCGAGGGCGGCTCCCGCGGCCCCTCTCATGGGATTCATCGACGTTCCTCCCCCTTGGGGATGCTCCAGCGACAATTGCCGGACTGTTTCCGCATTGTGGGGTATGCGAGGGTGTGAGCGCCACAGTGCCTACAGGGAGCGGGAATTGGCGAGCGCCTCAGCCGTCACGCCCGGCCTTCTCCGTCACATCAGTGCACTTGCCGGGGGAAGTTCGGCACTCTCGTCCGGTGCGTCGGCCGGCCGGTCGCGGTATCCCTGCGGGCTGACGCCCCGTACGCGTTTGAACGCCACGCTCAGCGCGAACGGGCTCCCGTACCCCACCTGTCGCGCCACCGCAGGGATCGTCAGCGCGGGGTCGCGCAGCAGGTCCGCGGCCAGGGCCAGCCGCCAGTGGGTGAGGTAGGCCGTGGGCGGTTCGCCGACGAGCGCGGTGAAGCGGCGGGCCAGGGCGGCCCGGGAGGCTCCGACCTCTGCGGCCAGCGCGGTCACCGTCCAGGGGTGTGCGGGACGGGCGTGCGATCCGTAACGGGAGGACATCGTGCTGGAGTTCGTTCGGGGGGCGGCGCTGGTCGCCGCCACGGTGGCGGTGGGGCTGGTCGCGGGGTTGTTCTTCGGCTACTGCTGTTCGGTCATGCCGGCGCTGCGCGGTGCCGACGACCGGACGTTCGTCGAGGTGATGCAGCGCGTCAACGTCGCGATCCTCAACGGCTGGTTCGCCGCCGCCTTCGGCGGTGCCCTCGTCACCACGGCGCTGGCGGCGGGGCTGCATGTGGTGGACGACGGGCGGTCCGTACTGCCGCCCGCGGCGGGCGCGTTCGTGCTGTACGCGGGGGCCGTGGCGGTGACGCGGCTGCGCGGCATCCCGCTGAACGACGCGCTCGCGGCGGCCGGTCCGCCGGGTGCGGTGGCCGCGCCGGGTGCCGCGAGGGAGCGGTTCGAGGGGGCGTGGGTGCGCTGGAATGTCGTCCGGACGGTGCTGTGCACGGGGGCGCTCGGGTGTCTGTGCTGCGCGCTGGTGCGGTACGGCGGGGCGTAGGGCCTGTCAGGGGCGCGCGGTACGGGAACGCGTGGCCAGGGCCCGGGCCAGGCAGCCGAGGGCCGCCATGCAGACCAGGGTGCGGGTGATGTTCACGGCCTGCCGGCCGTCCGCGAAGTCGGCGCGGGCCCCGGCGGCGTCGTGGACGTCCGCCCGGGCGAGGGCGTCGTTGAGGGGGATGCCGACGCCGAAGGTGAGGGCCGGGGCGGCGGCGTGCAGCACCAGGGCGACGAGGGTCCAGCGGGCGGCGGTGCGGCGGCCCCCGCGGTGTTCGAGGAGCGCCGCGGCGGCGGTGGCGGGAAGCGCCGCAGAGGACGAGGTCGAACGGCCCGTTCCGGATGGCCTCGTTGATATGGCGCATCGCGGTCACGAACGTCTCGTCGTCGCCCCGTTCCAGGCCCGGCAGCACCGAGACGTCGAAGGCAAGAAGAGTCCCGCCAGGAGGCCGGTGGCGATGATGGCCGCCGTCAGGAGGCGGCCGGCGCAGGCGTGGGAGCGCGTGCTGTCGGTCATGGCGCCGGTCGGCGCGGCGGGCGGCGGGCGGGCCATGGCTGTGCCGCTCAGGGGCATGCGTGCGCGTCCCTACCCACGGCGCAAGCCGCTCCGGTTGCGGCCGGACGGGGCGCCCCTAGGGTGGAGAGCAGCCATGAAGCGAGCCCCCGCCACCGCCGGCCCGTACCAGGCGCCTGCCCTTCCGCATCCGGCGCGCCTGCTCGTCGTGGCCGCCTACGCCCTGCTGGCCGCCGCGGTGGGCATCGACCTCGCCTCGGACCCCCGGCTGACGTTCTCGCCCCTGCTGGGCACGGCCCCGGTGCTGGCGAGCATCGGCACCCGGCGCGCCCGGGTCCCTCTGCTGACGGGCGTGGTGGCGCTGTTCCTGGTGGCCCCGCTGACGCTCGCGGATCCCGAGGTTCCCGTCACCGTGCATCTGACGGCGGCGTTCACCGTGCTCGCCCTGACCTGCATCAGCACCGCCAACGTGGTGCTCGTGTCCACTCGCGAGCGGGAACTGCTGCGTTCGCGCTCGGTCGCCACGGCGGCGCAGCAGGCGCTGCTGCGGCCGGTGCCGGAGCGGGTGGGCGGGCTGCGGGTGGCCGTGCGGTACCTGGCGGCCGCGGCGGACGCGCAGGTGGGCGGGGATCTGTACGAGGTGCTGACGACACCGTTCGGGGTCCGGTTGCTCATCGGGGACGTCCGGGGCAAGGGGCTGGGTGCTGTCGAGACCGCGGCCGACGTGCTCGGGACGTTCCGGGAGGCCGCCCAGGTGGAGACCGACCTGGGCGCGGTGGCCCGGCGGCTCGACGCGACGGTGCGCCGACGCGGGGTGGGCGAGGAGTTCGTGACGGCCGCGCTGCTGACCGTTCCGCCGGACGGCGGTGCCGTGGAGCTGGTGAACTGCGGCCATCTGCCGCCCCTGGTCCGCCGGGACGGGCGGGTGATCCCGGTGGGCACGGCGGGCGGGGCCGACGACGCGACGGATCCGCCGCTGGCGCTGCGCGAGCTGGCGGAGGGCTCCTACCGCTCGGCCACCTTCGCCTTCGCCCGGGGCGACCTCCTGCTGCTCTACACGGACGGCGTGACGGAGGCGCGGGACGCGGCGGGCCGCTTCTATCCGCTGGAGCGGCGGCTGGCCGCGCTCCCCGAGGGGGCGCCCGGGACGGTGGTGGACCGGCTGGTGGCGGATCTGCTGACGTACGTGGGCGGGGAGCTGTCGGACGACGCGGCGCTGCTGGCCGTCCGCCGGGAGTAGCCAGTTCACACAAAGGGAACCTTGCAAGGTTTCCTGAATAACAGCTAACCTTCCTTTCTTGAGTGCAGAAGAAAGGAGGGCCATGCGACACGTCGTCAGAAAAGCCGGCCGGCCGTCGGACGGAGGTGTCGTCGGCGGAGAACCCGACGGCACCGGGTTCGGCGGCCGGTTCGTCGCGGCGGTGATGGTCGGCTCGATGCTCAACCCGGTCAACTCCACCATGATCTCCACGGCGCTCGTCCCCATCGGCCGGAGCTTCGGCGCCGGGCCCTCCGCGACGGTGTGGCTGGTCGCGGGCCTGTATCTGGCCAGCGCCGTCGCACAGCCGGTGATGGGCCGGGTCGCCGACCGGCTGGGCGCCCGGCGGGTCTACGTGGCGGGGCTGGTCCTCGTCGGGCTGTCGGGGGTCGCCGGGCTGCTGGCGGACTCGCTGGGCCAGCTGATCGGCGTACGCGTCCTGACCGGCGTCGGCACCTCGGCGGCCTACCCCGCGGCCATGGCCATGATCCGCGGCCGGTCCGCCCGGCTGCGCCGCGAGCCGCCGGGCAGTGTCCTGGGGGCGCTGACGATCGCCGCCCTCGCCAGCGCCGCGCTGGGCCCGGCCCTGGGCGGGCTGCTCACCGGACTGGCCGGCTGGCGCGCGGTCTTCGCGGTGAACATCCCGCTCGCGGTGGCCGGCCTCCTCCTCGCGCTGGCCTGGCTGCCGAAGGACGGCCGGCGGACGGGCGCGGACGGGGCGGAGAGCACGTGGACGGCCCTCGACCCGCCCGGCGTCCTGCTGTTCACCGCCGCCCTGCTCCCCCTGATGTTCTTCCTCGTCGGCCTCGCGCACCCCCGCTGGCCGCTGCTCGCCCTCGGCGCCGTCGCCGCCTGTGCGCTGACGGCCCGGGAGCTGAGGGCCCGCCGGCCGTTCATCGACGTGCGCATGCTGGCGGCCAACGGACCCCTGGTGCGCACCTACGTCCGGTACGGCGCCTCGTACCTCGTCATCTACTGCGTCCTGTACGGCTATACGCAGTGGCTGGAGGAGGCACGCGGGTACTCCGCCTCCGTCACCGGGGTCATCATGCTGCCGATGTGCGCCGTGGCGGCGCTGTGCTCGTGGGCCGGTTCGCGCCGGGCGACCGCGCGGGGGCCGCTGCTCGTCGGCACGACGGCGATGGTGGTCGCCGCGGCGTCCCTGGCGTTCGTCGGGGAGGGGACCCCGACGGCCGTGCTGGTGCTGATCGGCGTCGTGTTCGGGCTGCCCAACGGCCTCAACTCCGTGGGCAACCAGACCGCCCTCTACGCCCAGGCCCCCGCCGGGCAGACGGGCACCGCCGCCGGGCTCTTCCGCACCGCCCAGTACATCGGCGCCATCGCCTCCACCAGCGTGATCGGCCTCGTCTACGGCGAACGCGCCACCACCGGCGGGCTGCACACGGCCGCCATCGTGCTCACGGTGCTCGGCGCCCTCCTGCTGCCCGCCGCCCTGCTGGACCGCGCGCTGCCCGGATCACGCCGCTGACCAGCGACGGCCCGGCGGAACGGCGCACGGGCGGCGGGTACCCTGGCCCCGTGATGGCCCACGAGCACCAGTCCCCCGCCCCGGCCGCCTCCGCCGAGCTCACCGAGCTGCACGAGGCGGCGTCCAGACTCCGCGTCCTCGCGGGCCAGTTGACCCGCCGGCTGCGCGCCGCCGGTGAGGGCACGGACGTGACCCTCTCCCAGGCCGCCGTCCTCAGCGGACTCGACCGCCGGGGCCCCGCCACCACCGTGGAACTGGCGCGATGGGAGCGCGTCCGGCCGCAGTCGATGGGCGCGACCCTGGCCGGCCTGGAGGAGGCGGGCCTCGTCGAACGGTCCCCGCACCCCAGCGACCGCCGGCAGGTGCTCATCTCCCTCAGCCCGGAGGGCCGGCACCGGCTCGCCGAGGTGCGCAGGGCGCGGGAGGGCTGGATCGCGCAGGCTCTGCGCGAGCGCTTCGACGAGCGGGAGCGGGCGGTCGTGGTGGAGGCGATCGGTCTGCTGGAGCGGCTGGCGGAGGACTAGGTCGGGGCCGGTGGGGTCCTTTTCCCGGCCCCTCCCCCAGAGAGGGCACCCACCCCCAACGGGCTGATTTTCAGCCCGTCCGGCGTTTGAGGACAACCGCGCGAAGCGCGGTTTCAAAGGGGCGCGGGGCACCCCCCGCAGAAACGGTGAAAGGGAGGGACCGGGGCCAAGCCCCCACCACGAACAGCCGGCCCGAACCACCTCCCCAGCGCGGCACGAACCTCGTCCGCCGCCCCGCCGGGCGAAGCCGGTCGGAGGCCGACCCAGCCGGCGTGACCGTCCGGGCGCACGAGGACCGCGTAGGCGTCGGGCAGCCGGCCGGGCCGGACGGCGGCGGGCGTCACGCGGTCGGCCCAGGGCGCGGCGGCGGCGCGCACCGGACCGGGGGCCGCGGTGTCGTCGAGCAGCAGCACGCCGCCGCCGGACCGGGCCAGCAGCGGCAGGAGTGCGTCCCGCTCCAGCGGGACGTCGGGGACCAGCCGCCCCTCCCAGGGGTGGCCGTGGGCGTCGTGGGCCGGGTAGCGGGTGGCGACGCCGGTGATGGTCTCGGCCAGGTGGGCGGCGGTCTCCTCGGCCGTGGCCAGGTCGGCGAGGAGGTCGCGCAGGGGGGCCAGTCGCTCGCCGCCGTCGGCGATCAGCGCCTGGGCACGGGTGGTGCGCAGCAGGCGGTCGCCGGCCGTGTGCCGCTCGGTGTGGTAGGTCTCCAGCAGGCTCGCGGGAGCCAGGCCGCGTGCGACGAGGCCGAGCTTCCAGCCGAGGTTCATCGCGTCGTCGATCGCCGCGTTCACGCCGATCGCTCCGGCGGGCGGGTGGATGTGGGCGGCGTCACCGAGCAGCAACACCCGTCCCTCATAAAGCCGTTCGGTCAGCCGGGCGGCGTCGCCGAACCGGGTGAGCCGACGGATCTCCGCGATCTCCACGTGCCGTCCGAGCGCCCGGTCCAGTACTTCCTGGAACCGGGCCCGGGTCACCGGCTCGTCCCGGTCCTCGGGCGGGTCCGGCTCGGCGGTGATCAGGCGTACGTGGTCGGGCCGGGGCAGGGTGAACACCGAGCCGCCGTCCGGTCCGGCCGTCGTGCCGAACGGCAGCGCCGCGGGGTCGGCCAGGACCACGTCGCCGAGCAGCGCGAAACGGCGCGCGGGCGTGCCGGGGAACGCGATGCCGGCCAGCCCGCGGACGGTGCTCCGCCCGCCGTCGCAGCCGGCCAGCCAGCCGCCGCGCAGGCGGAGCGGACCGTCCGGCGCGACGACGTCGGCGGTCACCCCGTCGTCGTCCTGGCGCAGTCCGACGAGCCGGTGTCCGCGGAGGACGCGGACGCCCAGTTCGGCGGCCCGCTCGGTGAGCAGTTCCTCCACCCGGGTCTGGGCGATGCCCAGGATGTAGGGGTGGTCGGTGCGCATGGCGGCCAGGTCGAGGACGGCCGTACCGACGAAGGCGGTGGACGGGAGGGTCGGCCCCTCGGCGAGGAAGCGGTCGGCGAGGCCCCGGCGGTCCAGCAGTTCCAGGCTGCGGGCGTTGAGGTTGAAGCCGCGGCAGAAGGCGGACGGGTCGGCGTCGCGTTCGAGCACGGTGGCGCGTACCCCGTCCAGGCCCAGTTCGCAGGCGAGGGTCAGTCCGGCGGGGCCTGCGCCGACGACCAGGACGTCGGAGTCCGTGTCAGTCATCGGTGGCCTCCCCCGGCCATGCCAGCGTGCCCCGCTCGATCTCCTCGGCGGTGCGCAGCACCCATCGCAGCTCGGCCTCGGCCATCGCGCGGGCGTACTCCGCCTCGATGACGAACAGCCGGGGCGCGTGGTGCTCCTCGGTGGCGGCGCGGTACGCGCGGTCGCCGGCCTCGATGCGGGCCTCCAGCGCCGCCGCCCGTTCGCGCAGCGCCTCCGCGGCGCGGCGCGGGCCGAGGGCGCCGAGGTAGCTGACGGCGGACAGGAACTTGGGGAATTCCTGGGCCGGTTCGCGGATCAGTTCGTCCAGCCAGTCGGTGAAGTTCGCCTGGCCCCGCGCTGTGTGGCGGTAGACGGTGCGCGCAGGGCGGCCGCCCACCTGCTCGGTGCCGTCGGCCTCGATCCATCCGTCGCGGACGAGGGCTCGCACGGTGTCGTAAAGGGATCCGGTGGTCAGTTTGAACGCCAGGTCCAGTTGGCGTTCGCGCAGGGCGGTCGCCATGGCGTGCGGGTGCAGGGGCTGTTCCAGCAGGAGGCCCAGGACGGCGAGGGCCAGCGGGTTGGCGGGTCGTCTGGCGGGGTGCCGGGCGGATTGTCGGGCGGGCATCTCACTCCGCGTTTCACATCGGGGATGATTGCTCGGGCTCTATTACTCGGATCCGAGCTTAGAGGCCTCCGGGGCGCATGAGCAAGGCCCGGCGCGGATGCCATCGCACCCGCGCCGGGCCTTGCCGTCCGTCCGTATACCCGTACGTCCGTACGCCCGTACGCCCGCCCGCTCAGCCCGCCAGGACCTTCGCCTCCTTCTCCGGGTCCAGGCCGACCGGATCGCGGTCCGGGCGGAGCGGCGGCTTCAGGTCGAGGGAGCGCAGCCAGGCCCAGGTGTCGGCGACGGTCTCCGCGGCAGGCCGGCAGCGCAGCCCGGCGGCCAGGGCCTTGCCGACGCCGGCTCCGAAGATCGTCGTGTGCAGCTCGCCCGGCGGCAGCCAGACCGGCAGGTCGGTCCACGGCTCGATGCCCGCGGCGAGGATCGGCTCGGGGTCCGTCCAGCGGAGCTCGGCGTCGGAGCCGGTGACGCGGACGCAGGACTCCAGCAGCTCGCCCATGGTGGTGTGGCCGGGCGGGCTCACGAGGTTGAAGGGGCCGCCGAGTCCGCGCGCGGCGGCGTCCAGGGTCCAGGACGCGAGGTCGCGGTTGTCGATGAACTGCACCTGCGAGTCGCGCGGGCCCGGGGCCAGCACCCGGCCGCCGCGCGCGACGCGCAGCAGCCACCAGGGCAGCCGCCCGATGTTCTCCCCGGGACCGAGCACCAGCCCGGCCCTGGCCAGCAGCGCCCGGTCGCCGAAGGCGTCCAGGGCCGCCAGTTCGCCGCCGCGCTTGGCCTCGGGGTAGGCGACGTCGCCCGCGTCGGGGGAACCGTCCACGAGCGGGCCGTCCTCCGCGAGACCGGCCGGGCAGGGGTGCCGGTGGACGGAGCGGCTGGATATGTAGGCGTAGTGCCCGGCCCGGCCCGCCAGCAGCCGCGCGGCGTCCCGCACCGCCGTGGGCGCGCCGGACCAGGTGTCGGCGACGAGGTCCCACTCGCCCCCGGCCAGGGCGGCCAGGCCGCCGTCCGCCGTGCGGTCGCCGAGCAGGGCCGTCACACCGGGCGGTGCCGGATGGCGGCCCCGGTGGAAGACCGTCACCTCCCAGCCGCGGGCCAGGGCGTCGTCCGTCAGGGCGCGGCCCACGAATTCCGTTCCTCCGAGGATCAGCAGTCTCATGGTCACGACCCTGCCCCGGGCACGGCCTTCTCCGGAACCCCCGCATGCTCTGGGCGTAATCCGGGGAAGGTCGGACCGGAGGCATCCGGGAGGAAAGGTGTGGACGTGACGCGACGGGACGACACCGGCGGGCGGACGGTGGTGGTCGTCGGGGCCGGGGCCGCCGGGACCGGTGTGTTCGTGCACCTGGTGGCGGCCGCCCTGCGCACGGCAGGACCGGCGGGGGCGCGGCCCGTCCGGTCGGTGCTGGTCGTGGACCCCGCGCCGCCGGGCTGGGGGCTGGCCTTCGGCGACGCCGACCCCCTGCTCATGTGCAACAGCGCAGCCGACGTCAACTCCCTGCTGCCGGACCGACCGGACGACTTCGTCGAGCATCTGCGCGCCCGGGGCTGGACGGGACGGCCGGACACCTGCGTACCCCGCGCCCGCATGGCCGAGTACTGCCACGACCGGTGGACGCGCGCCCGCGAGCAGGCGGTGGGCGGTGGTCTGACGGCTCGTCACATCCAAGCCCGTGCGCTGTCCGTCGGGTTCGCGGACGGGCGGCCGCGGGTGCGGCTGGACGACGGGAGCGAGCTCGCCGCGGACGACGTGATCGTCGCCACCGGCGTGCACCGGCCGCGCGTCCCCCGGGGGTTCGCCGCCTTCACCGGTCACCCCCGCTACCTGGACAGCCCCTATCCGTCGGCCCGCCTGCGCGCCGAACTCGGCACGGGCCGCCGGGTCCTCGTCCTCGGATCGCGTCAATCAGCCGTGGACGCCGCCCTGTTGCTGTGCCGGGACGGCCACCGCACCACCCTGGCCTCGCCGTCCGGCATGCTGCCCGCGGTGCGGCTCTCGCTGCACGCCCCGGTGCGCGCCTTCCCGCCGCTGGAGCGCATGAGCCGGCTGGACCCCGCCGACCCGCTGCTGGAGCGACGGATGACGCGCTGCGTGGTCGAGGCCGTCCGGCTGCTGGGGGACCGCCCGTTGCGCCGGCAGACCTCGCGGGCCGCGGAGCCCGTCCGGCGGCTGGCGGAGGAGACGGCCCTGGCCGACGCGGGCGCCTGTCAGTGGCCCGGGGTGGCGGTGGCCGTCATCGAGGCGCTGACCGCCTTCGGCGACGGCCTGCCGGCGGCCCGCCACCGGGCCGTGATGGAGCACTTCGACTGGTTCGTCGGCCGCTACCTGACCGCGCTGACCGTCGTCAACGCGCGCCGGCTGCTCGGCCACTTCCGGGCGGGCACCCTGCGCATGGCCCCCGGAGGCTACCCCGCGTCCGTCGCCTTCGAGGACGGCGCGTGGCGGGTGACGTCACCGGGGTCCCCGCCCGCGTCCTACGACCACGTCGTCAACGCGACCGGGTTCCACCCGCCGGAGCTGACCTGGGAAGCCGGCGGCACCGTCCTCGCCCTCGCCCCGGCCGCCGACGGGATCGGCACCGCCGTCGACCGCCTGGAGGCGGACCTGCGGGTCCGGCGGCACCCCGGGGCAGCGCCGGAGCACGTCTGGGTGGCCGGAGTCGGCACCCATGTCCGCATCCCGTTCTCCAACCACCTCCGCACGGTGACCCGGCAGGCCCGACGGGTCGCGGAACAGGTCGCGGCCGACGGCTGAGCGGGTGGCGGGATCGCGCCTTGCCGGGCGGGCGGCCGGGCGGTGGATACTGGCCGCGGCCGGCGCCGGGCCCGCCGGGACGGGCGTCCCGGACGGCGGGCCGCCGCGCGCCGAGGGCGCTTCCCGGCGGAGGGACGAGTCATGGCGATGGTCCGGACGAGACGCGGCGGGGACGGAGTCCTCAACCTCCCCCGGACGGCGACGGGCGTGGACCAGTTCTTCCACGCCGTCCGCGCGCGGCGGCCGCGCCGCGCGCCGGGCCTGCCCGTGGAGCCGCCCTGGAGCGGCGAGTTCGTGGTCACGGACGCCACCGGGCCCCGGGTCACCCTCCAGGAGTTCGGCTACGCGAGCCGCGAACTCGGCCGCGCGCACGGCACGGTGGACGACACCGCGCTCGTCGGACCGTTCCGCGTCCTGACGGCCGAGGGCCTGGACCGGCTGGCCGAGGTCTGCGACCGGCTGGAGCCGGCCGCCGGGTCCAGCGGCTTCATCGCCACCCGCCGGCTGCGCGGCGCCGACCTCGTGTCGCCCTTCATCAACAACATGATCCGCGACCGGTCCTTCCTCCTCACCTGCTCCCGGATCGCCGGCGTACCGCTGATCCCGCATCCGCTGCGCCTCCCCACCGCGCAGATCAACTACTTCGAGGGCCGCGGCGGCCGGCCCGAGATCGTACGGTGGCACCGCGACGGCATGGACTACGTGTTCACCGTCCAGCTCAGCGACGGGGACGCGTACGAGGGCGGGAGCTTCACCTACTTCCAGGGCCGCACCGGCGAGTTCGACGATGTGACGGAGGGCGACCCGCGCATCCGGGAGGCCGACTGCCGGGCGCGCGGGGCGACGCTCTTCCTGCACGGCAGCCGGATCTTCCACGCCGTGACGCCGGTGACCCGGGGGCGCCGGGTCACCCTGGTGATCTCGCTGTTCTGCCCGTACTTCGCCCGGCGGGACTCCAACACCTTCTGGCACCTGGCCGGGGACGACGGGATCCTGGCCACCGTCCCGAGCTGGCTGCGGCTCAAGTGGCCCGTGCGCGACCCCGCGATGGACTTCAGCATGCGGGCCGGGAGCCCGGTCGTCACCTGGGAGGACCTGCGCACGCGCTGACCGGCGCGCGCGTCCGGCCCCCGGGCTACGGCGTGTAACGGGCCGAGCCGCACCAGTTCGTCCGCGGTCAGGACGAGGTCCGCCGCCGCGGCCGAGTCCCGGACGCTCGCGGGACGGCTGCCGCCGGGAATCGGGACCACCGTCGGGGAGGCCGCGAGCAGCCAGGCCAGACAGACCTGTTGGGGGCTCACCCCGCGCTCGCGGGCGATCGTCTGGAAGGCGGCGAACGCGTCGTCCACGGCCTGCCCGGAGGCGCCGTCCAGCGAGCTCCGGGAGACCCCGCCCAGCGGGCTCCACGGCAGGAACGCGATGCCCAGCTCCGCGCAGAGCCGCAGCTCCGGAGCGCTGTCCCGGACGGCGGGCGAGTAGCGGTTCTGTACGGACACCAGCCGGTCGCCCAGGATCCCGTGGGCCTGCCGGATCTGTGCGGCGTCGACGTTGGAGAGGCCGGCCGTGCGGACGGTCCCCGCGTCGAGCAGCTCGCGCAGGGCGCCGACCGAGTCGGTGGTGGTGCTGTCGTCGCCCGTCGCGCGGAAGACGCTGTTGCCGGCCGAGCCGCGACAGGCGTTCTGACGGTGGGACGGGAACCGGACCGGGGACTCAGCGGCGTCGCGCGTTCTCCTGTTCCTCCGTCCGCCAGTACAGGACGAGGAACAGGGCGATCAGCAGGTCGTCGGGGAGCGTTCCCGGCCCGGCGCCCTCCCCCGGCAGGTGCACCACGTGCGGGCGGCTGCCGAGCTTGTCGTAGTCGATGTGCAGGGGGCCCACCGTGCGTACCCGGCTGCCGAGCGTGTCGTAGTCGAGGGTGTACGGTCCGATCCGCCGGAGCCTGCTCCCGAGCTTGTCGAAGTCCAGGTCCCAGGCGCCGACGTGCGTGGGCCGGCTGGTCCACTTGGTGTAGGTGATCTCCGTGGTGCCGATGCGGCGGAGGCGGGTATTCATCTTCTCGTAGACGAGCTCCCAGGGGCCCAAGGTCACCGGGCGGCCCGTCCACTTGCGGTATGTGATCTCGGCGGTGCCGATGGTCCGCAGCCGCGAACCCCATGAGTCGTAGCCCAGTTCGATGTCCATGGTTCCCTCCCACGGGGTCGTCCCGGTCAGTGGCCGCCCGTCACCTTGAAGCCGCGCGGCACGAGCCACACGGTGATGACGGTCACCACGGCCACGATGGCGGCGGAGACGTAAGCGGTGGTCGTCAGGGCGTCGTCGAAGGCGGCGCGTGCCGTCTCCAGGACCCGTCGGCCGGTCTCGCCGCCGGCCCGGCGGGCGGCCTCGGCGGCACCGCCGACGGAGCCGCGGGCCTCCGCCAACTCCGCGCCGCCGAGCGGCAGTCCGGTCATATGGCGGGTGAACAGGGCGCCGTGGACGCTGCCCAGCAGTGCCACGCCCAGGCCGACGCCGAGTTCGTAGGCGGTCTCCGAGACGGCGCCCGCCTGGCCGGCCCGGCGCGGCGGCACGGAGGAGACCAGCACCGAGGCGGCGGCGGTCATCGCCAGGCCGTCGCCGAGGCCCAGCAGCGCCAGCACCCCGGCGACGACCGGATAGCCGTTGGGCACCGGGGTCAGTGCCAGCAGGAGGAAGCCGGCGACCAGGGCGCCCAGGCCGACGGCCAGCACCGTCCGGACGCCGGTGCGGTGCATGATCCAGGGCGACGACAGCGAGCCGGCCAGCATGGCGGCGGCCGACGGCAGGGTGCGCAGCCCGGCCTGCGCCGGCGAGTAGCCGTGGACGTACTGGAGCCACAGTGAGATCAGGAACAGCGCGGCCCCGATGGCGAGCATGGCGAGCAGGGTGGCCAGCGCAGCGGCCAGGAAGGGGCCGTTCCTGAAGAGCCGGACGTCCAGCAGCGGGTCGTGGGCCGCGAGCTGGCGCCGGGCGAAGAGGGCCAGCAGCAGACAGCCCAGGAGCAGTACGCCCACGTCGGCGGGGTCGGCGCTGCCCTTGGCGACGTGTTTGATGCCCCAGGCGAGCGCCACGACGCCGGCGACCGACAGCAGGGCGGCGGGCCAGTCGAGCGGTCCGTGCTGGGGCGCCCGGTACTCGGGGAGCAGGCGCAGGCCCGCCACGACGGTCGCGACGACGACCGGGACGTTCACCCAGAACGCCGCCGACCAGTTGAAGTGCTCCACGAGGAACCCGCCGATGAGCGGGCCCAGGCAGGCGCCCACGCCGGCCACGGCGGCCCAGATGCCGATGGCGAGCGCCCGCTCCCGGTCGTCGGTGAAGATCGTCCGGATCAGCGAGAGCGTCGACGGCATCACCATGGCACCGCCGAGGCCGAGCAGGACCCGTCCGGCGATCAGCTGCCAGGAGCTGTCCGCCGTGGCGGCGACCACCGAGGCCAGGCCGAAGAGCACGAAGCCCGTCAGGAAGAGCAGCTTGCGGCCGAACCGGTCGCTGACCGCGCCGCTGGTGACCAGCAGGCCGCCGAGCACCAGGCCGTAGATGTCGATGATCCACAGCTGTTCCAGGGGCCCGGGGCGCAGGTGGGCGATGAGGGAGGGCAGGGCGACGTTGAGGATGGTGGCGTCCATGGCCACCAGCAGCAGGCTGGAGCAGAGCACCGCGAGCATCGCCCACCGGCTCGCCCCCGGTCCTCCGGCCGAGGGGGCGGCTCCGGGACGGCCCGCCGCGGTCATTCCAGCAGACCCCGGCGCATGGCCTCGGCGACGGCCGCGGCGCGGTCGGACACCCCGAGCTTCTCGTAGAGCCGCTGGGTGTGCGTCTTGACGGTGCTGGCGCCCAGGTAGAGCTCACCGGCGAGCTGCGGGATGCTCTTGCCCTCCGCGAAACCGCGCAGTACCTGGCGTTCCCGGTCGGAGAGGACCGTCTCCTCGCGGTCGGCCCGCAACCGGATCTGGTCCACCAGGCCGTCCGACAGGTCCTCGGAGACGACCTGCTTGCCCCGGGCCACCTTCAGTACGGCGTCGACGATCTCGGAGCGTTTGGCGTCCTTCGCCAGGTATCCGGCGGCGCCCTCCTGGACCGCCCGGTAGACCACGGCGCCGTCCGTCGTCGCGGAGAGCAGCACGGTCCGCGTCGGCAGCCCGTCGCGGACGATCGCGTGGATCACGGCGATGCCGTCCATCCCGGGGAGCCGGTAGTCGATCAGGGCCACCCGCGGCTCCAGCTCGCGGACCGCGGCGAGGGCGGCCACACCGTCCTCCACCTCGGCGACCACCGAGCTCCGGCCGCTGAGCTGGAGGCCCCGGGTGATGCCCTCGCGGTAGACGGGGTGGTCGTCGGCCACCACCACTGTCACCTGCGTACCGGAATCGGACTCCATGAGCTCGCCACTTCCGTGCTCGCGGTCGCCGCCGGTCGCCCGGCGGCTTCCCCGTCCACCATAAGCGCGCGGTCGCCGCCCGGCCGCTCGGGCCCGGCCGTCCCCTCGGCGCCGACCGGTGGACGGCGGGATCCCCCGCCCGGCCGTCCGGACGCGGGATCCCGGGCGGGGGCGGGCGGCCCGCACGATGGCGGAGTCGGGTGGCGCGCACGAGGCGCGGCACGGAAGTGCGGAGGAGTGAGCGAGATGTCGGAGACGGTCGAGCGGGTCGTCGTCGGGGTGGACGGTTCCGCGGGGAGCGTGGCGGCGCTCAGGCAGGGTGCCCGGGAGGCCGCCCGGCGCGGTGCCGTGCTCTGCCCGGTGTACGCCTGGTCGCCGCCCGGTGGCGAGGCCGCCGACGCGGTCAACCCGGCCCCGGCCGACGTGCGCGCCCATTGGGAGCGGGGGGCGGCCGCGGTGCTGCGCGAGACCTGCGAGGCCGCGTTCGGACCGGCCCCGCCGGGTACGGTGCTCCGCCTCCGGACCGTCCGGGCGTCGGCCGGCCCCGCGCTGGTCGCCCTGGCCGACCGCCCGGACGACGTGCTGGTGATGGGCGCGGGGCGGCACGGCCCGCTGCACCGCCTCCTGCACGGCTCGGTCAGCCGGCACTGCCTCCGGCACGCCCGCTGCCCCGTCCTCGTCGTCCACCCGGACGACGCGGACCTCCGGATCGCGCCGGTACCGAGCGGAACGCCCCGGATGGACGCCCCGCCGGTGCCGGAGGACGGCGCCGGGAACCGGCCGTACGAGCCGGTGGCGGCGGTCTCCGGACGGGCGGAGCGATGAACGCCCCCCGCCGGACCGGGCGCGGGCCGTGCCCGGGGTCAGACCGAGCCGCCGGCCAGCCGCTGCTCGTAGGTCACCGGGGGGAAGTCCCAGCTGTGGTCGAGCACCTTCACACCGAGGACCGACAGCTTGGCGAAGAACGATCCGGTGAGCTCGCCGCCGCCGTAGAGCGCCCACGCGTCGTGCGCGTCGTTGACCTCGGCCGACTTGCCGTCCTTCGGCGGCTCGGCTCCGCCGGAGCCGCTCGCCGTGGCCTTCAGGTAGGGCATGACGTCGGCCGTGACGCCGATCGAGCCGTAGAGGCCCAGCTCGGCGTGGGTGCCGACGCCGGCCTTCGCGGTGGCGGCGCCCGTGACGCGGGCCGCGGTTCCGGTGGTCACCGGCTCGGGGCCGGAGAGGGCGCTCCAGCCGTGGTCGGCGTCGTACCGGGCGCCGGCCTCCAGCCGCCCCTCGGTCCTCTGCTCGGCGTCGACCGTGATCTTCCCGTCGGCGGAGATGTCGTAGAAGTAGTTGATCTTCGCGTTGAGCACGATCGGCACCGGGCCGACCCACACGGTCTTGTTCACGTCGACCTCGGCCGCCGGTATGTGCAGCGGCTTGTGGCCCGTGTCGTACGAGGCGGTGCCCTCGGCGTGCGCCTTGAAGCCGTACGTGTAGTCCCCCTCCAGCCCGATCGCGGCCTTGGAGGGCGCGATGGAGTACCAGTGGGCGCGCTCGTAGGAGAAGAGCAGCTCCGGCCGGATCTCCAGCGAGCCGGACAGGGCCGAGGAGTGGCCCTCGGTCGGCTTGACGCCCGGGGGCATCGGGACGTCCACGTCCAGCCGGATGCCGCCGCCGTTCGCCTGGCCGCCGGTCACCTTGCCGCCGGCCGAGGAGGGCTTGGTCCTGAGGTCGGCCGCGGTCAGGGGGGTCCGGAGGTCCACCGTGCCGTCGCCGAGCGCGTCGGTGAGGTCGGCGGGCCGGGTGTCCACCGCGACCCGGCCGCCCGTCTGCGGATGCACGGCGGTGACCTTCACCAGCGCCCCCTGGGGGGTCTGCGTGGTCGCCGGGCTCGCGATGACGTCACCGGCCCGCAGCTGGTCCGGGGCGCCCTGGCCGCCGTTGGACGCGCCGCCGGTCAGCACGGCGTGGCCGCCGGCCGCGTCGTAGTCCGTCAGCCGTGCGTCGCCCACCGGCACCGGGCCGACCTTGCCGTCGCCGGCCGCTCTGACGACGGACACGGCGTCCTTGTCGGCCGGGCCGTCGCCCACCCGCAGGGCGGGCGGGGTCCGGTCGCCGGAGTCGGCGGCCGCGGGGAGGGCCGACAGCGGGGCCGCCACGCCGGCGAGCAGCAGGGGAACGAGAAGAAAACGGGTCGTGTGCTTCATGGGCATCCTTCCGGAACGGTCGTGTCCGAGCCCGCCCCGGCCGGCCCGTCGTCGGGCCCCTCGGCACCCGAGAACTCAAACCCGCCACCGGACCCGGGATCAAGAAGATTCCGTCCATGAGGAGATAGGCACGGGCTATGGAACGCTCCGCCGAGCCGGTCCCCAGCGCCGGCAACCTGTCGCTGCGCCAGCTGGAATACCTCGTCACCGCGGTGCGGGAAGGACGGCTGACCCGGGCCGCCGAGCGGCTGCACGTGACGGAACCCACGGTCTCGCAGCAGCTGCGCACCCTGGAACGGGCCGTCGGAACGCCCCTGTTGGAGCGCCGGCCGGAGGGCGTCCGCCCCACGGAGGCCGGTGCCGCCTTCCTGCCGTACGCGAGGACGGCGCTGTGCTGCGCCGACGAGGCGACCGCCGCGGCCCGTGCCGCCGCCCTCGGCCGGCGGCGCCCGCTGCGCGTCGGCACGGTGCGCCCGGCGCTGCCCGGTGCCCTGCTGCCCGGACTGCGCCGGTGGGCGCTGGACCACCCCCGCTCGCCGGTCTCCGTCCTGCCGTACGGCAGCCGGGAACGGCTCCAGGACTCCGTGGCGGCCGGGACGGCGGACGTCGGCGTCGGGCCGCGGCCCCTGGACTGGGACGGCCGGGTGCTGACGCTGGGCGTCGAGGAGCTGGTCGTCGTCTGCGCCGATGACGACGAACTGTGCGGCCGGGACGTCCACTTGGAGGATCTGGCCGGCCGGCGCTGGATCGCCCATCAGGGCCTCGGCCCCGGCGAGGCGTTCACCGAGGCGTTCCGCGCGGCCGGGTTCCGGCCGGCCGTCGCGGCGGAGGTTCCGCAGGCGGAGGCGGCCGTGGCGCTGGCCAGGGACGGCGTCGGCCTCACCCTCGTCGCCGAGGACGCCCTGCCGCCCGCGGACCGGAGGACGGCCGCGCGGCCGGTCCCCCGGCTGGTCCGGGAGCTCACGGTGTACACGGCGGCACGGCCCCGGGAGGAGGCACTGGCCTGCGCGGCGACGCTGGCCCGGGAGGCGCGGGCGGAGGGTCCGCGGACCGTGCCCTCCTCGCGGTCGGTGCTCCTGGCCCCCGTGATGGACTGACCCCATGCCGTACGCCACCGCGATCGACGGGACCCGCGTCGCCCACCAGGTCCGGGGCGCGGGCACCCCCTTGGTCCTGCTCGCCGGGCAGGCGAACACCCACCGCTGGTGGGACGCCGTCCGCGACGACTTCCACGCCGCCCGCCGCACCGTCACCCTGGACTACCGGGGCACCGGGGACAGCGACAAGCCCGACCGTCCGTACGGCACCGAGGAGTTCGCCGACGACGTCGTCGCCGTCCTCGACCACCTGGGGATCGAGCGGGCGGACATCTACGGGACCTCGATGGGCGGCCGCGTCGCGCAGTGGGTGGCGGTCCGGCACCCGGACCGCGTCCGCCGGCTGGTGCTCGGCTGCACGTCGCCCGGCGGCCCGCACGGCGTCGAGCGCGACGCGGCGGTCGGCGCGGCCCTGGCTCGTCCCGACCGGGCCGCGGTCGAGCGGACGTTGCTCGACCTGATGTACACGCCCGGCTGGCTCGCCGCGCACCCCGGACCCCACGCCGTGCTCGGCGACCCGGCCATGCCGGCCCACGCGCGGCGACGGCACCGCGTCGCCAGTTCCCGGCACGACGCCTGGGACGCCCTGCCGCGGATCGCCGCTCCCACCCTCGTCGTCCACGGCACCGAGGACCGCTTCAACCCCACCGCCAACGCGCCCCTGCTCGCCGGACGGATACCGGGCGCCCGGCTGCATCTGATCCCCGGGGCCCGGCACGCCTACTTCGAGGAATTCCGCGCCGTGGCGAGCCCGTTGGTGCTGGACTTCCTCGCCGGGCGGTCCGGAGACTGAACGCTTCGCGGCGGCCCGTCGCCCGGTCACGGCCCGGGGCGGTCGTCCTCCGTCGGCGTGGACGGCGACCGGACCGGTCCGGCCCTCCTCCGAGTCGGCCGGGCCGCCCCGCCGACAGCCCATTCCGGCCGGTCGCCGCTCAGGCACCACCCCTCCGCGCGGCCGACGCGGCCCCGCCACCTCCGTCATGACGGGCAGGCGCCCCCGGCGTCGCCGGGCCGGCCCCGCCGCACCCGAGCGGCGGCCGGGACACCCCACCGACAGCCCACTCCATCCGGTCGCCGCTCAGGCACCACCCCTCCGCACGGCCGACGCAGCCCCACCGCCCCCGTCGCGACCGGCAGGCGACCCCGCTTCACCGGGCCGGTCCCGCCGCACCCGCGCGGCGTCCTCCACCGCCCCTGTCAGCCACGCCTCCGTGTCCGCGACGAGAAGCGCATGGGCGGGCGGCATCGGCGTGCGCGGCGTGCCGGTGTCGGCGGGGCGGGGTGCGAGGGCGGTGGCGGGTCGCCCTTCCTCGGTGCGGAGGGCGGCGGCCGAGCGGAGGTACTCGGCGGCGGCCCGGTCGGCGAGGGCGGTCAGCCGGGCCGCCGCCTCGGGCGGGAGCGGGGCGCGGCTGCCGGAGCGGTGGCGGCCGAGGATGATCTCGCCGCCGGAGAGTGCCTGGTAGGCCGCGGCCTTGGCGCGTCCCCAGGCGGGATCCGGGGTCCGGTGGGGATGGTCCTCCGTCCGGTACTGGGCGTAGGTGGCCTCGGTGAGCAGCACCGCGCGGCGGGCCGGGCGCAGGGACACCGTGCCGTCGCCGCCCGTGCACAGCAGGGCGGTCACGGCGCGGCACAGCGCCGCCGACTCGGTCAGCAGGTCCGCCGTCGCGCGCCGGAGCTGGCCGCGTCCTCCCTTGGGCCAGGCGAGCAGGCCGGCCAGCGCGCCGACGGCTCCGCCGACGACGACGTCGAGGAGCCGCACGCCGGAGAGGTGCCAGTCGGGATCCGACAGCTGGGTGAAGACGAGGACGAAGACCAGGGTCATCGCCGCCTGCATCCAGGCGGGCCCCAGCACCGGCCCGACGCCGAAGCCGACGAGGACGACCAGCGGCAGGGCCGCTTCGTAGAAGACGGGCACGTCGCCCACGACGACGAGCAGGACGGCGGCGATCCCCGCACCGGCGGCCGTGCCGAGGAAGGCGGGACGCAGGGCACTGCGGGTGTCCGCCGCCGAGGTGCGCATGGTGCTGAGCGTCGCGAGCAGCACCCAGAACCCGTGGGACAGGTTGAGCACCCCGACCAGCAGCCGGGCGACGGCGAGGGCGCAGGCGATCCGCAGGGCGTTCTGCAGCAGGACCGACTCCGGGGAGAGGTGCGCGCGCAGCCGCCGCCACCAGCGGAGGCGGGCCGGCCACACGGCGTAGGCGAAGGGGGAGTCGTCCGGTGCCCCCGGCGGGGCGGGGGCGGGCCGCGCCCCGAGCGCGATCCGGGTGGCCTCGGTGGCGATCCGGGCGCCCTCGGCCGCCGCCCGGACGAGCGCGTCCTGGCGCAGCCCGGCGGCCGAGGCCCGGGGCAGCCCGCGGGCGCGGGCGGCGTCGAACGCGCGGAGGCCGCCGGCGCCGTCCGGGGGCGGCGGCGGTC
>NZ_JABETO010000034.1 GCF_013055795.1 Streptomyces sp. I05A-00742
GCTCAGCGGCTACAGCCAACTGTCCGCGGCGGCCAAATCCTGGGAGAACGCCATCCAGATCAGCGCAGGCGAGTTCACCGGCAAGCCCACCTCCGACCTCCTCATCCAGTGGAAGGACGGCGAGACCAGCGTCTTCCCGGGCGTCGACGCCAAGGGCTACCACGGCCGCACCAAGATCCGCGAAGCAGGCACCGCCTGGAAGAACGCCCACATCCTGACCACCGGCGCCTTCACCCACAATGACGACCGCGTCAACGACATCCTGATCAGCTGGAACAACGGCAACCTCGGCCTGTACCCCGACATCGACGCAAACGGAGACCACGGCGGCATCGAACTCCTCAAGTGAAGACGACGCCCCGCTCGTGACACTGTCCGTCTTCCGGGGTAGGTAGTTCTCCGGCAGCCTGTCCGCGCAGCTGATGCTCGGCCTAGTATGCGGGCTGTTCTTGATGACCTGGACGCTGTACCTCCAGCGTGTCCTGGGAATGAGTCCGCTGATGGCACCAGTGAGTACGGTTGCGCTTGACGAGTCCATAGCTGCCTGGCGTAAGAGTACCCATAGAGCTCGTAACAGGATCATGGTTTGCGGTTGTTGAGGCGTCTCCAGCAGATGAGGCCGCAGGCCAGGGAGACGAGGGCGTCGTGGAGTTCGAGCCGTCGTTCCCAGCGGACGGCCAGGCGTTTGAACTGGTGCAGGAGCGAGAAGGTCTGCTCGACGACGTAGCGGAGCTTCCCCAGCCCCTCGATGTTGGGTGCGCCTTTGCGGGAGATGACCGGCAGGATGCGGCGCTTGCGCAGTTCGCGGCGGTTGGGGTTGCTGTCGTAGCCCTTGTCGCCGAGCAGGGCGTCNTTGAACTGGTGCAGGAGCGAGAAGGTCTGCTCGACGACGTAGCGGAGCTTCCCCAGCCCCTCGATGTTGGGTGCGCCTTTGCGGGAGATGACCGGCAGGATGCGGCGCTTGCGCAGTTCGCGGCGGTTGGGGTTGCTGTCGTAGCCCTTGTCGCCGAGCAGGGCGTCGGGGCGTCTGCGTGGGCGTCCGTGCCGTCCGGCGACAGGCGGGATGCCGTCGACGAGTGCGGGGGTCTGTGTGACGTCGTTGACGTTGGCCGCGGTGGTGATGACCTTGAGCGGGGTGCCCTTCCCGTCGCGGATCAGGTGGTGTTTACTGCCCGTTTTCCGGCGGTCGACCGGCGACGGGCCGGTCCCGGCTCCCCCTTTTTNTTTTTCGCGCGGATGTGGGAGGCGTCCACACACGCACGGGACCAGTCGAGCTCGCCTGCGGCGTGCAGTTTCGCGAGCAGGACGCGGTGCAGCCGGTCGAAAACGCCGGCCTCGTGCCGGCGGCCCAGCCGTCGCCAGCAGGTCTGCCCGGAGCCGAACCCCAGCTCCGGCGGGAGGAGTTGCCAGCTGATGTCCTGGTAGAGCACGTACAGGATGCCTTGCAGGCACAGCCGGTCGGACACCGGTCTCGGCCCCGGCGACCGCTCGGGCCAGGCCGGCAGCAACGGCTCGATCACTGCCCATAGTTCGTCGTCCACGATCCACGGCCGCTTCCTCACGCCATCACGAACGGCCGGAACACCGCCCACGTCACGGCCGACCAGCCACGATCAACAAGATCGTGTTACGAGCTCNTCACTGCCCATAGTTCGTCGTCCACGATCCACGGCCGCTTCCTCACGCCATCACGAACGGCCGGAACACCGCCCACGTCACGGCCGACCAGCCACGATCAACAAGATCGTGTTACGAGCTCATAGCGAAAACGACGACGGTTGCATCGAGATCGCCGAGCAGTTCCCCGGCATGATGCCCGTCCGGGACTCCAAGGCGCCCGACCGCCTCCCGATCGTCGTCCCCCGCGCGGCCTGGTCCGCGTTCGTGACCGCCGTGGCCGCCACGGACGGCAAGCTGTCGGCGTAGGTCACCCGCCCATGCGCTCCTGGGCGGCCATGACCTCGTCGCCGTGCTCGAAGGCCCATGTGCCGAACGCGTCGATCGGACCGAGCAACGTCCGCCCAAGAGCGGTGAGTTCGTACTCGACACGAGGTGGCGCTCCGCCGTGGACGTGCCGGGCGACCAGCCCGTTGAACTCCAGCCGCCGCAGCGTCTCGGTCAGGACCTTGGGGCTGATGCCGCCGATGTGGTCGCGCAGTTCGCCCGGACGCCTGGGACCGTCCCGCAGGGCCCAGATGAGCACGGCGTTCCAGGTGTTGGAGAGGAGGTCGAAGGCGAGGCGGGCGCGGCAGTCGGCGATGTAGGCGTCGGTCGTCACGTACCAAATGGTGCCTGACGGTTTTCCTAGTGTCGTCCCCGAAAGCGATGGGAACAGACGCGGGAAGGGACGTATCGATGAAGATCGGTGTACTGGGAACGGGCAACATGGCTGACGCACTGGCCACGCAGTGGGTGCGGGCCGGGCACGAGGTGTTCATCGGCGGCCGGAACGAGCAGGCGGCCCGGAAGCTGGCGACGCGCATCGGCGCGGCGGGGCACGGGGGGCTGCGGGCGGCGGCCGGCTTCGGCGAGGTGGTGCTGGTGGCGCTGCCGTACGGGGTGGGAGCGGACGTCGTGAAGGAGCACCAGTCCGCGCTGAGCGGGAAGGTGCTGCTCGACTGCGCGAATCCGATCGGCCCCGGCTTCGGGTTGCTGACGGAGGGCGGTCCTTCGGCCGCCGTCCGACTGGCCGAGGCGGCGCCGGGGGCGCATGTCGTCAAGGCGTTCAACATTTGCCACGAGAGCGTGTGGCGGAGGACGCCGCCGGTCTTCGACGGTCAGCCGCTGACTGTTCCGGTCTGCGGTGACGGCGAGGCGGCGCTCGCACGGATCCACGAGCTGGTGCGGGACGTGGGCTGCGAGCCGGTGGCCGGGGGCGGGCTGGACCGCGCCGGGCTGCTGGAGGCGACCGCCCTGCTGTTCATCTGGCTGTGGGTGGCGGAGCGGGCGGACGCACGGGCGGTCGCGCCGCCGCTGGCCTACGCGACGGGTCAGCGGGCCGAGAGCGCGTGAGACCCGGGGGGTGGCCCGCGCGGCCGGGTCCGGGCGCGCGGGCCGTCTCAGATAGTAGGAAGCCCGAGTAAATGTGGCGACAGAGCGGGAATGCTGGCTTAGCGTGGAGGAAGCCGAACGTCCCGCTCCATCGAGCGACGGCGGTCGCGGCCGGGCGCGTCTGTGCAGGTGATCCCTGTGGCGCCCGAGCCCCCGCCCCTTCTCCGGCTCTTCGCATCCCTCGCAGGACTCTTCCAGAGGAGACGTGACCCATGGCCGAGACCACTGCCGTCCGCAAGCCCCGCCGCACCCGCCGCGCCGACCGCGACACCGACCGCCTCAACGCCGCCGCCGCCCTCCAGCGCGCCCTCGACCGCCGCGACAACGGGGGCCCTGCGGGCCACTGACGGCGAGGGGGCGGCCGAGCCGCCCCCCCCGGCCCCGGTCCCGGGCGGCGGCCGACCTCCGGCGGGGCCGGTCGGCCAAGAGCCCGGCGAGCAGTCCCGCCGGCAAAAAGAACCGGCCCTCCCCGCTGGCGGCGATACCCCGAGCGGGCGCCACCGCCGCGCACTGAGCCGGGAAGCCGAGTCATGACCTGCGGCATTCCGGTCCCGTGTCAGGACCCCGGGGCATCCTCCTCGGTGAGGGTCTCCCGCCGGCGGAGGATCGATCCCGCGACGACGCGGGTGACGATGGCCGGGCTGTGGCGGGCTCAGCGAGAGCCGGAGGGTTCTTCGAACGTGGCTGTGGCGGGTATTTCATGATGGCCCGGTTGGAGCCGGTGGATGTTGGTGTCCCTATGACCGCGTAGGGTCGGCCGGATGGATGACGGGTTCGATGTGGCTCGGGCATTGGCCGGTGGTTGCCCGGACCGAGTGGGCGCCTGGGAGTTTGTCAGAGAGTTCGCGGCGTCCTGGGCCACCCCTTTGACCTCGGCCGATGGGTTCTCCGCCGGTGAGGTGCAGCAGGCGGAGGAGCGGTTGGACCTGCGGCTGCCGGTTGCTCTGCGGGAGGCGTACGGGTTGTTCGGCCGACGCGGTGACCTCGTTGCGCGGCAGGATCCCCTCCTTGAGCCGGATGAGCTGCTTCTCGATCCTTCTGGTCAGCTACTGGTCTTCCGCAGCGAGAACCAGGGTGGTGCGGGCTGGGGGGTGCGTCTGACCGACCTGTCGAGGGAAGACCCGCCGGTAGCTCTGTTCTCCGATCACTTGCCGCAGCTCACGACGTGCTCGTTTCTGGACCGTGTTTCGCTGGCCTGTGTGGAGATGGTCCTGAGCGAAGCCGTCATGGCGAGGTCAGGCGGGCCGGAAGGACGGGCCTGCCGGGCATCAAGTGCGGTGGTTACCGTCGTGGAGGCCGAGTTCGCACCGGTTCCGCTGCCACCGCACCCGGCATGGTTCGAGCCGATGGGACCGCCCGTGCGGTGGTTCTCCTCGCCCGGCCTGGTGCTCCGGCTCGAACCCGGATCCGTGGGCATGGACCTGGTCGTGATCGGAAGGGCAGAGACTGATCTTCAGCGTGCTCTCGACTCGATCCCAGGTGAGTGGCCTGCTGCCTCGCCTGCGCTGACGGACCCCACCGACGGTTGGGACATGGCGTTTCCCTTCTGATGTTCATGGCGACTGAGCAAGGGCGAGGGTCGTCAAGAGACCGAAGGAAGCTCGTCCGTACGACCGGCGTTTGATCAATTCATGTGGTGTGACCTGGCCCTCGACCACTCCTGAACTCCAGTTCAGTGTGAGGCTGTTCACTACGGCGGCCCATTCGTCCTGAAGGAAGGCCGCAAATCCCTGCACCGGCTGTGGCCCCTGGTCGAGGGGGAGTGCCATCCAGTGCGTGAGGTCGTGCCCGCGGCGTTCCCGGGCGATGGCTGCTGAACTGGACTCGTAGGCGAGATCGCGGGCGGTTGCCAGGCCGGGGCATACGGCCAGGAGTTCGGTTGAGCTGCTCGCGCCGGGCAGGCGAAGGGTGCCTTGGATGCTGATTCGGAATAATTGTTTGGGAGGGTTGCAGAATGGTGGATCGTGATCAATTGATCGAAGCCTTCTTCGGGGGTGTGGTTACTGCCCCTTCGGCGGCCGTGCAGGCGGCGAGCCGGGTGTAGACGTCGGCGTCGTCGGGCACCGGTAGGACCGGGCTGAACGGGCCCTGTTCGCTGCGGGCCTCTGGCGGCGCAAACTTCGGGAATGCCTCGAGTGCCTGCGCGGCAAGGTCGGGGTCGAGTTCGGCGAGCCGCCCGGTGGCGTGCGCGAGGTCCCAGGAATACTGACAGGGCAACGGACAGCAGAACAACGGTAATTGGTAGTCCCTACTCGAGGTCCGTATACCCACCGTCTATCGCACGCTGACCGGCATGGCAGAAGGCGCAGATCCCCAGCAGGGACGTCACCGACCGAGCGCCGGTCGGCTCCGTCGATCTCAGGGCGTTCGACGACGACGGCCGAGCGTACGGGATTCACGCGTGCCACCACTGCCTGCCGTGGCACGCGGAAGTCGTAGTTGTCGAGGGAGAGATCCTCGTCAGGGAGTGGCACGCCGTGGGCTGCCCGCAGTTCCAGCAGCTCATCGAGGACTGAGGACGTCGCCCTGCAGGGCACGAGACTGAGCCCGCCTTGAGCACCATCCCATCGAGGTGAGTTCCCGGTCCAACGGTCCGGGAACCGTTCATGTCGTGGTCAGGGCAGTCTCCCGTCAGCCAGTGCCCGGCTCAGCCGGGCGCTGCTGCCCTACGTCGAGCGCCGCGTCAACGAAGGCCCGTACAACGAGCGCGGCCTCGGCTGGCGTCACGTCTTTCACCCACCGTGCCGTGTGCCGCCCGCAGGCCAGCTCGAACCGGAGCACCTCCTGGGCGGTGTCCACCGGGTACCGGGCGTACGCCTGGTGGTGGCACCGCCCATGGTGCTCGGTCTCCTCCAGGTGCGCACGGACCACCTCAACCTGGAACCTGCGGGTCAGGGTCCGCTGGTCCGTACAGCCACGGCACTCCAGGAGGTGCAGAGCGCCACCCTCCCGCCGGAGGAAGAGTTCCGGGATGCCCATGCCTTCGAGGGTGTTACACCTGGCGCACAGAGGGCCGCGGACGAAGCCGTGGTCGTGCGCGCGACATCGCCGATGACGACATGGCCGTGGCGGCGCAGGGACACCATGTGGAAGAGGTCGTCCGGTGCCAGGGGCACGGCGGAGTTCTGCGTGAGGTCCGCGAAGAGGGTGCGGGCGTAGTCCGGTGTGATGAGCGGCATGGCCGGATGGTGGCAGCAAAATCTGACAATAACCCCCAACATGCCGCACATGTGCACGAATTATCGTACGTGCATACGGCGCGGGCTGCGCGAACGTCCGGATCTGTCCACAGGCAATCCGTGGTCCCTGGAGGCATGACCGATCATGAGAAGCAGCAGCCGGCCCCGCGCCGCGGCAAGGTCCTGGACGCCCTCGTCCGGGCGGAGCGCGCGACTGTCACCCGGTCCGCGCCGAGATCCGCAAAGGCTCAGGTGAAATTCCTTCTCACGCGCGTCAAGGGTTCCACGAGGGCCCTGGCGGAGCGTCTGGGTGTCTCGCACCGGACCGTGGAGCGCTGTACCGACCGGGGACATTGATCGAGAGCAGGGCGTGTCGCTTGGCAGTCACGAGGCTGGGGCCGAGTGTCTTTCAGCCAGGTCCTTGGCAAGCTGGCTCATGCGTTTGCGGGCTGTCTCCGGGGTGAGTATCTCGATGTGGTCGCCGAACTGGAGGAGCTGACGCACTGACTCGATGTCGGGGTAGCGGACGACGACGGTGCACCAGCCGTTTTCCGTGTCGGAGACATCGTGGATGCGGGTGCCGAGGATGCGCCGTGCCAGGTCGAGGCCATTTTCTCGCAGACGGACGGTCACGCTCACGCGACCTGGCCTCTCGGTGCGTTCCTTCAAGGCAGCCCACCTGGTGCGGAGGGTCTCATCCGGTCGGAGAACAGCTGGCGCGTCGAGTTGTTCGTAGGCCGAGAGCCGTTCCAGAGCGAACAGCCGACCGGTCCCCTGGTCGTCGGCGATGAGATACCAGCGGCCTGATTTCGCCACGATCCCGTACGGGTCGACCACCCGCGCCGAGGCCTGTTTCTCGGCGCTGCGCCGGTACTGGATTCGCAGCCGGCGTCGGTGTCGCAGGGCCGAGGCCAGATCCGATACGTCCACCGCCGGCTTTGAGTCAGCAAGCCACGCGTTGCTGTCCACCAGTACCAGGTCCGCCAGCCGCAGCAGGCTCGGCGACTCAGGTGCTGCGGCCTGGCGGGCGGCGATCTTGCGCGCGGCCGACTCCTGCACCGCAGACAGGCCCATGAGCTCAAGTTGCGCGCTGTCCAAACCGGCCACGGAGAGGACCTCCAGCTCTGGTGGTTCCAGATGGGATGCGTTGAGCCGTGCACCGGGGAGCAGAACGATCCCACCGTTCCGCCCGCGTTCGGCATAGACAGGCACACCTGCTGCAGAGAGCGCCTCGACATCCCGCAGCACAGTCCGCCGGGACACCTCCAGACGCTCGGCGAGCTCGGTGGTGGTGATGCGCTGACGTGCCTGCAGGAGCAGCAAGAGGTGCAACAGCCTCGAAGCCTTCATACTGACCAATGCTCACAGAAAAGGTGACAGGTTCTGTCGCGATTAGGCGATCAACTGGAGCGGTACCGAGAATTCGACGATCTGAGGAGCGCTCTGTGCCCGCCCCCAACCTGTTCCTGATCTACGTCCGCAACGCCGAGGCCGCTACGGCCTTCTACAGCGATCTGTTCGAGATCGAACCGACCTTCACCAGTACCCACTACGTTGCTTTCGAGGTAGCCCCCGGCGTCCTGTTCGCGTTGTGGACGGGGGGCAGCGAACACGCGGTCCCGACCACCCCTCGCACGAGCGAAGTCGGGCTGATGGTGCCAGGAGCAGCGTCCGCAGTTGACGAGATCTTCACGAGTTGGGTCTCGAAGGGAGTCCATGTCGTGGAGGAGCCGTACGACGCTGTCTTCGGCCGCACGTTCGTGATCACGGACCCCGACGGCAACCTCATCCGGGTCTCCCCGGTGGACTGATCTGCACGACCCCTACCCACTATGTTCGTTCTCGAAGGGCCGGCCACACACGATGGCCGGCCCTTCAACCTGTCCAGCTCAGACATGTCACAGTGGATGGCGCTACGTCGGGCGACGGCAAGGCGAGAAGAACCGCTCGGCCACTCCCGACAGGCCGAAGAGCAAGTGGGGCAACCCGAAACTCGGCTACGCCTTCATGCACACGATCATCGACGACCACTCACGCGTCGCATATACCGAGGTACACGACGACGAGACCCCCATCACCGCCGTCGGGGTGCTGCAACGAGCAACTCCGGCACACTCTCGGCCACCGGCACCACCCCCGAGCATCAGACCGGCAGCATCGCCCGAACCAACGAACCAGTAAGGCAACGGCATTGGCTTTAGTCCACCGGTCATCGCCCACAGCCTGGTCTCGGGACAGCACAGCTCTCCTCCACTCGCCAACCACGCGATCCGTGAACCTTCATCAACGGCCGTGCCGACACCGGACGCACGATCTTCGGGTACGCCGTCCGGCCGTGCGCCAGCTATGGAGGTGAAAGGCCCCGGACTCGACCGGTCAACGGGGCATCGCCGAACGCCCCGGTCGAGGGTGCGAAGGCACCGTGAGCCGCGGGGGACCGTGGGTGTGCGTCGTTGTGGATGTCAGGCAGGCCGAGGCGCGATGGCCACCGCGCGGTAGTCGTACCCGTCCTGCTTGAAGCCGGGGGCTTCCCACGTGAGGTCGACCTGTGAATAACGGGTGAGGACCGAGCCGGGCACAGTGGTGGTACGAACCCTCCGTGTTCCTGGGGGCTGCGCGAGGGGGCGGGGTCTATGGGGCACGAGGGTCTCCCTTCAACCGGAGGGCGATCAAACCTCGTTCGAGTGATGAGCGCATCTTCATTCGGCGGGTCGGGTAATGCAGTCGACAGCACCACATCAAGAAGGTGCGTCCTCGTCAACGCGGCTTATCTGAAAGGGAGTTCTCCCATGCTGCTTGCCCCACTTCTCGCTCCGGTCACGGCTTTGGTCGGCGCTGCTCTCGCGCTCATCGGCTTGTTCCGCTGAGAGCTTCTGCCAGTAGGTCGGCGGACGCGTGGTGTGCGGGGGCGTGCCCACGGATACTCTCAACGATCACGTTGCGGGCTCTCAGCACACATGTCCCGTCATGGTCGTCGCCCAGCGCATCCCGGCGACCATGTGCTCCAGATAGCCCGCGTCGCTGACCGTCACCACGATCTCCGCGTAAGGGAGTTCGGAGAAAGGCCGGTCCCTCAGGAGCTCCCATGCGCCGAAACCGTCCAGATCGGCTGGGCCGTCCGGCTCCTCCGGATTCCAGGGCTCGTCCGGGTCCTCCAGTGCCGCCACCTCACTCAGCAGCGGGACGTTGCGGTACGGGCTGATGTCGTAGGAGGTCACGATGTCGGCGGCGCGTTGTGAGAACTCCTCGGCGTTGGCGGACGTACGCACGGAATAGCCGGGGCGGATGCCGCCGCTCAGCTTGTACACGTCTTTCGCTTTGCGCCGGGGTTCGAGGACGGTCTTGCCGTCGTCCGCGAGCAGGTACCCGTCTTGGGTAACCCTTATCTCCTTACCGAGGATGAGTTCGTGGAGTTTCGGGAACTCGTCCTTCAGTCGCATGCCCGCCACGATGGCCTTTCCCTGCTCCACGGTGAAGGGGTATCGCTGCCCGCCACGCTGCTCGGCGACTTCGTTGTTCAGAGCCCCGCTTTCCAGGTGCCACCAGCCGTCCACCAGGAGAGACAGGGGAAGGCTGCCTCCTGCGGCACCCATGGGATGTCGGGGTTGATGATGTGCACCCTCCCACGGAGGGTCGAGCCTTCGACGGAGTCGACGGACACGGTGAAGATACTGGTCATGCCGGGGCGCCTTTTCAGCCGGAAGCTGTGCTCACGCTTGATCCACCAGTCGGTCCGGATCGTAGGCGCTCCCACTGACACTTGCTCCTGGCGCCAACGAGCGCGTGTGGGGACCGGGGCACGGGACAGATCTCCCCACCGTGCGGCTGCCTTCCGCCGCCCGCACCCAACGGCGGTACCGTCGGGTGCGGGCGGCGCGGGCGGCTACACCCCCGGCAACGGCACCGCGCCTGTCGCGAGCGTCGGGACCACGGTCAGCATGTGGTCCAAATCCTTGATCACTCCTGACGTTCCTTTCAAGAGGTCGCTGACGGGGTCGGGGTCGGCCTGCGGGGCAGCCGCGACGGTCCGGGCTTGCGGGGCGGTCGCAGCGGTTGCGGCGGTGCCGGTGGCTCCGACGAGGAGCGCGGCGCAGGCGGCGGTGGTCGCGGCGACAGCGAGAGGCTTGTGCGTACTCATGGCTTGCCTTCCGTTCTTCTGTCAGGCGTTTCAGCCCTTGTCCGCAGCCTTTGGGCTGCGGGCGCTTGCCGTTCGGCGGCTCTTGCTCAGCGGCTGTTGATATCAAAACTACGCCTCCAGAACCCTGTCGGCTTCGCGAGAGCACGGGCAGAGGAGTACGGACAGGCGCACGGACTCCCACGCACGCCCAAGCCCTGGTCAGGCGCCGGGACGCCGCCACAAGGCATCATCAAGTCCCGTAGCTCTTACTGAGCTTGAACTCGGATTGCCGCAGTGCGCTGTCCGGCGCGGAGGGTCCAGGTTCCTGGGCGGCGTCAGCGGTGACTAACGCCGCCCACGGCCCCGACCGTCGGCATCAATGTCGTGCGCACCTCGCTCCTCCAGCCGCTCGAGCGCACCACCGAACTCGCCGGGCCCTTCGGCGCGGACCTGACCGCCAAGGCGGGTGGGGGTCCCTCAGCGCCGTCCCGCCACCTCGAAGTGGTCCACCCGCTTCCCGCTCTCCGCGAGGGCGCTGACGCGCAGGCGGGGGCGGGTGCCCGGTTCGGATTCGATGGCGAGGAAGGAGTGGCCCGTGTAGCGGACGCGGGACCATTCGACTCGTTCGGGGGCCTTCACGCGGCCCTTCTCCCAGTGATAGCTGGCGACGCTTTCGAGGTCGTGGACGTGGCCTTCGTAGCTGTCGGGGACGGGGAAGTCGTAGAGGTCCGCGCCGGCGCCGCCGGCGGTGACGTAGACGATGCCGTCGCGGGCGGGTTCGACCGTGGCGCCGATGGGGACGCGGCGGCGGACGCGGCCGGCGCGGAGGGCGTCGGTGCGCTCGTAGACGTGGTTGTGGCCGTTGATGACGAGGTCGACGCGGTGCTTGTCGAAGAGGGGGAGCCAGGCGTCGCGGACGCCACCGTCGGAGGCGTGGGCCTTGGTGGTGGAGAAGGCGCAGTGGTGGAAGAAGACGACGACGAAGTCGACCTCGCGGTGGGCGCGCAGTTCGCGGAGGCGGCGGTCGAGCCAGGCCGTCTGACGGCCGCCGCTGTGGCCGGTGTTGGCGGCGATCTCGTACGAGACGTCGTTGGCGTCGAGGGCGACGACGCCCACGTTGCCGTAGACGAACGAGTAGACGCCCGGCGCGTTCCGCCGGTCGAAGCCGTTGGCGGGGAGCGTCCAGCGGGCGCTCTGGCCGCCGTAGCCGTTGGGGGAGTACCAGGCCTCCATGTCGTGGTTGCCGGTGGTGACCATCCAGGGCACGGTCCGGGCCACGGACTCCGTCTGGGCGAGGAACAGGTCCCAGACCCGCGCGTCGTACACGTCGCCGGGCCGGCCGGCGCCGCTGCTGTCGGCGTAGCAGATGTCCCCGGCGTGCAGATGGAACGCCGGGTCCTGTCCGAGGAGCAACTGGTCGTTGCCGAGGGCGTGGTAGCTGACCCCCTGGTCGCCGAAGGCCGTGAAGGTGAACTTCTCCGGGCGGGCGGGGGCGGTGCGGAAGGACGCGACCGTGCCCAGGTGGCGGGCGTTCGCCGGGTCGAAGCCGGTGTGGCCGACGCCGTAGTAGTACGTGGTCCCGGGGCGCAGGCCGTCCAGTGCGGCGTGCAGGTAGTACTGGTCGACGGCGGGCAGCTTCCGGGCGAGCGGCGGGGTGTGCAGGTGCCGTACCTCGGCCTCGACGCGGCGGCCGAGGTCCCAGGGCTTGAGCCCGACGCGCAGGAACGGCTTGCGCACCGCGAAGGGCACCTGCCACGAGACGCGCATCTGGGTGCGCGGGTCCGCGCCGAAGGCCAGGTGCCGGCCGAAGGGGGCCACGAGGGCGCCGCTGACCCGGCCGGTGGCTCTCGCCGTGACCAGGGTGGGGGTCAGGGCGGGGGCCGGGGCAGGGGAGACCGGGGTCCCCGGGGCGGGGGGAGCCGCCACCGCTTCGGGACCGCCGCCCAGCAGTCCCGTACCGCCGCCCAGCAGTCCCGTCCCGGCGACCGCCCCGGCCGTGACCGCGCCCGCGCGCAGCAGACCGCGCCGGGTGAGCTTGCTCCGCAGGTACTCGTGCTGCTCCGGCATGGTCATGCGCTCGGCGAGACGGCCGGGAATGCCTACGCGTGGGGTGTCCATGCCGGGAACGTGCCAGCAAACGCCGGTCCCGTCACCCACTTACGCCGAATTCCGTCGAACTGGCCCCGGCCGGTCGACTGCCGTCCGCATGGTGGACATCGAGTGTCATCCCGTGGGACGAAGGAGTACGGTCCCGTCATGTCTCGCAGCATGCGCCTCGCAGTGATCCCCGGTGACGGCATCGGCCCCGAAGTGGTGGCCCAGGGCCTTCGCGTCCTCACGGCCGTCCTCCCCTCCGACGTGAAGCTGGAGACCCGGGAGTACGACCTCGGCGCCCGGCGCTGGCACGCGACCGGGGAGACCCTTCCGGACGACGAGCTGGAGTCCCTGAAGCAGCACGACGCGATCCTGCTCGGCGCGGTGGGCGACCCCTCCGTGCCCTCCGGGGTCCTGGAGCGCGGGCTGCTGCTCAAGCTGCGCTTCGCCTTCGACCACTACGTGAACCTGCGCCCCTCGAAGCTCCTCCCCGGCACCGCCACCCCGCTCGCCGGCAGCCCGGCCGTCGACTTCGTCGTGGTCCGCGAGGGGACGGAGGGCCCGTACACCGGGAACGGCGGCTCCCTGCGCACCGGCACCCCGGCCGAGGTCGCCACCGAGGTGAGCGTCAACACCGCCTACGGCGTGGAGCGCGTGGTGCGGGACGCCTACGCGCGGGCCCAGGCCCGGCCCCGGAAGAAGCTCACGCTGGTCCACAAGAACAACGTCCTGGTACACGCCGGTCACCTCTGGAAGAACATCTTCGACCGGGTGGGCCGGGAGTTCCCCGAGGTCACCACCGACTACCTGCACGTGGATGCAGCGACGATCTTCCTCGTGACGCAGCCGGAGCGGTTCGACGTGATCGTCACCGACAACCTCTTCGGCGACATCCTCACCGACCTCGCGGCGGCCGTCAGCGGCGGCATCGGAACCGCCGCCTCCGGGAACATCAACCCCGACGGCACCTTCCCGTCCATGTTCGAGCCGGTCCACGGCTCCGCCCCCGACATCGCGGGCACCGGCACGGCCGACCCCACGGCGACCGTCCTCTCCGTCGCCCTCCTGCTCCAGCACCTCGGGTACGCGGAGGAGGCGGCGCGCGTCGAGGCCGCCGTGGCCCAGGACCTCGCCGAGCGGGCCGGGGCCGCCCGTACCACCGAGGAGACCGGCAGCGCGCTCGTCACCCTCGTATCGGCCTGACCCGTCCGCCCCTCGCGCGCGGCCGGTGTCCCACCTGTCCCACCGGGCCGCGCGCGCCCTCGGCGTTCGCACAGGCATTTCGCTCCACCCCCCGTCCGAGCGATAATCGGACGCGGGGCCGCGAATAGAGGCGAAGAAGCTCGGACGTCCCGACCGGTCGGGACGGCGTGAGCGCGGTCCGCAGCACCTGAAAGTTAAGGACACGCACCCATGACCACGCCCACGATCGAGCTCAAGCCCTCGT
Source organism: Streptomyces sp. I05A-00742 (assembly GCF_013055795.1). Lineage (GTDB taxonomy): Bacteria > Actinomycetota > Actinomycetes > Streptomycetales > Streptomycetaceae > Streptomyces. Next base: position 13,889 of record NZ_JABETO010000034.1, read on the forward strand.
CGCAGCCGCTGTCCGCCGCGGAGCGGGAGCGCATTCTCGCCGACCCCGGGTTCGGCCGCCACTTCACCGACCACATGGTCACCATCAAGTGGACCGACGGGGTCGGCTGGCACGACGCCCAGCTCGTGCCCTACGCGCCGCTGTCCATCGACCCGGCGAACATGACCCTGCACTACGGGCAGGCGATCTTCGAGGGCCTCAAGGCGTACCACCGCCCCGACGGCACCGTCGCCACCTTCCGCCCCGACGAGAACGCCAAGCGCTTCCAGGCCTCGGCCCGCCGGCTGGCCATGCCCGAGCTGCCCGTCGACACCTTCATCGAGGCGTGCGACGCCCTGGTGCGCCAGGACCGCGCCTGGGTCCCCGCCTCCGGCGAGGCCTCCCTCTACCTGCGCCCCTTCATGTTCGCCACCGAGGCCGGGATGGGGGTGCGGCCCGCGAAGGAGTACCTCTTCGTCATCATCGCCTCGCCCGCCGGCGCCTACTTCTCCGGCGGCATCAAGCCCGTCTCCGTCTGGCTCTCCGAGGAGTACGTCCGCGCCGCTCCCGGCGGCACCGGCGCCGCCAAGTGCGCGGGCAACTACGCCGCTTCGCTCGTCGCCCAGGCGCAGGCCGCCGAGAAGGGGTGCGACCAGGTGGTCTGGCTGGACGCCGTGGAGCGCCGCTGGATCGAGGAGATGGGCGGCATGAACCTGTACTTCGTGTACGGCGACCGCATCGTCACTCCTGAGCTCACCGGCTCGCTGCTGCCCGGCATCACCCGGGCGTCGCTGCTGCGGATCGCCGAGGACCTGGGGTACGAGGTGTCCGAGGGGCGGATCTCCGTGGACGACTGGAAGAACGGTAACGCGGACGGGTCGCTCACCGAGGTGTTCGCCTGTGGCACCGCTGCTGTCATCACGCCGGTGGGGTCGGTGAAGTCCGCTCGGGCGGACTGGACGGTGGGGGATGGGGAGCCGGGTGAGGTGACCATGCGGTTGCGGAAGGCGCTGCTGGATATTCAGACGGGTGCGGTTGAGGACAGCCACGGTTGGATGCACCAGCTGGGGTGATTGGTTGGGGTGCCCCGGGCCCTCCCTTTCACCGTTTCTGCGGGGGGTGCCCCGCGCCCCCTTGAAACCGCGCTTCGCGCGGTTGTCCTCAATCGCCGGACGGGCTGAAATCAGCCCGTCCGGCGATTGAGGACGCGCGCCGCAGGCGCGCTCCGGCCCGCGCAGCGCCACGTCAACCCGCGACCGCAACGTACGCAAGTACGCGGGATCGTTGCCAGACAAGCCTTGTCCGGACACTCGCCGTTCCGTCACCGTTGCCGTCCATGGGACAGCACTGGAAGAAGATCTGGGTCGGCTCGGCCGGCAACATGGTCGAGTGGTTCGACTGGTTCGTGTACGCCAGCTTCGCGACGTACTTCGCGGGCTCCTTCTTCCCCGAGGGCAATGAGACCGCCAAACTGATGAACACGGCCGGCATCTTCGCCGTCGGCTTCTTCATGCGCCCCGTCGGCGGCTGGCTGCTCGGCAGGGTCGGCGACCGGCGCGGCCGCAAGGCGGCGCTGACCCTGACGGTGACGCTGATGTCGGCCTCGGCGGTGCTGATCGCCGTCGCGCCGACGTACGGGGTGGCAGGCTACGGCGGCGTCGCGGTCCTGCTGGTGGCCCGGCTGCTGCAGGGGCTGTCGGTCGGCGGGGAGTACGCGGCCAGCGCGACGTATCTGACGGAGGCGTCGGCGCCGGGCCGCCGAGGCTTCGCGTCGAGCTTCCAGTACGTGTCCATGACGGCGGGCCAGCTGGTCGGGCTGGGCATCCTGATCGTGCTCCAGCACACGCTCACCAGCGACCAGTTGCACGAGTGGGGATGGCGCATCCCGTTCGCCGTCGGGGCGTTGGGCGCGGCTGTCATCTTCTACCTGCGGCGCAACATGCTGGAGACGGAGACCTACCAGGAGGCGGACGACACTCCGCAGGACGACCGCGGCACGGTCAAGGCGCTGCTGCGGCACAAGCGCGAGGCGCTGCTGGTGATCGCGCTGACCATGGGCGGCACGGTGGCGTACTACACGTACACCACCTACCTCACCAAGTACCTCTCCAACACCGCAGGACTGCCCAAGCAGACCGCCACCCTGGTCAGCTTCTGCGCCCTCCTCGTCTTCGCCGTCCTCCAGCCATTCGCCGGCGCCCTCTCCGACCGGATCGGCCGCCGCCCGCTGCTGATCACCTTCGCCGTGGGCTCCACCCTCCTCACGGTGCCGATCATGACGCTGCTCAAGCACGCCGGGTCCTTCTGGCCCGCGCTCGGCCTCTCCCTCCTCGCCCTGATCGTGGTCACCGGCTACACCTCCATCAACGCCTGTGTGAAAGCCGAACTCTTCCCCACCGGCGTCCGCTCGCTGGGCGTCGCGCTGCCCTACGCCATCGCCAACGCCGCCTTCGGGGGCACGGCGGAGTACGTCGCCCTGTGGTTCAAGAACAGCGGCATCGAGTCCGGCTTCCCCTGGTACGTGGCGGGGTGCGCGGCCGTGTCGCTGGTGGTGTACCTGACGATGCGGGAGACCCGGGACATCGACCTGAAGCACATCGGCGCGACGGCGCCGGGGGCGCGGGCCGAGGAGCCCGAGGGGCCCGAGGAGGTGGTCGCCGCGTCGTGAGGAGGCCCGCCCTCCTGCCCGCCCTCCGGTGCCGCGTCCGCGCCGCTGCCCGCATGGCGAGACGGTTCCGCCCCAGCGGCGGCGGCTGTGCAAGACTGCGTTCGTGTTCTCGCTCGCCATGATTACGGGCAGCAGGCGCGCCGGTCCGCAGTGATCGCCCCGTATGTACCTCGTACGGCGCGATCACCGTCGTCCCTGACCCGCGCGCAGACCTCTCGCACCCGCGAGGGGTCTTTTCGTTTCCGGCCCACCCTTCGCCGGGAGCGGAGCACGCGGGACCATGGAGGGACGGCGGAGCCGGTCATTCCGGTAGACCGAGATCCCGACAGGAGCCACAGCAGCATGACGGACACTCTCACGGACGCCCCCGAGGCGGCCCCGTCCGACGCGTTCCACGTCTTCGACACCACGCTGCGCGACGGCGCGCAGCGGGAGGGCATCAACCTCACGGTGGCGGACAAGCTCACCATCGCCCGGCACCTGGACGACTTCGGCGTGGGGTTCATCGAGGGCGGCTGGCCGGGGGCCAACCCCCGGGACACCGACTTCTTCCGGCGCGCGCGGGAGGAGATCACCTTCCGGCACGCCCGGCTCGTCGCCTTCGGTGCCACGCGCAAACCGGGCGTCCGGGCGGAGGACGACCCCCAGGTCGCCGCGCTGCTCGCCTCCGGCGCCCCGGTCGTCACCCTGGTCGCCAAGGCGCACGACCGGCATGTGGAGCTCGCCCTGCGCACCACGCTGGAGGAGAACCTCGCGATGGTCCGGGAGACCGTCGCCCATCTGCGGGCCCACGGCCGTCGGGTGTTCGTCGACTGCGAGCACTTCTTCGACGGCCACCGCGCCAACCCGGGCTACGCCACCGAGGTGGTCCGCGCCGCGCACGAGGCGGGCGCCGATGTGGTCGTGCTCTGCGACACCAACGGCGGGATGCTCCCCGCGCAGGTGACGGAGACCGTGGCCGCCGTGCTCGCCGCGACCGGCGCGCGGCTGGGCATCCACGCGCAGGACGACACCGGCTGCGCGGTGGCCAACACCCTGGCCGCCGTGGACGCGGGCGCGACCCATGTGCAGTGCACGGCCAACGGGTACGGCGAGCGGGTGGGCAACGCCAACCTGTTCCCGGTCGTGGCCGCGCTGGAGCTCAAGTACGACCGCCGGGTCCTGCCGCCGGGCAAGCTGGCGGAGACGACCCGCGTCTCGCACGCCATCGCCGAGGTCGTCAACCTCACGCCGTCCACCCATCAGCCGTACGTGGGGGTTTCGGCCTTCGCGCACAAGGCGGGGCTGCACGCCTCGGCGATCAAGGTCGACCCGGACCTGTACCAGCACATCGATCCCGAACAGGTCGGCAACACCATGCGGATGCTGGTCTCCGACATGGCCGGCCGGGCCTCGATCGAGCTCAAGGGCAAGGAGCTCGGCATCGACCTCGGCGGCGACCGGGAGCTGATCGGCCGCGTCGTCGAACGGGTCAAGGAGCGGGAGGCGCAGGGCTACACGTACGAGGCGGCGGACGCCTCCTTCGAGCTGCTGCTGCGCCAGGAGGTGACCGGGAGGGCGCTGCGCTACTACCGCGTCGAGTCCTGGCGCGCCATCGCCGAGGACCGTCCCGACGGCACCCACGCCAATGAGGCGACGGTCAAGCTCTGGGCCAAGGGCGAGCGCATCGTCGCCACCGCCGAGGGCAACGGCCCGGTCAACGCCCTCGACCGGGCCCTGCGGGTGGCCCTCGAACCCTTCTATCCGCAGCTCGCCCGGCTGGAGCTGACGGACTACAAGGTCCGCATCCTGGAAGGCAGTCTGGGCACCGGCTCGATCACCCGCGTGCTGGTCTCCACGAGCGACCAGGACGGGGAGTGGTCCACGGTCGGCGTCGCCGAGAACGTCATCGCGGCGTCCTGGCAGGCGCTGGACGACGCCTACGCGTACGGGCTGTGGCGCGCGGGCGTCGAACCGCGGGAGTGAACGCCGGGACTGAACGCCGGGAGTGAGCGGCGGGCGGGGGCTCAGCCCTGGGGCGTGGCGCGGACGGCCGAGATGTCGAAGGTCAGCTTCACCTTGTCGCTGATCATGACACCGCCGGCCTCCAGGGCCGCGTTCCAGGACAGGCCCCAGTCCGAGCGGAGGATCTCGGCGCGGCCCTCGAAGCCGACGCGCTCGGTGCCGTAGACGTCGGTGGCCGAGCCGTTGAACTCCAGGTCGATGGCGACGGGACGGGTGACGTCCTTGATGGTGAGGTCGCCCGTGACGCGGTAGACGTCGCCGCCGAGAGCCTCGGCGGCGGTCGACCGGAAGGTCATCAGCGGGAACCGCTCGGCGTCGAAGAAGTCGTCCTTGAGCAGGTGCGCGTCGCGGTCCTTCATACCGGTGTCCACGCTCGCGATGGTGATGTCGAGGGCGGCGGTGGAGCGGGAGGGGTCGCTGCCGTCGAGGTGGAGGGTGCCCCGGTGCTCGGCGAAGGAGCCCCGGACGTTGGTGATCATCGCGTGGCGCACGGTGAAGCCGATGCTGCTGTGGGTCGGGTCGATGGTCCAGTCGCCGGTCAGCGCCGCCAGGGCGGGGTTGACGGGGGCGGCGGCGGGCTGGGCGGCGGACTTGCGGGTGAAGGGGCCCATGACGTGTCTCCTCGCGGGGTCGTCGGCCGGCCGGACGGTGACCGGGCCAAGAGTCGTTGATTGTTCAAGCGATTTCACGGTAGCGCGGGATGGTTAAAGATTCAACAGAGTGGGGGTGGCTTTCCGGGAGGGATTCTTCCCGTCGCCCGCAGCCGCCAGGAAGGCTCCTTCCCGCCGGACTTGCCTCGGGCTTCCCCCGGGCCCCGGACGCGGCATTGCGTGCCCCTTCCGCCCCGTGGCACGGTGTGGCCCGCCCCGCGCAGCCCCTCCCGTCCCGTGAGGACCTCCCGTGAGGACCCCCATGCCTCCAGCCTGGACTCGCCGCGCCTTCCTCGCCACCGCCCCCGCGGGCACCCTCGCCCTCCTCGGCCCGCACCGCGCGGCGGCCGCCGCCCCCGGCGACGCGTACACCGCCCTGCGCCACCGCTGGCGCGACCTGCTCCTCGGCACCGGCTTCGACCCCGCCGCCGAGCCGTACGCCACGGTCCTGCGGCGCACCGGCGACGCCGCCCGCGCCCACCGGGCGCGGATGCGCCCCGGCCCCGGGTCGCTCTGGCCCGACGCCCCCTTCGACCCGCCCGCCGGCATCACCCTCAGCCACGCCCGCCTGCACACCATGGCCCGGGCGTACGTCCAGCCCGGCACCGGCCTCACCGGCGACCCGGCGCTCGCCGCCGACGTCCTCGCCGGACTGGACCACGTCCACCGGACCGTCTACCGCGCGGGCACCGAGCGGTACGGGAACTGGTGGGAGTGGCAGATCGGCACCCCCCGGCTCCTCCTCGACACGCTCGCCCTGCTGTACGACGAGGCCGGGGCCGCCCGGCGCGCCGAAAGCCTCGCGGCGGTCGACCACTTCGTCCCGGACGCGCTGCTCGGCCCGTACACCGGCACGAGCACCGGCGCCAACCGCGTGGACCTGTGCCGCGTCGTCGCCCTGCGCGGCCTCCTCGGCGCGGCCCCGGCGAAGCTCGCCCTCGCCCGCGACGCCCTGTCCCCGGTGTTCCCCTACGCCGAGCGCGGCGACGGGCTGTACGCGGACGGATCGTTCCTCCAGCACACCTGGGTCGCCTACACCGGCACCTACGGCTGTGTGCTGCTCGACGGCCTGGCCCGGCTCTTCGCCCTGCTCGACGGCTCGGAGTGGGAGGTCACCGACCCGAACCGGCGGATCGTCCACGACAGCGCCGACACCGCGTTCGCCCCGCTGATCCACAACGGCCTGGTGATGGACTGCGTCTCCGGCCGGGCGATCAGCCGCGGACTGACCGACGACGGGCCCCCGCAGAGCGACCGGCAGCGCGGCCACGCCCTGATCGCGGCGATCGCGCTCCTCGCGGGCAGCGGGACCGCCGCCGAACGGGCCCGCCGACACGGCATGATCAAGGGCTGGGCGGCCCGCGACCCGGGCGAACCCCTCCTCGCCGACCCGCAGTTCGACACCGGGGACCTCGCCCGGCTCGCCGCCGTCCTCGCGGGACCCGAACCGCCCGCGCCCGAGCCCGCCGGCCACCGGCTGTTCCCGGCCATGGACCGGGCCGTGCACCGGGGGCACGGCTGGGCCGCGAGCATCGCCATGGCCTCCGACCGCGTCACCCACTACGAGAACGGCAACGGGGAGAACCCGCGCGGCTGGCACACCGGCGCGGGGATGCTCTCCTGGTGGGTTCCGGGGGGCGAGGACCAGTACGGCGACGGCTACTGGCCCACCGTCGACCCGTACCGGCTCCCCGGGACCACCGTCTCCACGAAGCGGCTCGCCGACAACGAGGGCGGCGGCTGGGGCGCTCCCCGGCCGGACGCGCGCTGGGTGGGCGGGGTGACGGACGGTACGTACGCGGCCGTCGGCCAGCACCTCAAGGGGCTCGCCTCCACCCTGGAGGCACGCGTCTCCTGGTTCTGCGCGGACGACGCCGTGGTCCGCCTCGTCGCCGGCGTCACGGCCCGCGACGGCACGGAGGTGGAGACGGTCGTCGACAACCGGGGGATCACCGGCACCCCGCGGCTGACCGTCGACGGCACGGTCCAGCCGGACCCCGGCGACGGACGCTCCTGGAGCGCGGCCTTCCGCCGGGCCCGCTGGATCCACCTGGAGGGGCACGGCGGCTGGATCCTCCCCGGCGGCGGGCCGGTCCTGGCGCTGCGCGAGAGCCGCACCGGGGCCTGGCGGGACATCAACGCGAGCGGCTCCGCCCGGCCGCTCACCCGCCGCTACCTCACCCTGTGGCACCCACACGGCACCGACCCGAAGGACGCCGCCTTCGTGTACGTGCTGATGCCCGGCGCGGGCCCGGCCGCCGTCGCCGCCCGGGCGGCGGACCACGACTGGCTGACGGTCCTCGCCAACGAGCCGGACCGGCAGGCGGTTCGTCTCGGTTCGCTCGGGGTCACCGCGGCCACCTTCTGGCGCGCCGGCACTGTGGGCACCCTCAGCGTGACGGCCCCCGCCGCCGTCCTCGTCCGCCGGCGCGGCGACCGCGCCACCCTCCACCTCGCCGAGCCGCCGCGGACCGGCGGGGTGATCGACCTCACCTGGGCCCGGCCGGTGCGCCGGGTGGTGGCACACGACACGTCCGTCCAGGTGTGCGGCACGGGAGCCGCCCTGCGGCTGCGGATCCGGCCGGGGACCCGGTGCCTGCCGCACCGCTGCGAGGTGGAGACCGGCTGAGCGGCCGCCCGGACCCCGGTCAAGCGGTCCGCCCCACGGCGGAAGCCGGGTGGGCTTTGTGGAGTACTCACAGCGTGGTACGCCCTCCCGAACACGGGCAACTGATAGAGGCGCTGTGCGATTCTGTACCGCCTGCCCACGAAATCGAGCACTACCTTGTGCGGAGTCGACATGATGTTCCGGCACGGGTCCCGCGTACCGTCTATCCATGAGCAATCTCGAAGGTGCGCCCGAAGAGGCGAGTGACGTCCGTGGGCGCGTCGCCGAGCTGCACGCCATCCGCGAGCAGGTTCGGCGGGGTCCGAGCGACCGGGCTACCCAGGCACAGAAGGCCAAGGGAAAGCTGACGGCCCGCGAGCGTATCGATCTGCTGCTGGACGAGGGCTCTTTCTCCGAGGTGGAGCCGCTGCGCCGGCACCGCGCCACGGGCTTCGGCCTGGAGGCGAAGAAGCCGTACACCGACGGCGTCGTCACCGGCTGGGGCACCGTCCACGGCCGTACCGTCTTCGTCTACGCCCATGACTTCCGCATCTTCGGCGGCGCGCTGGGCGAGGCCCACGCCACCAAGATCCACAAGATCATGGACATGGCCATCGCGGCCGGCGCCCCCCTGGTGTCGCTCAACGACGGCGCCGGCGCCCGTATCCAGGAGGGCGTCTCCGCCCTCGCCGGCTACGGCGGCATCTTCCAGCGCAACACCAAGGCGTCCGGCGTCATCCCGCAGATCTCCGTCATGCTCGGCCCCTGCGCCGGCGGCGCGGCCTACTCGCCCGCCCTGACGGACTTCGTCTTCATGGTCCGCGAGACCTCGCAGATGTTCATCACCGGCCCGGACGTGGTCCGCGCGGTGACCGGCGAGGAGATCACCCAGAACGGCCTCGGCGGCGCCGACGTGCACGCCGAGACCTCCGGCGTGGCCCACTTCGCCTACGACGACGAGGAGACCTGCCTGGAGGAGGTCCGCTACCTGCTGTCCCTCCTCCCGCAGAACAACCGCGAGAACCCGCCGCGCGTCGTCTGCGAGGACCCCGTCGACCGCACCGGCGAGGCCCTGCTGGACCTCGTCCCGGCCGACGGCAACCGCCCGTACGACATGCGCAAGGTCATCGAGGAGATCGTCGACGACGGCGAGTACCTGGAGGTCCACGAGCGCTGGGCCACCAACATCATCTGCGCCCTGGCCCGGCTCGACGGCCAGGTCGTCGGCATCGTCGCCAACCAGCCGCAGTCCCTCGCCGGTGTCCTGGACATCGAGGCGTCCGAGAAGGCCGCCCGGTTCATCCAGATGTGCGATGCGTTCAACATCCCCATCGTCACCCTCCTGGACGTCCCCGGCTTCCTGCCCGGCGTCGACCAGGAGCACGGCGGCATCATCCGCCACGGCGCCAAGCTGCTCTACGCCTACTGCAACGCCACCGTGCCGCGCATCTCCGTCATCCTGCGCAAGGCCTACGGCGGCGCCTACATCGTCATGGACTCCCAGTCCATCGGCGCCGACCTCACCTACGCCTGGCCCACCAACGAGATCGCCGTCATGGGCGCCGAGGGTGCCGCCAACGTCATCTTCCGCAAGCAGATCGCCGACGCCGACGACCCCGACGCCATGCGGTCCCGCATGGTCAAGGAGTACAAGGCCGAGCTCATGCACCCCTACTACGCCGCCGAGCGCGGCCTCGTCGACGACGTCATCGACCCGGTGGAGACCCGCCAGGTCCTGATCCGTTCGCTGGCCATGCTCGCCACGAAGCACGCGGACCTGCCGTCGCGCAAGCACGGCAATCCGCCCCAGTAACCGAAGGACACAGCAGACATGACTGACACGCTCGTTCGCGTCGAGAAGGGGACCGCCGGTCCCGAGGAGCTGGCCGCCGTCACGGCCGTTCTGCTCGCCCGTGCGTCTGTGGGGTCGTCGGGGGCGGTGCCGCGGCCGCGGCGGTCTTCGGCGTCCTGGCGGCGGCTGGAGCGGTCCGCCGGTTTTACGGCGGCTCATAGCTGGCAGGGCTGACGCCCACGGGAAGGGCCCCGCACTCCGAGGAGTGCGGGGCCCTTTCGGCTTCGCCGGGAGTTGCCCCTGGCCCGCCCTTTCACCGTTTCCCGGGAGACCCGGACCCCTTGAAAGCGGCTTCGCCGCTTGTCCTCAATCGCCGGACGGGCTGACTTCAGCCCGTCCGGCGATTGAGGACAACCGCGCGCAGCGCGGTTTCAAGGGGGCGCGGGGCACCCCCCGCAGAAACGGTAAAAGGGAGGGACCGGGGCACAGCCCCGCGCAGCGGAACTACCGCAACCGCGCCATCAGCGCATGCTCCACCAGCGTGATGAGCGCACTCTTCGCCTCGTTCCGATGCCGCGCATCCGTCGTGATGATCGGCGCGTCGGGGCCGATCTGGAGCGCCTCCCGCACCTCGTCCGGCGTGTACGGCTGGTGGCCGTCGAAGCCGTTGAGGGCGATGACGAAGGGCAGGCCGCTGTTCTCGAAGTAGTCGACGGCGGGGAAGCAGTCGGCGAGACGACGGGTGTCGACCAGGACGACCGCGCCGATGGCACCGCGGACCAGGTCGTCCCACATGAACCAGAACCGGTCCTGTCCGGGCGTGCCGAACAGGTAGAGGATCAGGTCCTGGTCCAGGGTGATCCGGCCGAAGTCCATCGCCACGGTCGTCGTGGTCTTGTCCGGCGCGTGCGTGAGGTCGTCGATGCCCGCCGAGGCGGAGGTCATGACGGCTTCGGTGCGCAGCGGGTTGATCTCCGAGACCGCGCCGACGAACGTGGTCTTGCCCACGCCGAAACCACCGGCCACCACGATCTTCGCGCTGGTGGTGGAGCGGGCTGCCTCGCCGCTAGAGGTTCCGAAGTCCACTGAGCACCCTTTCGAGCAGTGTCACGTCAGGCTGGCCGCCGGCGGCCGCGTCGCCGCCGGGTTGATGAATGGCGACGAGCCCGGCCTCGGCCAAGTCGGCGACGAGGATTCGGGCGACGCCGAGCGGAATGGAGAGAAGTGCGGAGATCTCGGCGACGGACTTGATCTCGCGGCACAGGTGGCAGATGCGCTGGTGTTCCGGCAACTGCCCTTGGAGCTGGGCCGGCTGGGCCGTGGTGTGCACCAGCGCCTCGATGGCGAGCTGGTAGCGCGGCCGGGTCCGGCCGCCGGTCATGGCGTAGGGACGGACCAACGGGTTGTGCTTCCCGCCCGAGGGCGATCCCGTCCGCCGGTGCTGGGGGCCCTGCCCCGGGCGCTGGCCGCCCTGTCCCGCGCCCGGCGGTACATGGCCCGCCGGGACGTGCCCGGACGGGGCGTACCCGCCGCCCGGCACCCCGGGCCCGCCGGGCGCCGAGTGCGGCGCCGGGGGCTGCGGGGCATAGGGCGCCTGCGGGTGCTGGGCCTCCGACCGGTCCCTGGGGCTGGGTGCGGAGGGGAAGTTGAAGCGGTTCAGCGGCGGGTCCGCCTGCTGATCATTGCCATACGGGTAACCGCCTGGGGGCGTTGCCACGGCTCCTCCTCCGACTTTCCTGTCTGCTGCTGGTCGCGCCACCGCACCTTAAGGCGCGGTGGCGCGAAACGCACTGCCTCTTTGCTAGTTGAGAAGGCTCCCCTGCAGTTCGGCGCGGAGGTCGGGCGTCAGGACATTGCCCGCGCGGTCGACCAGCAGGGCCATTTCGTACCCCACGAGGCCGATGTCGCACTCCGGGTGCGCCAGTACGGCCAGTGAGGAGCCGTCCGAGATGGACATGATGAAGAGGAAGCCGCGCTCCATCTCCACCACCGTCTGGTTGACCGCGCCGCCCTCGAAGATCCGGGAGGCACCCGCGGTCAGGGAGGTCAGGCCGGAGGCCACCGCCGCCAGCTGGTCCGCGCGGTCCCGCGGAAACCCTTCGGACATGGCCAGAAGGAGTCCGTCGGCGGAGACCACGACGGTGTGGGACACCCCTGGGGTGTTCTCCACGAAACTGGTGATCAACCAGTTCAGGTTCTGCGCCGCCTGGCTCATCGGGCTCACACTAACGCTCCTGCTCGTAGGTGCCGCCGGGGCCGAAGCCCTGGTCGTGTTGCTGGTGCTGCTCGTGCGCGGTGACCGCGGGGAACTCCGAGGAGTCCGTCCCCGCGCTGCGCCCCTGCTGGACACCGCGGCGCAGGTTGGCGAGCCTGCCGCGGACGTCCTCCGGTGCACGGGAGATCTGCGGGCTGCTGCCCTGGGAGGTCTCCGCCGCCTTGCCCTCGACCAGGTTGGCCCTGGGCGTCCGGCGCGGGAGACCGGAGGGAGTCACTCCGTCGGCCTTCGGCGCCCGGAGCTGCTCGGCGCGGTGCCAGCGCTCGTCGTTGGCCGACTGCCCGGCGGACGCGCCCCCCTCGTTCCGAGGCTGCTGGGGGACCTCCTGCTGGGACTGCTCCGGTTCTCCGCCGTCCCTCGTGGCCTCCTCGCCCGTCTCCGGCTGCTGCCACTGCCGATCGCGGCGAGGCAGACCGGACCCGGTCAGCGAGGGAGGGCCGCTCGTGGCGGGGCCCGGACGGTCGAACTCTACGCGCTCCGGCTGGGCCGTGTCAGCGGACGGCTGAGATTCCGATTCCGCTCCGTAACCCGGCGCGTACTCGTGCTCGTACGGACGGGCGTCCTCGGCCGACGCACCCCACTCGCCTTGGTAGGCGGGGGCGTTGTAGTCGCCGTAGGTCTGCTGGTCCGTGAAGCCCTGTTCGTTGTAGGCGGCTTCCGTATACGGCTGCTCGCCAGGGGCCTGCGGTGCGAACGGGTTCTGCCGGGTCTCATGGGGCGAACCCTGCTGCTGCGGCGTGCTCTGCTCGTGCTGCTGCCGCTCGTAGGGCTGCTGCGGGAACGCCGGGCCGTGCTCGTCGGCCTGGCCGCCGGAGTACGCCTCCAGGGCCGCCCGCCGCTCCTCGCGCAGCCGCGAGCGGTTGAGCGGGTCCAGCACGGGGGCGCCGGCCGCGCCGGGCTCGTAGCGGGAGTCGTCGAAGCCGAGCTCCGCGGCGGTGCGGAGACCGCCCGCGCCCACGGCACCGGCCTGCTGCTCGGGGACGATCCGGGAGACGGTGAAGTCGTCGCCCGCCTGCTCGTCCTCGCCACCGCCACCATGGGTGATGGCGTCCGGGAGCATGACCAGCGATGTGGTGCCGGCCTGCTCGCCCGAGGGGCGCAGCTGGACGCGGATGCCGTGCCGCATGGCCAGCCGGCCGACCACGAAGAGACCCATCCGCTGGGAGACCGTGGCGTCCACGGTCGGCGGGTTGGCCAGCTTGTGGTTGATGTCCGCGAAGTCCTCGGGGGTGAGCCCGATGCCCTTGTCGTGGATCTCGACCATCACCCGGCCGTCGGGCAGCCGGGTCGCGGTGACGCGGACCTTGGTGTGCGGGGAGGAGAACGTGGTCGCGTTCTCCAGCAGCTCGGCGAGCAGGTGGACGAGGTCGGTCACGGCCAGGCCGTGGATCTCGGCCTCCGAGATACCGCTCAGCTCGATGCGCTCGTACGCCTCCACCTCGGAGGAGGCCGCGCGCAACACGTCCACCAGCGGGATCGGCTGGTCCCAGCGGCGGCCGGGCTCCTCGCCCGCGAGGATGAGGAGGTTCTCGCCGTTGCGGCGCATACGGGTGGCCAGGTGGTCCAGGCGGAAGAGGTTCTCCAGCTGGTCCGGGTCGGCCTCGTTGTTCTCCAGCCCGGTGATGAGCTCCAGCTGGCCCTCGATCAGGCTCTGGTTGCGGCGGGAGAGGTTGGTGAAGATCGCGTTGACGTTGCCCCGGAGCATCGCCTGCTCGGCGGCGAGCCGGACGGCCTCCCGGTGCACCTGGTCGAAGGCGCGGGCGACCTCGCCGATCTCGTCCTTGGTGTCGATCGGGATGGGCTGCACCCGGGTGTCGATCCGGCCCGGCTCGGTGCGCGAGAGCTGGTCGACCAGGGCCGGCAGCCGCTGCTCGGCGACCTCGAAGGCGGCACCGCGCAGACGGCGCATGCTGCGGCTCATCGAGCGGGCGATGCGCCCGGCGACGAAGAACGCGATCAGCAGCGCGACGATCATGATCGACGAGTTGACGATGGCGTCCTGGCGGGCGTTGGAGGCGATCTTCGAGGCCTCGTTCACCGCGTGGTCGGCCAGGTGCTGCTCGACGGCCCGGTAGGCCTCGAACTTGCCCGTGGCCGTGGTGTACCAGGACTCCTTGGTGGCACCGGCGGCCTTCAGCGGCGCACCGGTCTCGCCGGTCAGGATGGCCTGGGCCATCTTGTCCTGCTTCTCGACCTGCGCCTTCTCCTCCATCGTCTTCGCCAGGCGGTCGATGTCCTCCTTGGTGCCACCGGTCTTGTACTCGTCGGAGGCGATGTACTCGAGGAAGTTGTACGAGGCGAACGAGGTCAGCAGGTACAGCCGGTCCTGGCCGGGCATGTTCGGCTTGGCCAGCAGGTGCGTGCCCATGGAACGCTGGAGCGACTCGGCGGCCTTCGCCAGCGAGACGGCGTAGACCATGCGGCCGTACGAGGTGACGGTGCTGTTGCCGGTGCCGGTGCCGTAGCCGAGTTCGTTGGTGAACGCCATCAGCGGCCGCTGGATGGAGCCGTACGCGTCCTCGGTCTTGGCGTCCACGGACGTATAGGCGGTCTTCCGGATCTGCGGGAGCTTCGACTCTGCCTCGCGCACGGCCTTCAGCCGGCGTTCGAGGCTGGGGGTGTCCGGCATCCGCTCGACGGACTTGTCGAAGGCCGCGCGGGCGGAATCCGTCGCCTCCCGCGCCTTCTTGACGTCCTCGTCGTCCTTGTCGTGGTTCAGCAGCGGGATGACGCTGACGTCACGCTCGTCGACGACCGCGTGGGCGTAGTCGGCGGCGGCCCGTACGACGCGGGCGGTGTCCGCCGCGTCCTCGGCCTCCAGCCAGGTGTCGACCGACTTCTTGATGCCGAGGCCACCGAAGACGAGGGCGACCAGCACCGGGATCAGCAGGATCGCGTTCAGGCGGGTGGCCACCCGCCAGTTGCGGGGAGAGAACCGCCCGCCGCCGCCCGGAGGCGCGTCGGGGGTGGCCCGGGGAACGTCGGAGGTCAGCACCGCGGCCTGCGACGGCGGTGTGAAGTTGCCCCGCGCGTTTCCCGACTGCTGCGCGGTGCCCGTCTTTCTTCGCCTCACTCGTCCAACAACCTCTCGGCGTCGGCACTTGTCGTCGTGCCGTCTTTCGGCTGGGCCACGACGGCCCAGTGCGGGAAATTCCAGCACGCCGGACAGGTGCGTTCCAAACAGTGGGCAGAGCCGGCGGCCGGGGGAAAGTGCCCGACATAAAACGGGCATTAAGAGCGAGCGGCGCCAAAAGGCGGGTGAATCATGCGCGGAGCGGAACCGGGCGGATGCGGCGTGTGGTGACTTGCCTGTCGAAGGCCGGTCAATTCTCTGTCGAAACGTTATGAACCCCGGGGGCGGTCCGTGGTCCGTTCCACGGCCGCCCGCCCCCGCCGGTTACTTCAGCCGCGCCATGAGGGCGTGCTCGACGAGAGTGATGAGCGCGCTCTTGGCCTCGTTCCTGTGCCGCGCGTCGGTGGTGATGATCGGCGCGTCGGGCCCGATCTGCAGCGCCTCGCGCACCTCTTCGGGACCGTAGGGCTGCTCTCCGTTGAAGCCGTTGAGGGCGATGACGAAGGGCAGGCCGCTGTTCTCGAAGTAGTCGACGGCGGGGAAGCAGTCGGCGAGACGGCGGGTGTCGACCAGGACGACGGCACCGATGGCACCGCGGACCAGGTCGTCCCACATGAACCAGAACCGGTCCTGTCCGGGCGTGCCGAACAGATAGAGGATCAGGTCGTCGTCCAGCGTGATGCGGCCGAAGTCCATCGCCACGGTCGTGGTCGTCTTGTCCTGAACGTGGCTCAGGTCGTCGATGCCCGCCGACGCGGACGTCATCACGGCCTCGGTGCGCAGCGGGCTGATCTCCGAGACCGCGCCGACGAACGTGGTCTTCCCCACGCCGAAACCACCGGCCACCACGATCTTCGCGGAGGTCGTGGAGCGGCCGGCGTTCCCGCTAGAGCTTCCGAAGTCCACTGAGCACCCTTTCGAGCAGTGTCACATCCGGCGTTCCGCCGGTCTCGCCGCCGCCACCCGGCTGATGGATCGCCACCATGCCCGCTTCCGCCAGGTCGGCGACCAGGATCCGCGCCACGCCGAGCGGCATGTTCAGCAGCGCGGAGACCTCCGCGACCGACTTCACCTCACGGCAGAGGTGGCAGATCCGCTGGTGCTCGGGAAGCAGGTTCCCCAGCTGCGACGGATCGGCGGTCGAGCTGACCAGTGCCTCGATGGCGAGCTGGTAGCGCGGCCGGGTCCGGCCGCCCGTCATGGCGTAGGGACGGACCAGGGGCTGGTCGCCTTCACTCCCGTACGGCATGTGGTGCGAGGCGCCGTACGGGCCGGGCGAGACGGGCGGGGTCATGAATCCTCCGGGCGGGACAGCAGGAAGGCAATGATGCCGTCGAGCGGGGGCCGGTGGGAGCTTTCGGCCGTACGGTCGGACGGGATTTGCGGTGTGTGTACGGTCAGTTCAGCAGGCTTCCCTGCAGTTCGGCGCGGAGGTCGGGCGTCAGTACGGTGCCCGCGCGGTCGACCAGCAGGGCCATCTCGTAGCCCACGAGGCCGATGTCGCACTCCGGGTGCGCCAGTACGGCCAGTGAGGAGCCGTCCGAGATGGACATGATGAAGAGGAAGCCGCGCTCCATCTCCACCACCGTCTGGTTGACCGCGCCGCCCTCGAAGATGCGGGACGCGCCGGCCGTCAGGGAGGTCAGGCCAGAGGCCACCGCTGCCAGCTGGTCCGCGCGGTCCCGGGGGAACCCTTCGGACATGGCCAGCAGAAGTCCGTCGGCGGACACCACCACCGTGTGGGACACCCCCGGGGTGCTCTCCACGAAGTTGGTGATCAACCAGTTCAGATTCTGCGCCGCCTGGCTCATCGGACTCAACTAACGCTCCTGCTGGTAGGTGGGGCCAACGTTGTGGCTACCGGTGGCCGAACTGGTGCCGGCCTGACGTCCTTGCTGGATGCCCCGACGGAGGTTGGTCAGCCGGCCGCGCACGTCCTGGGGCGCACGCGAGACCTGCGGACCGGCCGGCAGGGACTGCTGCTGGGCCGTGCCCTCCACGAGGTTGGCACGGGGCACCCGGCGGGGGAGACCCGACGAGGTGGTGCCGCCCGCGGCGGGCTCGCGGACCTGCTCGGCCCGGCGCCAGCGCTCGTCGTTCGGGGACTCGCGCCAGTCCGGCAGCGGGGTCTGGGCCGTTGACAGAGGGGCTTCGGGGGCTTCAGGGGCCGTGGGGGCCGAAGGTGCCGCGGCCTCGGGGCGCAGCGTCCCGCGCGGCTCGCGCCGGGGCAGGTCGCGGGGCGCCTCCGCCGCCGGCTCCGCCGCACGGTCGCGGGCCTCCTCCTGGTCGCGGAACCAGTGCGACTCCAGCTCCTGGAAGAGCGGCGTCGTCTCCTGCCCGGCGTCCCGCTGCCCGAACCGGCCGGTCCCGCCGGGCGGAACGATCCGCCCGGCGGCGTCGCCCTCGGGCTCCGGCACGGGGGCGAGGTGCGGGAAGGCGGCGGTGTCGGCGGGGTCGCCGGCCGCCGGGACGGCGGGCAGGGCGTGCCGGCCGGTGCTGCTGCTCTCCGGCTCGGGAACGGGCGCGAGGCGCGGGAACTGCCCGGTGGTACCCGGACCGTCCGCGGCTCCGTCGGTCCGGGGGCGGGCGAACTGCCCGGTGTCGCCGGGGGCGGCGGGCAGGGCGTGGCGGCCCGTGCTGCTGCTCTCGGGCTCCGGAACGGGCGTGAGCTGCGGGAACTGGCCGGTGGCGGAGGGGTTTCCGGACCGGTCGAGGGCCGGGAAGGCCGCGGTGCTCTCCGCGCTGTCGGCGCTGTCGTGGCCGCGCGGAGTGTCCTGCGCGGCGCGCGAGGAGCCGTCCGAGGCCAGCGGCCAGTCGTCGGCCGGCGCGGCGGGCGCGGGCGAACGGTCGTTGCCCCAGCTCGGCGCCGGGCGGGCCGACGGCTCGCCCGTGGGGCGCTCGGTCCCGCCACCGCCGCGCGTGGGCAGGTCGTTGCCACCGCCGCGGGCCGGGAGGTCGTTCCCCTTGCCGCCGCGGACGGGCAGGTCCGCGGGGCCACTGCCGCGCGTCGGCAGGCCGGACGGCGCGCCGCCGCCGCGGGTGGGGAGTCCGTTCCCGTCGCCGCCGCGGGTGGGGAGTCCGTTCCCGTCGCCACCGCGGGTGGGGAGCTCGTTCCGGTCGCCGCCGCGGGTGGGCAGCCCGTTCCCGTCGCCGCCGCGGGCCGGGAGGTCGTTGCCCTTGCCGCCGCGGACGGGCAGATCGGCGGGGCCACCGCCGTCGCGCTTGGGGAGCTGCGGGCGGCGGCCGTTGCCCACGGGGGCGATCACGGCGGGCCGCTTGCCGCGCGGCGGGAGGCCCGGACGGCCGTCGGCGGCCGGGGCGCCCTTGCCGCCGGAGGGGAAGTCGCTGGGCGGCGAGGCGTCGAAGAGGCTGGGGCCGCCGGTCGGGGCACCCGCGCCCGGAGTGCTGCCCGGGACGCGCGTCGGCAGACCGCTCCCGGTCAGGCCGCCGGTGCGGGACGGAGCGGCGGGCGGGCGGGGGCCCTTGGGCGGCAGCTGCTGGCGGGTGCGGTCCGCCTGCTGCGGGGCGCCGCCGGGACCACCGGGCAGGCCGGGCATGCCCTTGCCGCCGCCGGGGGTTCCCGTACCGGGCAGACCGGGCGGCATGCCGCCACCGGGGATCCCGGGGGTGCCGGCCGGGGCGCCGGGAGCGGGCTTCTTGCCGCCCTGGGCGACGTCGACCGGGAGCATGACGAGCGCGGTGGTGCCGCCGGAGTCCGACGGACGGAGCTGGATGCGGATGCCGTGTCGCAGGGACAGACGGCCGACCACGAACAGACCCATGCGCCGGGAGACCGAGACGTCCACGGTCGGCGGGCTGGCGAGCCGCTCGTTGATCGCGGCCAGGTCCTCCTGGGACAGGCCGATGCCGGTGTCGTGGATCTCGACCAGCACACGGCCGTCCGGCAGCGCGTGGCCGGTGACCTTGACCTTGGTCTGCGGCGAGGAGAACGACGTCGCGTTCTCCAGCAGCTCGGCGAGGAGGTGCACGAGGTCGTTGACGACGCGGCCGGCGACCTCGGTCGGCGGCACACCGGTGAGTTCGATGCGCTCGTACTGCTCCACCTCGGACGCGGCGGCACGGAGCACGTCGACGAGGGGCACCGGGCGGGTCCACCGTCGGCCGGGCTCCTCACCGGCGAGAACGAGGAGGTTCTCACCGTTCCGGCGCATACGGGTCGCGAGGTGGTCGAGCTTGAAGAGCGAGGACAGCTGGTCCGGGTCGGCCTCGCGGGACTCCAGTTCGGAGATGAGCGAGAGCTGACGCTGGATGAGGCCCTGGGAACGGCGCGAGAGGTTGGTAAACATCGCGTTGACGTTGCCCCGGAGGAGGGCCTGCTCGGCGGCCAGCCGGACCGCCTCGCGGTGCACGTCGTCGAAGGCCGCGGCCACCTGGCCGATCTCGTCCCGGCTGTGCACACCGACTGACTCCACGGAGGTGTCCACGTCCTGCGGGTCGCTCTCCGAGAGCTGCTTGACCAGCTCGGGCAGGCGGTCCTGGGCGACCTTCTGCGCGGTGTCCTGGAGCCGGCGCAGCGAGCGCACCATGGACCGGGCCACGACGAAGGCGCCGACCAGCGAGATGCCGAGGACCAGGATGATCAGCGCACCGTTGAGGTAGGCCTCCTGCTGGGCGTCCTCACGGAGTTCGAGGGCCTTCTGCTGCATGTCGCTGAGCAGCGTGTCCTCGATCTTGATCATTTCCTGGATCTTGGTGCTGTCCCGGTCGTACCAGTCCTGGTAGCTGACCGTGTCGCCGCTCTTGAGGCCGTCACCCTTGATCAGCACACGCTCGGCGTAGGTGTTCGCCTGGGACATCTCGTAGTTGCCGCCGTTGAGCGACTGCAGCAGCTCCGGATCCCCGTCCCCGTGGATGTTGATGAAGCGCTTCATCGCCTGGCTCTCCTTGCCGAACACGGCCTGGCCGAAGAGGCGGTCGTTCGGGGAGAGCTCGGGCGTGGGACGGGCGAGCGCGGCGCTGATGAGCGCGCGCTGCATGGAGGCGTACTCCTTGGCGGACGAGAACGTCGCCAGGGCGCGGGTGGCGGAGATCATCTCGCTGTTGCTGGACGCCTGCGCCATGTCCTGGGAGAGCGCGAGCAGCGAGTTGACCAGGGCGTCGTAGCTGTCGATGGTCCGCGAGATGGACTCGGGGTTCCGGTACGCGTCGTTCCGGGCCTCCTTGATGGCATCCAGCTGCTTGCTGATGTCCACCAGGGTGGTGCCGACCCCGACCATGGTCTTGTCGTCCGGCTGGACCCGCTTGGTGAGGTCCTTGAACTCCTGGATCTCCCGGTCGGTCCGCTGCCGCGACGAGACGACGGCGTCGTTCTTGTCGTCCTTCTTGATCAGCGGACCGGCGGACTTGTCGCGCTCCTCCTGGAGGGCGTTGGCGAGCTGGGTCGCCGCGCTGGTCATGTCGGTCAGCAGCTTCATGTGATCGAGCTGATCGACGTTCTTCAGCGAGGTGTCGATACGCATCGCACCCAGCGTCGTCGCCGCGACGACGGGCAGGGCGAGCAGGGAGACCAGACGGGTACTGATTCGCCAGTTGCGCAGGGCTATTCGTGAGCCCGGCCCGCTGGGGCCCTTCGCCTTCGGCCGTTCGGCGGGCTCGCCGCCGTTCGGCGCGTCGGCGGGCGCGCCGGGGCCTCCGGCCGCCACCGGACCGTGCGGCTCCGGCTCCGCCGCAGCGCTGCCATCCCTCTTGAAACGTCCCTGCACTAGCGTCGCAACCTCTGGACCAGGCGTCCCTCCGGATGAACGGAGGAACGGTGTCGAGTCGTGGGGGGACCGCGATGCCCCCCTGGCGGTCCGTGGAATTCCAGCACAGTGCCGGATCCCCCAACAAGGCCGGTGCACCCGGCCGTCCATCGGTCACCGAACGTAGCCGTCACGGTAGCTCTGTGTGGACCATGGACTCCCGTCAATCCGGACGTACGGGGGCGAATGCGTCGCATCCCGCCCCTCCGCGCCCCGTGTCCCAGTCGCCATGATCAGGAGCGGAACGTCAGCTTCAGCCCCGCAATGTCCGTTTCATGACAGCGAAGATCGCGACCGTTATGCGGCATTTATCACGAGCTTCGTGAGGAAACTCACAGGTGACACCCCGCATCTCACTCTGCGGGACGGGGAAAGGCGCGCCTAGCCTGGACCTTTGCGCAGACGCGACGACCACTCAGAGACAACGCGAGGCAACCGCACAGTGAAGACCACCACCCCCGCCCGGAAGACCGCCAACCCGCGCCGCACCACGCTCGCGCACCTCGACGACGCCGCGCCGCTCTTCGCGGCCGAGCGCCCGGAGCACGCGGCCGAGCTGCCCACGGTCACCGCGAACCCGCGCCGCACGATCCTCATGACCGCCCCCGCGACGGCCGTCCGCGACTGACGGGCCGGGACCGGCCCCCGTACGGCCGGTCCACCCGGGAGCACGCTGCGCACGGGGCGCGCGGAGGCCCCGCGATAGCCTGGAGCGTCAGACTCCGGCCGGACCAGTGAGGGGCTCAGCTTCCCGTGCGCATCGCCAGATTCTCCATCGACGGCAACGTCGGCTACGGCGTGGTCGAGGGGGACGCCTCCGTGGAGGGCGGTCCCGTCCTCGACATCATCAAGGGCATCCCCTACGGCGACTTCGAACGCTCCGGAACCAAGGTCCCGCTGAGCAAGGTCCGCCTGCTCCCGCCCGTCCTGCCCAGCAAGGTCGTCGCCATCGGCCGCAACTACGCCGAGCACGCCGCGGAGCTGGGCAACGAGGTCCCCGAGGTCCCCGTCGCCTTCTTCAAGCCGTCCACCTCGGTCGTCGGCCCCGGTGACCCCATCGTGCACCCGTCCTTCAGCAGCGACCTCCACCACGAGGCCGAGCTCGCCGTCGTCATCGGCCGCATGTGCCGCGAGGTGCCGCGCGAGCGCGTCAAGGACGTCATCCTGGGCTACACCTGCGCCAACGACGTCACCGCGCGCGACGTCCAGCAGCGCGAGAAGCAGTGGGCCCGGGCCAAGGGCTTCGACTCCTCCTGCCCGCTCGGCCCCTGGATCGAGACCGAGGCCGACCCGGCCGACCTCGCGATCACCTGCACCGTCAACGGCGAACTGCGGCAGAGCGGCCGCACGGCGCAGATGCTGCGCTCCGTCGAGGAGATCGTCGTCCACATCTCCGAGGCCATGACGCTGCTCCCCGGCGACGTCATCCTCACCGGCACCCCGGCCGGGGTCGGACCCCTGCACGACGGCGACGAGGTCGCCGTCACCATCGAAGGCATCGGCACTCTCACCAACAAGGTGATCAAGCGTGGCTAACGCGAACGTCCGCGTACGTTTCTGTCCCTCGCCGACCGGCAACCCCCACGTGGGCCTGGTCCGCACCGCCCTCTTCAACTGGGCGTTCGCCCGCCACCACGGCGGCACCCTGGTCTTCCGCATCGAGGACACCGACGCGGCCCGCGACTCCGAGGAGTCGTACGAGCAGCTCCTCGGCGCGATGCGCTGGCTGGGCTTCGACTGGGACGAGGGCCCCGAGGTCGGCGGCCCCCACGCGCCCTACCGCCAGTCGCAGCGCATGGACCTCTACCGCGACGTCGCGGCCAAGCTCCTCGACGCCGGCCACGCGTACCACTGCTACTGCACCACCGAGGAGCTCGACGCGCGCCGCGAGGCCGCCCGGGCCGCCGGGAAGCCGTCCGGCTACGACGGCAAGTGCCGCGTCCTGACCGCCGAGGAGAAGGCCGCCTACGAGGCCGAGGGCCGCGCGTCGATCGTCCGCTTCCGGATGCCCGACGAGCCCATCACCTTCACCGACCTGGTCCGCGGCGAGCTCACCTTCACCCCGGAGAACGTGCCCGACTTCGGCATCGTCCGGGCCAACGGCGCGCCCCTCTACACGCTCGTCAACCCCGTCGACGACGCGCTGATGGAGATCACCCACGTGCTGCGCGGCGAGGACCTGCTGTCCTCCACCCCGCGCCAGATCGCCCTCTACAAGGCGCTGATCGAGCTGGGCGTCGCCAAGGCCGTCCCGGAGTTCGGCCACCTGCCGTACGTCATGGGCGAGGGCAACAAGAAGCTCTCCAAGCGCGACCCGCAGTCCTCCCTCAACCTCTACCGGGAGCGCGGCTTCCTGCCCGAGGGCCTGCTCAACTACCTCTCCCTGCTCGGCTGGTCGCTCTCGGCCGACCAGGACATCTTCTCGATGGACGAGATGGTCGCGGCCTTCGACATCAAGGACGTCAACGCCAACCCGGCCCGCTTCGACCTCAAGAAGGCCGAGGCGATCAACGCCGACCACATCCGCCGGCTGGACGTCAAGGACTTCGTCGCGGCCTGCGAGCCCTGGCTGCGCGCCCCGCACGCCCCCTGGGCGCCCGAGGCGTTCGACGCCGCCGCCTTCGCGGAGCTGGCCCCGCTGGCCCAGACCCGCCTCACGGTCCTCTCCGACATCACGGCCAACGTCGACTTCCTCTTCCTCGACCGGCCGGTGGAGGACGAGGCGTCCTGGACCAAGGCCATGAAGGAGGGCTCCGACGCCCTGCTCCGCACCGCCCGCGAGAAGCTGGCCGCCGCCGACTGGAACGCCGAGGCCCTCAAGGCCGCCGTCGTCGCCGCCGGCGAGGAGCACGGACTGAAGCTCGGCAAGGCCCAGGCCCCCGTCCGGGTGGCCGTCACCGGCCGCACGGTCGGCCTCCCGCTCTTCGAGTCCCTGGAGGTCCTCGGCCGGGAGCGCACGCTGGAGCGCGTCGACGCCGCGCTGGCGAGGCTCGCCGCGTAGCACCCGCCCGCCCACGGGCCCGGAAGCCACCCGGCTTCCGGGCCCCGCGCGTTCCCGGTACCGTCGGGGGCGTGCCGATCCGCGCCGTCCTCTGGGACATCGACGACACGCTCTTCGACTACACCGGCTCCGACCGGGCCGGCGTACGGCGCCACCTGGAGGCCGAGGGGCTGACGGACCGGTACGGCCCACCTGACCAGGCCTTCGGGCTCTGGCGCGAGATCTGGCGGGAGCAGTTCGCCCGCTTCCGCGCCGGGGAGATCGACTTCCGGGAGCACCGCAGGGAGCGGGTCCGGGTCTTCCTGGACGCCCCGCTGCTCACCGCCGCCGAGGCCGACGCCTGGTTCGGCCGGTACACGCGCCACTACGAGGCGGCGTGGACGCTGTTCCCGGACGCCCGGCCCGCCCTCGACACCGTCGCACCGCACTTCCGGCAGGCGGTGCTCTCCAACGCCGCCGCCGTCGCCCAGCGGCGCAAGCTGACCACGCTGGGCGTGCGCGGGCACTTCGAGCACCTGCTGTGCGCGGACGAGCTGGGCTGCGCCAAGCCCGAGCCCGAGGCGTTCCTGGCCGCCTGCGCGGCGCTCGGACTGCCCCCGGCCGAGGTGCTCTACGTCGGCGACGAGCTGGAGACCGACGCCGTGGGAGCGTGCGAGGCGGGGCTCCTGGGCGTATGGCTGGACCGTACGGGCACGGAGCCGCCGGCCGCCCTGCCCGACGGTGTGCGGCGGATCCGGGGCCTGCATGAGCTGCCGGGGCTGCTGGACCCCGTTATCGATTTTGGTGCCCCGTCCACCTTCGGGTAATGTTCTTCCTGCGCCGCCCGAGAGGGCCGAGAGGCCGGAGCGGGAGGCGCGAGCCCGAGCAAGACCCCTTCGCGGGGGTCGAGTTCTGGTGGGGTATGGTGTAATTGGCAGCACGAGTGATTCTGGTTCACTTAGTCTAGGTTCGAGTCCTGGTACCCCAGCAAGAGAATTAACGGAATTCCTTCGAATTGCCTTATGATTTCTCTTGGAAAAACGCAGTGACTAGCCCCCGTTGTGTAGCGGCCTAGCACGCCGCCCTCTCAAGGCGGTAGCGCCGGTTCGAATCCGGTCGGGGGTACTGATCCTGAATCCGTCACCATCCGGGAAAGCCCGGAGGCGATGTCGAAGGATCGCTAGGGCCCCCGTTGTGTAGCGGCCTAGCACGCCGCCCTCTCAAGGCGGTAGCGCCGGTTCGAATCCGGTCGGGGGTACTGATCCTGAATCCGTCACCATCCGGGAAAGCCCGGAGGCGATGTCGAAGGATCGCTAGGGCCCCCGTTGTGTAGCGGCCTAGCACGCCGCCCTCTCAAGGCGGTAGCGCCGGTTCGAATCCGGTCGGGGGTACTGGTTGACACCATGGGCTATGGTGTAATTGGCAGCACGAGTGATTCTGGTTCATTTAGTCTAGGTTCGAGTCCTGGTAGCCCAGCGCATGACTTCCGAGTCTGCAAATGCAAGCCCCCGTTGTGTAGCGGCCTAGCACGCCGCCCTCTCAAGGCGGTAGCGCCGGTTCGAATCCGGTCGGGGGTACATATGAGGAAATGCCCTCCGCATTGGCGGGGGGCATTTCTTGTTCCGCCGCGCGCCCTTCTCGGGCCGGGGTGCCGTCGCCATAATTCCCCGCATGGTCCCTCCTCGTGGCGCACTCCGCCGGGTGCATGTCGGTGATCTCCGGCCCGGTGACCATGTCTGCCTGCTCTTCGCGTCCGAGGAGGAGCGGACCTCGGTCCTGCGCGACTTCGTCCGCTGCGGCCTGGACGCCCGGGACAAGATCCTCTACCTGGCCGGCCGCCGGGACCCCCGCGACCCCGCCGGCCCGCTGGACCGGTGCCGCCTGCCGCTCCCGCGCGACGGCGGCGTGGAGGTGGTGGCCCTGACCGAATTCCTCACCGGCACCGGGGCATTGGAGCCCGCCGCCCTGCTGGGCCACTTACGCGGCGCCGCGGCCCGCTCGCGCGCCGAGGGGTTCCGTGCGCTGCGGGTCGCGGGAGAGCTGTGTGCCGCCCTGCGCGACGAGGGGGACGTGCACCGGCTGCTGCGGTACGAGACCCTGCTGGGCGAGGAGTTCGGCTCCGGCCAGGCGCTCACCGTCTGCCAGTACGACGTCCGGCGCTGCGGCCCCGGTGCCCTGGACGCCTTCGCGTCCGTCCACTCCCGCAGCGTCGAGGCCGATCCCCTGGTCAGGGCCGCCGAGCTGGTCGTCGCCCGCACCTACCGCCCGCAGGGGCTCCGCCTGGAGGGCGTGGTCGACGTCTGCTCGCACCGGCAGCTGCGGGATGCTCTGCGCTCGGTGGCCGCTGTGCGGGCGGACGTCCTCCTGGAGATGTCCGGCGTCGAGTTCCTCGACCTCGGTGGCCTCCGGCTGCTCATGGGGTTCGCCCGGGCCCGCGCGGCTCGGCATCGCGCCGTCGAACTGGCCGGGCTCGCGCCACACCTGTCGCAGGTCATCACGCTCATCGGGTGGGACCGGACGCCTGGCCTGCGGCTGGCGGGGGCGGGGTAGGGGTGCCCCGGTCCCGCCCTTTCACCGTTTCCGCGGGGGCAAGCCCCCGCACCCCCAGAAGCGCGCTGCGCGCTCCCCCAGAGGGGGTACCCCCAGTCCTCAAACGCCGGACGGGCTATTCAGCCCGTCCGGCGTTTGAGGACAAGCACCGAAGGTGCTTTCACGGGGGATGCGGGCCCTCCCGCGGAAACGGTGAAAGGGCGGGACCGGGGCACCCACCGGCGTCAGCCGTTCCGCCGTAGCGCCTCCGTCAGCCGAACCGCCGCATCCAGCACCGCCTGCGCATGCATCCGCCCAGGATGCCGAGTGAGCCGCTCGATCGGCCCGGACACCGACACCGCCGCCACCACCCGGTTGGACGGCCCGCGCACGGGCGCCGACACCGAGGCGACGCCCGGCTCGCGCTCGCCGATCGACTGGGCCCAGCCGCGGCGCCGCACGCCGGAGAGGGCCGTCGCGGTGAAGCGCGCGCCCTGGAGGCCGCGGTGCAGCCGCTCCGGCTCCTCCCAGGCCATGAGGACCTGGGCGGCGGATCCGGCCTTCATGGGCAGGGTGGAGCCGACGGGCACGGTGTCCCGCAGTCCGGACAGCCGTTCCGCGGCGGCCACGCAGATGCGCATGTCGCCCTGGCGGCGATAGAGCTGGGCGCTCTCGCCCGTGACGTCCCGCAGGTGCGTGAGCACCGGGCCCGCCGTGGCGAGCAGCCGGTCCTCGCCCGCCGCCGCCGCGAGCTCGCTCAGCCGGGGGCCGAGGATGAAGCGGCCCTGCATGTCGCGCGCCACCATCCGGTGGTGCTCCAGGGCCACCGCGAGCCGGTGCGCGGTCGGGCGCGCCAGCCCGGTGGCCGTGACCAGCCCGGCGAGCGTCGCCGGGCCGGACTCCAGGGCGCTCAGTACCAGAGCCGCCTTGTCGAGAACGCCCACTCCGCTAGAGGCGCCGCCAGAATTGTCCATGCAACGATACTCGCGTCTCACACTATGAAACGCAAGTTCACGTTTTCCCGGGAGGCGCCAACCTGTACTCACGGCACCCGAACCGGAGGGACAGCGATGGGACGAACACTGGCGGAGAAGGTCTGGGACGACCACGTCGTCGTGCGCGCCGAGGGCGAGCCCGACCTCCTCTACATCGACCTGCACCTGCTGCACGAGGTCACCAGCCCGCAGGCGTTCGACGGCCTCCGCCAGGCCGGGCGCCCGGTGCGCAGGACCGACCTGACCATCGCCACCGAGGACCACAACACCCCCACCCTCGACATCGACAAACCCATCGCGGACCCCGTCTCCCGGGTCCAGCTGGAGACCCTCCGCCGCAACTGCGCGGAGTTCGGGGTCAGGCTCCATCCGCTCGGGGACGTGGACCAGGGCGTCGTCCACGTGGTGGGACCGCAGCTGGGACTGACCCAGCCCGGCACCACCGTCGTCTGCGGCGACAGCCACACCTCCACCCATGGCGCGTTCGGCGCGCTCGCCTTCGGCATCGGCACCAGCCAGGTCGAGCACGTCCTGGCCACCCAGACGCTGCCGATGGCGCCCTTCAGGACCATGGCCGTCACGGTCGAGGGCGAACTGCCCGAGGGCGTCACCGCCAAGGACCTGATCCTGGCCGTCATCGCGGAGATCGGCACCGGCGGCGGGCAGGGGCACGTCATCGAGTACCGCGGGTCCGCCGTCGAGAAGCTCTCGATGGAGGCCCGGATGACCGTCTGCAACATGTCCATCGAGGCGGGCGCCCGGGCCGGCATGATCGCCCCGGACGAGACCACCTTCGCCTACCTCAAGGACCGGCCGCACGCCCCCCGGGGCGCCGACTGGGACGCCGCCGTCGCCCACTGGCGCACCCTGCGCACCGACGACGACGCCGTCTTCGACCGCGAGGTCGTCATCGACGCCTCCACGCTGTCCCCGTTCGTCACCTGGGGCACCAATCCGGGGCAGGGCGCCCCCCTGTCGGCGGCGGTCCCCGACCCCGCTTCGTACGAGGACGCATCGGAGCGCTCGGCCGCCGAACGTGCCCTGGAGTACATGGGGTTGACGGCAGGTCAGGCGCTCCGCGACATCTCGGTGGACACCGTTTTCGTGGGCTCCTGCACCAACGGCCGGATCGAGGACCTGCGCGCCGCCGCGGACGTCCTGCGCGGCCGCGCGGTCGCCGACGGGGTGCGGATGCTGGTCGTCCCGGGGTCCGTCCGGGTGGCGCTGCAGGCCGTCGAGGAGGGGCTCGACACGGTGTTCACCGCGGCGGGGGCCGAATGGCGGCACGCGGGCTGCTCGATGTGCCTGGGGATGAACCCCGACCAACTGGCGCCGGGCGAGCGGTCGGCATCCACCTCCAACCGCAACTTCGAGGGCAGGCAGGGGAAGGGCGGCCGGACGCATCTGGTCTCGCCCCAGGTCGCCGCCGCCACCGCGGTGCTCGGCCGGCTGGCCTCCCCGGCCGACCTCCCGACCGGCCCCGTTCTGGTCGCCTGACGGCGCAGGGCACCCTACCCCAGCACTCCACCCAGCGAGGGAAGAGCAGCAGATGGAAGCTTTCACCGCACACACCGGCCGGGCCGTCCCGCTGCGCCGCAGCAACGTGGACACCGACCAGATCATCCCGGCGCACTGGCTGAAGAAGGTCACCCGCGACGGTTTCGAGGACGGGCTCTTCGAGGCGTGGCGCAAGGATCCGGGGTTCGTTCTCAACCGGCCCGAGCGCGCGGGCGCCTCGGTCCTGGTCGCCGGACCCGACTTCGGCACCGGCTCCTCCCGCGAGCACGCGGTCTGGGCGCTCCAGAACTTCGGCTTCAAGGCCGTCGTCTCCTCCCGTTTCGCGGACATCTTCCGTGGGAACTCGCTCAAGAACGGTCTGCTGACGGTCGTCCTGCCCCAGGAGACCGTCGAGCGGCTGTGGGAGCTGACGGAGGCGGACCCGTCGGCGGAGGTGACCGTGGACCTCGTCGGCCGTCAGGTCCGGGCCGAGGGCATCACGGCTGATTTCACCCTTGACGACGACGCCCGGCGACGGTTGCTGGAGGGGCTGGACGACATCGCGCTGACCCTCCGGCACGACGCCGCCATCGCCGCCTTCGAGGCCCGCCGGCCGTCCCACAAGCCGTCCACGGCCCTGGTCTGAGGCGGGTTTTCACGCCCGTTCGGCCCAGCGCGCGGGCCCCGGACCGACCCTCGATTTCCGCTGTTCACCCCAGGTTTGGCATGATGCGCCCCCTGTCTTCGGACAGGGGGCGCATCGCGTTGTTGAGGCCCCGTGAGGCGACAACTCGCCTCAGATGGCACAATCGGTGCATGGAACGCGACAGCCAACTCGGGCTCTACCGGCTCGTCGCCGACCAACTCAAGGAAGCGCACCTCCGGGTGCGCACACTGCAAGTCCCGGAGGGCGTACGGATGGCGCTGTCCCGGAAGCTGCTGGCCATCACGGCCGTGGCGAAGCACGATCTCTCAGGCGCGGCAATGCGTCTGGACCGGCTGATGAAGGACCTCGACGAGGGCCGTTTCCCTTCAGAGCGCGGCACCGACGGAACTCCGTGATGGGTCGGGTTCGTTGCGGCACAAGGGTGATTAGACCGTTTCGTGTTTGATTTGCGGTATATATCTGCCTAACGTGCGAAAAGGCTGGAACAATTCCAGCAATGTCTCCGAAGGGGAAGACGTGAACAAGGCGCAGCTCGTTGAAGCGATTGCCGACAAGCTCGGCGGCCGTCAGCAGGCCGCTGACGCTGTCGACGCGGTACTCGACGCGATCGTCCGTGCGGTTGTCGCCGGCGACCGGGTCTCGGTCACCGGTTTCGGCTCGTTCGAGAAGGTCGACCGCCCGGCCCGTTACGCCCGCAACCCGCAGACGGGCGAGCGCGTCCGGGTCAAGAAGACCTCGGTGCCCCGCTTCCGCGCGGGCCAGGGCTTCAAGGACCTGGTGAGCGGCTCGAAGAAGCTGCCGAAGGGCGGCGAGGTCGCGGTGAAGAAGGCGCCGAAGGGCAGCCTCTCCGGCGGCAAGACCACCACCAAGGCCGCCGCCAAGAAGGCCACCGCCAAGAAGACGGCCGCGAAGAAGGCGACCGCGAAGAAGGCGACGACCGCCACCAAGGCCACCGCGGCGAAGAAGACCACCGCCAAGAAGACCACGGCGAAGAAGGCCACGACCGCCACCAAGGCGGCCGCGAAGAAGGCGACGACGGCGAAGAAGGCCACCGCCGCCAAGAAGGCCACGGCGAAGAAGACCGCGCCGGCGAAGAAGGCCACGGCGACCAAGGCTCCTGCGCGCAAGACCACGGCGCGCAAGACGACCGCCAAGAAGACCGCGGCCAAGAAGAAGTAAAAAACGCTGCGGACCGCGTCACGCGCCGGGCCGGGCTCCCTCCGGGGAGCCCGGCCCGCGGTGCGTCGACGGCGGGGGAGGGCCGAGAAGCCCGTTGCCCGGCCCCTGGAGGGCCGCGGACCCCTGGAGGCCCGGGAAGTGCCCGGGAGTTCGTACAAGCCTCTCAAAGCCCCTCAGGGCGCCCCGGGGGCAGCCCTTCAGGACATCCCGGGAACCAGAGGAAATCAGAGGGAAGCAGAGGAAATCAGAGCGTCTGGAGCGTCACCAACGTCACCCGGCGCTCCTCCGGGCCGCCCGGAGCGCCCTCCGCGCCGCCCGCGTACTCGATCCGCACCCGCTGGCCGGGCCGCAACAGCCGCAGGCCGCCCGCGTCGAACGCCTCGGCGTCGAACGGCACCGGGGTGCCGTCGTCGAGGAGAACGCTTCCGCAGCGGGTCTCGGGGTCGTAGGTGTACGCGGTGGCCTGCATAACGGCAGCCTAGTCCGTCCCCGGACCGCCACCGGCCCCCCGCGGCGGCCCGCAGACCGCCCAGGCACCGGCGACCGCGGCCGTGCGCGGCCCCACGCCCAGGGCCAGCGCCGCCCGCAAATCCGCGAGGGTGTCCACGTCCCGCCGTACGGAATCCACCCCGGCCAGTCCGATTTCCCGGGCCCCGGACGCTCGGTGCCGGGCGCGCGAGCGGCCCTCGAACGCCGGCGCCAAAAGCATTCCGGGAGCCGCCGCCAGCAGCGTCGTCCCGATTCCGGCCGCGTCGGCGAGAAATGCGCGGGGGAATTCCGTCGCCGATTCGAGCACCCGCCCGAGTTCCCCGGGGCGCAGCGCGGGGAGATCCGCGTTCAGCGTCGCCACACCGGAATGCGGGCGGTGCGCCCGCACCGTCCGCGCCCCGTGCGCGAGGGCCGCGTTGAGGCCGCCGCCGCCCGGCGGTTCGGCCACCGTGCGGGCTCCGGCCGCCGCGAGCTCCGCCCCGGCCAGCGGGTCGTCGGTGACAACCACCACATCCCGCACCGCTTCGCAGGCCAGCGCCGCGTCCACCGTGTCCAGCGCGAAGGCCAGTGCCAGCGCGGACCGCGGACCGGTCCCCACGGCCGCCGCGAGCCGGCTCTTGGCCCGGGCCAGCGGCTTCAGCGGCACCACCAGCGTCCAGACCACCACAGCAGCTCTCCTCACCTTTCCCCGGCGTCCCCCGGTCCCGGTCCCATTGTTGCCCGCGCCCTCCGGGCGTCCGTCCCGGGCACCGCCACCGCCCGTCCGCCCTCTCCTGCCGCGTCCGGCGGACGGGCACGGGGTTACGGTGTTCTCGACAGACCGGGTACCTGGCGCCACACTTGTCCGGCCCCCGGGTGAGCAACAGACCCGCGGAAGCTTCCAGGTCCCAAGAGAAGGGTGTACGGGTGTCCCGCCACAGAATCGGCTTCTGGTACCGCTTTACGGCGGTGTTGGCAAAACCGCCGCTCGTGATTCTGTTCAAGCGGGAGTGGCGCGGAATGGAGCACATCCCCGCCGACGGCGGCTTTATCACCGCCATCAACCACAACTCGTACCTGGACCCGCTGTCCTACGCCCACTTCCAGTACAACACCGGGCGCGTCCCCCGCTTCCTGGCCAAGGCCGGCCTCTTCCGCAACGGCTTCGTCGGCACCCTGCTGCGCGGCACCGGGCAGATCCCCGTCTACCGCGAGAGCACCGACGCGGCCAACGCCTTCCGGGCCGCCGTCGACGCCATCAACAGGGGCGAGTGCGTGGCCTTCTACCCCGAGGGCACCCTGACCCGCGACCCCGAGCTGTGGCCCATGGAGGGCAAGACGGGCGCCGCCCGCGTCGCCCTGCTCACCCGGGCGCCCGTCGTCCCGGTCGCCCAGTGGGGCGCCCACGAGGCCATGCCGCCGTACGCCAGGGAGAAGAAGCTGCGGCTCCTCCCGCGCAAGACGCTCCGGGTGATGGCGGGCCCGCCCGTGGACCTCTCGGAGTACCACGGCAAGGAGCCCACCGCCGAGGTGCTGCGCGCGGTCACCGACAAGATCATGGCCGCGATCACCGAACTCCTCGCGGAGCTCCGGGACGAGCCGGCCCCCGCCGAGCCGTACAACCTCAAGAAGGCCCGCGCGGCCGCCCGCCGCGAGGCCGGGTCTTCCCGGGAGGACAGCAAGTGACGCGCTGCGCCGTCTTCGGCACCGGATCCTGGGGCACCGCCTTCGCGATGATCCTCGCGGACGCCGGCTGCGACGTGACGATGTGGGGCCGCCGCGCCGCCGTCGTGGACGCCATCAACAAGGGCGCCAACCCGGACTACTTCCCCGGCGTCGAGCTGCCCTCCCGCGTACGGGCCACCACCGACCCCGCCGAGGCCGCCGCCGGGGCCGCGTTCACCGTCCTGGCCGTGCCCTCCCAGACGCTCCGCGGCAACCTCGCCGGATGGACGCCCCTGCTGGCCGACGGCACCGTGCTGGTCTCCCTGATGAAGGGGATCGAACTGGGCACGGCCAAGCGGATGAGCGAGGCGATCGAGGAGGTCGCCGGGGTCTCCCCGGACCGGGTCGCCGTCCTCACCGGCCCCAACCTGGCCAAGGAGATCGCCGCCCGGCAGCCCGCCGCCGCCGTCGTCGCCTGCCGCGACGAGGACGTCGCCAAGCGCCTCCAGGCCGCCTGCCACACCACGTACTTCCGCCCGTACACCAACACCGACGTCGTCGGCTGCGAGCTCGGCGGCGCCGTCAAGAACGTCATCGCGCTCGCGGTGGGCATCGCCGACGGCATGGGCCTGGGCGACAACGCCAAGGCGTCCCTCATCACCCGCGGACTGGCCGAGACCACCCGGCTGGGGCTGGCGATGGGCGCCGACGCGCACACCTTCGCCGGGCTGGCGGGCATGGGCGACCTCGTCGCCACCTGCTCGTCCCCGCTCTCCCGCAACAACACCTTCGGCCACAACCTCGGCCGCGGGATGAGCCTCGCCGAGACCATCGCCGTCACCAGGCAGACGGCGGAGGGCGTCAAGTCCTGCGAGTCGGTGCTCGATCTGGCCCGGAGGCACCATGTCGACATGCCGATCACGGAGACGGTCGTGGGCATCGTCCACGAGGGCAAGCCGCCCATGGTCGCCCTCAAGGAACTCATGGCACGCAGCGCCAAGGCGGAGCGGCACTGAGACCCGCGGTACCACCAGGTAGTCTCAACGCGATATGAGCAGCGAGAACCCCATCCAGAGCCCTGGCCGCAAGCCGCGCGTAGCGGTCGTCTTCGGCGGCCGCAGTTCCGAGCACGCGATCTCCGTGGTCACCGCCGGCGCGGTGCTGCGCGCCATCGACCGCACCAAGTACGACGTGCTGCCGATCGGCATTGCACAGGACGGCCGTTGGGCGCTGACCGCGGACGACCCCGAGCGCATGGCCATCACCGACCGTGCGCTGCCGAGCGTCGACCAGCTCGCCGAATCGTCCGACGGCGAGGTCGTGCTGCCCGTCGCCCCGGCCAACCGCGAGGTCGTGTACACCGAGCCCGGCGCCGTTCCCAAGGCGCTCGGCGAGGTCGACGTCGTCTTCCCGATGCTGCACGGCCCCTACGGGGAGGACGGCACCCTCCAGGGCATGCTCGACCTGGCCGGGATCCCCTACGTGGGCGCCGGTGTGCTCGCCTCGGCCGTCGGCCAGGACAAGGAGTACATGAAGCGGATCTTCCTCTCCTACGGGCTGGCCGTCGGCCCGTACGAGGTGATCCGTCCCCGCGAGTGGCGGAACGACCCCGTCGCCGCCCGCCGGAAGATCGTCGACTTCGCCGACGAGCACGGCTGGCCGCTCTTCGTGAAGCCCGCCCGCGCCGGCTCGTCCATCGGCATCACCAAGGTCGACGACGTCTCCGGCCTGGACGAGGCCATCGCCGAGGCCCAGCGCCACGACCCCAAGATCCTCGTCGAGGCGCTGCTGCGCGGCCGGGAGATCGAGTGCGGCGTCCTGGAGTTCGAGGACGGCCCGCGCGCCAGCGTGCCCGCCGAGATCCCGCCGGTGGAGTCCCACGGCTTCTACGACTTCGAGGCCAAGTACATCGACTCCGCCTCCGGCATCGTCCCCGCGCCGCTGACCGAGGACGAGACCCGCCGGGTCCAGCAGCTGGCCGTCCAGGCGTTCGACGCCGCCTCCTGCGAGGGCCTGGTGCGCGCGGACTTCTTCCTCACCGAGGACGGCGAGTTCGTCATCAACGAGATCAACACCATGCCCGGCTTCACGCCCATCTCCATGTACCCGCGGATGTGGCAGGAGTCCGGCGTCGACTACCCGGAGCTGGTGGACCGGCTGATCCAGGCGGCGCTGCGCCGCCCGACCGGCCTGCGCTAGGACCCCGTCGCGTCCGGGGAACCCGTCGCGTCCGGGGCGGCGGAACCACCGGTGCCGTCCGGGACGTCGTCGGAGTCGTCCGCGGGGATCGCCTTCCTGACGGCGGCGGCGAGATCGATCAGCGCGCTCATGTCGCCGCTGTCACCGACGGTCTTCCCCGGCAGCGTGACCTCGACGTACGCCGGACGCAGGGGAGTGGTGCAGCGGATGGAGCCGTCGGGCAGCTTCTCGGGGGCCCACTTCACCCCGTCGATCTCCACCGACTGCGTCGCGACGTCGTTGAAGATCTGCGGACGCGGCACCCCGCAGCGCAGGGTGATCCACGGGTCGTCGCCCCAGGCGGCGGTGAAGTCCGAGGCGGGATCGGTGGCGCGGCGCTTCAGCCCGCCCACCGTGTCGGGCAACTCCTTGTGCAGCGCCCGGCAGAGCCCGGCCTGCCGTGCGGAGGGGGTGGGCACCGCCGGGCCCGGTGCGCCGTCCGCCGCCGAGCAGGCGACGGCCGAGCACAGCAGGGCCGCGACGGGCAGAGCGATCAGCCGGCGCGTACGGGTGGGACGTGTGGGGTGGACGGTGCTCACCGGCCGAGCATACGAGGGGCTACAGATGGACGACCGGGCAGGTCAGGGTCCGGGTGATGCCCTCCACCTGCTGGACCTTGGCGACCACCATGCGGCCCAGCGCGTCCACGGTGTCGGCCTGGGCGCGGACGATGACGTCGTAGGGACCCGTCACGTCCTCGGCCTGGATCACGCCGTTGATCTTCGAGATGACTTCGGCCACGGTCGACGCCTTGCCGACCTCGGTCTGGATCAGGATGTACGCCTGTACCACGGAACCTCCAGGGCGGCTTCGAGGATCATGTGGGGAGAAGAGACGCCACCGTACCGCGCCGCCGCACGGCACGGGGAGACCTGCGCCGCCTGCGCGGCGCGCGGTTCCTCGGGAACCGCGAGATCACAGCACCGGATACTCCGAGGAGGAGCGCAGTGAAAGGCACCGTCGGCGAGTTGGGGGAGTTCGGCCTCATCAGAGAGCTGACGTCCCGGCTCACCACCACCCCGGCCGTCCGGCTCGGGCCGGGCGACGACGCCGCGGTGGTCGCAGCGCCCGACCGGAGGGTCGTGGCCAGCACGGACGTGCTCCTGGAGGGCCGGCACTTCCGCCGCGACTGGTCCACCGCCTACGACGTGGGGCGCAAGGCCGCCGCCCAGAACCTCGCCGACATCGCCGCCATGGGCGCGGTCCCGACCGCGGTGCTGCTCGCCCTCGTGGTCCCGGCCGAACTCCCCGCCACCTGGCCCGTCGAGCTGATGGACGGAATCCGTGACGAGTGCCAGGTCGCCGGCGCGGCCGTGGTCGGCGGGGACGTGGTGCGCGGCGAGACGATCACCGTCGCCATCACGGCCCTCGGCGACCTGCGCAACCACGAACCCGTCACCCGCTCCGGCGCCCAGCCGGGCGACGTGGTCGCGGTCACCGGCTGGCTCGGCTGGTCCGCGGCCGGACTCGCCGTCCTCTCCCGGGGCTTCCGCTCCCCCCGCGCCTTCGTCGAGGCGCACCGCCGCCCCGAACCCCCGTACCACGCCGGGCCCGCCGCCGCCTCGCTCGGCGCCACGTCGATGACGGACGTCAGCGACGGGCTGATCGCCGACCTCGGGCATATCGCCGAGGCCAGCAAGGTGCGGATCGACCTGCGCACGGCGGCGATCGACGTCCCGACGCAGATGTCCGACATCGGGCAGGCCGTCGGCGTCGACCCGTTGCAGTGGGTGCTCACCGGCGGCGAGGACCACGCCATCGTCGCCACCTTCCCGCCGGACGTGAAGCTCCCCGCCCGCTGGAAGGTCATCGGCGAGGTCGTCAACCCGTCCGCCCTGCCGCAGGTCACCGTGGACGGCGCCCCCTGGGAGCGGGCCGGCGGCTGGGACCACTTCGACGACGAGGACCTGCCGGAGCCCGAGGACCAGGACTGACCGTGTTTTTCCGGGGATCCGGCCGGGGTTCTAGATTGGGCCCATGCCGATACCCCCACGCGTCCTGACCGTCGCCGGCTCCGACTCCGGCGGCGGCGCGGGCATCCAGGCCGACCTGAAGACCATGCTGGCCCTCGGCGTGCACGGCATGAGCGTGCTCACCGCCGTCACCGCCCAGAACTCCCGAGGCGTGCAGGGCGCCTGGCCGCTGCCCCGCGAGGCGGTGCGGGCCCAGTTCCGCAGCGTCGTCGACGACATCGGCGTCCAGGCGGTCAAGACCGGCATGCTCGCCTCCGCCGACCTGGTCGGGACCGTGGCCGAGTTGCTGACCGGCGTCGACGCCCCCGTAGTCGTCGACCCCGTCGGCATCTCCAAACACGGCGACCCCCTCCTCCCCACTTCCGCCCTCGACACCCTCCGCCTCAAACTCCTCCCCCTCGCCACCGTCGCCACCCCCAACCTCGACGAGACCGCCTGGCTCACCGGCGTCCGCGTGACCACCGAGGACGATCTGCGGCGTGCCGCCGACGCTGTGCTGGCGCTCGGGCCGCGCTGGGTTCTGATCAAGGGCGGCCATCTGCCCGGTGACGCGGTCGATCTGCTCACGGACGGCACCGAAGCCCATTGGCTGCGGGCGCCGCGTCATGACAACCGGCATACGCACGGGACGGGGTGCACGCTCGCGAGCGCGATCGCGTCCGGGCTCGCGAAGGGGTGTTCCGTCCCGGAGGCTGTGGCCGTGGCGAAGGAGTATGTGACCGGGGCGATCGCGGCGGGGTTCGCGTTGGGGGAGGGGATCGGGCCGGTGGATCATGGGTGGGCGTTGGGGCGGTGAGCGCCTGCGGCGGGCTGTGCCCCGGTCCCGCCCTTTCACCGTTTCTTGCGGGGGCGAGCCCCCGCACCCCCGGAGCGCGCCTGCGGCGCGCGTCCTCAAACGCCGGACGGGCTATTCAGCCCGTCCGGCGTTTGAGGACAACCGCGCGGAGCGCGGTTTCAAGGGGGTGCGGGGCCCTCCCCGCAGAAACGGTGAAAGGGCGGGACCGGGGCACAGCCAAAAGCCGACCCCCACAGGGGGCCGGCCTTCAGCAACCGGAAAGGGCTGCGCGTGGCGCGAAGCCGCTAGCGCGAGACCTTGCCGGCCTTGATGCACGAGGTGCAGACGTTGAGCCGCTTCGGCGTCGCCCCGACCTTCGCACGCACCCGCTGGATGTTGGGGTTCCAACGGCGGGAGGTACGGCGGTGCGAGTGCGAGATGTTGTTGCCGAAGCCCGGCCCCTTGCCGCAGACGTCGCAGTTGGCAGCCACGGGTTACTCCAAAGACGGGTCACCCTCGCTCACGCGAGGACGACAGGCACGTACGGTGAATCCCTGCGCGCCGAGATCTCTGGAGAGTGACCGGCAGTGTCAGGGGGATGGCCTGACTCTCATCAGGCAACCGGAGCAGCATACAACGACCGCTCCAGGACAACGAAACTACCATGACCGGCCCGTATCCCGCCCGGGCGGCCCTTCCGGACGCCCGGCGCGACTACTGTGCCCCCATCGCCCCGACATCGCCCCCGCCCAGGACCCCGAGGAGGAACGCAAGGTGCCGCACCTGGACGCCACCGCGGTACGCACCTGGTGCGCTCTGGCGCTCGACGCGCTCGGCCGGGCCCGCGAGGAGATCGACGCGATCAACGTCTACCCCGTGGCCGACGGCGACACCGGAACCAATCTCTACCTGACCGTCGAGTCCGCCGCCCGCGCCGTGGACGCCGTCTTCGACGCGCACGCCACGACGGGCCCCGAGGCCCGCCCCGGCCTGCCGGAGGCGGTACGGGCCATGGCGCACGGCGCGCTGATAGGGGCGCGCGGCAACTCGGGCACGATCCTGGCGCAGCTGCTGCGCGGCATGGCCGAGGTACTGGCCGACGACACGGCCCCCGCCGGAACGCCGGGTGACGAAGGTCACCTGCTGGGCCGGGCGCTGCGCCGCGCGGTCGACTCCGCGTACGAGGGCGTCGCCCGGCCCGTCGAGGGCACCGTCCTCACCGTGGCCGCCGCCGCGGCCGCCGCCGCCCGGCGGGCCGGGGGCGACGCGGCCGCTGTGGCCCGCGCGGCGCACGACGCGGCCGGCACGGCCCTGGAGGCCACCCCCTGCCAGCTGGAGGTGCTCGGCCGGGCAGGAGTGGTCGACGCGGGCGGCAAGGGCCTGGTGGAGGTCCTGGGGGCCCTCTCGGCCGCCCTGGAGGGCGGCGCCGTGCCGGTGGCGTCCCCCGGGAAGGGGCAGGCGCCGCGCGCGTGGCGGACCGAGGGCTGCCCGGCGGAGCCCGCTTCCGGTGCCGCGCCCGGCGACGGGCCCGCCTTCGAGGTGATCTACCTGCTGGACGCGGACGACGAGGCCGTCGCCCGGCTGCGCGCCCGGCTCGACGTCCTCGGCGAATCGCTCGTCGTCGTCGGGGGCGACGGGCTGTGGAACGTGCACGTCCACGTGGACGACGCGGGGGCCGCCGTCGAGGCCGGGATCGACGCCGGCCGCCCGCACCGGATCCGGATCACCCACTTCGGCGCCGCCGCCGAGGAGCGCACCCGCGTCCCCGAGCGCGTCCAGCGCGCCGTCGTGGCCGTCGTCCCCGGCGAGGGGCTGGCCGCCCTGTGCGCGGAGGCCGGCGCGACCGTGGTGTCGGTCCGGCCCGGCGAACCGCCCGCCAGCGGGGAGCTCGTCCAGGCGATCCGGCGCGCGCACGCCCACGAGGTCGTGCTGCTGCCCAACGACCCCGACCTGCGGCACACCGCCGCCGCGGCCGCGGAACAGGCCCGCACCGAGGGCGTCCGCGTCGCCCTCATCCCCACCCGCTCCCCGGTCCAGGGCGTCGCCGCCCTCGCCGTCCACGAGCCCGCCCGCCGCTTCGACGAGGACGTCGTCGCCATGACCTCCGCCGCCGGCGCCACCCGCTACGCGGAAGTGACCGTCGCGGAACGGCAGTCCTGGACCATGGCCGGCGTCTGCCAGGCCGGCGACGTGCTGGGGCTGATCGACGGGGACGTCGCCGTCATCGGCGCCGGCCTCGCCGCGACCGCCGCCACCGTGCTCGACCGGATGCTCGCGGCCGGCGGCGAGCTGGTCACCCTCGTCGTGGCCGCCGGCGTCCCGGACGAGGTCACCGAGGGTCTTGAGCGGCACGTCCGCGGCGGCCACCTCGCCGTGGACACGGTGGTCTACCGGGGCGGCCGGCAGCAGGCGCCGCTGCTGATCGGCATCGAATAGCCCGCGTTGTCAGTGGTCTGGTGTGCAATGGGTGACGACGCCGGTCCCGAAGACGACGCCGGTCCTGGAGGGACAGTGCTGGACGAACCCCTGAAGAAGATCCTCGGCGGCACCACCGCGAAGGTGATGGCCGAACACCTCGGCCTGCACACCGCCGGTGACCTCCTGCACCACTACCCGCGCCGCTACGCCGAGCGCGGCGAGCTGACCCGGCTCGCCGACCTGCCGCTCGACGAGCACGTCACGGTCGTCGCGCAGGTCGCCAAGGCCGCCATGAAGACCTTCAACCACGGCCGGGGCGTCCGCCTGGAAGTGGTGGTCACCGACGGCAGCGGCACGCTGACCCTGGTCTTCTTCGGGCGCGGCGCGTACGCGCGCGAGAAGGAGCTGGTCCCCGGCCGGCGCGGGATGTTCGCGGGCAAGGTGTCGCTGTTCCACCGCACCCGGCAGCTGCTCCACCCCGACTACGAGCTGCTGGACCGGGACAGCGGCGCGGAGGCCGCCGAGGACTTCGCCAACCGGCTGCTGCCGCTCTACCCGGCCTGCAAGCAGTTCCCGTCCTGGAAGCTCACCAAGGCCGTCGACACCCTGCTGGCCACCTTCGAGGCGGACCACTGGCGGAGCCTCGTCGACCCGCTGCCGCCCGCGCTGCGCGAGGGCCGCGGGCTGGCCGAGCTCCCGGACGCCTTCCGCAAGGTCCACCGGCCGCGCACCAAGGCCGACATCGAGGACGCCCGGGCCCGGCTGAAGTGGGACGAGGCGTTCGTCCTCCAGGTCGCCCTCGCCCGCCGCCGGCACACCGACACCCAGCTCCCGGCCGTGGCCCGGAAGCCCGTGGCGGGCGGCCTGCTCGACGCCTTCGACGCCAAGCTGCCGTTCACCCTGACCGACGGCCAGCGCACCGTCTCCGCCGAGATCTTCGAGGACCTCGCCGCCGAGCACCCCATGCACCGGCTGCTCCAGGGCGAGGTCGGCAGCGGCAAGACCATGGTCGCGCTGCGGGCGATGCTCGCCGTCGTGGACGCGGGCGGCCAGGCGGCCCTGCTGGCCCCCACCGAGGTACTGGCCCAGCAGCACCACCGGTCGATCACCGAGATGATGGGCGAGCTGGCCGAGGGCGGCCTGCTCGGCGGTGCCGAGCAGGGCACCAAGGTCGTGCTGCTGACCGGCTCCATGGGCGCCCCGGCCCGCCGCCGGGCGCTCCTGGACCTCGCCACCGGCGAGGCGGGCGTCGTCATCGGCACCCACGCGCTGATCGAGGACAAGGTGCGGTTCCACGACCTCGGCCTGGTCGTCGTGGACGAGCAGCACCGCTTCGGCGTCGAGCAGCGGGACGCCCTGCGGTCGAAGGGCAAGCAGCCCCCGCACCTGCTGGTGATGACGGCGACGCCCATCCCGCGCACGGTGGCCATGACCGTCTTCGGCGACCTGGAGACGTCCGTCCTGGACCAGCTCCCCGCCGGACGCTCGCCCATCGCCACCCACGTCGTCCCCGCCAAGGACAAGCCGCACTTCCTGACCCGCGCCTGGGAGCGGGTGCGCGAGGAGGTCGAGGGCGGCCACCAGGCGTACGTGGTGTGCCCGCGCATCGGCGACGACGAGGAGGGTGCCGCCGCCGGGAAGAAGGCCGACGGCCCGGACGGCCCGGACGACCCGGAGAAGCGCCCGCCGCTCGCCGTCCTCGACATCGCCGAACAGCTCGGCAAGGGCCCGCTGGCCGGGCTGCGCGTCGAGTTCCTGCACGGCAGGATGCAGCCCGAGGCCAAGGACGACGTCATGCGCCGCTTCGCCGCCGGCGCGGTGGACGTGCTCGTGGCGACCACCGTCATCGAGGTGGGCGTGAACGTCCCCAACTCCACCGTCATGGTGATCATGGACGCCGACCGGTTCGGCGTCTCCCAGCTCCACCAGCTCCGCGGCCGCGTCGGCCGTGGCTCCGCCCCCGGCCTCTGCCTCCTCGTCACCGAGGCCGGCGAGGCGAGCCCCGCCCGCGGGCGTCTCGCCGCCGTCGCCGGGACCCTCGACGGGTTCGAGCTCTCCCGCATCGACCTGGAGCAGCGCCGTGAGGGCGACGTCCTCGGCCAGGCCCAGTCCGGTGTCCGGTCCTCGCTCCGGATGCTCACCGTCATCGATGACGAGGAGGTCATCGCGGCGGCCCGTGAGGAGGCGACGGCGATCGTCGTCGCCGATCCGGAGCTTGGCTCCTTTCCTGAGCTGCGCACGGCGCTGGATGCGCTGCTGGACGCGGAGCGGGAGGAGTTCCTGGACAAGGGGTGACGCCTGCGGCGGGCTGTGCCCCGGGCCCCGGCATCGCGGCTTCGCCGCGAGGTGTCCTCAATCGCCGGACGGGCTGAGTTCAGCCCGTCCGGCGATTGAGGACGCGCGCCGCAGGCGCGCTCGGGGGTGCGGGGGCTTGCCCCCGCAAGAAACGGTGAAAGGGCGGGACCGGGGCACACCCCCCGCCCACGGCCTACGCTGAGGGCAACGGCGAACCCCGCCGCCAAACCCACCCGCCCCACGAAGGACCCCACCCCACATGACCCGCGTGATCGCCGGAACCGCCGGCGGACGCCGCCTCGCCGTGCCGCCCGGCACCGGCACCCGCCCGACCTCCGACCGGGCGCGCGAGGGCCTGTTCTCGACCTGGACGTCGTTCCTGGGCTCGCTGGAGGGCGCCCGGGTCATGGACCTCTACGGCGGCTCGGGCGCCGTCGGGCTGGAGGCCCTGTCGCGCGGTGCGGGGCACGCGTTGCTGGTGGAGGCGGACGCCCGCGCGGTCCGGGTCATCAGGGAGAACGTCAGGACGGTCGGGCTGCCGGGCGCCGAGGTGCGCCAGGGCAGGGCCGAGCAGATCGCCGCGGGGCCCGCCACGGCCCCGTACGACGTGGTGTTCCTCGACCCGCCGTACGCGGTCACCGATGACGAACTGCGCGAGATCCTGCTCACACTCCGCGAGGGGGGCTGGCTCGCCGAGGAGGCGCTGGTCACCGTCGAGCGCGGGACCAGGGGCGGAACGTTCCACTGGCCGGAGGGCTTCGAAGGACTGAGGGCCCGTCGCTACGGCGAGGGGACGCTTTGGTACGGTCGCGCCGCCTCGGCGTGCACCACCGACACCGCTCCGAGCAGGTCACGCACGCCATGAACGCACCGGAGAGCGAGGAACCACCGTTGTTGCGCCGCGCCGTCTGTCCGGGGTCGTTCGACCCCGTCACCAATGGACACCTCGACATCATCGCCCGCGCGTCCCGGCTGTACGACGTCGTGCACGTGGCCGTGATGATCAACAAATCGAAGCAGGGCCTGTTCACGGTGGACGAGCGGATAGAACTGCTCCGCCAGGTCACCGCCGAGTACGGGAATGTGGAGGTGGAGTCCTTCCACGGCCTCCTCGTCGAGTTCTGCAAGGACCGCGGCATCCCCGCCATCGTCAAGGGGCTGCGCGCGGTCAGCGACTTCGACTACGAGCTCCAGATGGCCCAGATGAACAACGGGCTGTCGGGCGTCGAGACCCTGTTCGTCCCCACCAACCCCACCTACAGCTTCCTCTCCTC
Organism: Streptomyces sp. I05A-00742; assembly: GCF_013055795.1. Lineage (GTDB taxonomy): Bacteria > Actinomycetota > Actinomycetes > Streptomycetales > Streptomycetaceae > Streptomyces. The sequence continues at coordinate 57,653 of NZ_JABETO010000034.1, forward strand.
CAGCCTGGTCAAGGAGGTCGCGGCCTGGGGCGGCGACGTCTCCCACCTGGTGCCGCCGCTCGTGCTGGACGCCCTGACCGAACGCCTCGCGCGCCGCTGACCCGGCGCCCGGAACTGACGACTCGTCAGTAGCTGCCGGGCGGCGGCCGACGGCCGTACAGTCGTGGCGTTCGTACCCGTCGTCCAGAAGAGAGTGGCGATCGTCAAGGTGGACGTGCAGAAGAAGCTCGACGAGATCGTCGCGGCGGTCGCCGGCGCCCGGGCCATGCCGATGTCGGCGTCCTGCGTCATCAACCGGGCCGAGCTGCTCGCCCGCCTCGAAGAGGTGCGGGCGGCCCTGCCCGGCTCCCTCGCCCAGGCGCGGGAGCTCATCGGCGGCCGGGAACAGCTGGTCGCCGACGCCCGCGAGGAGGCCGAGCGGATCATCGAGTCCGCGCGCGCCCACCGCGGCTCGCTGATCTCCGGCACCGAGGTCGCCCGGGAGTCCCGGGAGGAGGCCGAGCGCATCCTCGCGGAGGCCCGCCGGGAGGCCGACGGGATCCGCGCCGAGGCCGACGACTACGTGGACAGCAAGCTCGCCAACTTCGAGGTCGTCCTCACCAAGACCCGCGGCTCCGTCGAGCGCGGCCGGGAGAAGCTGCTCGGCCTGGGCGACGGCTACGACCCCGAGGACCCGGCCGGCACGGACGTCCCCGCGCGCAGCGGCGACCCCGCCACCCAGCGGCACAACGCCGACGCCTACGTGGACGCCAAGCTCTCGGCCGTCTCCGCCGTGCTGGCCACGACGCTGGAGGCGGTGGGCCGCGGCCGGGAGAAGCTGCTGGGAGCGCGCCCGGCGGACGAGCTGGGCGCCCACATGGCGGCCCAGGACGGGCTCGGGGCGGAGCGCCCCACCACGGACGCCGACTTCCTCGCGGAGCTGGCCGCCCGCCCGGACCACCCCGCCCCGCCGGAGCCCGTCGGCGTGCCGCAGACCGTTCACGCGACGCACGCGACGCACGCGACCCACACAGCACCTCCGGACGCGTACCCCGCCTACCAGGACCCCGGCACGGCATACCCGCAGACTGTGCCCCAGGAGGCGGCCGGGTACGGCTGGCAGCAGTACCCGCAGCAGACGGACCCGTACGCGGCCGGCGGCGGCTACGGGTGGCCCGCCCAGGACGGCGGCGTCCAGGGGTACGGCGACTACCAGCAGCAGGCCCCGGCGGGCGGTCCCGCGGCCGTTCCGCCGCAGGGCGGCGCGCTCGACGAGACCAGCTTCTTCGACACCAGCATGATCGATCTCGAACAGCTCCGCCGGTACGAGGAAGGGCGCTGAGCGCCCGCCACGGGCGGGCCGGGACCGGCCGCAGGGGCACGATTGGGCCAGGGGCGAGCCGTCCAGTATCCTGACTGTTCGGTCGCGCGTACATTCGCGATCCCGGCTGCCCACGACGTGTCGTCACGACACGTGGTGCGGCCGCCTCCGCCGCAGCGTAGAAAGCAGGAAGCCCTGAACGCCCGCCTCGATCACCGTTCCCCTCTCGTGTTCGACACGCACGAGCTGGGCCGGCGTCCCGGTGCGCTGAAGCGGCTCTCCCGCTCGATTCCGGCCCCCGCCGACCTCGGTATCGAGGTCATCGGAGTGGCCGAGGGCGCGACCGTTGAGCTCGACCTCCGACTGGAGTCGGTCATGGAAGGGGTGCTTGTCACAGGCACCGCCCGTGCACCGCTCACCGGGGAGTGCGTAAGGTGTCTGGAGCCGCTGGAGCGAGAGCTCGACGCGGACTTCCAGGAGATGTACTCCTACCCCGACGCCGACAGCCGGAACCGCCCCGTGGCGGAGCCGGACGACGACGCCGAGGACGAGGAGGAAATGCTCTTCCTCGAGGGCGACCTGTTCGACCTCGAACCCGTGCTGCGCGACGCGGTGGTGCTCTCACTGCCGCTGCAGCCGGTGTGCCGGGAGGACTGCCCGGGCCTGTGTTCCGAATGCGGAGCGCGGCTCGCGGACGACCCGGACCACCACCACGACGTCCACGACATTCGCTGGGCGGCACTGCAGGGACTCGCCGAATCCGACCAGGACGGCGAGATGGACAACGCACCCCGGCCCGCCGGGGATGACTCACAGGAGAAGTAGCCGTGGCTGTTCCGAAGCGGAAGATGTCGCGCAGCAACACGCGCCACCGCCGGTCGCAGTGGAAGGCTGCGGTCCCCACCCTGGTGGCGTGCGAGCGCTGCCACGAGCCGAAGCAGCAGCACATCGCGTGCCCGAGCTGCGGCACCTACAACAAGCGCCAGGTCCTCGAGGTCTGATCGGCGGGTGACAGGCTCTATGTCAGACGCCACTACGCCGTCCCGCGGTCGCGGGACAGGTTCCGGACCGGCGCCACAGGACGCAGCCTCGTCTCACACGCTTCTGGAAGGGCGGCTCGGGTACAGACTCGAGACCGCCCTTCTGGTGCGTGCGCTGACCCACCGCTCCTACGCCTACGAGAACGGCGGTCTGCCCACCAACGAGCGGCTGGAGTTCCTCGGTGACTCCGTCCTCGGCCTGGTGGTCACGGACACGCTGTACCGCATCCACCCCGACCTGCCCGAGGGCCAGCTGGCCAAGCTGCGGGCCGCGGTGGTCAATTCGCGGGCGCTGGCGGAGGTCGGCCGGGGTCTCGACCTCGGTTCCTTCATCCGGCTCGGCCGGGGCGAAGAGGGGACGGGAGGCCGTGACAAGGCCTCGATCCTCGCCGACACCCTGGAAGCGGTGATCGGCGCGGTCTACCTCGACCAGGGGCTCGACGCCGCCGCCGAACTGGTGCACAGGCTCTTCGATCCGCTGATCGAGAAGTCCTCGAACCTCGGCGCCGGCCTGGACTGGAAGACCAGCCTCCAGGAGCTCACGGCGACAGAGGGGCTGGGCGTGCCCGAGTACCTCGTCACCGAGACGGGTCCGGACCACGAGAAGACCTTCACGGCTGCTGCCCGCGTCGGTGGTGTCGAGTACGGCACCGGCACCGGCCGCAGCAAGAAGGAAGCCGAACAGCAGGCGGCCGAGTCCGCCTGGCGCGCCATCCACGGCGCGGCGGAAGCCCGGGCCAAGGCCGCCGAGGCCGAACGGACCGGGAAGCCGGAGAAGGCCGCGAAGGCCACCAAGGCGAACAAGCCGGCGCCCGCCGGTGACCCGGTGGTCACCGCGGACACCGACACCACCGCGGGCGGCCCCCAGCCCGCCTCGCACTGAAACACCGGCCGGTCCACGGCGCATCGCGCGCCGTGGACCGGCCGTTTCGCGTCCGCCCCCCCCCGCGGCAGCGACGAACCGTCTCCGGAGGAGCACCGTGCCCGAACTGCCCGAGGTCGAGGTCGTCCGCCGCGGGCTGGTCGCCTGGGCGTGCGGCCGTACGGTCGCCTCCGTCGAGGTCCGGCACCCCCGGGCGGTGCGCCGGCACCTCGCCGGCGCCGCCGACTTCGCCGCGCAGCTCACCGGGGAACGGCTGGGGCCCGCACGGCGCCGGGGCAAGTACCTGTGGCTGCCGCTGGAGGGCCCGGCGGGGCAGGGCCGTGCCGTCCTCGCCCACCTGGGCATGAGCGGCCAGCTCCTCGTCCAGCCGGAGGACGCGCCGGACGAGAAGCACCTCCGGATCCGGCTCCGCTTCGACGACACCGCCGACACCGAGCTGCGCTTCGTCGACCAGCGCACCTTCGGCGGCCTGTCCCTCCACGACACCGTGCCGGGCACGGACGACGCGCTCCCGGACGTGATCGCCCACATCGCCCGGGACCCGCTGGACCCGGCCTTCGACGAGGCCGCCTTCCACGCGGCGCTGCGCCGCCGGCGCACCACCGTCAAGCGCGCCCTGCTCGACCAGTCGCTGATCAGCGGGGTCGGGAACATCTACGCCGACGAGGCGCTGTGGCGCGCACGGCTGCACTTCGACCGGCCGACCGCGACCCTGACCCGGCCGCGCACCGACGAGCTGCTGACCCATATCCGCGAGGTCATGAACGAGGCCCTGGCTGCCGGTGGCACCAGCTTCGACAGCCTCTACGTCAACGTCAACGGCGAGTCCGGCTACTTCGACCGCTCGCTGGACGCCTACGGGCGGGAGGACGAGCCCTGCCGCCGCTGCGGTACGGCGATGCGCCGCAGCCCCTGGATGAACAGGTCCAGCTACTTCTGCCCCCGCTGCCAGCGGCCGCCGCGCGGGTAACTCCTGGTCAGCGGATAAGTCCTGGTCAACAACCGCGCTCGGCGTCGTACCGATGCCGCGCCGCCTCGATGTCCGGCGTCCGGGTCTGTACGAGTTCGATGACGTCCATGAGCCGTCGGGCGACCTCCTCGCCGAGCGGCGTCAGGGTGTAGTCGACGCGCGGCGGATTGGTCGGCTGCGCCGTGCGGTGCACCAGTCCGTCCCGCTCCAGCGACTGGAGGGTCTGGGACAGCATCTTCTCGCTGACGCCCTCGACCCGGCGGCGCAGTTCGTTGAAGCGGAGCGTGTTCTCCAGCAGGGCGGTGAGCGCCAGAGGTCCCCAGCGGCCCGTGATATCGCTCAGCGTCTCCCGGGACGGGCAGTCCCGCGAGAAGACATTGAAGGCGAGCGCGTCGTTGCATCCGGTCACGGTCTGCTGCACGGTGCCGTCGGCTGTCATGGGCCAAGCGTACTCCTCCACAGCGCTTACCTTCAGGTTGCGCTATCTAAAAGTTAGTGCTTTCCTTTGGTTATCGCGCCGAGCGTTCCTCTGGCCGGCGTTCCCGTCTTTCCTCTTGAGGAGCACCCCCATGACCACCCCCGTCGTGTCCATCGCCTTCCACTCCGGCTTCGGGCACACCGCCGTCATCGCCGAGGCCGTCCACAGGGGCGCCGTCGAGGCCGGCGCGACCGTCCACCTGATCGAGGTCGACAAGATCACCGAAGAGCAGTGGGCCCTGCTCGACACCTCCGACGCGATCGTCTTCGGCGCGCCGACCTACATGGGCACGGCCTCGGCCGCCTTCCACACCTTCGCCGAGGAGTCCTCCAAGCGCTGGTTCGCCAACGCCTGGCACGACAAGGTGGCGGCCGGCTTCACCAACTCCGGCTCCAAGAGCGGCGACAAGCTGAACACGCTCCAGTTCTTCGGCATCATCGCCGCCCAGCACGGCATGCACTGGGTGAGCCTCGGCCTGCACCCGGGCTGGAACGTGTCGACCGGATCCGAGAACGACCTCAACCGCCTGGGCTTCTTCCTCGGCGCGGCCGCTCAGAGCAACAACGACCAGGGGCCCGAGGCCGTGCACAAGGCCGACGTCGAGACCGCCGCGCACCTCGGCCGACGGGTCGCCGAGCAGACCCGGATCTTCGTGGCAGGCCGCGCCGCGGCCTGATCCCGGCCCGCCGCACCGACTTCACGAGCCCGCCCCGGAACCTTCACCCGGGGCGGGCCCGCCCGTTTCAGTACCCGAAGTCCTGGGTCCACCAGGGGCCGCCAGGGCCCCGGTTGACGCCGACGCCGAGGGAGCGGTAGTCGCAGTTGAGGATGTTCTGCCGGTGGCCCGCGCTGCGCATCCACGCGTCCACCACCGTGTGCGGGTCCGGATGACCCCGGGCGATGTTCTCCCCGCCGAGGTTCTTGATGCCGCGGCGGACCGCCCGGTCCCAGGGGGAGCGGCCGTCCGGGTCGGTGTGGTCGAAGAAGTCCCGCCGCGCCATGTCGTCGCTCATCGACTGGGCGAGGGAGGTCAGCCGCGCGTCGGCGCGCAGCGGCCGGCAACCGGCCTTCGCCCGCTCGGCGTTGACCAGGGCGACGACCGTGCGCGCGGTGGAGCCCCGGAGGTCCGCCGCCGCCTCGGCGGAGGCGCGCGCGTGAGTGGCGGCGCCGTCGGCCCGCAGCCGGGCCGTGGCCGCCGCGGCCGCACCGGCGCTGGCGTGCTCGACCGTCACCGCGGTCGCTGCGGAGGCGTCGGCCCCGTCCCG
>NZ_JABETO010000035.1 GCF_013055795.1 Streptomyces sp. I05A-00742
ACCCCGGCCGGCTCCCCGGACCCCGCGGCTGGGCCCTGCCCGCCGACGCCTACGGCGCCGCGGCCGGCGAGGGCGAGGGCACCGAACTGCGCGCCGCCCAACTCGCCCGGCTCGCGCCCCGCGTCGGCGACCTCGTCTGGGACATCGGCTCCGGCAGCGGCGCCGCCGCCGTCGAGGCCGCCCGGTTCGGCGCGGCCGTCATCGCCGTCGACCGCGACCCGGACGCCTGCGGCAGGGCCCTCGCCGCCGCCCGCCACTACGGCGTCCAGCTGCAGGCCGTCCACGGCACCGCGCCGCACGTCCTGGAGGACCTGCCCGAACCCGACGTCGTCCGCGTCGGCGGCGGCGGGGCTCCCGTCGTCGCCGCCTGCGCCGACCGCCGCCCCGAGGTCATCGTGGCGCACGCCGTCACCCGCGACGAGGCCGAGGCCATCGGCCGGGCCCTCGCCGAGGGCGGGTACGCCGTGGAATGCGCCCTGCTCCAGGCCGTGGAGCTCGACACGGCCGCCTGGACGGAGCGCGAGCGGTCCGTCACCTTCCTGCTGAGCGGCCGCCGTACGCACCCGTGAACCCGCGGCTCCGCACGGAAGGTAGGCTGGCGGATCGTTGTGCGGCGGCTCGGTGTCAAAGACCACAGTCACCAATGTCCGGAACGCACCTCCTTTTTGGTGGAGCGCACGGCAGGGTGGCACCGGGGCGGTACGCAACGTGCCGCGAGAGTTGGACGCTCGTTCTTGACTATGGGCGTGAGCGGTTGGAAGGAGCACTACCGATGGGCGAGGGGTACGCATGACCGACACCGGCCGGTTCCCGGGTGAGGGACAGCCGGAGAACGCAGGCGCTACGCCCGGGCAACCGCTCACCGCGGACGCCGCGGCTCCTGCCGACACCGGAATCCCGACAGTCCCCACCGTCCCGCCGGCGCCCTCCGGGCGTCCCACGACAGGGCCCTCCACCTACGCGTTCCTCGCCGACAGCGACGCCGCGGACGAGGACGACCTGCTGCTGATGCCGGGCGCCCAGGGCGCCTGGAGCGAGCAGTCCCCGGTCCAGGGCGGGACCCACGAGACGGGCGGCCGGGACACCGGCGCGGCCGTCTTCGAAGAGGTCCGCACGCCTCCGGCGGCCCCCGCGGCACCCCGCCGTCCGCTGCACATGGGCCCGCCCGACCCGTCCTCCAACGGCGTCGTGCGCTCCCTCGCGGACCGCGGCCCGGCCGCGCCCCAGCAGCCGGTCGGCTCCCCGGTCCCGCACCCCCCGGCCTCCCCGGTCACGGGTACGGGCCCCGAGTACCTCGACACTCCGCAGACCGACGCGGAGCACGCCGCCCCGGCGGACGCCGAGCAGGTGGCACAGCCGGGCATATGGGACGCCCAGCCGCAGCAGACCCCCGTGGCGGACGCGGCGGTGCCCGTGGTGCCGGCCGAGCAGCCTGCGGCTCCCGTGGAGTCTGTGGAGCCCACGGCCGGGAGCCCGGCTCCGGAGGCCGAGCCCGTCGTGGCGTTCGTCCCGCCGCAGAACACCGGCCCTGACGTTCCCGCCGTTCCCGCTGTTCCCGCGCAGGGCACGCCCGTGACGGAACCGGCCGCCGCAGGAGCACCGGCTGACGGGACGTCGGCCGAGCCCGTTGCCGCGGCGCCCGCCGCGCAGGAGGCCGTCGCGCCGAAGGAGCCCGCTCCCGTGCCCGCGCCCGGTGTGACGGTGCCCGCTCAGGCCGCACCGGTCGAGCCGGCGGCGCCCGTCGATCCCGCGGTGCCCGGCGAGCCCGTCGCGTCCGTGGAGGCCGTGCGCCAGGAGGCCGTCGCCGCCCCGCAGGAGACCGTTCCGCCGGCCCGTACCCCGGAGCCGGAGGAGACGCGGCAGCAGGCGGACGCTCCCGCACCGGCCCCCACCGTCGTGGAGCCCTTGGCCGAGGCGGTCGCCGAAGTCACCGCCCCGGCATTGGACTCCGCCGCGCCGGCCGACGCGGTCCCGGTTCCCGCGCCGGTCGCTCCCGCGCCGGCCGAGGAAGCGGCCGCACCGTCCGAACCGGCCGCGGTCGCGCCTGCTCCCGCTCCCTCCTCCGCGCCCGTGTCCGCCGTCGCCGAGGCTCCGGCCGCTGGTGACGCGGCCCCGGCCGCCGCCGAGACGCCTGCGGTCGACGGGACGCCCGTGGCTGTCGAGGCGCCCGCGCCGGTTGTCGCCGAGGCGGCTGCCCCGGCCGAGGCGCCCGCTCCCGCGCCCGTCGCCCCGTCCGAAACCCCGGTGCCCGCCGAGGCGGTCGCCCCGGCCGACGCCGCTGTGACGGCCGTCCCGGAAGCGGCACAGCCCGCTGCCGCGCCGGCGCCCGTCGAGGCGGCACCGGTCGTGTCCGAGGCCCCGGTACCCGCGCCTGCGGAGGCCGCGGTGCCGGTGGCTGCGGAGGCTGCCGCGCCAGTGGAGGATGCGGTATCCGCAGAGGCTCCCGCGACCGCCGGGACGGCCGTGCCTGCCGAGCCCGTCGCGTCCGCCGAGGCTGCCGCGCCCGCCGAGACCATCACGCAGGCCCAGGCTCCCGTGACGGCCGAGGCGCCCGTAACCGACGTGACGCCCGCTTCCGCTGAGACGGCAGTCGCGTCCCCCGAGACGCCCGCACCCACCGACGCGCCCGTCCCCGCCGAGGCCCCTGCGGCCCCGGCCACCCCCGGCGACGCGCCCGCTCCCACCGAGGCGCCCGTCGCCGTGGCGGAGCCCGTCGTCGTGGCGGACCCCGCACCGGCCCCGGCCCCCCCGGCCCCGGCGCAGAACGAGGCTCCGGTCGACGGACCGACGACCGGACAGCCGGCGACGGCCGAACAGCCCGTCGCACCCGCGCCGGTGGCCGCCCTCGAGGAGCAGGCTCCGGCCGGGACCGCAGAGACGGCTCAGGCCCCCGAGCCCGTCGCCCCCGCCCAGGCCCCCGAACCCGCGCGGCATGAGACCCCCGAGCAGCCCGAGGCGACAGCCCCCGCCGCTCCGGAGGAGCCGCGGCCGGAGCCCGCCGCGGCCACGGTGGAGCAGCCGACGACGGAGCAGCCCGCGGCCGAACAACAGTCCCCGGAGCCCACGCAGGTACCGGAGGTCCCGGAGGCCGAGGCCGCCTCCGTCCACCTCGCCCTCGTCCTCGACGACGAGCCGCAGGCCGTGACGGACGCCGAGGAGGAGCCCGCCGCGCCGCCCGTGCCCGTCGGCCCGCCGGCGGACGGCTACGCGGCCGCCGAGCGGGAGGCCGTCCACCGCGTGATGCGCGAACGCCGTGACATCCGCAACGGCTTCCGCCCCGACCCCATCCCGCACGACGTCCTGCTGCGCGTCCTGGAGGCCGCGCACACGGCGCCGAGCGTCGGGCACTCCCAGCCCTGGGACTTCGTCGTCATCCGCTCGGCCGAGACCCGCCGGACGATGCACGAACTGGCCACCCGCCAGCGCGTCGCGTACGCGGACTCGCTGCCGAAGGCACGGGCGAAGCAGTTCAAGGAAATGAAGATCGAGGCCATCCTCGAGACGCCCGTCAACATCGTGGTCACCGCCGACCCCACCCGCGGCGGCCGCCACACCCTCGGCCGGCACACCCAGCCGCAGATGGCCCCCTACTCGTCGGCCCTCGCCGTCGAGAACCTCTGGCTCGCCGCCCGCGCCGAAGGGCTCGGCGTCGGCTGGGTCAGCTTCTTCGACGAGCGCGAGATGGTGCGCGAACTCGGCCTCCCCGAGCACCTGGAGGTCGTCGCCTACCTGTGCGTCGGGTACGTGGACGAGTTCCCGGACGAACCCGAGCTGATGCAGGCCGGCTGGTCCAAGCGGCGCCCCCTGTCCTGGGTCGTGCACGAGGAGACGTACGGGCGGCGCGCGCTGCCCGGCGAGGACCCCCACGACCTGCTCGCCGAGACCCTGCGCGGCATCCGCCCGCTGGACGCCAAGGCCCTCGGCGAGGCGTGGGAGCGGCAGAAGCGGATGACCAAGCCGTCCGGCGCGCTCGGCATGCTGGAGATCATCTCCGCGCAGTTGTGCGGCCTGTCGCGCAAGTGCCCGCCGCCCATCCCGGAGCCCGCCGCCGTCGCGGTCTTCGCGGGCGACCACGGGGTGCACGCCCAGGGCGTCACCGCGTGGCCCCAGGAGGTCACCTCGCAGATGGTCGCCAACTTCCTGGGCGGCGGGGCGGTCTGCAACGCCTTCGCCAACCAGGTCGGCGCCGAGGTGTGCGTCGTGGACGTCGGCGTCGCGGGCGAGCTGCCGCCCCGCCCCGGCCTCCTGCCCCGCAAGGTCCGCCCGGGTACGGACGACTTCACCACGGGTCCCGCGATGACCCGCGAGGAGGCGCTGCGCGCCGTCGAGGTCGGCATCGAGACCGCTCGCGACCTGGTCACCGCGGGCAACAAGGCGCTGCTCACCGGTGAGATGGGCATCGCCAACACCACGGTGTCGGCAGCCCTCGTCTCCGTCTTCACCGGCTCCGACCCGGCCGAGGTCACCGGCCGCGGCACCGGTATCAACGACGAGATGCACGCCCGCAAGGTCGACGTCGTCCGCCGGGCGCTGGAACTGCACCGCCCCGACCCGGAGGACCCGATCGGCGTGCTCGCCGCCGTCGGCGGTCTCGAACACGCCGCGCTCGTCGGCCTGATCCTCGGCGGCGCCTCGCTGCGCACCCCGGTCATCCTCGACGGCGTCAGCGCCGGCGCCGCCGCCCTCGTGGCCCGCGCCATTGCCCCCGAGGCCCTCGCCGCCTGCATCGCCGGCCACCGCAGCGCCGAACCCGGCCATGTGGCGGCCCTCACCAAGCTGGGCCTCCGCCCGCTGGTCGACCTCGACCTCCGCCTCGGCGAGGGGACGGGCGCCCTGCTGGCCCTGCCGGTGGTCCAGAGCGCGGCCCGGGCGATGCACGAGGTGGCGACGTTCGACAGCGCGGGTGTGGCGGAGAAGGGGTAGCCGAGCGCCGGGCGGGCCGAACAGCCCGTCCGGCGTCTGAGGACGCCGCGCGCAGCGCGGCTCGGGGGTGCGGGGGCGCAGCCCCCGCAAGAAACGGTGAAAGGGCGGGGCAGGGGCACAATCCCCCACCCCCGAGGCCCACGTAGGGTGTCCCTACCCCCTGACCAGCGAGGAGACCCGCACCCCCATGGCCGAGCACCCACAATTCGCCGCCTACCCCGTAGGGCTCAGGCTCGCGGGCCGCCGCGTAGTCGTCCTCGGCGCGGGTCAGGTGGCCCAGCGCCGGCTGCCCGCGCTCATCGCCGCCGGCGCCGACATCCTGCTCGTGTCGCCGTCCGCCACGGCGTCCGTGGAAGCCATGGCCGAGGCGGGCGAACTGCGCTGGGAGCGGCGCCGCTACCGCGAGGGCGACCTCGACGGCGCCTGGTACGCGCTGATCTCCACCGACGACCCGGAGGCCAACCGCGCCGCGTCCGCCGAGGCGGAGGCCCGCCGCGTCTGGGCCGTGCGCAGCGACGACGCCGAGGCCGCCACCGCCTGGACCCCGGCGACCGGCCGCAGCGAGGGCGTCACCGTGGCCGTGCTCACCGGACAGGACCCGCGCCGCACGGCCGCCCTGCGGGACGCCATCGTCGAGGGCCTGCGGAACGGCTCCCTCGCCGCCCCCCACCAGCGCGCCCGCTCGGCCACCGGAAGCGTCGCCCTCGTCGGCGGCGGCCCCGGCGACCCCGACCTGATCACCGTGCGCGGCCGGCGCCTCCTCGCCGAGGCCGACGTCGTCGTCGCCGACCGGCTCGGCCCGCGCGACCTGCTCGACGAACTCCCGCCGCACGTCGAGGTCATCGACGCCGCGAAGATCCCGTACGGCCGGTCCATGGCCCAGGAGGCCATCAACGACGCCCTGATCGAGCACGCGAAGGCGGGCAAGGCCGTCGTCCGGCTCAAGGGCGGCGACCCGTTCGTCTTCGGCCGCGGCAAGGAGGAGATGCAGGCCCTCGCCGAGCACGGCATCCCCTGCACCGTCGTGCCCGGCATCTCCAGCTCCATCAGCGTCCCCGGCACGGTCGGCATCCCCGTCACCCACCGCGGCGTGGCCCACGAGTTCACCGTCATCAGCGGGCACGTCGCCCCCGACGACCCGCGCTCCCTCGTCGACTGGCCGTCGCTCGCCCGCCTCGGCGGCACCCTGGTGGTGCTCATGGGCGTCGAGAACTGCGGCGCCATCGCCGAGGCGCTCACCCGGCACGGCCGCTCCGCCGGCACCCCCGTCGCGGTGATCCAGGAAGGCACGACCGCCGCCCAGCGCCGCGTCGACGCGACCCTCGCGACAGTGGGGGAGCGGGTCAGGGCGGAGGGCATACGTCCCCCGGCCGTCATCGTCATCGGCGAGGTCGTGGACATCGGCCGCGAGACCGGCCGCTGAACACCTCCCACCCCGCGAGCACGAGGCACTGACCCCATGACGCAGTTCTCCGACATCATCACCATCGACGACCCCGCCGACCCCCGGCTGCACGACTACACCGGGCTGACCGACGTCGAGCTGCGCCGCCGACGCGAGCCCGCCGAGGGCCTGTTCATCGCGGAGGGGGAGAAGGTCATCCGCCGGGCCGTGGACGCCGGCTACGCCATGCGATCCATGCTGCTCTCCGCCAAGTGGGTGGACGTGATGCGTGACGTGATGGAGGACGCTCCCGCACCCGTCTACGTGGTGGACCCCGAGCTCGCCGAGCGGGTGACCGGGTACCACGTCCACCGCGGCGCCCTCGCCTCCATGGGGCGCAAGCCCCTGCCCGATCCGGCCGACCTGCTGCGCACGGCCCGCCGTGTCGCCGTCATGGAGGCGGTCAACGATCACACCAATATCGGCGCGATTTTCCGCAGTGCCGCTGCTCTGGGCATGGACGCCGTCCTGCTCTCCCCGGACTGCGCGGACCCGCTCTACCGACGGTCCGTCAAGGTGTCCATGGGCGCCGTGTTCTCCGTGCCCTGGGCACGGCTGGAGAGCTGGCCGCGCGACCTGGAGACCGTACGGGGAGCGGGCTTCCGCGTCCTGGCCCTCACCCCGGACGAGAAGGCCACCTCCATGGACGCCGCTGCCCCGCACCGCCTGGAGCGGGTCGCCCTGATGCTCGGTGCCGAGGGCAGCGGACTGTCGGCCAAGGCCCTGCGGGCGGCCGACGAATGGGTGCGCATCCCCATGGCCCACGGGGTGGACTCGCTCAACGTGGGCGCGGCGGCGGCCGTCGCGTTCTACGCGGTGACATCGGGCACGCCGTCGGCGGCGGACGGACCCGCTTAGGCCGGACCGCCCGGAAGGACGACCGGGAGCGCACCGGCGCCCGAAGCCGCGGTGCCGGACGAACTCACGTCGGAGAGCCCCGCCCCGGACGGACCGGCCTCCGACGGACCACAGGACCCGGCGCCCGCCGTCGTCACCGCGCACGACCGCTCCGGCCCCAGCCCCGAGGACCCCTTGGGCCCGTCGCACCCCTGCGCCGCGGCGATGCCCAGTGCGACCAGCAGCGTCACCACGACGAAGACGACCAGCCGCTGACGCAGCAGCCGCGGGTCGGCACCGCTCCGCCGCCCCGGCGTCCCCGTACGGGGACCGGGACGGGCCCCCGTACGGGATCCCTTGCGGGCCGCCGGACGCGCCGCGGGCCGGTCGGTGCGCCGCTGCCGCAGCGGACGGGTCGCCGGCGGCCGGGCCGGGGACGCCCCCTGCGGGGCGGCGGCCGGACGCGGCTCGGTGGGCTGGTGCGCGTACTCCGCGGGCCGCTGCCCCGAGGGCCGCTCGGGCTCGCGCCGCGACGGCACCCGACGGCCGTCCGACAGCCCGTGCGCCTCCCGCGCCGCGATCTCCTTCAGCCGCAGCGACAGCTGGAGCGTGCTCGGCCGCTCCTCGGGGTCCTTGGCCAGACAGGCGAGGATCAGCGGCGCCAGCGCGTCCGGCACCCCCATGAGCTGCGGTTCCTCGTGTACCACCCGGTACAGCATGACCTCCGAACTGCCCTGCCCGAAGGGGGAGTCCGCGGTCGAGGCGTACGCCAGCGTGGCGCCCAGCGCGAAGACGTCCGTCGCCGGCGTCACCGTCGCCCCCCGCACCTGCTCGGGTGCGAGGAAGCCCGGCGAGCCGACCGCCGTGCCCACGTGCGTCAGGGTGCTCGCCCCGGTCGCCCAGGCGATGCCGAAGTCGATGATCCGCGGGCCCTTGGGGGAGAGCAGGATGTTCGACGGCTTCAGATCCCGGTGGACCACCCCGGCGTCGTGCACCGCCAGCAGCCCCTCGGCCAACGCCGCCCCGACGGAGGCCGTCTGAGCCGCCGACAGGGGACCCTCCTCGGTCACCTTGTCGTGCAGCGAGGGCCCCGGGACGTACTGCGTCGCGAACCACGGCCGCTCGGCGTCCAGATCGGCGGCCACCAGCCGCGCCGTACAGCCGCCGCGGATGCGCCGCGCCGCCGACACCTCGCGCGCGAAGCGCGAACGGAACTCCTGGTCCTCGGCGAGATCCGGCCGGATCACCTTCAGCGCCACCCGCTGGCCGCGCTTGTCGGAGCCCAGGTACACCACACCCATGCCGCCCGCGCCCAGCCGGCGGTGAAGCCGGAACGAGCCGACGACACGCGGGTCCTCGCGCCGGAGCCGCATCATCGTCATCTTCATCCCCGCTGCCGGTCCGTCTGACGAGCCACAGCTTACGGATTGACGGGCGGCCGTGCTGAGAGGCCGCGCATGCGTCGCCGTCGGATGGCCGGTTACGCCGCAGCACCCCGGCCGCCCGCTCCCCGGCCGCCGGGGCCGGCCCGTCCGCCACTCCGGCGGCCCGTCAAGATCCGCGCGAGCCATGGGGTTTGACGGGCCGACGGGCCGTTCCTCCCGGGGAGCCGCGCCCCGTGGGCACACCGCTCGAACACCTGACGCGGCGTCCGTCCGGCCGGTGGGGGACGGTCCGGCGCCGGGACACCGGGACGGCCGGGACGTGAGGCACTTCACTCCGGCCCGTTACCCCGTCGGGGAAGACCCTGGGGTCCGGCCCGGGGTTTCTCCACCCAGGGGAGTAGCGATCCCGGCCCGCCCTCCTCCTCCGGGAGGCGGTGCAAGGGGTACGAGGGCATGACGCCCGGCCCCCCTCCCGACGCCTAATGTTGAGGCCAAGCGACGGGCGTAACACTCGTCCCCCGAGGTCAGACGCCCGTCGCTGTGGACAGCAGCGCGCCCGGCCGGAGCGGCCGGGCCGGAACTGGGGCCGTACGGGCGGCCGGAGAGGGGGCGTGCGATGGCGCAGGCGATACGGCGCACGGCCCGTGCGTCCGAGCGGGCGCACGCCCGAGGCTCCGACCGGCATCCCCTGGTCGCCCTGGCCATGGTGCTGCCCTGCGCGGCCGTCCTGGCCGTGGCCTTCGGCGGCTGGGACGCCGTCGTCACCCAAGCGTCGTCCGTGGCCGGCATGCTGGGGCGCTGAGCGCGCCCCGCACCCGGAAGAGCGGTCCGGGTCGGGGACGAGCCGGCCATAACCCCGTGGGGACGGGGGTGCGGCGGACGACATGACGGGCCGGGTACCTGGGGAGGTGCCCGGCCCGTCCTCCATGCCTCATACGCATGGGAAAACGGCCGGAGGCCGGAGCTCGAAGCCCCGGCCTCCGGCCGATCATGGTGCGCGATACTGGGATTGAACCAGTGACCTCTTCCGTGTCAGGGAAGCGCTCTCCCGCTGAGCTAATCGCGCGGGAAGGTCCGCGAGGACCTCGGTGGACGATACTGGGATTGAACCAGTGACCTCTTCCGTGTCAGGGAAGCCCGCTCCCGCTGAGCTAATCGCGCGGGAAGGTCCGCGAGGACCTCGGTGGACGATACTGGGATTGAACCAGTGACCTCTTCCGTGTCAGGGAAGCGCTCTCCCGCTGAGCTAATCGTCCNAGCCCCGGCCTCCGGCCGATCATGGTGCGCGATACTGGGATTGAACCAGTGACCTCTTCCGTGTCAGGGAAGCGCTCTCCCGCTGAGCTAATCGCGCGGGAAGGTCCGCGAGGACCTCGGTGGACGATACTGGGATTGAACCAGTGACCTCTTCCGTGTCAGGGAAGCGCTCTCCCGCTGAGCTAATCGTCCGGGAGTGTGTGCAGCGTGCGCGATACTGGGATTGAACCAGTGACCTCTTCCGTGTCAGGGAAGCGCTCTCCCGCTGAGCTAATCGCGCGGGAAGGCCCGTGAGGGCCTTGGTGGACGATACTGGGATTGAACCAGTGACCTCTTCCGTGTCAGGGAAGCGCTCTCCCGCTGAGCTAATCGCGCGGGAAGGCCCGTGAGGGCCTTGGTGGACGATACTGGGATTGAACCAGTGACCTCTTCCGTGTCAGGGAAGGTCTCTCCCGCTGAGCTAATCGTCCTTGGAGGTGGAGACGGGATTTGAACCCGTGTAGACGGCTTTGCAGGCCGTTGCCTCGCCTCTCGGCCACTCCACCAAGGAGCGGGGGGTCGGGAAGATCCCCCACTTCGAGCGGACGACGAGATTCGAACTCGCGACCCTCACCTTGGCAAGGTGATGCTCTACCAACTGAGCCACGTCCGCATGCCTCTCCCGGATCTTGCCCGGAAGCTGCCCCGCCGTTCCGCTTCCGCGTCCCGGCGACGTGTTGAACTCTAGCGGATTCCCGCGCCAGCTCAAATTCCGTTTTCGCAGCGTGCTGCCCACTTCCTTCACCCGGCTCACTGCCGCCGACCGCCCCATAGACTCGTTGACGTGCATGACCTCCCTCCGATGGCACGCTTCGGCGGCCTCCTCGCCACCGATCTGCGCGACATCACCAGCGATCCCGAGGCCCTGGACTCCCGGGGCTGGTGGGCCGTGGTCGCGGACTTCGAGGGAAGCGTCCAGTGCGCCCGCTTCGGCGATGTGCGCCCCGCCCCGCTGCCCGCCCCCGGCCGCTGGCGCGGCCCCGCCCCCGAGGCGTGGACCAGCTCCCTCGACCGGGACGCCTACCTCGCCGGGGTCCGGCGGATACGCGAGCACATAGCCGCGGGCGAGGTCTACCAGGCCAACCTCTGCCGGGTCCTGAGCGCCCCGCTGCCGGACCCGGACACCGCGGACGTCGACGCACTCGCCGCACACCTCGCCGCGGGCAACCCGGCCCCGTACGCGGGCACCGTCCGGCTCCCCGCCCACGGCACCGAGGTGGTCACCGCCTCGCCCGAGCTGTATCTGCGCCGCACCGGCCGCACGGTGGAGTCCGGCCCGATCAAGGGCACCGGCCGCACCGCCGCCGACCTGCTGGACAAGGACCACGCCGAGAACGTGATGATCGTCGACCTGGTCCGCAACGACCTGGGCCGCGTCTGCGCCACCGGCTCCGTGACCGTCCCCGGACTCTGCGTCGTCGAACAGCACCCCGGACTCGTCCACCTCGTCTCCACCGTCCGCGGGGAGATCGCCGAGGACACCGGCTGGGCCGGGCTGCTCTCCGCCACCTTCCCGCCCGGCTCGGTCACCGGGGCACCCAAGGCCAGCGCCCTGGAGATCATCGAGAGCCTGGAGCGGGGCCCCCGCGGGCCCTACTGCGGGGGCGTCGGCTGGGTCGACGCCGACCGCGGCACCGGCGAGCTGGCCGTGGGCATCCGCACCTTCTGGATCGACCGGACCGCCCCCGGCGGCGCCGCCCTCAGATTCGGCACCGGAGCCGGCATCACCTGGGGATCCGACCCCGAGGGCGAGTGGGCCGAGACAGAACTCAAGGCGGCCAGGCTGCTCGCGATAGCGTCGGGCACCCATTGCACTACCGCCGGGAGGCAACGGTGACCGTCTGGCTCAACGGGACGCTGGTCGACGGGGACAGCGCCCGCGTCTCGGTGTTCGACCACGGGCTCACGGTCGGCGACGGCGTCTTCGAGACGCTCAAGGTCGTCCACGGCCGCCCCTTCGCCCTCACCCGGCACCTCGACCGGCTCGCCTCCTCGGCCCGCGGCCTCGGACTCCCGGCACCCGACCCCGACGAGGTCCGCGCGGCCTGCGCGGCCGTCCTCGACGCCCACCCCATCCCCCTCGGCCGGCTGCGGATCACCCTGACCGGCGGCCTCTCCCCGCTCGGCTCCGACCGCGGCGCCGCCGGGACCACCCTCCTCGTCGCCGCCGGCGCCATCGAGCGCAGGCCCGACACCACGGCCGCCGTCACGGTCCCCTGGACCCGCAACGAACGCGGCGCGCTCGCCGGCCTCAAATCCACCTCGTACGCCGAGAACGTCGTCGCCCTCGCCCGCGCCAAGGAGCGGGGCGCCACCGAGGCCCTGCTGGCCAACACCACCGGCGCGCTCTGCGAGGGCACCGCCTCCAACGTCTTCGTCGTCCTCGACGGCGAACTGCACACCCCGCCCCTCGCCTCCGGCTGCCTCGCCGGCATCACCCGCGCCCTCGTCCTCGCCTGGACGGACGCCCGCGAGACGGACCTGACGATGGACGTCCTCGACCGCGCCGACGAGATCTTCCTGACCTCCAGCCTGCGCGACATCCAGGCGCTCCGCACCGTCGACGGCCGCCAACTCCCCGGCGCCCCGGGCCCGGTGACCACCGGGGCCATGCGCGTCTTCGCGGAACGGTCAGCGGCGGACATGGACCCCTGAACCGGACACGGCCGGTGGAAATCCCGACGACACCGGCCCGGCGGGTGGGTAGAACAGCACAATGACCACCACCCTTCGCCCCACGGCACCGGAACAGCGCACGGGCGACGGCCACCGCCGCCGCAGCTACGACATCTGCGTCAACGGCAGGCCCGTCGGTGACGTCGAGCTCGCCACGAACCCCCACTTCGGCCCGCGGGCCGGCCAGATAGAGCGGCTCTTCGTCCGGAGGCCCGAGCGCCGCCGGGGCCGCGGCACGGTCGCCGCCCTCGCCGCCGAGGAGGTGCTGCGCGGCTGGGGGTGCCGATGGGTGGGCGTCGGGGTCCCCTGCGACGACACCGCGACGCTCGGCCTGGTGACCGCCCTCGGCTACACCGAGCGCAACCGGAACATGGTCAAACCGCTCGCCGGCCCACCGGAACTGCCCGCCGGGAGCGAGGCGCGGGCGATGACCGACGACATGTACCCGGCGTGGCTCGCCGAGGAGAAAGCGGTCTTCGTCGAGTCCCTGGTCGAGCGCGGCGTGTCCCGGGCCGAGGCCGAGGCCAAGTGCGACGCCGACCACGCCTCCCTGCTGCCGCGGGGCACCGCGAGCCCCGGCGTCGCCCTGCGCGTCCTCGCCCACGAGGGCGTCGACGTCGGGACCCTCTGGCTGGCCGCACGGGGCGGCATCGGCTTCGTCTACGACGTCAAGGTGGCACCGGAACTCCGCGGCCGCGGGCACGGCCGCACCCTGATGCTCGTCGCCGAAAGGGAAGCCCTCGCCATGGGACACGACCGCATCGGCCTCAACGTCTTCGCGGGCAACACCCCGGCGCTGCGGCTCTACGAGTCCCTGGGTTACGAACCCACGAACCTGTACTTCCACAAAACGCTCTGAGCGGCCGGGGAGCGGCCCCCGAGGCCGCCGGCTAGCCGGCCAGCAGCCGGTCCGCGATCTCCTCGATCCGCTCCCGCAGCCCCTCCTGGCTCTTGCCGCCGTCCAGCCGCTCACCGCCGATGACGTACGTCGGGGTGCCCGTCACCCCGATCGCCCTGCCCTCGGCCTGGTCGGCGTCGACGATCAGCATGTGCCGCCCGTCGATCAGGGCGGTGTCCACCTCCTCGGCGTCCACGCCCAGCCCGGCCGCCACCTCGGTCAGCACGCCCTCGCCGCGCTCGCCCAGTTCCTCGGCGCGCGCCAGCACGGCCTCCGCGAACTCCCGGCCCCGGCCCTGCTCGGCCGCCTCCTCGGCGGCCTGCGCCGCGGCGTAGGCGTGCCGGTGCTTCTCCAGCGGGAAGTGCCGCAGCCGGATGTCCAGCCGGTCGCCGTAGCGGGCGCGCAGCGCGCGCAGGTCCTCCAGGGCCGCGCGGCAGTCGGTGCACTGGAGGTCGCACCAGACGTCGAGCACGGCGGACGACGGGGCGGAGGGGCTGTTGGTCTCGCTCATGGCACCAGTCTCCCAGCCCCCGCGGGGGGACGGGATCTCGGCCCTGGGGAGGAGGAACCCCAGGGGACGACCCGGACTTCTCCCTGATCCCGCTCCTGATCGTGGCCCGCGGGCCGCCGTCCGGTGCAGGATGGATGCAGAAGCCCACCATCGGCAGGAGGACCGGATGCTGACCTCGACCGTATGCGCCGCGGTGTCCGCGGGCGGCCTGGGCATCGCCCTGCTGACGGCCTACCGCAAGCGTTTCCTCGCCGCGACCCGTATCGCGGCCTTCGCCCTGATCCCGATCGGCCTCGTCATGACCGGGATCATCGACTGGGTCACCGACCTGGTCTTCAAGCCGACCGTGTGGGCGGGCTTCGGCGTGCTCGCGCTCTCGGCCCTGCTGTTCCTGGTGAGCCGGGCCGCCGAGCGGCGCACCGGCGGCCGCTCCGTGCCCGCGGCCGACCGTCCGGACGCGCTGGCGCCCGGCGCCTCCGCCCCGTCCCTGGGGGCGGGCCGCCAGGGAGGCGCGGACCGCGCCAAGGCGGCTCCCAAAGCGGCTCCCAAGACGAAGGGGCGGAAGAATAGCGGAGGGGAGTTCGACGACATCGAGGCAATCCTCAAAAAACACGGGATCTGACGAACACCTCCACACGATCGGCCCGTTGAGGGCACGCGCTGCGCCATGCTCTGCCGGAGATGAACGACGAACCGGCCGAGCTGGCCGCAGAACTGACCGACCTGAACGACCTCGATCTGAGCGACCTGGGCGACCTCGCCAAGGAGCCGCGGGGCTGCCTCTTCGCCCTCTCCCAGCCACCCCTGATGCTGTTCCTCGCCTTTGTGGCGACCCTGATCCTGGCCACCGCCGTCCACGACCTCTACCGGTGGTGAGCGGTGCGCCGCCTCAGTCCGCCGTACCGCGCCGCCGTGCCCGGTACGCGGCCACATGCAGCCGGTTTCCGCAGGTCCGGCCGTCGCAGTAGCGCCGCGACCGATTGCGGGAGAGATCCACGAAGGCGCGCCCACAGCCCGGCGCCTCGCACCGGCGCAGCCGCTCACGCTCGCCCGCCACCAGGATGAAGGCCAGCGCCATGCCGCCGTCGGCCGCCAGGTGCTGCGCCAGCGAGGCGCCCGGCGCGAAGTAGTGCACATGCCAGTCGTAGCCGTCGTGGTCCGTCAGCCGGGGCGTGGTCCCCGCCTCGGCGACCAGGGCGTTCAACAGCTCGGCGGCCTCCGGCACGGCCGTCGTGTCGAATATCCGTACGAATCGGTCCCGGATCTCCCGGACGGCCCGCAGATCGCCCTCGTCCAGCTCCCCGACCCCGCTGATGTCGTGCCGCTCGACGAACTCCCGCAGCGCCGCCACATCCGGCAGCCCGTCGGCGCCCTCCGGGGCCGGCGGGTCCTCCGGGACGCTGTTGAGCAGGTCGACGACGGCGTCGAGCGCGCACCGGGTGTCGTGACTGATCAGCACGGTTCGTTCGCTCCCTGGCCGGGCCGGTGGGGCGGCACAATGTTCGACTGCGGCCACCGACCTTACTGGCTTCCGGGGCACACCGTACGGCCGCGCCGTCGACCACGGTGGATTCCATGGCGACGGCGCGGCCGGGATGCCTGATGCGCGATATGTGTCGGAAGTGTGTCGGCGGGACGGGGTGTGCGCGCCGCCTCCCCGAGTGGGCGGCGCGCCGGGACCGGACCCCTGGTGTCAGCTCTCCGCCAGGATGTGCGAGAGCTCGGTGTCCAGGTCGAAGTGCCGGTGCTCGGTACCGGGCGGAACGGCGGCGTCGGTCCGCTTCAGGAACGACTCCAGGGCTCGCGCGGGGGCCTCCAGCAGGGCCTCGCCCTCCGGAGAGCTGAGCGCGATGCACACGACGCCCTGACCGTGGCTGCGGGACGGCCAGACGCGGACGTCACCGGTGCCCGTGGGCCGGTGCAGGCCCTCGGCGAGGAGATCCCGGGCGAAGACCCACTCGACCGTCTCCTCGGCTCCGGTGTGGAAGGTGGCGTGTACGGCATACGGATCGGAAGTGTCGTACCGCAGACCTGCGGGTACAGGCAGTGACGATTCGCTCGACACAACGAGGCGCAGGTGCAGCTCACAGCTGACCGTGGTGTTCATAAGCGCCAGGGCCTTTCGCTCAGTGTGCGCTCGGGGATTCGCACGTCGGCGAAATCGACATGCCACCTACGGTGCCGTTGTAAACCCCTCTGACCGTTTTGGGACTCTTCGGATACCTCGTACGGCCGACCCCTCGCGGCGGGAATACGGCCGTTCCGGTGAGTTCCGTCAAAGGCGTGCATGCCGCCCGTCATCACGGAGGGTGACAGCGGTACACGGGCCCGCGGGCGGCCGCCGGAAGGCGGTTCTGGGCACCGTCTGACATGCGGTAATGTTTGCGGTGCGCCCGGGCGATTAGCTCAGCGGGAGAGCGCTTCGTTCACACCGAAGAGGTCACTGGTTCGATCCCAGTATCGCCCACATCAAACCTGTGGCCCGCAAGGCAAGCCCTTGCGGGCCACAGGTTTTTCCTGTGCGCTGACTGTCATGTCCCGAGCCCCACGCGCGCACCACCGGTACCGCTTCCGGCAGGACTGGGTGCTCGACTCCCCGCCCGACACCGTCTACGCCGTACTGGAAGCCGCGGACGACTACCCCTCCTGGTGGCCCCAGCTGTCCTGCACCCGCCTCGACGAGCACGGCGGCACCCTGTGCGTCCGCTCCTTCCTGCCCTGGGAGCTCCGCCTCACCGCCCGCGAACGCCGCCGCGACCCCGTCGCCCGGGTCCTGGAGGTCGGCCTCGGCGGCACCCTCGACGGCTGGGTCCGGTGGACCGTCCTGCCCCGGGGCACCGGCAGCCGGGCCCGCTTCGAACAGGACGTGGAACTGCACGATCCCCGCATGCGCCGCTGGGCCGCGCTCGGGCGGCCCGTCTATGTCGCGAGCCATGCCTGGGTGATGCGCCGGGGGCTGCGCGGACTGCGCGGGCTGCTGCGGAACCGGCCGGCCGGAATTTGATGGAGGACCGGCGCGACCTGTATTGTTCAGTGCGTTCCCGGGGGAAACCCCGAGAAACTTCCGGGCGATTAGCTCAGCGGGAGAGCGCTTCGTTCACACCGAAGAGGTCACTGGTTCGATCCCAGTATCGCCCACATCCGGTGAGGCCGGTCCTTCGCAGAGGGACCGGCCTCACTTGTGTTTCCGCACATGCCCGCGGTGCCTCCCCGCCGCACACCGCCGCCGCACGGCGCCGTTCACGCCGCGGACGGCAGCTCCGTCCGCAGCGGCCAGGCGGGATCGCACTGTTCCTCCGAGCCGTTCCGGGCGAACCACGCCTGGAGGCCCCGCGCCTGGGCCGCGTGCCACACCGCCTGCCGCGCGTGCAGCTCCGCGACGCTCAGCCGCTCCAGCCGCACCGCGAACCGCTGCCCGATCGCCCGGACGACCGACAGTGCCGCCGTGGCGTCCGCGGCGGCGTCGTGCGCGCCCGTCAGCTCGACCCCGTACTGCGCGCACAGGTCCGACAGCGTCCGGCGGCCCTTGCGGTACCGGTCCAGGTGCTTGTCCAGCACCCAGGGGTCGAGGACGCACAGCGACGAGCTCCCCAGGTACGTCGAGAGCGACGCCGCGCGGTGCCGCCGCAACTCCCGGTCCAGCAGCGTCAGATCGAACGGCGCGTTCATCACCACCAGGGGAGTGCCCGCCGCCGACTGCTCGGCCAGCGCCCGGGCCACCTCCTCCATCACCGGCGCGGGCCACCGCCCGAACCGCTGGAGGTGCATGTCGGTCAGTCCGTGTATCGCCGTGGCGCCCTCCGGGACCGGTATGCCCGGATTGACCAGCCAGCGGGTGGCCATCGGCGCGGCTCCCGCCTGCGACTGCACCACGAGGGCCGCGGACACGATGCGGTCGCGCTCGACATCGACCCCGGTGGTCTCGGTGTCGAAGGCGGCGAGCGGCCCCTCGAACCAGCTCGGCATGTCACAACTCCTCGCGCTTGACCGGAAATTGGCGTGATTTCCCTCCCTCCGTCGAGTGATACCCGGTCTTGGTGCGGCCCGAACCGCCCTTGTTTGCGAAGGAGTTCACGTGGAGACAACAGCGGTGTACGGACCGACGGACGTACGCCCGGAAGGTGTTTCGGACATGGCGCTCACACGGCCAGAGCCGGTCACTCCGGCCGGTGGACGGCCCCCCGCGGGCGGAAGACCTCCCCCGGGAGGACCGGCCCCGCCCCGGCGCGGAGCCCTCGCCGTCACCGCGTGCATGGAGACGCTCCAGATCGGCCATCTGCACGCGGTCGCCGCGGCGGCGGGCTGCACGCTGGCCCAGCCCTTCCCCGACCACGGCATCGACTGGCACGTCAGCCACAGCGCCCCCGGCCACACCGCCGACGACGAGGTCACCATCAAGGTGCAGCTCAAGGCGACCTACCAGGTCGCCCCCCGGCCCCCCGGCGCGACCTTCCCCTTCACGCTCGACAACGAACACCTCGCCAAGCTCGCCCGCACCCCCGTGGCGGTGCACAGGATCCTCGTCGTCATGCTCGTCCCCCGGGCCAGGGACGACTGGCTGCACGCGGGCCACGACCGGCTCGCGGTGCGGCACTGCTGCTACTGGACCAACCTCGCCGGTCACCCTGTGACCGGCCGGCGCAGAACCACCGTGCGGATCCCCACCGCCCACGTCTTCGACGACCACGCCCTCTGCGAGATCATGACGCGGGTCGGGGCGGGAGGGAGGCCCTGATGCGACCGCCGGCCGACGCCCCTGCCCCGGACGACCCCGCCGTCCTCGGTGCCCTGCTGGCCCGCCACGGCTGGCGGCGCCACGGCGGTGCCGCCGGACGCTACGTCCGCTGGACACCGCCCCGCGGAACCGGCCCCGCCGGGCCCAGCCTCCTCGTCCCGGAGGACCCCTCCCTCCCCGACGGCGCCGAGCTCCTCGCCGAGGCCCGCGCCGCCCTGGAGCACAGCCCCGACCCGTCCGCCCGGCATATCCTCGTCGCCCTCGGCACCCCCAGCGACGAGATCCACTGGGAGCGCCGGGCCCCCGGGCCCGGCACCGGCTGGGCCGCGCAGGAACGGCTGCGCGCCGGGGCGCGCGCCCTGCTCGTCGCCGGTGCCCTCGCCGCCCGCGCGGCCGCGGGACACCACGGCGCCCGGCACCGCCGCGCCGCCGAGGCCGCCCTCGGCGGACTGCTGACCGGCCCCCGCTGCTCGGCGGGCGAACTGACCGTCCTCGTTCCGGTGGGACCCGACGAACCGTACGGCCGCCCGGCCGTGGACGCCCTGCTCGGAGCGGTGCACGCGGCCCGCGACGCCACCGACTACCAGCGCGCCACCGGACGGGCCGACGCGTTCCGCGCCGCCGTCGCGGCGGGCGTCTGCCGGGAGCTGACCGAGGCCCTCGTGACCCTGGTCGCCGGGTCGGAAGGGGTCCGCGTCCGCTTCGACTGGGCCCCGGCCGCCGGCCCGCCGCCGGGCCGCGCCGCCCGCCCGGAGCCGGTGGAGTTCTCCCCCGGGGACCTCCCGGCCCTGCGCGCCGCGGGCGCCCGCTATCTGCGCGACGAACCCGCCGTCCCCGTGCGGCTCACGGGAACCGTGGTGCACCTGTGGCGCGAGACGTCCGACGGCGGCGGAGCGGTGCGGCTGCGTGTGCTCTCCGGAGCCGACGTGACGGAAGTGCGCGCCGAACTCGGCGAGGAGGACTACCGGACCGCCGGCCACGCCCACCTGACGGGCCTGCCCGTACGGATCGACGGCCGCCTGGAGAGCGGCGGCGGCTTCCGCGGCCTCGCCGGCGCCGGGGGAGTGCTGCCGCTGCCGGTGGACGACGCGGAACGCGAGCGGCTGCTCAAGTCGCTCCAGGCCCGCCCCGACGGCTTCGGGGAGCGGGACGGCGACGGCGCCTGACTGTTTGGCGACCCGGGCACCGGGCTCGGTACGATTCAGACGCGCAGCGTCCGCTGCCGCGCCCCAGAGTCAGGAGAGTCCGGTGTCAGACGTCCGTGTGATCATCCAACGCGATTCCGAGCGGGAAGAGCGCGTGGTGACGACGGGCACCACGGCGGCCGACCTCTTCGCCGGCGAGCGCACCATTGTCGCCGCGCGCGTGGCGGGCGGGCTGAAGGACCTCGCGTACGAGCTCGCCGACGGGGACGAGGTGGAGCCGGTCGAGATCTCCTCCCAGGACGGCCTCGACATCCTCCGCCACTCCACCGCGCACGTCATGGCGCAGGCCGTGCAGGAGCTGTTCCCCGAGGCCAAGCTGGGCATCGGCCCGCCGATCAAGGACGGCTTCTACTACGACTTCGACGTCGAGAAGCCCTTCCACCCCGATGACCTGAAGCTCATCGAGAAGAAGATGCAGGAGATCCAGAAGCGGGGCCAGCGCTTCTCCCGCCGCGTCGTCACCGACGAGGCCGCCCGCGAGGAACTCGCGGACGAGCCGTACAAGCTGGAGCTCATCGGCCTCAAGGGCTCCGCCTCCCAGGAGGACGGCGCGAACGTCGAGGTGGGCGCTGGCGAGCTCACCATCTACGACAACCTGGACGCGAAGACGGGCGAGCTGTGCTGGAAGGACCTCTGCCGCGGCCCGCACCTGCCCTCCACCCGGATGATCCCGGCGTTCAAGCTGATGCGCTCGGCCGCCGCCTACTGGCGCGGCAGCGAGAAGAACCCGCAGCTCCAGCGCCTCTACGGCACCGCCTGGCCGACCAAGGACGAGCTCAAGGCCCACCTGGAGTTCCTGGCCGAGGCCGAGAAGCGCGACCACCGCAAGCTCGGCGCCGAGCTGGACCTGTTCTCCTTCCCGGAGGAGCTGGGCCCGGGCCTCGCGGTGTTCCACCCCAAGGGTGGCGTCATCCGCAAGGAGATGGAGAACTACTCGCGCAAGCGGCACGAGGTCTCCGGCTACGAGTTCGTGAACACCCCGCACCTCTCGAAGGAGAAGCTCTTCGAGATCTCCGGGCACCTGCCGCACTACTCGGAGGGCATGTTCCCGCCCATCGAGTTCGACGAGCAGAACTACCGCCTCAAGGCGATGAACTGCCCGATGCACAACCTGATCTTCAAGTCGCGCGGGCGCTCCTACCGTGAGCTGCCGCTGCGCCTCTTCGAGTTCGGCACGGTCTACCGGTACGAGAAGTCCGGCGTGGTGCACGGCCTGACCCGCTCGCGCGGCTTCACCCAGGACGACGCGCACATCTACTGCACCAAGGAGCAGATGCCGGAGGAGCTCGACACCCTCCTCACCTTCGTGCTCGACCTGCTCCGCGACTACGGCCTGAACGACTTCGAGCTGGAGCTGTCCACCCGCGACGACTCCGACAAGTTCATCGGCTCGGACGAGGACTGGGAGGAGGCCACCGAGGCGCTCCGCCTGGCGGCCGAGAAGCAGGGTCTTCCGCTCGTTCCGGACCCGGGCGGGGCCGCGTACTACGGGCCGAAGATCTCGGTGCAGGCGAAGGACGCGATCGGCCGGAGCTGGCAGATGTCGACCATCCAGGTCGACTTCAACCAGCCCAGGCGTTTCGGTCTGGAGTACACGTCGGCGGACGGCTCGCGCCAGCAGCCGGTCATGATCCACCGGGCGCTGTTCGGGTCGATCGAGCGGTTCTTCGGCGTGCTCCTGGAGCACTACGCCGGCGCGTTCCCGGCATGGCTGGCCCCGGTCCAGGCGGTCGGCATCCCGATCGGTGACGGGCACGTGCCGTACCTGGAGGAGTTCGCGGCGGCGGCGCGGGAGAAGGGGCTGCGGGTGGAGGTGGACTCGTCCTCCGACCGTATGCAGAAGAAGATCCGCAACCACCAGAAGGCCAAGGTGCCGTTCATGATCATCGTCGGTGACGACGACATGAACGCGGGCACGGTGTCGTTCCGGTACCGGGACGGGTCGCAGGAGAACGGAGTCGCCCGCGACGAGGCGATCGCGAAGCTCCTCGACGTCGTGGAGCGCCGCGTTCAGGTGTGACGTCACGTGAGGGGCGGCCCGTCAGGGCCGCCCCTCGTCGTATCCCCGCCGGGGAATATGCTGCTCACCATGACGAGTGAGCCCGAGCAGCAGATCGGAGTCGGGTCCCCGGACGCCTTCCAGCGCCTGTGGACGCCCCATCGGATGGCCTACATCCAGGGGGAGAACAAGCCCACCGGCCCGGGCGCCGGTGACGGCTGCCCGTTCTGCTCCATTCCGGAGAAGTCGGATGAGGACGGGCTGATCATCGCCCGGGGCGAGCGCGTCTACGCGGTGCTCAACCTGTACCCGTACAACGGCGGCCACCTCATGGTCGTCCCGTTCCGTCATGTCGCCGACTACACCGAGCTCGACGACGCCGAGACGGCCGAGCTGGCCCGGTTCACCAAGGCGGCCATGACCGCCCTGCGGACCGCCTCCGGGGCGCACGGGTTCAATATCGGCATGAATCAGGGCATGGAGGCGGGGGCCGGCATCGCCGCCCACCTGCACCAGCACGTCGTGCCCCGCTGGGGTGGCGACACCAATTTCATGCCCGTGGTGGGCCACACCAAGGTGCTGCCCCAACTCCTCGCCGACACCCGGAAGATGCTCGCCGACGTCTGGCCCGAGGCGTAGTCACCCATTCGGCGTGCGGGCGGGACACGCCTGCCGCCACCATAGGAAAATCACCCCAAAACCGGACAAAAAAGCTCTAATGGTGCGGTGACCTTCCCGCATCGCCGTGCCGTGCTGCGCGCAGCCGCGAGCGGTGTCCTCGCCGGACTGGCGGGGGCACCGCTCGTCGGCTGTGACGAGGAGCGGCGGGCGGCGGGCGGCGGTGGGTCGAGTGCGCGGGCGTCCGCACGGGCCGTTCCGTCCGGGCCGCCGGGAGCCGTCGGGCATGCGCCCGCGCTGCGGCCGCTGCCGGCCGGGCTGCCCGCGCAGATCGAGCACGGACCCGCCGGGCGGAAGGCCGTGGCGCTCACCTTCCACGGCCGGGGCGACGCCAGGACGGCGACCGGCTGTCTGGCGGAGGTGGAACGGGCGGGGGCCCGGGTGACCGTGCTGGCGGTGGGGGACTGGCTGGACGCCCAGCCGCAGCTGGCGCGCCGGGTGCTCGACGGTGGGCACGAACTGGGCAACCACACCATGCGCCACCTGGACATCTGCGCGATGAGCGCCACGGCCGCGTACGCCGAGATCACCCAGTGCGCGGACCGGTTGCGGAAGCTCACCGGCGGCGTCGGACGCTGGTTCCGGCCGTCGAAGGCGCGGCTCGCCACCGCACAGGTGGTGCGGCTGGCGCGCAAGGCGGGGTATCCGCACGTCCTGTCGTACAACGTGGACTCCCTCGATTTCACCGATCCCGGTGCGGCGGCCGTTCAGCGCGCCGTGCTGAACGGGGCGCGTCCGGGGTCGGTGGTGAGTCTGCACTTCGGGCATGCCGGCACGGTGGCCGCGCTGCCCGCGATCCTCGACGGCCTGCACCGCCGCGGCCTGCGCGCGGTGACGACTTCGGAGCTGCTGACCTGATGATCCAGTTCTCGCACGTCCGCCCCCGTTCCCGTCCCCGCCCGCGCCGCCTGCCGCGCGGGCTCCGCAGGGCCGCGCTGCTGGCCTCCTGCGGGGTGCTGCTGGCCGCGGCCGGCTGTGGAGGTGGCAGCAGCGACGAGGCCGCCGGCGGCCGGCCGCACCAGGAGCAGCGGCAGGGGGCGGCCAGGGGGGTGCCGCAGGGGCTGCCGGGGATGCCGCCCCTGCTGGACCCGCACGACGTCTACGCGGCCGACCGGCCCAACGCGCTGTCCCCGGTGGTGAAGGACTTCCCGTCCCGGGTGTACGTACCGAACACGGAGTCGGACACGGTCAGCGTCATCGACCCGAAGACGTACAAGGTCATCGAGACGATCCCGGTGGGGTCGCAGCCGCAGCACGTGGTGCCGTCGTGGGACCTGAAGACGCTGTGGGTCAACAACGACCGGGGGCACACGCTGACCCCGATCGACCCGGCGACGGGCAGGGCGGGCAAGACGGTCCCGGTCCATGACCCGTACAACCTCTACTTCACGCCGGACGGCAAGCACGCGGTGGTGATGGCGTCGATGGACCGGGAGCTGGTGTTCCGGGACGCGCACACCATGAAGCGCAAGAAGACGGTGCCGGTGAGCTGTCTGGGTGTCAATCACGCGGACTTCTCGCCGGACGGGCGGTACTTCATCGTCTCGTGCGAGTTCTCGGGGGAGCTGCTGAAGGTCGACACCGAGCACATGAAGGTGATCGGCCAGCAGAAGCTGCCGTTCGACGGGGCGATGCCGCAGGATGTGAAGATCGCGTCCGACGGGCGGACGTGGTACGTCGCGGACATGATGGCGGACGGGCTGTGGGTGCTCGACGGCGACAAGTTCACCGAGCCGTGGCTGATGCCGACCGGCAAGGGGGCGCACGGGCTGTACGTGAGCCGGGACTCCAAGTCGATGTACATCTCGAACCGGGGCGAGGGCTCGATCTCGGTGCTGGACCTGGCGAGCCGGAAGCTGGTGCACAAGTGGGAGCTGCCGGACGGCGGCAGCCCGGACATGGGCGGGGTGTCGGCGGACGGCAAGGTGCTGTGGCTGTCCGGGCGTTACAACAGCGAGGTCTACGCGATCGACACCACGGACGGGCATCAGATCGCGCGCATCCCGGTGGGCGCCGGGCCGCACGGGCTCGCCGTCTACCCGCAGCCCGGACGGTATTCGCTCGGGCACACGGGGATCTTCCGGTGAGCCGTGCGGGTCACGCGTTGTAGACGTCGGCCTGACGGGGTGACAGGTCCTGGACGGCACCGCTGAGGTTGCCGGCGCGGCTGCTGAAGCGCTCGGTGTTCACCCCGTGCTCGGCGAGGAAGCGCACGGCCGTCTCGTGCACCACGCGGAGTACGGGGGTGGCGGCGCGCAGGGCGTCGTCGGCCATGAAGCGGTGGCGCCAGGGCTTGTCGGCCCAGGCGTGCCGCAGGCCGAAGGGTTCGGGGAGGACGAGCTTGCCTCCCCAGTACTCCAGCAGCGGCGGGTACCAGGTCAGCGGGGCACGGGCGGCGAGGCGGACGACCTCGCGGGCCTCGACCACGGGAAGTTGGCGTTCCCAGGTCTCCCAGAACTTCAGGCCCTTGCGGAAGGTCTTGGTGCGGTTCTTGGGCTTGCCGTTGAAGACCGGGTGGATCGGGCCGAGGGCGTGGCCGGTGATCTCGATGCGCAGGGTCTTGTGCAGGACCGTGACGTTGATGAGCAGGGTGATGACCAACTGGCCGTCCCAGAGGACGAACTGGGTGCCCAGGTAGTGGCGGTCGCCGCTGCCGAAGTGCTGTTCGTTGCAGATCTTCTGGAGCGCCGCGCCCCTTATCTGGAAGGAGGCGTCCTCGCCGGCGGGCCGGGAGACGGCGCCGGCGCCCTCGCCGATGGGGGAGACCACCCAGTGCTCGACGAAGGGCGGGGTCAGGCCGCCAGTGTTGATGGGGGTGCGTTCGAGCAGGCGCAGCTGGTCGTGGACGGCGCGCATGATGTCCCAGCTGCGGAACGGGTTGATCTCCTTGTCGGGGTCGGCGGGGGCCAGCTCCTCGGCCAGCTGCCAGCTGCCCCAGCGGGTGCCCATGCCGAGTATGCCCTTGGGGCCGGCGTAGAAGACGACGTTGCTCTTCTGCTCGGCGGAGAGGCGTTCCAGGTTCTGCCGGAGCTGTTCGGCGGCGCTCTCGCCGGGGTTCCTGGGGACGGCCTCGGGGATCTTGGCGCCGATGCCGCCGCCGTCGAGGAGGCCGGTCCAGCGGTTGCGCAGGTCCTTGGCGGTGCGTTCGCAGACGGTCTTGGCGCAGGCCCAGCCGATGATGGGGGCGACCATCATGGCGCGGAGGTAGACGCCCAGGAAGCCGTCGAACGGCAGCTTGACCATGAGGACCGCGCCGAGGACGGCGAGGACCAGGAGGAGCGCGGTGCCGAGGGCGCCCGCGCGCTTGTTCTGGGCGCCGGCGAGGGTGCGGCGGAGCTGGAAGACGCCGAGCCAGATCAGGACGCCGGGCAGGAACAGCACGCCGAAGACGAGCATGATGACGGTGAGCCGGGTGTCGCGCTGTCTGCGGATGCGGCTGGCGGCGAGGCAGTGCTCGACGATGACCTGCGGTTCGGTGCCGAAGGACTGGATGAGCGGCTTCCGTCCGCCGCCCAGCATCCGCTGCTGCACGGCGCGGGAGAACGCCTCGCCGAGGTTGGGCTCGAAGAGGGAGATGCGGGGCGGTTTGACGGAGGACGTGGCCCAGTCGGAGTTGGCCTTGAGGAGCTCCTCCATCGGTCCGTCGCGGTAGGCGGCGGAGGCGAGCGCCTGTGTCGCCGCGGTCTGTCCGGCACCGCCCGAGATGGGGATCTGGGCGCCCGGGCTGAAGTCGAACCCGTCTGTCACTGATGCCCCCCAAGCCGCCCGCCGCTGCTGCGGCGGCCCGATCCGGCTGCCCGCGCGGACAGTTGCCGGAGGGCCGCACGTCCAGCGTAACGGGGCGGACCCCCGCCTGTCGCAGGAGATCGGAAAGCCGCCCACTCCGGACGAGTTGGAGTGGGCGGCTTGTGAACTATGCGCCGTTCTGCTGCTGTTCGCGGACGCGGTCGGCGATCTGCGGCGGCATGGGTTCGTGCCGGGCGTAGGAGCGGCTGAACCGCCCGGTGCCGTGCGACAGCGAGCGCAGGTCCACGGCGTACCGGCCGATCTCCAGCTCCGGGACGTCCGCGCGGACGAGCGTGCGGCCGCCCGGGGACTGCTCGGTGCCCACCACCCGGCCGCGCCGCCCGGACAGGTCGCTCATGACCGGGCCCACGAACTCGTCGGCGACCAGCACCCGCAGCTCGGCGACCGGTTCGAGGAGGTGGACCCGGGCCTCGGCGGCCGCCTCGCGCAGGGCGAGGGCACCGGCCGTCTGGAACGCCGCGTCGGAGGAGTCCACCGAGTGCGCCTTGCCGTCGAGGAGCGTCACCCGTACGTCGACCAGGGGGCAGCCGGCGGCGAGGCCCTTCGCGGCCTGGGCCCGGACGCCCTTCTCCACGGACGGGATGAACTGCCTCGGCACCGCGCCGCCGACCACCTTGTCCACGAACTCGATGCCGGAGCCGCCCGGGAGCGGTTCCACCTCGATCTCGCAGATCGCGTACTGGCCGTGGCCGCCGGACTGTTTGACGTGCCGTCCGCGCCCGGAGGCCTTCCCGCCGAAGGTCTCGCGGAGTTCCACCCGGTGCGGGACCACGTCGACCCGGACGCCGTAGCGGGTGCGCAGCCGCTCCAGCGCCACGTCCCGGTGCGCCTCGCCGAGGCACCAGAGGACGACCTGGTGGGTGTGCCGGTTGTGCTCCAGCCGCATGGTGGGGTCCTCGGCGACCAGCCGGGCCAGGCCCTGGGAGAGCTTGTCCTCGTCGGCCTTGCTGTGCGCCTGGATGGCCACCGGGAGGAGGGGGTCGGGCATGAGCCAGGGCTCCATGCGCAGCGGCCCGCCGGGGGAGGAGAGGGTGTCGCCGGTCTCGGCCCGGGCGAGCTTGGCCACGCAGGCGATGTCACCGGCGATGGCCTGGGCGAGCGGGCGCTGGTGCTTGCCGAAGGGCGAGGAGAGGGCGCCCACCCGCTCGTCCGCCTCGTGGTCCTCGTGCCCGCGGTCGGCCAGGCCGTGGCCGGAGACGTGGACGGTCTCGTCGGGGCGCAGCGTGCCCGAGAAGACGCGGACGAGGGAGATCCTGCCGACGTAGGGGTCGGAGGAGGTCCTGACCACCTCGGCCGCGAGCGGACCGGCCGGGTCGCAGGCCAGCGGGGGGCGCGGGCTGCCGTCGAGCGCGGTGACGGCGGGAATCTCGCGCTCGCCGGGGGTGGGGAAGCCGCCCGTGACCAGTTCCAGCAGTTCGACGGTGCCGAGGCCCTGGCGGGCGCCGTCGACGGCGGGGGCGGCGGCCAGCACGGGGTGGAAGGAGCCGCGTGCCACGGCCCGTTCCAGATCCTCGATGAGGGTCTTGACGTCGATGTCCTCGCCGCCGAGGTAGCGGTCCATGAGGGTCTCGTCCTCGCTCTCGGCGATGATCCCCTCGATGAGCCGGTTGCGGGCCTGCTCGATCACCGGCAGCAGGTCCGGTTCGGGTTCGGTCTCGGTGCGCTCGCCGGTCGCGTAGTCGAAGACGCGCCGGGAGAGCAGTCCGGTCAGGCCGGTGACGGGACGGTGTCCGTCGGGGCCCTCGGGGCCGTGCAACGGGAGGTAGAGCGGCAGCACGCTCTCGGGGGAGTCGCCGCCGAAGGCGGCGCGGCAGGTCTCCGTCATGGCGTCGAAGTCCGCCCGCGCCGCCTCCAGGTGCGTCACCACGATCGCGCGCGGCATGCCGACCGCCGCGCACTCCTCCCACAGGGCGCGGGTCGCTCCCGAGACGCCCTCGACCCCCTCCGCGGCCGAGACCACGAAGAGCGCGGCGTCCGCCGCCCGCAGCCCGGCCCGCAGCTCGCCGACGAAGTCGGCGTAGCCGGGG
Organism: Streptomyces sp. I05A-00742; assembly: GCF_013055795.1. Taxonomy (GTDB): domain Bacteria; phylum Actinomycetota; class Actinomycetes; order Streptomycetales; family Streptomycetaceae; genus Streptomyces. The sequence goes on from NZ_JABETO010000035.1 coordinate 28,422, forward strand.
GTGTCGAGCACGTTGACCTTGATTCCGGCCCATTCCACGGGGACGACGGACAGCTGTACCGAGCGCTGCTGGCGGTGTTCGATCTCGTCGTAGTCGGAGAGGGCGGCGCCGTCCTCGACCCGGCCGGCGCGCGTCACAGCGCCGGTGGCCAGGGCCAGTGCCTCCACGAGGGTCGTCTTGCCGGATCCGCTGTGGCCGACCAGCACCACGTTCCGTATGCTGCCGGGCCGGTCGGCCGCCGCCGCTCTGCCGGCGGCCCCGGGGTGACCGGAGTGGTTCGTCTTCTCGCCCATGTGCCTCGCCTTCCGGTTGACACCTGCGATCCTTCGAGCTTTCCACCGTGGTCACGCTGCGTCCATACGTCGCACACGGTGGCGCGACCGCCCGACCCGGCGCACACTGCCGTCGGTGCTCCCCGGGAGCGCGGCCATTCGGGTGGTGCGCTCCCGCCGCGGGCGGGGGTGGGGTGCGGGCCGTCCGCGCGGAACGCGGGCGGGAGGGGCCCGGGCCCCCGGCGGGAGGGGCCGGGGGTGCGGCCGGAGCCGGTCCGGTGTCCGTCCGGAGCGCCCCCGGAGTGATCCGCGCCATGGCCGAGGTGTCCGATGCGGGCGCGGTGGGCCCCCGCGGCGTGGCTACGATGGGCCAGCCGGTGGCCCTTCGGTCGCGCGGCCCGCACACGACCCTCCGGGAAGGCCATGCTGAACAAGTACGCGCGTGCGTTCTTCACGCGTGTTCTCACGCCGTTCGCCGCCCTGCTCATCCGCCTCGGCGTCAGCCCCGACGCGGTGACCCTCATCGGTACCGGTGGTGTGGTGGCGGGTGCGCTGGTCTTCTACCCCCAGGGGGAGTTCTTCTGGGGCACGGTCACCATCACGCTGTTCGTCTTCTCCGATCTGGTCGACGGCAACATGGCGCGGCAGCTCGGCCGTTCCAGCCGCTGGGGGGCGTTCCTCGACTCGACGCTCGACCGGGTCGCCGACGCGGCGATCTTCGGTGGCCTCGCCCTCTGGTACGCGGGCTACGACGGGCACAGCATCATGCTCTGCGCCGTGTCGATCTTCTGCCTCGCCAGCGGTCAGGTGGTGTCGTACACCAAGGCCCGGGGCGAGAGCATCGGGCTCCCGGTGAAGGTCAACGGGCTGATCGAGCGGGCCGAGCGGCTGGTCATCTCCCTGGTGGCGTGCGGTCTCTCCGGGCTGCACAAGTTCGGTGTCCCCGGCATCCAGGTGTTGCTGCCCATCGCCCTGTGGATCGTGGCCGCGGGCAGCTTCGTCACCTTGGTCCAGCGGGTGGTGACCGTCCGCCGGGAGGCGGCCGAGGCGGACGCCGCGGTGGCTGTGGGCGGGTCCGGAGGGGCCGGGGGAGGAGCCGGGTGAAGGACGAGCTGACCGACGCGCTGTACGGGCTGGGCTGGGGGGCCGTCAAGCGGCTCCCGGAGCCGGCGGCGGCGCGGCTGGGGCGCGGGATCGCCGACCTCGCCTGGAAGCGGCGGGGCAAGGGCGTGCTCCGGCTGGAGGCCAACCTCGCCCGGGTCCTCCCCGACGCCTCCCCGGCGCGGCTCGCCCGGCTGTCGCGGGAGGGCATGCGCTCGTACATGCGCTACTGGATGGAGTCCTTCCGGCTGCCGGCCTGGAGCCGTGAGCGCATCCGCACCGGCTTCGCGCCCGAGGGGCTGCACCACCTGGAGGAGGCGCTGGCCTCCGGGCGCGGTGTGGTGCTGGCCCTGCCGCACATGGGCAACTACGACCTGGCGGGCGCCTGGGTGACCACGCGGCTCGGGGTGCCCTTCACGACGGTCGCCGAGCGGCTGAAGCCGGAATCCCTGTACGACCGCTTCGTGGCCTATCGCGAGGGTCTGGGCATGGAGGTCCTCCCGCATGCCGGGGGCACCGCCTTCGGCACGCTCTCCCGGCGGCTGCGGTCCGGTGGCCTGGTCTGTCTGGTGGCCGACCGCGACCTCTCCGCCCACGGCATAGAGGTCACCTTCTTCGGCGAGGCCGCCAAGATGCCCGGGGGCCCCGCCCGGCTCGCGGTGCAGACCGGTGCCGCGCTGCTGCCGGTCACCCTCTGGTACGACCGGTCCCCGGTGCTGCGGGGCCGGGTGCACCCGCCCGTCGAGGTACCGGGCACGGGCACCCGGCCGGAGAAGGCCGCGGTGATGACCCAGGCCCTGGCCGACGCGTTCGCCTCCGGCATCGCCGAGCACCCGCAGGACTGGCATATGCTCCAGCGGCTCTGGCTGGCCGATCTGGACCGGCGGGACGGCGGTCCGCGGCCGGCGGCCGGCCCCGGGACGGAGGCGCCGTGAGGATCGGGATCGTCTGCCCGTACTCGTGGGACGTGCCCGGCGGCGTCCAGTTCCACATCCGTGACCTCGCCGAACACCTCATCCGGCTCGGGCACGAGGTCTCCGTCCTCGCCCCGGCGGACGACGAGACGCCCCTGCCGCCGTTCGTGGTCTCCGCGGGCCGGGCCGTCCCCGTGCCCTACAACGGCTCGGTCGCCCGGCTCAACTTCGGCTTCCTGTCCGCCGCCCGGGTGCGCCGCTGGCTGCACGAGGGCGACTTCGACGTCATCCACATCCACGAGCCCACCTCTCCGTCGCTGGGTCTGCTGGCCTGCTGGGCCGCCCAGGGGCCCATCGTCGCCACCTTCCACACCTCCAACCCCCGCTCCCGGGCGATGATCGCCGCCTATCCGATCCTCCAGCCGGCCCTGGAGAAGATCAGCGCGCGCATCGCGGTGAGCGAGTACGCCCGCAGGACCTTGGTCGAGCACCTCGGCGGGGACGCGGTCGTCATCCCCAACGGCGTCGACGTCGACTTCTTCGCCCGCGCCGAGCCTCGTACCGAGTGGACGGGCACGGGCCGCGCCGACCGGCCCGGACCCGACGCCGGGGACGGCGGCTCCCCCGAGGGCACCGGCCGCCCCGCGACGATCGGCTTCATCGGCCGGATCGACGAGCCCCGCAAGGGCCTGCCCGTCCTGATGCGCGCCCTGCCGAAGATCCTGGCCGAACGCCCCGGCACCCGGCTGCTGGTGGCCGGACGCGGTGACGAGCAGGAGGCCGTCGCCGCCCTGCCGCCCGAGGCCCGGGGAGCCGTCGAGTTCCTCGGCATGGTCAGTGACGAGGACAAGGCCCGGCTGCTGCGGAGCGTCGATCTGTACGTGGCGCCCAACACCGGCGGCGAGTCCTTCGGCATCATCCTGGTCGAGGCGATGTCGGCGGGTGCCCCCGTGCTCGCCAGCGACCTGGACGCCTTCGCCCAGGTCCTGGACAAGGGCACGGCCGGTGAGCTGTTCGCCAACGAGGACGCGGACGCCCTGGCCGCCGCGGCCGTCCGCCTCCTCGCCGACCCCGCCCGCCGGGCCGAACTCAGCGAGCGGGGCAGCCGCCACGTCCGGCGCTTCGACTGGTCGACGGTCGGTGCCGACATCCTGGCCGTCTATGAGACGGTCACGGCGGGGGCGGCGTCGGTGGCCACGGACGAACGGACCGGACTGAGGGCGCGGCTGGGACTCGCCCGGGACTGACCGGGCGGGCCGGCGGCGGGTCCGGGTGGGCCGTCCCGGCCGTTCCCCGCCCTCCGGCGGCCCACCGTCAGCGGCCCCCCCGCGAGCGCCACCTCACACCGGGTCCGGCGTCTTCCCCCGCGCCTCCGCGCCCACCGCTGCGTCCGGTTCCCGCAGGCCGAACAGCGGTATCCCGTGCCGTTCCCGGAACCGCCAGCTCCTGCGGACGCTGAGGAACACGACCGAACCGACGATGATCAGCGACTGGGCCCTGCCGAGCAGCGGCACCGCGTCGACCGGCAGTATCAGCGCCTGCGCCGCGCTCAGCAGGGCGTCGAGGAACTCCGCGCCGGCCCACAGCACGGTGAGCGACCGCAGGGCCCGCCGGAAATCGGGGGACTCCCGCCAGTACCGCTCCGCGCGGACGGCCGCCGCGTCCGTGCCGAGGTGACGGCCGAACCGGAAGGCGAACGGCCGGGAGGACCACAACGTGGCCCCTATACCCACGCCCACAGCGGCCGGGAGGGCCGCGTCCTTCAGCAGGAGCACCCGGGGATTGCCGCTGATCAGCGAGATCGCGGCGGACACCAGGAGCAGGCCGACGACCAGCGCGTCGACGTACCCGACGCGGCGGCCCCTGACGGCGCCGGCCAGGGCGCGGACGACAGGCGGTGCGCTGCTGATCAGGAGCGCCTGCCACGCGGGGGCACCCTGCGCGCGGAGCAGGTAGTAGAGCGCCAACGGCAGGGCGATGACGACGGTCGGTGTGAGGACGAGATCGCGCCGGGCGCGCGAGCCGTGCGGTCGCATGGGACGACTCCCCTGGTCACCGGTTGCCCGGGAACGGGAATCCGCCACCGGGTGCGGGGACGGATGTTCTGCCGCACATGACGTTAGGCGCGGGGAGGGTGGAGACGGATCGGAGCCGGGGTCGAATCCCCCGGCGCCGGTCTCCACCCGGCCTCCACCCGTGGGTGGAGCGTCCCGCCGGGAGTGGCCGGGGGCCCGCGCCGGGACGGGTACTGTGACCCGGCGTGACGGATTCTCTCTGGATCTTCGTGTGGACGGTGACCGCCCTGGTCCTCGTCGGGATCTACCTCAGCTGGACCGCCGGCCGCCTGGACCGGCTGCACACCCGCATCGACATGGCGCGCGCCGCCCTCGACGCCCAGTTGCTGCGCCGCGCCTCGGTCGCCCAGGAGCTCGCCACCGCGGGGGTCCTCGACCCGGCCGCCTCGATCGTCCTCTACCAGGCCGCGCACGCCGCCCGGCAGGCGGAGGAGGAACAGCGGGAGGTCGCCGAGAGCGAGCTGAGCCAGGCGCTGCGCGCGGTCTTCGCCGAGGGCGCGCAGGCCGCGGCCGTGCGCGGGGCACCGGGCGGCGAGGAGTCGCTGGGGGAGCTGGACCAGGCCGTCCGCAGGGTGCCGATGGCCCGCCGCTTCCACAACGACGCGGTCCGCGCGGCCCGGGCCGTGCGCAGGCACCGGGTGGTGCGCTGGTTCCGGCTGGCCGGTCACGCCCCCTTCCCGCTCGCCTTCGAGATGGACGACGAGCCCCCCGCGGCGCTCGCCGACCGGACAGGCCACTGAACAGGCCACTGACCTCGGATTGGCCCTTTCACCTCACCGGCCGGGCGGCTTTGATGACGCTGCAGCATCACCGCTCCGATAGTGAGGTCACATCGTGTCCACCCCCAGCACGTCGCAGAACCCCGAGACCGGCACCGCACGCGTCAAGCGCGGGATGGCCGAGCAGCTCAAGGGCGGCGTGATCATGGACGTCGTCAACGCCGAGCAGGCGAAGATCGCCGAGGACGCGGGCGCGGTGGCGGTCATGGCCCTGGAGCGGGTCCCGGCCGACATCCGCAAGGACGGCGGCGTGGCCCGGATGTCCGACCCGAACATGATCGAAGAGATCATCGACGCCGTCTCCATCCCCGTGATGGCCAAGTCCCGCATCGGGCACTTCGTCGAGGCCCAGGTCCTCCAGTCCCTCGGTGTCGACTACATCGACGAGTCCGAGGTCCTGACCCCCGCCGACGAGGTCAACCACAGCGACAAGTGGGCGTTCACCACCCCCTTCGTCTGCGGTGCCACCAACCTGGGCGAGGCCCTGCGCCGTATCGCCGAGGGCGCGGCGATGATCCGCTCCAAGGGCGAGGCCGGCACCGGCAACGTCGTCGAGGCCGTCCGCCACCTGCGCCAGATCAAGAACGAGATCGGCAAGCTGCGCGCCTTCGACAACAACGAGCTCTTCGCCGCCGCCAAGGAACTGCGCGCCCCCTACGAGCTGGTCAAGGAGGTCGCCGAGCTCGGCAAGCTGCCGGTGGTGCTGTTCTCCGCCGGTGGTGTCGCCACCCCCGCCGACGCCGCGCTGATGCGCCAGCTCGGCGCCGAGGGCGTCTTCGTCGGCTCCGGCATCTTCAAGTCCGGTGACCCGGCCAAGCGGGCCGCCGCCATCGTGAAGGCCACCACCTTCTACGACGACCCGAAGGTCATCGCGGACGCCTCCCGCAACCTGGGCGAGGCCATGGTCGGCATCAACTGCGACACCCTCCCCGAGGCCGAGCGGTACGCCAACCGCGGCTGGTAGTCCCCGCATTCCCCGGTGGGCGGTCCGCGGCACAGGCGCGGGCCGCCCACCGGTCCGTACGACCGAGAGGCAGGACGTCCGTGTCCACTCCCACCATCGGTGTCCTCGCCCTGCAGGGCGACGTCCGCGAGCACCTCGTGGCCCTGGCGGCCGCCGACGCGACGGCCCGCCCGGTCCGCCGGCCCGGGGAACTCGCCGAGGTCGACGGCCTGGTGATACCCGGCGGCGAGTCCACCACCATGTCCAAGCTGGCCGTGGTCTTCGGCATGCTGGAGCCGCTCCGCGAGCGGGTGCGGTCCGGGATGCCCGTCTACGGCACCTGCGCCGGCATGATCATGCTGGCCGACAAGCTCCTGGACGGCCGCGAGGACCAGGAGACCCTGGGCGGCATCGACATGATCGTGCGCCGCAACGCCTTCGGGCGCCAGAACGAGTCGTTCGAGGCGTCGGTCGCGATGACCGGTATCGAGGACGGCCCGGTCGAGGGCGTCTTCATCCGCGCCCCGTGGGTCGAGTCCACCGGGGCGCACGTCGAGGTCCTTGCCGTTCACGACGGCCACACGGTGGCCGTGCGCCAGGGGAACGTCCTGGCCACGTCCTTCCATCCGGAGCTCACCGGCGACCACCGGGTGCACGGACTGTTCGTGGACATGGTCCGCGCCGCACAGCGCTGAGATCCCGGTAGGATCTCTGTCGTTCGTTCAGGATGGGTTACGCGAAGGAGACAGGCTGATGTCCGGCCACTCTAAATGGGCTACGACGAAGCACAAGAAGGCCGTGATCGACGCCAAGCGCGGCAAGCTCTTCGCGAAGCTGATCAAGAACGTCGAGGTCGCGGCCCGTATGGGCGGCGCCGACCTCGACGGTAACCCGACGCTCTACGACGCCGTCCAGAAGGCGAAGAAGCAGTCGGTTCCGAACAAGAACATCGACTCCGCGATCAAGCGTGGGGCCGGCCTGGAGGCGGGCGGCGCCGACTACGAGACGATCATGTACGAGGGCTACGGCCCCAACGGCGTGGCCGTGCTCATCGAGTGCCTCACCGACAACCGCAACCGCGCCGCCGGTGACGTCCGCGTGGCCATGACCCGCAACGGCGGCTCGATGGCCGACCCGGGTTCGGTGTCCTACCTGTTCAACCGCAAGGGCGTCGTGATCGTCCCCAAGGGTGAGCTGACCGAGGACGACGTGCTGGGCGCGGTCCTGGACGCCGGTGCCGAGGAAGTCAACGACCTCGGCGAGAACTTCGAGGTCATCAGCGAGGCCACCGACCTGGTCGCGGTCCGCACCGCGCTCCAGGAGGCCGGCATCGACTACGACTCGGCCGAGGCCAACTTCGTCCCCACCATGCAGGTGGAGCTGGACGAGGACGGCGCGCGCAAGATCTTCAAGCTGATCGACGCGCTGGAGGACAGCGACGACGTGCAGAACGTCTTCGCCAACTTCGACGTCTCCGACGACGTCATGGCGAAGGTCGACGCCTGAGCCGACCAGCTGCGGCCGCCGCCGACGGGCCGACGGGACACCTCCCGTCGGCCCGTCGCGCTTGTCGGTCCGGGGCGTTGTCAGTGCCGCCCGATAACCTGCCGGAACAGTTGACCGAAGGAGGGGCGGAGTGCGCGTGCTGGGGGTGGACCCGGGGCTGACGCGGTGCGGCGTCGGCGTGGTCGAGGGCACGGCGGGGCGTCCGCTGCGCATGGTCGGCGTCGGGGTCGTCCGCACCCCCGCCGAGGCGGACACCGCCGAACGGCTCGTCCTCGTCGAGCGCGGGATAGAGCAGTGGCTCGACGAGCACCGGCCCGAATACGTCGCCGTGGAGCGGGTGTTCAGCCAGCACAACGTGCGCACGGTCATGGGCACCGCCCAGGCCAGCGCCGTCGCCATGCTGTGCGCCGCCCGCCGCGGGCTGCCCGTCGCCCTGCACACCCCCAGCGAGGTCAAGGCGGCCGTCACGGGATCCGGCCGGGCCGACAAGGCGCAGGTGGGCTTTATGGTCACCCGGCTGCTCCGGCTCGACGCGCCGCCCAAACCCGCTGACGCCGCCGACGCCCTCGCCCTGGCCATCTGCCATATCTGGCGCGCCCCGGCCACCGGCCGCCTCCAGCAGGCGGCCGCCGCCCACCGCCGCACCACCGCTCCCGTACGCCTCCCGAAGGGCACCCGATGATCGCCTTCGTCTCCGGCCCCGTCGCCGCCCTCGCCCCCGACACCGCCGTCGTCGAAGTCGGCGGCGTCGGCATGGCCGTCCAGTGCACGCCCGGCACCCTCGCCACGCTGCGCGTGGGGCAGCCGGCGCGGCTGGCCACCTCCCTCGTCGTCCGCGAGGAGTCCCTGACGCTCTACGGCTTCGCCGACGACGACGAGCGCCAGACCTTCGAGCTGCTCCAGACCGCGAGCGGCGTCGGCCCCCGCCTCGCCCAGGCCATGCTCGCCGTGCACTCCCCGGACGCGCTGCGCCGCGCCTTCGCGACGGGCGACGAGAAGGCGCTCACCGCCGTGCCCGGCATCGGCAAGAAGGGCGCGCAGAAGCTGCTGCTGGAGCTCAAGGACCGGCTGGGCGAGCCGGTCGGTTCCGCGCCGGCCGGTGCGGCCGCCTCCTCGGCCGCCCCCGGCTGGCAGGACCAGCTGCACGCCGCGCTCGTCGGCCTCGGCTACGCGTCGCGCGACGCGGAGGAGGCGGTGGCGGCCGTGGCCCCGCAGGCGGAAGCCGCGGCCGGCACGCCGCAGGTCGGTCAGCTGCTGCGGGCCGCGCTGCAGACGCTGAACCGGGCCCGATGAGCAAGGGGTTCCGCCCCCCGGCGCGCCCGCGGCGCGTGCCCGCAAACGCCCAACGGGCTGACACCAGCCCCTCCGCCCGCACCGTGAGGTTTCCCTCGTGAACTGGGACGACGAGTCCGCATACGACACCACCCCCGCCGCCGACCGCGTCGTCGGCGCCGCCGCCGACGGCGAGGACCGGGCCGTCGAGGCCGCGCTGCGCCCCAAGGACCTGGAGGAGTTCGTCGGGCAGGAGCGGGTCCGGCAGCAGCTCGACCTCGTGCTGCGCGCCGCCCGGGCCCGCGGCGCCACCGCCGACCACGTCCTGCTCTCCGGCGCCCCCGGACTCGGCAAGACCACCCTCTCCATGATCATCGCCGCGGAGATGGGCGCCCCCATCCGGATCACCTCCGGTCCGGCTATCCAGCACGCCGGCGACCTCGCCGCGATCCTCTCCTCGCTCGCCGAGGGCGAGGTGCTCTTCCTCGACGAGATCCACCGCATGTCCCGGCCCGCCGAGGAGATGCTCTACATGGCCATGGAGGACTTCCGCGTCGACGTCGTCGTCGGCAAGGGCCCCGGCGCCACCGCCATCCCCCTGGAGCTGCCGCCCTTCACCCTCGTCGGCGCCACCACCCGCGCCGGGCTGCTGCCGCCCCCGCTGCGCGACCGCTTCGGCTTCACCGGGCACATGGAGTTCTACGCCCCCGCCGAGCTGGAGCGCGTCATCGGCCGTTCGGCCGGTCTGCTCGACGTGACCATAGACGCGGAAGGGGCGGCCGAGATCGCCGGCCGCTCCCGCGGCACGCCCCGCATCGCCAACCGGCTGCTGCGCCGGGTCCGGGACTACGCCCAGGTGGAGGCCGACGGCCTGATCACCCGGGAGATCGCGGCCCGGGCCCTTGAGGTGTACGAGGTGGACGCCCGGGGCCTCGACCGGCTCGACCGGGCCGTGCTCACCGCGCTCCTCAAGCTCTTCGGCGGCGGCCCGGTCGGCCTGTCCACGCTGGCCGTGGCCGTCGGCGAGGAGCGCGAGACCGTCGAGGAGGTCGCCGAGCCCTTCCTGGTACGGGAGGGCCTGCTGGCCAGGACGCCCAGGGGCCGGATCGCGACCCCCGCCGCCTGGGAGCACCTGGGGCTCGTACCGCCGCAGGTTGCCGGGGGTACGGGCCGGGCCGGTGAGGGCGGCCCTGGTCAGCGCTCCCTGTTCGCCGAGTGACGGCGCGGGGACTGGTCCGGCCAGGAACCCGGGTGCCATGCTGGGCGTTGTTCCATTGGTGCGGACTCGCTTAGACTCCGCCGATGCCGTCCGTATCGGTGCGGCATACCACCCCCGTAGACCAGGCCGCATCCCCAGGCGGTCGTGTGAAGGAAATCCCGTCCCGTGAATATCGTGACTCTCCTGCCGTTCATCGTGCTCATCGGGGCCATGTTCCTGATGACCCGGTCGGCCAAGAACAAGCAGCGCCAGGCTGCGCAGATGCGCGACCAGATGCAGCCGGGCACCGGTGTGCGGACGATCGGCGGAATGTACGCCACCGTCAAGGAGGTCAGCGAGGACTCGGTCCTCCTGGAGGTCGCTCCCGGCGTTCACGCGATCTACGCGAAGAACTCCATCGGGGCTGTGCTCCCGGACGAGGAGTACAACCGCATCATCCACGGCATCGAGCCGTCGGGCGACGACGCCCCGGTCGTCCCGGACGACCTCTCGTCGCTGACGGAGGGTGATGACACCGCTGCCGAGAAGGCCGGCGAGAAGAAGATCGACCTCGGCAAGGACACCGCCGCCGAGGGTTCCGCGGCGGAGGACAAGGCCGGCAAGAAGGCCGACAAGTCCGCGGACGCCGGCAAGGCGGAGCCGAAGGACGGCAAGCAGGACGGCGACTCCGACGCGAAGTAGCCCCACCCAGGAACCGCGACGCACCCCCCGCTCGGTGCGTCGCGGTTCGCTGACGGTCTAGGCTCCGGCGGGGGGCAGGTCCCCACAAACTTCGTGGCCGTCCGGCGAACACCCGACGCCCGGCGGTTGGACAGGGAGAAACGACAAGGTGGCAGCACCGAAGAAGGGCCGCAGGTCCCCGGGCGGCCAGGGCAGGCCGGGCAGAGTCCTGGCCTTCATCCTGATCGCCATGGTGGCGCTCGTCGGGGGAATGTTCGCCTCCGGGCAGACCACCCCCCGGCTGGGCATCGACCTGGCGGGCGGCACGAGCTTCACGCTCAAGGCGATGAACGAGCCGGGCCAGCCCAACGCGATCAACACGACCAACATGAACACGGCCGCGGGCATCATCGAGCGGCGTGTCAACGGTCTCGGTGTGACCGAGTCCGAGGTCCAGACGCAGGGCCGGGAGCACATCATCGTGAACATCCCCAAGGGGACGAACGCGAAGCAGGCTCGTGAGCAGGTCGGCACCACTGCCAAGCTCACCTTCCGCCCCGTGCTGTTCGCCGCCCCGGCCGGCAAGCTTCCCGAACCCTCGCCGAGCGCGTCGGCGGGAGCCGACAAGGACAAGAGCGGCAAGGGCGACAAGGGCGACAAGAGCAAGGCCAAGGACGGCGAGAAGGACAAGAAGGGCAAGCCCTCCGGGACGCCCACCGCGTCCGCGCCCGGTGCCTCGGCCACGCCGTCCGCCTCCCGTACGCAGGGGCGGGCCGTCACGGAGGCCCTGAAGGCCCCGCAGGCGCCCAAGCCGCCGTCCCCCAATCCTTCCGGCAACGCCACCGACGACCTGCAGAAGCAGTTCGCCGCCCTGGACTGCTCCACCCCCGAGGCGCGCTCGAAGGCCGCGCAGAAGAGCAAGGACGTCGGCCCCGAGACCAACGTCGTGGTGTGCGACAAGGACGGCCAGGAGAAGCTGCTCCTCGGCCCGGTCGCGGTCCAGGGCGTGGACGTCACCGACGCCAAGGCCGCCCTCGACACCCAGCAGGGCGGCGGCTGGCAGGTCCAGCTGAAGTTCAACGGCAGCGGCTCCAAGAAGTTCGCCGACATCACCGGCAAGCTCGCCGCCAAGCCCGAGCCGCAGAACCGCTTCGCGATCGTCATGGACGGCCAGGCCGTCTCCGCTCCCTCGGTGCGCTCGGCCATCCCCGGCGGCAGCGCCGAGATCAGCGGCAGCTTCGACCAGTCCAGCGCGGACGACCTCGCCAACATCCTGTCCTACGGCGCCCTGCCGCTGTCGTTCGACGTCGTCACGGAGACCACCGTCTCCGCCGCCCTCGGCGGCGACCAGCTGCGCGCCGGTCTGATCGCCGGTGCCATCGGCCTCGCGCTCGTGGTCATCTACCTGGTGGTCTACTACCGCGGCCTCGCGCTCGTGGCCCTCGCCAGCCTCGCGGCCTCGGCGGTCCTGACCTACACGATCATGGTGCTGCTCGGGAAGGCCATCGGCTTCGCGCTGAACCTGCCGGCCGTGTGCGGTGCCATCGTCGCGATCGGCATCACCGCCGACTCGTTCATCGTCTACTTCGAACGCATCCGGGACGAGATCCGCGAGGGCCGCACGTTGCGTCCCGCCGTGGAGCGCGGCTGGCCGCGCGCCCGCCGGACGATCCTGGTCTCCGACTTCGTGTCCTTCCTGGCCGCCGCGGTGCTCTTCATCGTCACCGTCGGCAAGGTCCAGGGCTTCGCGTTCACCCTCGGTCTGACCACGCTGCTCGACGTCGTCGTGGTCTTCTTCTTCACCAAGCCGCTGATGACGATCCTGGCCCGGCGCAAGTTCTTCGCCAACGGTCACCCCTGGTCCGGGCTGGATCCCAAGCGGCTCGGCGCCAAGCCGCCGCTGCGGGCCTCCCGCCGTCGCCCCTCCGCCCCTGTCGACCCGAAGGAGGCGTGAGATGTCACGACTCGGCACCCTCGGCGCCCGGCTCTACCGAGGCGAGGTCGGCTACGACTTCGTCGCCAAGCGGAAGATCTGGTACGGCATCTCGATCCTCATCACCATCACGGCCATCGTCGGCCTGGCGGTGCGCGGCCTGAACATGGGCATCGAGTTCTCCGGCGGCGCGGTCTTCGCCACGGAGAAGACCTCGGTCTCCGCCGACGCCGCCAAGGAGACGGTGGAAAGGGTTTCCGGACACACGGCGATCGTCCAGAAGCAGGGCGACGGCAAGCTCCGCATCCAGGTCAGCGAGCTGGAGACCAAGGCTTCGGTGAAGACCCAGGAAGCCCTGGCCGAGAAGCTCGACATGCCGATCAACAAGGTCAACACCGACATCGTCGGCCCGAGCTGGGGTGAGGAGATCGCCGACAAGGCCTGGACGGGTCTCGCCGTCTTCATGGTCCTCGTGGTGATCTACCTCGCCCTCGCCTTCGAATGGCGCATGGCGGTGGCGGCGCTCGTCGCCCTGATCCACGACCTCACCATCACCGTCGGCGTCTACGCGCTCGTCGGCTTCGAGGTCACCCCGGGCACCGTGATCGGTCTGCTGACCATCCTCGGTTACTCGCTCTACGACACGGTCGTCGTCTTCGACGGCCTCAAGGAGAGCGCGAAGGACATCACCAAGCAGACCCGCTGGACGTACAGCGAGATCGCCAACCGCAGCCTCAACGGCACCCTGGTGCGCTCCATCAACACCACGGTCGTCGCCCTCCTCCCGGTCGCCGGTCTGCTGTTCATCGGCGGCGGCTTCCTGGGCGCGGGCATGCTCAACGACATCTCGCTCGCCCTGTTCGTCGGCCTCGCGGCCGGTGCCTACTCCTCGATCTTCATCGCCACTCCGCTGGTCGCGGACCTCAAGGAGCGCGACCCGCAGATGAAGGCCCTGACCCGGCGCGTCCGCGCCAAGCGCGCCGCACAGGCCGCCAAGGCGGACTCGGGGCAGGACGACGGCCGGGGCGCCGACACGGACGCCGAGGACGCCGGGGACGACGAGCCGCAGGACGCGTCCCCGGCCGGCCTCGTCGGGCAGCGCCGGCAGCCGGTGAGCCGCAACCGCGGCGGCCGCGGCGGGAAGCGCCGATGACCGCCGGACGCGCCGAGGGCGCCGAGGGGACCCTGCGCGAGCTGCTGCTCAGCCGGATCCACGACGTACCGGACTACCCGAAGCCGGGCGTGGTCTTCAAGGACATCACCCCGCTGCTCGCCGACCCCGAGGCGTTCACCGCCCTCACCGAGGCGCTCGCGGAGCTCTGCGCGCGCCACCGGGTGGACAAGGTGGTCGGCCTGGAGGCCCGCGGCTTCATCCTGGCGGCCCCCGTGGCCGTCCGGGCCGGGGTCGGGTTCGTCCCCGTCCGCAAGGCCGGCAAGCTGCCCGGGGCGACGCTGTCGCAGACGTACGACCTGGAGTACGGCACGGCGGAGATCGAGATACACGCCGAGGCCTTCGCCCCCGGCGACCGGGTGCTCGTCATCGACGACGTGCTCGCCACCGGGGGCACCGCCGAGGCGTCGGTCCAGCTGATCCGCCGGGCCGGGGCCGAGCCCGTGGGCGTGGCGGTCCTGATGGAGCTGGGCTTCCTCGACGGCCGCAAGCGGCTGGAGAAGGTGCTCGGCGGGGCGCCGGTGGACGCGCTGATCCGCGTCTGATCCAAGGTCCGGCGGTCGCCGGACCGGTTCGGGAACACGCAGCGGGCCCCGGGGGAGAACCCCGGGGCCCGCTGCGTGCGTCCTTGACGCCACCGGGCGGGAGGCAGCTTCACGGCCTGGATCGATACCATGGCAGTCCGGACCTGCTCGGGGGCCGGACCCCGCATGAGGAGTGCTCTTGCCAGACAAGGCCCAGCCGCTCTCCCCCAGACTCCGTCCGGGGGGAACCCCAGCGGCACAGCCCGACCAGCCCGCACCGGAGGGCGCGGCGGCCGCGGGCCCGCCCGAGCCCACGGGCCGCCCGCAGGGCACGGGCGCGCCCGAGCCCGGGAAGCCCGCCGCCACTCCGCCCCCCGCCCCCGGTGCCGACCTGGTCAAGGAGGGCTCGGGCCCCCGGCCCACGCCCCCGCCGAGCGCCCGCTCGGCCTCCTCCAGCCGGGTCCGCGCCCGCCTCGCCCGGCTGGGCGTCCAGCGGCAGAGCCCGTACAACCCCGTCCTGGAGCCGCTGCTCCGCATCGTCCGGGGGAACGACCCCAAGGCCGACGCCTCCACGCTGCGCCAGATCGAGCGCGCCTACCAGGTCGCCGAGCGCTGGCACCGCGGGCAGAAGCGCAAGAGCGGCGACCCGTACATCACCCACCCGCTCGCCGTCACCACCATCCTCGCCGAGCTGGGGATGGACCCGGCGACGCTGATGGCCGGGCTGCTGCACGACACCGTCGAGGACACCGAGTACGGCCTGGACACCCTGCGCCGCGACTTCGGCGACCAGGTCGCCCTGCTCGTCGACGGCGTCACCAAGCTCGACAAGGTCAAGTTCGGCGAGGCAGCACAGGCCGAGACCGTCCGCAAGATGGTCGTCGCCATGGCCAAGGACCCCCGGGTCCTGGTGATCAAGCTCGCCGACCGCCTGCACAACATGCGCACCATGCGCTACCTCAAGCGGGAGAAGCAGGAGAAGAAGGCCCGCGAGACGCTGGAGATCTACGCCCCGCTGGCGCACCGGCTGGGCATGAACACCATCAAGTGGGAGCTGGAGGACCTCGCCTTCGCGATCCTCTACCCCAAGATGTACGACGAGATCGTCCGGCTCGTCGCCGAGCGCGCCCCCAAGCGGGACGAGTACCTGGCGATCGTCACCGACGAGGTCCAGGCGGACCTGCGCGCCGCGCGCATCAAGGCCACCGTCACCGGCCGGCCGAAGCACTACTACAGCGTCTACCAGAAGATGATCGTGCGGGGCCGCGACTTCGCCGAGATCTACGACCTGGTGGGCATCCGCGTCCTCGTCGACACCGTCCGCGACTGCTACGCGGCGCTCGGCACCGTCCACGCCCGGTGGAACCCGGTCCCGGGGCGGTTCAAGGACTACATCGCGATGCCCAAGTTCAATATGTACCAGTCGTTGCACACGACGGTCATAGGGCCCAGCGGCAAGCCCGTCGAACTCCAGATCCGGACGTTCGACATGCACCGCCGCGCCGAGTACGGCATCGCCGCGCACTGGAAGTACAAGCAGGAGGCCGTCGCCGGTGCCTCCAAGATCCGTACGGACGTGCCGAAGAACGCCGGCAAGAACCAGGACACCGTCAACGACATGGCCTGGCTGCGGCAGTTGCTCGACTGGCAGAAGGAGACGGAGGACCCGGGCGAGTTCCTGGAGTCGCTGCGCTTCGACCTGTCCCGCAACGAGGTCTTCGTCTTCACTCCCAAGGGCGACGTCATAGCGCTGCCGGCCGGGGCCACCCCGGTCGACTTCGCCTACGCCGTGCACACCGAGGTCGGCCACCGCACCATAGGAGCCCGGGTCAACGGGCGGCTGGTGCCGCTCGAATCGACTCTGGACAACGGCGATCTGGTCGAGGTCTTCACCTCCAAGGCGCCCGGCGCGGGACCCTCCCGGGACTGGCTGGGCTTCGTCAAGTCGCCCCGCGCGCGCAACAAGATCCGCGCCTGGTTCTCCAAGGAGCGCCGGGACGAGGCGATCGAGCAGGGCAAGGACGCCATCGCCCGCGCGATGCGCAAGCAGAACCTGCCCATCCAGCGCATCCTGACCGGCGATTCGCTCGTCACCCTCGCGCACGAGATGCGCTACCCCGACATCTCCTCGCTCTACGCTGCCATCGGCGAGGGCCATGTGGCCGCCCAGGGCGTCGTGCAGAAGCTCGTCCAGGCCCTCGGCGGCGAGGACGCGGCGACCGAGGACATCGAGGAGTCCGCGCCCATCCGAGGCCGCTCCAAGCGGCGTTCGTCCGCCGACCCGGGTGTGGTCGTCAAGGGCGTGGACGACGTGTGGGTCAAGCTCGCCCGCTGCTGCACCCCGGTCCCCGGCGACCCGATCATCGGCTTCGTCACCCGCGGCAACGGCATCTCCGTCCACCGGGCGGACTGCGTCAACGTCGACTCGCTCTCGCAGCAGCCCGAGCGGATCATCGACGTCGAGTGGGCGCCCACCCAGTCGTCCGTCTTCCTCGTCGCCATCCAGGTGGAGGCACTGGACCGGTCCCGGCTGCTCTCGGACGTCACCCGGGTCCTGTCGGACCAGCACGTCAACATCCTCTCGGCGGCCGTGCAGACGTCCCGCGACCGGGTGGCCACCTCGCGGTTCACCTTCGAGATGGGCGACCCCAAGCACCTGGGGCACGTCCTGAAGGCGGTGCGCGGCGTGGAGGGCGTCTACGACGTCTACCGCGTGACGTCGGCGCGCAGACCGTAGCGGACACGGAAACGGCCCCGGTGCTCAGCACCGGGGCCGTTCTCATACGGCTACCGTCAGCCGTTCTCATACGGCTACCGTCAGCCGTTCTCATACGGCTACCGTCAGCCGCTCTCATACGGCGATCAGCCGCCGAACTCCTCCAGGCCCTTCAGCGCCTGGTCCAGCAGGGCCTTGCGGCCCTCCAGCTCCTTGGAGAGCTTGTCGGCCTTCGCGTCGTTGCCCGCCGCCCGCGCCTTGGCGATCTGCTCCTGGAGCTTGTCCACGGCGTCCTGGAGCTGCCCGGTGAGCCCGGCCGCACGGGCCCGCGCCTCCGGGTTGGTCCGCCGCCACTCGGCCTCCTCGGCCTCCTGGAGGGCGCGCTCGACGGTGTGCATCCGGCCCTCGATCTTCGGCCGGGCGTCCCGCGGCACATGGCCGATGGCCTCCCACCGCTCGTTGACCGAACGGAACGCCGCCCGGGCCGACTTGAGGTCGGTGACCGGAAGCAGCTTCTCGGCCTCGACGACCAGCTCCTCCTTGAGCGCCAGGTTCTGCTGCTGCTCCGCGTCGCGCTCCGCGAAGACCTCGCCGCGCGCCTGGAAGAAGACGTCCTGCGCACCCCGGAACCGGGTCCACAGCTCGTCCTCGGCCTCGCGCTGGGCCCGTCCCGCGGCCTTCCACTCGGCCATCAGATCGCGGTACCGCGCGGCGGTGGCGCCCCAGTCCGTCGACCCGGACAGCGCCTCCGCCTCGGCGACCAGCTTCTCCTTGACCTTGCGGGCGTCCTCGCGCTGGGCGTCCAGCGAGGCGAAGTGGGCCTTGCGCCGCTTGGAGAACGCCGAGCGGGCGTGCGAGAAGCGGTGCCACAGCTCGTCGTCGGTCTTCCGGTCCAGCCGCGGCAGGCCCTTCCAGGTGTCGACCAGGGCCCGCAGCCGCTCGCCCGCCGAGCGCCACTGCTCGCTCGCGGCCAGCTCCTCGGCCTCGGCGACCAGCGCCTCCTTGGCCGTCCGCGCCTCGTCCGTCTGCTTGGCCTTCGCGGCCTTGCGCTCCTCGCGGCGCTTCTCGACGGTCTCGACGAGCTTGTCCAACCGCCCGCGCAGCGCGTCCAGATCGCCGACCGCGTGGTGCTCGTCGACCTGGGACCGCAGGTGATCGATGGCGGTCATCGCGTCCTTGGCCGACAGGTCGGTGGTCCTCACCCGACGCTCGAGGAGGCCGATCTCCACGACCAGGCCCTCGTACTTGCGCTCGAAGTAAGCGAGAGCCTCCTCCGGACTCCCCGCCTGCCACGAGCCGACGACCTGCTCGCCGTCGGCCGTACGCACGTACACCGTCCCCGTCTCATCGACGCGGCCCCATGGGTCGCTGCTCACAGCGCCTCCTCCACATGATGCCGGGGCCGGTTCGCGGCCCGCGCGCATCGTCCACAGTTGTCCCGGCGGGGCCGCGCCCCGCCGGTCGGCGGCTTGATCATTTGACTGCCGGTCAGTGCTGTTTCGGGTGCCTCGCAGCCGCCGGAGCAGGCACCCTGCACAACGCCAACATAGGCGACCGGCGGCCCGGCTGTCCGTATCCCGCGCGACCGAAATTCGGCCGCCCGGCCGCTCGAAGTCCGTCAGGACTTCGTGACCGTCGCCTTGTCGATCACGGCGGTCGCGTTGGGGGGACCGTCGGGGCCGCCGCCCTGCACACCCGCGCCGGTGATCTTCTTGAGCGTCTTCATGCCCTCGGCCCCGATGGTGCCGAGCGGGGTGTAGTCCGGCTTCAGCGGACTGTCCTTGTAGACGAGGAAGAACTGGCTGCCGGTGGAGTGCGGCTGCATGGTCTTGGCCATGGCGATGGTGCCCGCCGGATAGATCTTCATGCCGGCCTTCTTCATCTCCGGTTCCGGAGCGTCCTTGAGCCGCGCGTCCTTGAGGTTCTCCTCGGCGAGCGTGTAGCCCGGGCCGCCCGCGCCGGTGCCCTTCGGGTCACCGCACTGCAGGACGAAGATGCCCGCCGTGTCACCGGTGAGGCGGTGGCACTTGGTGTGGTCGAAGTACCCCTGGCCGGCCAGGAAGTTCATGGAGTTGACCGTGTGCGGCGCCTTGGCCGCGTCCAGCGTGAGGTCGATGGTCCCGCAGGTCGTCTTGAGGTCCATCTTGTAGGAGGCCGATGTGTCGATCGCCATCTTCGGCTCCGACTTCCACGTCTTCGTCGCGGGGGAGCCCGGGGCGGGCTTGGCGCACGGGTCGGGGGCCTTCGAGGGGGTGGGCAGATCGCTCGGGGTCGCGTTCGCCGTCGCCTTGTCGTCCTTGTCGTCGCCGCCCAGGGCGCCCGTGGCGGCCGCCGCGCCGCCGGCGGCGATCACCACGGCGAGGCCGGCGGCGATCATCGCGTTCCGGCGGCGGGCCTTGCGCTGCTCCGCCTCGCGGCGCTGCCGCTGCCGCTCGAACTTCTCCCGTGCGAGCTGCCGCCGCCGCTGCTCGTTACTGACCACCGGGTCGTCTCCTCGTGCCGTCTCGTCCGGCTGAACCGCTTGCCGATCGCTTGTTGCGAGCGTGCCCGTACCGTATACGGGTTCGCGGCGGCGGAGGTGCCGCCGGTAGGCTCTGAACCGGCATAAACGTGACCGGCTCTCCGGCCGGGCACGCCCGCCGGATCCCTGCCGTGTCGATGCAGGCCGACATTAAGGACGAATGTGCTGATTGCCGGGTTCCCTGCCGGGGCCTGGGGGACCAATTGTTATCTGGTCGCCCCCGCCGCCGGCGAGGAGTGCGTGATCATCGACCCGGGCCACCAGGCCGCCCAGGGAGTCGAGGACGCGCTCAGGAAGCATCGGCTCAAGCCCGTCGCGGTCGTCCTCACCCACGGCCACATCGACCACGTCGCCTCGGTCGTCCCCGTGTGCGGCGCCCATGACGTCCCCGCGTGGATCCACCCCGCCGACCGCTACATGATGAGCGACCCCGAGAAGGCGCTCGGCCGCTCGATCGGCGCCCAACTCCTGGGCGAGCTCACCGTGGGCGAACCGGACGACGTCAAGGAGCTCGCCGACGGCAGCACGCTGGACCTCGCCGGTCTGCAGTTCACCGTCGCGCACGCGCCCGGCCATACCAAGGGGTCGGTGACCTTCCGGCTGCCTGAGACGACTGACATTCCGTCGGTGTTCTTCTCGGGCGACCTGCTGTTCGCCGGCTCCATCGGACGCACCGACCTGCCCGGCGGTGATCACGCCGAGATACTCGAGTCCCTGGCCCGCGTGTGCCTGCCACTCGACGACTCGACCGTGGTCCTCTCCGGCCACGGTCCCCAGACCAGCATCGGCCGCGAGCGCGCCACCAACCCGTACCTGCGGGACGTGGCCGGGACGCGCGGCCCCGGAGCCGGCACCCCGGCTCCGCGACGAGGAATGTGACGAAGCTTTCGTGAGCACCTTCAAGGCCCCCAAGGGCACCTACGACCTGATCCCCCCGGACTCGGCGGTCTACCTCGCCGTCCGCGAGGCCATCGCCGCGCCCGCCCGGCGCGCCGGCTACGGCTATGTGGAGACGCCCGGGTTCGAGCAGGTGGACCTGTTCTCCCGCGGCGTCGGCGAATCCACCGACATCGTGACCAAGGAGATGTACACCCTCACCCAGCGCGGCAAGGAAGCCCTCGCGCTGCGCCCCGAGGGCACCGCCTCCGTGCTGCGCGCCGCACTGGAGGCCAACCTCCACAAGGCGGGCAACCTGCCGGTCAAGCTCTGGTACTCCGGCTCGTACTACCGCTACGAGCGCCCCCAGGCCGGCCGCTACCGCCACTTCTCCCAGGTCGGCGCCGAGGCCATCGGCGCCGAGGACCCGGCGCTGGACGCCGAACTGATCATCCTCGCCGTCGACGCGTACCGGTCGCTCGGCCTGCGCGACTTCCGCCTGCTGCTCAACTCGCTCGGCGACAAGGAATGCCGCCCCGCCTACCGGACCGCCCTCCAGGACTTCCTGCGCGGCCTAGACCTGGACGACGACACCCGGCGCCGCATCGAGATCAACCCGCTGCGGGTCCTCGACGACAAGCGGGAGTCCGTGCAGAAGCAGCTCGTCGGCGCCCCCATGCTCCGCGACCACCTGTGCGAGGCGTGCAAGGAGTACCACGAGGAGGTCCGCGGGCTGCTGACCGCGGCCGGCGTCGAGTTCGAGGACGACGAGAAGCTGGTGCGCGGCCTGGACTACTACACGCGCACCACCTTCGAGTTCGTCCACGACGGCCTCGGGGCGCAGTCGGCGGTCGGCGGCGGCGGCCGTTACGACGGACTGTCCGAGATGATCGGCGGCCCGGCCCTGCCCTCCGTCGGCTGGGCACTCGGCGTCGACCGCACCGTGCTGGCGCTGCGGGCCGAGGGCATCGAGCTCGAACTCCCCGCCACCACCGACGTCTACGCGGTGCCGCTCGGCGAGGAGGCCCGCCGGGTGCTCTTCGGCGTGGTCACCGAACTGCGCCGGGCGGGCGTCGCCACGGATTTCGCGTTCGGCGGGAAGGGCCTGAAGAACGCCATGAAATCGGCCGACCGCTCGGGCGCCCGCTACGCCCTGGTCGCGGGCGAACGGGACCTGGCCGAGGGCATGGTCCAGCTCAAGGACCTGCGCAGCGGCGAGCAGACCGCTGTCCCGATCGACACCGTCGTGGGTGAACTCCGGGACAGGCAGGGCTGATCGGCGGCGCCCTGGTGCAGAATGGGCGCATCGGACGACTGATGGGATCAACGGCGCTATGACGACCTCGGCTCTTGACCGCTCCGACACCGACGGCGCGGAACGGGACGGGCCCGCCACCGGCGGGGTGGGCGGCAGTCGTGCCTTCGGGCTGATGCTGGTCGTCACCGGTGCGCTGGGGCTGCTGGCCGCCTGGGTCATCACGCTCGACAAGAACAAGATCCTTGAGGCCAAGGCGGTCGGCAAGACCTTCACCCCCGGGTGCAGCCTCAACCCGATCGTCTCCTGCGGCAACATCATGGAGAGCGACCAGGCCCACGCCTTCGGGTTCCCCAACCCGATGCTCGGCCTGGTCTGTTACGGCGCGATCATCGCCATCGGCCTCGCGGTGCTCTCCGGCTCGCGGTTCCCGCGCTGGTACTGGCTGGGCATGGAGGCCGGCACCCTCTTCGGCGTCGGCTTCTGCACCTGGCTCCAGTACGAGTCGCTGTACGTCATCGGCTCGCTGTGCCTGTGGTGCTGCCTCGCCTGGGTCGCCACGATCGTGATGTTCTGCTACGTCACCGTGCAGAACATCCGGCACCGGTTCATCCCGCTGCCGGACGGGGTACGGCGCGCGGTGCTGGAGTTCCACTGGGTGATCCCGGTGCTGTGGATCGGGATCATCGGCCTGCTGATCCTCACCAACTGGTGGTCGTTCTGGACGGGCTCGTCCTGACGCACCTGGCCTGACCTGCTGCGACGCCGTCGGACGAGCTGCGTCCGGCGGCGTTGTCAGTGCAGTGGCATAGGGTTTCGAGCGTGGAGCCCGACCTGTTCACCGCCGCAGAAGAGGACCGCCGGGAGAAAGACCCGGCGAGCAGTCCTCTCGCCGTTCGTATGCGCCCCCGCACCCTCGACGAGGTCGTCGGCCAAGGCCATCTGCTCAAGCCGGGCTCACCCCTCCGCCGACTGGTGGGGGAGGCGAGCGGCGGGCCGGCCGGGCCCTCCTCGGTGATCCTCTGGGGGCCGCCCGGCATCGGCAAGACGACCCTGGCGTACGTCGTCAGCCAGGCGACCAACAAGCGCTTCGTCGAGCTCTCCGCGATCACCGCCGGGGTCAAGGAGGTCCGGGCCGTCATCGACGGCGCCCGCCGGGCCTCCGGGGGCTACGGCAAGGAGACCGTCCTCTTCCTCGACGAGATCCACCGCTTCAGCAAGGCCCAGCAGGACTCCCTGCTGCCCGCCGTGGAGAACCGCTGGGTCACCCTCATCGCCGCCACCACCGAGAACCCGTACTTCTCGGTGATCTCCCCACTGCTGTCCCGCTCCCTGCTGCTCACCCTCCAGGCGCTCACCGACGACGACCTGCGGGGGCTGCTGCGCCGCGCGCTCACCGACGAGCGCGGCCTCGGCGGGGCCGTGACGCTCCCCGAGGACGCGGAGGCGCACCTGCTGCGGATCGCCGGCGGCGACGCGCGCCGGGCGCTCACCGCGCTGGAGGCGGCGGCGGGCGCCGCCCTCGACAAGGGCGACGACGAGATCACCCTGGAGACGCTGGAGGAGACGGTCGACCGGGCCGCGGTGACGTACGACCGGGACGGCGACCAGCACTACGACGTGGCCAGTGCCCTGATCAAGTCCATCCGCGGGTCGGACGTGGACGCGACGCTGCACTATCTCGCCCGGATGATCGAGGCCGGGGAGGATCCCCGGTTCATCGCCCGGCGGTTGATGATCTCCGCGAGCGAGGACGTCGGCCTGGCCGATCCCACCGCCCTGCAGACCGCCGTCGCCGGTGCCCAGGCCGTCGCCCTGATCGGCTTTCCCGAGGCGCGCATCATCCTGTCGCAGGTTG
The DNA here is from genome assembly GCF_013055795.1 of Streptomyces sp. I05A-00742. Classification (GTDB taxonomy): domain Bacteria; phylum Actinomycetota; class Actinomycetes; order Streptomycetales; family Streptomycetaceae; genus Streptomyces. Next base: position 52,017 of record NZ_JABETO010000035.1, read on the forward strand.
CCGTCGCGCTGGCCCTGGCGCCGAAGTCCAACGCCGCCTACCTGGCGATCGACGCGGCGCTCGCGGATGTGCGCGCCGGGCTGGCGGGGCCGGTGCCGGCGCATCTGCGGGACGGGCATTACAAGGGGGCCGCGAAGCTGGGGCATGCGCAGGGGTATGTGTATCCGCACGATGTGCCCGGGGGGATCGCGGCGCAGGAGTATGCGCCGGAGGCGGTGCGGGGGAAGCGGTATTACGAGCCGACTCGGTATGGGGCGGAGGCGCGGTACGCGGATGTGGTGGAGCGGGTGCGGGGGCGTTTGCGGGGGGAGTAGGCCCCGGTCCCGCCCCCCTCTCCGATTCCTGGGGGCAAGCCCCCACCCCCGTGAAAGCGGCTTCGCCGCTTGTCCTCAAACGCCGGACGGGCTGACTCACCCCTCCGCCGCGTCGAACAGCCGGTGCATCTCCCGCCGCAGCCCCGCCACGTCCCGCACCGGCTCGGGGAACTCGAAGCGTGCGTCGAAGGAGCGGTCGACGGGGGAGCCGGGGCCGGTGTCGCGGGTGAAGCGGACGCGGAGGCCGAAGCGGTCGAGGGCCAGGGGGACGGCGTCGCCGGAGCCGGTGCGCTGTTCGTCGAGGAGTCGCCAGAGGGAGCGCACCTGGTCGCTGTGGCCGGCGTGGAGGTGCTGGAGGAGCTCGGTCTCGTACTCGGTGAGCGGGTCGGGGGCGGCGTCGGCGAAGTCGCCGGGGGAGACGCGCTCGGCGCCCCAGAGGTCGTCGACGGAGATGTCGCCGAGTTCGAGACGCAGCATCATACGGCCGGGCTCGGTGACGCCGGGGACGCAGGTGAGCCAGCCCGACAGCCAGGCGCGGCCGCGGATACGGTTGGGGACGGAGACCGGCGCCACGTCGGTGATCTCCAGCACGGCCGGGAGGTCGTCGTCCTGGGCGTGGGTGGCCGCGCGGACGACGGGGGAGTCGGCGGGGTGGACGAGGTAGAGGTCGCCGTCGGGACCCACGGTCCGTACCTCGGGGGCGAGAGGGCCGGGGCGGGCGCCGCCCAGCCCGGGCACGAGCAGTACCGCCGAGCATGTACTCTGTACGAGAGTTCGTGTGCGCTCGGCTGCTGACGGCATCCGGGCGGTTTCAAGTCCGCTGGGACGCGGCTGACCACGATCTGATCGGACCTCCGTCGCTCCGACGCCATCAGTTGCGTCGGTCTTCTTCGTGCTGTCCGTGACGTGACTGGTGTTCCCCGGGCGAGACATGCGATCTCCTTGAGTAAGGTGAGCCTAACCTAACCTACAACGGAGGTCTGGAGAACGTGCCTAACCAGTCGCGTCCCAAGGTCAAGAAGTCCCGTGCCCTCGGCATCGCCCTGACGCCGAAGGCCGTCAAGTACTTCGAGGCCCGTCCCTACCCGCCGGGCGAGCACGGCCGCGGCCGCAAGCAGAACTCGGACTACAAGGTCCGTCTGCTCGAGAAGCAGCGTCTGCGCGCGCAGTACGACATCAGCGAGCGCCAGATGGCGCGTGCCTACGACCGCGCCAAGAAGGCCGAGGGCAAGACCGGCGAGGCGCTGGTCGTCGAGCTGGAGCGTCGTCTGGACGCCCTGGTCCTGCGTTCGGGCATCGCCCGCACCATCTACCAGGCCCGCCAGATGGTCGTCCACGGCCACATCGAGGTCAACGGCAAGAAGGTCGACAAGCCGTCCTTCCGTGTCCGTCCCGACGACGTCGTGATGGTCCGCGAGCGCAGCCGTGCCAAGCACCCCTTCCAGGTCGCCCGCGAGGGTGGTTACGCCGGTGAGGGCGAGACCCCGCGCTACCTGCAGGTCAACCTGCAGGCGCTGGCGTTCCGCCTGGACCGCGAGCCCAACCGCAAGGAGATCCCGGTGATCTGCGACGAGCAGCTCGTCGTCGAGTACTACGCCCGCTGACGCGGACGTCGTCACCTCTTCTCCGCACGGCCCGCCGACTTCCCGCCCCTGTGGCGGCGAGGCGGCGGGCCGTCGCGTTTCCGCAGGCCACGGTGGTGGGCTCGGACGCACGCTCGCCGGGCCGAAACGGAGTACGGGCGGCCACCCGCGGCGCGATAAGGTCGGTACCCGACGTTTCTACGTGTGACCAGCGACGACGAGCAGGGAGCGGTGCAGTGACCGGTGGAGAGGTGGCCGGGATCCTCGTGGCCGTCTTCTGGGCGATCCTGGTGTCCTTCATCGCCCTGGTCCTGGTGCGGCTCGCCCAGACCCTGAAGGCGGCGACCAAGCTGGTCGCCGACGTCACCGAGCAGGCCGTGCCGCTCCTCGCCGACGCCTCGGCGACCGTCCGCTCCGCCCACAGCCAGCTCGCCCGCGTCGACTCGATCGCCGCGGACGTCCAGGAGGTCACGGCCAACGCCTCCGCGCTGTCCTCGACCGTCTCCTCCGCCTTCGGCGGGCCCCTGGTGAAGGTCGCCGCCTTCGGCTACGGCGTGCGGCGGGCGATCGGCCGCAAGGGCGCCCCCGCGGAGCCCGGGCCGGAGACCACCGTGTTCACCGGCAGAGCCGTCGGGAAGAAGCTGCCGTCCGCCCGGCGCGGCAGCCGTCGTACCCGTGGGAAGGGCTGACCCAGAAATGTTCCGCCGTGCTTTGTGGTTCACCACCGGTGTGGCCGCCGGAGTGTGGGCCACCACCAAGGTGAACCGCGCCCTGGACAAGCTCACCCCCGAGAGCCTCGCGCTCCAGGCGGCCGACCGGGCCGTGCTCGCCGGCCGCCGCGTCAAGCACTTCGCCCTCGACGTCCGCGACGGCATGGCGCACCGTGAGGCGGCGCTCAAGGACGCGCTCGGCCTCACCTCCGGGCCGGAGCCCCGGGCGCTGCCCGGCGCCCGCCCGCACCTCGTCGTCGTCGAAACCGACCGTCCCCACCACTCGCTCACCCGGAAAGAGGACCACTGATGGAGTCCGCTGAAATCCGCCGCCGCTGGCTGCGCTTCTTCGAAGAGCGTGGGCACACCGTCGTGCCGTCGGCGTCGCTCATCGCGGACGACCCGACGCTCCTCCTCGTTCCCGCGGGCATGGTGCCCTTCAAGCCGTACTTCCTGGGTGAGGTCAAGCCGCCGTTCAGCCGCGCCACCAGCGTGCAGAAGTGTGTCCGCACGCCGGACATCGAGGAGGTCGGCAAGACCACCCGGCACGGCACGTTCTTCCAGATGTGCGGCAACTTCTCGTTCGGCGACTACTTCAAGGAGGGCGCGATCAAGCTCTCCTGGGAGCTGCTGACCAGCCCCGTGGCCGAGGGCGGCTACGGCCTCGACCCGGAGAAGCTCTGGATCACCGTCTACCAGGACGACGACGAGGCCGAGGGCATCTGGCGGGACCAGGTCGGCGTCCCCGCCGAGCGCATCCAGCGGCTGGGCAAGAAGGACAACTTCTGGTCCATGGGCGTCCCCGGCCCCTGCGGCCCCTGCTCCGAGATCAACTACGACCGCGGCCCCGAGTTCGGCCCCGAGGGCGGCCCCGCCGTCAACGACGAGCGGTACGTGGAGATCTGGAACCTGGTCTTCATGCAGTACGAGCGGGGTGCCGGCGACGGCAAGGAGGACTTCCCGATCCTCGGCGACCTCCCCGCCCAGAACATCGACACCGGCCTCGGCCTCGAACGCCTCGCGATGATCCTGCAGGGCGTGCGGAACATGTACGAGACCGACACCCTGCGCGTCGTCATCGACAAGGCCACCGAGCTGACCGGTGTCGCCTACGGCGCGGGCCCGGACTCCGACGTCTCGCTGCGCGTGGTCGCCGACCACATGCGCACCTCCGTGATGCTCATCGGCGACGGCGTCACCCCCGGCAACGAGGGCCGCGGCTACGTCCTGCGCCGCATCATGCGCCGCGCCATCCGCAATATGCGGATGCTGGGCGCCACCGGCCCGGTCGTCGCCGAGCTGCTCGACGTGATCATCAACACGATGGGGCAGCAGTACCCGGAGCTCATCCAGGACCGCAAGCGCGTCGAGACCGTCGCGCTCGCCGAGGAGGCCGCCTTCCTCAAGACCCTCAAGGCCGGCACCAACATCCTGGACACCGCCGTCACCGAGACCAAGGCCGCGGGCGGCACGGTCCTCGCCGGTGAGAAGGCGTTCCTGCTCCACGACACCTGGGGCTTCCCGATCGACCTCACCCTGGAGATGGCCGCCGAGCAGGGCCTCTCCGTGGACGAGGACGGCTTCCGCCGTCTGATGAAGGACCAGCGGGAGCGCGCCAAGGCCGACGCCAAGGCCAAGAAGACCGGCCACGCCGACCTGTCCGCGTACCGCGAGGTCGCCGACACCACGGGCGAGACCGACTTCACGGGCTACACCCTCACGGAGAACGAGGCCACCGTCGTCGGTCTGCTCGTCGACGGCGTCCCATCGCCCGCCGCCTCCGAGGGCGACGAGGTCGAGGTCGTCCTCGACCGTACGCCGTTCTACGCCGAGGGCGGTGGCCAGCTGGCCGACCAGGGGCGCATCAAGCTCGACAACGGCGCGGTGGTCGAGGTCCGCGATGTGCAGAAGCCCGTTCCCGGGGTGAACGTCCACAAGGGCGTCGTACAGGTCGGTGAGGTCACCCTCGGCGCCTCGGCGTACGCCGTCATCGACGTCCGGCGTCGTCGTGCCATCGCCCGCGCCCACAGCGCCACGCACCTGACGCACCAGGCGCTGCGCGACGCGCTCGGCCCGACGGCCGCCCAGGCCGGTTCGGAGAACTCGCCCGGCCGCTTCCGCTTCGACTTCGGCTCGCCGGCCGCCGTGCCGGGCACCGTCCTCACCGACGTGGAGCAGCGGATCAACGAGGTGCTCTCCCGGGAACTCGACGTCCACGCCGAGGTCATGAGCCTGGACGAGGCCAAGAAGTCCGGTGCGATCGCCGAGTTCGGCGAGAAGTACGGCGCGCGGGTACGCGTCGTGACCATCGGCGACTTCTCCAAGGAGCTGTGCGGTGGTACGCACGTCGCCAACACCGCCCAGCTGGGTCTGGTGAAGCTGCTCGGCGAGTCCTCGATCGGTTCCGGGGTGCGCCGCGTCGAGGCCCTGGTCGGCGCCGACGCGTACGACTTCCTGGCCAGGGAGCACACGGTCGTCGCCCAGCTCACCGAGCTGATCAAGGGGCGTCCCGAGGAGCTGCCGGAGAAGATCTCCGGAATGCTCGCCAAGCTCAAGGACGCCGAGAAGGAGATCGAGCGCTACCGCGCCGAGAAGGTGCTCCAGGCCGCCGCCGGGCTGGCCGAGGGCGCCCGGGACGTACGCGGCGTCGCCCTGGTCACCGGCAGGGTGCCGGACGGCACGGGCGCCGACGACCTGCGCAAGCTGGTCCTGGACGTCCGCGGCCGGATCGGCGGCGGCCGCCCGGCCGTCGTCGCTCTGTTCACCGTGGCCAACGGCCGCCCGCTGACCGTCATCGCCACCAACGAGGCCGCCCGTGAGCGCGGTCTCAAGGCCGGTGACCTGGTCCGCACCGCCGCCAAGACGCTCGGCGGCGGTGGCGGCGGCAAGCCGGACGTCGCCCAGGGCGGCGGCCAGAACCCCGAGGCCGTCGACGAGGCCGTCGCCGCCGTCGAGCGCCTGGTCGGGGAAGCGGCCTGACCGTGCGACGAGGCAGACGCATCGCCGTGGATGTCGGGGACGCCCGGATCGGGGTCGCCTCGTGCGACCCCGACGGGATCCTCGCCACCCCGGTCGAGACCGTGCCCGGACGGGACATCCCGCAGGCCCACAAGCGGCTCGCGGCGATCGTCGCGGAGTACGAGCCCATCGAGGTCGTCGTCGGCCTGCCCCGCTCCCTCAAGGGGGGAGAGGGGCCGGCGGCGGCCAAGGTCCGCACGTTCGCCAAGGAGATGGCCCGGCGCGTCGCGCCGGTGCCGGTCCGGCTGGTGGACGAGCGGATGACCACGGTCACCGCCGCCCAGGGGCTGCGGGCGTCCGGGGTGAACACGAAGAAGGGCCGTTCCGTCGTCGACCAGGCCGCGGCCGTGATCATTTTGCAGATCGCACTGGAGACCGAGAGAGTGTCGGGCCGCCCTCCGGGCGAAGCCGTCGAAGTGGTCATCTGATCGCGATACGGTAACCTTCCGCGCGACATGGCAGCTGTTCGAACGCCATCCCTACAGGACCAGACGATCGGACCCGCGCCCTCCGGGGTGCCCGGCTGCCGCTGTGCGGCTCTAGGGGATAGATGACTGAGTACGGCCGGGGTTCCGGCTCCCAATCGTGGAATCCGGGCGACCCCCAGCAGGGGGACCGGGGGTACGAGGGTCAGCAGCACCCGCCGCAGCAGCCTTACTACGGTCAGCAGCAGTACCCGGAGCAGCAGCACTTCCCCGATCAGCAGTACGGCTGGGACCAGGGGCAGGGCGGGGGGAACGGCCACTACGCCGATCCCCAGGCCCATCCCCAGTCCCAGGCCCCGTACGGCCAGGCCGGCGGGGGCTACCCGGACGGGTCCGACGGCCAGGGCGGGTACTACGGCGCGGGCAGTAGTGGCTATCCGCAGCAGGCGCAGGAGCCGTACGACACCGGCGAGCATCCTTACTACCACGGTCAGCAGGGGTATGACACCGGTCAGCATCCGCAGCCCCAGGGCGGGCAGATGTACGACACGGGTCAGCATCCGCACCCACAGGGTGCGTATGACACGGGTCAGCACCCGCAGCAGGCGTACGACACCGGACAGCACCCGCACCCGCAGGGGTATGACACCGGTCAGCACCCGCAGCCGTCGGCACAGCGGATCCCGCAGCAGACCCCGACCAAGGAGCCGCACGAGGAGTGGCTGGAGGAGTCCTCCGGCGAGCACTCCCTGCTCTCGAAGTCCGCGGCCTCCCCGGCGCCCCGGTCGTCTCCGGCCATAGACCTCCTGCCGGGCGCCGCCGACACCGACGAGGACGACGAGCCGCGGCGCGGCCGCCGCGGCGGTGGCGGCAAGACCAAGAAGCAGCCCAAGCGCCGCAGCGGCACGGCCTGCCTGGTCGTCGCGGTCGTGCTGGTCGGCGCCGTGGGCGGCCTCGGCTACCTCGGCTACGACTACTGGCAGACCAACTACGGCCCCGCGCCCGACTACGAGGGCGAGGGCACGGGCTCGGTCCAGGTGGACATCCCCAAGGGGACGGGTCTCACCCAGATCGGTGATCTTCTCCACAAGAACGGCGTGGTCAAGAGCTCCCGGGCGTTCACCGAGGCGGCAGGCAGCAAGCTCATCCAGCCCGGCACGTACACCCTGCACAAGGAGATGTCGGCCGAGTCCGCCGTCACGATGATGACGGACACCAAGAACCTCCTGACCCTCCGCGAGGGCATCCGGGCCGCCGAGGTCTACACCTCCATCGACAAGAAGCTGGAGCTCAAGCCGGGCACGACCAAGGACGTCGCCAAGGCCCAGGCGAAGAACCTGGGCCTGCCCGACTGGGCGACCGCCGACCCGAACGTCAAGGACCCGCTGGAGGGGTTCCTCTTCCCCTCGCAGTACAACGCGGGCAAGGGCACCAAGCCGGACGAGATCCTCCGGCAGATGATCAAGCGGGCGAAGGCCAACTACGAGCAGCAGGACCTGGAGGGCAAGGCCAAGGAGCTCGGCCTGAAGTCCCCGCTCCAGGTCATCACCGTCGCCAGCCTCGTCCAGGTCGAGGGCAAGTACAAGCACGACTTCGACAAGATCGCCCGGGTCGTCTACAACCGGCTCAAGCCGGACAACAAGGAGACGTACGGCCTGCTGGACTTCGACTCCACGGTCAACTACGCCAAGAGCCAGTCCACCCTGGACACCGGCTCCGTCAACGACCTGCGCAAGTTCAAGGACCCGTACAACACCTACAACATCAAGGGCCTGCCGCCCGGGCCGATCAGCAACCCCGGCATGGACGCCCTGAAATCGGCGCTCGAACCCAAGCCGGGACCCTGGTACTACTTCGTCTCGATCAACGAGAACGAGACGCTCTTCGCGGTGACCAACGCGGAGCACAACAGGAACCGGGAGCGGTACAAGCAGGAGCACGGGAAGACCGGCCAATGACCACACGCCACCGGGCGGCTGTCCTCGGCTCGCCCATCGCCCACTCGCTCTCCCCGGTCCTGCACCGGGCCGCCTACGCCGAACTGGGCCTGGGGGAGTGGACGTACGACCGGTTCGAGGTCGACGAGGCCGCGCTCCCCGGGTTCGTGGCGCGGCTCGACACCGACTGGGCCGGGCTGTCGCTGACGATGCCCCTCAAGCGCGCGATCATCCCGCTGCTGGACGAGATCACCGGCACGGCCCGCTCCGTCGAGGCCGTCAACACGGTCGTCCGCGGTGAGGACGGCCGTCTGACCGGCGACAACACCGACATCCCCGGTCTGGTCGCGGCCCTGCGCGAGCGCGGGGTGGAGAAGGCAGCCTCGGCGGCCGTGCTCGGGGCCGGCGCCACGGCCTCCTCCGCGCTCGCCGCGCTCGCCGGGATCTGCGCCGGCGAGGTCACCGCGTACGTCCGCAGCGCCGGGCGCGCCGCGGAGATGCGCGAGTGGGGCGAGCGCCTCGGGGTGCCGGTGCGCACCGCCGACTGGTCGCGGGCGGCCGAGGCGTTCGAGGCGCCGCTGGTCATCTCCACCACGCCGGCCGGGGCCACGGACGAGCTCGCGTCCGCGGTCCCGGACCGGCCCGGCACCCTCTTCGACGTGCTCTACGAGCCGTGGCCGACCCCGCTGGCCGCGGCCTGGGCAGGCCGCGGCGGGACGGTGCTCGGCGGGCTGGACCTGCTCGTCCACCAGGCGGTGCTCCAGGTCGAGCGGATGACGGGGCACGCCCCCGCGCCGCTGGCCGCCATGCGCGCGGCGGGCGAGGCGGCGCTGGCGAGCCGCTGACCAGCGGCCCGGGTGAGCGGCCCGACAGCACGCCGTCGGTACCGGCCGCCCGGGAAGCGCGCGGACCATGGGAGGATCAGGGGTGGCGGGCCGAGTACGGTCGGTCGCGCCGCCGCATGATCTTCAGGTGCGAGCAGGAGGAGTTCCGTTGAGCAGGTTGCGCTGGCTGACGGCCGGGGAGTCACACGGTCCGGCCCTGGTGGCGACGCTGGAGGGGCTGCC
>NZ_JABETO010000036.1 GCF_013055795.1 Streptomyces sp. I05A-00742
GGCGGGGCCCGCGCCGGGCGGGCGGGCGGCGCGCCGGAGGGCCGAGCGGCGGGTGCGGCGGCGACGGCGCCGGTCGCTGTTCACCGAGGCGCCCGTGCTGCTGGCGGTGGCCCTGCTGATCGCCCTGGTGCTCAAGACGTTCCTGGTCCAGGCGTTCGTCATCCCGTCCGGCTCGATGGAGCGGACGATCCGGATCGGCGACCGGGTGCTGGTGGACAAGCTGACGCCGTGGTTCGGCTCCCGGCCCGGCCGCGGTGACGTGGTGGTCTTCAAGGACCCCGGGGGCTGGCTCGCGGGGGACAAGGAGGAGGGGCCGCCGGGGGAGGGGGACCCCGCGGGGATCAGGGCGGGGAAGCGGGTGCTGTCCGTCATCGGTCTGCTGCCGTCCGCGGACGAGCAGGATCTGATCAAACGGGTGGTCGCGGTCGGTGGGGATACGGTCAAATGCTGTGACGCGAGCGGCAAAATCATGGTCAACGGCACACCCCTCCAGGAGCCGTACATCCACCCGGGAAACCCGCCGTCCGAGCTGAAGTTCGAGGTGCGGGTGCCTCCCGGGCGGCTCTTCGTGATGGGCGACCACCGCTCGGACTCGGCCGATTCACGGTTCCACCTGGCCGGTCCCGGGCACGGTACGGTCCCGGAAGACCTGGTCATCGGGCGTGCCACGGTGATCGCCTGGCCGCCGGGGCACTGGCGGCGGCTGACGGGGGCCGAGGAGTAGGGCACGCCGGGGAGATCGGGAGGAACGGGCGACGCGGGATGAGTCACCGTATAGCGGGTCCAAGCGGATCAGCGGGAATGATCCGGATGCCGACCCCTGTGGAACTCCCGCTCGTTAAGGGAGTGGCGGGCCTGCGTCGACGCACGACAGGCGACAGCGCGGAGTGAGGAGTGGATGTGGGGGATGTGGCGGTCGGCGCCCGGTCCGGCCACGGAGAGCCCGAGAAGCGCCCGGACGGTGCCGGGGGCCCGGCCGAGGGCGGAGCGCCGGACGGATCCGTCTCTCCCGCGCCCCAGGCGCCCCATGAGCCATCGGGGACCGAACAGGGCGGCCCACCGCCCCACGAACCCGGCGGCGACGCGGACGGCACCCCCGGCGAACCGGCGGACGGCGACGGGCCGGGCGGCAGCCGGAAGGAACCCAAGAAGCAACGGTCCTTCTGGAAGGAACTGCCGATCCTCGTCGGCGTCGCGCTGGTCCTCGCGCTGTTCATCAAGACCTTCCTGGTCCAGGCGTTCTCCATCCCGTCCGAGTCCATGCAGGACACCCTGCAGCGCGGTGACCGGGTGCTGGTCGACAAGCTCACCCCCTGGTTCGGCTCCGAGCCCGAGCGCGGCGAGGTGGTCGTCTTCCACGACCCGGGCAACTGGCTGAGGGGGAACACCGGCGAGGAGTCCGGGCCGGTCGGCAACGGCGTCCAGAAGGTCCTCAGCTTCATCGGCCTGATGCCCTCCGCCGAGGAGAAGGACCTGATCAAGCGGGTCATCGCGGTCGGCGGCGACAAGATCGAGTGCAAGGGCGGCAACAGCCCGGTGGTGGTCAACGGCAAGGCGCTCGACGAGCCGTACATCTTCCCCGGGGACACCCCGTGCAGCGACAAGCCGTTCGGGCCGGTCACGGTGCCCAAGGGCAAGCTCTGGGTGATGGGCGACCACCGGCAGAACTCGATGGACTCCCGCTGGCACCAGGACGAGGACGGCGGATTCGTCCCGGTGGACGACGTCGTCGGCCGCGCGATCGTCGTCGCCTGGCCGCTGAACCGCTGGTCGACGCTGCCCGTCCCCGGCACCTTCGACCAGCCGGGCATCAACGCGGCGGCCGCCGCGGCACCCCCGGCGCTGGGCCTCGCGGGCGCCGTCCCGCTGGTGCTGTGGCGCCGCCGCCGGCTGATGGCCGACGGGGTGCGCGCGCAGGGCTGACGCGGGTTCCGTACCCCGGGTAGGGTGCGATTCCGTGCCCCCGCGCGGGGATCGGATCGTCGAGGGGTGGGGACACGATGGGCGGAGCGGAGCGCGGCGGACCGGGGCGCACCGGAGCACTGGTGTCCGGGATCGCCGTGGCCCTCGGCTGCGTGCTCTTCCTCGGCGGGTTCGCCTGGGCGGCGATCCTCTACAAGCCGTACACCGTCCCCACCGACTCGATGGCCCCGACCATCGCCCGCGGCGCCCGCGTCCTGGCCCAGCGGATCGACGGCGACGAGGTCCGCCGGGGCGACGTCGTGGTCTTCCGCGACAAGGTGTGGGGCGACGCCACCATGGTCAAGCGGGTGGTCGGGGTCGGCGGGGACACCGTCGTCTGCTGCGACCGGCAGGGCCGGATGACGGTCAACGGCACCCCGGTCGAGGAACCGTATCTCCAGAGCGGCGGACCGGCCTCGCCCGGCGGCTTCTCCGCCACCGTGCCGCGCGGCGACCTCTTCCTCCTGGGCGACCATCGCGCCGACTCGATCGACTCCCGCTCCCACCTCACCAAGGACCAGGGCTCGATCCCGCGCGGCGCCGTGAGCGCCCGGGTGGATGCCGCGCTCTGGCCGACGGACGCCTTCGGCATGCTGCCCCGCCCCGGATCCTTCGACGCCCTGCCCGGCGGCACCTCGGAACCGGGCCCGATCCGCATGCTGGGCATCGCCGTGGTCGTCGGTGCGGCGCTCATCCTGGGAGGTGCGGCCTACGGCCCGCTCGCCCGCCTGGCGACGGGGCGGACGGCCCGGAGGAGCGGGAACGGGAAGGCGGTGGCTCCCCATGGCTGAGGCGCCGGAAACGGGCGGCACCCCGCGCCGGGCGGCCCGGGTGATCCTGCTCGACGAGCGGGACCGGGTCCTGCTGCTGCACGGCTTCGAACCCGCCGACCCGTCCGAGACCTGGTGGTTCACGCCGGGCGGCGGGCTGGAGGGCGACGAGGGATGGGAGGAGGCGGCACGCCGCGAACTCGCCGAGGAAACCGGGATCACGGAGATCGAACTGGGCCCGCTGCTCTGGCGGCGCACCTGTTCCTTCCCCTTCGACGGCCGGCGCTGGGACCAGGAGGAGCACTACTACCTGGCCCGCACCCGGCAGACCGCCGTCTGGACCGGCGGGGGGACGGAGCTGGAGCGCCGCAGCGTCACCGGGCTGCGGTGGTGGACCTGCGGGGAACTCCTCGCGACCCATGAGACGGTGTATCCGAGCAGGCTCGCCGAGCTGCTGGGCACGCTGCTCCGAGACGGTCCCCCGAAGGCGCCGGTGCGCCTGGAGACGGAACGCGCCTGACGCACAATGGGGGGACGCACGGCTGAAGGGGAACATGCCATGAGCGCCGAGGACCTCGAGAAGTACGAGACCGAGATGGAGCTGAAGCTCTACCGGGAGTACCGCGACGTCGTCGGTCTGTTCAAATACGTGATCGAGACCGAGCGGCGCTTCTACCTCACCAACGACTACGAGATGCAGGTCCACTCGGTGCAGGGCGAGGTGTTCTTCGAGGTCTCGATGGCCGACGCCTGGGTCTGGGACATGTACCGGCCCGCCCGCTTCGTCAAACAGGTCCGCGTCCTGACGTTCAAGGACGTCAACATCGAGGAGCTGAACAAGAGCGATCTCGACCTTCCGGGTGGCTGAGTTCTCCACAACCGGCGAGTAATCCACCACGAACCTCCAAGATCCAAAACTTTTCCCGGGAGGCGTCACCGTCGGTGCCGGAGGTGGTGCCGGATGGACGCGCGACGGGCGCTCGGGCGCTATGGGGAGGACCTGGCGGTACGCCGGCTGACCGAGGCCGGGATGACGGTGCTGGCACGCAACTGGCGCTGCCGCGAGGGCGAGATCGACGTGGTGGCCCACGACCGCGACGCGCTGGTCGTGTGCGAGGTGAAGACCCGCAGGGCGGGGCTCTACCAGCACCCGATGGCCGCCGTCACGGCCGGCAAGGCCGAGCGGCTGCGCCGGCTCGCGGCGCGCTGGCTGGAGCGGTACGGCGGCCCGCCACCGGGCGGGGTCCGCATCGACCTGGTCGGCGTGGTGCTCCCGGAGCGCGGGGCGCCCGTGGTCGAGCACGTCAGGGGGGTGGCGTGATGGGCTTCGCCCGCACCTGCTCGGTCGCCCTGATCGGGGTCGAGGGGGTGGTGGTCGAGGTCCAGGCCGACCTCGAACCCGGCGTGGCCGCCTTCACCCTCGTCGGACTGCCCGACAAGAGCCTCTCCGAGAGCCGGGACCGGGTCCGCGCCGCCGTCGTCAACTCCGGCGGCGAATGGCCCCAGAAGAAGCTCACCGTCGGTCTGAGCCCCGCGTCCGTCCCCAAGGGCGGCAGCGGCTTCGACCTGGCCGTGGCGTGCGCCGTGCTGAGCGCGGCCGAGCGCATCGACCCCCGGCGGATCGCCGACCTGGTGATGATCGGCGAGCTCGGCCTCGACGGGCGGGTCCGCCCGGTCCGGGGCGTCCTCCCCGCCGTCCTCGCGGCGGCCGACGCCGGCTACCGGCACGTCGTCGTCCCCGAGCGCACCGCCGCCGAGGCCGCGCTCGTCCCGGGGGTCGCGGTGCTCGGCGTCCGCAGCCTCCGCCAGCTGGTGGCGGTCCTCACCGACGAGCCCGTGCCCGAGGAGGAGGACACCGCGCGGGACGGCCGCCCCGACCCGCTCCTCGCCGGTCTCGCCGTGCCCGGCGCGGGCGGGGGCACCGGCGCGGTGTCCGGCGGGCACCTGCCCGACCTCGCCGAGGTCGCGGGCCAGCACCGGGCCCGCCGGGCGCTGGAGGTGGCCGCGGCCGGACGCCACCACCTGTTCCTGCTCGGCCCGCCGGGAGCGGGCAAGACGATGCTCGCCGAGCGGCTGCCCGGCCTGCTGCCCCCGCTGACCTCCGAGGAGTCCCTGGAGGTCACGGCGGTGCACTCGGTGGCGGGCACGCTGCCCGCCGGACAGCCGCTGATCGACCGGCCGCCCTACTGCGCTCCCCACCACTCCGCCTCGATGGCCTCGCTCGTCGGCGGCGGCTCGGGGATGCCCCGGCCCGGTGCGGTGTCGCTGGCTCATCGAGGAGTGCTGTTTCTGGACGAAGCGCCCGAATGCTCGCCCCGGGTCCTGGACGCCCTCCGGCAGCCGCTGGAGTCGGGTCATGTGATCGTCGCCCGGTCCGGCGGGGTGATGCGGCTCCCGGCCCGGTTCCTGCTGACCCTGGCCGCCAACCCCTGCCCGTGCGGCCGGCACGGGAGCGGCGGGGAGGGCTGCGACTGCCTGCCCAGGACGGTCCGGCGGTACATGGCCCGGCTCTCCGGGCCCCTGCTGGACCGGGTGGACCTCCGGGTGACCGTCGAGCCGGTGGCCCGCTCGGAGCTCGTGGGGCTCGGGGCGGGTGCCGAGAACTCGGAGACGGTCGGCGCGCGGGTCCGGGCCGCCCGGGAACGGGCCGCCGCGCGCTACGTCGGCACCCCGTGGCGCACCAACAGCGAGGTACCCGGGCACGAACTGCGCACCCGCTGGCTCGCCGAGCCGGACGCCCTGAGGGAGGCCGAACGGGATATGGAGCGCGGGCTGCTCACCGCGCGCGGGCTGGACCGGGTCCTCCGGGTCGCCTGGACCGTGGCCGACCTCGCGGGCCGCGACCGGCCGTCGGCGGAGGACGTGCGGCAGGCGCTCGAACTGCGGACCGGGGTACGGCGGGGTGTGGCGATGGCCGGAGACATGCCATGACCTGCACGGGGGCGCCGGGTGGGGCCGGGGCGGAAGTGGCGGGAGGGGCGGAGGCCGGTTCCCGGCCGGGTGCCGGGGGATCCGGGTGCCGCTCGGGCACCGGCACCGGGGGAGGGGAGGACGAGGAGCGGCTCGCACGGGCCGCGCTGAGCCGGCTCGCCGAACCCGGGGACGAAACCGTCGGCCGCTGGCTCCGCGAGATGGGCGCCCCCGATCTGGTGCGCGGGCTCACCGGGGCGGGCCCGCCGCCGAAGGGGGCGAGGGCCGAACGGCTCGCCGGGTGCCGGGCGCGGGCGGCCGCCCTGGACCCCGCCCGCGACCTCGCCACCGTCGCCCGGCTGGGCGGACGGTTCGTCTGTCCCGGCGAGAGCGAGTGGCCGACGCAGCTCGACGACCTGGGGGACGCCCGGCCGTTCGGCCTATGGGTGCGCGGCACGGCCGACGTGCGGCTGTGGGCCCTGCGTTCGGTCGCCGTGGTCGGGGCGCGGGCCTGCACCGACTACGGGTCGCACGTCGCGGCCGTGCTCGGCGCCGGGCTCGCCGAACGCGGCTGGGTGGTCGTCTCCGGTGCCGCCTACGGGGTCGACGGGGCGGCCCACCGCGGGGCGCTCGCCGCCGGCGGGGCGACGGCGGCGGTGCTGGCCTGCGGGGTGGACGTGCCCTACCCGCGCGGGCACGCCGAACTGCTCGGCAGGATCGCCGAACAGGGCATCGTGCTCGCCGAACTGCCCCCGGGCGGCCACCCGACCCGCAGCCGCTTCGTCCTCCGGAACCGGGTCATCGCCGCGCTCACCCGCGGCACCGTGGTCGTGGAGGCGGAGTACCGCAGCGGTTCCCTCGTCACGGCGCGCCGCGCCCGGGCGTTGGGCCGGCACACGATGGGCGTCCCCGGTCCGGTCACCTCCGGCCTCTCGGCCGGGGTGCACGAACTGCTGCGCGAGGGAGCCTCCCTGGTGACCGACGCCGACGAGGTCGCCGAACTGGTCGGCGCCATGGGCGAGCTGGCGCCCGAGCGCCGGGGCCCCGCCGTTCCCCGGGACCTGCTCGCCCCCGAGGCGGCGGCCGTGCTGGAGGCCGTCCCGGGGCCCGGCGGCGACGCCGGCCGGATCGCCCTCAACGCCGGGCTGAGCAGGGACACCACGCTCGGCCGGCTCTACGAACTGCACGGCCTGGGATTCGTGGCGCGCCGGGGCGACCACTGGCGCCCGGTCGCCCGGACGTCAACATCCGTCCCCTCCAAGCCCCTCGGACGGCGCCCCTCCGTGCGGCGAGGCGGTTCTTGACCTGGGGCGATCGGGTGAAAGGGTTAAGGACATGACCGCGGTGACCCCAACGGCCCCCGCGCCGGGGCGTCCCGTCGCCGAACCCCGCGCGGTGCGGGGGCACGGCCGTCGGCCGAGAGCACGGCCGGTGGATCACGGCCGTGCGGACCGAACGAACCCCGGTCGCGCACCGCAGCGCGCCGGTCACGCTACGCTCACGGGATTCCGGCCATGCGGATGGATCCTGTCGCACCTGATCCACGTCACAGCAGAACGGCTCAAGACGACGAATGCCCCAGCAACCCTCCGGATCGGACCGCGCGGCGGCGCCCCCCGCGGCCCGCGGCGCCGCCCGCCCGCCCGCACCCTCGACCCTCGACGAGCTGTGGCGCTCGTACAAGGCGTCGGGTGACGAAAGGCTGCGGGAGCAGCTGATCCTCCACTACTCGCCGCTGGTGAAGTACGTGGCGGGGCGCGTCAGCGTCGGGCTGCCGCCCAATGTGGAGCAGGCGGACTTCGTCTCCTCCGGGATCTTCGGCCTGATCGACGCCATCGAGAAGTTCGACCCCGCCCGGTCCATCAAGTTCGAGACCTACGCCATCACCCGCATCCGGGGCGCGATGATCGACGAACTCCGGGCCCTGGACTGGATCCCGCGGTCAGTCCGGCAGAAGGCGCGGGCCGTGGAGCGCGCCTACGCCACCCTGGAGGCCAGCCTGCACCGGACCCCCTCCGAGGCGGAGGTGGCGGCCGAGATGGGCATCCCGCTCGACGAACTGCACACCGTCTTCAGTCAGTTGTCCCTGGCCAACGTGGTCGCCCTGGAGGAACTGCTGCACGTCGGCGGCGAGGGCGGCGACCGGCTCAGCCTGATGGACACCCTGGAGGACACGGCCGCCGACGACCCCGTCGAGGTGGCCGAGGACCACGAGCTGCGCCGGCTGCTCGCCCGGGCCGTCAACACCCTTCCCGAGCGCGAGAAGACGGTGGTCACCCTCTACTACTACGAGGGGCTCACCCTCGCCGAGATCGGCCAGGTCCTCGGGGTGACCGAGAGCCGGGTCAGCCAGATCCACACCAAGTCGGTGCTCCAGCTGCGCGCCAAGCTCGCGGATGTGGGCCGCTGAGGAACGGGGCCCGAACGGCGGCGAATCGTCCCTCCGACGTCGTCTCTTTCCTCCGAGGTCCGTAAAGTGGGACCGTGCCCAGGATTCGAGCGGCCTCAGTGGCCGAGCACCGGACGATGCAGCGCGACGCCCTGCTGGACGCCGCCCGCTCCTTGCTGTCCGAGGGCGGCACGGAAGCGCTCACCTTCCCCGCCCTCGCCGAACGCACCGGGCTGGCTCGGTCCTCGGTCTACGAGTACTTCCGCTCCCGGGCGGCCGTGGTCGAGGAGCTGTGCGCCGTCGACTTTCCCGTCTGGGCCGCCGAGGTCGAGAGCGCCATGGCACACGCCGACACGCCCGAGGCGAAGATCGAGGCGTATGTGCGACGGCAGCTCGCCCTGGTCGGTGACCGCCGGCACCGGGCCGTCGTCGCCATCTCCGCCGGGGAGCTGGACGCTGCCGCCCGGGAGAAGATCCGGGCCGCGCACGGTGGGCTGATCGCGATGGTCGGGGAGGCGTTGGTGGCGCTCGGGCATGAGGAGCCTCGGCTTGTCGCCATGATGCTTCAGGGGGTGGTGGACTCGGCTGTGCGGCGTATTGAGCTTGGGGTGGAGGAGCCGGAGCGGGTTACCGCGGTGGCGGTGGGGATGGCGTTGCGGGGGGTTGGGGGGTAGGGGTTGCCCTGCGGGTGGCTGTGCCCCGGTCCCGCCCCTTCGCCGTTTCCCGGGGCTCTGCCCCGGACCCCGTGAAAGCGGCTTCGCCGCTTGTCCTCAATCGCCGGCCGGGCTGAAGTGTGCGCCCGGGCGTGAAATCCAGCCCGTCGGGCGATTGAGGACAACCGCGCGGAGCGCGGTTTCGGGGGTGCGGGGGCGCAGCCCCTGCAAGAAACGGTGAAAGGGCGGGCCCGGGGCACACCACCCGCCAGCGGCAGCAACCGCGACGGCCCCCGCCGCAACATCCACCCAGGCAGCAGCCCCAGCGGATCCAGATACTCCCGCCCCCGCAGCAACCCCCAGTGCAAGCAGCCCGCAGCACAATGCCAGGGCCCCGCCTCAAGCTCGCCCAGCGCCGAGCCCGCAGTCACCCGGTCACCCCGGCGGACGCCGGCCCGTACCGGCTCGTACGTCGTGCGCAACGGAGGGTCACCGGTGCCGGGTAGCTCCACGGTGATCACGCCGCGGCCGGCGACCGTCCCGGTGAAGGAGACGACGCCGCCGACGGCGGCGAGAACCGGCTGCCCGGTGGCGGCGGACAGGTCGACGCCGCGATGGCCGGGCGCCCAGCGCGCGGCGGGGGGCTGCCAGGCACGCGCAACAGCGGGGCGCGTGCCGACGGGCCAGGCGCGGGGGCCGTCGCCGCCGAGGGGGACGGCGGCGGGCCGGTCGGGAACGTCCCCTCCGGCCGCGGCGACCGGGCGGCAGGTGAGCAGGACCACGGCCGTCAGCGCTACCAGGAGTGTGCGGAAGAATCTCTGTGTGTGCATGGGCCCACGGTGGTGGAACGCCGTGAATCCAGGGGATCTTGGACCGGATCTGTGGACTACTGGACGGTTGTGGACAAGGCCGTCACCCGGCCCTTCCCCGGTCCCGTACACTTCTCTTGGCGATCCGGGTCACCGGGTCGACTTCGCACGCCCCGCCACTGTCGCGTCGGACCCTTCAAGGGCAGCGCGGTGGCCGTGTCTCTCGGTCCGTGTACGGCTCCCCGGCGGGGGGCGGTCCGCGGCGGACGCGCCGGGGCGTCAGGAGCGGCGGCCGCCCGGCCGCCGTGGAACCGAGTATCACAAGGAGCACGGCCATGGCCGTCGTCACGATGCGGGAGCTGCTGGAGAGCGGCGTCCACTTCGGTCACCAGACCCGTCGTTGGAACCCGAAGATGAAGCGTTTCATCTTCACGGAGCGCAACGGCATCTACATCATCGACCTGCTCCAGTCGCTGTCGTACATCGACCGCGCCTACGAGTTCGTCAAGGAGACTGTCGCGCACGGCGGCTCCATCATGTTCGTCGGCACGAAGAAGCAGGCCCAGGAGGCCATCGCCGAGCAGGCGACCCGGGTCGGCATGCCCTACGTCAACCAGCGCTGGCTGGGCGGCATGCTCACCAACTTCTCGACCGTCTACAAGCGCCTGCAGCGCCTGAAGGAGCTCGAGCTCATCGACTTCGAGGACGTGGCCGCCTCCGGCCTCACCAAGAAGGAGCTCCTGGTCCTCTCCCGCGAGAAGGCCAAGCTGGAGAAGACCCTCGGCGGTATCCGCGAGATGCAGAAGGTGCCCAGCGCCGTCTGGATCGTGGACACCAAGAAGGAGCACATCGCCGTCGGTGAGGCGCGCAAGCTCCGCATCCCGGTCGTCGCGATCCTCGACACCAACTGCGACCCGGACGAGGTCGACTACAAGATCCCGGGCAACGACGACGCGATCCGCTCCGTCACCCTGCTCACCCGCGTGATCGCCGACGCCGTCGCCGAGGGCCTCATCGCCCGTTCCGGTGCCGCGACCGGCGACCAGAAGCCGGGCGAGAAGGCCGGCGAGCCGCTGGCCGAGTGGGAGCGCGACCTCCTCGAGGGCGAGAAGAAGGCGGACGAGCCCGCCGCCGAGAAGCCGGCCGAGGCCGCCGCCGAGGCCCCCGAGGCCGAGAAGCCGGCCGCGGACGCCGAGCAGGCCTGACCTGCCGTACCGGGCGGCGGGGGCACCGATACGCGTGACCCCGCCGTCCCTGGTGGATCCACGGCCGGATTCCCGTCCGGTGGACGGGAGCCGGCCGTCGTGGTGACCTCAAGACGGACCTGCCCCGCCGGGTGCCGAGCGGCACGGCGGGGCACAGTGCACAAGAAGGATTTCAACGATGGCGAACTTCACCGCCGCTGACGTCAAGAAGCTCCGTGAGCTCACCGGCGCCGGCATGATGGACTGCAAGAAGGCGCTCGACGAGGCCGAGGGCAACCTCGAGAAGGCCGTCGAGATCGTCCGCGTCAAGGGCCTGAAGGGCGTCGCCAAGCGCGAGTCCCGCACCACCGAGAACGGCGCCGTCGTCTCCTCCATCGCCGCCGACAACACCTCCGGTGTCATCGTCGAGCTGAAGTGCGAGACGGACTTCGTCGCCAAGGGCGAGAAGTTCATCGCCGTGGCCGAGGCGCTCGCCGCCCACGTCGCCAAGAGCGCCCCCGCCGACATCGAGGCCCTGCTCGGCTCCGAGATCGAGGCCGGCAAGACCGTCCAGGCGTTCATCGACGAGGCCAACGCCACCCTGGGCGAGAAGATCGTCGTGGACCGCTTCGCGGCGTTCGCCGGCGGCTACGTCTCCGCGTACATGCACCGCACCGCCGCGGACCTGCCTCCGCAGGTCGGCGTGCTGGTCGAGCTGGACAAGGAGAACGCCGAGGTCGCCAAGGACGTCGCGCAGCACATCGCCGCGTTCGCGCCGAAGTTCCTCTCCCGTGACGCCATCCCCGCCGACGTCGTGGAGAACGAGCGCCGCGTCGCCGAGGCCACCGCGCGCGAGGAGGGCAAGCCCGAGGCCGCCCTGCCGAAGATCGTCGAGGGTCGCGTCACCGGCTTCTTCAAGGAGCAGGTCCTGCTGGACCAGCCCTTCGCCAAGGACAACAAGAAGACCGTCCAGAAGATCCTGGACGAGGCCGGCGTCACGCTGAAGCGCTTCGCCCGCATCCGCGTCGGCGCCTGAGCCCCGGCAGGGCAGCGATTGACCCGCGACCCGCTAGGGTCGTACGCAGCCGACCGTCCACCGGCCGGCCGCTGATGTGACGAGGAGGCCATTGCCGCAGAGGGAACCGAAAGGACCCAACCGGCAATGGCCTTCTTCGTATGTGCACGAGGAGAACTCCAATGAATCAGGGTGCGGACGCCCACAGGGCCGCCGACGGCAAGGGCGACGACCACGGGAAACCCCGCCGGTTCCTGCTGAAACTGTCAGGTGAGGCCTTCGCCGGCGGCGGAGGGCTCGGTGTCGACCCCGATGTCGTGCACGCCATCGCCCGGGAGATCGCTGCCGTGGTCCGCGAGGGTTACGAGATCGCCGTCGTCATCGGCGGCGGCAACTTCTTCCGCGGTGCCGAGCTCCAGCAGCGCGGCATGGACCGGGCCCGCTCCGACTACATGGGCATGCTCGGCACGGTGATGAACAGCCTCGCCCTCCAGGACTTCCTGGTCAAGGAAGGGGTGGAGACCCGGGTCCAGACCGGCATCACCATGGGCCAGGTCGCCGAGCCGTTCATCCCGCTGCGCGCCGTGCGCCACCTGGAGAAGGGCCGCGTCGTGATCTTCGGCGCGGGTATGGGCATGCCCTACTTCTCCACCGACACCACCGCCGCCCAGCGCGCCCTGGAGATCCACGCCGAGGCGATCCTCATGGGCAAGAACGGCGTCGACGGGATCTACGACTCCGACCCCAAGAAGAACCCGGCCGCGGTGAAGTTCGACGCACTGGAGTACGGCGAGGTGCTCGCCCGCGGCCTCAAGGTCGCCGACGCCACCGCCATCAGCCTGTGCATGGACAACAAGCTGCCGATCCTGGTGTTCGAGCTGCTCGCCGAGGGCAACATCGCCCGCGCGGTCAAGGGTGAGAAGATCGGCACGCTCGTGAGCGACCGGGGCACGCGGGACTGAGACCGGCCCGTACGACCGTCCGCCGCCCTCCGGGCACCGGCGGACGGCAACTCCGGGGCGTGGGAAGACCACGGCCCGGGGATGGACAACTGCCTGCCGGTCGGACACCGTGCAGGAGAAGACGCGCGCAGGGGCGAGGCTCTGCTTACTGATAACACCAGGAGCAAGTGGTGATCGAAGAGATCCTCCTCGAAGCCGAGGAGAAGATGGAGAAGGCCGTTGTGGTCGCCAAGGAGGACTTCGCGGCGATCCGCACCGGGCGTGCGCACCCGGCGATGTTCAACAAGATCGTGGCGGACTACTACGGTGCGCTGACGCCCATCAACCAGCTGGCGTCGTTCTCGGTGCCCGAGCCGCGCATGGCCGTGGTGACCCCGTTCGACAAGAGCGCGCTGCGCAATATCGAGCAGGCCATCCGCGACTCCGACCTGGGCGTCAACCCGAGCAACGACGGCAACATCATCCGGGTGAACTTCCCGGAGCTCACCGAGGAGCGCCGCCGGGAGTTCATCAAGGTCGCCAAGGGCAAGGGCGAGGACGCCAAGGTCTCGATCCGCTCCGTGCGCCGCAAGGCCAAGGACGCCCTGGACAAGCTCGTCAAGGACAAGGAGTCCGGCGAGGACGAGGTGCGCCGCGCGGAGAAGGAGCTCGACGACACCACCGCGAAGTACGTCGCGCAGGTGGACGAGCTGCTCAAGCACAAGGAATCCGAGCTCCTCGAGGTCTGATGAACGACGCATCCTGGGGAGCCCCGTCGCGCACCGGGCAGTGGGGGGCCGTCGACGGCCACACCACGTTCCCGGCGGGTCCTGTACGCGAAGCGGCCGGGTCGGCGCAGACTCGGGCCATGCCGATCGTGCCCGACGCAGGCGGAGACCAGGAGGACCGTGACCAGGGGGCCGCCCACCTCGGTGGCCCCCTGTTCCGCGACGAACGCGACCGAGGGGAGCCCGAAATCCGGCCGCAGGAACCCGCCGCCCCCCAGGCACCGAAGGCGGGGAAGAAGAGCGCGGGCCGCGATCTGCGTGCCGCGATAGGGGTGGGACTGGGCCTCGGCGCGGTCATCATCGCCTCGCTGTTCATCTACAAGCCCGTCTTCCTCGGCGTGATCGTGGTCGCCGTGGTGGTCGGGCTGTGGGAGCTCACCTCCCGCCTCGCCGAGCGCAAGGGCATCAGGGCCCCTCTGGTGCCGCTCGCGATCGGCGGTGCCGCGATGACCGTCGCGGGGTACGTCAGCGGCGCCGAGGGCGCGTGGGTGGCCATGGCCTTCACCGCGCTCGCCGTCCTCGTCTGGCGGATGACCGAGCCGCCGGACGACTACCTCAAGGACGTCACGGCGGGCATCTTCGCCGCGTTCTACGTGCCGTTCCTCGCCACCTTCGTGGCCCTGATGCTCGCCGCCGACGACGGTGCCTGGCGCGTGCTGACCTTCCTGATCCTCACGGTGGTCAGCGACACCGGCGCCTACGCGGTGGGCTGGCGCTTCGGCAGGCGCAAGCTGGCCCCGCGCATCAGCCCCGGCAAGACCCGCGAGGGCCTGATCGGTGCCGTGCTGTTCGCCATGGTCGCGGGCGCGCTGTGCATGCGCTTCCTGATCGACGACGGGGTGTGGTGGCAGGGTCTGCTGCTCGGCCTGGCCGTGGCGGTCAGTGCCACGCTGGGCGATCTCGGCGAGTCGATGATCAAGCGTGATCTGGGCATCAAGGACATGGGCCGGCTGCTGCCGGGGCATGGCGGGATCATGGACCGCTTGGACTCGCTGCTGCCGACCGCGCCGGTCGTGTGGCTGCTCATGGTCGCCTTCGTCGGGTCGTAACCCGCTGACCTGTGTGTTCTCCGGTGCGGGGCCCGTCGTCCACAGGACGGCGGGCCCCGTCCGCGCGTCTGCGACACTTGAACCATCATGCCTAAGCCCGGAGAACTCACTTTTGTCGCCCCCCGCGGAGCCAAGAAGCCCCCGCGGCACCTTGCCGACCTCTCGCCCGCCGAGCGCAAGGAGGCCGTCGCCGCCATCGGCGAGAAGCCGTTCCGGGCGAAGCAGCTGTCCCAGCACTACTTCGCGCGCTACGCGCACGACCCGGCGCAGTGGACGGACATCCCGGCCGCGGCCCGCGGGAAGCTCGCGGAGGAGCTGCTGCCGGAGCTGATGAGTGTGGTGCGGCATATCTCGTGCGACGACGACACCACCCGCAAGACCCTCTGGCGGCTGCACGACGGCAAGCTCGTCGAGTCGGTGCTGATGCGCTACCCCGACCGGGTCACCATGTGCATCAGCTCACAGGCCGGCTGCGGCATGAACTGTCCGTTCTGCGCCACCGGCCAGGCGGGCCTGGACCGCAACCTGTCGACCGCCGAGATCGTGCACCAGATCGTGGACGGCATGCGGGCGCTGCGCGACGGCGAGGTCCCGGGCGGCCAGGCGCGGCTGTCCAACATCGTCTTCATGGGCATGGGCGAGCCGCTGGCGAACTACAAGCGGGTCGTCGGCGCCATCCGCCGGCTGACCGACCCGGAGCCGGACGGCCTGGGGCTGTCGCAGCGCGGCATCACGGTGTCCACGGTCGGCCTGGTGCCCGCGATGCACCGGTTCGCCGACGAGGGCTTCAAGTGCCGCCTCGCGGTCTCGCTGCACGCGCCGGACGACGAGCTGCGGGACACCCTCGTCCCGGTGAACACCCGCTGGAAGGTCCGTGAGGTCCTGGACGCGGCGTGGGAGTACGCCGAGAAGTCCGGCCGCCGGATCTCCATCGAGTACGCCCTGATCAGGGACATCAACGACCAGGCGTGGCGCGGCGACCTGCTCGGCCGGCTGCTCAAGGGCAAGCGGGTGCACGTCAACCTCATCCCGCTCAACCCCACCCCGGGGTCGAAGTGGACGGCGTCCCGTCCGGAGGACGAGCGGGCGTTCGTGGCGGCGATCGCGGCCCACGGCGTCCCGGTGACCGTGCGGGACACGCGCGGCCAGGAGATCGACGGCGCCTGCGGCCAGCTGGCGGCGACCGAGCGCTGACCCGGACGGCGTCCGGGTGGCGGGCGGGTGCACTGATACGGTGCACTCGCACTGCTCGCACAAATGAACAATCCGACAGGGGAGCGCACACAGCGCTGAGAGTGCGGCCCGGCCGCAGACCCTCGGACCTGATCCGGTTAGTACCGGCGTAGGGAGTCAGCCCGACCATGAACACCACCCTCCGGCGTGCCCTGGGCGCCACCGCCGTCGCCGCGCTCGCCCTTCCGGCGCTCGCCGCCTGCGGCGGATCCGACGGCTCGGACGAGGCCGACGGCGGCAAGACGGTCACCCTCGTCTCGCACGAGTCGTTCGCCGTCTCCCCGGACGTGCTGAAGCAGTTCACCGCGGAGACCGGGTACACGGTCAAGACGCTCAAGAGCGGTGACGCCGGGCGGGCCGTGAACCAGGCGATCCTCTCCAAGAGCCACCCGCAGGGCGACGTGCTCTTCGGCGTGGACAACACGCTGCTGTCCCGCGCGCTCGACAACGGGATCTTCGCGTCGTACGAGGCCAAGGGCCTGGACCGGGTGCCGCGGGAGTTCCGGGCGGACGACGCGGAGCACCGGGTGACGCCGGTCGACACCGGTGACATCTGCGTCAACTACGACCGCGCGTACTTCGCCGACCACAAGCTGGCCCCGCCGCAGACCTTCGACGACCTGGTGAAGCCCGCGTACAAGGGCCTCCTGGTCACCGAGAACGCCGCCACCTCCTCCCCGGGCCTCGCCTTCCAGCTCGCGACCGTCGCCAAGTACGGGGACGACGGCTGGCAGGACTACTGGAAGAAGCTCAAGGACAACGGCGTCGAGGTCGTCGACGGCTGGGAGCAGGCGTACAACGACCGCTTCTCCGGCTCCGCCGCGGGCCGCAAGGCCAAGGGCGACCGGCCGCTCGTCGTCTCCTACGCCTCCAGCCCGCCGGCCGAGGTCAAGGACATGAAGCCGCGGCCGAAGGCGGACGAGGCGCCGACCGGCGTCGCGACCGGCACCTGCTTCCGGCAGACCGAGTACGCGGGTCTGCTGAAGGGCGCGAAGAACACCAAGGGCGGCAAGGCGCTGCTGGACTTCCTGCTGAGCAAGCGGTTCCAGGAGGACATGCCGCTCACCATGTACGTCAAGCCGGTGGTGAAGGACGCCGCGCTGCCCGAGCTGTTCACCACGTACGGCGCCAAGGTCGACGCTCCGCAGACGCTCGCCCCCGAGAAGATCGCGAAGAACCGTGACCAGTGGGTCAAGGCATGGTCCTCGATCGTCCTGAAGTAGCCGCCCCGAAGGACCGCGGACCCCGGGGGACGGGCGTCCGGCTCGGGCTGATGGCCGTGCCGTTCGCCTTCTTCGGGCTCTTCTTCGCCTACCCGGTCGCCGCGATCGTCTCGCGGGGGCTGAAGACGGACGGGCAGTGGCGGTTCGGCCGGATCGGCGAGGTGATCACCGACCCGGCGACCGCGCATGTCCTCTGGTTCACCACCTGGCAGGCGGCCGCCTCCACGGCGCTCACGCTGGTGCTCGCGCTCCCCGGCGCGTATGTCTTCGCGCGCTTCGACTTCCCCGGCAAGGGGCTGCTGAGGGCGGTGGTCACCGTCCCGTTCGTGCTGCCCACCGTCGTCGCCGGCTCGGCCTTCCTGGCGCTGCTCGGGCGGCGCGGGCTGCTCGACGAGCTGTGGGGCGTCCGGCTCGACACCTCGGTCTGGGCGATCCTGCTCGCCCACGTCTTCTTCAACTACGCCGTGGTCGTCCGGACCGTCGGCAGCCTCTGGGGCCAGCTCGACCCCCGCCAGGAGGAGGCCGCGCGGGTGCTCGGCGCAGGCAGGTTCGCCGCCTGGCGGAAGGTCACCCTGCCCGCCCTCGGCCCGGCCGTGGCCGCCGCGGCCCTGATGGTCTTCCTGTTCACCTTCACCTCCTTCGGCGCCGTCCAGATCCTCGGCGGCCCCAAGTACGCGACGCTGGAAGTGGAGATCTACCGGCAGACCGCCGAACTGCTCGACCTGCCGACCGCCGCCGTGCTCACCCTCGTGCAGTTCGCCGCCGTGGCCGCGCTGCTCGTGGTGCACGCCTGGAGCGTGCGGCGCCGGGAGTCCGTCCTGCGCCTGGTGGACGCGCGCCGCACCGCGCGCCGGCCGCAGGGGGCGGCGCAGTGGGGGCTGCTGGCGGCCGTCCTGGCCGTCGTCGCGCTGCTGATCCTGCTGCCGCTCGCGGTGCTCGTCCAGCGGTCCTTCGACGGGCCCGACGGCTACGGGACGGTCTTCTACCGCGCGCTGGCCTCGGCCGGGGACGACGGGGGCACGCTCGGCGTCGCCCCGCTGGAGGCGATCGGCAACTCGCTCGCGTACGGCCTGGCCGCCACCGCGATCGCGGTCGTCATCGGCGGCCTGGCCGCCGCCGCGCTCACCCGGCGGGAGGGCCGGCTGGTCCGGGGCTTCGACGCGCTGCTGATGCTGCCGCTGGGCACGTCGGCCGTCACCGTGGGCTTCGGATTCCTGATCGCCCTGGACGAGCCGCCGTTGGACCTGCGCACCTCCTGGATCCTGGTGCCGCTCGCCCAGGCGCTGGTCGGGGTGCCGTTCGTGGTGCGGACGATGCTGCCGGTGCTGCGCGCGGTCGACCCGCGGCTGCGGGAGGCCGCGGCGGTGCTCGGCGCCTCCCCGCTGCGGGCCTGGCGGGAGGTCGACCTGCCGATGGTCGGCCGGGCGCTGGCGGTGGCGGCGGGCTTCGCGTTCGCCGTGTCCCTGGGCGAGTTCGGGGCGACCGTCTTCATCGCCCGGCCCGACGGCCCCACGCTCCCGGTGGCCGTCGCCCGGCTGCTCGGCCGGCCCGGGGAGCTCAACTACGGGCAGGCGATGGCCCTGAGCACGATCCTGATGCTGGTGTGCGCCGCGGCGCTGCTGGTGCTGGAGCGTGTCCGCACCGACCGTACGGGGGAGTTCTGATGCTGCGCCTCGAAGGCGTCACCGTCCGGTTCGGCGACCGGACCGTGCTGGACGCGGTGGACCTGGAGGTCGCCGAGCACGAGGTCGTGTGCGTCCTCGGCCCCAGCGGCAGCGGCAAGTCCACGCTGCTGCGGGTGGTTGCCGGGCTG
This sequence comes from Streptomyces sp. I05A-00742, assembly GCF_013055795.1. Lineage (GTDB taxonomy): Bacteria > Actinomycetota > Actinomycetes > Streptomycetales > Streptomycetaceae > Streptomyces. Next base: position 18,740 of record NZ_JABETO010000036.1, read on the forward strand.
CAACGGACCGCCGCCGGACGGGTGTTCCTGGACGGCGAGGACCAGGGCGGCGTCCCCGTGCACCGGCGCGGCCTGGGGCTGATGTTCCAGGACCACCAGCTGTTCCCGCAGCGGGACGTCGGCTCCAACGTCGCCTTCGGGCTGCGCACCCGCGGCGCGGGGCGGGCCGAGGCGGCGCGCCGGGTCGCCGAACTCCTCGACCTGGTGGGCCTCCCGGGCGCCGAGCGGCGCGCGGTGGCGGCCCTGTCCGGCGGCGAGCAGCAGCGCGTCGCCCTGGCGCGGGCGCTCGCCCCGAGCCCCCGGCTGCTGATGCTCGACGAGCCGCTCGGCCAGCTCGACCGGAGCCTGCGCGAGCGGCTCGTGGCCGAGCTGCGGCAGCTCTTCGCGCGGCTGGGCACCACCGTGCTGGCGGTCACCCATGACCAGGGCGAGGCGTTCGCGCTCGCCGACCGGGTGGTGGTGATGAGGGACGGGCGGATCGCCCAGGCGGGGACACCGCTGGAGGTCTGGCGGCAGCCGGCCTCGGAGTTCGTGGCCCGGTTCCTCGGCTTCGACAACGTCGTGGCGGCGACGGTGGCCGGCGGGCGGGCGGACACGGTGTGGGGGAAGGTGCCGGTGCCGGCGGGCACGCCCGACGGGGAGTGCCGGCTGCTCGTGCGGCCCGGTGGGGTGCGGCTGGTGGCGGAGGCGGCGGGGTTGCCGTGTGCTGTGGCCGGGCGGACGTTCCGGGGCGACCATGTCGCGGTGTCGCTGCGGCCGGAGGAGGGGCCGGGGCTGGAGGCGACCTGTGCGCTCGGGGAGGCGCCCGAGGTGGGTGAGCGGGTGGGGGTCACGTTCGACGTGGGCGAGGTGGTGGTGCTGGGCGGGTGAGGGTTCCCCACACCCGCCCTTTCTCCCCCAGCTACCGCTGGGAGGTGCCCCCGGTTTCCCGGGAGGGCCCGGACCCCTGAGCCGCGCTGCGCGCGGCGTCCTCAAACGCCGGACGGGCTGAACTGCCCGCCCGGCGCTTCTCGTTCAGCTCACCGGGCTGACTTGGGGTTCCTTCTCCGCCGCCGGCGCCGCCCCATGGCTGTCCGGCTCACCGAACCAGGCCACCGCGACCGCTCCCGCCACCGCGAGGACGAAGCCGAGGACGGCCACCCAGGCGAAGCCGTGGCGGGAGGCGTCCCCGAGCAGGAGGACGCCGATGACGCCGGGCAGGATCGTCTCGCCGACGACGAGGGCCGCCGTCGCGCCGTTCACGGAGCCGATCTGGAGGGCCACCGTGTGCAGGTACATGCCGATGCTGCCGGAGATGAGGATGGCGTAGAGCGCCGGGTCGGCGAGCATCGTGGGGATGTCGAAGGGGTCGATGCCGTCGAGGATGCGGACGCCGACGCCGATCGCGCCGAAGCCGAGGCCGGAGAGCAGACCGGCGAGGATGGCGGCGTTGGAGCCCATCAGGCGCACGGCCACCGTGCCGCCGGCCATCAGCACGATGGAGATGATCAGCAGCCACCAGTGGGTGGACCGGGCGGTCTCACCGCTGCCCTCGTGGCCGGCGGCGGTCGCCAGCAGGACCAGGGCGGCGCAGACGACGGCTATGGACGCCCACTCCGGGCGCTTGAGCCGGATGCCGAGCAGCTTGATGCTGAGCAGGGCGGTGACGATGAGGTTGGCGCTGATGACCGTCTGGGAGAGGAAGAGCGGCAGCATGCGCGCCGCGAGGGCGCCGAGGCCGAAGCCGAGGAAGTCGAGGACGGTGCCGACCATGAACTCCCAGGTCACCGCGGCCTTGGCGGTGGAGGACAGACTGGGGCCGCCGTGCTGGGTCACCCCCGCGTCGCCGGTCGACGTCGCCTCCTTGAGTGCGGATTTGCGCGATCCCACCGCTTGCAGGACCGAACCCGTGCCGTAGCACGCCGAGGCCGCGACAGCCGTCACAAGGCCGATGATCACCAATTGCTCCGTTCGCCAATGAACCGCCTGCTCCTGATCCAGACGTTCAACGCGGCGCCGAAGTTGCTTTGGGTCAAGAACTGGTCAAAAAAAGGAGGGCAGAAGGCGGCGCGCAAGGCCCGTGCCAGAGCGCTTCCGGCTCATGGTAGAGGGGCGCACGGCCGTCGCCGCACGCCCCTTGACGGCCGGGCAGACCCTCACCTCGTCAGCGGCAGCGCCGCGAGTTCGGCGATCACCCAGGTCAGCGGGGCCAGCACGGCGATCAGCACCGCCGCCCGTACGGCCGCCGCGCCGCGCAGCAGCGAGCCCGGGATGCCGAGGCGGAGCAGCGCGGCGGTGGTGTCGGAGCGCACCTGCCGGGTGTCGAGGGCCGCGGTGATGGCCGTGGCGGTGGCACAGGCCATGACCACGGCGGCGCCGAGCCCGGTGAGCGGGCCGAACGGCCGGGGGCCCGAGGACTCCCAGGCCACTCCGTAGAGCTCGGCGGCGGCCAGGGCGCCGGCGGCGACCGCGCAGAGCACGCCCAGGGGCCGCCCGAGGCGCGTCGCCGTGTCCTGGAGGGTGCGCCCGGCCAGCATCCGCACCGGCCCGGGACGCCCCGCCGCCAGCGCCACCCCGCACCAGTGCGTCAGCCCGGGACCGGCCAGGACCAGGCCCAGCGAGGCGAGCAGCCAGCCGCCGAGGAGGCCGGGGGAGGCCCCGCCGTCCTGGCCGGGGAGCGCCAGGAGGCGGCCCGGCTCGGGGACGGGCGCGTGGCCGACGTACGCCACCAGGGCGAGGCCCGACGCGATGACGGCGATGCCCCACGGGAGACCGGCGTACGAGGGCCGGGCCGCCGCGGGCCGCGGCGGCGCGGGGACGTCCTCGGCCTCCTCCGGGGCGTGCGCGGGGCGCCTGCGCGCCTCGCGCGGGCGCAGGACGAGGGCGCACACCCCGGCGCTCACGGCGGGCAGCAGGCCGAGCAGCGTCACGGTCGCCGCCCACGGCAGGGCGTGGCCGCCGTCCAGCAGCCCGGACGCGGAGCCGCTCAGCGGGGTGCCGCCGAGGTCGCCCCGCAGCTCCAGGTAGACCAGCAGGGCGGCGCCGCTGCCGAGGCCGCACGAGACGGCCGTCGAGGCGGCCGCGAGCAGGGTGAGCCGCACGGGGCCCAGGCCGACGGCGTCCAGCCCGTCCCGCGGCCGGGTGGCCGGGTCCGTCCGCGCCACCGCCAGGGCGAACTGCGCGACCGCCGCGCACGGGACCGCGCACCACAGCAGCCGTACGACCGACTCCTCGGGCTGCTTGGGGTGCGCCACCGCGTACCCCAGGGCGCAGAGCAGCAGGAAGCCGGCGCCCGCGGCGGCGACCGCGACCAGGACGCGCCGCAGGAGGACGAGCGGATGCGCGCCGCGCGCTAGGCGGAGACTGAGCACGCGGCCCTGCCCTCCCCTTCGGGCGCGTCCGGTGCGGGGATGGCGCCGCCCCGGCGGCCGTCGACGAGGCCGACGCTCCGGTCGGCGAGCGAGGCGCCCTCGTCGTCCAGCGTCGCGAGGACCACCGTGATGTGGTGCGAGCGGGCGGCGGTGGTGAGCGTGCGCAGGACCTGGGCCCGGTCGGCGCTGTGCAGCGGCGCGGTCGGGTCGTCGGCGAAGACGACGGTCGGCTCGCAGGCCAGGGCGCGGGCGATGGAGATCCGCTGGCACTGTGCCCGGGAGAGCGCGGTCGGCCGCTTGCGCGCGCAGTCGCCGACGTCGAGGCGCTCCAGCCACTCCGCGGCGGCCTGCTTGGCGGCGCGGTGGGCGGCGCCCCGGGCCAGCAGCGGCAGGGCGGCGTTCTCCCAGCCGGTCAGCTCCGGCACCAGGTGCGGGGCGCTGTCGATCCAGCCGAACCGCTCTCGGCGCAGCCGTTCGCGCGCCGGCCGGGACAGGGTGTGCACGGGGGCGCTGTTGAACCACACCTCGCCGGAGTCCGGCACCAGCTGGCCGGAGAGGCACCGGAGGAGGGTGGTCTTCCCCGCGCCGCGCGGCCCGGTGACCGCGAGGACCTCGCCCTCGCGGATACCGATGGACACGCCTGCGAGGGCGGGGGAACCGTTGTAGGAGTAGTGCAGGCCGCGTGCCCAGAGCACGTCGTTGTCCGGCGGGGCCACCATTTCGAGCACACCTCGGGTCGCTGGAGGGTCCGTTCCCCTGTCCGGGTGAACGAACCGGGGGCCATTGGGTCACTGGCACCGTACGGAACGGGGATCCTAGCCCCGGTCCAGGCTCGGCGCGGGAGTGGTCCAGGAGAGGTCCACTTTCCTCCCATCGGGCTCATGGCGCGAGGGTGCGAAGAGGGTGTGCAGGTGCGGAAGGGGCGCGGGGCTACCGGTGGGTGGGCGCGAACATCCGGAGTACGGCCGGTAGCACCACCACGGACGGGCCGGGCGCGCGGAGCGCGGCGGACAGGTCCGCCCGCAGCCGGTCCGGGGCGCTGCGCACGGCGGGGACGCCGAAGGACTCGGCGAGGGCCACGAAGTCGGGGCGGGCGAGCTCGGTCCCGGTGGCCTCGCCGTACGCGTCGGTCATGTACTCGCGCAGGATGCCGTAGCCGCCGTCGTCGACGATCAGCCAGGTGACCGGCAGGCCGTACTGCCGGGCGGTGGCGAGCTCGGCGATCGAGTAGAGGGCGCCGCCGTCGCCGGAGACGGCCAGGACCGGGCGGGTCCGGTCGGCCGCCGCGGCCCCCAGCGCGGCCGGGAAGCCGTAGCCCAGGCCGCCGGCGCCCTGGGCCGAGTGGAACGGGCCGGTGCGGGGGTCGAAGGCGGACCAGGCCCAGTAGCCGAGGATCGTCATGTCCCAGAAGCTCGGCGCGTCGTCGGGCAGCGCGGCCCGGACGGCGGCGAGCACCGCCCGCTCGGTTCCGAGGTCCTGGGCCGCGAGCCGCGCGTGGACGCGGTCCAGCAGCCCGCGGGCGGCCGCGGCGCCCCCGCCCGGCGGGCGCGGGGCGACGGACGCCGCCAGCGCGTCCAGCGCGGGGGCCGCGTCGGCGTGGATGCCGAGGGCCGGGTGGTTCGACTCCAGGGCGGCCGCGTCCGCCTCGATCTGGACGATCCGGCCGCGCGGCCGGAACGTGCCGTAGTTGGTGGACAGTTCGCCGAGTCCGGAGCCGGCGACGAGCAGGACGTCGGCCTCCTCCAGGAAGTCGGTGGTGTGCCGGTCCTCCAGCCACGACCGCAGCGACAGCGGGTGCTCCCACGGGAACGCGCCCTTGCCGCCGAAGGTGGTGGCCACCGGTGCGTCCAGCCGCTCCGCCAGCGTCCGCAGCGCGGATTGCGCTCCGGCGCGCACCACACCGCCGCCCGCGAGGATCACCGGCCGCTCCGCCGCGTCCAGGAGCGCCGTGGCCTCCTCGATCAGCTCGCGCCGCGGCAGCAGCGCCCGCGGGCGCCCGTCCAGCGCGCGCACCGGCGGGACGGTGACGGGGGCCGCCAGCACGTCCTGCGGGATCTCCACCCACACCGGCCCGGCCGGGGCCTCCAGCGCGGAGCGCCAGGCGTCGGCGAGCGCGGAGGGGATCTGCGAGGCGGTACGGACGGTGTGCACGCTCTTGACGACGTCGCGGAAGGAGGCCGCCTGGTCGCGGAGTTCGTGCAGGTACCCCTTGCGGCCGCCGCCCAGGCCCGCCACCGGGACCTGGCTGGAGATGCCGAGCACGGGCGCGGACGCGGCGGCCGCCTCCTGGAGGGCGGCGAGCGTCAGCAGGGCGCCGGGGCCGGTGGAGACGAGGAGGGGGGTGACGCGGCCGGTCACGCGGGCGTGCGCGTCGGCGGCGAAGCCCGCGTTGTTCTCGACGCGGAGACCGACGTAGTCCAGCGGGGACCGGCGCAGCGCGTCGAACAGGGCGAGGGCGTGCTGCCCGGGCAGACCGAAGACGGTGGTGGCGCCGAGGACGCCGAGCGATTCGAGGACGAGGTCGCCACCGGTGCGCGGGGCGGGGTTCATGGGGGTGTGCCTTTCGTGGGGGAGGGGGAGGGGTGAGGGGGAGCCGTCCCGTCAGACGGGTGATCCCTCGCCCGCCAGGCGCCGCTGCCAGGTCTCCAGGACCGCCGCGTCCGTCCGCTCGGTCGCCAGGCTGACGACCACGTAGGCGGTGAGCGAGGCGAGCAGCCCGTACAGGATGGGCTCGTTGGCCATGATGCCCAGCCAGCCGATCAGCGCCAGGACGGTGGCGCCGCCGGTGATGATGGCCGCCAGCGCCCCGGCGCCGGTGCCGCGCCGCCACAGCAGGCCGCCGAGGACCGGGACGAGGAGGCCGCCGACGAGCAGGTCGTAGGCGAGCGTCAGGGCCTGGACCACGTCGTCGAGGGAGAGGGCGACGGCGATCACGGCGGCGCCCATCAGGAGGATGAACAGCCGGTTGCCGCGCACCTCGTCGGCCTCGTGGGCCTCGCCGCCCGGGGCGCCGCCGCCGCGCAGCCGGTTCCAGATGTCGTTGCGGGCCACCGTGGCGCAGGCGATCAGGGCGCCGGAGGACGTCGACATGACGGCCGACAGGGCGGCCGCCAGGACCAGGCCCTTCAGGCCGAGCGGCAGGGTGTCCCGCACGATCGTCGCGAACGCGTCGTCCGGGCTGCCGAGGTCGGGGTAGAGCACGCGGGCCGCCGTGCCGATGGCCGCGCCTCCGATGGCGTACAGCAGGCAGTACGTGCCGGCCGCCGTGCCGCCGAGGCGGGCCGTCCGGTCGTCGCGGGCGGTGAAGACGCGCTGCCAGATGTCCTGTCCGATCAGCATGCCGAACGAGTAGACCAGCACGTAGGTGAAGACCGTCTGCGCGCCGATGCTCGTGGGCGAGAAGTAGCCGCCCGGCAGCTCGTCCCGCATCGCCGCGAAGCCGCCCGCCTTGATCACCGCGACCGGGAGGAGGACCAGCAGCACGCCCACCGTCTTCACCACGAACTGGACCATGTCCGTCAGCGTGATGGACCACATGCCGCCGAGCGTCGAGTAACACACCACGATCGCCCCGCCGATGAGGATCGCCAGCGCGCGGTCGAGGCCGAAGACCACGTCGAAGATGGTGGCGTAGGCGATGGTGGAGGTGACGGCGAGCATCAGGGTGTAGGCCCACATGACGACGCCGGAGATGACGCCCGAGGTGCCGCCGTAGCGCAGGTCCAGCATCTGGCTGACGGTGTAGACCCGAAGCCGGGAGATCCGGGCGGAGAAGAAGACGCTGAGCGCCAGCAGGCCCAGGCCGATGGTGAAGACCATCCAGGCGCCCGACAGGCCGTACCGGTAGCCCAGGCCCACCCCGCCGATGGTGGACGCGCCGCCGAGCACGATCGCGGCCATCGTGCCCGAGTAGAGGGCCGGGCCCAGGCGGCGCCCGGCGACGAGGAAGTCCCCGGCGGTGGTGGAACGGCGCATTCCCCACCAGCCCATGGCGAGCATGCCCGCGAGGTAGACGACGATCACCGCGTAGTCGACGACGGACATGGCGCTCCTCACAGCTGAGGTCGGTGGGGTGTCCGTGACCCTAGGCTTCCTGTGAGGCGGGAGTGAAGTGTACGTTTCCTCCATCCGCCGGCTCCGCACGGTGCGGATCGTCCATGGGGGAGATCTTGTTGCACGAACCGCTGCCACCGGTCGTCCCGGTTCCGCTCTCCACCCTGCTCGGCCTCCCCGACCTGGGCCTCCGGCAGGTCGCCGGGCCGGCCGCCGACACGCTCGTGCACGCCGTGCACACCAGCGAGATGGCCGACCCGGTGCCCTATCTCCTCGGCGGCGAGCTGCTGTTGAGCGCCGGCGTCGCCGCACCGGCGCGGGACGCGGACGCGTACTGGGACCGCTACGCCGCGCGGACCGTCGAGGCGGGGGCGGCCGCGCTCGGCTTCGGCGTCGCGCCCGTGCACACCGCCGTCCCGCCCGGCCTCGCCGCGGCGTGCGAACGGCGCGGCCTGCGGCTCGTGGAGGTCCCCGAGCCGACGCCGTTCACCGCCGTGGCCCGCGCCATGGGGCGCACCGCCGCCGCCCTGCGCCACCAGGGGCTGCACCGGCTCGCGGAGGCCCAGCAGGCCCTGACCGCCGCCGCGGCCCGGCCGCACCCCGTGCCCGCCGTGCTCTCCCGGCTCGCCTCCCACCTCGGCGGCTGGACCGCCCTCTACGCCCCCGACGGCACCGAGGCCCTGACGGCCGGGACCGCCCCGCCGCCCGCCGTCCGCGCCTCGCTCGCCCGGCTGGCCGGCCGGTTGCGGCCCGGACTGTCCTCCGCCGCCCGCACGGTGGACGGACTCCACCTGAGCGCCTACGGACTGGGCGGATCACGGCCCTCCGGCCCGGCGCGGGCCGCCCTCGGCCTGAGCGTCCCGCGCCGCGACCCGGCGGACACCGCCATCGCCGGCGTCGCCGTCGTCCTGCTCTCCCTGCTGACCGCCGACCGCCCGGCCGCCGACGCCGCCGGGCGCACGGCGGCGCTCGTCCGGCTGCTGCTGGGGGAGGACGCGGCCGGCGTGGCGGGGCTGCTGGGCGACGGCACCGGGCGGTGGACCGTCGTCCACGGGCGGCGCAGGGGCCGCGGAACCGAGGAGGCCGCCGGGCCGCTCGCCGCGGGCGCCCTCGCCGCCGGGCTGGGGACGGAGCTGATCGGCCTCGACGGGGACGGGCTCCGCGCGCTCGTGCCCGAGGGCACGGAGGTCCGGGCACAGCAGGGCTGGACGCTGGGCACGGCCGGGCCCGTCGACGCGGACCGCCTCGTGGAGGGGAGCGCCGACGCGGCGCGCGCCCTCCGCCGCGCGCTGGCGGAGCGCGTGCCGCTCGTCCGGCACCGGGCGGACGGCGGGGCCGGGCTGGCGTCCCTGGTGGACGAGGAGGAGGCGCGGGCCCTGGCCCGGTCCGCGCTCGCGCCGCTGGAGGACCGCCCCGAACTGGTGGAGACGGTACGCACCTGGCTGTCCGTGCACGGGAGCTGGGACCGGTCGGCGACGGCGCTCGGCGTGCACCGCAACACCGTCCGGCAGCGCGTGGCCCGCGCGGCGGCGCTGCTCGACGCCGACCTCGGGGACGCGGACGTCCGGATGGAGCTGTGGTTCCTCCTCAAGCGGGTCTGAAACGGGCCCGAAACGGGTCCGAACGGCCCGCGCCCGCCGCCGATGTGGCGGGCGCGGGCCGTCGGCGGGCCGTGCGCGTCAGATCCGCGTCCACGCCTCCGTGAGGACGCCGCGGAGGATCTGCTCGATCTCGTCGAAGGTGTCCTGACCGGCGATCAGCGGCGGGGACAGCTGGACGACCGGGTCGCCGCGGTCGTCGGCCCGGCAGTAGAGGCCGTTCTCGAACAGCCCCTTGGACACGAAGCCGTAGAGCAGCCGCTCGCACTCCTCCGGCGTGAACGACTCCTTGGTGGCCTTGTCCTTCACCAGCTCGATGCCGTAGAAGAAGCCGTTGCCGCGCACATCGCCGACGATCGGCAGGTCGTGCAGTTTCGAGAGGGTGCCGAGGAAGGACGACTCGTTGTCCAGCACGTGCTGGTTGAGGCCCTCGCGCTCGAAGAGGTCGAGGTTGGCGAGGGCGACCGCCGCCGAGACGGGGTGGCCGCCGAAGGTGTAGCCGTGCAGGAAGGTGTTCTTCCCCTTGAAGAACGGCTCGGCGATCCGGTCGGAGATGACGGCCGCGCCGATGGGGGAGTAGCCCGACGTCATGCCCTTGGCGCAGGTGATGATGTCCGGGACGTAGCCGAACTTGTCGCACGCGAACATCGTCCCGAGCCGGCCGAACGCGCAGATGACCTCGTCCGAGACGAGCAGCACGTCGTACTGGTCGCAGATCTCGCGCACCCGCCGGAAGTACCCGGGCGGCGGCGGGAAGCAGCCGCCCGCGTTCTGCACCGGCTCCAGGAAGACGGCGGCGACGGTGTCCGGGCCCTCGAAGAGGATCTGCTGCTCGATCTGGTCGGCGGCCCAGCGGCCGAACGCCTCCGGGTCGTCGCCGTGGACGGGCGCCCGGTAGAAGTTGGTGTTGGGCACCTTGCGGGCGCCGGGGACCAGGGGTTCGAACGGGGCCTTGAGAGCGGGGAGTCCGGTGATGGACAGAGCGCCCTGCGGGGTGCCGTGGTACGCGACGGCCCGGGAGATCACCTTGTACTTGGTGTGGTTGCCGGTGAGCTTGTGGTACTGCTTGGCCAGCTTCCACGCAGTCTCGACGGCCTCGCCGCCGCCCGTGGTGAAGAAGACCTTGTTGAGGTCCCCGGGCGCGTAGTGGGCCAGCCGCTCGGCCAGTTCGACCGCCTTGGGGTGCGCGTAGCTCCACACCGGGAAGAAGGCCAGCTCCTGCGCCTGCTTGTGGGCGGCCTCCGCCAGCTCGGCGCGGCCGTGCCCCGCCTGGACCACGAACAGCCCGGCGAGCCCGTCGAGGTAGCGCTTGCCCCGGTCGTCGTAGATGTATGTGCCCTCGCCGCGCACGATGGTGGGCACGGGGGCGTTCTCGTACGACGACATGCGGGTGAAGTGCATCCACAGGTGGTCGTACGCCGTCTGGGAATGGTCCTTGCTCACGGCTATCGGGTTCCCCATGTATAGGTCTGTTTGCGGAGCTTGAGGTAGACGAAGCTCTCCGTGGAGCGCACACCGGGCAGGGTGCGGATCCGCTTGTTGATCACGTCGAGGAGGTGGTCGTCGTCCTCGCAGACGATCTCGATGAGCAGGTCGAACGAGCCCGCCGTCACCACGACGTACTCCACCTCGTCCATCGCGGTCAGGGCGTCGGCGACCGGATCGAGGTCCCCGTCGACGTTGATGCCCACCATCGCCTGCCGCCGGAAGCCCACGGTGAGCGGGTCGGTGACGGCGACGATCTGCATCACGCCCTGGTCCAGCAGCTTCTGCACGCGCTGCCGGACGGCCGCCTCCGACAGCCCCACGGCCTTGCCGATCGCCGCGTAGGGCCGGCGCCCGTCCTCCTGGAGCTGTTCGATGATCGCCAGGGAGACGGCGTCGAGGGGCGGGGCGCTGTCGGCGCCCTTCGGGTCTGCGCTACGGGTGGCCACGGATCCACTCTGCATGAGGACTCCGCTGTATGACAAGCTTCGGGCGATGAAATCCGTTGTGTAAGGTGCCCTGAATAACTGATTCCGTTGTGCCTGACCGTTGGGTATATCGAAAGCGTGGCCCTCCTGGCTAGGCTGGGCGTCTCACCCGTCGGACATCTCACAGGAGAGGTGCACACCGTGACCACCGAGCCGCGCCGTTTGCGTAACTACATCAACGGGGAGTTCCGGGACGCCGCGGACGGGCGGACCACCGAGGTGGTCAATCCGGCCACGGGCGAGGCGTACGCCACCGCCCCGCTCTCCGGGGCCGCCGACGTGGACGCCGCGATGGCCGCCGCCGAGGCCGCCTTCCCCGCGTGGCGCGACCTCGTCCCGGCCGAGCGCCAGAAGGCCCTGCTCAAGATCGCCGACGCGATCGAGGCACGCGCCGAGGACCTGATCGCCGCCGAGTCGGAGAACACCGGCAAGCCGCTGGCCCTCACCCGCAGCGAAGAGGTCCCGCCGATGGTGGACCAGATCCGCTTCTTCGCGGGCGCCGCCCGGCTGCTGGAGGGCCGCTCGGCCGGCGAGTACATGGAGGGCATGACCTCCATCATCCGGCGCGAGCCGGTGGGCGTCTGCGCCCAGGTCGCCCCCTGGAACTACCCGATGATGATGGCCGTCTGGAAGTTCGCCCCGGCGCTCGCCGCGGGCAACACCGTCGTCCTCAAGCCCTCCGACACCACCCCCGCCTCCACGGTCCTGCTCGCCGAGATCATCGGCGGGGTGCTGGAGGAGCTGGGTCACCCCAAGGGCGTCTTCAACGTCGTCTGCGGCGACCGCGACACCGGCCGGCTGATGGTCGAGCACCCGGTGCCCGCCATGGCCTCGGTCACCGGCTCCGTCCGCGCCGGCCAGCAGGTCGCCGAGTCGGCGGCCAAGGACGTCAAGCGCGTCCACCTGGAGCTCGGCGGCAAGGCGCCCGTCGTCGTCTTCGAGGACGCCGACCTGGCCAAGGCCGTCGAGGACATCGCCGTCGCCGGCTACTTCAACGCCGGCCAGGACTGTACGGCCGCCACCCGTGTGCTCGTCCACGAGTCCGTCCACGACGAGTTCGTCACCGCGCTCGCCAAGGCCGCGGCCGACACGAAGACCGGGCAGCCGGACGACGAGGACGTCCTCTACGGCCCGCTCAACAACGCCAACCAGCTGAAGCAGGTGGCCGGCTTCATCGACCGCCTCCCCGCCCACGCCAAGGTCGAGGCCGGCGGCCACCGGGTCGGCGACAAGGGCTACTTCTACGCCCCGACCGTCGTCTCCGGCCTTCAGCAGGACGACGAGATCATCCAGAACGAGGTCTTCGGCCCGGTCATCACCGTCCAGTCCTTCACGGACGAGGACCAGGCCGTCGCCCACGCCAACGGCGTCGAGTACGCCCTGGCCTCGTCGGTGTGGACGAAGGACCACGCGCGCGCCATGCGGATGTCCAAGAAGCTCGACTTCGGCTGCGTGTGGATCAACACCCACATCCCGCTGGTCGCCGAGATGCCGCACGGCGGCTTCAAGAAGTCCGGCTACGGGAAGGACCTGTCGGCGTACGGGTTCGAGGACTACACGCGGATCAAGCACGTGATGACGTCGCTGGGCTGATCTCCGCGCACGACGCGGGTTCCGGGACAGGCCGTGTCCCGGGCCCGCGTTTATCGTTTAACCGTGCGGCTGCGCGTATGTACGCGCGGGAGGGGAGGAGCGGCACGATGACAGTCGAACTGACGGACAGGATCGCCGTGACCGACAACAATGGGTTCAGCCTGGATGATCTGTTCGACCAGCTGGAGCCGGTCCCCGAGGGATACAGGGCCGAGGTCATTCGGGGGGTCGTCCACATGTCGCCGCAGCGTTACACGCACTGGAACGTCATCCGGAGGGTGTTGCGCCAGCTGGAGGATCACTTCGGTGAGGACGCCCATATCGCCTCCGATGTGCGTATTGACTTCCCTGGGTATATGAACGGGTTCTGCCCCGATCTCGCGAAGATCGCCGATGAGGCGACGCCCAACGGCAAGGGAAGGTTCTCTCCCTCCGACGTGGAACTCGTCGTAGAGGTCATTTCTCAAGGGACCGCGGTCAACGATTACGGACCCAAGAAGCAGACGTACGCCGAGGCGGACGTACCCGTCTACGTGATCGTCGACCCGTACGCCGCGCAGTGCCACGTATTCACCTCCCCGAAGGCCGACGCCTACCGGAGCGAGGTCACTGTCGACTTCGGCGACCCGATCGACCTCACCTGCACTCCGCTCGGCCTGACGATCTCCACCGACAAGTTCCCCCGCGACTGACCCGCCCCCGGCGGCTCCCGTATCATCGACGGCCCGGCACAGCGTCGGGTGGCACCGGTGGCTCCCGGACACCCCGTCCCTTGTCCGTGAAGATCCGCTCCACCATCCTGCCGTCATGCGAGAGAAGCCCGTGAAGCCCCTGTCCCGCCGCTCCCTGCTGCGCGCGACGGTCGCCGGTGCGGGTGCCGCGGCGCTCGCCGGATGCGGAGTCCCGGCCGCCTACATCGCCCCCGGCGACCGCGCCGCGAAGGATCGTTCCGCCACCGAGAAGCGCCTGGTCTTCGCCAACTGGCCGCTGTACATCGACACGGACGAGAAGAACCCGCGCCGCCGGCCCACGCTGGAGGCGTTCGAGAAGCGCAGCGGTGTCTCGGTGAAGTACACCGAGGAGATCAACGACAACGACGAGTTCTTCGGGAAGATCAGCCCGGCCCTGATGAACCATCAGGACACCGGACGCGACCTGATCGTCGTCAGCGACTGGATGTGCGCGCGCTACGTCCGCCTCGGCTGGGTCCAGGAGATGGACCGGGCCGCGCAGCCGAACGTCGCCCGCCACCTCGACCCGCTGCTGGCTGAGCCGTCGTTCGACCCCGGCCGCAAGCACTCCGTCCCCTGGCAGTCCGGGATCACCGGCATCGCCTACCACCGCAAGAAGCTGGGCCGCGAGATCCGCAGCACCGCCGAGCTGTGGAAGGACGACCTGCGCGGCCGGGTCACCCTGCTGGCGGGGATGGACGAGGCGTTCTCGCTGCTGATGCAGGGCAACGGGGCCGACGTCACCCGCTGGACCGCCGACGACTTCCACACCATGACGGACCAGCTGCGCCGCCTGGTCGCCGAGCGGCACATCCGCCGGTTCACCGGGAACGACTACATCAAGGAGCTGTCCTCCGGCGATGTGCTGGCCTGCCAGGCGTACTCCGGGGACATCATCCAGCTCCAGGCCGACAATCCGGACATCGCGTTCGTGGTGCCGGAGGAGGGCGCGGAGCTCTGGGCCGAGAGCCTGATGATCCCCGACCTGGCCCGGCACAAGGCGAGCGCCGAACGGCTCGTCGACCACTACTACCGGCCCGAGGTGGCGGCGGAGCTGGCGGCGTCGGTCAACTACGTGTGCCCGGTGCCGGCCGCGCGGGACGTGCTGGCCTCGTCCGGGGAGAAGGACGTCGCCGAGCTGGCGGAGAACCCGCTGATCTTCCCGACGGACGACATGCGGAAGCGGCTGGCGACGGCGCGCGACATGACGGCGAAGGAGCGGCCGGGGTTCGCGAAGGAGTGGAACGAGATCGTGGGGCTGTAGCACCTTTCAGACCCCCCCGGGCTCCCGGACCCCCGCCGTTCCGCTACGCGTTGACCAGCGCCCGGAGCGTTCCCACCCGGTTCGTCGTGATCGAGTCGACGCCCGCGGCCAGCAGGCGGCGCATGGTGCGCCGGGTGTCGGCGGTCCAGGCGGAGACGAGGAAGCCGTCCGCGTGGTGCCGGGCGACGAGTTCCGGACCGACCAGTCCGAAGCGGTAGTTGAGCCAGTGCGGGCGGACCGAGGCGAGCAGGGCCGGGCGGGGCGGGGTCAGGGTGGTCCGGGTGAGGGCGATCTCCGCGTCGGGGTCGGCCCGGCGGACCTCCTGCATGGCGGCGGTGCCGCCGCAGTAGTAGACGTGCCCGGCAGCGCCCGCCGCGTGGACCTCGGCGACGGCGGTGGCCGCCGCCGAGGGGTCCGGGAGGTCGATGAACAGCCGTCCCGGGCCCTCCTCCGCCAGGGCCTCCCGGAGCGTCGGCACCCCGCCGCCGGTCAGTTCGCGCAGTTCGTCGGCGGTCACCGAGGCGAGGGCGCGGTCGTGGCCCCACAACCGCCGCAGGGTGGCGTCGTGCAGGAGGACGGGCACCCCGTCGCGGGTGAGCCGGACGTCGATCTCGACCGCCTCCGCTCCGGCCCGCCGGGCCGAGCGGAGGGAGGGCAGGGTGTTCTCGCGGTGGACGTACGGGTCGCCGCGGTGGGCGACGGCGTGGCAGGCGGCGCGGCTGGTGATCGGCATCCGCCCATTGTGGCCGGAAGCCGGGGGCGGCGCGGGCGGCACCGCCCGCGCGCCCGGGCTCAGCCTGCGTGGCTCGCCGTGTACGCGTCGATCTCGGCGGCGAGTTTCGCCTTGCCCGCGGCGTCCAGGAACGACGCCTCGACGGCGTTCTTGGCCAGGTCCGCGACGCCCCGGGCGTCGAGCTCCAGCAGCCGGGCGGCGACGGCGTACTCGTTGTTGAGGTCGGTGCCGAACATGGGCGGGTCGTCGCTGTTGATGGTGACCAGCACGCCCGCGGCGACCATCTCCCTGACCGGGTGGCGGTCGATGTCGGTCACGGCCCGGGTCGCCAGGTTGGAGGTCGGGCAGACCTCCAGCGGGATCCGGTGCTCGGCCAGGTGGGCCAGCAGCCGGGGGTCCTGGGTGGCGCTGGTGCCGTGGCCGATGCGTTCCGCGCGCAGCGCGGTCAGGGCGTCCCAGATCGTCTGCGGGCCCGTGGTCTCGCCGGCGTGCGGGACACTGCGCAGCCCGGCGGCGACGGCCCGGTCGAAGTACGGCTTGAACTGCGGGCGGGGGACGCCGATCTCGGGCCCGCCGAGGCCGAACGAGACGAGGCCGTCGGGCCGCAGGTCGCAGGCGATCCGGGCGGTCTCCTCGGCCGCCTCCAGACCGGCCTCGCCGGGGATGTCGAAGCACCAGCGCAGCACCACGCCCAGCTCGGACTCGGCCGCCTTGCGGGCGTCCTCGATCGCCTCGACGAAGGCCACGTCCGGGATGCCGCGGCGGACCGAGCTGAAGGGCGTGACGGTCAGCTCCGCGTAGCGGATGTTCTGCCGGGCCATGTCCCGCGCGACCTCGTAGGTCAGCAGCCGGATGTCCTCCGCGTCGCGGATGAGGTCGACGACGGAGAGGTAGACCTCGATGAAGTGGGCGAAGTCGCGGAAGGTGAAGAAGTCGGCCAGTGCCTCGGGGTCGGTGGGCACGGGGGAGTCCGGGTGCCGGGCGGCCAGTTGGGCGACGATGCGCGGGGAGGCGGAACCGACGTGGTGCACATGGAGCTCGGCCTTGGGCAGTCCGGCGATGAACGGGGCGAGCGCTGACATGTGGGCCTCCAAAGCCTGTTCGGTCGGCGGGTGCCGATCATCGTATGCGGGGGGCATCGGCGGCCTGGCGGGAGGCCGTAGCATGGCGGGAGAAGCAGGGAGGGTCAGTGTCCGACACGGGCAGTGCGCAGCAGGAACCGCGGGACCGCGACCCCTGGGCTCCGCCGCCGCGGGACGTCCGGCCGGGCCCGGGCGGGGTCCCGCTCGGCAAGGCGGCCGGGGAGGAGTCCCGGAACGCACCGTGGGAAGCGGGGTCCTCGGGCCGTCCGCCCGTCCCGCCGGTGCCTCCGGTGCGCGACGGCGGGGTGCCGCCCGTCCCCCTGGCGCCGACCGGCCCCGGCACCCCGAGCGCGTATCAGCGGCCCGGCCCCTACGGGCCGCAGGCCGGTTCGCCCTATGCGCCGCCCCACCCCGCGTACGGCCGCATACCCTACGGCCCGGACGCGTACGGCCGTCCGGGCCCCCCGTACGGGCAGGGCTGGGCCGCCGTCCCCGCCGCCGTCCCGGACAACGGGTTCGGCACGGCCGCGCTGGTCCTCGGCATCGTGTCCCTGGTGCTCTCGGTCACCATGATCTTCGGCGTCGTCCTGGGCGTGCTCGCCGTGATCTTCGGCGCTGTCGGCCGCGCCAAGGCCGTCAGGGGCGAGGCGTCCAACCGGGGCCAGGCCCTGGCCGGGCTGATCCTCGGGTCGCTCGCGCTGGTCGCCTCCGTACTGGTGCTGGTCCTGGTGATCAACAGCGCCGACTCGGAGAGCGAGGACGAGCGCTACGACGACGGCCCCGACGTGACCGATGTGTCCTATCAGGCCCAGGGGTACGGGGGTTACGCGACCGGGCTGCCCGCCTCGGGTCCGCTCGTGCTGTCCGCCAGCCGCTGACGCGCCTCCATCAGCGCGAAGCCCAGCAGGTTCAGCCCGTTCCAGCGGGCCGGGTCCCCGGCGCGCTCGTCGTCGGCGGCGAGCCCGATGCCCCATATCCGGTCCAGCGGGCTGGCCTCGACCAGCACCCGCGTCCCGGTGCCGAGGAGGTAGTCCCGCAGCGCGGGGTCCTGGCCGAACTTGTGCACGCTGCCCTCGACGACGAGCTCGAAGCGGTGCCGCCGCCACTCCTCATCGTCGAAGCCGCGCACCGTCCGTCCGGCGTCCTTCGCCTGCTTGGGGTGGCCCGCGGCCAGCACCCGGGCCTCGGCCTCGGCGTCGCCGAACAGCCGGGCCTTGCCGGCCATCATCCAGTGCTCCGCCGTCGCGTAGACCGTGCCGTCCACGGTGAAGGGCGACGGCCACCACTGACTGAAGCAACTGGCGCCTATGGCACCGTCACGCCGCGGCCGGTGGCCCCAGAAGAACACATACTTCGGCTGCTCACCGCGCGTGACGGCAGCCGTCAGCTCCTCGATGCTCCGCACGTTCTGCACGCCCTCGCTCACCACGTCGTTCCCCGGTCCGCTCGCCATGCCGTTCATTCTGGCATCCGGCACTGACAACGCAGAGTGAATATCGGGGAAAGCGGATCTCCCTCAAACTTTCCCCATAACATTGCCCGGCGTATCGACAACGAGGGGAACTACCTTTGTCCGGTTATGGTCAGAACTCTTACGGGCAGCCGCAGCAGCCGCAGCAGCCGCCCCAGCAGCCGGGCTACGGCTACCCGGGTCCCGGGAGCCAGCCGCAGGGCGGCTACCCGGTGGCGCCGCCGGTCCAGCCGTACGGCGCGGGCCCTTATGCGCCCCCCATGCAGATGAGCAACGGCATGGGGACCGCGGGCCTGGTCACCGGCATCATCGGTGCCGTGTGCAGCCTCATCGTCGTCTTCTGGCTCTTCGGGCTGATCCTCGGGATCCTCGGCATCGTCTTCGGTGCCGTCGGTCGGTCGAAGGTTTCGAAGGGGCTGGCGAACAACCGCGGTTCCGCGACGGCCGGCATCGTGCTGGGCGTCGTCGCCCTGGCGCTGCCCTTCCTGTGGTTCGCGCTCTTCGCGAGCGCCGTCAGCTCCGCCGCCTGGTAAGCGGACGCCGGGTCGCGCCGACCCGGTGGGCCATTGGCCTGAAGAACACTGATTCCGTCGTGGAGTGAAAACTCCGCGACGGAATCTCTTGTTGTGGGCAGGTTCCTCTG
Organism: Streptomyces sp. I05A-00742; assembly: GCF_013055795.1. Classification (GTDB taxonomy): domain Bacteria; phylum Actinomycetota; class Actinomycetes; order Streptomycetales; family Streptomycetaceae; genus Streptomyces. The sequence continues at coordinate 37,231 of NZ_JABETO010000036.1, forward strand.
TCAGGATCGGCGATCACATCCGGTAGGAGCGACACCCGTCCACGGCCCGCGCGGGCAGCGGAGGAGTGAGCGATGCGGTACCCCCACGGCCCGTACACGGACGCCTCGCGTCCGTATGTCACTGTTATGTGCTCTACGCCCCCACATCCGATGGATCCACTCCCATGACTGCACCCGCCCCGAGCGGCACCGGCAGCAGCGGCACCGACGTCCGCCTGGCCGGGATCAGCAAGCGCTACGGCGCCTTCACCGCCGTGCACCCGCTGGACCTCTCCGTCCCCGCGGGCTCGTTCTTCGCCCTGCTCGGGGCCTCCGGCTGCGGCAAGACCACCACCCTGCGCATGATCGCCGGGCTGGAGGCCCCCACCGGCGGCAGCGTCGTCCTCGACGGCAGGGACGTGACGGCCCTCCCGCCGTACAAGCGGCCGGTCAACACCGTCTTCCAGAGCTACGCGCTCTTCCCGCACCTGGACATCCACGAGAACGTCGCCTTCGGCCTGCGCCGACGGGGCGTCAAGTCCGTCCGGAAGCAGGTCGGCGAGATGCTCGACCTCGTCCAGCTCGGCGACCTGGCCCGGCGCCGGCCGCACGAGCTCTCCGGCGGCCAGCAGCAGCGCGTGGCCGTGGCCCGCGCCCTCATCAACCACCCCCAGGTCCTGCTGCTCGACGAGCCGCTGGGCGCCCTGGACCTGAAGCTCCGCCGGCAGATGCAGCTGGAGCTCAAGCGGATCCAGACCGAGGTCGGCATCACCTTCGTGCACGTCACCCACGACCAGGAAGAGGCCATGACGATGGCCGACACCGTCGCCGTCATGAACGCCGGCCGGGTCGAACAGCTCGGCGCCCCCGCCGACCTCTACGAGACCCCGCGCACCACCTTCGTCGCCAACTTCCTGGGCACCTCCAACCTCATCACCGCGGACGTCCTCGACGCCTCCGGGGACGGCCTCGTGCTGCGCGCCGCCGACACCAAGCTCGCGCTGCCCGCCTCCCGCTGCCCGGTCCCCGCCCGCACCGGGGACAAGCTCCTGCTCGGCATACGCCCGGAGAAGATCGCCCTCACCCACGCCGACGACGCCGCGACCGTCCCCGACGGCCGCAACCGCGTGCGCGGCCGCATCACCGCCTCCAGCTTCATCGGCGTCTCCACCCAGTACCTCGTCGACTCCCCGGTCGCCACGGGCACTTCGGGCCTGTCCGTCTACGCCCAGAACGTGGACCGCGACCCCCGGCTGGTCCCCGGCGCCGAGGTGCTCCTGCACTGGAACCCGGGCCACGGCTTCGGCCTGGACGCCGCGCAGCGCATCGAGGCGGGCACCGACGTCGACCTGGGGGAGGGGCCCTCATGACGACGGCCGTCCCCGACACCGCGCCCGGCACCGCCCCCGCCCCCGCCGTCCGCCGCCGCGGACTCGTCCCCTACTGGCTGCTGCTCCCCGGCATCCTCTGGCTGCTGCTCTTCTTCGTGGCGCCCCTCGTCTACCAGGCGTCGACCTCCGTCCAGACCGGCTCGCTGGAGGACGGCTTCCGGGTCACCTGGCACGTCGCCACCTACTGGGACGCCCTGACCACCTACTGGCCCCAGTTCCTCCGCTCGGTCGGCTACGCCGCCGCGGCCACCGCGCTCTGCCTGCTCTTCGGCTACCCGCTCGCGTACCTCATCGCGTTCCGCGCCGGACGCTGGCGCACCCTGCTGATGGTGCTGGTCATTGCACCGTTCTTCACCAGCTTCCTGATCCGCACGCTGGCCTGGAAGACGATCCTCTCCGACGGCGGACCCGTGGTCTCCGCGCTCGGCTCGCTGCACGTCCTCGGCCTGACCGACGCGCTCGGCGTCACCGAGGGGCACCGGCTGCTCGCCACCCCGCTCGCCGTCGTCTGCGGCCTCACCTACAACTTCCTGCCCTTTATGATCCTGCCGCTGTACACCTCCCTGGAACGCATCGACGGCAGGCTCCACGAAGCCGCCGGCGACCTCTACGCCGGCCCCCTCACCACCTTCCGCCGGGTGACGTTCCCGCTGTCCATGCCCGGCGTCGTCGCCGGCACGCTGCTCACCTTCATCCCGGCGACCGGTGACTACATCAACGCCGAACTCCTCGGCTCCCCGGACCAGAAGATGATCGGCAACGTCGTCCAGTCCCAGTTCCTGCGCGTGCTCGACTACCCCACCGCGGCCGCGCTGTCCTTCCTGCTCATGGCGGTGATCCTCGCCATGGTCACCGTCTACCTGCGCAAGGCAGGAACGGAGGACGTCGTCTGATGCGCGCCCTCGCCCGCCCCCTCCGGCTGCTCCGCCGCCACCTGGTGGTGATCGCCGGCCTGGGCACCCTCGCGTACCTGCTGCTGCCCAACGTCATCGTGACGGTCTTCTCGTTCAACAAGCCCGCCGGCCGCTTCAACTACGAGTGGCGGCGGTTCTCCACGGACGCCTGGACGCACCCCTGCGACGTCGCCGGACTGTGCGGCTCCCTCTCCCTCAGCCTCTGGATCGCGCTCTGGGCCACCCTGGGCGCCACCGTGCTCGGCACCCTGGCCGCGTTCGCCCTGGCCCGGCACCGCTTCCGCGGCCGGGCGGGGGTGAACAGCCTGCTCTTCCTGCCGATGGCGATGCCCGAGGTCGTCATGGCCGCCTCGATGGCCACGCTCTTCCTCAACACGGGCGTCGGCTTCGGCTTCTGGACGATCCTCGTCGCCCACATCACGTTCTGCCTGAGCTTCGTCGTCACCGCGGTCAAGGCGCGGGTGACGAGCATGGACCCGCGCCTGGAACAGGCCGCGCAGGACCTCTACGCCACCCCGCTCCAGACGTTCCTGCGCGTCACGCTGCCCATCGCGGCACCCGGCATCGCGGCGGGCGCGCTGCTGTCCTTCGCGCTCTCCTTCGACGACTTCGTCATCACGAACTTCAACGCCGGCTCCACCGTGACCTTCCCCATGTTCGTCTGGGGAGCCGCGCAGCGAGGAACCCCCGTCCAGATCAATGTCGTCGGCACGGCGATGTTCGCCGTCGCCGTGCTGTGCGTCCTGGCCGGACAGCTGGCCGGACGCCGGAAGAACAGACGAAGAAGCAGCCGAAGGAGCTGAGACCATGGCCGCTCGTGCCATGAACCCTGCCAAATCACTGTCCGACACCGCTCTGCGCCCCTACTGGCTCGACGACCCCGGCCGGCCCGGCCCCCGCCCCGCCCTCGTCGGCGACGAACACTGCGACCTGCTCGTCGTCGGCGGCGGCTACTCGGGGCTCTGGACCGCCCTCCTCGCCAAGGAACGCGACCCCGCCCGCGACGTCGTCCTCATCGAGGCCGAGGAGACCGGCTGGGCCGCCTCCGGCCGCAACGGCGGCTTCTGCGCCGCCTCCCTCACCCACGGCGTCGCCAACGGCCTCGCCCGCTGGCCCGGCGAGCTCTCCCGGCTCGAAGAGCTCGGGCAGCGCAACCTCGACGGCATCGAGGCCGCCGTCACCCGGTACGGCGTCGACTGCGACTTCGAGCGCACCGGCGAGATCGACATCGCCACCGCCCCGCACCAGGTGGCCGAACTCCGCGAGGCCGCCGACGAGATGGCCGCCCTCGGCCTCACCGGCCACGAATACCTCGACCGCGACGCCCTCCGAGCCGAGATCGACTCCCCGACCTTCCTCGCCGGCCTCTGGAACCGCACCGGCGTCGCCATGCTCCACCCCGCGAAGCTCGCCTGGGGCCTCAAGCGCGCGTGCCTGGAGCTCGGCGTACGGATCCATGAGCACACCCCCGGCAGCGCCCTGTCCTCGCGCGGCGCCGGGGTCGCCGTCCGCACCCCCTACGGGCGGGTCTTCGCCCGGCAGGCCGCCCTCGGCACCAACGTCTTCCCCTCCTTGGTCAAACGCCTGCGCCCGTACATCGCCCCGGTCTACGACTACGTGCTCGTCACGGAACCGCTGACGGAGGACCAGCTCGCGGCCATCGGCTGGAAGCGGCGGCAGGGGCTGAGCGACTACGCCAACCACTTCCACTACTTCCGGCTCACCGCCGACCGGCGGATCCTGTGGGGCGGTTACGACATCGTCTACCACTACGGGGGCGAGGTCCGGGCCGAGTACGACCACCACCCGGCCACCTACCGGCGGCTCGCCGAGCACTTCTTCCGCTGCTTCCCGCAGCTGGAGGGCGTCCGCTTCTCGCACGCCTGGGGCGGCGCCATCGACACCTGCTCCCGCTTCTCGGCCTTCTTCGGCACCGCGCACGGCGGCCGGGTCGCCTACGCCCTCGGCTACACCGGACTCGGCGTCGGGGCCACCCGGTTCGGCGCCGACGTCATGCTCGACCTGCTGGCGGGGGAGCGGACGGAGCGCACGGAGCTGGAGATGGTCCGGAGCAGACCGCTGCCGTTCCCGCCCGAGCCGGTGCGGTCGGTGGGGATCGGCATCACCCAGTGGTCGATGACCCGGGCCGACGAGAACGGCGGGCGGCGCAACCTCTGGCTGAAGGCCATGGACAAGGTCGGCCTCGGCTTCGACAGCTGAACACGGCCGGGGGAATTCCGCCGGACCCGTGTAAGGGCCGGCCGCCCGCCGCCTCCCACCCGTGTACGCACCCACGCGACACGGACGGAGGCAGGCGCATGAGCGGCGGCGCGGGGACCAGGAGCGCGGTGGAGTGGCTGGCATCGGCCGCGCCCGATCCCGGGAGCTGCCGGTGGGAGTGGGAGCGCAATCCCTTCGGGATCGCCCTGCTGCCCGCCGGACGGCTCTGGGACGTCCTCATCCTTCCCGGCGGCCTCGGCCGCCCCACGGCGGACGTCCTGTCCCGGCGCGCGGTCCGGCCCGGCCCCGTCCTGGCCGACGGACGGGCGGGCCGGATCGGCTTCCTCGTCCCGCCGGGCACCGCGTCCCGGTGGCTGGCGACGGGCGTACGCGGCGCGGGGCGCGGCACCTGGATCGTGGTGCCGCACCCCGTCCGCAACGCCTCACTCGTCCGCTGGCTGGTGCCGCCCGACGGGTCGGGCGTGCTCACCGACCCGGTGGTGCTTGAGCTCTCGATGCACGAGGCCGCCGCCCGCCTCGCGCACGGGTACCGCGGGTGAGCGCGCCCAGCGCCCGGCCCAGGCACCACAACACCGCCGCGGCCAGGCACCAGGAGCCCAGGACGTCCAGTGGCCAGTGGTAACCGCACCGGACGAGCCCCACGCCCACCGCCGCGTTGAGCAGTACGCAGCCGGCGAGGGCGCGGCGGGAGCGGGTGAGCAGCAACAGGGCGGCCCCGTAGGCCACGGCCGCGGTGGCCGCGTGGCCCGAGGGGAAGAAGCCGTCGTGCGGCCCGGCGCCCATGGCGGGCGGGCCCGGCCGGTCGATCAGGGCCTTGAGCGGGACGACCAGCGTGGGCACCGCCGCCATCGCGAGGGCGGCGGCCAGGGCGTGCGACCAGGGCCGGCCCCGGCGGAGGACGGCCCAGAGAGCCGCTGCGACCAGCAGCGGGACGGCGACGGAGGCGTTGCCGAGGTCGGCGAGGAACCCGGCGGCGGCCCGGGGGAAGCCGGAACCGGCGGCGGCGCGGCCCACCCGCTCGTCGAGGGCGCGCAGCGGGCCGTGCCCGGCGACCTGCCAGGTGATCAGGGCGAACAGCACGGCGGACAGCGCCGGGAGGAGGGCGCTCCGCGCGGGGGAGGCCGACGGCCCGGGAACCGGGGGGATGGTTCCTGGGCCGCCGGGCCGGTCGGCGTGCCGCTCGTCCCGGGGGGTGTGGGGCGGGCGGCCGTCCGATCGGTGAGGAGTCCCGGGGCCCATCTCCATAGCGGCCCCGGTGCTGTGCGCGGTGGCACGGCCGCACCGGTGCTGGGGACGCACCGGCGGGGCGACGTCCGCAGTCCCCTGCGGACGGGGTGTCTCACTCATCTGCAGAAACCGTACGGCAGGGCGGGCGGCGGACGGTAGCCGTGTCACCCGTCCACCACCCGCCCCGCACAGGTTCTTCACGGGCGCACGCGCGGCCGCCCGTGCGCGCCGGTCAGAGCCGGGCGAACGCCGCCTCGATGATGTCGAGGCCCTCGTTGAGCAGGTCCTCGCCGATGACCAGCGGCGGCAGGAAGCGCAGCACGTTGCCGTAGGTGCCGCAGGTCAGCACCAGCAGGCCCTCCGCGTGGCACGCCTTGGCGAGCGCGCCGGCCGCCTCGGGGGCGGGCGCCTTGGTCTCCGGGTCCTTGACCAGCTCGATCGCGATCATCGCGCCGCGGCCGCGGATGTCCCCGATGACCGGGAACTTCTCCTGCATGGCGGTGAGGCGGCCCTTCATGACCTCCTCGATGCGCTTGGCCTTCGCGTTGAGGTCCAGCTCGCGCATGGTCTCGATCGCGCCCAGCGCCGCGGCGCACGCCACCGGGTTGCCGCCGTAGGTGCCGCCGAGACCGCCCGCGTGCGCCGAGTCCATGATCTCCGCGCGGCCGGTGACCGCGGCCAGCGGCATACCGCCGGCGATGCCCTTGGCGGTGGTGATCAGGTCCGGGACGACGCCCTCGTCCTCACAGGCGAACCACTGGCCGGTACGGCAGAAGCCGGACTGGATCTCGTCCGCCACGAACACGATGCCGTTGTCCTTGGCGAACTCGGCGATGCGCGGCAGGAAGCCCTTGGCCGGCTCGATGAAGCCGCCCTCGCCGAGCACCGGCTCGATGATGATCGCGGCCACGTTCTCCGCGCCGACCTGCTTGGTGATCTGGTCGATGGCCTGCGCCGCAGCCTCGGGGCCGCAGTTCTCCGCGCCGGTCGGCCAGCGGTAGCCGTAGGCCACCGGCACCCGGTAGACCTCGGGGGCGAACGGGCCGAAGCCGTGCTTGTACGGCATGTTCTTGGCCGTGAGGGCCATCGTCAGGTTGGTGCGGCCGTGGTAGCCGTGGTCGAAGACGACGACCGCCTGGCGCTTGGTGTACGAGCGGGCGATCTTCACCGCGTTCTCGACGGCCTCGGCGCCCGAGTTGAACAGCGCCGACTTCTTGGCGTGGTCGCCCGGGGTCAGCTCGGCGAGCTGCTCGCAGACCTCCACGTAGCCCTCGTACGGCGTGACCATGAAACAGGTGTGGGTGAAGTTCGCCAGCTGCGCCGACGCCCGGCGGACCACGGCCTCGGCGCTGGCCCCCACCGAGGTCACGGCGATGCCCGAACCGAAGTCGATCAGCGAGTTGCCGTCCACGTCCTCGATCACGCCGCCGCCCGCGCGGGTGGTGAACACCGGCAGCACCGAACCGACGCCCCCGGCGACGGTCGCCGTGCGGCGCGCCTGGAGCTCCAGCGACTTGGGGCCGGGGATGGCGGTGACGACGCGGCGCTCCTGGGGGAGGGCCGAGCCTCCGGTCAGTTCGGTCATGAGGGGCTCCCGGGGGAAGAACGCGGACTTTTGACCGCAGGCTAGAGGCGGCCCCCGGGCCCTGGCATGTTCCGTTCGGGAGAAGTACGCGCGTCGCGTTGTCCGGATGGGACATGGCGGCCCGCCGGTGACGGCGGCGGCGGGACGGACCCGGCGTGCGCGGAGACGCTGAACTCCCCGCCCGGGGCCGCTAGATTGGCCACGCGACGTCGGCGGGCCGCCCGCGGGCCGCACGGCGCGGCAGCCAGCAGCGACAGCAGCACGACGGCCGGTGGGGGCAAGGGGCAGCGATGGCATCCGAGGACATGTACGGGGCATCTCCCCTCCGCGGCGGACGGCTGTCGCGCCCCGACGACCCCTCGGTGCCGCTCCGGCCCCCCGCGCCCGGCCCGGCGGTGGTACCGGACCACCCGTTCCTCACCTGGCTGCGCACCCCGCGGCCGCCCGCCCAGCCCGGCGTCTGGCGCTTCGGCCACCGCCCGAAACCGCCGGAGGAACCGGGCCGCACGCCCGGCCGGCAGCTCGTCAGCGGCGCGGTGATCTCCCTGCTGTGCGGCTGGCTGGTGTGGTCGCTGCTGTGGCACGGCTACTTCGGCCCGTACTGGAAGTGGCCGCTGAAGGCGCTGGTGCCGGGCGACTGGGACGAGCTGTCCACCGAGTGGATGCTCTCCTCCTACGTCTACTACGCCCTCTGGTTCTGCGGGCTCGCGGTTCTCTTCGCCCGGATCGGCCGCGTCCCCGAGCTCTGGCGCCGGTACGGCGGCCCCGCCTGGACGGGCCTCAAACGGCGGACGGGCGTACGGCTGCCCCCGTACGTGATCCCCGAGCGGCCGGACCGCATCCCCCGGCCGCAGCTGCTGCGCCGGGCCGCCCTCGCGCTGGGCGGCGCCGTCGTGGCGTGGGAGCTCTGCTACGACGTCTTCCCCGAGGTCTGGCTGTGGCCGCTGATGCGGGTGATGCCGGTCGCCTGGATGCAGCCGCCGATGTTCTTCTACGCCAGCTACGCCTACTACACGCTGTTCATCGCCCTCTTCCTGGCCGTGGCGGCCCGCGTCGGCTGCTGGCGCGAGCTCTGGCACCGGTACGCGGCGCCCGACCGCGCCCCCCGGGGGCCCGACAGCCCCGCGAGCCCCGCCGTCCCCAGGGGTTCCGCGGCCCCCGAGGAGGACCCGGCCGACTGGCCCCGGCTGCGCGCCGCGGGCGCCCTCGACGCCGCCGAACGGCTCGCGGCGGAGGCCCGCCGGGGCCTGATGAACGACGTGGACCGGGCCAGGATCGAACGCGCCTGGGAGGCCGTCCGCGCCCGGCCCGAGTGGCTGACCGCCTTCACCGACGCGGTGCTCCGGTACGGCGCCGCCGCCTGCGCCCACCCCTCCGGCGCCCGTGACCTGCCCGTCCGGGCCGCCCGCCACGACCTCGTCACCTGCCAGGTCCGCATCGGCACCGCCTCCGACGACCGGCGCAACCCCTACGACCACCGTGGCGTCGGCTGGGCCCTGGACCCCGGTCTGCTCGGCACCTCCCTGCTCGCCGTCGGCCCCCCGGGCTGCGGCAAGACCGCCGGGCTGGTCCGGCCGGTGCTGGAGTCGCTCTGCCTCCAGGCCCTCGCCGGGCACGCCGCCGTCGTCGCGGTGGGGGCGGCGGGCACCGCCCTCGCCCCCGACGAGGCGTTCGATGTGGTCATCCGGATCGGCCGGCCCGACTCCGAGTACGACCTGGACCTGTACGGCGGCACCGAGGACCCCGACGAGGCCGCGGCGATACTCGCCGAGGGGCTGGTCGGCGACCTCGCGGCCGCCCTGCCGGGCGGGGACAGCCGCCGCGCTGCCACCGCCCTCGCCCAGATCCTCGGCCCCTACCGCGGCGCGCACGGCCGCTTCCCCTCCGTCCAGGAGCTCCGGGAGCTGCTCGACGGCGCGCCCGCCGCCGTCGACGCCCTGCGCGACCGGCTCACGGCCGGCGGCCAGGGCGCGCTGGCCCGGGAACTGGACGCCCGGGAGCGGCAGGCGCGGCGGCCCGGCGACCCGGCGCCGATGCTCGCCGACCGTATCGCTCTCCTCGACCGCCCGGCCTTCGCGGGCTTCTTCGACACCAGCGACCCCCGGCGCACCTTCTCCCTCCGCGCCCTCGAACACCCCCTGCGGGTACGGATCGACCTCCCCGAGCGCGGCCACGCCGAGGCGTCCCGGATGCTGGCCCGGCTGATCCTCGCCCAGTTCACCGAGTCCGCCGCCGGACGCGCCGACCGCTCGCTGTTCGCCTGCCTCGTGCTCGACGACGCCACCCACACGGTGACGCCCGAGTCCCTGCGCGGCCTCCAGCGGCTGCGCTCGGCGCACGCCGGCGCGGTGTTCACCCTCCGCACGCTGGACGACGTGCCCGAGGCGCTGCGCAGCGCGCTGCTGGGCACCGTCGGCTGCCGGATGGCGTTCTCCGGCGTGACCACCTGGGACGGCGCGCGGTTCGCCGAGGTGTGGGGCAAGGAATGGGTCGAGACCAGGGACGTCACGGACCGCCAGATCATCGCCCACGAGCCGCTCACCCGCGCCCTCCACGTCCTGCGCCGGGTCGTCACCGGGCGCGCGGTCACCGCCCAGTCCGTCACCGTCCGGACGGTGGAGCGCGAGCGCTGGTCCGCCTCCGAGCTGGCGCACGCCGTCCCGCCGGGGCACGCGGTCCTCTCGGTGACCTCGGTGCGCGGGGCGACCACGCCGCCGGTGCTGGTGGATCTGGGCGGCTGACCGGCGGGCCCGGGGGCGTTCCGGCGCGCGGCCGTTTGCTCCGCTGAGGCAGAATCGGAGACAGCAGTTCATACGGGACGGCCCTGTCGCCGTGCCGTCCCGCACCGCCTCACCCGAAGGTGTCATGCCGCCCACGCTCGCCTCGCTCGTCCACCACTCCGCCCTCAAGCTGACCGTGCTCGCGGGGCGCGAGCGGCTGGACACCCCCGTCCGGTGGGCCCACGTCAGCGAGCTCGCGGATCCCGTGCCGTGGATGGAGGGCGGCGAACTGCTGCTGATCACGGCCATGAAGATCGACGCGGCGGATCCGGAGACGGTGCGCCCGTACGTCCGGCGGCTGGTCCGGGCGGGCGTCGTCGGCCTCGGGTTCGCCGTCGGCGTCAACTACGAGCAGGTGCCGCCCGCCCTGGTCGAGGCCGCGGAGGAGGCGGGGCTGCCGCTGCTGGAGGTGCCCCGGCGCACCCCGTTCATCGCCATCAGCAAGGCCGTCTCGGCGGCCATCGCCGCCGACCAGTACCGGGCCGTCACCGCGGGCTTCGAGGCCCAGCGGGAGCTGACCCGGGCCGCCCTCGGCCCGGCGGGCCCGGCCGGGCTGCTCGCCCGGCTCGCCGCCTACCTCGACGGCTGGGCCGCCCTCTACGACGCCTCGGGCGCGGTCGTCGCGTCCGCCCCCGACTGGGCCGCGCGCCGCGCCGCCCGCTTCGGCCCGGACGTCGAGCGGCTGCGCGAACGGCCCGCCCCCGCCAGCGCCGTCGTCGCACCGGAGGAGGGCGACGACCGCGTCGAGCTCCAGTCCCTCGGGACCGGCCGACGGGTCCGCGGCGTCCTCGCCGTCGGCACCGGAGCGCCCCTCGGCACCCCCGAGCGGTACGCCGTGCATTCCGCCGTCGCCCTCCTCACCCTCGCCACCGAGCGCTCCCGCGCCCTCCAGGCCGCCGAGCAGCGGCTCGGTGTGGCGGTGCTGCGGATGCTGCTGTCCGGGGAGGCGGAGCACGCGCGGGCCGTCGCGGGCGCGTTTCACGGCTCCCTGCTCGACGGCCCGTTCCGGGTGCTGGTCGCGGAGACGGCGCCGGTGGACGCCGAGGGCGTCGGTGACCCGCTCGCCGCGCTCGCCGACGTCGCGGAGACGGCCGCGAGCCGGGCGGCGCAGCCTGTGCTCGCCGTGGCGGACGGCGAACGGCTCGTCGTCCTCGCGCCCGACGGCGGCGCCGCGGTCGGCGCCTGCACCGAGGCCGCGTGCGCGGACGGCGCCGGCCTGGTCCTCGGGCTCTCCGCCCCCACCCTCCCCGAGGCCACCGCCGCCGCCTTCCGCCAGGCCGAACAGGCCCTCTCCGTCGCCCGCCGCCGCGGCCGCCCCCTCGTCGAGCACGAGGACGTCGCCGCCGGCTCCGTCCTTCCGCTCCTCGCCGACGAGGCGGTGCGCGCCTTCGCGGACGGTCTGCTCCGGGCGCTCCGCGCCCATGACGCGACCGGGCGCGGTGATCTGGTCGCCTCGCTGCGGGCGTGGCTGTCGCGGCACGGTCAGTGGGATGCGGCGGCTGCTGATCTGGGGGTGCATCGGCATACGTTGCGGTATCGGATGCGGCGGGTGGAGGAGATTCTGGGGCGGTCGCTGGATGATCCGGATGTGCGGATGGAGTTGTGGCTGGCGTTGAAGGCGTCGCCTTCGGGGGAGTGAGCCCCGGTCCCGCCCTTTCACCGTTTCCCGGGGCTCTGCCCCGGACCCCGGCATCGCGGCTTCGCCGCGAGGTCCTCAAACGCCGGACGGGCTGGTTGTCGCGCCCGGGCGCACGATTCAGCCCGTCCGGCGTTTGAGGACGCCGCGCGCAGCGTGGCTCGGGGGTGCGGGGGCTTGCCCCCGCAAGAAACGGTGAAAGGGCGGGACCGGGGCACCCCCCCACCGCGCCAAACCGGCGCGCTCCCCACCGCGCACCGCTCCAACAAGGACAAACGACGCCCACCCCATGGCCCCCTACCGTGGGGACGCCAAACAATCACCCCCACTTCGGAAGGGCCGGGCCCGTGACTGATGCCCCCGCTCCGCACGCCTTCTGGCTGGCCGGCCGCCAGGCCACCGGCGAGGAGACCTTCGACGTCACGAACTCATGGGACGGCCGGCTCGTCGGCACCGTGAGCGTGCCCACCGAGGCACAGACGGAGGAGGCCGTAGCCGCCGCCCACGCCGTCCGCGAGGAGTTCGCGGCGACCCCCGCCCACGTCCGCACGGCAGCCCTCGACCACATCGCCAAGCGCCTGGGCGAGCGCACCGAGGAGATCGCCCAGCTGATCTCCGCCGAGAACGGCAAGCCCATCAAGTGGGCCCGGGGCGAGGTCGGCCGCGCCGTCTCGGTCTTCCGCTGGGCGGCGGAGGAGGCGCGCCGCTTCAACGCGGGTGACGCGCAGCGCCTGGACACGGACCCGGGCTCCACCGGCCGCCTGGCGCTCACCCGCCGCTTCCCGCGCGGCGTCGTGCTGGGCATCGCGCCGTTCAACTTCCCGCTGAACCTGGCCGCGCACAAGGTCGCGCCCGCCATCGCGGTGGGTGCGCCGATCATCCTCAAGCCGGCCCCGGCGACCCCGCTGTCCTCGCTGGTCCTGGGTGAGCTGCTGGCCGAGACGGACCTGCCGGCCGGCTCGTGGAGCGTCCTGACGGTCCCCAACGACCGTATGCCGGCCCTCGTGCAGGACGAGCGGCTGCCGGTCATCTCGTTCACCGGCTCCGGCCCGGTCGGCTGGTCGATCCTCGACTCGGCGCCGCGCAAGCACGTCACGCTGGAGCTCGGAGGCAACGGCGCGGCCGTCGTCCTGGGCGACTGGTCGTCCGAGGAGGACCTGGACCGGGCGGCGCAGCGCATCGCGACGTTCTCCAACTACCAGGGCGGCCAGTCCTGCATCTCGGTGCAGCGCGTCATCGCCGACGCGTCGCTGTACGAGCGGCTGGTCCCGAAGGTCGTCGCGGCCGTCGAGGCGCAGGTGACGGGCGACCCGTCGGACGCGGCGACCGACGTCGGCCCGCTGGTCAGCGAGGACGCCGCCAAGCGCGTCGAGTCCTGGGTGGACGAAGCGGTCGCGGCGGGCGCCAAGCTGCTCGCCGGCGGCAAGCGTGAGGGCGCGACCTACGCCCCCACCGTGCTCGCGGAGGTCCCCGCCGGTGTGACCATCGCCTGTGAGGAGGTCTTCGGCCCGGTCCTCACCCTGACGAAGGTGGACGGTGAGGAGGCCGCCTTCGCGGCCGTCAACGACTCGCCCTACGGCCTCCAGGCGGGCGTGTTCACGCACGACCTCCAGACGGCCTTCCGCGCGCACCGCGCCCTGGAGACCGGTGGCGTCGTGATCGGCGACGTCCCGTCGTACCGGGCCGACCAGATGCCGTACGGCGGCGCCAAGCAGTCCGGTGTGGGCCGGGAGGGCGTGCGCTACGCGATGGACGACTACACGTACGAGCGGGTGCTGGTCCTGACGGGCCTCGCCCTGTAACACGTCAGCGCGCTCCGGGCGGGACGGCCCGGAGCGCGCTGTTCCCCCGTGCTGCCGGCACGTTCCCCCGTTTTTCCCCCGTGTGCTCCGGGGTGCCGACGGGAACGACTCTAGGGAACAGGCGCGCGGGCCCCCATCCCCCGGCCGGTTGAACCCGGGTCAACCCCTGCGGTATCCCGGCACTCCGTCTCCACCCACCGCGGCAGTCGGCACCGCTCGCGCCCGGCCGATGCCGTGCCGCGCGGGGCACGGGTACGCTGCGGCGGTGCGGACGGCAGGAGCGGCAGGGGCGCGGTCACGCGCGTGGTTACGGACGCTGGAACGGCGGTCCGCGGGATGGCCGTTATGGGTACGGGACGCGCCGCTGGCGCTGTGCTGCACCGCCGCCACGATGGTCTACGTCAGTACGCCGTCGCCCGCGAACGACCTCTGGAACCGGCCCGACGCCCTGGCCTACGCGCTGATCTGCGTCATCAACCTGAGCCTGGCCGCCCGCCGGCTGGCACCCGTCCTCACGTTCACCCTGACCAGCACCTTGTGGATGGTGTTCGTCGTCGCCGGCTACTGGCCGATCGTCAACAGCCTCTGCCCGATGGTGACCCTGTACGCGGTCGCGGTGAGCCGCCCTGTGCCGGTGGCCCTGGTCTGCGGCGTCTGCTGCGCCGGGTGCGCGGTGCTCTCCTCGGTGCTCGGCCACACCGACGACCTGGTCACCACGGTCGCCCAGGCCGCGGTGATGCTCGGCATCATCCTGAAGTTCGGCGGCAACGCCCGCCAACTCGCCGAGCGCAACGCCGACCTGTCCGACCTGGCGGCCCAACTCCGCCGGGAACGCGAGGAGAACGCCCGTCGCGCCGTCGCCGAGGAGCGGGTCCGCATCGCCCGGGAACTGCACGACGTGGTCGCCCACCACATGTCCGTGGTGTCGGTTCAGTCCGGACTCGCCCGCTATGTCTTCGCCACCGATCCGGCCACCGCCCGTGACGCCCTGGGCACGATATCGGCCAGCAGCGGGGAGGCGCTGGAGGAGATGCGCCGGCTACTGGCCGTGCTGCGGGTCGGCCCGGAGGGCGGGGAGGAGACCGGGCACGAGGAGGGCGACTGCCCGTACCACCCGATGCCCGGCCTGGACCGGCTGGAGGCGACGGTGGAACGGATGCGGGCGGTCGGCGTCCGCGTGGACCTGGAGGTCACGGGGGAGCGGCGGCCCCTCCCGGCCGGTCCCGACCTGTGCGCGTACCGCGTGGTCCAGGAGGCGCTGACCAACATCATCAAGCACGCCGGCACCGCCCGTGCGCTGGTCCGCGTCGCCTTCCGGCCGCACGAACTGGAGCTGAGCGTCACCGACGACGGCCGGCCGGTGGGCCGGCGGCGGGGGAACGTTCCGGCCAACTCCGCGCCGTCCGGCGGGCACGGATTGATCGGCATGCGCGAGCGCGCCAGGATCTACGGGGGAAGACTCGCGGCCGGCCCGCGGACGGACGGCGGCTTCGAGGTCCGGCTCACGCTTCCCCTCCAGTGACCGGCGGGGGCGGAACCGATCATGACCGGCGAGCAGGACGGCGGCGCGGGGATACGGGTCCTCGTCGTGGACGACCAGGCGCTCATCCGGGCCGGCGTCGCGGCCCTGCTGCGCGCGGCCCCCGGCATGACCGTGGCGGCCGAGGCCGCCGACGGGCAGGAGGCCGTCGACCTGGCCGTCGCCCACCGCCCGGACGTCGTCCTGATGGACATCCGCATGCCCGGCCTGAGCGGCATCGCCGCCACCGAGCGCATCCTCGGCGCCGGCCTCGTCCCCGCGCCCAGGATCCTCGTCCTCACCACCTTCGACCTCGACGAGTACGTCTACGCCGCGCTGCGCGCCGGAGCCGCCGGCTTCCTGCTCAAGGACGCCGGGCCGCAGCGGCTGCTGGCCGCCGTCACCGCCGTGGCGGGCGGGGACACCCTCTTCTCGCCCAGCGTCACCCGCCGCCTCGTCGAGGCGTTCACCCGGCCGCGGGCCGAGCCCGGGCCGCCGCGGGACGGGGTGCTCGACGTGCTCACCGGCCGGGAACGGGAGGTGCTGCGCCACACCGGGCGCGGCCTGTCCAACGCGGAGATCGCCGGCGAGCTGGTCATCAGCGAGGCCACCGTCAAGACCCACCTCAACCGTGCCATGGCCAAACTCGGCCTGTGCAGCCGCGCCCAGGCCGTGGTCGTCGCCTACGAGAGCGGCCTGGTGACGCCCGGCGCGCGGCACTGAGGCACGCCCCTCCGCGGGGCGCCATGAGGCCGGAACCTTGCGCGCGGTCTGGTAGACACCCTGCGAATCGGGTACATACGGACCGGTAGCACCGGTCGGTACCGACCGGGACAACCGCCACGACTCAAGCGGCGAGGTGCCCTATGTCCGCACCATCCGTACGGCCGGTCTCCGAGCGAGAAGCCCGCCGGGTCGCCGAGGCGGCCCGCGAGCAGGGCTGGCAGAAGCCCAGCTTCGCCAAGGAACTCTTCCTCGGCAGGTTTCGGCTCGACCTGATCCACCCCTACCCGACCCCCGCGCCGGAGGACGTGCGGCGCGGCGAGGAATTCCTCGCCCGGCTGCGCGCCTTCTGCGAGACCCGGATCGACAGCGCCCGCATCGAGCGCGAGGCCCGCATCCCGGACGAGACGGTCGCCGGGCTCAAGGAGCTCGGCGCCTTCGGGATGAAGATCGACATCAAGTACGGCGGCCTCGGCCTCACCCAGGTGTACTACAACAAGGCCCTGATGCTGGTCGGCTCCGTCAGCCCGGTCGTCGGCGCGCTGCTCTCCGCCCACCAGTCCATCGGCGTCCCGCAGCCGCTCAAGCTCTTCGGCACCCAGGAGCAGCGGGACGTCTTCCTGCCGCGCTGCGCCCGCACCGACATCTCGGCGTTCCTCCTCACCGAGCCGGACGTCGGGTCCGACCCGGCCCGTCTGGCCACCTCCGCCGTGCCCGACGGGGACGACTACGTCCTCGACGGCGTCAAGCTGTGGACCACCAACGGCGTCGTCGCCGACCTGCTGGTCGTCATGGCCCGGGTGCCCAGGAGCGAGGGCCACAAGGGCGGGATCACCGCGTTCGTCGTGGAGGCGGCGGCGGAGGGGATCACCGTCGAGAACCGCAACGCCTTCATGGGCCTGCGCGGCATCGAGAACGGCGTCACCCGCTTCCACCAGGTCCGGGTGCCCGCCGCGAACCGCATCGGCCCCGAGGGCGCCGGTCTGAAGATCGCGCTGACCACGCTCAACACCGGCCGGCTGTCCATCCCCGCGATGTGCGTCTCCGCCGGCAAGTGGTGCCTGAAGATCGCCCGCGAGTGGTCCGCGGCCCGGGAGCAGTGGGGCAAGTCCATCGCCCGCCACGAGGCCGTCGGTTCGAAGATCTCCTTCATCGCCGCCACCACCTTCGCGCTGGAGGCGATCGTCGACATCTCCGGCCAGATGGCCGACGAGGACCGCAACGACATCCGTATCGAGGCGGCGCTGGCCAAGCTCTACGGCAGCGAGATGGCCTGGCTGATGACGGACGAGCTGGTCCAGATCCGCGGCGGCCGCGGCTACGAGAGCGCCGCGTCCCTCGCGGCCCGCGGCGAGCGCGCCGTCCCGGCCGAGCAGATGCTCCGCGACATGCGCATCAACCGGATCTTCGAGGGCTCCACCGAGATCATGCACCTGCTGATCGCCCGGGAGGCCGTGGACGCCCACCTGTCCGTCGCCGGCGACCTCATCGACCCGGAGAAGTCCCTGGGCGACAAGGCCAGGGCGGGCGCCAGGGCCGGCGGCTTCTACGCCCGCTGGCTGCCGAAACTGGTCGCCGGGCCGGGCCAGCTGCCGACCAGCTACGCCGAGTTCCACCCGGCGGGCCACCGCGACCTCTCCGGCCACCTGCGCTACGCCGAACGCGCCTCGCGCCGGCTCGCGCGCTCCACCTTCTACGCCATGTCCCGCTGGCAGGGCCGGCTGGAGACCAAGCAGGGGTTCCTCGGCCGCGTGGTGGACATCGGCGCCGAGCTCTTCGCGATGAGCGCGGCCTGCGTCCGGGCCGAGCGGCTGCGCGCCGAGGGGGCGCACGGCCGGGAGGCGTACGGGCTCGCGGACGCCTTCTGCCGGCAGGCGCGGATCCGGGTGGACGAGCTCTTCGACCGGCTGTGGACCAACACCGACACCCTTGACCGGTCGGTCGTGAACGCGGTGATGTCCGGGGCGTACGAATGGCTGGAGGACGGGATCATCGACCCGAGCGGCGAGGGACCGTGGATCGCGGACGCGACCCCCGGGCCGTCCAAGGAGGAGAACGTCCACCGGCCGATCGG
The DNA here is from genome assembly GCF_013055795.1 of Streptomyces sp. I05A-00742. Taxonomy (GTDB): domain Bacteria; phylum Actinomycetota; class Actinomycetes; order Streptomycetales; family Streptomycetaceae; genus Streptomyces. The sequence goes on from NZ_JABETO010000036.1 coordinate 55,102, forward strand.
CTGACCGGTTCCGCGCGGGTTCCCGGGGCCTCCGGGGCGCGACGGGAGGGCGGGGCCGGGGCGGCACCTCCCGGGCCCCCGCCCGGCGGACCCGCCCCTGCCCCCACAATGGGGGGATGACCGACTCCCTCGCTGACCCGCATCTGCGCTACTCCGCCCCCACGCAACGGAGCGGTGGCCCGCGCGAGATCGTGATCCTCGGTTCGACCGGCTCGATCGGCACCCAGGCCATCGACCTCGTGCTGCGCAACCCCGACCGGTTCCGGGTGACGGCGCTGTCCGCCGCCGGCGGCCGCGTCGGGCTGCTCGCCGAGCAGGCGCACCGGCTGGATGTGCGCGCGGTCGCCGTGGCGCAGGAGGACAAGGCCCCGGCCCTGCGGGCGGCGCTGGCCGAGCGGTACGGCGCCCGGCCGCTCCCCGAGGTCCTGGCGGGCCCGGACGCGGCCACGGAGCTGGCCCGCGGCGAGTGCCACACGGTCCTCAACGGCATCACCGGCTCCATCGGCCTGGCCCCCACTCTGGCCGCCCTGGAGGCCGGCCGGACGCTGGCGCTGGCCAACAAGGAGTCGCTGATCGTGGGCGGGCCGCTGGTCAAGGCTGTCGCCGAGCCGGGCCAGATCATTCCCGTGGACTCCGAGCACGCCGCCCTCTTCCAGGCGCTGCTCGGCGGCGCCCGCGGCGAGGTCCGCAAGCTGGTCGTGACCGCCTCCGGCGGCCCGTTCCGCGGCCGCACCAAGGCGGAGCTGGCCGCGGTCACCCCCGCGGACGCCCTCGCGCACCCCACCTGGTCGATGGGCCCGGTGATCACCGTCAACTCCGCGACCCTGGTCAACAAGGGTCTGGAGGTGATCGAGGCGCACCTGCTCTACGACATCCCGTTCGACCGCATCGAGGTCGTCGTCCACCCGCAGTCCTACGTGCACTCCATGGTGGAGTTCACCGACGGCTCCACCCTGGCCCAGGCCACCCCGCCGGACATGCGCGGCCCCATCGCCATCGGCCTCGGCTGGCCCGAGCGGGTGCCCGACGCGGCCCCGGCGTTCGACTGGTCGAAGGCGTCCACCTGGGAGTTCTTCCCGCTCGACGAGGAGGCGTTCCCGTCCGTCGCCCTCGCCCGGCACGTCGGCACGCTCGGCGGCACCGCCCCGGCCGTCTTCAACGCCGCCAACGAGGAGTGCGTCGACGCGTTCCTCGCCGGCGACCTGCCGTTCAATGGCATCGTGGACACCGTCGCCGAGGTCGTGGCGGAGCACGGGACCCCCGGCCGGGGAACCCGCCTCACGGTCCCGGACGTCCTGCAGGCGGAGACCTGGGCCCGGGCCCGGGCCCGTGAACTGGTGGCACGTACGGCATCCGCGGTCCGTACGGCCGGAGCGACCTCGGAGGCCCGCGCGTGACGATTCTGATGACGGTCCTCGGGATAGTCGTGTTCGTGGTGGGCCTGCTCTTCTCCATCGCGTGGCACGAACTGGGCCACCTCTCGACCGCCAAGATGTTCGGCATCCGGGTCCCGCAGTACATGGTCGGCTTCGGTCCGACGCTGTTCTCGCGGAAGAGGGGCGACACGGAGTACGGCATCAAGGCCGTCCCGCTCGGCGGCTACATCCGCATGATCGGCATGTTCCCGCCCGGCGAGGACGGCAAGATCGCCGCCCGGTCCACGTCCCCCTGGCGCGGCATGATCGAGGACGCCAGGTCGGCGGCGTTCGAGGAGCTCAAGCCCGGTGACGAGAGCCGGCTCTTCTACACGCGCAAGCCGTGGAAGCGCGTGATCGTCATGTTCGCCGGGCCCTTTATGAACCTCGTGCTCGCGGTGGTGCTGTTCCTCGGGGTGCTGATGACCTTCGGCATCCGCACGGAGACGACGCAGGTGAGCTCCGTCCAGGACTGCGTCGTCAAGGCGTCCGCCGCGACCGACACCTGCCCCAAGGACGCCCCGAAGTCCCCGGCCCACGCGGCGGGCCTCCGGCCCAAGGACAAGATCGTCGCCTTCAACGGCGACCCGACGCCCGACTGGAAGACGATCCAGAAGGACATCCGGAAGACCACGGGCCCGGCGACGATCACCGTCGAGCGCGACGGCCGGCGCATCGACCTGCACGCCGACCTGATCAAGAACCAGGTCCAGAAGTACGACGGCGACGGCAACCCGGTCCGCGGCGAGTACGTCACGGCCGGATTCCTCGGCTTCGCCCCCGCCAGCGGCATCGTCCAGCAGTCCTTCGGCCAGTCGGTCGACCGGATGGGCGACATGGTGCAGTCCGGCGTCGAGTCCCTGGTCGGCCTGCCCGGCAAGATCCCCGACCTGTGGAACGCGGCCTTCGACGGCGGCGAGCGCAAGGCCGACTCCCCGATGGGCGTCGTCGGCGCGGCCCGGGTCGGCGGCGAGGTGTTCACCCTGGACATCCCGCCGTCCCAGCAGATCGCGCTGATGCTGACCCTGGTGGCCGGATTCAACCTCTCGCTGTTCCTCTTCAACATGCTGCCGCTGCTCCCCCTGGACGGCGGGCACATCGCCGGCGCCCTGTGGGAGTCGGTGCGACGGATGTTCGCGAAGGTCTTCCGCCGCCCCGACCCGGGCCCCTTCGACGTGGCCAAGCTGATGCCCGTCGCCTACGTCGTGGCGGGGATCTTCATCTGCTTCACCCTGCTCGTCCTCGTCGCCGATGTGGTGAATCCCGTGCGCCTCACGTGAGGGAAGCGGGGGACTGCCCCGGGGATGCGGTGGCCGGGCGCGGCATGTGCCCGGCCATCGCGCGTTTGCGCGATGTTCGGGGCGGGATGTGCTTCCGGGGAGGCGCTTGCCGTAATCTCGGAGACCGGAGCCCGCCGATCTCGGGACCATGATTCAGACCTTGGGGTTGCTCGCCAGATGACCGCGATTTCGCTGGGAATGCCGTCCGTTCCGACCAAGCTCGCCGACCGCAGGGTCAGCCGCAAGATCCAGGTCGGGTCCGTGGCCGTGGGTGGGGACGCGCCGGTGTCGGTGCAGTCGATGACGACGACGCGGACGTCGGACATCGGTGCGACGCTCCAGCAGATCGCCGAGCTGACGGCCTCGGGCTGTCAGATCGTGCGGGTGGCGTGTCCGACGCAGGACGACGCGGACGCGCTGAAGGTGATCGCGGCGAAGTCGCAGATCCCGGTGATCGCGGACATTCACTTCCAGCCGAAGTATGTGTTCGCGGCGATCGACGCGGGCTGTGCGGCGGTGCGGGTGAATCCGGGGAACATCAAGCAGTTCGACGACAAGGTCAGGGAGATCGCGAAGGCGGCCGGTGACGCGGGCACCCCGATCCGTATCGGGGTGAACGCGGGGTCGCTGGACCGGCGGCTGCTGCAGAAGTACGGCAAGGCCACTCCCGAGGCGCTGGTGGAGTCGGCTTTGTGGGAGGCGTCGCTGTTCGAGGAGCACGGCTTCCGGGACATCAAGATCTCGGTCAAGCACAACGACCCGGTCGTGATGGTCAA
>NZ_JABETO010000037.1 GCF_013055795.1 Streptomyces sp. I05A-00742
CGCCGCGCCCCCGCCGGCACCGGCGAGCGCGGCCACCGGGACACCGTCCCCGCCCGACCCGCCGCCCCCGCCGCCCGCCGGGGGCACGTCGGCCCGGACTGCGGCCCGCGACGCCGCGGCGGCATGGGTGACCAGCAGGTGCCCGGTCCTGCGCACCCGGCCGTGGTGGCTGACGACCGTCACCGGGTACGCGCCGGGTCCCAGCGCCCGGCGGATGCGCGCGGGGCCGTAGTAGCGGGGGCTGTCCCCGTCCCCGGCCCTGCTCTCGTCGCGGCGGAGCCGGACCGGCGTCTCGAAGGCGGGCGAGGTCGCCGTCAGCCGACCGTCCTCGCCGGGGTCGGGGGACGCGTCCCGCCACAGCACGTTGACGGTCCCGCCGGCGCCCACCCGGTGCCCGTCCGTCCGGGCCAGCTCGGGGCGGCCGGGCACCGTGAAGAACGCGGGCCCGTGCGCCCGGCCCAGGTAGTCGCCGTCACCGGGCCGGGCCGACCGCACCTCCAGCCGCGTCTCGTGGAGCGCCCGGCCCCGCGGGCCGGTGAGCGTGACCTTGTACGTCCCGTCCTTGGCGCCGAGCGGGAGCGTCACGGAGGCGCCGAACATCCGGGGGTTGTTCCAGTGGCTGCCCTTCGGGTCGTGGACCAGCCGCACGGGCGCCGCGAAGACCGGTGAACGCGCCGTGAAGGAGCCGCCCCGCTCCCCCGGGTACAGGTCGTCGTACCAGACGCCGACCCGCTCCCCCGGCCGCAACACCCCTCCCCCGTCGGTCACCTGGAACGACGGCCGCTTCTGCGGCCGCACCCGCACCAGGTCCCGGGCCACCGTCCGGCCGCCGACCCGGACGGTCAGCGGGTACGCGCCCGGCCGGGCCGTCATGGCGACCGCCGGCCGCGCGTGGTGGCCGTGCCCGGCGTCCGCCGACCGGCCGCCGTACGGCGCCAGGCGCACGGCCCGGGGGAAGACCGGCGAGTGGGCGGTCACCGCGGCGCCCGGGCGGACGCCCTGCACATCGATGTCGACCAGTTCCCCCGGCCGGTTCTCGAAGGCGCCGTTGACCAGCACGTGCACCGGCGGCACCGGGCCGTCGGCGGCCGAGGCACCGGCGCCCCCCATGAACAGCACCGCACCCGCACCGGCCACGATCGTGGCGGCCGCTCGGACGATTCCCTTCATGGCGCCACCCCCCTCTGTTCTCTGGAAGAGGGCCCGCGGGGCCCTCCGGTTGCGCGCGTTCCCGCCATCGAACCACTTGGGAACGACAAAGGCCCCACCGCCTGGGGCGGTGGGGCCTTTGCCTCACATGGGATGAGGGGGTACGGGGGTCACGCCCCCGTAAATGCGACGGGCGGGACCGTGCTCGCGCTGTCTGCGAGCACGGTCCGCCCGTCCGCCCGTGGAGATGGCGGGAATCGAACCCGCGTCCAACGGTGCGGAAACAGGGCTTCTCCGAGCGCAGTCCGCTGCGATTTTCTCGGCCCCGGAGATCACACGGACAAGTCTCCGACGGGCCCAGCCACTGTTTGGTTTCCCACCGGCCCCCGTGGCCGGGACCGGTGGTTTAGTTCCCTAGCTGATGCCAGGATCCGGGTCGGGAACAGCCCCGGGCTGACACTTCGCAAGTCGCTACTTAGGCAGCGAGGGCGAAGGAATCGCGCTTGGTGTTGGCGATTATTGGTTGCGACATATGGTTTACGAGATCATTGCCGCTTCCTCGGCTCGCTTCCCCTGCTTCGACATCCGCTGTCGAAACCGATCATCCCCATGTTGTTTTTTCAAAGTGCGACCCGCGGTGGGGTGCGCTGCCCATCGTACGTGACCGACGAGGAGCCGTGCCAGCGGATTACCCGGTGGTCCCCCGGGGGAGCTACCGGGCGGCCTGGGCGCGCTGACGCCTGCGCGCCGCGGAGATCGCGCGGTCGGACTCCCGGCGGTCCTGCTTCTCGCGCAGGGTCTGCCGCTTGTCGTACTCCTTCTTGCCCCTGGCCAGGGCGATCTCGACCTTGGCGCGGCCTTCCTTGAAGTACAGCGCCAGCGGCACGATGGTGTGCCCGGTCTCGTCCGCCTTCGACGACAGCTTGTCGATCTCGGCCCGGTGCAGCAGCAGCTTGCGCTTGCGGCGCGCGCTGTGGTTCGTCCACGTGCCCTGGGTGTACTCGGGGATGTGGACGTTGTGCAGCCACGCCTCGCCGCCGTCGATCTGCACAAAGCCGTCCACCAGCGAGGACCGGCCCTGGCGCAGCGACTTGACCTCGGTGCCGGTCAGCACCATGCCGCACTCGTACGTGGTGATGATGTGATAGTCGTGCCGCGCCTTCTTGTTCTGCGCGACAAGCTTGCGCCCGGGTTCCTTGGGCTGCTTAGGCTGCTTTCCCATAGTGCCGTCATTCTCGCACTACGCCCCCGGGCCGAGGCCACCCAATACTGAGCGGGCCCGGGGCTCGGCGTCCCCGTGCACGACGAGGTCGGGCGTGATGCCGCGGCCGTCGACGGTGCGCCCCGAGGGGGTGCGCCAGTGGCCCACGGTCAGCTCGGCGACCGAGCCGTCGGGCAGCGGCCGGGGCATCTGCACCGAGCCCTTGCCAAAGGTCCTGGAGCCGACGACGACGGCGCGGCCGCGGTCCTGGAGGGCGCCGGCCAGCAGCTCGCCGGCGCTCATGGTGCCGCCGTCGACGAGGACGACGAGCGGCCGTCTCACGTCACCGCCCGGACGGGCCTCCAGGACCCGCTGCCGGCCGTGCACGTCGTAGGTGGCGACGAGGCCGCCGTCGAGGAAGGCCGAGGCGCTGGTGACGGCCTCGGTGACCAGGCCGCCGGAGTTGCCGCGCAGGTCGAGGAGGACGCCCTCGCGGGGCCCGGTGCCCCGCACGGCGGCCCGGACCTGCCGCCCGGTGCCGCGGGTGAACGACTCCACCTTGATCCGGGTGCCGGCGGCGGACCCGTCCCGGAAGCGGTCCGCGACGACGCTCCGGGTGCGCAGCCGCTCCCGGCGGAGCGTCCGCTCCCACTCCTGCCCGCCGTCCCGCGCCAGGCCGAGGCGGACGGCCGTACCGGTCCCGGAGGTCTCGCCGCGCAGCCGGGCGACGACGTCGGTGACCGGCCGTCCGGTCACCTCCGTGCCGTCCACCGAGCGCAGCCGGTCGCCGGGGGCGATCCCGGCCCGGGCCGCGGGGCTGTCCCGTTCGACGCCCTCGACCTCCATCCGCCCGTCGGCGGCGCGCCGGACGGACAGCCCGACGCCGATGTACTCGCCGTGCAGGGCCCGCTGGAAGCCCTCGTACTCGCGGGCGCTGTACACCCCGCCCCAGCGGTCCCCGGAGCGGGTGGTGCTCGCGGACGGCCGGTCGTCGGTCTTCGCGGCGGCGGTCCGCCCGGCGGTGTGCGCGGCGCGGGCCGCCCCCGGCAGCGGGCCGCCGCGGGCGTCGGCCTCCCAGGAGCCGGTGGCCGCGCCGGTCGCCAGCACCCCGGCGAAGACCAGCGTCAGGGCCGCGCCGCGCCGGCGGCGGCGGTGCGGTACGAACATCGACGGGCCGGGCATGCGCGAGAGTCTAGGACACCGCCGGGCACCGTACGGGAAGTTGACGGCCCGGCGGCACCATGGGGCGACGCCGTGGGACCCTGCCCCGGCCCTACACCTTGAGGTACTTCCACAGCGCCGCGAAGGCCGCCAGCGCCGGCATCAGCAGACCGGTCGCCAGGACGAGCGGCAGCTTGGTCAGCACCGCGCTCCAGCCGATGAACTGGATGACGTCGATGTGGGTGGCGAGCAGGTCGTTGACCAGGAACTGCTGGCCGGAGACCAGCAGGACGCAGGCGAGCATGCCCCCCAGCAGCCCGGCGACGGCCGCCTCCATGATGAACGGCACCTGGATGTAGAAGCTGGACGCCCCGACGAGCCGCATGATCCCGGTCTCCCGGCGGCGGCTGAACGCGGAGACCCGGACCGTGTTGACGATCAGCAGCAGCGCCACGACGAGCATGAGGAACATCACGCCCAGGGCGCCCCAGTTCATGTACTTCAGGAGGTTGAAGAGACTCTTGAGGGTGTCCTTCTGGTCCTCCACGGTCTGCACGCCGGGACGCTTCTGGAACGCGCTGGAGATGACCTCGTACTTGGTGGGGTCCTTGAGCTTGACGCGGAAGGACTCCTGCATCTGGTCGGCCGTCACCACGGTGGCCAGCGGCTGGTTGCCGAACTGCTCCTTGTAGTGCTTGTAGGCCTCGTCCGTCGTCTCGAACTGGATGTTCTGGACGATCGGCATCTTCTCCAGATCGGCCTTGATCTGCTTCTTCTGCTCATCGGTGACCGCACCCTTGGCGCAGGACGGGAAGTTCGCCTTGTCGGTCTTGTTGCAGAGGTAGATCGAGACGTTGGCCTTGTCGTACCAGTAGCCCTTCATCGAGTTGACCTGTTCGTTCATCAGCAGCGAACCGCCGAACAGGGCGAGCGAGAGGGCGACCGACACGATGACCGCGAAGGTCATCGTGAGGTTGCGACGGAGACCGACGCCGATCTCCGACAGAACGAACTGGGCGCGCATGGCGTCCTTTCACTGCCTTTCAGTGCTGATAGCCGTAGACGCCGCGCGACTGGTCGCGCACGAGACGGCCCTGGTCGAGCTCGATGACGCGCTTGCGCATCTGGTCCACGATCTGCTGGTCGTGGGTGGCCATGATGACGGTCGTGCCGGTCCGGTTGATCCGGTCGAGCAGCTTCATGATGCCGACGGAGGTCTGCGGGTCGAGGTTGCCCGTCGGCTCGTCGGCGATCAGCAGCATCGGCCGGTTGACGAACGCGCGGGCGATGGCCACCCGCTGCTGCTCGCCGCCGGAGAGCTCGCCGGGCATCCGGCCCTCCTTGCCGCCGAGCCCGACCAGCTCCAGGACCTGCGGGACGGCCTTGCGGATCTCGCCGCGCGGCTTGCCGATGACCTCCAGGGCGAAGGCCACGTTCTCGGCGACCGTCTTGCTCGGCAGCAGCCGGAAATCCTGGAAGACCGTGCCCAACTGGCGGCGCATCTGGGGCACTTTCCAGTTGGAGAGCCGGGCGAGGTCCTTGCCCAGCACATGCACCTGGCCGTGGCTGGCCCGCTCCTCGCGCAGCAGCAGTCTGAGGAAGGTGGACTTGCCCGAGCCCGAGGAACCGACCAGGAAGACGAACTCGCCCTTCTCGATCTCCAGCGAGACGTCGCGGAGCGCCGGGCGGTTCTGCTTCGGGTAGGACTTGGAGACGTTGTCGAATCGAATCACGAGTGCACCACGTGCGACCTGGAGAGCGGCACGGAACGCCACGGCCGTGGCGCCCGTCGGTGAGCGTGACCATACGCGAACGACCCGTGTACGCGCAGTCGGCATCCTGTGTCGACGCGTTTGTCGCCGGCGGCCGGGCGGACAAAATCAGGACAATCGGGCCACGGGGGCAACCCCGGGTACCGTTCGGGGCCGGTCCGGGACACCGGCCGCGCCGAAGGGCGGGAAAGCTGGCACAGTGGTAGGGGGAACCGCACGGCTCTCTCTCGCGTTGGACGTACCGGAGGAGGAATTCGCATGACATGCGACCGACTGGTGTGCGCCAACTGTGCAGCTCCGGTCAGCGAGGGACGGTGCCCGGTGTGCCGGGCGAGCCGGGAGCGGCTCCAGCAGCAGGAGGGCGCCTTCGCCGGGCTGACCCCGGCGACGCTCGTCGCGCTGCTGGTGGCGCTGATCGCGGTGGCCGTCGTCGCCCGCAGCTTCGCCGCGTGAGCGCACGGTCACGGGTGGATTCCGGTCCGGTGGTCCGGACGGACGGGGAACAGACGTGGAGGCCCGGGGTGCGATGGCGCCCCGGGCCTCTTCACGTACGGGTGTGACGCGCGGCGGTCACCCGTTCACCGAGGGTCAGGCGACGGTGTTGCGGTTGATCGCCCGCGGCAGCAGCCGGAAGCCGATACCTCCCGCGATCATCGTCGCGGCGCCGGCCACCAGGAACCCGGTCTGACCCGCACCGGTCTGCGCCAGCTCCTCCTTCGGCTTGGCCTGCTGCACGGGCTTGACGGCCGCGCCGTCCGCGCCGGTGTTGCAGTTGCCGCTGCCGGTGTCCACCGGGCACGCCTTGTCACCGTCGGTGCCGCCGCTGCCGGTCGAGGGCGGCGTGGTCGACCCGGGGGTCGTGGGCGTGGTGGGCGGCTTCGGATCCGTGGTCGGCGGCTTGGGGTCCGTGGTCGGAGGCTTCGGATCCGTCGTGGGCGGCTTCGGATCCGTGGTCGGCGGCTTGGGGTCCGTGGTCGGAGGCTTCGGATCCGTCGTGGGCGGCTTCGGGTCCGTCGTCGGCGGCTTCGGATCCGTGGTCGGCGGCTTGGGGTCCGTCGTGGGCGGCTTCGGATCCGTCGTCGGCGGCTTGGGGTCCGTGGTCGGCGGCTTCGGGTCCGTCGTCGGCGGCTTCGGATCCGTGGTCGGCGGCTTGGGGTCCGTGGTCCGGGGCTTCGGGTCCGTCGTCGGAGGCTTCGGATCGGTCGTGGGCGGCTTCGGATCCGTGGTCGGCGGCTTCGGATCCGTCGTAGGCGGCTGCGGGTCCGTCGTCGGCTGCGGAATGGTGGTCGGCGGCGGAGTGTTCGGACCGCCCGGGTCGTCAGGGACGGCCACGGACTTCGTCGTCTTCGACAGTCCGCCCAGCGGGACGTCCACACCGGCGGCCGACGCCGCACCCGCGGCGGTCAGCGAAGCACCGGCGGCGATCACCGCACCCGCGGTGATGCGCGCCACGCGCAGCCGCGTTCTTTTCGTCATATGCCTGCTACCCCCAGTAGCTGGTCGTCAGTGGAGCAGCTATGCACAGGGACGTGGCACCCGGGGACCGGCGTACAACAGCCGTGGCCTTGACGGCCGGATCACGCCCCCCACCACACGCACCCCAGTGATACGCATGCCGCTCGTCACCCTTGCGAGTTTTCGGGGCAGCGTCAAGGCGGATCCGGGCCGTATGCCCGAATCCGCCGTGGTTGGTCCCACTTCTTCTTGTTACTTCTCCTGCTGCTTGCGCCAGCGGATGCCGGCCTCCAGGAAGCCGTCGATGTCACCGTCGAGGACGGACTGCGGGTTGCCGACCTCGAACTCCGTCCGCAGGTCCTTGACCATCTGGTAGGGGTGCAGGACGTACGAACGCATCTGGTTGCCCCAGGAGTTGCCGCCGTCGCCCTTGAGGGCGTCCATCTTGGCCTGCTCCTCCTGGCGGCGCCGCTCCAGCAGCTTGGCCTGGAGGACGTTCATCGCGGTCGCCTTGTTCTGGATCTGCGAGCGCTCGTTCTGGCAGGAGACGACGATGCCGGTCGGGATGTGCGTCAGGCGCACCGCCGAGTCGGTGGTGTTGACGCCCTGGCCGCCGGGGCCGGAGGAGCGGTAGACGTCGACGCGGAGGTCGGACTCGTCGATCTCGACGTGGTCGGTCTGCTCGACGACGGGCAGCACCTCGACGCCCGCGAAGGACGTCTGGCGGCGGCCCTGGTTGTCGAAGGGCGAGATGCGCACCAGCCGGTGCGTGCCCTGCTCGACGGAGAGGGTGCCGTAGGCGTAGGGCGCCTGGACGGCGAAGGTGGTGGACTTGATGCCCGCCTCTTCGGCGTACGAGGTCTCGTAGATCTCGGTCTTGTAGCCGTGGCGCTCGGCCCAGCGCAGATACATCCGCTGGAGCCGCTCGGCGAAGTCGGAGGCGTCCACGCCGCCGGCCTCGGCCCGGATGTTGACGAGCGCCTCACGGGCGTCGTACTCGCCGGAGAGGAGGGTGCGGACCTCCATCTCGTCCAGCGCCTTGCGCACGGAGTCGAGCTCGGCCTGCGCCTCGGCGAGGGCGTCGGCGTCGTCCTCGGTCTCGGCGAGCTCGAAGAGCACCCCGAGGTCGTCGATGCGGCCGCGCAGCGTCTCGGTCTTGCGCAGTTCGGCCTGGAGGTGCGACAGCTGGCTGGTGATCTTCTGCGCCGCCTCCGGGTCGTCCCACAGCGACGGGGCCGCCGCCTGCTCCTCGAGCACGGCGATGTCGGCCCTCATCCTGTCGAGGTCCAGAACGGCCTCGATCGACCCCATGGTGGAGGAGAGGGACTTGAGCTCTTCGGATACATCAACGACTGCCACGCAACCAGCCTAACCGGTGCGCGGGGCGGCGGGGGACGCTGTGACGGGACCGGGGGTGTCCTCCGGGGAGACCCCTACGGGAGCCCACCCCGCGGTCTACGGGAGCCGGCCCCGCGGTCTACGGGAGCTGGCCCTGCGGCGCGTCCGTCCGGTGCACGCCCGGCTTCGCGTCGCCCGAGTCGTGATCGGCCGTGGCCAGCCAGCCGCCCACGCCCGCCGCCGCTGCCAGGGCCACCGCCGCCGCGCCCAGCTTGATCCGGCGCCGCCGCAGGGCCTCGGCCGGGGTGCGGTGCCGGGCGGATCCGGCCCGGGGTTCGCCCACCGCGCGGGGGGCGCGGGCCGTGCCGTGCGCCCCGCCGGCCAGTTCCTCGGGGCCGGGCACCCGCATGCTGGTGTGGGTGTCCCGGGTGGAGTCGAAGGCGGGGGTCGGCACCAGCGGGACCGCGCCCCGGCGGCGCGTCCCGGGCGCCGTGCCGGACGGCGCGCCCGACGCGTCGTACGCCGCCCCGGGCGCCCCCGCGTCCTCGGCGGACGGCTCGCCGGGCCCGTCGTGCTCGTCACCCGGCTCGTCGATGTCGAGCGGCGGCAGTCCGGCCAGGCCGGGCAGCAGCTCGCGCAGCCGGGAGGCCAGCTCGGAGGCGCGCAGCCGGGAGGCGGGGGCCTTGGCCAGGCACTGGACGACCAGCTGCCACAGCTCGTCGGGGATGCCGGGCAGCGGTGCCACCGTCTCGGTGACGTGCCGCCGCAGGACGGCCCCGGGGTGGCCGCCGCCGAACGGCGTGAAGCCGGCGAGCAGCTCGTAGAGGACGGTGGCCAGCGCGTACACGTCGACGGACGCGCGCGGCGGCAGCCCTTCGATGATCTCGGGCGCGAGGTAGTCGGGCGTGCCGATGACGCTGCGCTGTCCCGCCGCGCGGCCGCCGCCGGTCCCGGGCTGCCGGTCCCGGGCGGGGCGCGGGGCGTCGACGAGGCGGGCGATGCCGAAGTCCGTCAGCAGCGCGGGGTGGGCGCCGCCGGGGCCGAGCGGGCCCTGCATGTCGAGGAGGACGTTCTCCGGTTTGACGTCGCGGTGGACGATCCCCGCCTTGTGCGCGGCGGCCAGGGCGTCGGCGACGTCCGCGACGACGGCGACGGCCGCCTCGGGGGCCAGCCGGCGCTCGTGGTCGAGCCGGGTGCGCAGGTCCGTGCCCCGGACCAGGTCCATGACCAGGGCGAGGTCGGCGCCGTCCACGACGAGGTCGCGGACGCCGACCACATGCGGGTGGTCGAGGCCGAGGAGGGCCGCGCGCTCCTGGACGAACCGGCCGACGAGCTCCTGGTCGGACGCGAGGTCCTCGCGCAGGAGCTTGATGGCGACCGGGCCCTCGGGCCCTTCGCCGAGCCACACCGTTCCGGCGCTGCCCCGGCCGAGGACCTGGTGGGCGGTGTACCGGCTGCCGATCTTCCGTGCCAAGACTGTTCCCCGACTCCTCCGACATCCGACAGGCCGTCACCGGACAACCTACGCGGCTGAGGGGATGCTAGGGGCATCGGCCGGTTCCGGTCCTCACTTCCGCGGCACAAGCCACCCTACGGGTGGCCGGGCGGCCGCCGTTCCCGGCTGTCCCCCGTCAGCCCGTCAGTTCTTGGACGCCAGGCCGGAGACCCAGTCCTTCGCCTTGGTGACCCAGTCCCAGGCGGCGTCCCAGAAGTTCCTGCCGTCGGAGACCCAGTCCTTGAGCGGGGTGAACTCCCACACGGCCCAGGAGCCGATGACCAGGATGACGATCACCAGCAGACAGCCCTTGAGGCAGCCGAGGCCGGGGATGCGCATGGGGTTGGCGCTGCGCTGCCGGGGCTGACGGGGCTCGCGGCGGGGCGCGGGCTCCGGTGCCTGCGGCTGCTGTGGCTGCTGCGGCTGCGGGGGTGCCGCCTGCTGCTGGCGCGGCTCGGGGCGACGGCGGCCGGACCGCTGGGGCGCGTACTGCTGCTGGGGCGGCTGCTGCGGTGGGTACTGCTGCTGCGGCTGCTGGTAAGGCTGCGGCTGCTGCCCCTGGGGAGCGCCGTACTGCTGGGGCTGCTGGGGGTAGCCCTGCTGTGGATACGGCTGCTGCTGCGGGTAGCCCTGCTGCTGCTGTTGGGGGTACTGCTGCTGCGAGGCCTGACGCCGCGTGGGGCGCCTGCGCAGCGGGTCCTCGCTCGGGTCCAGGTACTGGACCTGGGTCTGGTCGTTCCGGTCGCGGGCCGCGCGCAGCTGCGTCTGCCACGGGTGCGGGCCGTCGGCCTGCGGCGGCTCGTCGGGGCCGACGGGCGGCATCGCGCGCGTCGGGTCCGCCCCGCCGTAGCCGCCGGGGCCGGTGGGCATGACCCGGGTCCCGTCCGGGCCGGGGGCGGAGCCGGTGGGCATGACCTGCGTCGGGCCCGCGTCGGGGCCGGGCGGGGTGCTGGGCAGCAGGCTGGTCGCCGCGTTCGGGTCGTAGGCGCCCGCTCCGTGTCCTGCCGACGGGTTCACGGTGGGGGGCAGGACCTGGGTGGGGTCCGCGTCACCGAAACCGGCGCCGGTCTGGCCCGCCAGGCCCGTACCGGGCACCGGGGCGGGCTCCGGGTCGGGGGCGAGCAGGGCGGCGACGCCGAGCGCCGCCTCGGCCTGGGCGGGGGTGGCGTGCACGCCGACGCCGGCCGCGACCACGCGCAGGGCGCGGGCCAGGTTCTCGGCGCTCGGCCGCTCCTCGGGGCGCTTGCGCAGGCAGCGCTCGATGACCGTCCACAGGGGTTCGGGGACGGTGGTGGGGCGGCGCGGTTCGGCGCTGAGGTGCTGGTGCAGCACCTCCAGGGCGGTCGCCCCGGCGAACGGCGGACGGCCGGTGACCAGCTCGTACAGCAGGATTCCGGCGCCGTAGATATCGACGGCGGAGGTCTGCGGGCGGCCCTCGGCGGACTCCGGCGCGACGTACGCGGGCGTGCCGACGAACTCGTGGGTGCGGGTCAGGCCGGGCGAGTCCGCGAGGCGCGCGATACCGAAGTCCGTCAGCATCGGGTGCATCCGGCCGTCCTCGTCCTTCAGGAGGACGTTGGCGGGCTTGAGGTCGCGGTGCACGATGCCGTCGGCGTGGCTGGCCGCCAGCGCGTCGGCGATCTGGGCGGTCAGCAGGGCCGCCGCGACCGGGGTGAACGGGCCGTTCTCCCGCAGGTAGCGGTGCAGGTCCGGGCCGTCGACCAGGTCCATCACCAGGGCCAGCAGATCGCCCTCGACGACGAGGTCACGGGTACGGACGATGTTCGGGTGGGTGAGCCGCAGCAGGACGGAGCGCTCACGCAGGAAGCGCATCACGACGTCCGCGTCGTTGGCCAGCTCCTCCTTGAGCACCTTGATGGCGACGGTCTCGCCGGGCTGCCCGGCCACGGCCGCCTCGGCACCCGCCGCCTCCCGCTGGCTTGCCCGCCAGACGGTGCCCGTCGCTCCGCGTCCGAGCGGCTCTTCGAGCAGGTATTTGCTGCCTACCGGCCGCACGTCATGCGCTCCCTGGTCGTGTGATCCGGACCCGTGGTCCGCGGTCGTGGGGCGGGCCGGGTGGCGGACCGCCTCATGTCGCTTCTCGCTTCTTCTCGCCGGTCCTCCTGGGCTCCCGGTCTCCCGGGCCCGGCCCTCCGGCCCACTGTAGTGCCGTCCCACGCACCGTCGTCGTGACGAATCCGTGGGGCACAGGGGAAAGACGCGTGTTCCGGACCGTTGGTTGCCACGGGGTGCTGCGGGGATTCCGGAGTACCCGGAGTTCGGGGCCGGGGCCGGGGCGGGCGGCGGGGGCCTGGGCGGGACGATCACCATGGATAAATAAACGGACAAAAAGGCCCGAACAGCGGTTACCCACCGGAAGGAATCGCGGAGAAATCCCCGGAGGCCCGATCGCTCCTCGTGCACGATCGATCGTTTTCCCCACCACAGTGTGCGGGCGGCCGGACTTCCAAGATCACGAAACGGCTGTCGCCGGGCGCGCTGTCGGTGGCAGGTGCGAGGATGCTCGCAGCACGGTGCGGTGGGGGCGGAGCCGAGGCCCCGCGCTCCGTGGTGACCTGTACGTGCCGAAGTGCCCGTGCGGCCGGTGGGGGACGTCCTGCCCCTGTCGCGCACCAGGGGCAGGAAGGGACTGTGGACGTCGATGCAGATCCGGCTGACCGTCCTCGGGCCACCGCTCGGCGGCCACGCCGCGCACGCCTGCGACGTTCTGGTGACCGCTCCGGTGGGCACCGCCCTCGCCGGTGTGACGAGCGGGCTGGCCGCCGCCCTGGCCGCGGCCGGCTCCGACCTCGGTACCGGGGCCGTCGTCGTCTACGCGGGCACCGAGCGGCTGGACGCCCAGCGCTGTGCGCTGGGCGAACCCCCATTGATCGACGGCGCCGTGCTCTCGCTCGGCGCCCCGGCCGATCCCGACCAGCACTCCGCCGCGCCCCTGGCACGCCTGGCGGAGACGACCGCCCGGCTGCACGTGGTCTCCGGCCCCGACGCGGGCGGGGTCCACCTGCTGCACGGCGGCGAGGTCCGCGTCGGCCGCTCCTCCGCCGCCGACATCCCGGTGGACGACCCCGACGTCTCCCGCCTCCACTGCGCGGTCACCCTCGGCGACGACGGCCGCGTGACCCTCCACGACCTCGGTTCCACCAACGGCACCACCCTGGACGCCACACCGGTCGACGGTCGGCCGGTGCCGTTCCGCCCCGGCTCGCTGCTGCGCGCGGGGGAATCGACGCTCGAACTGCACGGGCCCGACGGGGCCGGAGCCCGGCCGGACGCGGGAGGTCCGCCGGACATCGCCGACGCCGACGCGGCGCACGGCCGTCAAGAGCCCGGCTCCTCCCTCCTCCCCACCTCGCCCGACGGCGAGGGACACCTTCGGGTGACGCCCCGGGCACACCGGCCCGGCACCCCGTCCACCGCGCGGGCGAACATTCCGGGCCCGCAGGGGGCGGGCTCCGGGGCCTCACGGGACGCGCTGCCCGCCGGACCGGAGGCCGACGCCCCCGGGCGTTCCGACGCCGCCCGACAGGCAGGGGCTGTCGCGGCCGAACCGCGTCGGGCTCCCGGGCCGAGCGGTGGGCTTCCGGGCGCCCGGGCGGCGGGGGCCGCATCGAGGCGTTCCGAGGCCGGGCAATGGGCCGAGAACACCGCGGCCGGGCCGCGTCGGACTTCCGGGCCGGACGGTGCGCTTCCGGGCGCCCGGACGGCGGAAGCGGCATCGGGGCATTCCGAGGCCGCGCAATGGGCCAGGACCGACACCGCCGCGCCGCGTCGAGCCCCCGAGCCAGACAGCGCAATTCCGGGCGCCCGGGCGGCGGAAGCGCCGCCGGGGCGTGCCGAGGCCGGGCAATGGGCCGGGACCACCGCGGCCGAGCCACGTCGAACGCCCGGGCCGGACGGCGAACTTTACGACGCCCGGACGGCGGGAGGCGCCCCGGCACCGGGGCGTGCCGACGCAGGACAGCGCGCCGGGAACACCGGAGCCCAGCCGCGTCGAGCCCCCGGGCCGGACAGCGCGCTTCACGCGGACCAGTCGGCGGGAGCCGCCCCGGCACGGGGGCGTGCCGACGCAGGGCAATGGGCCGAGAACACCGCGGCCGGGCCGCGTCGGGCTTCCGGGCCGGACGGTGCGCTTCCGGGCGCCCGGACGGCAGCCCCGGCACCGGGACACCCCGAGGCCGGACACCGCGCCGGGAACACCGGCGCCGAACCACGTCAAGTCCCCGGGCAGAACAGCACGCTTCACGACGCCCGGACGGCAGGAGCCACCCCGCCACCGGGACGTTCCGACACAGGACAACGCGCCGGGACCACCGCAGCCGAACCGAACCGAACCCCCTGGCCGGACAGCTCACTCCCGGGCGCCCGGACGGCAGCCCCGGCACCGGGACACCCCGAGGCCCGACAACGGACCGAGAGCACCGCGGCCGAACCGCGCCGAACCCCCGGGCGGGACAGCACCCTTCACGACAGCCGGACGGCGGGAGCCGCCCCGGCACCAGGGCATGCCTCCAGGGCGACGGGATCCGACGGCCGGGAATCCGCCGTGCCGACCGAGCGCCCGCAGGCCGCAGGCACGTCCCGTACGACGGGGGCGGCCGGGGGCGGTCGCGACACCGGCGTTCCCCACGCACCGTCGGCCGCGCGCCCCTCCCGCCCCGCCGACCCGGATCCGGCCGGCGCCCCCGGCCGGGGCGCCTCCCTGCCCGCGCGGGGAACGGGCGTTCAGGCCTCCGGCGACGGTACGCACGCACGCGGGTTCCGGGCCGGGGCCGGTGGGACCGGCGCCCCGGGGCAGGGCCAGCAGGGCGGTTCCTCCTGGAGCACCCGGGTCCCCGGTGGCGCCTCCGAGGCGGAGCCGGCAACGGCCTGGGACGCTGCGGGCGTTCAGGCCACGGCCGACCACAGACAGGGAGTCTTCCCGCAGTCCGGCGGCGGCTCCGTGCCGGAAGGGGCTGCGACTCCGTTCAGCGACGCGGCAACGGACGGCGACCGCGTCCGGCACAGGGCGAACGTTCCGCAGCAGCCGGGCGGACACGACCGGGCGACGGCTCCCACCGCCTCCCGTCCCCCGGTCGACGCGCCGACGAACGACGCGTCCCCGTTCCCTCCCGGCCCGAACGCCCAGGAGCCGACCGCCCCGGGGCAGCGCTCCCGGACACCCGGCGGCGCCCCGGGCCTCGGCCGCGGCGCCGGTGGGGAACCCCCGCGCGGGCAGTTCCCCGGAATGTCCGGCGGCACCCCCGGCCGGGAGCACGTAGCAACTCCGGCCCCCGCCCGCGACACCGCGGCGGCGAACGGCGGAGGCCACCTCCGCGCCGGAACAAGCGGCCCTGAACAGACAGCGCTTGGGCACCGGACACCCGGCAACGCCGCGCCGGGCCACGGAGATTCCCACCGCACCGGTACGAACGTTCCGGGGCAGGCAGGGCCGGGGCACACAGCGACCGCGGAAACGGCTGACGGCGGCCCCTGGCCCACCGGCGGCGCCCCGGCGGACGACGGAGAACGCCGCCGGCCCGGCACCGGCCTTCCGGGGCAGGCGCGGGACGGCCGACACCCAGGGGCCGTCCACGGCGCCTCCCGGACCGCCGGCACACCCGCGACGAACGCCGGGGAACACCTCCGGCCGGGCCGCAGGGACGACTCGGGCCACGGAAGCCCCGTACAGAACAACACCCGGACCTCCGACGACCCGGCACACCCGTCGGCCTTCGGCGCGGCCCCGGAGGAGCCCGGGCACGGCGGGGCCGGGCAGCGCGCGGAGGGCGGCAGGGGCGCGGGTGCGGCCGGAGCCGGCACGGCCCGTCTCACACGCACGGTGGACGGCCCCCGGACCGCGGGACTGTCCGTCCCGGCCGGACAGGCGATGACCCCGCACGTCCCCCAGCAGCCCGCCACGGAGCACCGCGACACCGCCCCCGGGGCACCGGATCCGGCGGGAGCCGCGCGGCCTTCGTGGGCGTCCGGCAGCGCCCGGCTCCAGGACCCGCGGAACGCCCCGGCGGGCGCGCCGGACGACGAGCGGGGAGCGGGACCGGCGCACCCCCGGACCCCGTCGCCGACGGAGACGCACCGCCGTTCCACCGCGCCCGGCACCGCCGGACCGGCGGACGCGGCCGACTCCGCCGGTCCGGCCCGTCCCGCCACGTACGGGGCGGACGGCCGTCAACCGGTCCTGTCCGCCCGGGTGAATCCCCTCCCGGAGGGTGACGACACCCCTCGCTCGACACCTGTCGGCAGGCAGGGGATCGAGTCGCGGACGCCCGCCTCCCCTTCGGAGGAGACCCCCTCCGGCACGGCCGCCGACCGCCCCGCGCGGTCGGCCGACACCTCCACGGCCACCGGGACGGGCCGCCTCCGCGGGAACCGCAGGGACCGGGAGCACGTCTCGGCACCGTCCCCCGACGCGACGCCCGACGCCGACGGCACCCCCGCGGCAGCGGGATGCACGCCCTCCGACCACCACGGCCCCGCCACCCCCGACGAGAGCACGCCGCCCGACACGGCGCCCGCTCCCCCGTCGGGCAAACGCCCCCGCAACCGCGGCATAGCGGCCTGGGCCCGCCGTCTCACCGGAGGCGGCCGGGGCGACCGGCAGCCGCAGCCCGCCGAGGCGGACGCCCGCCCCGCGGCCACCGGCTCCGGGGTGCGGGAGGAGCGGGGCACGGCCGGGACTTCCGCCGCCCTGCGGGAGCGCTGGCCGGACCCGGCCGCCGTGCTGCTGACCGCGCTCGGCCCCGGGCCACGCCTGTGGGAGCGCGGGCCGGACCACGCGGACCTGCTCACCGTCCGCCTGGGCACGGCCGACCGCTACTCCCCCGCCGCCGACGGCGGCACCCTGCTGCCCGCCGTCCCCGTGACCGTCGGCCTGCGACAGGCCGGTTCGCTCGGCCTGGCCGGGCCCCGGGCGCGGCTGGCGGGGCTGGCCCGGTCCGTCCTCGCGCACCTCGCGGCCCTGCACTCGCCGTCGGTGCTGGAGTACGTCCTGATCGCCGCCGACCCGGCGCGCCCCGCGGAGGAACGGCAGGCGGAGTGGGCCTGGTTCGGCTGGCTCCCGCACCTCCGGCCGACGCACGGCCAGGACTGCCGGCTGCTGGTCGCCTACGACCGCGAGCAGGCGGCGGCGCGCACCGCCGAGCTGGTCCGCCGTCTGGACGACGGGCCGCTCGGCCCCGGCTGGCCGACGGCACCCCCCGAGGAGGTCGCGGCGGCGGCCGGACGCCACCCCGGCCCGTACACGGTGGTGGTCGTGGACGGCGACCCGGGCACCCCCGCGCTGCGCGAGACCGTCGCCCGGCTGGCGGCCCGCGGCGCCGCCGCGGGCATCCACCTCGTGTGCCTCGCGGAGGCCCCGTCGACGACCGCGAGTTCCCCGGTCTCCGCGGCGCTGGCGACCGCCGGTGCCGCCTCGCCCGCGTTCCCGCACTGCGGGGCGGTGGCGCTGCTCAGCGGTGACGTGGCCACGGTGGTCCAGGTCATCGAACGGGCGGCGGCCGGTGGCGGGGCCGCGCCCCCGCCGCCCGGGAGCACGGTCGTGGCGGCCGTCGACGCGGTGTCCGGGGCCTGGGCCGAGCGGTTCGCGCGGGCGCTCGCGCCGCTGCGGGTGGCGGACGCCGCCGACGGCACGGGCCGGTCGGCGCGGGTCGCCGCCCTGCCCCGCACCGCGCGGCTGCTGGACGAACTGGGCCTCGCCCGGGCCACTCCCGCCTCACTGACCGCGCGCTGGGCCTCGGCGACCGATCCGGGCAGCCGCCCGGGCGGCCGCGCCGTCGCCGTCCTCGGCGCGGGCCCGCACGGCCCGCTCACCGTCGACCTCGCGACGGACGGGCCGCACCTGCTGGTGGAGGGCGGCCCGGGGAGCGGCAGGACGGAGCTGCTGCGCTCGCTGGCCGCCTCGCTCGCGGCGGACGACCGCCCCGACCGGCTCTCGCTCGTCCTGGTGGACGGCGCGGCGGCCGAGCGCGGCGAGGGCCTGCGCGTGTGCACCGATCTGCCCCACGTGTCGACCTATCTCGCGGCCTCCGACCCGGTCCGAATGCGGGAGTTCGCGCAGGCCCTCGGCGCCGAGCTGAAACGCCGCGCCGAGCTGCTCGGCACGCTCGGCTTCACCGCCTGGCACGAACGGCACGCGCCGCCCCCGGCGCAGGCGGTGCCCCCGCGGCGGTCCGCGGACCCGTCGTCCGGGGAACTCGACTCGCCCCCCACGGGCACTCTCAGGCTGCGCGCCCCGCGTCACGACGGTCCCTCCCGCACCGCGGAGACCGCGCTGCCCCGGCTCGTCGTCCTGGTCGACGACTACGACGCCCTGGTCGCCCCGGCGCTGGGCAGCACCGGCCGGCCGGCCGCCGGTTCGGTGGTCCGGGCGCTGGAGGCCGTCGCCCGGGACGGCGACCGGCTCGGCGTGCACCTGGTCGCCGCGTCCGGCCGCCCGGACCGCACGGACGGCACGGAGGCCGCCGAACGGGCCACGCTGCGCGTGCAGTTGGAGATCGCACCGGGCGAGGCGGGCGCCCCGGGGGACGGCGGCGCGAACGGGCCGGCCCCCGGCCGGGGCCGGCTGCACCGCGCCGGCGACGAGGCGGCCACCCCGTTCCAGGCGGGCCGCGTCACCGGCCGCATCCCGCGGACGGCGACGCTCCGCCCGACCGTCGTCCCACTGGACTGGCAGCGCATGGGCGACCCGCCGGCCCGCCGGCCGGTGCGCGAGCTGGGCAACGGCCCGACGGATCTGGCGCTGCTCGCCAGCGCCCTGCAGCGGGCCGCCCAGTCGGCGGGCGCGCAGCCGGCGCCGCCCCTGCTGTGATCGCGGCGGCACCGTCCGCGCACAGCGCGCGGGGGTGCCGCCGGGACCTCCGGAGCCACGGGCAACTCACCGGGACCAACGGCGAATTACGACGTCAACGACACCTTCCGCGCCCTGTTGCCCCACAGCTCCCGATCTTTCCCGCTCACTCCCGGTGCGACATCACATCCCGGTCACGATCAGGGAGTTGACACCGGGACCGCTATTGCGGGCACCTCCGTGGCAGCGTAGGACTGTCGCACGGGAGTGCGGTCGTACGGGAGACGACGTACGGAGCGGCCGTCCGCTACGACCGGGCACGGAAAGGGACGGCAATGCGTACAACGTTGTGGAGGAACCGTGCGGCGCGCGGCGCGCTGGCGGTACTGGCCTCGGGGGCTCTGGCCCTGTCGGCGACGGCCTGCGGCGGGGATGACGACGGGGGGAAGTCCGACGGCACACCGAACGCCTCCGCATCGGGTTCCTCGGACGTCATACCGAACACCGTCAAGCTCCCCAAGCTCAACGGCCAGAAGATCAAGGTGACCGCCGTCTGGACCGGCGCCGAGCAGGCCAACTTCACCAAGGTCCTGGACGAGTTCGCCAAGCGCACCGGCGCCGAGGTGTCGTTCGTCCCCAGCGGCGACGACATGTCGGCGTTCGTCGGTTCGAAGGTGGCGGGCGGCGACCCGCCGGACGTCGCGATGCTGCAACAGCCGGGCGTGCTGCGCGAGTTCGCCCAGAAGGGCTGGATCAAGCCGCTCGCCGCCGAGGCCACGGCGGAGCTGCGGAAGAACTTCGCCAAGGGCTGGCAGGACCTCGGCTCCCACGAAGGCAAGCCGTACGGCGTCTACTTCAAGACCAGCAACAAGTCGCTGGTCTGGTACAACACCAAGGTCTTCGAAGCCGCCGGCGTCAAGGAGCCGGCCTCCTGGCCGGAGATGCTGAAGACGGCCCAGGCCATAGCCGACTACGGCGTGTCCCCGGTGTCGGTTGGCGGCGCGGACGGCTGGACGCTCACCGACTGGTTCGAGAACATCTACCTCTCCCAGGCCGGCCCGGAGAAGTACGACCAGCTGGCCGCCCACAAGATCAAGTGGACGGACCCGTCCGTCAAGGACGCGCTCACCACGCTGGCGCAGCTCTTCGGGAAGAAGGAGCTGCTGGCGGGCGGCAACGACGGCGCGCTCCAGACGCAGTTCCCCACCTCCGTCACCCAGACGTTCACCGGCGGCGACAAGGCGAAGGCCGCCATGGTCTACGAGGGGGACTTCGCCGCCGCCAACATCACCGGCGCCAACGCCAAGATCGGTACGGATGCCAAGGTCTTCCCGTTCCCCAAGGTGGGCGACCGGGCGCCGGTGGTGACCGGCGGCGACGTGGGCGTGGCCCTCAAGGACGGGCCGGCCGCGCAGGCGCTGCTGACCTTCCTGGCCTCGCCCGACGCCGCGAAGATCTGGGCGCAGCAGGGCGGTTTCATCTCGGCCAACAAGAACCTCGCTCCCGCCGCCTACCCCGACGACGTGCAGCGGACCATCGCCAAGGCGCTGGTGGCGGCCGGTGACGACTTCCGGTTCGACATGTCCGACCAGGCGCCCGCGGCCTTCGGCGGCAAGCCGGGCCAGGGCGAGTGGAAGGACCTCCAGGACTTCCTGCGGAACCCGAAGGACGTGGAGGGCACCCAGCAGAAGCTGGAGGCCGACGCGGCCAAGGCGTTCAAGAACTGACGGGCCCGGTCCATGAGCACCGTGACAACAGGGGTCCCACCGGGCCCCGGTACCGTGCCGCCGGCACGGAAAGGGCGGAAGCAGCGGAACGTCCTGGGCACCCGCCCCTGGGTGGCCGCGCTGTTCCTGCTGCCCGCCCTGGCCCTGCTGGGCGCGCTGGTCGTCTATCCGATCGGCTGGTCCGTCCACCGCAGCTTCTTCGACTCCTCGGGCAACGGCTTCGTGGGGCTGGACAACTACCACGAGGTCTTCTCCGACGACCGGATCCGCACCGCCCTCAAGAACAACATCATCTGGGTGATCGTCGCCCCGAGCATCGCCACGGTCCTCGGCCTGATCTTCGCCGTGCTGACCGAACGGGTGCGCTGGGGCACCGCGTTCAAGCTGATCATCTTTATGCCGATGGCGATCTCCATGCTCGCGGCGGGCATCATCTTCCGCCTGGTGTACGAGCAGGACCCGGACCGCGGGGTCGCCAACGCCGTGTGGGTGGGCATCCACGACACCTTCGCGGAATCGGCGCCGTACCCGGGCGCGCACCCCCGGCCGAACGGCGACCTGAAGGCGGCGTCCGACGGCTCCTTCACCTCCGGGGCCACGCTGAAGGCGGGCACTCCGGCGGCGGTGCCGCTGGTGGCGGTGAAGCCGGAGGACGCGAGCGGCGCGCGGGACGCCGTAACCGCCCGGCCCGAGCCCGGGAAGGTCACGGGCACGGTCTGGCTGGACTTCGTCCGGGGCGGCGGCGGCACTGCGGGACGCGTCGACAAGGGCGAGAAGGCCCTGTCGGGCGTCACGGTCGAGGCCGTGCGCGACGGCCGGACGGTGGCGTCCGCGACGACCGCCGCCGACGGGACGTTCGCCCTCCCCGAGGCGGCCGACGGCGCCCGACTACGGCTCCCCGAGGGGAACTTCGCCGAGCGCTACCGCGGCGTCGAATGGCTCGGCCCGACGCTGGTCACCCCGTCCATCATCGGCGCGTACATCTGGATGTGGGCCGGGTTCGCGATGGTGCTCATCGCGGCGGGCCTGGCGAGCGTCCCCCGCGAACTGCTGGAGGCCGCCCGGGTGGACGGCGCGAACGAATGGCAGGTCTTCCGCCGGGTCACCGTGCCGCTGCTGGCACCCGTGCTCGGCGTCGTCGTCATCACCCTGATGATCAACGTGCTGAAGATCTTCGACCTCGTCTACATCATCGCGCCGGGCTCCAGCCTCCCGGACGCCAACGTGCTGGCGCTCCAGCTCTACCAGTCCTCCTTCGGCACGGCGGTCAACCAGGGGCTGGGCAGCGCCATCGCCGTACTTCTGCTGTTGCTGGTCCTGCCGGTGGTGATCGTGAACATCCGGCGCATGCGTAAGGAGCGGCGGCGATGACCACTGCGGACACTCTCACCGGCACACCCGCCCCCGCCCCCGTGCGGGCCCGGCAGCCGTGGCCGGCGCGCCTGACCTCCCGCCTCGGCGGGGGGATCATGCGGTTCTTCCTCGTCGCGGTCGGGCTGTTCTGGCTGATGCCGACGGTCGGACTGCTGCTCTCCTCGCTGCGGGACCGGTCGGACATCGCGGCCTCCGGCTGGTGGAAGGTCTTCAGCCACCCGGGGCAGCTGACGATGTCGAGCTACGACACGCTGTTCCACAACGAGAAGGTGATGCACTCGCTGCTCACCACCACCTTCATCACCGTGCCCGCGACGGCGCTGGTGATCCTCGTCGGGGCGTTCGCGGGCTACGCCTTCGCCTGGCTCGAATTCCCGGGCCGGGACTGGTGGTTCATGGGCGTCGTGGCTCTTCTCGTGGTGCCCGTGCAGGTCGCCCTCATTCCGGTGGCGAAGCTGTTCAACACCCTCGGCATCTTCGAGTCGACCGTGGGCGTGGTGCTCTTCCACACGGCGTTCGGGCTGCCCTTCGCCGTCTTCCTGCTGCGCAACTTCTTCGCCGAGATCCCCCGCGAACTCCTGGAGGCGGCCCGGCTGGACGGCGCGGGCGAATTCCGGCTGTTCTTCCGGGTGGTGCTGCCGCTGGGCGGACCGGCGATCGCCTCCCTGGGGATCTTCCAGTTCCTCTGGGTGTGGAACGACATGCTGGTCGGGCTGATCTTCGCGGACAGCGGCAACCCCCCGATCACCGTCGCCCTCCAGCAGCAGGTCCGCCAGTTCGGCGACAACGTGGACATCCTCGCGTCGGGCGCCTTCGTCTCCATGATCATCCCGCTGGCGGTGTTCTTCGCCTTCCAACGGCAGTTCGTCAGCGGCGTGATGGCGGGGGCGGTGAAGTAGGCGACGGAGTAACCGACAGCAGAGGCGACGAGGCGGCGGACGGATGCCGGGGATCCTTCCCCCGGGGTACGGCCGCCGTCGAAGTCCCACCCACGACGGCCGGGCCGCCGGCGGACGGACGCTCGGCGGCCCGTCCCCCGGCAGCGCGCCCCGGCGGCCGGCAGGAGTACCGCGAGACGGCGCCCCCGCGTACGAACACCGCCGACTCCTCGCGGCACAGCTCCCGGAGCACCCGTATCTTGGCGTACTCGGCACGTTGGCCCCGGAGCCAGCGGCTGCCGACGGTGGTGTCCCCCACCACCCAGACCCGCCCGCCGTCCGGGAGCCCGGCCAGCCGACGGCGCAGCTCCGCCTCCCCGGCCTCCACGCCGTAGAGCGTGCCGGAGGCGGCAGGGCTGCGCTTCAGGGTGAGGTCGCGGAGTCCGGTGAAGGGGCGCGGGTAGAAAAGGGCTATCCGCCGTTCGTGGAGCGGGAGGAACAGCACGGCGTCGCCCGGCCGCGCCTGCCGGCCCAGCGCCGCGGCCACCCGGGCCGGCTCGTCCCCCCGGCCGGCGGGCAGCCGCTCGCGCTGCTGCTGGGGGAGCTGCCACAGGAACCCCGCCGCCACCGCCAAGGCCCCGGCCGCCGCCACGGCCCGCCGTCCGGGCAGGAACCTCAGCACCCGCTCCAGCCCGGCGGCGGCCAGCAGCGGGACGCCCGCCAGGCTGAACAGCAGGTAGCGGTCGAGGAACAGGGGCCGGCTCTGGGACGCGGCGTACAGGAGGACGGGCGGGACCAGCGCCAGCGGCAGCGCCACCGCGTTCAGCGGGAGCCGTCGCACCTCCGGTGGACCGGTCCGCGGCAGGGGGGCCGCGAGGGCGAACGCGGCCAGCGTCAGGGTCACGCCGGCGACGAGGTCGCCGGAGCCCGCGAAGGTGAGCACCAGCCCCTTCGCCTCCGCGTACCCCGGCGTCCGGATCCACGAGACCTGCTCGCTCTGCCCCCGGGAGAGGACCACCAGCGGGGCCAGTGCAGCACAGGCGGCGAGGGCCGCGCCCGCCCAGCCGCGCCAGGTCCGCCACGGCACCCGGGCGGCGAGCAGCGTCAGGCCGTGCGCCGCGAGCAGCAGGATCGCGAACTCGTGCAACAGGGCGGTGACCGCGACGGTGGCGCCGTAACCGGCCCACCGGGCCGCGGAGCCCCGCTCGACGGCCCTGACGAGCAGCCAGGTCGCCAGCGCCGCGCCCGCCGCGACCAGGGCGTACGACCGCGCCTCCTGGGCGTGGTGGCTCACGAACGGAGTGGCCGCGTACAGCAGCCCGGCCCACAGCCCGACCCGGGGCCGGGCCAGGCGGCACCCGAGCGCGGCGACGAGACCGGCCGTGACGGCCGCCGCCACGACGGAGGGCAGCCGCAGGGTCACCTCGTCGTCGTGCACGGCGACGACGGCGTGCATCAGCACGTAGTACAGGCCGTGCACCGCGTCGACGGTGCCGAGCATGTGGACGATCTCGGGCAGCGACCGGCGGGCCACCTGGAGGGTGGCGCCCTCGTCGCGCCACACCGTCCCTCGGTCCAGCCCCCACAGACCGATGACCAGCATCAGCCCGGCCGACAGCAGGACGGCGGCGCGCGCCGCCGCACCGGAGCGGCCCCCGCGATCAGTCCGCCCGTCCGCGCCTCTCGCGCCCTCACCGTCGGCGCCGTCTCCGGTCGCCCGGCCCGCCGTGGTCCCGTCGAGGGTCCCGGCGCCCCGCCCCGTCAGTACCGCCCGCAGAGGAGTCCGCCCCACTGTTGCCCCCTCCTATAAGTCCAGGCCCGGCCATCCGGCCCCTGCCCCGGCACACCCGGGCCCAGAATCACCACATTTGTTCTGCTCAGCGGATAAAAATGTCTTTCGTGACAGTGAACGAGAGCGGAACCCCTGCCCGGCCGCACGTTCCCGACACCCTGCCCACCGGCCTCGTCAGCGTGGTCGTCATCGGCTTCGACGACGCCGCGCACATCGCCGCCGCCGTGTGCTCGGCCCTCGCCCAGGGCACCGTCGTCGCCGAGGTCATCGCCGTCGACGACGCCTCCACGGACGGCACCGGCGCCGTCCTCGACCGGCTGGCCGCCCGCCATCCACGGCTGCGCGTCATCCACCGCACCGTCAACAGCGGCGGCTGCGGCACCCCGCGCAACGACGGCGTACGGGCCGCCGGGGCCCCGTACGTGATGTTCCTCGACAGCGACGACGTCCTCCCCCAGGGCGCGGTCGCCGCGCTCCTGGCCGCCGCCCTGCGCCACGACGCACCTGTCGCCGCCGGTCTGTGCGTCCGCCGCGAACTCCCCCAGCGGCTCGACACCCGCTGGCAGCCAGGCCTCTACCGCACCGCCGCGCTCCACGACTCCCCCGAGCTCCATCCCGCGCTCCTCCACGACACCCTCTGCGTCAACAAGCTCTACGACCGCCGCTTCCTCACCGAGTACGGCATCGCGTTCCCCGAAGGTCCCTATCCCTACGAGGACTTCGTCTTCAGCGCCCGCCTCCTCGCCGCCGGTCCGCGCATCGCGACCGTCCCCGACACCGTCTACGTCTGGCACGTACGGCGCGGCGCCCGCCGGCCGTCGATCTCGCTCGACCGGGACCGGATCGGCAACTGGCAGTCCAGGCTCCGCGCCCACCGCAGGGGGGTGGAGATCTACCGGGCCGCCGGCCGCGAACCGCTGGCGCGGGCGGCCCGCGTGAAGTTCCTCGACCACGATCTGCGCATGTACATCCGGGAGTTGCCCGCCCGCAGCGACGGCTACCGGCACGCCTGGTGGCGCGCGACCCGCGACTGCCTGGCCGGCTACGCCGAGGCCGAACTGGCCGCCGCGCGCGCCCCCGCCCGCTGGATCGCCCGGGTCGTGCTGGCCGCGGCCGCCCCGCGCGACCTGGACCGCCTCGCCCAGCTCGCCGCCCGCCCGGCCCGGCTGCTGCCGCCCTACGCCCATGGCCCGGTCGGGCCCGTCTGGGCGGACGACCTGCCCGCCGTCGCCCTCGACGGCCTCGTCGGCCCCGGCGCCGCACCGGCCCGCCGACTGCCGGTGACCGTCGACGCGACCCTCCGCCTGCTCACCGGCCCTCCCCGGGCGGAACTCCACCTCCGCGCCCACGAGCTCTACGGACGGCTCGCCGCGGCCCGGCCGCACACCGTGGACGTCGAACTGCGCCCGCGCGACGGCGGCCCGACGCTGGAGTTCAGCGCTCGCCTGACCGCCGAGGGCCCGTCCTGGACCGCCCGGCCGCGGATCGACCTGGGCCTCCTGGCCACCCCCGGGAGCGGCCGCGGTCCGTGCACCTGGGACCTGCGCGTACGGCTGCGCTGCACGCACGGCGGAGCCATCCGCACCGCCGTCCGCGCCACCGGCGGCGGCCTGCGGCGCCGAGCCCTGCCGAGCGCGCGCCACGGGGTCCTGCTGGTACGCCCGTACGCGTCGGCGAGCGGATCCCTCGCCCTGCGGATCGCCACCGGGGTGCGGAGCGCACTGCTCATCGCCGCCCGAAGGCTCCGGCGGAACCAGCGGAACTAGAGGCCGCCCCAGCGATCCCCGGATCGACACCGGCCCGCTGAGCCTCAGCACTCCCCGCACCCGCACCAGCACCAGCCGCACCGGCCCACGACACGCCCGCACCCGCCGCCCCGCCATTCGCACCCGGAGCACCCGAAGCACTCGCCGTGCCCGAAGTACCCGCCCCACCCACCGGCTCCGATCACCTCCCACCCCCACGCCCCGCATCAACCGCCCACCCCACCCCCACCTCACCGGTCCACCTCCTCGAACAGCTCCTCCCACCGGTCCAGCACCCCCGGCAGCGCCAACGGCGCCACGTGCTCCCGCGCGGCCCGCCCGTACCGCTCCCGCAGCACCGCGTCCCGCATCAGCTCCTCCAGCGCGGCCGCGAGGGCGTCCTCGTCCCCCGGCGGCACGAGCAGCCCTGTCCGCCCGTGGTCGACCAACTCCCGTACCCCGCCCGACAGATCGAGACTCACGCACGGCACCCCACAGGCGGACGCCTCCGCCAGAGCCATGGGCCGCCCCTCGCACTCGCTGGTGAGCGCCACCACGGACAGCTCCCGGTAGGCGGCGGCCATGTCCCGCACGGTGCCCCGGAAGCGGACCCGGTCCCCGATCCCGTGCCGCACGGCCCGTTCGCGCAGCGCGGTCTCCTCCGGGCCGTCGCCGAAGAAGTGCAGCTCCCAGGCCGGCTGTCCGGCGCAGGCCGTGGCGAACGCGTCGACGAGCCGGTCGAGCCGCTTGACGGGCTCCAGCCGGCCGACCGCGCCGACGCACCGGGTGTCCAGCGGCGCGGGCGGTCCGGGCGTGAAGGGCAGCGGGTTCGGCACCACCACCGCGTTGGGCAACCGCCGGCGGCGGAACTCCTCGGCGTCCGGCTCGCTGAGGAAGACCGCCTTCTCCAGCGCCGGGTAGTGCCGCAGGATCAGCCGGAGGTTGGCGGACGCGGCGGCCTGCGCGAACGACTCGTGGTACTGGCCGATGTCCTTCAGATGCGGCCGGTCCACGGTCCGCAGCCAGTCCACCGCCCACGGCGAGCCGACGATGACGTAACCGTGCCGCACCGCGGCGAACCGCCGGGCGAGCCGCTCGCGGGCCCGTTCCCCGTCCCGCCGCGCGGCCCGCACGGCCCGCAGCCGGGCCGGGCGCAGCCGCTCCGCCGGAGTCGCGGCGGCCGGGGCGGGCGCCGCGGGCGCGCGGTGGAGCGTGGCCTGCCGGTACGCCGGACGGGCGTGGTACGTGTGCGGCTCGGGGCTCGGCCGGATACCGATCAGCTCCACCCGGTGCCCACGTTCCGCGAACCCCTGGGCGAGGGTGTGCAGGACCCGCTGGGAGCCGCCCATCGAGTCCACGTCGACGCCGACGAGGAAGAGGTTGCGCCGGGCGCCGGAGGAGCGCCGGGTCCCGGGGGGCCGGTTCATCGCGCGCCTCCCGTGAAGAAGAGGTCGACCACGGCCTTGGCGGCGTGTCCGGTCTCGTAAGGGTTGAACCGCGTCCGGAACCGCTCGTACGCCCCCGCCCACTCCTCCCGCACCGCGCCCAGGTCCCCCAGCGCGGCGGCGAGTTCCCCGGTCCCGGTGAGCAGCGGGCCGGGGGCGATGTCCGCCAGGTCGTAGTAGGTGCCGCGGAGGGTGGACCGGTAGGCCGGGTAGTCGTCGGTGTAGAGGAGCACCGGGCGGCCCAGGTTGACGTAGTCGAACACGACGGACGAGTAGTCGGTGAGCAGCGCGTCCGAGGCCAGCAGCAGGTCGTTGAGGTCGGTGAACTCCCGTCCGTCGCGCACCGCGTGGCCGATCTCCCGCGCCACGGTGAAGCGCTCGTAGTAGTGCGGCCGGACCACCACCGTCCAGGCGTCGCCCACCCGGCGCACCAGGTCCTCCAGGTCGACGCGGATCGACTCGCCGCTGGCGCGCGCCCCGTCGCGGAACGTGGGCGCGTACAGCAGCACCTTCTTCCCGTCGGGGATCTGGAGCCGCTCGCGGGCGGCGACGGCCCGTTCGCGCTGGGCGGGCTCGTTCCACCGGACCAGCACGTCGTTGCGCGGGAGCCCGGCGCGCAGCAGTTCCCCGGTGTACTCGTTACCGCGGACGAAGGTGCGTTCGAACTCCTCGCTGGGGGCGATGAGCGCGTCCCAGCGGTCCACCATGGCCCGGTGCCGCCGGCGCCGTGCGGGCCCGGCGAGCCGGAGTTCGGGGGTGTCGAAGCCCATGTGCTTGAGCGCCTGGCCGTGCCAGGTCTGGAGGTAGCGGGTGCCGGGGCGTTTGGGGATGTGGGCGGGGAAGCCGTGCGAGTCGACCCAGTAGCGGGCGCGGGCGACCGTCCGGACGTACTCCCAGCTGCCCCGCCGGACCAGCGGCACGCCCCGGGGGTAGCCGGCGCGGCTGCCGGTGTACGACCAGACGGCGTACAGCGGGAGGTCGCGGCGGAGGAGTTCCTCGTGGATGTAGCGGGGGCTGTCGGCGTAGCCGCGGCCCTCCAGGGCCTCGAAGACGACGAGCTCCTCGTCGACGGGCAGGCGGTGGAGCTCGTGGGAGACCAGGGCCTTGGCGCCCGGCCCGGTGACACGGCGGGTGAGCCGTCCGAAGCGGGCGCGGACGGGCTCCAGGTGCGGCGCGAGGGCCTCTGCCCGGGCGCGGGGTCCGGTGCGCTCCCAGTGGATCTCCAGCCGTCCCGCGCCGCGGTCCTCGCAGCCGACGCGCACGTCGTGCCCGCCGATCCGGGCCCGCAGCACGGGGTGACCGGCGGGGGCGAGAACGGGGTCGGTGCGGTGCAGGCCCAGCCGGCCGAGGGCCACCACGGGGTGGCGGCGGCCCCCGAAGCCCTTGGGCCCGAGGGGGACCCGGGCCAGGTCGAGGACGAGGTCCGCGGTACGGACGGCGGCGTCGTCGGGCGCCGGGGCGTAGCCGAAGGGGACGACGAGCGGTGCGGCCCGGGCGGCGACGCGCAGTTCGGCGGTGACGTCGGCGGGGCCCGCGAGGAGCCCGCCCGGGTCGTAGGTGCGCAGGGTGATCCGCAGCCGGGTCCCGTGCGGTTCGACGCGGGCCACCTCGTGGCGCAGCGGACCGGTGGCGAAGGGCTGGTCCTCCAAGTGCCAGTCGCTGATGTCGAGTTCTTCGGCCTCGTGGGCGTCGGCCGGCGCGGTGGCCCCCCAGTAGGTGCGCCCCTCGTGGCGGACGGTACTGCGCGGGGCGATCCTGGGCCGGTCGAGGGTGCGGGCGCAGTCGGCGGCCTCGTCGTACCGTCCGGCGCGCAGCAGGTACTGGCAGATCCGCTGTTCCCGGGTCAGGGCGTCGAGCGCGCGGGGGTCGGCGTCCTCCAGGCAGGGCGTGACGACCGCGGCGAACTCCTCGGTCCACCGCCGGTCGCGGAACGGCAGGTCGCCGAGGTAGAGGCGCAGGTCGTGGCGGAGGAACGCCTCGTCCTTGGCCGGTCTGAGGGCGGTGCGGCCGGTCTCCTCCAGGAAGGTGTCGGTCAGCCGGGAGACGGCGACGCGGTCGGCGACGTTCCGGATGCGGTGCCGGCTGGAGGTGATGGAGAGGGTGTCGGGGTCGGCGGCCAGCCGCCAGGTGTAGACGGACCAGGGGACGACGGCGAAGCGCTCGGCGAGGACGTAGGCGCGGGCGCTGAAGTACTGGTCCTCGTAGTGGATGCCCTCGGGGAAGCGCAGCCGGTGCCGGGCGAGGAAGTCGGCGCGGTAGAGCTTGTTGGTGGAGAGGTGGTCGAGGAAGTACTCGGGGGCGGCCTCGATGCCGTCCACGACGCGGGGTTCGGTGAACAGCCGCGGGTACCAGAGGCCGGTGGTGCCGCTCGCCTCGAAGAGCCGGGTGACCTCGCCGGCCACCAGGTCGGCACCGGTCCGTTCCGCGGTGAGCAGCAGGGACTTGCAGGCGTGGTACGGCAGTTCGTCGTCGCTGTCGAGGAACATCAGGTGCGGTGCGCGGGCGGCGTCGATGCCCGCGTTCCGCGGCGTCCCGCAGCCGCCGCTGTTCACCGGCAGCCGGAGGCCACGTACCCGGGGGTCGGAGGCGGCCAGCCGGCGGACCGCGTCCGGAGTGGCGTCGGTGGAGCAGTCGTCCACGACGATCACTTCGAGGTTGCGCAGGGACTGGGTCAGGACGGACCGCACGGCGCGCGGCAGCCGGTCGGCGTCGTTGTGGACGATGACGACGACACTGACGTCGGGGACGGGACGCGGGGGCGCGGCGGGCACAAGTCACCTCATCTCGGAAGGATCCCGTGGCATCCCGGAAGGATTCCGGGGACCCGGATCACTACTCAGAGAGTAGGTGACACCACTGACAGTCACCCCCCGAGCGGTCTCCGGCGCCCTCCGCCAGGCGGCGAGGGCGAGCACCGCCGCCATGCCGGTGAACATCATGACGTCCTTGAAGGCGTGCCGCCGCGCGCTCCCCAGCTCCGGCCAGGCCACATCGGCGAGCTGGGGCAGCAGGGCCATCCAGAACCACACGGAGCGCACGGCCGCCCCGCGCACCACCACCGACGCGACGAGCGCCGGCACGATCACCAGGGCGTAGTGCAGGAACGACGGCCGGGACACGAGGAACGCGGCGAGCATCAGCAGTGATCCGCACTCCACGAGCCGCAGCGCCTCGTGGCCACCGCGCCGCCAGCGCAGCCGCGCGACGGCGAGCACCGCCACGGCCGCGGCGGCCGCGAGCGTGAACGCCAGGGGCCGGGGGACGCCCAGCCGGGGCAGGACGGCGGACCACGAGGCGTCGAAGGGCCGCGCGTAGTCGTCCTGCCCGTGCAGCAGGAACGGCAGGGTCTTGGTGAGGAACAGCCCGGGCCGGGGCATGGCGAGCGCCGCCGCCAGGGACACCAGCGCGGGCAGCACCGCCGCCCAGGCCAGCGCCCGCCACCTGCGGGCGAGCAGGAAGAGCAGCAGCAGGGGCACGAGCATCGGCTTGAGGGCGATGGCCGCGCCGACGGTCACGCCGGCCGCGGTCCACCGGCCGTGCCGGGCCAGCAGCAGCGCGGCGGGGAAGGCGACGGCCGAGGCCGCCGTCCAGTTGCCGAGGTGGACGATGCTCTGGAACGGCAGGAACAGCCCGAGCCCGGCGGTCAGGGCGGCGGCGAGCCGGCTGTCCGCCCGGACGTCGAAGATCCGCAGGGCGAGCAGGACCCCGGCCAGCACGAGCGCCGCGGTGGCGAACGGCACCACGCGGCCCAGGGTCGCGTTGGAGAGCGGCGCCTGCGGCAGGGCCGCGAAGACCGCGCCCGGCAGATAGAGGAACCGTTTGTCCGCGTACGGCGAGCCGCCGTCGAGCAGTGCGCGGGCGGCCCGGACGACGACCGCGTTGTCCATGCCCGCGCGGTGGACGCCCAGCATCCGGCCGGCGCTCAGCACGTACACCAGCAGCGCGGCCGACAGCACCGGCCACGAGGCCCGGCCGGTGATCCAGCGCGCGAAACCGTCCCGGCCCGGAGGTCCTTCGTCCGGCGCACTCATCGTTCCACCTCCAGCAACATCAGTCCTCCGGGGCCCCGGGCGGCGCGCCGCAGAGCCGGGTCGTCCGACGGCAGGCCGGGCCCGCCGTCCTTCTGCAGCACCCATCGCGCCCCGTACTCCCGGAGGGCGCCCAGCCGTTGTGCGCGGGTTGCGGAGGGCGCGTAGTAGCGCCGTGTCGCCTCCCAGCGCTCCCGTACGTCGGGCAGGAACACGTCCGGGTAGGCGGGGGCGACGGTGTACGGCCCGTAGGCGGGCAGCATCCGCAGCGCGTAGTAGTCGTCGGTCATCACCGTCGCCCCCGCCGGCACCGGCCGGGCCGCCCAGGCGAACGACGGCCACGGGGCGATCGAGGGGACGTGGGCCCGTACGGCCCGGGCGGCCCGGGCCGGCAGGGCGTAGGCCACCGCTCCGGCCTGCACGCAGGCCCCCGCCAGCAGCGCCGACGCCGTCACCGCGGCCACGGCCGGCCCCGCCCGACGGCCCGCCGCTCCGGCCGCCTCGACGGCGAGGGCCAGTTGGGCCGGGAGCAGGACGGCGGGCAGGATCCGCCCCCACGACCAGTGGGCGCTCAGACCGCCCGCGGCGAAGACCGCCAGGCCCAGGACGAAGAGGAGGGCCAGCGGGTCCCGGCGGTCGCGCCACCAGCGGGCGCCGAGCGCCACGACACCCAGGCCCACCAGGCAGAACTTGCTCGCCAGATGCTCGTAGAGCGGCCGGTGGATCCCGTCGAGACCGTCCGCGCCGGACAGCGCGGAGAAGGAGTAGTACGGCCAGGCCGCCAGGACCGCCCCGGCCAGGACCGCCCCCGCGCCCGCCCGCGCCCACACGGCGCGCGGAGGCCACGGCCGCGCCCCCAGCAGCACCGCCATCACCCCCAACAGCGCCACCGCGCCGGTGAATTGATGCACCAGCAGCACCAGGGCGAGCAGCAGCCCCAGCCCCAGGAAGCGGACCGTCCCCCACCGCTCGGCGGCCGCCCGGCGCAGCAGGGCCCACAGATGCAGCGCGAGCCCCAGCGCGAGCGTGCTCGGATACGCGACGGTCAGGGCGAGCGAGGTGAGGCCGGGCACGCCGCTCCACGCGAACAGCCGGGTCCCGTAGAGAAGAAGCACGCACAGCAGCGCGAGCGGCACCGCCGCGCGCCGGTCGGTCAGCGTACGGACGAACGCGCGCAGGCCGGTGCCGAACGCGACGAGGCCGGCGAACGCGGCCAGGTGCAGCACGGCCGGCGCACTCGCACCGGTCGCCGAGGCGAGCAGGGCCAGCAGGACCATCCATGGCGAGTAGTAGGGGCTGGGGACGTCCGCGTCCACCAGCGGATGGCCCGGGTGCAGCAGGTCCGCGCGCAGCCGCTCCACCACGGCCGCGTGCATCCCGAGGTCCCCGGCCCACGGCAGCCGCACCACGGCGGCCAGCAGCAGGACCGCCGGAACCAGGGCCGCCGCCAGCAGGGCGCGGTACGGCAGGCCGGTGGTGGTGCCGGCGGCCGGCGGGGCCTCCGTCCGGGTCGTCACGGCGCGCGGCTCAGTGGGTCCGCCCACCGCCCGGCCGGACCTCCTTGGCGCGCAGCCGCCAGGGCATGGCGACCGATTCGAGCTGCACCCCCAGGCTCATCTTCGACTCGCCCACCGTCCGGTCCTCGAAGTGGATCGGCACCTCCACGACGGTGAAACCGGCCCGCAGCGCCCGGTACTTGGTCTCGACCTGGAAGCTGTAGCCCGCGCTGTCGACCGTGTCCAGGTCGAGGGAGCGCAGCGCCGCCGCGCTCCAGAGGTTGAAGCCGCCGGTGATGTCGCGGAGCCGGGTGCCGAGGATGGTGCCCGCGTAGGCGTTGGCCCAGCGGGAGAGGAGTCTGCGGTGGGCGCCCCAGGCGGCGGAGAGCGTGCCGCCGGGCACGTACCGGCTGCCGACGACGACGTCCGCGCCGGTGGACAGGGCGACGCCGAGCATCTCGGCGACCTTGCCGACCGGATGGCTGCCGTCGGCGTCCATCTGGAGGACGTACGCGGCGCCGTCCTCGACCGCCCGCGCCATGCCGGCCGCGTACGCCCGACCCAGCCCCTCCTTGGCGGTGCGGTGCAGCACGGCGACGCGCGGGCGCCCGGGCTCGTGGTATTTCTCGGCCAGTTGCTCGGCGACCGTGCCGGTGCCGTCCGGGCTGTTGTCGTCCACGACCAGCAGCCGCAGCCCCTCCAGCGGCAGCGCCATCAGCGCCTCCGCCATCATCGGCAGGTTCTCCGCCTCGTTGTACGTGGGCATCACCACGGTCGTCACGGTGCGGCCCCACTCGGCGGGCAGGGGGGTCAGAACGGCGGGCGTGTGCGGAGCGTTCATTGAACTGTCCTCGTCGGTAGGGGTGCGGGGGCGGAGAGGTCGTCCTGACGACAGGTCCCCATTCAAGCGGCACCGAAGCGGATCGCCGCGTCGGGGATGGCGGTGCCGCACCAGATGCGGGCCCCCTCGCGCAGCTCGTTGTCGGCGCCGATCTCGGCGTGGTCGCCGATGACGGCGCCGTCCAGCACGGTGCGCTGCCCCACCCGGGCGGCCGTGCCGATCATGGAGGCCCGCACCCGCGCGCCCGCCTCGATCCGCGCGCCGTCCAGCACGACGGACCCCGCGACCTCGGCGCCGGCCGCGACATGGGCCCCCGCGCCGACGACGGTGCCGCCGCTCAGCCGGGCCCCGGGCTCGACGTGGGCGCCGGGCAGGACCAGGTGCTCCCCCGGCTCGCCGGGCACGGCAGGGGAGCGGACGATGCCGCGGACGAGGTCGGCGGAGGCCTGGATGAAGGAGGCGGGCCTGCCCAGGTCCAGCCAGTACGACGCGTCGACGACGCCGTGCAGCAGCGCGCCGTCGTCCAGCAGCCCGGGGAAGGTGTCGCGCTCGACGGAGACCGGCCGGCCGGCCGGGATGGAGTCGATCACCTCGCGCCGGAAGACGTAGCAGCCGGCGTTGATCTGGTCGGTGACGATCTCGTCCGGGTGTCGCGGCTTCTCGGTGAAGGCCAGCACCCGGCCGGCGGCGTCGGTGGGGACCAGTCCGTAGGCCCGGGGGTCCGCCACCCGGGTCAGGTGCAGGGTGACGTCGGCCTGCACCCGCTCGTGGTGCCGGAGCAGGCCCCGGATGTCGAGACCGGTGAGGATGTCGCCGTTGAAGACCAGCACCGGCTCGCCCGGGCGGGTGGTCAGCGCGTCGGCGGCCCCCCGGATCGCCCCGCCGGTGCCGAGCGGCTCGCCCTCGGTGACGTAGGTGATCCGCAGGCCGTACGCGGAGCCGTCGCCGAAGTACGGCTCGAAGACCTCCGCGAGGTACGACGTGGCCAGGACGACGTGCTCGACGCCGGCCGCCCGCGCCCGGGCGAGCTGGTGGGCGAGGAAGGGCACCCCGGCGGCCGGGACCATGGGCTTGGGTGTGTTCAGCGTGAGCGGCTGGAGCCGAGTGCCCTTGCCGCCGACGAGCAGTACCGCCTCTGTCATGCCACTGTCCTCGCGCATCGTCGTCGCATCGTCGCACTGCGTTAGTTTTCGCGGGAAATTACACTACAATCAGCTGTCTGCGTGCAATGTCCGCTATGCGTGGCGACCGTATCGGGAGATGCCCTTGCGACAGATGACGGCGAGCGGGCCGGGGCGGCGACGCCTGCCCGGCACGGCGAGGCTGCTGGCACTCGGACAGGAGTTCGCCAAATTCGGCACCGTCGGCGCGCTGGGGATCCTCGTCAACTTCGGCGTCTTCAACCTGTGCCGGGGCATCACCCGGCTCCCCGTCGTCCGGTGCAGCGTGGTCGCCACCGTCGTCGCCATCGCCTTCAACTACCTGGGCCTGCGGTACTTCACCTACCGCGACCGCGACAAGGGCCGCCGCAGCCGGGAGGTGGTGCTCTTCGCCGCCTTCAGCGCCCTCGGCCTGGTCATCGAGAACGGCGTGCTCTACATCGCCACCTACGGCTTCGGCTGGGGGTCGCCCTTCCAGAGCAACGTCTTCAAGTTCCTGGGCATCGGGACCGCCACCCTGTTCCGCTTCTGGGCGTACCGGGCGTGGGTCTTCCGGGCGCTCCCCGGCGGCGGGCCGCGGCACGGCCGCCCTCACGACGCGCCCGCCGGGACACCGGACGACCCGGCCGCGTACCACCCCGAGACCACCGCACCTCCACCGTAGGGAACCACCGGGCCCAGCACAGCAGGGCCGGGCGGCCGGTCCGCCAACGCCGGCGGAACCGGCAGGAACGGAAGGGTGAAGAAGGACGAAAAGGGGCGGCCCCGGGGTGGTGTCCCCGGGGCCGCCCCTCAGCGGTGTCCGATCAGCTGTGCGTCCTCAGCAGGGTGCGCATCGTCCGCATGGCCACCGACAGATTGGCCAGGTCGAACGAGTCCGAACCGCGGATCTCGTCGAGCGTGGTCCGCGCCCGGGTGAGGATCGGGGCGTTCTTCTCCTCCCACGCCGCGAAGCGCTGCTCCGGCGTCGAGGACCCGTTGCCCACCGAGAGGATGTCGGCGGTCAGCGCGGCATGGCACGCGTACAGGTCCTCGCGGATCGAGGCGCGGGCCATGGACTGCCAGCGGTCGGACCGCGGCAGGTCGATGATCTTGTCCATCAGCTGGGTGATGTGCAGCCGGTCGCCGAGGTCGTAGTAGACCTCCGCCACGAACAGCGGCTCCTTGCCCGTGCGCTCCGCGATGGCGACGACGTCCAGCGCCGGGAAGACGGACGAGAAGCCCGCGACCCGCACGGCCAGCTCGCCGGGGATCCCGGCCTCCGTCAGCTCGTCGTGGATGGACTGCCACCACTCGAGGTCGGCACCGCGCAGCAGCTTGGGCAGCTCGGCCCAGACCGTCGACACGCCGTCGCGGAAGTACGCGATGGTCTCGGCGAGCTGGAGCGGCTGCGGCCGGTTGTTGAGCAGCCAGCGCGTACCGCGCTCGACCAGCCGCCGCGAGTGCAGCCGCACTCGGGTCTGCACATCCGCCGCGACCACGTTGTCCAGCGCCTCGACCGCGTCCCACACCCCGCTCAGGCCGAAGATCTCGCGGGCGGCGGTCTGCGCCCGGATGATCTCCTCCAGGGAGGCCCCGGTCTCCTCCCGCAGGCGGTGCAGGAAGGTCGAACCGCCCGAGTTCACCGTGTCGTTGACGAGCACGGTCGTCACGATCTCGCGGCGCAGCGCGTGGCTGTCGATCTGCTCGCCGAACGACTGGCGCAGGGCGCCCGGGAAGTAGGCGTAGAGCAGGCGCTGGAGGTACGGGTCGTCCGGCAGCTCGGTAGCCAGCAGCTCCTCGGCGGTGGTGATCTTGATGTAGGCGAGCAGGACCGCCAGCTCCGGCTGGCTCAGTCCGCGCCCGGCGGAGAGCCGCTCGCGGATCTGCCGGTCGGTGGGCAGGAACTCCAGCGCGCGGTCCAGGTGGCCGTCCCGGCTGAGGCGGCGCATGATCCGCTGGTGGGCGTGGAGCAGGCTGGGCGCCTGGGCCACCGCGTTGGCCAGGGCGACGTTCTGCGCGTAGTTGTTGCGCAGGACGAGCTCGCCGACCTCGTCGGTCATCTCCGCCAGCAGCTTGTTGCGCTGCTTGACGGTCATGTCGCCCTCGGTGACCAGCGAGTTGAGCAGGATCTTGATGTTCACCTCGTGGTCCGAGGTGTCCACACCGGCGCTGTTGTCGATGGCGTCGGTGTTGACCCGGCCGCCCGCGAGCGCGAACTCGATGCGGCCGAGCTGGGTGAGGCCCAGGTTGCCGCCCTCGCCGACGACCTTGGCCCGCAGGTCCCCGCCGTCGACGCGGATCGCGTCGTTCGCCTTGTCGCCCACGTCGGCGTGCGACTCGGTGGACGCCTTGACGTAGGTGCCGATGCCACCGTTCCACAGCAGGTCGACCGGGGCCCGGAGGATGGCCTTCATCAGCTCGGCGGGGGTCATCTTGGTGATGCCCGGCTCGATGCCGAGGGCCTCGCGGACGTGCGCGTTGACCGGGATGGACTTGGCCGTCCGCGGGTGCACGCCGCCGCCCTTGGACAGCAGCGAGGTGTCGTAGTCGGCCCACGACGAGCGCGGCAGCTCGAACAGGCGCCGGCGCTCGGCGTACGACGTGGCGGCGTCCGGGCTGGGGTCGATGAAGATGTGCCGGTGGTCGAAGGCGGCCACCAGGCGGATGTGCTCGGAGAGCAGCATGCCGTTGCCGAAGACGTCACCGGACATGTCACCGACGCCGACGACCGTGAAGTCCTGCGTCTGGGTGTTGTGGCCCAGTTCGCCGAAGTGGCGCTTGACGGACTCCCAGGCGCCGCGGGCGGTGATGCCCATGCCCTTGTGGTCGTAGCCCGCGGAGCCGCCGGAGGCGAAGGCGTCGCCGAGCCAGAAGCCGTAGGACTGGGCGACCTCGTTGGCGATGTCGGAGAACGTCGCGGTGCCCTTGTCGGCGGCGACCACCAGGTAGGTGTCGTCCTCGTCGTGGCGCACGACGTCCTTGGGCGGGACGACCTCGCCGCCGACCATGTTGTCGGTGATGTCGAGGAGGCCCGAGATGAAGGTCTTGTACGAGGCGATGCCCTCGGCCAGCCATGCGTCACGGTCCACCGACGGGTCCGGCAGCCGCTTGCCGACGAAGCCGCCCTTGGCGCCCACCGGCACGATGACGGTGTTCTTCACCATCTGCGCCTTGACCAGGCCCAGGACCTCGGTGCGGAAGTCCTCGCGCCGGTCCGACCAGCGCAGACCGCCGCGGGCGACCTTGCCGAAGCGCAGGTGCACACCCTCGACGCGCGGCGAGTAGACCCAGATCTCGAAGGCCGGGCGCGGGGCCGGCAGGTCGGGGATGACCTGGGGGTCCAGCTTGATCGACAGGTAGTCGTGCGGCTGCCCGTTCTCGTCGCGCTGGAAGTGGTTGGTCCGCAGGGTGGCCTTGATGACGGTGAGGAAGGCCCGCAGGATGCGGTCCTCGTCCAGGCTGGCGACCTGGTCGAGCGCGCCGTCCAGCTCCTCCAGCAGCCCGTCGATCAGCTCGCGGCCCGCGCGCTGGAGCGCCGGGGACATCCGCGCCTCGAACAGGTTGATCAGCAGGCGGGTGGTGTGGACGTTGTTGCTGAGGGTGTCCTCCATGTACGACTGGCTGAAGGTCGTACCGGCCTGCCGCAGGTACTTGGCGTAGGCGCGGAGCACCATCGCCTGCCGCCAGTCGAGGCCGGCGCGCAGCACGAGC
Organism: Streptomyces sp. I05A-00742; assembly: GCF_013055795.1. Classification (GTDB taxonomy): domain Bacteria; phylum Actinomycetota; class Actinomycetes; order Streptomycetales; family Streptomycetaceae; genus Streptomyces. The sequence continues at coordinate 38,554 of NZ_JABETO010000037.1, forward strand.
TTGTTGAAGTTGTCGTTCTCCGCCCTGCCGGTCCACGCCGCGGCGAACGCGTCCTGGAAGCGGCCGCGGGCGTCGTCGCCCTCGACGTGCTCGGGCATCCGCAGACCGAAGTCGTAGATCCACGCGGTCGTCCGGTCCGAGCAGCGCAGCTCGTACGGGCGCTCGTCGATGACCTCGACGCCCAGCCGGTTGAGCAGCGGCAGCACGGCGGAGAGCGAGACCGGGTCACCGGTGCGGTAGATCTTGAAGCGGCGCTCGCCGGGGCCCGCGCCGACCGGCTCGTAGAGGCTGAACGCGAAGTCGCGGCCGCCTTCGACCAGCTTCTCCAGGTGGCCGAGGTCGGCGACGGCGCCGCGCGGGCTGTGGTCGGCCTTGTAGCCCTCGGAGAAGGCGTGGGCGTAGCGGCGCAGCAGCTCGGCGGCGCGCTCCTCGCCCACCTCGGCGGTGAGCGTCTCGGCGAAGCCGTCGGCCCAGGAGCGGGCGGCCTCCACCAGGCGGGCCTCGATGCGCTCCTCGTCGGCGTCGCTCAGCTCGGGCAGCGTGGAGCCGGGCTCGACGCGTACGACGAAGTGCAGCCGGGAGAGGACGGACTCGGTGTTCCAGGCCGTGAAGTCGACGCTGGTGCCGTTGAGCTCTTCCTTGAGGATATCGATCAGGCGCAGCCGGACGCCGGTGGTGTACCGGTCGCGCGGCAGGTAGACCAGGGCGGAGTAGTAGCGCCCGTACTCGTCGCGGCGCAGGAACAGCCGCAGCCGGCGGCGCTCCTGGAGGTAGAGCACGCTGGTGGCGATGGAGCGCAGCTGGTCGGGCGCCGTCTGGAACAGCTCGTCGCGCGGGTAGGTCTCCAGGATCTGGAGCAGGTCGCGCCCGTCGTGGCTGTCGGGCGTGAACCCGGCGTCGGAGAGGACCTGGGCCACCTTGCGGCGGATGACCGGCACCCGGCGCACCGACTCGGTGTACGCGGCCGAGGAGAACAGGCCCAGGAAGCGGCGCTCGCCGGTGACGTTCCCGTCGGCGTCGAACTTCTTGACGCCCACGTAGTCGAGGTACGAGGGACGGTGCACGGTGGCGCGGCTGTTGGCCTTGGTCAGCACGAGCAGCTTGTGCTCGCGGGCCTTGGCGCGGGCGTCCGCCGGGAGCCGGCTGAAGGACGGCGACGCGGGGCGCGACAGCGGAGCGTGCGGGCCGTCGTGATGTCCGTCGACGGTGTGCGCCGGGTCGGAGCGGAGGATGCCGAGGCCGGTGCCGGGGACGGCGGTCAGCGCGTCCTCCTCCCCGCCGTCGGAGGGGACCTTCGTCAGCTCGTACTCGCGGTAGCCGAGGAAGGTGAAGTGGTCGGCAGAGAGCCAGCGCAGCAGCTCACGGGCCTCGTCGACCTCGGTGACGGGCAGGTCGGAGGGGGCGGGCTCGTCCTGCAGGCCGTCGGCCAGGCGCAGTGCGGCCTCGCGCATCTTCTCCCAGTCCTCGACGGCCTCTCGCACGTCGGAGAGCACGCGGAGCAGGTCGGCGCCGATCTGCTTGAGGTCGTCGCGGTCGGTCTCGCGGTCGATCTCGACGTGGATCCAGGACTCGACGAGCGCGTCGTGCGGCAGCTCGGCGTCCTTGCCGGTGCCGTGGGCGTCGCAGCTTGACCCGAGGACCTCCAGCAGGCGGCCGGTCAGGTCACGGCGGACCACCATCTGTGGGTGGATGACGACATGGATGCCGCGGTTCTGCCGGGAGAGCTCGTTGGTGACCGAGTCGACCAGGAACGGCATGTCGTCGGTGACCACCTCGACGACCGAGTGGCTGCAGGTCCAGCCGTTCTCCTCGACCGTGGGGGTGTGCACCCGCACGTTGGCGGTGCCCTGCGGCCGGTTCTCGGCGAGCCGGTAGTGCGACAGTGCGGCACCGAAGACGTCGACGGGGTCGCGGCCCGTCAGGTCCTCCGGTGCGGTGTGCAGGTAGTAGCGCTGGAGGTACGCGGTCAGGGTTTCCTGGTCAAGCCCGCCCTCACCGTTCGGCCCAGTCGGTTGTTGCCCCCCGGCCGGGCTGTTCTCAGCGACACGGGCCGCCCGCGCTAGCAGCTCGGCCTTGGCTTCGTCCAGCTTGGTCTGCATGTCCTCTGGCTCCTGTCGCGCGCCGTTGCGTGACATAGGTGGTGAAGGCATCACGCCGCGACGCCGGTTCTCCGGTCGACTTCGACGGTATGCCGGGATGAGGGGTGACCGGGCCGTTCTCGGACAACTCTGTCAGAAACGTCAGGAGCGTCGGACGGGTCCGGTTCCGGGGACCAGCGGTGGCCCGGGCGCCGTGGCGCTCCGGGCGCGGCACAGAGGCGTCCTCGCCCCTGCCGGATATCGCGCTGATCACCCGGTAAGGCTATCGCTCTTCCGGGGGACCGCGTCATGAGCCGATTGTGTACAAAACCCGGCCCGTGTCTTTGACGGTCTGGACAGCGACCCGCCCCCGGCCGTACCCCCGCAGTCGATCCCGGCGCACCCATCCCCGTCCTCCCCCTGCCCACCTCGGCGTTTCCCCTGCGGCCGGCCGACGACCGGCACCGCCTCACTCCACCAGACGCTCAGCGAGCTCCACTGCCTCCGTCAAGGTGTCGACAACCGGCACTCCGGCGGTTGCGAGACTCGCCCTGCTGTGCGACCCCCCGGTGTACAGCACGGCCTTCGCGCCCACATGCGCCGCCGCGAGGGCGTCGTCCACCGCGTCCCCCACGACGACCACCCGCTCGGGCGCCATGCCCCGCAGGGCGGCCAGGTGCCGGGCCATCTGCTCGGCCTTGCCCCGGTCGCTCCTGCCGGTCCGCCCGTCGACCCGGACGAAGTGGCGCTCGATGCCGTGCGTCCGCACCAGGGGTATCAGCTCGTCGTGCGGCGCGAGGGAGCACAGCGACTGCGTGTGCCCCGCGGCCTGCCGGTCCGCGAGCAGCTCCCGGGCGCCGGCCGCCAGCCCCGCGTCCACCGCGTACGCCGCGTAGTGCCGGTGGAAGGCCGCGTCCATCACCTGCCACTCGGCCTCGGTGGGCAGCCTGCCCATCAGGCGCTCGTAGAACCGCGGGACGGGCACGCAGTACAGGTCCCGGTACCGCTCCAGGGTCATGGGGGGCAGCCCGACCTCGGCGAACGAGGCGTTCGCCGCGGCCATCACCGCGTCGACGTCGTGCAGCAGCGTGCCGTTCCAGTCCCAGACGATGTGAGCGCCGTGCTGTGTCATGGAAAGACCGTACCGACCCCCACTGACAACGCCCCGGGGGCCGGTGCCCGCCGGGCGTCAGATCAGGTTGGGGATCTCCTGGACACCGAACCACATCAGCTCGTGGTCCTCCGCGCCGTCCACCGTGAACCGGGCGTCGTCGTCCCCCTGGTCGGCCGCGCCCAGCGCCGCGGCGGCCGCCGCGACATCCGCCTCGGCGTCGTCCGCGTCCAGGTGCACGGCGGCCGCCTTCGCCAGCGGGACCGGCCGCGCCAGCCGCACCTCGCCGAGCGCCGACTCGTCGAGCCCCCGGTCCGGGTCCATTGCCGCCTCGCGGTCCGGCACGTCGACCGCGACGACCACGCGGCGGCGCGGCGCCGAGGGGTCGGTGGCGAGCCCGCGGAGCGAGGCCTGGGCGGCGCGGCCGAGCGCCGCGTACTCCAGCTCCTCCACGTCGTCCGAGAGGTACCACTCGCGCAGCGCGGGGGTCACGGCGTAGGCGGTGAGCGGGGCGGGGCCGAGCTCGCCCGCCCGGTGCGCCTCGGCGAGACCGGGGAGGGTCAGAGGGACGTAGACGCGCATGTCCGCCGCTTTCCGGAGTACCTGTGGATGGTCCCGCCAGCATACGGGGACGCGTCCCCCTTCGAAGTGCCGGGAGCCCCCCGGCGGCGGCCGGGACCGCACCCGGCCCACCCCCGCGACCAGCGGAAACCGGATGCCCCTCCCCCGGATAGGTGAATCGGCGCCGATCCCCGGGACCGCTTGTCCGGCCCGCGGACCCGCCGGTAGAAGATCCCCCGACGAAGGGGGCGATCAGCGTTGAAGAGCACCACCGGGCCGGGCAGGACCACCGGCCGGCGCACCGCACCACCGCGGCGGACGGACGCCCGGCGCCCGGGCGCCGGCCCGGCCGCGCGCCACGTCCGCGCGGGCATCCCGCGCTACTGGTTCGCCGAACAGCTGCTGCTCACCCTGAGCGGACAGCGCCCGGTGCACCGGATGATCGGGCACACCCTGCCCGCGGCCTACGACCTGCTCGCCGAACTCGCGCCGAGGGCGCCCCTGCGGCCGCCGGCTCCCGGCGGCAGCGCGCCCGCCGTGCACCGCTGCGACCAGTTCCAGCCAAGCCCGGGGGTGATCGAGGCGTACGCGCGGATCGTCTCCGGGGACCGGTTGCAGGCGCTGGCCTTCCGCCTGGAGCAGGGCACGGACCGGCGCTGGCGCTGCTCGGCCGTCGAGCTGGGCGGCGCCCGTGCCTGAGAACGCCGGAGGGGCGGGACACACCTGGTGTCCCGCCCCTCCGGGCCCTCAGCTCACTTCTTGCGGCGACGGCCCCCGCCGCCGTTCCGCTGCGCCTTACGGCGCTCGGCGCGGGTCATCCCGTCCGCCTCGGACCGGACCGGGGTCTCGTCGCTGGTGAAGTCGCCCTCGACCACACCGCCCTCGCCGTCCACGGTGGGGGCGGAGAAGTGCAGCCGGTCGGGCCGCTGCGGGGCGTCCAGACCCTTGGCGCGGATCTCCGGACGGGCGGCCGGCACCGCGTCCGCCGGGGCCTTCTCCAGGGACGGCGCCTCGCCGGCCTGGACCGGGACCTCCTCCAGCTGCTGGTCGACCTGGACCTCCAGGTTGAAGAGGTAGCCGACCGACTCCTCCTTGATGCCCTCCATCATCGCCTGGAACATGTCGAAGCCCTCGCGCTGGTACTCGACCAGCGGGTCCTTCTGCGCCATGGCACGGAGGCCGATGCCCTCCTGGAGGTAGTCCATCTCGTAGAGGTGCTCACGCCACTTGCGGTCCAGGACCGACAGCACCACGCGGCGCTCCAGCTCGCGCATGATGTCGGAGCCCAGCTGCTCCTCGCGGGCCGCGTACTGCTCGTGGATGTCGTCCTTGACGGACTCGGCGATGAACTCGGCGGTGATGCCCGCGCGGTCGCCCGCCGCGTCCTCCAGCTCCTCGATGGTGACCTTCACCGGGTAGAGCTGCTTGAACGCGCCCCACAGCCGCTCCAGGTCCCACTCCTCCGCGAAGCCCTCGACGGTCTCCTGGCGGATGTAGTCGTCGATGGTGTCGTCCATGAAGTGCTGGATCTGCTCCTGGAGGTCCTCGCCCTCCAGGACGCGCCGGCGCTCGCCGTAGATGACCTCGCGCTGGCGGTTGAGCACCTCGTCGTACTTCAGGACGTTCTTACGGGTCTCGAAGTTCTGCTGCTCGACCTGCGACTGGGCGGACGCGATGGCCCGGGTGACCATCTTGTTCTCGATCGGCACGTCGTCGGGCACGTTGGCCATGGCCATCACGCGCTCGACCATCTGCGCCTTGAAGAGGCGCATCAGGTCGTCGCCCAGCGACAGGTAGAAGCGGGACTCGCCCGGGTCGCCCTGACGGCCGGAACGGCCGCGCAGCTGGTTGTCGATGCGGCGCGACTCGTGCCGCTCGGTGCCCAGGACGTAGAGCCCGCCGAGCGACTTGACCTCCTCGAACTCCGCCTTGACCGCGGCCTCGGCCTTCTCCAGCGCGGCCGGCAGGGCGGCCGCCCACTCCTCGACGTGCTCCACCGGGTCCAGGCCGCGCTGCCGCAGCTCCGCCTCGGCGAGGTCGTCGGGGTTGCCGCCGAGCTTGATGTCGGTACCGCGGCCGGCCATGTTGGTGGCCACGGTGACGGCGCCCTTGCGGCCCGCCTGCGCGACGATCTGCGCCTCGCGCTCGTGGTGCTTGGCGTTGAGGACCTCGTGCGGGATGCCGCGCTTGGCGAGCTGCTGCGAGAGGTACTCCGACTTCTCGACGGAGGTGGTGCCGACGAGGATCGGCTGCCCCTTCTCGTGCTTCTCGGCGATGTCCTCGACGACGGCGTCGAACTTCGCGACCTCGGTGCGGTAGATCAGGTCCGACTGGTCCATGCGCTGCATCGGCCGGTTCGTCGGGATCGGCACCACGCCGAGCTTGTAGATCTGGTGGAACTCGGCGGCCTCGGTCATGGCCGTACCGGTCATTCCGGACAGTTTGCCGTAGAGGCGGAAGAAGTTCTGCAGGGTGATCGTGGCGAGCGTCTGGTTCTCGTCCTTGATGTCCACCCCTTCCTTCGCCTCGATCGCCTGGTGCATGCCCTCGTTGTAGCGGCGGCCGGCGAGGATACGGCCGGTGTGCTCGTCGACGATCATGACTTCGCCGTCCATGACGACGTAGTCCTTGTCCTTCTTGAACAGTTCCTTTGCCTTGATGGCGTTGTTGAGATACCCGACGAGCGGCGTATTGACCGATTCGTAGAGGTTGTCGATACCCAGCCAGTCCTCGACCTTGGCCACACCGGCCTCGTGGATGCCGACCGTGCGCTTCTTCTCGTCGACCTCGTAGTCGCCGGTCTCCTCGATGCCCTTCTGCAGGTTGGCCGGCTCGCCGCGCTTCAGCCGGACGACCAGCTTGGCGAAGTCGCCGTACCACTTGGTGGCCTGGTCGGCGGGGCCCGAGATGATCAGCGGGGTACGGGCCTCGTCGACGAGGATGGAGTCCACCTCGTCGACGATCGCGAAGTTGTGACCGCGCTGCACGAGCTCGTCCTGCGACCACGCCATGTTGTCGCGCAGGTAGTCGAAGCCGAACTCGTTGTTCGTGCCGTACGTGATGTCGCAGCCGTACTGCTCGCGGCGCTGGGCCGGAGTCATGTTGGCGAGGATGCAGCCGACCGAGAGGCCCAGGAACTTGTGGACGCGGCCCATCATTTCGGAGTCGCGCTCGGCCAGGTAGTCGTTGACCGTGATCAGGTGCACGCCCTCGCCGGACAGCGCGTTCAGATACGCGGGGAGGGTGCCCACGAGGGTCTTGCCCTCACCGGTCTTCATCTCCGCCACGTAGCCGAGGTGCAGCGCGGCACCGCCCATGAGCTGGACGTCGTAGTGGCGCTGGCCGAGCACGCGCTTGGCCGCCTCACGGACGGTCGCGAACGCCTCGGGGAGCAGGTCGTCGAGGCTCTCGCCGTCGGCGCACCGCTGCTTGTACTCCTCGGTCAGGGCGCGCAGCTCGGCGTCGGAGAGGTTGAGGAAGTCCTCTTCGATGGAATTGACCTGGTCCGCGATGCGGTGCAGCTTGCGCAGGATCTTGCCTTCTCCTGCACGCATGATCTTGCCGAAGACGGACACGTAGGCTGACTCCTTGCCGGTCGGGCCTGGCACTGGCTGTCTCCCGCCACCGGCGGGGGGAGGGTGCGCGGGCACGACGGGACAGTCCCCGCCGCAACGGCCATCGTAAGCGAGGACCCCGCCGCGCCGGGAGGTCCGTCATCGCGGAGGCCGGGTATCACCCGCACGGTAAACGCACGACGCCCCCATGAGGTGCCCGACAGGGGTAATCGCGATGCGGAATGTTGCCTTCCAGTTCTGGTGCGCGAAGAACGCTCCCGGACCCTCGCGCCCGGGGGCGGCCACACACCAGACTCTCGGATCATGGAACCGACATCCCTCACCACCGAACGCCTGCTGCTCCGCCCCTTCGCCCCGGCCGACATCCCGGCCGTGCACGCCGCCTGCCAGGACCCCGAGATCCCGCGCTACACCCCGGTGCCCTCGCCGTACACGCGCGAGGACGCCCGGCTCTTCGTGGAGGAGCGCTGCCCGGCCGGCTGGCGCGACGACACCGCGTACACGTTCGGGGTCTTCACCCGGGACGAGGGCCGGCTCACCGGCTCGATGTCCCTGATACAGCTCAAACTGCCCGCCCCCGAGCGGCAGGCCGAGATCGGCTACTGGACCGCCAAGGAACAGCGCGGCCGCGGCTACACCGCCGAGGCGGCCCGCGAGATCGTCCGGTGGGCGTTCGAGGACCTCGGCGCCGAACGGCTGGAGTGGATCGCGGAGGCCGGGAACGAGGGCTCCCGGGCGGTCGCGTCGAAGGTCGGGTTCAAGATGGACGGCATGGTCCGCGCCCTCATCCCGCACAACGGGACGCGCCGCGACGCCTGGACGGGCACGCTGCTCCCCTCGGACCTGGGCATGCCCTCCGCGACGCCCTACCTGCCGTACCCCGGGCGGGACCGGCCGGCCGGGGCCTGACCCCAGGGGGCGTTGTCAGTGCCTCGCTCTAGGGTGACCGCATGACAACCGCCGCCACCGCGAAGGGCCGTAGGCCCGACCTCAGCCTCACCGCCGACGAGGCGCGCCGTATCGCGCTGCGCGCCCAGGGCCTGCTCGGCGCCCCCGACCGGCGGGCCGGGGTGCGCGGCGTGCTGCGGCACCTCGGCGCCGTCCAGCTGGACACCATCTCGGTGCTGGCCCGCTCGCACGAGCTGGTCCCCTACGCCCGGCTGGGGGCGACGGGCCGGGAGGCGGTGGAGGCCGCGTACTGGACGCCGCGCACGGCCGGAGCGGCGGCCGAGCCGCCGCACAGCTTCGAGTACTGGTCGCACGCGGCGTGCATCCTGCCGATCGAGGAGTGGCCCCTCTTCGCGTTCCGGCGACGGGCCTTCCGGGCGCGCGGCCACCGCTGGCACGTGATGGCGGACGCGGAGGGCTCGTGCGCGTCCGTCCGCGAGCGGCTCAAGGCCGACGGGCCGCTGACGGCGACCGAGTTGGGCGGCGCCAAGAAGGGCGGCCCGTGGTGGGACTGGTCCGAGACGAAGATCGCCGTCGAGTGGCTGCTCGACACCGGCGAGGTGGTCTGCACCGAACGGCGCGGCTGGAAGCGGGTGTACGACCTGGCGGAGCGCGCGGTGCCGGACGCCCTCTTCCACGACGACCTGGACGACGCGGCGTGCATACGACGGCTGGTCGCCCAGGCCGGAGCGGCCATGGGGGTGGCCACACGGGCGGATCTGGCGGACTACCACCGGCTCAAGGGCGACCAGGTGGACGCCGCCCTCGACGCGTCCGGCCTGGTCCCGGTGGAGGTGGCCGGCTGGTCCAAACCGGCCTGGGCGGACCCCGCGGCGCTGGAGGCCGAGTCGGCGGGCAAGGGCCAGCGGCACCGCACCACGCTGCTGTCCCCCTTCGACTCGCTGATCTGGGACCGGCCGCGCACGGAACGGATCTTCGGCTTCACCCACCGGCTGGAGGCGTACACGCCCAAGGCGAAGCGGGTCCACGGCTACTTCGCCATGCCGCTGCTGGCGGGCGGCCAGCTGGTGGGCCGGGTGGATCCGGCCCGGGACGGGCGGACGCTGGTGGCCCGCCAGGTCTCGCTCGCCGGGGTCGGCACGGTGGCACCCATGGCCCGGGCGCTGCGCGAGGCCGCCGAGTGGGTCGGCTGCGCCGACGTGCGCGTGGAGCGCTGCGACGACGCGCGGCTGGGCGAGGCGCTGCGGAAGGCGCTCGCGGACTGACGCCCGTCGGACGCTCCCCGGCCCGGCCGGCCCGCCTCCGTCAGCGGATCTCCAGGATCTTCTCCCGCATCGCGTAGACCACGGCCTCCATCCTGGAGTGCAACTGCAACTTCTCCAGGATGTTCCGCACATGGTTCTTCACGGTGTTCTCGCTGATGAACAACTCCTTGGCGATGTCACGGTTGTTCATGCCGGTGGCGACCAGCTTGAGCACTTCCAGCTCTCGGTCGGTCAGCCGGGGCGCGGGCACCAGCCGGCGCTCGTCGGTGCGCTGGATCATGGACTTGAACTCGGTGAGGAGCTTGGAGGCCATGGAGGGGCTGATCTGCGACTGGCCGTCCGCGACCGCCCGGATCGCGGTGGCCACCTCGTCGGTGGAGATCTCCTTGAGCAGGTAGCCCGTGGCACCGGCCTTGATCGCGTCGTAGAGGTCGGCCTCCTCGTCGCTGATCGTCAGCATGATGATCTTGGCGCTGGGGGCCACCTCCTTGATGGAGGTGCACGCCTCGATGCCACCGCGCCGGGGCATCCGCACATCCATCAGCACGATGTCCGGCAGCAGATCGGCTGCCTTGTCCACGGCCTCGGCCCCGTCACCGGCCTCCCCCACGACGAGGATGTCCTCCTCGTGGGCCAGCACGATCTCCAGACCACGCCGGAAGAGCGCGTGGTCGTCCACGACCAGGACCCGAATGGGCTCGCTCCTCGCGGCCGTGCCCGCGACCCGGTCCGCGCGGGCACCCTCGACGTCGTCCTCGCCGGTACCGGTCACGGATCCGAACCTGTCCGCCATTGTTCCTCCCCCTGAAGGCCATGGCCCCTCGCGGTTGCACTGCCGCCGGCCCAACCGGTCCCGGTGGACCAGCCGTTGCCGCCCGCCCATGATTCCATGCCGGGCGGGGACGCGTTGCTGCCGCGGTCACCGCACGGCCGCACGACGGTGCCCCGGAAGCCCTTCGGAGCTCCGGGGCACCGTCTCGGGTGACTCCCGCGGCCCTGCGTCACCGTGGCGTGTCGCGATCACGGGCGGCGCGCGCCGCGCCGCGGGGCGGCGTCAGCCGCCGAGCGCTCCGCCGGCGCCGCCGGGCGCCTCCTCGGCGAAGGGGTCGGCGTTCAGGTGGATGACGCCGTAGTCGTAGGCGTGCCGCCGGTAGACGACACTGGGCATCTTGGTCTCGGAGTCGACGAACAGATAGAAGTCGTGGCCGACCAACTCCATTTCGTAGAGCGCCTGGTCGAGCGTCATCGCGGCGGCGGTGTGGGTCTTCTCGCGGACCACGACGGGGCCCTCGCCCCGGATCTCCAGCGATCCCATGCGGGTGACCGGCACTTCCTCCGCGGCCTCCGTGGCCAGCCGGCCGCTGTCGTCGAGCCGGGCGGCGCCGTCGACGGCGACCCCGACCGCGCTCGCCGGAATGCGTCCGTTGCCCCTTCGGTCGAGACGCTTGTCGTGCTGCTTGCGCAGCCGCGCTTCGAGCTTGGCCGTGGCCAGGTCCAGCGCGGCATAGGGATCTGTCGCTGCGGCTTCCGCCCGGATCACCGGCCCCCGTCCACGCAGGGTGATCTCGACTCGGTCCGAACGGTCCGCCTGCCTGGGGTTGGGCTCCTTGGACACCTCCACGTCGAGGCTGATCACCTTGCCGTCGAGCTTCTGGATCTTGTCAACCTTCAGCTTCTCGGCCACGTGCTTGCGAAAGCGCTCGGGCACCTCTGTCTTGCGGCCCTTGACGACGATGTCCACGCAGAACTCCGTTCCCGGATCGCCCCGCCGAAGGTGCGGAGCGCATCCCTCTTGCATCAGGCCCCGGGGCTGACCGGAGCCACCGACACGGCGGTTCCACCTCCTCCTCCCCCGGCGGCAAGACCTGCATCCCACCCGGTTCCAGCTTCTTCGAGAGCGCGCAAAACGCGCCATTCGGAGATATGAGTCATAGCTTCCGCCATTCCTCACAACCGAACATATCTCGCCGGGAAGCCCGTCGGTACCCCCTTCCCCGCCGTACCTCCATTCAGGTGTTCTCCACCCGTTTTCCTGAGGAACGACGGGCGTTACCTGCGAGTTCCGCTTGACTCCATGGTCGGTGTCCCGGCCCTCGCGCGCCACTTACTTCCCCGCAGACACTCCTACGGCGACTTCCCGCCACCGCCACAGCTATGCCACCCGTCTCCGACGACCCTCCCTGGGCGGCACCGCGACCACGGCCGCACCGACGACCCGGCCGCCCGCCGCGGCGAGCGCACGGGCCGCCTCGGCCAATGACGCCCCGGTCGTCATCAGGTCGTCCACGAGCACCACCGCCGCACCTCCGGCCCACAGCGCAGCGCCCCCGGCCACCACCGTCAGGGCACCCGAAACGTTCGCGGAGCGCCCCCGCCCGTCCAGGCCCACCTGGTCCGCCACCACGCGCCGCTGCCGCAGTACGGGCGCCACCCGGGCCGCCTCGCCGGAACGCCGCAGCACCCCGGCCGCCGCGACCGCCAGCCGGCGCACCGGATCGTGCCCCCGCCGCGCCACGGCATGCCGCGCGGAAGGCACCGGCACGAGCAGCAGAGGCTCGCCCCCGGCCCGCGCGCCCCCATGCGCACCACTACCACCCGCCCTGCGCACCGCGCCCGCCAGCGCGCCGCCCAGGGCCTCCGTCAGCACCAGCGCTCCCCGCTCCTTGTGCGCGAGCAGGACGGACCGCACCGCGTCCGCGTACCAGGCGGCGGCGTACACGGGCGGCAGTCCGACAGGCACCGGATCCGGCCGGGCACGCCGGAACGACCGTCCGGACAGCTCCTCCCGGCACTCCGCGCACAGCACGCTCCGCGCCAGCCCGCACCCCGCGCACTCGGCCGGCAGCACCAGCCCGGCGATCTCCTGCCACCACCCCCGCACAGAATCCACTCTCCCGCCGGGCGACCCGAGCCGCCACCCCTGTGGACAACTCCGCGACGGATCCGGACAACTCACCCGAAGAGGGCCCCGCGAAAACCCCGCCCCGGACAGCGCCGAACAGCGCCGGACAGAGCCGGACAGAGCCGGACAGCGAAGGCCCTACCCCGGATAGACCGGAGCCGACCCCTTCCCCAACGGCTTCCAGTTGGTGTCCGGCAGCAGCCGCACGATCTCGCCGTCGCGCTCCGCGAGCAACGCCGACGCCCGCCCCTGCCCCTCCGAGGCCGCCACCCCGCCGACGCCGGTGATCCCCGGCAGCGCCGAGACGCTGGACAGCGAACCGTCCGTCTCTATGAACTCCAGCTGCTGCAGGCCGCCCTTCTCGTTGCCGGCGACCAGCAGCCGGCTCCCGCCGGCCCAGGACACGGCGTCGACGTGCACGAAGTTCGGTGCCACGGAACGCAGACCGCGCACCGAGAGACCCGGCCCCCCGTCGCCGCTCCGCCGTTCCACCCGGCCCAGCTGGAGGGCCGAATGATCCCCCTCGGTCACCACCAGGGCGATCCGCACCCCGTCCGCCGCCACCCGGACCCCGGTGATCCGCCCGTTACCCAGACCGGCCACCGGAACCTCCTCCGGCTTCCCGGTGCCCCCGCGCAGCCGCAGCAGCCGCGGGTGATCCGGGTCCTGGTCTGCCACCCACAGATCGCCCAGGCCGTCCCAGCTGGGCGTGGTGAGCCCCGCCTTGGCGCCCCCGTGCGAGACCAGCCTCGCCTCCCCGGGCTGCGCCCCGGTCTCCAGACCCGCCACGAACAGTGACTGTCCGTTGCCGCTCACCACCGCGGCCCGGTACTCGCTGCGGTCCACGGCCACGGCCCGCAGCTGCGGCCCGTCCGCGCCGAAGGGACCGCCCACGCGCCGCGGCTCGTCCTCGGCGTCCGCCACGGCCACCCGGTGCCGTTCGTCGAGGAAGTACTGCCGGTCGGGCCGACCCGCCGCCGTCCGGTCGGGGCCGTACTCACGGGCCTTGTCCCGCTTCAGCGAACAGAGCGTCTCGTCACCGCTCTGCAGCGTCACGCTGTCGACGCGGACGGACTCCTGCGCCGTGTGGAAGAGCTGCGCGGCCATCCGCAGGCACTGCCGCTCCCCGGTGCCCGCCGCCTGCTCGCTGAGCCGCACCTTGAGGTTGTTGGAGTCGTCCAGCGACAGACGGTCGTCCTTCAGCCGGGTGTGCGGCGGGAACGCCGTCGCCGTGACCGGGTCCAGCCACGTCGTGGGCCCGTCCAGCAGTGCCTTCACCGCGGACGTCACCGTGTCTATGCGCTTGCGCAGGTACACCGGGTCGGCGACGAGCACGTCCTGCGCCTTGCCGTCCGCGCCGGGCCCCAGCTCGGCGAAGTAGTACTTGTTGACCGACCGGTAGATGCGCTGGAAGTCCGGCACCCCCACGACCAGCCCGGGCGGCAGCGCGTCGATGCGCCACTGGCCGTCCTCACGCGTCATGTGCACGCTCGCCTGGTACTTCTGCACGTCCGGCTTGTACGCGTGCTTGTCGTCCACCCGGGCGACCTGCTTGCCGGTCAGCCGCACGGTCCGCCCCGGGTCCCGGTCGCCGCCGGTGAGCGTCTCCACCTCGACCTGCGGCATCTCCGCGAGCACCGTCGTCGACGCAGCCGGGTTCCACCCCCGCTTGACGGACTTCGCGAGGTACATCCGCGCCGTCCCGTAGTCCGGGTCGTCGCTCGTCGTCGCCTCCAGGAAGCCCTTCACCAGCTCCGCGGGCTGCTCGTTCTTGCGCGGCGGCACACCGTACACCCGCACCTGCGAGTCCGCGTCCGCGCGCTGCGAGGAATCCACGGAGTGCACCTCGCCGCTGTCCGGCATCGACGCACAGCCGGCCAGCAGCGCCCCGGCGAAGGCCGCCGCCACCAGCGCCACCGGACGCCGGCGCCGCGCGCCGCTCTTCACACCCTTCACGGCCGCCTCCGCTCCTGCATACCGCCCCTGGACTCCTCCACCGGCGCACCGCCCGGACGGGTCACCACCCGCGCCCCACTGCCCGGCAGCGCCGTCGGGTCGACGGTCGGGGGCGTCTGCCGCGTCTGCGACGGTACGGGCGCTCCCCGGCCGGACGCCGCCAGCGGCACCCCCGCCTCGTTCACCCCGCGGTTGCGCCGCGAGTCCGCCGGTTCCAGCGGGATCGGCGAACCGCGCAACGGGTCACCCGCCGTGCACGGCAGCGTCAGCCGGAACTGCGAACCGCCGCCCGGCTCGCCCCACGCCTGGAGCCAGCCGCCGTGCAGCCGCGCGTCCTCCACCGCGATGGACAGCCCGAGACCGGTCCCGCCGGTCGTCCGGGCCCGCGCCGGGTCGGCGCGCCAGAAACGGTTGAACACCCGCGTCGCCTCGCCCGGCTTGAGCCCCACGCCGTAGTCCCGGACGGCCACCGCGACCGCCCCGCCGGCCACCGCCAGCCGTACGACCACGTCCCGCCCGTCCCCGTGCTCCACCGCGTTGACGACGAGATTCCGCAGCACGCGCTCGATCCGCCGGGCGTCCGCCTCCGCGACCACCGGCTTCTCGGCACCCTCGACGAGCAGCCGGCTGCCCTTGCGCTCCGCCAGCGGCAGCGCGCCCTCGATCACCCGGTTGACCACGTCGCGCAGATCGATCGGCTCGGCCTCCAGGGCCGCGGCGCCCGCGTCGAACCGGCTGATCTCCAACAGGTCCGCCAGCAGCGACTCGAACCGGTCCAGCTGCCCGAACAGCAGCTCCGCCGAGCGTGCCGTGACCGGGTCGAAGCCGTCGCGGGCCTCATGAATCACCTCGGCCGCCATCCGCACGGTCGTCAGCGGCGTCCGCAGCTCGTGCGACACATCGGAGACGAACCGCCGCTGCATCCGCGACAGCTCCTCCAGCTGCTGGATCTTCACCTGGAGGTTCTGCGCCATCTTGTTGAACGATTCGCCCAGCCGGGCGATGTCGTCCTCGCCCGTGACCTTCATCCGCTCCTGGAGCACACCCGCCGCGAGCCGCTCCGAAATACTGGCCGCCATCCGCACGGGGGTGACGATCTGCCGCACCACCAGCCAGGCGATGGCCCCGAGCAGCACCACCAGGAACACCCCGGCCGTCGCCAGCGTGCCCTTCACCAGGCTCAGCGACTTCTCCTCCTGCGTGAACGGGAAGAGGTAGTACAGCTGGTACGACGTGCCGCCGATGCCGTACAGGCGCTTGCCGACGACCAGCGCGGGCTCGCCCTCGTCGGACGTGCTCCGCCGGATCGACGTCGGCTCCTCGAAGGCGCCCTGTTTCTCCAGCCTCTTGCGCAGCTCCTCCGGCACGCTGCGCTCGGGGTCGATGTCCCCCGACGCACGCGGCCCCCGCGTCCCCACATGGGCTCCGTCGGAGCCGCCGTCGCTCAGCGCCACGACGTAGTAGACGCCCTGGCCACCACTGGCGAGCTGCTGCACGAGCCCCGTGAGCCAGGCCCCCGGATCCGGCGTCCTGGCCCCCGTCTGGGCCGTGTCCTGGCCGCGGCCGTCCGCGCCGGTCGCCTGCGCGTCGGCGGCGTCCCTGGCGGCCTTGAACCCGCCCTCCGCCTGGCTCTGCGCGGCGTTCCGCTTGGCCTCCAGCAGACCGTTGCGCACCTGCCCGATCACCACGATCCCGAGCAGCAGCACCACACCGAGGGACATCAGCAGCGTGGTGGCCACCACCCGCAGCTGGATATTCCGCAGCCACAGGCGCATCACCGGCAACAGCGGCCGCCGCACCCAGCGCGCGTACAGCCGCAGGACCGGATGGACGGGCGCCGTGGCCGCCCCGTCGGGGAGCATCCGCCCCGCCCGCCACAGCCGCCGGAAGAGAGATATCCCGCCCGCCACCTCGGCGGGCCGCCCCGCGCCCCGCTCCGGAGCGGCACCGCCGTCCGTCATCTCAGCTCGGCCCGGCCTTGTAGCCGACGCCCCGCACGGTCACCACGATCTCCGGGCGCTCCGGGTCCTTCTCGACCTTCGAGCGCAGCCGCTGCACATGCACATTGACCAGCCTGGTGTCGGCCGCGTGCCGGTAGCCCCACACCTGCTCCAGGAGCACCTCGCGCGTGAACACCTGCCACGGTTTCCGGGCCAGCGCGACGAGCAGGTCGAACTCCAGCGGCGTCAGGGCGATCGCCTGACCGTCCCGTTTCACGGAGTGCCCCGCCACATCGATGACCAGGTCACCAATGGTCAGCTGCTCAGGAGCCGGCTCCTCCGATCTCCGCAGCCGGGCCCTGATCCGGGCCACCAGCTCCTTCGGCTTGAACGGCTTGACGATGTAGTCGTCCGCACCGGACTCCAGCCCGACCACCACGTCGACGGTGTCGCTCTTCGCCGTCAGCATCACGATCGGCACACCGGATTCGGCACGGATCAGCCGGCACACCTCGATACCGTCCCGGCCGGGCAGCATCAGATCAAGCAATACAAGATCGGGTTTGGCCTCGCGAAAAGCAGCGAGTGCCTTGTCACCGTCGGCTACGAACGACGGCTCGAAACCCTCACCACGAAGCACAATTCCGAGCATCTCGGCCAGTGCGGTGTCGTCGTCGACGACAAGGACGCGTCCCTTCATATCGACATCATCCCATTACCCGATCGTGACCTGTCACACAGCTCCGCCAGACCGGCCTTCGTCACGGGGGAAACAACCCCGTTTTCCGTGACAATGGCGGTCACCAACTCGGGCGGTGTGATGTCGAACGCAGGGTTGTACGCCTGCGCTCCCAGCGGCGCCACGGGCACCCCCGTCCCCGTCCCCCCGCCCGTCGACTGGGGCGGAACGGGGATTTCGGTCACCTCGTGACCGGGCCGCTGCTCCACGTCGATTTCCGCGCCGCCCTCCGTGCCGGGGTCCACCGTCGTGCTCGGCGCCACCACGACGAAGGGGACGTGGTGGTAGCGCGCCAGCACGGCGAGCGGATAGCTGCCCACCTTGTTCGCCACCGAACCGTCGGCCGCGATCCGGTCGGCGCCGACCAGGACAGCGTCCACCTCCCCGGCGGCGAAGAGTGAGCCGGCCGCGTTGTCGGTCAGCAGCGTGTACGCCATCCCGGCGCGGGCCGCCTCGTAGGCGGTCAGCCGGGCGCCCTGGAGCAGCGGACGCGTCTCGTCCACCCACAGCCGCCTCAGGCGCCCCGCCGCGTGCACGGCGCCCGCCACGGCGAACGCCGTCCCCTGACCGCCCGAGACCAGCGCTCCCGTATTGCAGTGCGTGAGGATCTGGTACCCGCCCCCGGGCATGAGCTCCTCCAGCAGGGCCACCCCGTGCTCCGCCATCCGGGCGCTGGCCTCCGCGTCCTCGCGATGGACCGCACGCGCCTCGGCGAGAGCCGCCGCGGCGGCCCGCCCGTCACCGGTGCCCTTCCGTGCCGCCGCACGGTACGCGTCCCGCACCCGGCCGACCCCGTAGGCCAGGTTCACCGCGGTCGGACGGGCGTGGGCCAGCAGCTCGGCCGCCTCCTCCACATCGAAACCGCGCACCGCCGCGAGCGCCACACCGTACGCACCCGCCACACCCAGCAGCGGGGCCCCACGGACGGCGAGCGTGTGTATCGCGTCGACGAGGGCGGGGACGTCCGTACAGACCAGCTCGACTTCCTCGGCGGGGAGCCGCCGCTGGTCCAGGAGGACGATCACGGGCCCTTCCGGCGGTTCCTCCCAGCGCAGGGCTGAGGCGGCGGGAAAAGCAGCGGCATCCGAAGGTCGCGCGTACTGATCGGCCATTCACCCAGTCTGCCCTCTCCCGGGGCGACTATTGAAGGTCCCCTCACTTCTCTCCCCCTTACGAGCCTTTAACGGCCAAGGGCCCTTCACGCCCCCGTGACACGATGTTCGGGTACGGCTCGGACGCCGACCGGCAAGCGGGCCCAGAAGGAGCGACACACGATGAACGACTCTCCGGGCCGGCACTCGCCCGGATCCTCCCCGCCCGGCCCGCAGTACCCCCCGGGCCCGCAGCCCGGCTACGGCGGGCCGGCCGGTCAGGGCTGGGGACATCACCCCTGGGCACCGCCCCCGCGCGCCCCGCAGCCGGGCGTGATCCCCCTGCGCCCGCTCGGCCTGGGAGAGATCCTCAAGGGCTCGCTCACCACCATGCTGAGCTACTGGCGGACGATCCTGCCCATCTCCCTCGGGGTGGCCATCGGCACGCAGGCCGTGACCACAGCGGCCACCGGGATCTGGCAGAAGGACAGCGAGGCCCTCGACAGGCTCCGGGACAACGCCTCCGCACGTCAGGTGCTGGACGCCATGGCCGACAGCCTGGGAACCCTGGGCCTCACCATGATCGTCGGCCTCATCGGCTCCATCCTCGCCACGTCAATGCTCACCGTCGTCGTCAGCCGCGCCGTCCTCGGACGTCCCGTCTCCCTCGGCGAGGCCTGGCACAACGCCCGCCCCCAACTGACCCGGATGGCAGGGCTGCTCTGCCTCCTCCCCCTGATGGTGCTCGGCATCTTCGTAGCGGGCCTCGCCCCCGGACTGCTGCTCTACGTGGCCGGGGTGGAGGCCATGGGCGCCGCCCTCGCACTGCTCGGCGGACTGGCGGGACTGGTCGGCGCGGTATGGCTCTGGATCCGCTACTGCCTGGCGCCGACAGCCCTGATGCTGGAAAAGCAGGGCGTCATCGCGTCCCTGCGGCGGAGCGCGAAACTGGTTCGCGGGGCGTGGTGGCGGATTCTCGGCGTGCAGATCGTGGCTCTGCTGCTGATATTCGCAGTGACCATGATCGTGGATACTCCGGTCAGCCTCATTCACCTGGCCACCATCGGTGATCTCGAATCCACCTCTTCCTTCAGCTGGACTTCCTTGATCATTACCGGTGTCGGAGCCGTCATCAGTTCCACGCTCACTCTGCCCTTTACGGCCGGCGTGACTTCCCTGCTTTATATGGACCAGCGCATTCGCAGGGAGTCCCTGGATGTCGAGCTCATTCGGGCTGCGGACGTGGACCGGAACAGCCAGGACTCGGCAGCCTGAGCCACCTGCCCACTCGCTTCCCGGGGGCGCGGATGACGCCCCCGGGAGGGGGCAGTACAAATGGGAAACGCAGAAAAGCCCCGGGCCGGACCGTTTTCACGATCCAAGCCCGAGGCTTTTCATCACAATTTGTTCGGCGGCGTCCTACTCTCCCACACGGTCCCCCATGCAGTACCATCGGCGCTGAAAGGCTTAGCTTCCGGGTTCGGAATGTAACCGGGCGTTTCCCTAACGCAATGACCACCGAAACACTATGAAATTAACCCAACCAACCATCACTTGCATGGTTTCGGCTG
>NZ_JABETO010000038.1 GCF_013055795.1 Streptomyces sp. I05A-00742
GGGGGCGGCCGCGGCCGGTGCCGGGGTGCCGACCTCGGGCAGCGCGGGGTCGTCCGCGGCCTGCCGCATCCGGTGGCCGAGCGCCAGCAGCCGCTCGTCGCCGGTACGCACCCGGGCCTCGGCGGCGCGCCGCAGTTCCGCGAGGCGGTCCTCGACCGCGGCGAACCGGCCGGTGTCGAAGAGCCGGCCCAGCAGCCGGGCGCGGGCGCCGTCCTCGGCCCGCAGGAAGCGGGCGAAGTCGCCCTGCGGCAGGAGGACGACCTGGCAGAACTGCTCGCGGTTCATCCCGAGCAGCTGGGTGATCTCCTCGCCGATCTCCTGGTGGGAGCGGCTGAGGCCGTGCCACTGGGCGTCGCGGAACTCGCGCAGGGTGCTGTACGCCTTCTCGCGGGTGACACCGGTGCCCCGCTTCTTCGGCCGCAGCTGTTCGGGCCGCCGGGTGATCTCCAACCGGCGCCCGCCGACGGTGAGTTCGAGGGTGACCTCGGTAGGGACGTCCGGTGCGGCGTGGTCGCTGCGCAGGCCGGGGCCACTGCTCTGGCGGGCGCCGGGGACGCCGCCGTAGAGGGCGTAGCAGACGGCGTCCAGGACGGACGTCTTGCCGGCGCCGGTCGGCCCGTGCAGCAGGAACAGCCCGGCGGCCGACAGCTCGTCGAAGTCGACGGTCTGCGGGGCGGCGAACGGCCCGAAGGCGGTGATCTCCAGGCGGTGCAGCCTCATCGTTCCTCCTCCGCGGCGGTCACGCGCACGGTGTCGAGGGCGGCGGTCAGCACGGCGCGCTCGTCCTCGTCGGGTCCGTAGCCGCGGACGTGCGCCACGAAGTCCTCGGTGATCTGCCGGTCGGAGCGGCCGCGCAGCCGCTGGGCGTAGGAGGCGAGGGGGTCCTCGGGGGCGCGGTCGGGGTCC
Source organism: Streptomyces sp. I05A-00742 (assembly GCF_013055795.1). Taxonomy (GTDB): domain Bacteria; phylum Actinomycetota; class Actinomycetes; order Streptomycetales; family Streptomycetaceae; genus Streptomyces. The sequence continues at coordinate 907 of NZ_JABETO010000038.1, forward strand.
AGGACCAGGCTGAGCACGTGCGGGAAGCGGGCGGCCAGCCGGGCCATGGGGTCCTTGGGGCGGACGGGGTCGGTGAGGGTGGCCTCGACCCATGCCTCCTCGTACCGGTCGAGGGCAGGGTCCTCCAGCAGCCCGTCCAGCCGGCCCCGGACGCGGGCCAGCGGGCGGGGCACCGGGCAGTCGACCCGCTCGCCGGTCACCGTGCCGTCGGCGTCGAGGTCGATCAGCCACATGGTCTTACGGTGGGCGGCCTCGGAGAAGGAGTAGGCGAGCGGCGAGCCGGAGTAGCGGACGCGGTCGGTGATCGTCTGGCAGCCGTGGAGATGGCCGAGCGCCGTGTAGTCCACGCCGTGGAAGAGCTCGGGCGGTACCGCGGCGACCCCGCCGACGGTGATGTCGCGCTCGCTGTCGCTGGGCGCGCCGCCCGCGACGAAGGCGTGGGCGAGGACGACGGAACGCGTCCCGGCGGGCCGTCCGGCCAGATCGGCCCGCACCCGGTCCATGGCCGCCCCCAGCACGGCCGCGTGGCCGGTCCCCCGGGCGCCGAGGGTGCCGCGGACGAGCGCGGGTTCGAGGTAGGGCAGGCCGTAGAAGGCGACGTCCCCGTGCGCGTCGGAGAGGACGACGGGGGTGCCGCACCCGGCCGGGTCGGTGCGCAGGTGGATGCCGGCGCGGCCGAGGAGCCCCGCGCCGACGCCGAGCCTGCGGGCGGAGTCGTGGTTGCCGGAGATCATGACGACCGGCACGCCGGTCTCCGCGAGGCGGTGCAGGGCTTCGTCGAACAGCTCGACGGCGGCGAGTGGCGGCACCGCGCGGTCGTAGACGTCACCGGCGACGAGCACGGCGTCCACCTCCCGCGCTCGCACGGTCTCCACGAGATGCCCGAGGAAGGCGCGCTGGGCGTCCAGGAGGCCCACCCGGTGGAAGGAGCGTCCCAGATGCCAGTCGGACGTGTGCAGCAGTCTCACGCGTCGGCTCCCGTCACCACGTTGTCCGTTCCTCCCCTTGCTCCACACCGGCCCTGGGCCTCCACACCGGCCCTGGGCGTTCCGGCCCGTCCCGTCCGGCTCCGCCCGCCTCCGGGGCTCACAACCGCCCCACAGTCTCGCATCCGGTGGGGGGCCGGGCGGCCGGTGCCTCCGCACCGCGGCCGGGCGGCCGGAGCGGGTGCGGCGCCGCTCACCGAACCGTGCCCGCAGGGTCGGGCCGCCTGCCCTCAGGCCTCCCCGTACGCCTCGTCCCCCAGCTCCAGCACCGCCGTGCCGGCCGTCGCGTCCGCCAGCCACGCCCGGAACGCCTCGACCTCGGAGTCCGGCAGCCCGATCCCGATCGTCACGCCCGTCCCGTAGGCCACCTCGCGCACGGTGCGTCCGGACGCCCGCAGTTCGTTCTCCAGCTTTCCGGCCCGCTGGTGGTCGACGGTGACGGTCGCCAGCCGGTAGCGCCTGCGGGTCACGGTGCCGAGGGTGTCGAGAGCTTCGCCGACCACTCCCCCGTAGGCGCGGATCAGTCCGCCCGCGCCGAGCTTGATACCGCCGAAGTACCGGGTGACGACGGCGACGACGTAGCGCATCTCCCGCCGCACCAGCATCTGCAGCATCGGCACCCCGGCGGTGCCGCCGGGCTCGCCGTCGTCGCTCGCCCTCTGCACCGAGCCGTCGGCGCCCAGGACGTACGCGAAGCAGTTGTGGCGGGCGGTGGGGTGGTCCCGGCGGATCCGGGCGATGAACGCCTGGGCCTCCTCCTCCGTCGCGACGGGCGCCAGCGCGCAGATGAAGCGCGACTTGTTGATCTCGATCTCGTGCACGCCTTCACGGGCGAGGGTGCGGTACTCGTCCTGCATCCTTGCCTTTCACGATGGGTCTCCGACCTGCTCGAACAGGCTATCCGAGGGGCCACCCCACGAGTCACGGGAACCCCACGGATACACGACCGCCTGCTCCTGCTCCGAGCGGACAACCCCCGCTCAGGCCTTACGGGCGAGCAGGTGCACCTCCTGGAACTGCCGCCGGTCGGTGGGCCGGGGCTCGCGGACCATCCGGGCCACCTCGGCCAGCCCGGTCTCGCGCAGCAGCGCGGCGAGGTGGTCGGGCCACCACCGATAGGCCGGCGCGACCGTGTGGTCGAAGACCTGCGTCGGGTGGGACGGATCCTCGCTCGCCGAAAAGCCGATCAGAAGGTGGCCGCCGGGCGCCAGCACGCGGTGGAACTCCGCCAAGATGACGGGGAGTTCCCCCGGCGGCGTGTGAATGATCGACCAACGGGAGAGTACGCCGCCCAGCACGCCGTCAGCGATGTCCAACGCGGCCATCGAGCCCACGTCGAACCGCAGGCCCGGACAGGCCCGCCGAGCCAGCTCGATCATCGTGGGAGAGGCATCGACACCGAACGCGGCCAGCCCCAGCCCGTCCAGATGAGCAGTGACATGACCGGGCCCACAGCCCAGGTCCGCGACCTGACCGTTCCCGCCCGCACTGACGGCCTCGGCGAAGGCGCCCAGGATCGCGCGGTCCAGGGGACTGTCACGCAGCGAGTCACGGAACAGCTCCGCATAGGTGGGGGCGACAGCGTCGTAGGCCTCGCGGGTGGCACCGAGGGCATCGTGTTCAACCATGCTCGCGAACAGTAGTTCCTGGCCCGGAGGCGGGCCAAGGGAATCACGAACCGGGCAGTGAGGCGCTCGAAAACCGGTGGAGGAGCGCCGCTGTGTGCCATTACCGTGCTGTCGGTCCAAGTCGTCCAGTCGTCCAGCGAAGGGACGTGCCGTTGTACACCGTGTGAGACCTCCCGAGCGCTGAATCGTCGCGCGTCGCGCCTGTGCGCCGCGCTCCTTTTTGCTGCGGATTCTCACTGGAACCGGTGTACTTCTGTGCTCAAAACCTGGGTGGTCATGCCCACCTGCCTGCCGCTCGTTCTCCGCCGTTGCCACGCGTGCGCGTCCGAGCGATTCCGGGCAAGCGGCAAATTCCGCGTCAACGCACACCACAAGCTCATCGACGCCTGGCTCCTCGTGCTCTGTACCGCTTGCGGGGAAACCGCGAAACTCACGGTCCTGGAACGGATGAACGTGCGCTCCGTACGACCTGAACTGCTGGACCGGCTGCACGCCAACGACCCCGGCCTGACCGCCGAGCTGCTTCAGGATCCGGTCGTGCGGCGCCGTAATCGCATCACCCTCGACTGGGACAACGCCTGGCGCCTCGACACCGGCGGACCGGATCACCTGGACCACGAGGTGATCGATGTCTCGGTCCGCTTCGCGGCGCGGATCCCTGTCCGGCCGGTGCGACTGATCGCGGAAGGGTGCGGTCTTTCGCGGGCCGAGGTCGAGAGACTGATCACGGAGGGCAACCTCGTATCGGCGGTCCGGCTGAGCGGCAAGCTCTCCGGCGACTTCACCTTCACGCTCAAGCGCTGAGCCCTCCTCGGAACCAAGGGCCTGTCCGGCACGATCCGCCGGACGGGCCCTTCCCCTGTCCGCCTTCGTCCACCGCCATGCCGTTGCCGAGCCGCCCGGAACAGGGCAGCGGAGGGCGCCGGGAATGCTCGCGCAGGAGCGCTCGTTGAGCGGGCATGTACGCAGAACCGGGGACCATCCGAAAGATCATCGAGGAGAGCGGCGACACCTGGGCGGTGGTCGGCCTCTCGAACAACCCGCAGCGCGCCGCCCACGGCGTCGCCGACGTACTCCGCCGCCACGGCAAGCGCGTCGTGCCCGTACACCCCAAGGCCGAGACCGTGCGGGGAGAGCAGGGGTACGCCACCCTCTCCGACATTCCGTTCCCCGTCGACGTCGTCGACGTCTTCGTCAGATCCGAGCTCGCCGGAGCCGTCGCGGACGAGGCCGTGGCCATCGGCGCCAAGGCCGTCTGGTTCCAGCTCGGCGTCATCGACGAGGACGCGTACGAGCGGACGCGCGCGGCGGGGCTGTCCATGGTCATGGACCGCTGCCCGGCGATCGAGCTCAAGTCCCTGGGCGATCGCTCGGCCGCGGGCCGGTAGACGCCCGGCCCCCACCGGGCAGAGAGGCGGCCCCGCCCCGCGGGAACGCACGTCCGTCCGTCACCCACAACGGTGAACGCGGAATTCGCCGCGTCGGCGGCCGGGCAGTCTTACGACGGTAGTACGGGCCACTCCCCGGGGAGCAAGGGGGATCGTGTGACGCCGCAGGAACAGGACCGTCGTCTCTCCCGGGACCCGGTGGCCGTCGTGGGGCCGGCCGGGGGCAAGGCCGGACGGGGGGGGAATGGGGCAGTCGGTTGCCTCGGACGGCGGGAATGATCTTTAAGGATTGAGTGACTATAGAAGGCTGTTGATCGTTAGGAAGTCATGACTTCAACCGAACGTAACAGCACACGCAAGTCGACTCGCGCCCGCGTCGCGGCGGCGCTCGCCGCTTCGGTGCTCTCCTTGGGGGTCGTGGGACTGGCGGCCCCGTCGGCTTCCGCGGCCAGCGGGTGCCAGGTCGATCCGGCCGACGGGTTGGTCTACTGCAACATTTTCGACATCCCGCCCGTCGCCAAGCCCGCCCTTGACATCGCTATCGGCATGACCTGCCTGAACAAGGAGACGAAGGACTTCCTCATCTGCGAGGCGGATCAGCAGAAGCCGGCCGGCACCGCCTCCGCCCCGGGCCGTGCGGCCTCCCAGTGACCGTTCGGTCCTCTCCAGTTCCTGAGCACCCAGGGCGGCCCTCCGACGTGAGATCCGGACGGGCCGCCCCGGCGGCGTTAGCACGGCTGTCGCACCGCGGCGGCGGGCTCCGCCTGCGGGGCACCCTGCATCGGCTGATCCACGCCTCGAACCGGACCGTGGTCAGTCGAAGAGGTGGCCGAGGACGGCGTCGGGGCGGCAGATCGAGCAGGTGACGGCCTCTCGGACACGACAGCTGACATCGGCGGCTCGGACCGGCCCCTCGACCTGTCGGCGGCCGACCGAGTCCCACGGCCGACGTCACCGCGCCCCAAGGACCGCGTCCCGCCGGCTCAGGAGGCGAGCCCCTCCAGCACGGTGACACCAGGAAGTTCGCCCAGAGCCCGACCAGGCACGATGATCTTGCCCCGTCGGCTGCCGCTGCCGATGAGAACGTACGGGGTCGCGACGACCGCGGCATCGATCAACAGCGGCCACCCGGCAGGCAGTCCGATCGGCGTGATGCCGCCGTACTCCATACCCGTCGCCTCCAGCGCGGCGTCCATCGGCGCGAAGGACACCTTGCGCGCCCCGAGATGACGCCGGACGGCGCCGTTGACGTCCACCCGCGTGTGGCCGAGGGCGACGCAGGCGGCCAGGGAGGCGACACCGCCCCGCTTGGCGGCGACGACGACGCAGTTGGCGGACTGCTCAAGGAGCCAGGGGCCGTAGTTCTCGACCAGGACGGCGGTGTCGGCCACCTCGGGGGCGGTGTCGACGTGCAGCACCTGGTCGGCGGGGCCCGGGCCGGGCCAGGTGCGGAGGGCGGCGGCGACGGGCGGGACCAGCAGGTCCATGCGCTCCAGAGCAGGCGTGACGTCGTCGAACGCGTCCAGCGGGGTCGATTGATCGATCATGGGAGCCACGCTAACAGCCGCCGGACGGCGGCCGGTCGGTGCTCAGCGCACCGGTGGCACGGCCACCGCCATGGTCATGGTGACCGGCTCGGAGCCGTCGTTGCGGTACTGGTGCCGGACGTTGGACTCGAAGGCGGCCGCGGTGCCCGCGGGGACGGCGTACTCGTCGCCGTCCACGACGAGGGTGAGCACTCCGGAGGTCACGCGGAGCAGTTCCGTCGTGCCGGCGGGGTGCGGATCGGAGACGCTGCTGTCCCCGGGCTCGATGCGCCAGTCCCACAGTTCCAGCGGGCCGGGGCCCTCGGCACCGATCAGCAGGGAGGTGTGGCTGCCGGCCGCCGTGGACCACATCGTCACGGCCTGCTCCTCGGAGACCGTCCGGACGCGCGGCCCCTGCTCGTAGTCGAGCAGGGTGGCGATGCTGATGCCGAGGGCGTCGGCGAGTTTGACGGTGGTGCCGACGCTGGGGTTCGTCCGCGCCTGCTCGATCTGGATGATCATGCCGCGGCTCACTCCGGAGCGCGCCGCGAGGGCGTCGAGCGTGAAGTTCCGCTCGGCGCGCCAGTGCTTCAGGTTCCGGGCGAGCGACTGCGTGAGCTGGTCGAGGTCCGTCACGTTCCATCCAATATTTTCGATGACGCGGTTCATTTGAGTGAACTAGGGTGTGCTCGATCGCACCATTCACTGTACTGCACTGCGAGGTTCACCCCATGACACCGATCTTCGCCCTGGCCACCAGTCTCCTGTGGGGGCTGGCCGACTTCGGCGGCGGCCTGCTCACCCGGCGGATACCGGCCCTGACCGTGGTGGTGGTCTCGCAGCTGCTGGCCCTGGCCGCGCTGGGGACGGTCGTCGTCGCCACCGGTGGCTGGTCCGAGGCCGGGCCACAATTCTGGTACGCGGTGGCGGCGGGTGTGGTCGGTCCCGTGGCGATGCTCTTCTTCTACAAGGCGCTGGCGCTCGGGCCCATGGGCGTCGTCGCCCCGGTGGCCGCGCTCGGCGGCGTCATGGTGCCGCTCGGCGTCGGCCTCGCGGCCGGCGAGCGGCCGGGGCTGCTCCAGGTCGCGGGCATCGTGGTCGCCGTGGCCGGGGTGGTCCTGGCGAGCGGGTCGGGCGGCGGCGGGTCGGTGCAACAACGCACCCTCCTCCTCACCTTCGTCGCGGCGCTCGGCTTCGGCACCGTGATGGCGCTGATCGCCGAGGCGTCCGACAACCTGACCGGCCTCTTCCTCGCCCTGTTCGTCCAGCGGCTGTGCAACGTGCTCGTGGGCGGCGGCGCGCTACTGGTGTCCACGCGGCGCGGCACCCCGGCGCTGCCGGAGGAGGGCCTGAGCGCCCTCGTCCCGGCCCTGCCCGCGCTGGCCTTCGTCGGGCTGGCCGACGTGGCCGCGAACGGCACGTACAACCTGGCCGCGAACAGCGGCCCGGTGACCGTCGCGGCCGTCCTCGCCTCGCTCTACCCGGTGGTGACGGCGCTGACCGCACGCGGCGTGCTCAACGAGAAGCTGCGCACGGTACAGGCGTCGGGCGCGGGACTGGCCCTGGTCGGGACCGTCCTGCTCGCCTCGGGCTGAGTCCGGACACCGCACGCGGGGCGCACCGCGCTCACGGCTCGGGCACGGAGGACGGCGCCGCGCGCAGCGGCGGGGTCCAGCCCCGCTCCGCGTCCCAGCGCCGAACGATCCTGGCGGGCACCCCGGCCACCACCGCGTGGTCGGGCACCTCGCCCCGGACCACCGCCCCGGCCGCCACCACGACGTTCCGGCCCAGGCGCGCGCCGGGCAGGATCACCGCGCCGGCCCCCAGCCAGCTGCCGGGCCCGATGGTGACGGGCGCGCTGCGCGGCCACTGGTGACCTATGGGCTGGTCGGGGTCGTCATAGGCGTGGTTGTCGCTGGTGACGTAGACGTACGGTCCGCAGAAGACGTCGTCCCCGAAGGTGACCTCCCGAGAGGCGATCACATGGCTGCCCCGGCCGAGCACCACGCCGTTGCCCAGCCGCAGCAGCGGATCGGGGCCGAGGTCGAGCCCGGGCACCATGCCGACGGTCAGCGTGACCTGCTCCCCGACGATGCAGTGGTCGCCCAGCTCGATCCACCGCTCCCCGAACACGGTGCCCAGGGGGAAGGCGAGGCGGGTGTGTGCGCCGATCCGCCCGAAGCGGTACGGGCCGGGGCGCTCGGCGGTCACGGCACCGCTGTCCTGGACCCAGCGCCAGCCGCGGTGGACCGCCCGCGAGACGGTGCGGCGCCGCCAGGCCCCGAGGGCCGAAGCGGCGCCGGACAAGAACGTGTTTCGGTACTTCGGCACCCGCTCACCGTACTCAGCGGTCCGCCCGGCGGCCGGGGCCGCGTCCTGTGATCTTGCCCCTACCGGGCGGGGGCCCGGCGCGGTCGCCGGCCCGATTGCGGCCGGATTGCGGTCGGCCTCCGGCGGCGGAAGATGGAACCCGTGGCGGACACCGAGGTGCCGGTACTGATCGTCGGCGGCGGGCCGGTCGGGCTCACCGCCCGGGCGCTCCTGGAACGCTGGGGCGTACAAACCCTGTTGGTCGAGAAGCACGGCGAGCTGTCGCCCTTCCCGCGGTCCCGCCTGGTCAATGTGCGCTCGATGGAGATCTTCCGGCAGCTCGGACTCGCCGCCGGAATCACGGCCGTCGCGTTCGCACCGGAGTACGGCCGCATCCGCTTCCGCGACACCCTGTGCGACCGCGACTTCGCCACGGCGGCGATGGTCGGGATCAACGCGCCCGTACCCGAGAGCCCGGTGACCGGCGCGGTCACCTCGCAGGATCGCCTGGAGCCCCTCCTGCTCGCCGCGGCGGACGCGCCCGTACGGTTCGGGACCGAACTCGTCGGCCTGGCTCAGGCGACCGACGGCGTCGTCGCCTCGCTCGTCGACCACCGGCAAGGTGCCGGGACACGCGTCCACGCCCGCTACGTCCTCGCCACCGACGGCGCGAACTCCACCGTCCGCCGCCTGCTGGGCATCGGCGCCACGGGCCCCGGAGCGCTCGGAGGCTTCACCACCGTCGTGTTCGACGCCGACCTCGACCGGTGGTGCGCCGACCGGCCCGCCGGGGTGTACTTCACCACGCGGGGCCTGTTCGCCCCGCTCTACCCCGAAGGGGGCTGGGCCTGGTTCGTCCCCACACCCGACGCCGCCGTACGAGCCGACTGGCCCGGCCTCGTCTCGGACGCCCTCGGCTCCGACGGGGAGGTACGGGCCGACGTCCTGCGGGTCCAGCATTGGGTGATGAACGCGTTCGTCGCCGAGCGCTTCCGGCACGGCCGGGTCCTGCTGGCCGGCGACGCCGCGCACGCGATCCCCATCGTCGGCGGCCTGGGCATGAACACCGGCATCGCCGACGCGCACAACCTGTGCTGGAAACTGGCGGGCGTGCTCCATGGATGGGCCGGACCGGGCCTGCCGGCGACCTACGCGACGGAGCGGCAGCCCGTCGCCCACCGGACGCTCCGGCAGGCGGTGGCCAACACCCAGCTCCTGCTCCATGTGCAGAACCAGCGGCGCGAACAGCTCCGCACCGGCGCGGCGCCACCGGACCACCTCGAACTGCCCTGGTCGGACCGGTACTTCGCCCAGCTCGGTCTCGTCCTCGGCGCCGCCTACCGCTCCGAAGCCGTCCTCGCCGACGACAGCGCCCCGCCCGAGGAGCCCGACCCGCCCGCCACGGGCACGGATTACGTCCCCACCGCGGAACCGGGCCATCGCCTGCCGCACCTCTGGCTCGCCCGCGACCGCTCCACGCTCGACGCCTGCGGCGAATGGTTCACCCTGCTCACCCCGGACCCCGCCCGCCGGTCCCACCACACCGACGGGCCATGGCCGCTGCGCGTCGAGCCCCTCCCCCACGAGCACACCGAAGCCTGCGGCCTCGGCCCGCGCGGAGCACTGCTCGTCCGCCCCGACGGCCACATCGGCGCGTGCTGGCACGACGGCCCACCGAACGACGCCGGCCTGGAGCACGCCCTGGCCTCGATCACGGGCTCGGCACCCCGCTGACGGACCGGCTCGTGGATCCCCGGCGGCTCAGCCGCCCATCGCCTCGCGGTGCGTCTTCGCCAGCTCCACGTACAGCTCGGCGTTGACGCGGATGAGTTCGCGCTCCTCGTCGGTCAGCTGCCGCCGGACCTTGGCCGGCACTCCGGCCACGAGCGAGCCCGGGGGCACCCGCATGCCCTGCGGCACCAGCGCCTGGGCGGCGACGAGCGAACCGGCGCCGATGTGGGCGCCGTTGAGGACGGTGGCGCCCATGCCGATGAGTACGTCGTCCTCGACGGTGCAGCCGTGCAGGACGGCGTTGTGCCCGACGGTCACGCGCTCGCCGACCGTGACGGGGAAGCCGGGGTCCACGTGGACAGTGCAGTTGTCCTGGATGTTGCTGTCGGCGCCCAGCCGGATGGGGCCGCAGTCGGCGCGCAGGACGGCGTGGTACCAGATGCCGGTGCCGGCGGCGAGGGTGACGTCGCCGACGACCACGGAGGTGGGGGCGGTGAAGGCCGCGGCATCGACCGCCGGCTCCTTGCCGCCCACGCCCGCGATCAACGCCCGTTCCGTCATGGCCCGCTCCTCGCCGTCGCCCGTGCGCCGCCGTCCTCGGCGTTAGGGAGCACGGTAGGCGAAACCCCACCCCGGACGCCCGGGGTGGGGTGAAGATCACATCGTGGCGCGGCGCGCCGGATCCCGGCTCAGTCGTTCACAGCCACCGTCTCGGGCTGTACCGCGAGCTGCCCCTCGGCCTGCTTCTGCGCCTTCTTGGCCTTGATCCGCATCACGACGAAGGACCCCACGCCGATGACGACGGCGAGGACCAGGCCCACCCAGGAGAACTTGCCGATCCACTCCTCGGCGACCTTGCCCACCGTGTAGATGAGGGCGACGGTGCCGCCGGCCCAGACGATGCCGCCGAGGACGTTGGCGATGAGGAACTTCCAGTACGGCATCTTCAGCACGCCCGCGAGCGGGCCGGCGAAGATCCGGAGGAGGGCGACGAAGCGGCCGAAGAAGACGGCCCACATGCCCCACTTCTGGAAGGAGCGCTCGGCGGTCGCGATGTGGTGCGGGCCGAAGTGCTTGGGGAACTTGCGGCCGAGCCACTCCAGCAGCGGTTTGCCGCCCTTGCGGCCGATCATGTAACCGATCGAGTCACCGATGATCGCGCCCGCGACGGCACAGGTGCCGAGGATGTACGGGTTGATGTGGTCCTGGGAGGCGGCCAGCAGCGTGGCGCTCACGAGGACGATCTCGCCGGGAAGCGGGATGCCCAGGCTCTCCAGCCCGATGACCCCGCCCACCAGCAGGTAGACGACGACCGCCGGTACCGTTTCGAGTGTCTCCTGGATGTGCAACGCCGGTTCCTCCCGTTGACGACCTGTTTACCGGCGTGCGCCGGGATGGCGCACGCCGGGAAGCCTACTGGAGGTTAGGACCCTCCCCAGGGCCGGGCGGTTGAGGTCCGACGGCTATTTGTTCGGCTTGTTGGGCCGCAAAGTCCATATAACCGACATTTCCCCGGTCTCCACTCCGTCCTCGCGGGTGATCGAGATCCGCACCGGGAATTCGGGGCGCTCTCCGGCGTCCAGCTCGGCGAGCACGTCGGCGGCCGGCCGGCCGAGGACGGCGGTGGCGGTGACGGGCCCCTGGGCGATCTTCTTGAAGGCGATCTCGGCCCGGACCGGGAGCGGTACGACCCGCGAGAGCTGGTCGCCGAAGGCCCCGAGGACGACCGCGCCGCTCGCCGACTCGGCGAGGGTGAACATCGCGCCGGCGTGCGGGCCGCCCACGTGGTTCTGGTACTCCGGCTGGTCCGGCAGGCGCAGCACGGCCCGCTCCGGGGTGGTCTCCTCGTATACGAGGTTGAGCGTGCGGACCATCGGGACGGTGGCCGCGAGCAGTTCGCCGATCGAGGGCTGGGTCTCAGACATGCGCCGAAGTTACCAGCCGGTAGGGGTGGGCGGAAAGGGTCGGCGATCACGTACGTCACCTCTGCCCCTTATGGTTGTCGGCCATGTGGCCAGGACAGCAGCCCGCCAACGGGGGCGAGCAGAACCCGCAGCAACCTCATCCGTACCCGCAGCAGCCGGGGTACCAGCCCAATCCGTACCAGCAGCCGGGTCCTCAGCAGCAGAACCCCTACGCCCAGCCCGGTGGATACGCCCAGCCCGGTGGACCGGGGCCCGGGCAGCCGGGCGCACCGCAGTGGCAGACGCCGGCCGCCCCGCCCGGCGCACCGCAGCGGCCGGGCGGGGGCGGCGGGAAGCGCACCACCGTCATCGCGGTCACCGCGGCGCTCGCGGTGGTGGCCGCCGCGGCGGTCACCGGCTTCGTGGTGCTGAAGGACGACGACGAGAAGACCTCCGCCCGGAACGATCCCAAGCCACCGGCGTCGGCCCCGGCCTCAGCCCCCGCGTCCGCCCCCGCGAGCCAGAGCCCCTCCGGCCAGGCGTCGCCGGAGGACAACCCGCGGGGCGGGGACAGCATCAAGCCGGTGATCGACGGCTGGAAGGTCGTCGTCAACACGAAGCGGCACAACGCCTTCGACGTCCCGCCGGACTGGGAGGTGGGCGGCCCCTCCCGGCAGTTCAGCATCACTGACGAGAGCGCCAAGAACGACAAGTCGCTCCTCCTCCCCAAACCCGCCGCGGTCATGACGGGCCCCGCCACCTACAAGCAGAACGTGTGCGAGGAGCACAACAACATGGGGGCGACAGGCACCAAGGGCGCGCAGGGCGCGAAGGACGAGTCCAGCGCCGCCGAGGCCGAGGCGCTCAGCTGGGTATGGGCGGCGTTCGACCAGAAGAAGACCGGGACGTTCAAGAAGTCCGAGGCCACGGCATTTAAGAGCGACCACGGGCTGTCCGGCCATATGGCCACCGCCACCGTCACCGGCGTCAAGAAGACGGGGAAGTGCTCGACCGACGGCAAGGCCGTCGCCATGACCTACAAGGACACCAACGGCGACTACGCCACGTGGATCCTCTACAGCGTCAAGGGCACGCCGGACGAGCTGCCGGAGGCGACCATCAAGAAGATCATGAGCTCCCTCCGCCCGCTGGAGAGCTCCTGACCGCAGGACTTCGGGGCGGGCCGGGGCGTTCCCCGGCTCGCCCCTCTGTCGTGTCCGGGGGCTCATCCCACGCCGAACGCCCCGCCCGGCGGCTCCGGGGAGCCGACCGCGTCCGCGTCGCCCACCGGAGCCGCCCCCGCGGTGAAGCGGTCGAGCGCGTCCCCGTGCACGACCCGTGCCGGGAACGCGTCCGCCGCGGCGCGCCGGGCGAGGGGGTCCAGGGGCAGGTCCGCGGTGGACGCGACGAGGACCGCGTTGCCGAACCGGCGGCCGCGCAGCACGGACGCCTCGGCGATCAGGCACAGCCGGGGGAGGACGGCCGCGAACGTGGCGACCTGGGAGCGCAGGAAGCCGAAGGGCGCGCCGTCGGCCAGGTTGGCCGCGTACAGGCCGCCGGGGCGCAGCACCCGGGCGACCGACCGGGCGTACTCGACGGAGGTGAGGTGCGCGGGCACCCGGGAGCCGCCGAAGACATCGCCGACGATCACGTCCGCCGACGCGTCGGGCGCCTCCTCCAGCGCGGCCCGGGCGTCGTCGGCGCGGACCGTGACGCCTGAACCGGCGGGCAGCGGGAGGTGTTCGGCGACGAGGGCGACGATCCCGCGGTCGGCCTCGACGACGAGCTGCCGGGAGCCCGGCCGGGTGGCGGCGGTGTAGCGCGGCAGGGTGAGCGCGCCGCCGCCGAGGTGCAGCACGTCCAGCGGGCGGCCCGGCGGTGCCGCGGCGTCGAGGACGTGGCCGACCCGCCGGGCGTACTCGAATTCGAGGTGCTCGGGATCCCCGAGGTCGACGTAGGACTGGGGCGCGCCGTCGACCGTCAGCAGCCAGGCGCGCTCACGGTCGATGTCGGGCAGCAGCTTGGCGGTGCCGCCGTCCACGTCACGGGTCACGGGTATCGGTTCGTCCACGTCCCCATTGTGCCGAGGCGGGCGGACCGCCCGGTGCCGCGGTCCGGGGCGTCACTCCTCCGTGGCATCACTCCTCGGTGGCGGTCACGGCGCCCGTGCCGATGGTCCGGCCGCCCTCGCGGAGGGCGAAGGCGAGTCCGGGTTCGAGCAGCACGGGGCGGTCGAGGACGGCGGTGAGGGACACGGTCCCGCCGGGCCGGGCGAGGCCGCGCGGGCCGAGGTCGAGGCCGCCCGTGACGTCGGCCGTGCGGAAGTGGAACTGGGGGCGGTAGCCGCTCGCCAGGGGCGTGTGCCGGCCGCCCTCCGCCGGCGTGAGCACATGGAGGCGCGCCGTGAAGCGCCGGCGCACGGTGACACTGCCCGGCGCGACGACGACGTCCCCGCGCCGGAGTTCGTGCCCCTGCAGCCCGCGGAGCAGCAGGGCGACCCGGTCGCCCGCCCGGGCGGTCTCCACGGGGCGGCGGAAGCTCTCCAGCCCGGTCACCCACACGCTGTGGTCCAGCGCCTCGGGGACCTCCACCAGGTCACGGAGGCGCACGGTGCCGCGTTCGACGACGCCGGTGACGGCGGTGCCCACCCCGCGGACGATCCGTACCCGCTCCACCGGGAGCAGGAAGGGCGCGTCGGTACGTCGTGGCGGTACGGGTACGTAGGTGTCGACCGCGTCGAGCAGCGCCTCGATCGTGGCGGTCCAGCGCGGATCGCCGGCCAGGGCGCCGCGGGCGGAGACGCGGACGACCGGGGTCAGCTCGCCCGGGTAGCCGTGCGCGGACAGCAGGTCGCGGACCCTGAGCTCGACGAGGGCGGTCAGCTCCGGCTGGGCGGCGTCGGCCTTGCTGAGTGCCACGACGAGGTACCCGACGCCCATCTGCCGGGCGAGCAGGACGTGTTCGACGGTCTGGGGCATGACGCCGTCGACCGCCGAGACGACGAGGATCGCCCCGTCGAGGGGGGCGGCCCCCGCGATCACGCGGGTGGTGAAGGCCGGGTGCCCCGGCAGGTCCGCGTGGGCGTAATGCCGGAACTCGGTCCCGTACTCCAGGTGCGTGGTGTGGACGGTGAGCCCGCGGGCGGCCTCCTCGGACGTCCGGTCGATGCGGGCGACGGGGAGGAAGGCGGCCGTGCCCCGGTCGGCGAGCACCTTGGTGATGGCCGAGGTGAGCGTGGTCTTGCCATGGCCGAGGTGACCGAGGGTGCCGATGTTGAGGTGGGTCTTGGGAGGGGTGTGCGCCTGCTGGGACATGTGCGGGTCTCCGGTTCTCCGGTACTGCGTCGGACGCGATCGTCGTGGGCCCCGGGGCCTGGCCGACCCTCCCCGTACGGGGCCGCCGGGGGCGATCCGGGAAGGGTCAGCGTCGCGTCGGGACGGGCGTGCCGGAGGGCATGGGAGCACTGGCGATGCGGGCAGCCCTCGGCGGGCCCGCGGGGGCGGGCCTCCTCGCGCAAGGGACGTACCGGAGCATGCTTCTGATGCTCGCTCACGCCGCGGGAGGCGTCGAATGGTTTTCGCCGCCGCCCCGGCCCCACCCCGGGTCGGGGCCCGGGGAACGCCCCCGACGCGCCCCTCACTTCATCCGTCGATCACACCGCGGGTGCCTCCGTGTCGGTTACGCTCCTTCGGTGCACGATTCCGCCGCGCCCTCCCCCGGCCCCGCCGAGCGGCGCCTCGCGCGTGCTCTGCTCTCCCCCTGGTCCCGGCTGGCCCTGCTGGTGGTGATCGTCGCCGGTGCCGTGGCGACCGTCCTGTCCTGCCATCCCGAACGGCTGCTCTCGGAGGGCCTGCCGGCCGGGGTGCCCCACGGCCTCGCCTTCGTCCTGTTCTCGGCGGCGTACGGGCTGTGCACCGCGGCGTTCGTGCCCCGCCCGGTGCTGAGCGTCGCGGCCGGCACGCTCTTCGGCACCCAGACCGGTGCCCTGGCCGCCCTTCTGGGCACGGTCCTGGGCTCGGCGGCCTCGTTCGGCCTCGCCCGGCTGCTCGGACAGCGGGCCCTGCGTCCGCTGCTCCGCGCCCGGTGGCTGCGGAGCGCGGACCGGCAACTGAGCCGGCACGGCTTCCGCTCCATGCTGGCGGTGCGGCTCTTCCCCGGGGTGCCCTTCGCCGCGGCCAATTACTGCGCGGCGGTGTCACGGGTGGGCTGGACGCCGTTCCTGCTGGCCACCGCCCTGGGCAGCGCGCCGAGCACCACGGCCTACGTGATCGCGGGCAGCCACGCGGCGTCGCCCGGTTCCCCCGCCTTCGTCGCGGCGGTGGCGTTCATCGCGGTCACCGGCCTCGCGGCCGTGCTGGTGGTCTGGCGCCGCAGGGGGCGGGCGCTCCCGGCGGGGCGCCGGCAGCACCCCTGAGCGGTCGGGTCCGCTCAGCGGCCCTTCGGCTCCGGGTCCTTCTTGTTCTCGTCGTTCTCGTCCCGTTCGCCCTCCGCCTGCGAGGGCGTGGTCCGCGGTGTCTGCGGGTGCACCCGCTCGGGGGGCTCGTCGTCGCGCTCCCCCTCGGCCTGGGACGGTGTCGTGTCGCTCATGCTGCTTCCCCTTCCGCGGCGGCCGCCCGCGCGGCGCCCTCCGGGTACCCGCGGGCGGGACGGCCATGCCGTACGGCGTCCGGCGGCGGGAACCCCCGGCCGCTCACGCCCTCGCCCTGCCCGGCGGCGGTCTGAGGTCGCCGCCCTTGCGGAGGACGGCGTACCCGATCCCGATGCCCGCCGCCACCGGCCACTCCAGGACGCCCGCCACGCCGAGGGCGCCGACGCCGAGGTAGAGCGGCAGCCCGCCCTTGGCGGGGAGGATCCGCTGGGCCGCAGTGACCGGCAGCTTGACGGCCTTGAGGGCGGTGCCGGCGACGGAGTCGACGGGGATGGTGACGGTGACGGTCCGCTGCCCGTCCCGGTGGACGACCGACGCGGTGGGCCGGTGGACGTCCTCCTCGTGGTGGTGCTCCGCGCTCTCGGAGCGGCCGGTGTCCCGGTGGTCCGCGGGGTGCCCCTGGTGCTGCCGGGAGGAGTGCTTGTGGGCGTGCTTGGTGTGGTGGCTCACGGATGTCCCTCCAATGCACGGATGTCCCTCAAATGCCCTGCCGCACATGCAGGCATTCATGCACTTTTCTCATTATGTTCATTTTTGGTGCATTCGCCTCTCACGTGGCCCCGCCACCCGGCGCTCCGCACCACGGAACGCGTGCGGCGCGGAGGAGGTCCTGGTGCGGTCGTGGAGCGCGGTGGTGCCGGTCCTCGTCGGCTCGGCCCTCCTGGGACCGGTCCGGGCGCTGGGCGCCGCGGCCGACGGGGCGGCCGGTGCGCTCCGCTGGGGACGCCGGACGGCGGACGAGGCCCTGACCGGGCTGTCGTCCGGGCTGTCCGAGGCGGCCGCCGTGCTCGCCGACGCGGGCCGGGACCGCGCCCGGCGCCGGGTGTGGACGAGCGCCGGACGAACCCACCTGGAGGTACGGGGCCTGGCCGGCGGTGACGAGCGGCACGACCGGCTCGCGACGGCCCTGTGCACCGCGCTGCGCCGGCTGGAGGGGGTGCGCTGGGCCGAGGTCAACGCGGTGCTCGGGCATCTGGTCGTCGACGCGGACGAGGACCGCGTCCCCGTCGGCGATCTGCTGGAGCTGGTGGAGCGGATCGAGGAGGAACACCTCGGCGCCGGGACGTTCGGTGCCGGCGGCCCGCGCCCGCCGTTCGACGAGGTGCCCGCCACCCTGGCGAAGGTGGCGCTCGCGGCCGACTGCGTGGGGCTGGTGTGCTCGACGGCCCGCCGGCTGAGCCCGCTGCCCGCCCTGCCGCCGTCCCTCCGGCTGCCCGCGGTGCTGGCCGAGACACAGCCCCGGCTGCGCCGCCTCCTGGAGGACCGGCTGGGCCGGGAGCACGCCGAGGCCCTGCTCGCGGCCTCCAACGCGACGGTGCACGCGCTGACCCGGGGCACCGCGCCGCTGACGCTGGACCTGGTGCGCCGGCTCTGGCAGCTCGCTGAGATCCACGCCCGGCAGGGCGTGTGGGCCCTGCGCGAGGCCGAGCTCGTCGAGCGCGACGGCCTTCCCCGGCAGGCCCCCGAGCGCCCCGCCCGGCCCGTCCCCCTCCCCGAGGGCCCCGTCGAGTCCTGCGGCCGGCGCACCTCGCTGACGGCCCTGCTGGGCGCCGGCGGACTGCTCGCCTGGACCCGCGACCACGAACGGGCCGCCCGCACCGTCGTGGCCACCGCGCCCAGGGCCGCCGAGGCCGGCCGGGAGGCGTTCGTCGCCCGGCTGGCCCGGGACCTGGCCCGGGCGGGCGCGGTGCCGATGGACGCGGCCGCCCTCCGCCGGCTCGACCGGGTCACGGCCGTGCTGATCGACGCGCCGGTGCTGTGCACCCCGCGTCCCCGGCTGCTGTCGGCCGCCGCCACCGGCGGCCGGGACGAGGCGGCCGTCTGGAGCGCGGCCCACCGCGTCCTGGCCCGGCTCACCCTCGGCGAGCTCCGCGGCCCGGGCCCGTGGTCGTCCGGCGGATGGCGGCTGGAGCGCGCCCGCGACGCGCCGCCGGGACGCCCGGACGCCGCCGGGGGCCTGCCCCTGGACCTGTGGGCCCCGGACGGGGAACGCGCGGGCCGGCTCCTGGTCGGCTGCGCGCTGGACCCGCTGGCCGACGCCCTCCTCGCCGTCGCCCGCGGCCCCACCCGCCGGGTGCTCCTCACCGAACACGCCAGCGCCGGCGAGCTGTTGCCGCGCGCCCACCGGACGGTGCCCGCCGACGTGCCCCTGGCCGAGGAGGTCCGGCGGCTCCAGCGCGACGGGGAGGTGGTGCTGCTCGTCAGCGGCGGCGCGGACGGGGCGCTGGCCGCCGCCGACGTCGGCGTCCACGTACCGCCGGGCCCCGGTGCGACGGGCGGGGTGTGCTGGTCCGCCCACCTGATCTGCGGTCCCGGACTCGCCCTGGTCTGGCGGCTGCTGGCCGCCCTGGAACCGGCGCGCGAGGTCAGCGGCAGGTCCGCCCGGCTGTCCGTGGGCGGGTCCCTGCTGGGGGCGTTGATCGCGACGGGCGGGGCCCGGCACGGCCAGGCCGGTCTCGTCACCTCGCCGGTGCACGGCGCCGCCCTCCTCGCCATGGCCGACGGCCTCCAGGCCGCCCGTCGGGTGGCCGCCCGCCCGCTGCCGCCCGGCCGCGTCCGGGGGACCTGGCACGCGCTCGGCGCGGAGGAGACCCTGTCCCTCCTGCGCGCCTCCGCCGGTCCCGGGACGGCCCGGGCGGCACCCGCCCGGCGCCGCTCGCCGGCCGCCGCCGTGGCCCGGCTGCCCGTCCTGGGGCCGCCGGCCCGTGCCTCGGGACGGCTGCTGGGCGCGGTCCGCGAAGAGCTCCGCGATCCGCTCACCCCGGTGCTCACCCTCGGCGCGGCCGCCTCCGTCGCCGTCGGCTCCACGGTCGACTCCGCCCTGGTGGGCGGCGTGATGACCGGCAACGCCCTGATCAGCGGGGTGCAGCGGCTGCGCGCCGAGCAGGCCCTGCGCGGGCTGCTCCTCGCAGAACGGCCCACCGCCCGGCGCCTGACGTGGCACCCGCCCGGTCCGGCCCCGGACGGGCTCCTCGCCTCCCTGGGAGCCGCGCCCGTCCGCACGGTCGCCGCGGAGGAGCTGCGGACCGGGGACGTCATCGCGCTGGGCCCGACCGACGTCGTCCCGGCGGACGCCCGGATCGTGGCCGCCGACCGGCTCGAACTCGACGAGTCCCCGCTGACCGGCGAGTCCGCGCCCGTCGCCAAGGACGCGCGGGCGACGCCGGGCGCCGACCTCGCCGAACGGTCCTGCATGGTCTACCAGGGCTGCACCGTGCTGGCGGGGACCGGGTACGCGGTCGTCGTGGCCACCGGGGCCCAGACGGAGGCCGGACGGGCCGCGGACCTGGTCGGCGACGCCGTCGCGGCACCCGGCATCGAGGCGCACCTCGCGGCCCTGACCAGGACCGCGCTGCCCGCGGTCGCCGTCGGGGGCGGCGCGGTGACCCTCCTCGGGCTGGTGCGCGGGCTCCCCCTGCGGCAGGCGGTCGCCTCCGGGGTGGCCGTCGCGGTGGCCGCCGTCCCGGAAGGGCTGCCGCTCGTCGCCACCGTCGCCCAGTCGGCGGCCGCGCGGCGGCTCTCGCAGCGCGGCATCCTGACCCGGTCCGCCCGGGCGCTGGAGGCCCTCGGCCGCGTCGACACCGTCTGCTTCGACAAGACGGGCACCCTGACCCGGGGCCGTCTCGCCGTCACCCGGCCGGCCGCCCTCGGCCGTGAACCGTCCCTGGACGACCCGTCGGGGCGGCGGATCCTGCGGACCGCGGCCCGCGCCTGTCCCCCGCCCTCGCCCGGCCGGCCCCCGCCGCACGCCACCGACCGGGCCGTCCTGGACGCGGCCGCCGCGCACTGCGGCCCCGACCGCGACTGGCGGCTGACCGCCGAACTGCCCTTCGAGACCGGCCGGGGCTACTCCGCCTCCCTCGGCACCGACGGCGGCCCGCCCCTGCTCACGGTCAAGGGCGCGCCCGAGACGGTGCTCGCCCGCTGCGCCGCGGTGGCGTCCGACGACGGCTCCCCCGAGCCGTTCGGGCCGGGTCAACTCCGCGCCGCCCAGGAGCTGGTGCGGCGGCTCGCGGACGACGGGCTGCGCGTGCTGGCCGTCGCCGAGGCGCGGCCTCCCGCCGGGGCCGACGCGGAGTCCGGCCTTCCGGAGCTCGTCCGCGATCTGACGCTGGTCGGGTTCCTCGGGCTCGCCGACACCCCGCGCCCGGGTGCCGCGGACGCCGTCCGGCGGCTCACCGAGGCGGGCACCCGCGTTGTGATGATCACCGGTGACCATCCGGTGACGGCGGCCGCCGTCGCCCGCGAACTGGGCGTGCCCGCCGACAGGGTGGTGACCGGCCCGGAACTCGACACCCTCCCCGAGCCGGAGCGCCTCGCCCGCGTCGCGCGCGCCACGGTGTTCGCCCGGGTCTCCCCCGAGCAGAAGGCCGGCATCGTCCACGCCCTGCGGGCCACCGGCCATGTGGTGGCCATGACGGGGGACGGCATCAACGACGCCGCCGCCATCCGGCTCGCGGACGTGGGCATCGGGCTGTCCGCCCACGGTTCCACGTCCGCGCGGGCCGCGGCGGACCTCGTCCTCGCCGACCCCGACCCGCGCCTGATCGTGGACGCCCTGCTGGAGGGCCGGGCGCTGTGGCGCAGCGTCCGGGACGCGGTCGCCGTCCTGGTCGGCGGCAACGCGGGCGAGGTCGCGTTCACGCTGCTCGGCACGGCGCTCTCCGGGCGCGCGCCGCTGGGCACGCGCCAGTTCCTCCTGGTCAACCTGCTCACCGACATGCTGCCCGCGCTGGCCATCGCCCTCGCCCGCACGGCCGAGGAGGACGACCTCGCCGCGGGTCCCGTGCCCGCGCTGCTGGGCCGCGACCTGGCCCGCGCGCTGGCAGTGCGCGGCACCGCCACCGCGCTCGGCGCCGCGGCGGCCTGGCAGTTCGGCCGGGTGACGGGCCGTCGGGGCCGGGCGGGAACGATGGGTCTGGCGGCCCTGGTCCTCACCCAGCTCGGTCAGACCCTCACCACGGACTGGCGGAGTCCGCTCGTCCTGACCACCGCGGGGCTCTCGGCCCTGGCGCTCCTCGCCGTGGTGCAGACCCCCGGCGTCAGCCACTTCTTCGGCTGTACCCCGCTCGGTCCGGTGGCCTGGAGCATCGTCCTCGCCTCCTCGGCCGTCGCCACGCTGGCCGCCGCCGCGGCGCCGCGGCTGCTCGACGGCGGGCGCGAGGTGCCGGCCGGCGGCCCTGTCGCGGCCCTTGTGCCGGCCGGCCGCCGGGGCGGCGCACGGACGTGACGCCGGGAGCCCCCGGGCGGTCATTCGTACGGCAGCCCCTCCCGCGCGCGGTTCCCCAGCCAAACCGCGTTGCAGAGGGGTGCCCGGTGCGCGGAGAACTCCTGGCGGCCGCAGACGGGCAGGTGGGCGATGCGGCACTGCTCGGACGGCGGCGGCGCGCCGCGCCGGCGCCCGACGGCCCGTCCGTCCTCGCCCAGGAACCACTGCCTGCCGTCCGGCACTTCGGCGACGGGCAGCGGTTCCGGTTCGAGGAGCACCCAGTGCCCGGCCGCGGTCGGCCGGAGCTCCTGCGGCCGACCGCAGTCCGGGCAGGCCGGTGTGTCCGGCCGCCGGGCGCTGATGCCTTCGTCGTCGCCGTCCGGTACGCCGGCGGTGCGCGGTACCTCGTGTCCCCCCATGTCCGGAGCGTGCCGCGGGACCGGTCCGGCCGCCAGGACCGCCCCGGCCGTTCGTTCCGGCGACGGCCGGTGAGGCGGGGACAGGGAGGGGCTTGGGGGGCATCGGCCGACCCTCCGGCCGTCAGGAGAAGCGGCCGGTCCCGCGGTCTTGCGCAGGACGGCGGTGGGAGCTCCTGTGCCGCGGAGCGTGCGGGGCCGCTGATTCGGGCGATCCCCCGCGTCGCCCGAATCAGCGGATGTACCGGGCCCCCACCTGCTCGGCGGACGGGCCGACCGGTACCCTCCTGAGTGTATTGGCTCGGAGCCAGTCAACGCAGGAGTTACAGCATGTCGCCCCGCAGTGCGTCGGTCAATGAGGAGTTGCGCCGCCGGTCCCGCGAGCGGCTTCTCCAGGCGACCATCGAACTGGTGGATGAATACGGTTACGAGGCGACGACCCTCGCGGACATCGCCGGACGGGCCGGCGCGGCGCGCGGTCTCGTCTCGTACTACTTCCCCGGCAAACGGCAGTTGCTCCAGTCGGCCGTGCACCGGCTGATGCATATGGAGCTCGCGGCGGTCCTGGAGCGCGAACCGGTGAGCCGGGACGGGCGTGAACGCATGGCACGGGCGATCGACGCGATCCTCGGGCTCGCCCGGGACCGCCCCCGCCTGATGCGCACCCACATGGCGGGCATCCTCCAGGCCGAGGGGCTCATCCAGTGCCCCGAACAGCAGCGCGTGGCGTTCCTGCTCCGGGACACCGTCGAGCGGTACGGGTCGGGCGACCCGGAGACCGACTACCGGCTGCTGCGGGCCCTGCTCATGGGCGCGGTGGTGGCGGTCCTGCTGCCCGGCGCGCCGATGCCGCCGGAACGGCTGCGGTCCGAGCTGTTCCAGCGCTACGGGCTGGACTGGGGGCTCGGTCTGCCGCCCGGCCCCGAGCCACCGCCGCCGGGGGTCTGAACGGCGCGGGGAAGCTGCCGCGCCGGGACGGCGGTGCGATGCTGGACGCAGCCCTCCGGAAGGAGAGACCTCCGTGCTTCGTGTCGCAGTCGTGGGATCGGGGCCGAGCGGAGTCTTCGCCGCCCAGTCCCTGGTCGAGCAGGAGACCGTGCCCGGGGTGACGGTCGACGTACTGGACCGGCTGCCCTGCCCGTACGGGCTGGTGCGCTACGGGGTCGCCCCGGACCACGAGAAGATCAAGTCCCTCCAGGGCACCCTCCGTACGGCCCTGGAACACCCGGCCATCACCTTCTACGGCAACGTCCGGGCCGGGGACGGCCCCGGCGAGGTCTCCCCGCGCCGGCTGCGGGAGCTGTACCACGCGGTGGTCTACTGCGTGGGGGCGGCGTCCGCCCGGCGGCTGGGCATCCCCGGCGAGGATCTGCCGGGCAGCTGGTCGGCCACCGACTTCGTCTCCTGGTACAGCGCCCACCCGGACGCCCCGCCGGACGGCTTCGCCCTGCCCGCCCGCTCCGCCGTGGTCATCGGCGTCGGCAACGTGGCCGTCGACGTGGCCCGCGTGCTGGCCCGGGGCGCCGACGAGTTCCGGGCGACCGACGTGCCGCACGCCGCGCTGACGGCGCTGGCCGCGAGCCGGGTGACGGACATCCACATGGTGGGCCGGCGCGGCCCGGCGCACGCGAAGTTCACCACGAAGGAGCTCCGCGAGCTCGGCGCGCTGAACGGCGTGCAGGCGGTCGTACGGGCCGAGGAGGCGGCGCTGGACCCGGCGTGGGACGACCCCTCCGGGCTGTCGGCGGCCGGCCGCCGCAACGTGGAGGTGCTGCGGGAGTGGTCGCGGCGACCGGCCCCGGACCACGGGCGCCGGATCCACCTGCGTTTCTTCCTGCGGCCCGTCGCCGTGCTGGGGGACGACGCGGTACGGGCGGTGCGCTTCGAACGGACCGTACTCGACGCCACCGGCAGGGTGGCGGGAACGGGTGAATTCGAGGACGTCGAGGCGCAGTTGGTGCTGCGTTCGGTGGGCTACCGCGGCGTGCCGATCGCCGGTCTGCCGTTCGACGAGGAGACCGGGACCGTGCCGCACGAGGCGGGACGCGTGCTGCGGGACGGCTCCCCGTCGCCCGGCGAGTACGTGGCGGGCTGGATCAAGCGCGGCCCGACCGGTGTGATCGGCACCAACCGCCCCTGCGCCAAGGAGACCGTGACCTCCCTGCTCGCCGACGCCCCCGCCCTGCTGGCCGCCGGTCCGCCCGCCGGCGACCCGCTCACGGCACTGCGGGCGGCGGGGCTGGAACCGGTGGAGTGGCCGGGCTGGCTGGGCATCGAGGCGGCGGAGCACGCCCTCGGCCGGAACCTGGGCCGGGGCACGGTGAAGATCCCGGACTGGGAGGGTCTGCTCGTGGCGGCCCGCGGACAGAGCTGAGGTACGGGACGAGACCTCATCTCCCCCGGCAGCGCGCCCTGTTGGCACGGGCACCGGAGCTGAACACCCGCGGTTTCGGGAATGCGTTCACCCCACCCCCTGTGCGGGTGAAAGAGCGCATGGCGGCATCCGGCGGGGGAACCCTCGGCGTGACCCAACCGCCCTGTCCGGGAGGGCCGTTCATGCGCCGTATCCTCGCCGCCGCGATCGGGGCCGCCGCGACCGTCGCCCTGCTCGCCACTCCGGTGCCGGCCTCCGGAGTGCCCGGGCTCACGAGCCTGGGCACCCACGCCCGGCCCGCCGACGGCCGGGCCGCCTGCCTCCTCGACGTCCTCGACCTCATCTGCGTCCTGTGACGGACGCATACCACGCCCCACGCCCCCGGGCACCGTACGCCGCCCGGGGTACGGGCGGCCTCCCCCGCTCGCGTACGATCTCTCCCCTACGCGGATCCCGCCGCGCGCCGGACCGTGCCCCGCACACCGGCCGCCGCCGGCCCGCGTCACCGCTCCGCAACTCCATGGACAGGGAGGGGTCGCAGCCGTGGCTGCACGTCCCTTGCACGAGATCGTCGAACCCGGCTGGGCCAAGGCACTGGAACCGGTGGCCGGCCGGATCGCCGCGATGGGCGACTTCCTGCGCGCCGAGATCGCGGCCGGCCGGACCTATCTGCCGTCCGGCGCCCACGTACTGCGCGCCTTCCAGCAGCCGTTCGACGACGTCCGGGTCCTCATCGTCGGCCAGGACCCGTATCCGACACCGGGCCACGCCGTCGGCCTGAGCTTCTCCGTCGCGCCGGAGGTGCGACCGCTGCCGGGCAGCCTGGAGAACATATACCGCGAGCTGCACAACGACCTGGGGCTGCCGAGGCCGTCCAACGGCGACCTGACGCCGTGGACGCGCCAGGGCGTCCTGCTGCTCAACAGGGCCCTGACGACCGCTCCCCGGAAGCCCGCCGCCCACCGGGGCAAGGGCTGGGAGGAGGTCACGGAGCAGGCGATCCGCGCTCTGGTGGCCCGCGGCCGGCCCATGGTGGCGATCCTCTGGGGCCGCGACGCGCGCAATCTGCGCCCGCTGCTGGGGGGCGTGCCGTGCGTGGAGTCGGCGCATCCGTCGCCGATGTCCGCGGACCGCGGCTTCTTCGGGTCGCGGCCGTTCAGCAGGGCCAACGACCTGCTGGCCGGGCTGGGTTCGGCTCCGGTGGACTGGCGGATCCCCTGACCCGCGGGGGTAGGGTGCCCGCCATGACGGACCGTACGAACGTCCCGGCGGCGCCATGGGGCTGACGTCCGCTCAAGTGCTGGCGGTCGACTCGGGGGGCTCCGGTCTCCGTGTGGCCCTCGCCCCGGCGCACGGCGACGGCCCCACGCTGACCTGGTCCTCCCCCGAACCGGTGCCGGTCGGCGACCGGGGGATCGACGCGCGCGCCCTGCTCGACAGGGTCCTGCCGGCCGCCCGGGAACTGCTGCGGCAGGCGGGCGCGGACGGCTGCGCGGCCGTCTGTGTGGGCGCCGCCGGCATGGTGACGCTCGGCGACGACCTCCGGGCCGTGCTGCCGGGCGCGCTGAGCGCCGAAGTGGGCGCTCCCCGGCTCGCGCTGGCCTCCGACGCCGTGACGGCGTACGCGGGGGCCCTCGGCCAGCGTCCGGGCGCGGTGATCGCCGCCGGGACCGGGCTGGTCGCCCTCGGCACCGACCTCGTACCGGGCGGCGGCTGGCGGCGCTCGGACGGCTGGGGGCACCTCCTGGGCGACTCCGGGGGCGGTGCCTGGATCGGCCGGGCGGGGCTGGAGGCGGCGCTGCGGGCGTACGACGGACGGGCCGGCGGTTCGGCGGCCCTGCTGGCCCGGCTGGAGGCCGTGTTCGGTCCCGCGCCGGACCTGCCGGGGGCGCTCTACCCCCGGCCCGACCGGGCGGCCGTACTGGCGTCCTTCGCCCCCGAGGTCGGACGCTGCGCGGCGGCCTGCCCCGTCGCGGCGGGCATCCTGCGCTCGGCCGCACGCCATATCGCCGGGGCCGCCGCCGCGGTCTGCCGTCCCCCGGAGCAGGGCGGGCCCAGCGCGCGGACTCCCGCGGTGGCGCTCACCGGAGGACTGGCGGGAATCGGGGATCCCCTGCTGCTGCCACTCCGTCAGGAGTTGCGGAAGCAACTTCCCCACGCGCGTCCGGTGGCCGCCGCGGGCACCCCCCTGGACGGTGCGTCACGCATCGCCGCGGCACTGGTGACGGACCGTCTGCTGCTGCCCGTCGACGGCGCGCTGCTGCGCGTCACGACCGGCACGCCGTCCACCGCGCCACCCGGTCACACTCTCCGGTGATCGGATGAACCACCGAATAAATCAGGACAGAGGTGGCTCAAACGCCCCCCACCCGAACGGGCCCGTTCCCGACCGGATAACATGCGGCGCCATGAGCTCCCCCACAGGGCCCACGTCCGGCCTGCCAGTACGAATGCCCCGACCCCGTCAGTCCGGACGGCACCGGAGGCCGGAGCCCGTGACCGCGCCGGCGGCCGCGCCCCCGCTTGTGCTCGCGGTGCCCGGCGCACCCGGGCCGTCCGCGCGCCGTCTGGCCGAGGAGACCCTCAGCATCGCCTGCTCGGAGCTGCCGGGCCTCGACGCGCGCATCGGCTATGTGGACGCCGAGGGCGACGCCGGAGGGTACCCGGCGCTGGACTCCGTGCTCGGCTACGCCGCCGCCCAGCACAGCGCTCGCACGAGCGAAGCCCAGCAGGCGTCCGACGAGGACGCCGCGGCCTGGGCCCGCGGCCCGGCCGCCGTGGTGGTGCCGCTGCTGGCGGGCCCCGACACGGCCGTGCTGCGCCGTATACGCCAGTCGGTCGTGAGCGCCGGGTCGGCCTTCGAGCTGACGGACACCCTCGGTCCGCACCCGCTGCTCGCCGAGGCCCTGCACGTGCGCCTCTCGGAGGCGGGCCTGGCCCGCGCCGACCGCGCCCGGCTGTTCACCGTCGCAACCGCCGCCGACGGGATCGTCCTCGCCACGGTCGGCGGCCCGGAGGCGGTGCAGGCGGCGGGCATCACCGGCATGCTGCTGTCCGCGCGCCTGGCCGTGCCCGTGCTGGCCGCCGGGCTCGACGAGGAGGGTGCCGTCGCCCGCGCCGCCGACGAGCTCCGCGCCTCGGGCTCCCGGAACCTGGCGCTCGCGCCCTGCCTGATCGGCCCGGAGGCCGACGAGGCGCTGCCCTCGATGGCCGCCAAGGAGGCGGGCTGCGCGGCGGCCGAGCCGCTGGGCGCCTACCCGGCGATCGGCAAGCTCGCCCTCGCCAAGTACACGGAGCTGCTGGGCATCACGCTCCAGGCCGCGCCGCTGGGCGCGTCACTGCGCTGAACCACGGTGTGATCGCCGGGAGGGGCCTCCGAGGAGGCCCTTCCCGCGTTTCACGGCCCGATCTCTCCGCATGGTGTCGCGGGCGGCCCGCTTCGTCGCCCGCGGAACTGCGCGGCCACCACCGCCTCCTGGTCTCCGTCTCGGCCGCCTGGCCCGCCGACGGCCAGGTCGCGGCCGTCGTGGACGCGTGGATGCCATTGCGGCCGGCTTGGCAGGGCCCAGCGCGGCCTCCCCCGGTGCCGCGCCGGGAGGAGCGGCACCGAACTCGGCTGCCAACCGGTCGCGGAAGGACGACGCCCGCCGGGCCCCGGCGCGCGGCGACGCCACCGCGATGTCCGCGGTCCGGGTCCGGGAGCTCGCGAGGGCGCCTCGGCGACCCCGGCACCCGGAGCCTGACCGACCCCCGCCGGGCTCAGGGCTCAAGGCTCAAGGCTCAGGCGAAGAGCACGCAGGAGGCGGCCGGCGCGGCGATCGAGCCCGCGTGCCGCGGTATGCCGGTGTCGGGGTCGACCGTGAACCAGGTGACGTCACCTGAGCGCTCGTTCGCCGCGTACAGCAGCCGCCCGTCCGGGTGCGCGGCGAGGTGCCGCGGCCAGTGCCCGCCGCAGCCGACGGTGGCGCGCAGCCGCGGCCCGTCGCCGGAGGGGTCGAGGGCGAGGGTGGCGAGGGTGTCGTCCCCCCGGTTGGCCGTCCACAGGAATCTGCCGTCGGCGGAGATCACGGGCGTGGAGGGGTAGGTGGGCTCCACCGTCCCCGCGGTCACGACCGGGGTCGTCTCCAGCGGCTCCAGCGTGCCGGACTCCGCGTCCCACCGGCAGACGGTGACGGTCGGGTCGAGCTCGTTGAGGACGTACACCCGGTGCCCGCGCGGATGGAAGACGAGCATCCGCGGACCGCTCCCGGGCCGGAGGCGTGTCTCGCGGTGGGGAACCGGCTCGCCCGTCCCCGGGTCGAGGGCGGAGACCCGGACGGAGTCGGTGCCGAGGTCGGCGGCGAGCAGCCACCGGCCCGAGGGGTCGGGCACCACGGCGTGCGCGTGCGGGCCCGCCTGCCGTTCGGCCACCGGACCGCCGCCCCGGTGCCGCAGCACCACCGGCGGAGCGCCGATACCGCCGTCCTTCTCCACGGGGAGGGCGCTGACGCTGCCCGAGCGGTAGTTGGCCGTGAACAGCCACGCACCGGCGAGCGCGAGGTGGGTCGGGGTGTCCCCGTGCACGGGGACGGGAGGACCGAGCGGCTCCGGCCGGTCGGGGTCGGCGAGGGAGAAGGCCGCCGCCGCGCCCCCTTCCGTCTCGCTGACCGTGTACAGGACGCTTCCGTCGGCCGAGAGGGCGAGGAAGGACGAGTCGGCCACGACGTCGGTGGAGTGGACGGGGGTCAGCCCGCCCGTGACGTCGTCGACGTGTGCCACGGTGATCCCCGGGCCGCCGGCTCTGGTGAACGAGCCGATGTAGGCCCGCCGTTCGCGCCGTCCGCTGTCCGTCATGGCGTCCGCCTCCCCCATTGCGTCGATATGGCCAGACGCTACAGGCCACCACTGACAACACCCCGTGCCGCCTCGACCGCACCCCCCGGACCTGCGGGAACGGCGGGGTGCGGCGCGTCGTGCGGCGGAGCGGGCGCCTCTGGGCCGCTCCCGCCGGAGCCGCTGTTCCGTTGGCCCTGCCCGGAGCAGATCACCACCGCGCCGCATTGAGCCAATGGCTCAACTTTTCCGCCATCTCTTGAGCCAGCGGCCTTGAGATGTTTTGATGATCCCGTCAATGGCGCTGCGGGGTCCCGCGGCGCCTCTTTTTATGTGCGCACGCCCCCCGTGTGCGAGCGTCGCCGGTGGCCGGAAGAGGGAAGAGGGTGCTGAAGCTGAAGAAGATGTTCGCGGCTCCGGATCCGGGCCGTGTCCGGCTGCGGATCTCCGCCCGGGCCGTCCTCGGCGTCGGACTGGCGGTGGCCGTCTCGCACCTCGCCACCGGCTCACTGGGCGCGGCCATCGCCGGCGGTCTCACCGCGCTGCTGGCCCTCTTCACGGTCGGTGACGCCCGGGTGCGCGACCAGGCGGTCACGACGGCGGCCCTGCCCGTCGTGGGGCTCCCGGTGCTCGCCCTCGCGACGGTGCTCCACGACCTCCCCCTGGTGCGGGACGCGGCGTTCCTGGGCGTGGTCCTCGCCGGGGTGTACGCGCGGCGCTGGGGTCCCCGGGGGCAGGCCCTGGGGATCTTCGGGTTCATGACCTTCTTCATGGCGCAGTTCCTGCACGCCGTACCGGGTCAGCTGGCGGAGCTCTACGCGGCCATGGCGCTGGCCCTCGGGGCGTCGGCCCTGGTCCGCTTCGGGTTCTGGTGTCTGGAGCGGCGGCTTCCGCCGGCCGCCGTCCCGGCCCCCATGGCGGCACGCGGCCTCGCGCGCCCCACGACGCGGCAGGCACTCCAGAACACCTTCGCGTGCGCCCTGGCCCTGGGCGTCGGCCACCTGGTCTCCGACGAGCGCTGGTACTGGGCCGTCGGCACCGCCTGGTGGATCTTCGTGAACACCGCCTCGCGCGGAGAGACCCTGGTGCGCGGCTTCCGCCGCGTCGTGGGGACCGTGGCGGGCATCGCCGTCGGCCTGGTCGTCGCCGTGCCGCTGCACGGAGCCCCCGCGCCGACCGCCGCCCTCGTCGCCGTCTGCGTCTTCGGCATCTTCTACACGGCCGCCCCCTCCTACAGCTGGATGATGTTCTTCGTGACCGTCATGGCGGCCCTGCTCTACGGGCTGCTCGGCGTCCTCCACCCGGGCCTGCTGCTCCTGCGTTTCGAGCAGACGCTGGTGGGCGCGGCGGGCGCGGCCCTCGCGGTCGCCCTGGTGCTGCCGGTCACGACCCACGCCGCCACCGACGCCTGGATCCGGCGGGCGCTGCTGGCCGTGCGCCACTGCACCGCCGAATCGGCGCGGCGGCTGGCCGGGGAGGAGTCCGCCGACCCCGCCCCGCACGTCGCCGAGCTCGAACTGCTCCTCGGCCGCGTCCGCGTGTCGCTCGCCCCGCTGCTGCACCCGCTCAGCCCGCTGCGGGCGCGCAAGGAGCGTGCCCGCCAGGTCATGGCGCACCTGGACGACTGCGTCCGGCAGGCCCGGGGCCTGGCCGAGGTGGCCGCCGATCCCGACGCCTCGCACGATGCCCGGCTGACCGCCGCCTGCCAGCGCGTCGAGGCCGCACTGCACGCCCTCCTGCCGGCTGCCGAAGCCCCGGCCTCGGCAGCCGGCCTCGGCCTCGCGGCCCCGCAGCACCATCCGGGCGCCGAACGGGCCCTCGCCCACCTGCACGACCTGGAGCGGGCGGTCGCCGGGCTCGCCGGCCCCGTGCTGAGCAGCACGCGCTCCCCCCTGCCGGGGGCCTGACCGGCGCCTCGCGGCGCCTTCCGTCCGGAAGCCCGCGGGCCAGGCAGCGACCGGGAGGTGCTGGTCGCACCGCAGGGCGCCCGGTTCCTCCCGGCGCGGACCCGGCGGCCCCGCCGGGCACGAGGCATCACCCCGGCCCGCCGTAAGCCCCCCTCACCAGGACGACTTGCGCACCCCCGGCAGGAACCCCGCGTGCGCCTGCTCGCGGACGCGGATCCGGGAGAGGCCGAACTTCCGCAGGTGCCCGCGCGGCCGCCCGTCCACGGCGTCGCGGTTGCGCACCCTGGTGGCACTGGCGTCGCGCGGCTGGCGTCGCAACTCCCGCAGCGCGGCCGTCCGTTCGTCCTCCATGGAGGACGGCCTGCGCAGGATCTCCTTCAGTTCGGACCGCCGGGCCGCGTACCGCTCGACGGTCGCCCTGCGCTGCTCGTTGCGCGCGATCTTGCTCTTCCTCGCCATCTCAGACCTTCCCTCCCCGTGCCCGGATCCGGGCCACGGCCGCTTCCACGCCGATCGCGTCGACGGTCTTGATCGCCCTCGCGCTGAGCGTCAGCCGGACGTACCGGCCCTCGCCCGGCAGCCAGTAGCGCTTGCGCTGGATGTTGGGGTCGAACCGGCGGGAGGTGCGCCGGTGCGAGTGGGAGATGGTGTTGCCGAAGCCCGGCCGGGCGCCGGTCAGTTGGCAATGGGCGGACACGGGGAACCTGCCTCTCTCTGCGAGGACCAGCCGGGACGCACCCGGCTAGATGGAAATGATTTCCATTGCCGTATAGTAGCGCCATGGCACGCAACGAACTCCGCCCGGTCGTCCGCCTCCGTTCGACCGCCGGCACCGGCTACACGTACGTCACCCGCAAGAACCGGCGGAACGACCCCGACCGGATGACCCTGCGCAAGTACGACCCGGTCGTCGGGCGGCACGTCGACTTCCGCGAGGAACGCTGACCACCGGTCACCGCTCCCCCGCCCCCACCCCGAACCCCAGCGAGAAGGACCCCTCATGAAGCCCGGAATCCACCCGGCCTACGGACCTGTCGTCTTCCGCGACAAGGCGGCCGGCTACGCCTTCCTCACCCGGTCCACGCTCACCAGTGAGCGGACCGTCACCTGGGAGGACGGCAACACCTATCCCGTCGTCGACGTCGAGATCTCGTCCGCGAGCCACCCCTTCTACACGGGCACCGCCCGTGTCCTCGACACCGCCGGACGCGTCGAGCGGTTCGAGCGGCGCTACGGCACCCGCGAGGCCGGCTGATGCGCGACACGTCCCGCCTGCCCGTCGTCATCGTCGGAGGACTGCACTCCGACGCCCGCCGGACGGCCGTCGACCACCTGCTGCGGACGGTGCCGGGCAGCGTCGCCCTGCACCACGACCTCTCCACGGCGGCCACCGGACACGTCCGCCGGATCCTGCGCGACGCCCTGGGCGAGGTGTCGTCCGGTGAGACCGAGCTCGTCAACGACTGCGCCTGCTGCGCGCTGCGGGAGGACCTCGTCCCCGAGCTGGCGCGGCTGGCCGACGGCGGGGCGACCCGGCTGGCCGTCGTCGAGCTGTGGGACTCCGTCGAGCCCAAGGCGATGGCCGAGGTCGTCGCGGCCCACGGCGGGGACGCTCTCGCCCTCACCAACGTGATCACAGCCGTCGACCCCGCGCTCGTCCTGCCCTGCCTCGCCAACGGCGACGACCTCGCCGAGGCGGGTCTCGCCGCGGCGGCCACCGACCGGCGCACGGTCGCGGACACCTGGGCGCGGCAGGTGGAGTACGCGCCGGTGCTCGCGCTCGTCGACAACGAGGCGGCGGACGACGAGGACCGGGCCCTCCTCACCCAGCTCCACCCCACCGCCCGCCGGGTGGGCGCGGAATCCGACGGGCTTGCCCGGCTGGCCTTCGCCGGTTTCGACGTCGAGGCGGCCGCCGCCGCGCAGCACCCCTCCTGCGCGCTGCTGCCCCAGGAGGCGGACGAGGCCGGAGTCGCCACCCTGGTCTGGCACTGCCGCCGACCCTTCCACCCGGAACGGCTCCACGCGGCGCTGGAGGACCTGGCGTGCGCGGCCGCCCGCAGCCGCGGCCGGTTCTGGCTCGCGGACCGTCCCGACACCCTGCTCGCCTGGGACGCCGCGGGCGGCGCCCTCTGCGTGGAGAACGCGGGCCCCTGGCTCGCGTCGCTCCCGGACGCGGCCTGGGAGATGGTCCCCGCCGTGCGCAGGGCGGCCGCGGCGCTCGACTGGGACCCGGAGCACGGCGACCGCGGCCAGCACCTCGTCTTCACCTCGCCCGGACTCGACCGCGAGGGCCTGACCGCGCTCCTGACGTCGTGCCTGCTCACCGACGCCGAATACGCCGCGGGACCCGAGGCGTGGAAGCGGCTCCCCGCCGTCTTCGCGCCGTTGCTGGACCCCGTCTCCTGAACCGCCTCCGACCGACCCCGTACCTCCCTCACCGATGAACCACGGCATCGGGACCGCCGATGCCGCCGACCCGCCGAGGACACCCCATGGCCCGCCGCCACGACCCCCGCAAGCCGCTGAAGCCCCGCCCCAACCCCCTGGACGCCGCGGGAATCACCGTCATCGACTACAAGGACACCGATCTGCTGCGGAAGTTCCTCTCCGACCGCGGCAAGATCCGCGGCCGGCGCATCACCCGCGTCACGGCCCAGCAGCAGCGGCAGTTGGCCGCGGCCGTCAAGACCGCCCGGGAGATGGCCCTGCTGCCGTACGCCTCCCGGTAGCCCACCGCCCGCCGGTCCGCCCTCACCGGGCCGGCGGGCGGCCCCCCCTCCTGAGGAGGCTCGCGGAATCCGTCACGGACTGGGCCATTGGTACAGTGACCGGGCCCAGCACCCGAGTACGAGGGAGCCGTCGGCCGATGGCTGTGGACGCTCTGGACACGAAGATCCTGCGCCTGCTGCTGGAGCAGCCGCGGACGAGCGCGCGCGAGTACGCGCGGCTGCTGGGCATCGCGCGCGGCACCCTCCAGGCCCGGCTCGACCGGCTGGAGCGCGACGGCGTCATCACCGGTACCGGACCCCGGCTCTCCCCCGCCGCGCTCGGCCATCCCGTACTGGCCTTCGTGCACATCGAGGTCACCCAGGGCCATCTCGACCCCGTCGCGGACGCGCTGGCGGAGGTGCCCGAGATCATAGAGGCGTTCTCGATCACCGGCGGCGGCGATCTGATGGCGCGGATCGTCGCCCGCGACGCCGCTCACCTGGAGGACGTCATCCAGCGGCTGGTGCAGCTCCCCGGAGTGGTGCGCACGCGCACGGAGATGGCGTTGCGGGAGCGGGTTCCGTACCGGATGACCGGGCTGCTGCGGGCCGTGGAGCAGGAGGCCCGCAGGAAGGACGAAGTACGCTCCCGCCGGCGCGGTCCCGTCCCCGCGGCCGACGACAAGGGGTGACCCCCGGCGGCTGACCGGCCCTCAGACGCGCTGGCCCGTCGCCGGATCCCCGGCCCTCACGACGCTCTCGCCCCGGGTTTCTCCCGTGCCGCGGAAGGGTGGGAGGATCTGATGGTTCTGCCCGGCCGTAAGGGAACCGGGACAACACGTGAGGAATGAGACGTAATATGCAGCAATCTGGGGGAAGACGGGCCCGCCGGTGGGGAGCCGCGCTGACCGCGTCGACCGCCGCTCTCGCGGTCGCCGTTCCGGCGGCCACGGCCGAGGCGGCGACCGGCCCGGCGGGCATCGCGGCCAAGGGCGCCTTCCTGCTCGACAGCGGTGCCAACCGCCAGCTGTGGGCCAAGGACGCGGACACCAAGCGGCAGATGGCCAGCACCACCAAGATCATGACGGCGGCTGTGGTCCTGGACACGCGCGGCGTCAACCTGAACAAGCAGATCACCATCAAGAAGTCGTACCGCGACTACGTCGCGCGCAACGGCGCGAGCACCGCCGATCTGCGCGTGGGCGACAAGCTGACGGTCCGGCAGCTCCTCTACGGCCTGATGCTGCCCTCCGGGTGCGACGCGGCCTACGCGCTCGCCGACAGCTTCGGCTCGGGCAAGACCGAGGCCGCGCGCACGAAGTCGTTCGTCGCCCAGATGAACAAGAAGGCCGCCGCGCTCGGCATGAAGAACACCAAGTACGACTCCTTCGACGGCATATCGCAGTCGGGGACGAATCACTCGACGCCGCGCGACATCGCCAAGCTCGCCCGGCACGCGATGGGGAACGGCACGTTCACCACGGTCGTCAAGGCGGCCAGCACCCGCCAGAAGGCGACGAACGTCAACCGCACGTACACCTGGTACAACACCAACAAGCTGCTGGGGTCCTACAAGGGCGCCATCGGCATCAAGACCGGCACCGGCACCGCCGCCGGGCCCTGCCTGGTCTTCGCGGCCCAGCGCGGCAAGCGCACGGTCGTGGGCGTCATCCTCAATGACGCGACCAAGCGGTACCCGGACGCCGTGAAGATGCTCGACTGGTCGTTCAACACGACCACGAAGGTGAAGCTGCGTCAGCTTCCCAGCTTCGCCCCGCAGGACTGAGGGACCACCTCGCCCGGCCGGCGCGCGCACGGCGGTCCCACCGGCCCCGGTGGCCCGTCGTTCGCGCGCCGGACCGGCAGGGTGCCGACGTCAGCCGAGGAACGAGAGCCGGACCTTTCGGTCCGCGTTGTCCACATTTGTATCGACCAGGCAGACGGACTGCCAGGTACCCAGCTCCAGCCGCCCGCCGACGACCGGCAGCGTCGCATGCGGGGGCACGAGGGCAGGGAGCACATGGTCCCGGCCGTGGCCGGGGCTGCCGTGGCGGTGGCGCCAGCGGTCGTCCGCCGGGAGCAGGTCGCGCAGGGCGGCGAGCAGGTCCTCGTCGCTGCCGGAGCCGGTCTCCAGGATCGCCACGCCGGCGGTCGCGTGCGGAACAAACACGTTGAGCAGCCCGTCGCGGCCCGAAGAGGCCTCCCGCAGGAACTCCTCGCAGTCGCGGGTCAGGTCGTGGACGGTCTCCGTACGGCCGGTCGTGACGGCGAGCACCTTGGTCTGGAAGCTGTCGGTCATGCCTCCATCTTCACCCGCGGCCGGGCCGGGGCGGGCGGAGGGAAGAGATCCACCCACACCCCTGTTGGTAGAAGCATGAACCAAATGGCGGTGGTGCGGACCACGGACGTCGTCGTCGTGGGCGCCGGGCAGGCAGGCCTGTCCAGCGCCTACCACCTGCGGCGCGCCGGCTACGAGCCGGACCGGGACTTCGTCGTGCTGGACCACGCGCCGCGGCCCGGGGGCGCCTGGCAGTACCGGTGGCCGACGCTCACCTACGGCAAGGTGCACGGGATGCACGCGCTGCCAGGAATGAGCCTGACCGGCGCGGACGACGCACGGCCGTCGTCCGAGGTGATCGGTGACTACTTCGCGGCCTACGAGACGGCGTTCGACCTGCGCGTCCACCGGCCCGTCGACGTGCGTGCCGTGCGCGAGGGGGACGACGGGCGGCTGCGGGTCGAGTCGTCCGGAGGGGTGTGGTCGGCCCGGGCACTGATCAACGCGACCGGCACCTGGGACCGGCCGTTCTGGCCGCGCTACCCCGGTCAGGAGCTCTTCCGCGGCCGTCAGCTGCACACCGCTCAGTACCCGGGCCCGGAGGCGTTCGCTGGGCTGCGGGTGGTGGTGGTCGGCGGCGGGACGTCCGCCGTGCAGCACCTGATCGAGATCGCCGAGGTGGCGGCCTCGACGACGTGGGTCACGCGCCGGCCGCCGCTCTTCCGGGACGGCCCGTTCGACGAGACGCGTGGCCGGGACGCGGTGGCGCTCGTGGAGGAGCGCGTCCGGCAGGGGCTGCCGCCGCGGAGCGTGGTCTCGGTGACCGGGCTGCCGATGACGGCCGCCGTGGAACGGGCGCGTGCCGCGGGCGTACTGGACCGGCTGCCGGCGTTCGACCGCGTCACGCCCACCGGTGTCGCCTGGGCGGACGGCACGGCCGTGGAGGCGGACGTCATCCTGTGGGCCACCGGTTTCCGGGCAGCGCTCGACCACCTGGCGCCGCTGCGTCTGCGGGAACCGGGCGGCGGCATCCGCCTCGAAGGGACGCGGGCGGTCCGCGACCCGCGGATCCATCTGGTCGGCTACGGGCCGTCGGCGAGCACCATCGGGGCCAACCGGGCCGGGCGGAGTGCGGTACGGGACGTACGGGAGTTGCCGGCCGGGGCGGAGGAGGCTCACGCGCCGCTGGTCTCCTCGGCCGTGTGAGACCCCGAGGTCGCGCCCGCACGAGCCCCCCGCGCCCCTGACGTCACCGGCGCCGGATCCGTACCATGCGTGCCATGGTGCGACGACCTCGTGACGTCCGCGGGCCGGGAAGCGGCCCGTCAGTGGGCCTCCACGTGACCTGCCTCAACGACGTCCTGTATCCCGGCACCGGACGGGCCGTGGTCACGCTGCTGGAGCGGCTCGGGGTACGGGTGGACTTCCCGATGGCGCAGAGCTGTTGCGGCCAGCCCTTCTTCAACACGGGCTACCGACGCAGGACCGAGCCCCTGGTGCGGCGTCACATCGACGCCTTCCGGGGCTACGACCACATCGTCACGCCGTCCGCCTCCTGCGCGGCCATGGTCCGCGAGCAGTACCCGCGGATCGCGGCCCGGGCGGCGGCGGAGGGCCGGGACGACGGGCTGGCCGAGGCGGTGGCCGAGGTCGTGCCCCGCACCTACGAGCTCAGCGAGTTCCTGGTCGACGTCCTGGGCGTGACGGACGTCGGCGCCTACTACCCCCACACCGTCACCTACCACCCCTCCTGCCACGGGCTGCGGGCGCTCGGCCTGGGCGAGCGCCCGCGGATGCTGCTGGAGCACGTCAAGGGCCTGGAGCTGCGGGAGTTGGCGGGGGCCGAGGAGTGCTGCGGCTTCGGCGGGACCTTCGCCGTCAAGAACGCCGCCGTCTCCACCGCGATGGGCGCCGACAAGGCCCGGGCCGTCGTCGCCACGGGAGCACGGACCCTCTGCGCGGCCGACAACTCGTGTCTGATGCACATCGGCGGCGTCCTCACCCGGCGGGGAGCGACGGTACGGACGGTGCACCTCGCGGAGATCCTGGCCGCGACGGAGCGGGAAGGAGCCGCCCGATGACCGGTCCGGTGCCGCTGGGCATGCCCTCCTTCCCCCGCGCCGCCGCCGTCTCCACCCGGAACGCCCGGCTGCGCGCCACCCTCCGGCACGCCACCGGCACCATCAGGGCCAAACGCGCGGCGGCCGTCGCCGAACTCGACGACTGGCGGCAGCTGCGCGCCGCCGCCGCGGCCGTCAAGGACCGCACGCTCCGTCACCTGGACCACTACCTCGTCCGGCTGGAGGAGCGCGTCACCGAGGCGGGCGGGACGGTCCACTGGGCGGCCGACGCGGCGGAGGCGAACCGCGTCGTCACGGAGCTCGTACGGGCCACCGGCGAGCGGGAGATCGTCAAGGTCAAGTCCATGGTCACGCAGGAGACCGGTCTCAACGAGGCCCTCGCGGCGGCCGGCATCCGGGCGTACGAGACCGATCTCGCCGAACTGATCGTCCAGTTGGGGGACGATCTGCCCTCGCACCTCCTGGTGCCGGCGATCCACCGGAGCCGCGGCGAGATCCGGGAGATCTTCCGCGAGCGGATGGCCGACTGGGGACGGCCCGCGCCCGAGGGGCTGACCGACCGTCCGGCCGACCTCGCCGAGGCGGCCCGGCTGCACCTGCGGGAGAAGTTCCTGCGCGCCCGCGTGGCCGTGAGCGGCGCCAACTTCATGGTGGCGGAGACCGGGACGATGGTGGTCGTCGAGTCCGAGGGGAACGGGCGGATGTGCCTGACCCTCCCCGAGACGCTGATCTCCGTCGTGGGCATCGAGAAGGTGGTGCCCACCTGGCGCGACCTGGAGATCTACCTGCAGCTGCTGCCCCGTTCGTCCACCGCCGAGCGGATGAACCCCTACACGTCGATGTGGACGGGCACGACGGACGGCGACGGGCCGGGCGCCTTCCACCTGGTGCTGCTCGACAACGGCCGGACCGACACCCTGGCCGACCCGGTCGGCCGCCAGGCGCTGCGCTGCATCCGGTGCTCGGCCTGTCTCAACGTCTGCCCGGTGTACGAGCGGGCCGGCGGGCACGCCTACGGATCGCCGTACTCCGGTCCCATCGGCGCGATCCTCACCCCGCAACTGCGGGGGCTCGCCTCCTCGCTGGAGGAGTCGCTGCCGTTCGCCTCGTCGCTGTGCGGCGCCTGCTACGAGGTCTGTCCCGTGGCCATCGACATCCCGGAGGTGCTGGTGCACCTGCGGGAGCGGGTGGCGGAGGGCGGCCAGGCGACCCTCCGGGGCACCCGGGCGGTGGTGCGGCCGGCCCGCCGGCACGCCCTGGAACGGCGGGTGGCGGCGGCCGCGGCCTGGGCCCTGGACCGGCCGGAGGTGCTGCGGCGCGGTCAGCGGATCGCGGCCCGGGCGGGCCGGTTCCGGCCCCGGCGGCTGCCGGGCCCGGGCCGGGCGTGGACGGACGAACGGGCACTGCCGGAGGTCCCGGAGGAGTCCTTCCGCGACTGGTGGGCGCGGACGCGAGGAGGCACAGCGTGAGCGGGACGAGCCGGGCGAGGATCCTGGGACGGGTGCGGCGCGCCCTCACGGACGTACCGGCGTACGAGCGGCCGCGCGACCATCCCGTCGCCCGCGACTATCTGCGGGTGCACGGGCAGCGCACGCCCGCCGAGTCGGCCGCCCTGCTCGCCGCGCGTCTGACGGACTACCGCGCCTCCGTGCACCGCACGGGCGCCGACGGGCTGCCTGCCCTGCTCCGTGAGCTGCTGGACCGGCGGGGCGCCCGTCGGGTGGTCGTACCGGCCGGGCTGCCGGGCACCTGGACGGCGGGGGCGGACGCGGAGGTGGTCGTCGACCGGCCTGCCCTGACGGCCCGTGAGCTGGACGCCGTGGACAGCGTGGTCACCGGGTGCGCGCTGGCCGTCGCGGAGACCGGCACGATCGTCCTGGACGCGGGGCCGGACCAGGGGCGGCGGTGCGTCACGCTCGTTCCGGACCACCACATCTGTGTGGTGCGGACGGCGGACCAGATCGTGGACTCCGTTCCGCAGGCCCTCGAACGCCTCGACCCGCGGCGGCCGTTGACCTGGATCTCGGGCCCCTCGGCGACCAGTGACATCGAGCTGGACCGGGTGGAGGGCGTGCACGGGCCGCGCGCGCTCGACGTCGTCCTGGTCGCCGGGGGCGGCGCCGCGCCAGGGTGACCCCGCCGGTGGTACGCACGGGCTGCGTACGAAGCGGCGGGGGCTGGGTGGCCCTCCGCCGGTCCGGCAGGCTCTTCCTCGTCAGCGAAGATCACGCGAACGAGGAGTCCGGCCATGACGGTACGGGAAGCACAGCACGAGGAGACGGTGTCCCCCTCCGGCTTCGGCGGGGAGGTGGGGACCACCTGGTCGGCCGGGTGGTCGGCCTCCGTGCAGCGGCCGAGCAGCGGCTTCGGGGAGAACTGGGCGGGGACCGGGTTCGAGCGGCAGTCCGTGCGGCAGGTCGTCCGGGTCTCGGGCGGCGGTACGTCGGCCCGCGTCCGGCTGTCCAACCGCTACGGCACCCGGCCGCTGACCGTCGACGCGGCCGTCCTGGCGCGGAGCGCGGGCGGGGCGGCCGTCCACCCGGAGTCGCGGCGGGTGCTCACCTTCGCCGGCGGGACGTCGGTGCGGATACCGGCGGGCGGGGAGGCGGTGAGCGACGCGGTGGAGCTGCGGGCCGCCGCGTTCGACTCCCTGGCGCTGACGCTGTACTTCGACGGCCCGACCGGGCCCACGACCTTCCACTCACAGGCGTGGGCGGAGAGCTACCGCGCCGCGGGCGACCGGACGAACGACACCGGCGGTGATGGTTTCGACGAGGTGACGCACTCCTGGTACCTCCTCTCCGACATCGAGTTCGCCGGGGACGGGGCGGCCGAGGGCACGGTCGTGACCTTCGGTGACTCGATCACCGACGGCTTCGGGTCCTCGGTGGGCGCGAACCGCCGGTACCCGGACGTCCTGGCCGACAGGCTGGCCGGGGCGGGCCGGCGGTGGGCCGTGCTCAACGAGGGGATCGGCGGCAACCTGCTGCTCCACGACTCCCCCTGGTTCGGCGAAGCGGCGACAACGCGCTTCGAGCGGGACGTCCTGGACAAGCCCGGGGTGCGTGCGGTGATCGTGCACGTCGGCCTCAACGACATCGGCTTCAGCGAGATCGACCTGCCCACCTACAAGCCCGATGCCGACGTCAGCGCCGAGGAGTTGATCGCGGGCTACCGTGACCTGATCCGGCGCGCCCATGAGCGGGGCGTCCTGGTGATCGGTGGAACGATCCTTCCGTTCAAGGGCTCCGAGTACCACACACCGCGGGCCGAGGCGAAGCGCCGGGCGGTCAACGACTGGATCCGCACCTCGGGCGAGTACGACGCCGTGGCCGACTTCGCCGCCGTACTGGCCTCGCCCGACGACACCGATGTGCTTGACCCCCGCTGGGACTCGGGCGACCGCAAGCACCCGAACGACGCGGGGTTCCGGGTGATGGTGGAGACCGTGGACCTGGACGCGCTGCTCTGAGGCCGGCGGGCGGGGCCGTGCGAACGAACGGCCCCGCGGCCCGCTGCCGCTCCGCTCAGGCGTTCACCGCTACCCGGGCGTCGCCCCGGACGAGCGCCGCGTACCGGCCGTCGGCCGTGAGGAGTTGGTGATGGCTCCCCCGCTCGGCTATGCGTCCGCCGTCGAGGACGACGATCTGGTCCGCGCCGCGGACGGTGGAGAGCCGGTGCGCGATGGTGATGGTGGTGCGCCCCTCGGACAGCGCGTCGAGTGCCTTCTGCACCGCCTGCTCGGTGCGGGTGTCCAGGGCGGACGTGGCTTCGTCCAGGATGAGGACGGGCGGGTCGCGCAGGATGGTGCGGGCGATGGCCAGGCGCTGTTTCTCACCGCCGGAGAAGCGGTGTCCGCGTTCGCCGACGAGGGTGTCGTAGCCGTCGGGCAGGGAGGCGATGTGGTCGTGGATCTGGGCGGCTTCGGCGGCCGCGCGGATCTCCTCGTCGTCCGCGTCGGGTTTGGCGAACCGCAGGTTGTCGGCGACGGAGGC
This sequence comes from Streptomyces sp. I05A-00742, assembly GCF_013055795.1. Classification (GTDB taxonomy): domain Bacteria; phylum Actinomycetota; class Actinomycetes; order Streptomycetales; family Streptomycetaceae; genus Streptomyces. The sequence goes on from NZ_JABETO010000038.1 coordinate 42,811, forward strand.
GTGGAACAGGTAGGTCTCCTGGGAGACGATGCCGACCGCGCGGGAGAGCGTGTCGAAGTCGAGCTCGCGGACGTCCACCCCGTCGATGAGCACCCGGCCGCCCGTGACGTCGTAGAGCCGGGGCACGAGGTGGCCGAGGGTGCTCTTGCCGGATCCGGTGGGCCCGACGACGGCCAGGCTTCCGCCGGCCGGGACGACGAGGTCGATGCCGGTGAGGGTGGCCCGCGCGGCACCCGGGCCGTCGTAGGAGAAGCCGACGTCGTCGAAGCGGACCTCGCCGCGGATCTTCTCCAGGCGCACCGGGCGCTCGGGCTCGGTGATCTCCACACGGAGGTCGAGGTATTCGAAGATGCGCTGGAAGAGGGCGAGTGAGGTCTGCACCTGTACGCCCGTGGAGAGCAGGGAGACGGTGGGGCGCAGCAGGCCCTGCTGGAGGGAGACGAAGGCGACGAGCGTCCCGATGGACAGGGCGGGGCCGCCGGTCCCGAGCGAGATGCCGGCGGCCCAGTAGAGGACCGCGGGCATGGCCGCCATGACGATGCCGATGGTGGACATCCGCCACCGTCCGGCCATGTTGGCCCGTACTTCCAGGCCGACCAGCCGTTCGGACTCCTTGCCGAAGGCGGCGGTCAGCGAGTCGGCCCGCCCCATGGTGCGGCCGAGCAGGATGCCGCTGACGGAGAGCGATTCGGTGACCATGGCGGCCATGGCGGCCATCTGCTTCTGCCGCTGCGAGGTGATCTTCTTGCGCTCCCGGCCCACCCGGTGGCTGATCCACACGAACACGGGCAGGAGGAGCAGCGATACGCCCGTCAGGCGCCAGTCCAGGGCCAGCATGGCGGCGACCGAGGCGACCACGCTGGTGAGGTTGGAGACCAGCGAGGTGGCGGTGGAGGTCACCGTGGCCTGCATGCCGCCGATGTCGTTGGCGATCCGGGACTGCACCTCGCCGGTGCGGGTCCGGGTGAAGAAGGCGAGGGGCATGCTCTGGAGCCGGGCGTAGACCGCGGTCCGCAGGTCGTGCATGACGCGCTGGCCGACGGTGGTGGACATCAGCGTCTGGAGGACGCCGAAGACGCTGTTGACGACGGCGGCGGCGATCATGCCGAGGGCCAGCAGGGTCAGCAGTCCGGTGCGGCCCTCCGGGATGGCGACGTCCAGGACCTCGCGCAGCAGGAACGGCGAGGCGACGGCGACCAGGGACGAGGCGGCCACGAGCAGGCCCACGAGGGCGAGGCGGCCGCGGTAGGGGCGGAAGAGGCGCAGGATGCGCCGGACCTGGGCGGGGTGTTCGGGGTCGGGGGGTGGCGGGGTCCATTCGGGTTCGTGGCGGCGCAATGGGCTCCTTCGGAAAGTAGAGGCCGGTGGGGGTGCGTGGCTGTCGGCAGCGCAGGGCGACCGGCGGCCGGGGTGGCCGGACAGGGCGGTGCGGCGGCGGCCGTAGCGTGCCGAAGGGCCGGGACCGTACGGCGTCGGCCACCCGAAGAGAGCATAGCTCACTGTTACCTATGCTCACAATGCACTCAGTCCTGATAATCTGGCCCGATGACCGTCCCCGACACGTCCGGACAGCTCGCCGAGCAGCTTCTGCGGCTGACCCGAAGGCTCAATCGCGCCCAGAAGCGCTATCTGGACCCGGTCGGCATCACGCCCGCCCAGTCCCGCCTGCTGCGGACCGTCTCGCACTGCGAGGCTCCGCCGCGGATGGCCGATCTGGCCGAGCGGCTGGAGGTGGTGCCCCGGGCGGTCACCACCCTCGTCGACGCCCTGGAGGCCAACGGCGCGGTGCGCCGCGTCCCCGACCCCTCCAACCGCAGGGTGATAAGGATCGAGCTCACCGAGCAGGGCCGCGAGACCCTGCGCGCGATGCGCGAGGCACGCCGCGCGGCCGTGGAGGAAATCCTTTCTCCTCTGACCTCCGACCAGCGCGACGTGCTCGGCGGCCTGCTGGGCGAGCTCATGCGGGGCCAGGTCCACCCGCACCGCTGACCCGCGGTGCGGCGGGGACGGTCAGCAGCGCCGCCGGTCCTCCGTCAGCGCGCCCTGCGCCGTGGCGAGGGTCCGGTCGTGGCAGCGGCCCGGGCCGGTCAGCCGGTACCGCTCCCGCGAGACGCCGGTCGCGTGCCGCTGGTCGCGGGGCACGTCCTGGTTGTAGGCGGCGTCCCCGGTGTACGTGTCGTCCAGCCGCGACCAGTCGGTCCGCAGTCCGCCCCGCAGGGTGACGCGGTCGGCGCGGTCCCCCATGGTCATCACGGTGCGCAGGCGGGGCCCGTCGGCGCCGGTGATCTCGCCGTCCATGGTGTACACGCGGTGCGCGCGGGTGGTGGTGGCGGGGCCGCGGCCCCGCACGGTGACGGTCTCGTCGTCGGTCCACCGCGCCCGCAGCCCGTCCGTCGCCTCCTTCTCGGTCCAGCGGTGCGCCGACGTGGCGGCGACCGCACGGCGGACGGTGGTCGTCACCCTGCCGTGCGAGGTGTCGAGGTAGCCGGAGACGGTCAGCGAGTTGCCGCCCTCGGCCGTGAGCCGGTGTTCGGTGCCCGGCGCGTACGCGGTGGTGTTCCTCGGCTCGTCCGCCGTGTGCGCGGTGAGCGCGCCGGTGACGCGGGACGCCTTGCCGTCCTGCCAGACGAGGATGTTGGTGGGGGTGCTCCAGCCGCTCTGTCCTTCGGGAACCCCGGCGACCGAGACGGTGATCCGGTGCGGTCTGCCGTCGTTCAGCTGCCCGGCGAACGGCGTGAGGTCGTACTCCAGCGGGCGGACGTCGAAGGCGCGCGGCCCGGGGATGACGTACCAGAGGAACGGGTTGGACCAGCCTCCCGTCCACACCGTCGGGTAGGGGGCGGCGATCCCGGCGAGCCGCCCGTCGACGGCCACCCTGACCTCGCGGTACGGTCCGTCCTCGGCCTTGCACGAGTACGGCGCCGCGTCCGGCACCGTGAGGTACCAGAACTCCTCGCAGCCGCCGCCCGATCCGGTCGCGTAGACCTCGGCCACGATCCGCTCGCTGTTGCGCGGCGTCGTCACCGTGCCCTCGTGGGCCGTGCCCGCCTCGTGCGCGCCGTCCAGCGTCAGCACCCGGTCGGGGGCGGCGGCCGGCTTCGCCCGGCCCTCGGCCGCGTAGAAGGTCAAGGTGACCTTGACCTTGATGACCCCGGTGTACGTCTCGTTCACGAGGTTGCCGATGAGCATCTCGACGGGCTGCGGGGAGCGCAGGGTGGCGGCGTACCGCGTGACGTCCTTCTCCACGTTCCAGGCGATGCCCTCCGGCGAGGGCTCCGGGGTGGAGGTGCGCAGGACTTCGACGCCGCCGACGCGCAGATAGCCGAGGCGGTCGTACTGGCGTCCGGCGACGGATCCTTCGAGGCGCAGGACGACCTTGTTCCAGCGGTCCCCGCAGCCCTTGGGGGGCGTGTAGGAGCTCTTGTAGGGCGTGTAGTCGCGGAATTCGGTGTCGGCGACGGTCACGCGGCACGACGTGGTGTCGGGTACGGCGACCGTGGGGCCGGCGGTGACCGGATCGTGCCAGTCGGTGCCGAACTCGGTGGGCGGGCCGGCCGCGGTGGCGGGCCCGGCACCGAGGGCCAGGGCGGTGGCCGCGGCACAGAGGGCGAGCAGCAGTCGTCTCATGCGCCAGGAGTGAAGCGCGTCGTGCCGCGGCGCACCAGTACAGCTTTGGCCTGATCTGCGGTCGGCTGTTCTCCCCGAACTCCCGGGAAAATCAGTTGAACTCGGCATCGCCGGAGGACGACGCTGGCACGGCTCCCTTCACCTGCCCGCTCCTTCTCTGGGATGCCATGCGAATCCGCGATCTCCCCTATCCAGATCCCGGCGTGCCGGATGTCCGGTCCGGGCCGCGCTTCCTGCTCTGGCTGATTCGCAGCCAGCTCGGGGGGCAGTGCAAGGCCCTGTTCTGGGGCGTGGTGCACATGGCCGCGGTCGCCCTGTTCCCGCTGGCCGTGGGCCTGACCGTGCAGGCCGTCGTCGACGGCTCCGGTGCCGGTCTCGCGCTGGCGGGAGGGCTCATGCTGCTGCTGGGTGCGGTCACGGCGCTCGGCGACACGATGCTCCACAGGGCGGCCGTGACCAACTGGATCATGGCTTCGGCCCGCGTCCAACAGCTGCTGGCCCGCCGGACGGCCGCGTTGGGCGCCACCCTGACCAGGCGCGTCGCGGCGGGCGAGGTCGTGGCGGTGTCCACCGGGGACGTGGAGAAGATCGGCTGGTTCGTGGAGTCGCAGTCGCGTTTCCTCTCCGCGGTGTTCACCTCCCTGGCGGTCTGTGTGGCGCTGGTCCTCTACCAGCCCGTGCTTGGCGGGGTGGTGGCGGTCGGCGTGCCGGTCCTGGCCCTGGCCATCCTGCCGTTGCTGCCGCGTGCGACGCGTCGGGCGGACGAGCAGCGGGAGTTGGCCGGGCGTGCGACGGAGCTGGCGTCCGACACGGTCGCCGGGCTGCGGGTGCTGCGCGGCATCGGCGGCGAGGAGCTGTTCCTCTCCCGCTACCGGCGCGCCTCGCAGGAGGTCCGGGGGGCCGCCGTGCGCAGCGCCCGGATGTGGGCGCTGATCTCCGCGGTGCAGGTGGCGCTGCCGGGGCTGCTGATGATCGCGGTCGTCTGGTACGGGGTGGGGCTCGTCCAGGACGGCCGCGTCGGCGTGGGTGAGCTGGTGACCGTCTACGGGGTGGTCACCTTCCTGCTCTTCCCGTTGCGTCAGTTCGAGGAGATCGCCATGGCCTACTCGTTCTCCCGGCCGTCGGCAGAGCGCGCCGCGCGGCTGCTGGCGCTGCGGCGCACCGCCGCGGTGCCGGACGGGGACGGCCGCGGGCTGTCGGGCGATCTGTACGACCCGGCGAGCGGTCTGCTGGCGCCCGAGGGGCTGCTGACGGCCGTGGTGTGCGGCGACCCGGACGCGGCCGGGCGGCTGGCCGACCGGCTGGGCGGGCACGATCCGCGGTCCGTGGAGGGGGTGCCGTCGGTCCTGCTGGGCGGCGTGGCACTGGACGAGGTGCCGCTGGCGGCGGCGCGCGCGGCGGTGCTGGTGCAGGACAAGGATCCGGTGTTGCTGTCCGGCACGCTGGCGGAGCTGCTCGACGTGCCGTCGTCGGGGAAGGTGACGGCGGACGAGGCGCTGGCCGCGGCGTGCTGCGACGACGTCCTGGACTCGCTGGTCCGGGCGGCGGCGGACCCGGCGGCCGGGCCGATGGCCGCCCATGTCACCGAGCGGGGGCGGTCGTTGTCGGGCGGCCAGCGGCAGCGGCTGGCGCTGGCCCGTTCGCTGGTGGCGGACCCGGAGGTGCTGGTGCTCGACGAGCCGACGTCCGCGGTGGACGCCCACACGGAGGCACACGTCGGCGACGGCGTCCGGACGCTGCGGGCGGGCCGTACGACGGTGGTGTTCACCTCCAGCCCGCTGCTGCTGGACCGGGCGGACCGGGTGGTCCTGGTGCGTGACGGACAGGTGGCCGCGGTGGGGGCGCACGGAGAACTCCTGCGCACGCACCCGGCGTACCGCGCGGTCGTCACCCGGCAGGCGGACGCCGAACCGGCCACCGTGCCCGGGGAGCCCGCGCAGTACGAGGCGGACGGACAGATCGGGGAATCGGCATGATCGGAGTCGCACCGCCCTCCTACGACCCGGCGGCACCGGAGTCGGCGACGACCCTGCCGGTCGGCGGTCCCGCGACCGTACGCCGGTGCGTGCGCGAGCTGTTGCGCCGGCACCGTGGTGCGCTCGCCCTGCTGGTGGCCGTCAACACCGTCGCCGTGGTGGCCTCGATGGTCGGCCCGTATCTGCTGGGCGGGCTCGTCGAGGACCTGTCGGCGGGCGACCGGGAGGTCCATCTCGACCGGGCCGTCTCGCTGTTCGCGGTCGCGCTGGCCGTGCAGACGCTGTTCACCCGCATGGTGCGGGTGCGCGGCGCGGTGCTCGGCGAGGAGATGCTGGCGGATCTGCGCGAGGACTTCCTCGTCCGGTCGGTGAAGCTGCCGCCGGGGGTCCTGGAGCGGGCCGGTACGGGCGATCTGCTGTCCCGGGTGACCACCGACATCGACCGGCTGGCGAACGCCATGCGGGAGGCGGTGCCGGAGCTGGCGATCGGCGTGGTCTGGGGCGGACTGCTGCTCGGGGCGCTGACGGTGACCGCTCCGCCGCTGGCGCTGTCCGTGCTGGTCGCCCTGCCGCTGGTGGTCGTCGGGTCCCGCTGGTACTTCCGCCGGGCGCCGTCCGCCTACCGGTCGGAGGCGGCGGGGTACGCCGCCGTCGCCGCGTCGCTGACGGAGACCGTGGACGCGGGGCGGACGGTGGAGGCCCATGGGCTGGGCGCCCGCCGCGTCGCCCTCTCCGACCGGCGGATCCAGGAGTGGACCCGGTGGGAGCGGTACACCCTGTGGCTCCGCTCCGTGTTCTACCCCGTGGTCAACATGACCCACGCGCTGGTGATCGGCTCGGTGCTGGTCATCGGCGGGGTGTTCGTCCTCCGGGGGTGGATGTCGGTCGGACAGCTGACCACGGGCGCGCTGTTCGCGCAGATGCTGACCGAGCCGGTGGGCATCGTCCTGCGCTGGTACGACGAGCTCCAGGTCGCCCAGGTCTCGCTGGCCCGGCTGGTGGGGGTGCGGGAGATCGAACCGGCCGCCGGCGACGAGCGGGTGCGGCCCGCGGGCCGTGACGTACGGGCGGAGGAGGTGCGCTTCGGCTACACCGACGGCGACGACGTGCTCCACGACGTGTCCCTCACCGTCCCGCCCGGGACACGGGTCGCCCTCGTCGGGCCGTCGGGTGCGGGCAAGTCGACGCTGGGCCGGCTGCTCGCCGGAATCTACGCGCCGCGGTCGGGCGTGGTGACGCTCGGCGGCGCCGAACTGGCCCGGATGCCGACGGAGCGGGTGCGCCGGCACGTGGCCCTGGTCAACCAGGAGCACCACGTCTTCGTGGGGTCGGTCCGGGACAACCTGCGGCTGGCCCGGCCGGAGGCCGGTGACGACGAGCTGTGGTCCGCGCTCGCCGCGGTCGACGCCGACGGCTGGGCGCGGGCGCTGGACGAGGGCCTCGACACGGAGGTGGGCTCCGGCGGGCTCGCGCTCACCCCGGCCCGGGCCCAGCAGATCGCCCTGGCCCGGCTGGTCCTCGCCGACCCGCACACCCTGGTGCTGGACGAGGCGACCTCGCTGCTGGACCCGCGGGCGGCCCGCCATCTGGAGAGTTCGCTGGCCAAGGTGCTGAAGGGCCGGACGGTCGTGGCGATCGCCCACCGGCTGCACACCGCTCACGACGCGGATGTGATCGCGGTGGCGGAGAACGGCCGGATCACCGAGCTCGGAAGCCACGACGAACTGGTCGCGGCGGACGGTGCGTACGCGGCGCTGTGGCGGTCCTGGCACCGGTAGGCAGAGTGGGCGGCCCGCACGCCCGGAGCATGGACCGGCTCGCGCGCCCGGCGTGCGGGGCATGCGCCGGGCGTGCCCGTCGCCGCAGGATTCATGAGCCTTCCCGGGAGTGGTGCGTCCGGCCGGCTCGGGGGGAACGCTGACCGAGCGAGCGAACAACCGGCACGTTCGCACGAGGAGGCCATGGTGTTCGAACTCAAGGCGGAAGCGGACATGCGGCTGCACTCGGACAAGATGGCCGCCGAACTGGCGCGTAAACGGCGCGAGGAACGGGAGGCGGCGGAGCGGGCGTCCGAAGAGCAGGGGCAGGGGTCCGAGGGACAGAGGCGGGAAACCGAGGGGAGGGAGTCCGGGCAGCCCGCCGGCTCCGACGTCGCGGCGGACCACCCGGAAACGGACCTCGCGGAGGACGACCGGCCGGAGAACGACCTCCCGGAGGACGACCGGCCGGCTTCCTGACGCCGGGAAGCGGCCGCGAGGTCAGATGAGTTCCAGCGCGCCGAGTCCCCCGACTCCGCCGAGCACCATGAACACCGGCATCAGCACCTTCACCTCCACCCAGCTCCCGGCCCGGAAGCGCAGGCCCTTCGGCGGACCGATCGGGTACCAGCGCTTGCGGGCGATGGGGAGGGGCCACAGGATCGGGCAGCCCGAGACGGTGAGGGCGTCGCCGATGTCGTGCACGAGCGCGCCGAGCACGATGGGCAGGCCGAGCCACAGGTAGGGGTGGTCGCCGAACAGCCAGTCCGAGCCGTGGCCCGGTTCGTCCAGCACTCCGGCGAGTATCCAGGCGCTGGTCGCGCCGAGCAGCCAGACCAGGACGTCGCTGGAGGTCCGGGCCATCCGCCAGAGCAGGCCCTCGACGGCCAGCACCAGGTGGACGAAGAGGATGCCGAGCACCGCCCAGCGGTCGCCGGTCATCGCGAGCGCGGAGGCACCGGCGCCGATCAGGACCGCCCAGACCGCGGTGTGGGTGAGGGTGCGGTGCCCTCCGTTGCGCCGTGGGTCGCCCTTGCCCCGGGTCGCCTTGTAGACGGCGTGGGAGAGGCCGTCGATGATCCCGCAGAGGATCCGCGATATCGGGCCGAAGGAGCGCGATATCGTGGCCGATTTGTGATCGAGGTCCGGGGCGAGCGCCGCCCCGGCACAGATCAGCGCGCCGACCACGAGCACCGGCCAGGGCATCGGATGTCCGGCTCCGGCGGCAGCGGCTCCCACCCCCAGCCAGGCCGCGGCCCCGGAGAGCGAGTGCGCCGGTCCCATCATGGTCGTTCCACCCCTTCGCCCGCCGGCGCCGCCTCTTTCTGACGCCGTGTCGGCGACTCAGCGTAATGCCCGGATGATCACCGATCGACCGGCCGGTTCCCTGATCCGGTCCGGGGCCAGGCAGTATGGTGGTGTGACCCTTATCGATCAGATGCCGAGCCATGCCGACCCCGATGCCCTCTTCGAGGCCTTCTCGACCTGGGCCGAGGACCGGGGCATCACGCTGTACCCCGCCCAGGAAGAGGCGCTGATCGAGGTGGTCTCCGGGGCGAACGTGATCCTCTCCACGCCGACCGGCTCGGGCAAGAGCCTGGTGGCGGCGGGAGCGCACTTCACGGCGCTCGCCAACGACCAGGTGACCTTCTACACCGCGCCCATCAAGGCACTCGTGTCGGAGAAGTTCTTCGACCTGTGCAAGATCTTCGGCACCGAGAACGTCGGCATGCTCACGGGCGACGCCTCCGTCAACGCGGACGCCCCGGTGATCTGCTGCACGGCCGAGGTGCTGGCCTCCATCGCCCTGCGCGACGGCAAGGACGCCGACATCGGCCAGGTCGTGATGGACGAGTTCCACTTCTACGCGGAACCGGACCGCGGCTGGGCGTGGCAGATCCCGCTGCTGGAGCTCCCGCAGGCGCAGTTCGTCCTGATGTCGGCGACGCTCGGCGACGTGTCCCGGTTCGAGGAGGACCTGACCCGCCGCACGGGACGGCCCACCGCGGTGGTGCGCTCGGCGACCCGGCCCGTCCCGCTGTCGTACGAGTACCGCACGACCCCGCTGACGGAGACGCTGACCGAGCTCCTCCAGACCCGCCAGGCGCCGGTCTACATCGTCCACTTCACGCAGGCGGCGGCCGTCGAACGGGCGCAGGCGCTGATGAGCATCAACATGTGCTCGCGCGAGGAGAAGGACGAGATCGCCAAGCTGATCGGCAACTTCCGGTTCACCACCAAGTTCGGCCGGAATCTGTCCCGGTTCGTGAAGCACGGCATCGGCGTGCACCACGCGGGGATGCTGCCGAAGTACCGGCGGCTGGTCGAGCGGCTGGCGCAGGCCGGTCTGCTGAAGGTGATCTGCGGTACGGACACCCTGGGCGTGGGCGTCAACGTCCCCATCCGCACGGTGCTGTTCACCGCCCTCACCAAGTACGACGGACAGCGCGTACGGACGCTGCGGGCACGGGAGTTCCACCAGATCGCCGGCCGGGCCGGACGGGCGGGTTTCGACACCGCGGGCTTCGTCGTCGCCCAGGCCCCGGACCACGTCATCGAGAACGAGAAGGCCCTGGCCAAGGCGGGCGACGACCCGAAGAAGCGCCGCAAGGTGGTCCGCAAGAAGGCCCCCGAGGGCTTCGTCGGCTGGACCGAGAACACCTTCGAGAAGCTCATCGCCTCCGAGCCCGAGCAGCTCACCTCCCGGTTCCGGGTCACCCACACCATGCTGCTGGCGGTCATCGCCCGCCCGGGCAACGCCTTCGAGGCGATGCGCCGGATGCTGGAGGACAACCACGAGCCGCGGAGGAACCAACTCCGGCACATCCGCCGCGCCATCGCGATCTACCGCTCGCTGCTGGACGGCGGTGTGGTGGAACAACTCGACGAGCCCGACGCCGAGGGCCGCATCGTCCGGCTGACGGTGGACCTCCAGTCGGACTTCGCGCTCAACCAGCCGCTGTCGACCTTCGCCCTCGCCTCCTTCGAGCTCCTGGACCCGGAGTCGCCCTCCTACGCGCTCGACATGGTCTCGGTCGTGGAGTCGACGCTCGACGACCCGCGGCAGATCCTGGCCGCGCAGCAGAACAAGGCACGCGGCGAGGCGGTCGCGGAGATGAAGGCCGAGGGCGTCGAGTACGAGGAGCGCATGGAGCGGCTGATGGACATCGGCTACCCCAAGCCCCTGGAGGAGCTGCTGACGCACGCCTACGACGTCTACCGCAAGAGCCACCCGTGGGTGGGCGATCATCCGCTGTCCCCGAAGTCCGTCATCCGCGACATGTACGAGCGGGCCATGACGTTCACCGAGTTCACCTCCTTCTACGATCTGGCGCGCACCGAGGGCATCGTGCTGCGGTACCTGGCGAGCGCGTACAAGGCGTTGGACCACACCGTGCCGGACGACCTGAAGTCCGACGACTTCGAGGACCTGATCGCCTGGCTCGGCGAGATGGTGCGACAGGTCGACTCCAGCCTTCTGGACGAGTGGGAACAGCTCGCCAACCCGGAGGAGGAGACGGCCGAGGAGGCCCAGGACCGCGCCGACCAGGTCAAGCCGGTCACCGCCAACGCCCGGGCCTTCCGGGTGCTCGTCCGCAACGCGCTGTTCCGCCGGGTCGAGCTGGCCGCCCTCGACAAGGTCGCCGAACTCGGCGAGATGGACGCCGAGTCCGGCTGGGACGAGGACCGCTGGGCGGCGGCGATGGACGCCTACTGGGACGAGTACGACGAGCTGGGCACCGGCCCCGACGCGCGCGGCCCCAAGCTGCTCCGCATCGAGGAGAAGCCGGAGGACGGCCTGTGGCGGGTGCGCCAGACGTTCGCCGACCCGAACGGCGACCACGACTGGGGCATCTCGGCCGAGGTCGACCTCGCCGCGTCCGACGAGGAGGGCCGCGCCGTGCTCCGCGTCATGGACGTCGGCCAGTTGTGACCTCCTCGCGGCCGGAGTGACCCGTCCGGGCCGACGGGGCACCTCCGGCCGGACGCCCGGCCCCGCGCCTCCGGCCGTCCCGCGGGACGAGCCGGGCCAGGGCCTGCCGGACGTGCCGCAGCCCGGTGCGCGCCGACGCCGCGAGGGCGCCGGTGACGGCCGCGCGGGAGTGGTCGCGCGGGGC
>NZ_JABETO010000039.1 GCF_013055795.1 Streptomyces sp. I05A-00742
GCGGGGACGCCGCGCCGGGCGGCGAGGGTGAGGGCGCAGCGGGCGGCGACGGCCGCGACCACCGCGGTGAGGGCGCCGCGCGCCCCGCCGCCGGCGTACCCGCCGGCGAGCACGGCGGCCTGCCCGAGCAGCACGAACACCAGGGTGACGACGCCGAACGGGCCGATGTCCGACTGCTTCATGATCCGCAGCGCGTCCTCGGCCGGCCGGCCGCTGCCCAGTCCGTCGGCGACGTCGGCCAGCCCGTCCAGGTGCAGGCCCCGGGTGAGCACGGCGGGCACCGCCGCGGCGGCCACCGCCGCGACCGCGGGGCCCGTCCCGAGCAGCAGGAACAGCCAGCCCGCCGCGCCGGCGCACACGCCCACGGCCAGTCCGGCGAGCGGTGCGGCGAGCATGCCGCCGCGCGCCGCCGCGCGGTCCCAGCGGGTCAGGCGGACGGGCAGTACGGTCAGGGTGCCGAAGGCGAACCGGAGGGCGTCACCGGTGGTCGCGCGGGCGGACGGGGCGTCGGTCATCGCGGGCAGGGTATCCCGGGCCCCCACCGGCCGGGGGACGGCCCTGAAAGGCCCTTGGTTGCCGATAAGCTGCACGTCAGGGCGGAGTTCGGAAGTGCGGGAGTCCGATGGAACACTGGCTTGACCGCAATGTCGTCGAGCCGGGCAAGCTGCCGCTGCTGGCGGCCCTGACCGCGTTCGTGCTGACGTTCGTGGTCACCCGGATCATCACCCGGCTCATCCGCGCGGGCAAGGGCCCCTTCCGCAACATCCGCCCCGGCGGTCTGCACGTCCACCATGTCGTCCCCGGGGTGGTGCTGATGGTGATCGGTGGCTTCGGCGCGGTCGCGGCGGGCCGGCACGGGCTGAGCGCGCTCGTCGCGGCGGTGGTCTTCGGGACCGGCGCCGGGCTGGTACTGGACGAGTTCGCGCTGATCCTGCACCTCGACGACGTCTACTGGACCGAGCAGGGCCGCAAGAGCGTCGAGATCGTGGTGCTGACGGCGGCCCTGGTCGCCCTGGTGCTCTCGGGGTTCTCCCCCTTCGGGGTGAGCGAGCTGACCCCGGAGGAACTGCGCAGCCGCAGCATCGTGGTGACCAACATGCTGGTCAACTTTCTGATCGCCCTCTTCGCACTCGCCAAGGGCAAGCCGCGGATAGCGCTCATCGGCGCGGTCGTGCCGCTCGTGGCGCTGATCGGCGCGGTGCGGCTGGCCCGGCCCGGCTCCCCGTGGGCCCGCCGCTTCTACCGCCACCGCCCGCGCGCCCGCCGCCGCGCCCGGGTGCGGGCCTACCGGCACGACGCCCGCTGGAACGCCGTCCGCAACCGGCTTCACGACCTGGTGGCGGGCGCCCCCGACCGCTGATCGCCGTCCCGGAAGCGGTCGTCCCGCGGCTTGCGGCGGCGCCTGCGCAGCTCGTCCGCCGCGCTCAGCGCCAGCATCGCCAGGACGGCCGCGATGTGCTCCTTGCCCGCCAGGTTCGGCTTGAGGACCACCTCGGCGACCATCGCCAGGACCACCACCGCGCAGGTGCCCCAGGCCCGGTAGCGCCAGGACACGTACACCGCCAGGCCGACGACGGCCGCCGACGGGCCGGTGTCGACCACCTTGGCCTCTCCGGGCGGCAGCCCCAGCAGGCCGGGGCCCAGGGCGATCGCCAGCCGCGCGTACATCGTCCCGGCGAGGGTGGCGACGTAGGCGACGGCGAGCGTCCGCCACGGGCCCAGACAGATCTCGGAGATACCGAAGACGATCAGCACCTGGGCGAGCGCCCCCCAGACCGGCAGGTCCAGCGCCGGGACGAACAGCGACAGCGGCGTCCGCAGCAGCGCCAGCCACCACGGCAGCTCGGCCCGCACCGAACCCACCGCCTGGACCGGGCCGAAGCCCCAGGACTGGTTCTGCACCACCTGGAAGGCGGCGGTCAGGGCGACCGCGGAGAGCGTCATCGGAATCGCGCGGAACCGTTCGCGGGTGATCGCGTCCGTCACGGTCGCGGCGAGCGGTCCCCATTCGGTGCGCGCGGCGCGTCGCAGCGCCGCGCGGTTCATCGCCGGCTCTCCAGATGCTTGCGGTTCAGCCACTTGGGCAGGCCGGGCGCCTCCAGGAAGCCTTCCGCGCGGGCACTGGCGACGCCGATCCGCAACAGGTCACTGCTCTTCTCGAACAGCATGAAACGAGGCTCCCAGATCGGGCGGTACTTCGCATTTGCACGGTAGAGCGATTCAATCTGCCACCAGCGCGAGAAGAAGCTCAGCAGCGAGCGCCAGGCCCGCAGCACCGGGCCCGCGCCGAGCCGCGAGCCGCGCTCGAAGACCGAGCGGAACATCGCGAAGTTCAGCGACACCTGGGCGATGCGCAGGTCCCGCGCCCGCTGGAGGAGTTCGATCACCATGAACTCCATCAGGCCGTTCTCGGAGTCCCGGTCACGGCGCATCAGATCCAGCGACAGGCCCTTCGGGCCCCACGGCACGAAGCTCAGCAGGGCGCGCAACTCGCCCTTGCCGTCATGGCACTCCAGCATCACGCAGCGGCCGTCGTCCGGATCGCCCAGCCGGCCCAGCGCCATCGAGAAACCGCGCTCGGTCGCCCCGTCCCGCCAGTCGTCGGCGCGCCGCAGCAGCTCGGCCATCTCCTCCTCGGGGATGTCCTCGTGCCGCCGGATGCGCACGGTGTACCCGGCCCGCTTCACCCGGTTGTACGCCTGCCGGACGGTGCGCATCGCCCGGCCCTCCAGGGTGAACTCGGCCGTGTCGACGATGGCTTCGTCACCGAGTTCGAGGGCGTCCATCCCGTGCCGGGCGTAGACGGTGCCGCCCTCCTCGCTCGCGCCCATCACGGCCGGGATCCAGCCGTGCGCCCGGGCCTCGGCCAGCCAGGGCTCGATGGCACCCGGCCATGCCTCCGGATCGCCGAGCGGGTCGCCGGAGGCGAGCGAGACCCCGCCCACCACCCGGTACGTGACCGCCGCCTTCCCCGACGGCGACCACACGACGCTCTTCTCGCGGCGCAGCGCGAAGTAGCCCAGGGAGTCCCGGTCGCCGTACCGGTCGAGCAGCGCCCGCAGCCGCGACTCGTCCTCCGGCGTCAGCGGGTCCGTGGCCCGGCGGGAGCGGAACGCCGCCCACACCACCAGGACCAGCAGCACCGTGCTCATCACATTGATGGTGACGTTGACCCAGTCCGGGGTGTCGATCGCCGGGAACCGGCTGTCGTCGCTCACCAGGAACACCAGCCGCCGCACGCCGTAGCGCCACCGCTCCCAGAACGTGGCGTGCTGCCCTGCGCCCGCCTGGTTGGTGACCGTCACCAGGAAGGCGGCGATCAGCGAGCAGACGAGCAGGCCCCCGGCCGCGACGGCCGCGGCGAGCTTGGGGTTGGAGCGGTCGCCGATCGCGTAGAACTCGCGCCGGCCCACCACCAGGGCGGCCACGAACAGCGCCGTGATCACCACCGAGAACCAGTTCTGGCCGTGCGCCCGGAACTCCGGGAACCACATCAGCAGGGCCAGCAGCAGGAGGAGCACCCCGGCGAGCGCCAGGTTGAGGATCCAGGCGGCCCGCTTCCGGCGGCGCAGGGTGATCGCCATGAACAGCGACACCACGGCCGACGTGAAACTGGCCTCCAGCAGGTAGGGGGTGAAGTAGTCGTCGACGCTGTGCCGCCGGATGCTGGCTCCGAAGGACACCCAGAACGCGCTGAGCAGGTTGACGAAGGCGACGGCACGCAAGTACCACACGGCGAAGGCAGCGGCGCGCCGTGGCCAGGGGCCGCGGCGCACCTCGTCATCCGGAGTCAAGCGGACTTCTCCTGAGGAAGGCGACGGACGGGGGCTGGTGTACGGCGTGGCCTCCACGTTTCCGCTGCCGGGGACCGCTGTCGAGACCTTCGGTCCCGTGTCGGCTCAGGAGCGTTCGGGAAGTTCCGCCGCCAGGGACGCCGCCGCCTGCACCAGTGGCAGGGCGAGCAGCGCACCCGTTCCCCCGCCCAGTGTGACGCCGTGATCGAGGAGAGGGTTGAGCGCGATCCGGTCGAGCGCCTTCGCCTGGGCCGGATCACCGCTGTTCTGCCCGGCCAGCCACCAGTCCGGGGCCCGGAAGGCGACCCGCTGCGCGACGAGGGCGCACGCCGCCGAGACCACGCCGTCCAGGATCACGGGCGTCCGGCGGACGGCGCTCTGGAGCAGGAACCCGGTGATCGCCGTCAGGTCCGCGCCCCCCGTCGCCGCCAGCAGCTCCAGCTGGTCCCCCAGCACGGGCCGCGCCCGGCGCAGGGCGTCCCGGATCGCCGCGCACTTGCGCATCCAGGCCAGGTCGTCGATGCCCGCGCCGCCCCGGCCCGTCACCACCGACGCGTCCGTCCCGCACAGCGCCCCGATCAGGGTGCCGGCCGCGGTCGTGCCGCCCACGCTCAGATCGCCCAGCACCAGCAGGTCGGTGCCGGAGTCCGCCTCCTCGTCCGCGATCGCCATCCCCGCCCGGAACGCGCGCTCCGCCTCCTCCGCGGTCAGGGCGTCCTCGATGTCGATCCGGCCCGAGCCCCGCCGCACCCGGTGCCGCGTGACCTCCTCCGGCAGCAGCCCCGGATCGCAGTCCAGCGCCATGTCGACCACCCGCAGCCCCACGCCGGACCGGCGCGCCAGCACCGCCGCCGCGCTCTCCCCGTCCAGCGCCGCCCGCACCAGCGGGTACGCGCCCTCCTCCGGGCCCGCCGAGACACCCAGCGACGCCACTCCGTGGTCCCCCGCGAACAGCACCGCCTTCGGCCGCTCCACCGGCTTCACCGGCACGCCGCCCTGCGCGGCCGCCAGCCACTCGCCGAGCTCGTCCAGGCGGCCGAAGGCGCCCGGGCGGGGGGTGAGCCGCTCGCGCCGCTCCTCCGCGTCGCGGCGGATGTCGGGGTCGGGGCGCTCGATCAGCGTGGCGAAGTCATCAAGGTTCAGACCGCTCATCCGCGACACACTACCCGTGCGGGGGGCTGGGGTTGGGTGTTGCCCCAGCCCCCTGAAAGCGGCTTCGCCGCTTGTCCTCAAACGCCGGACGGGCTATTCAGCCCGTCCGGCGTTTGAGGACAACCGCGCGGAGCGCGGTTTCGGGGGTGCGGGGGCGCAGCCCCTGCAAGAAACGGTGAAAGGGCGGGCCCGGGGCAAACCCCCTCACCCCCGCAACCGCACCGCCACCCCCGCCACCACCAACACCACATGCTCACACTCCGCCCCCCACGCCGCGTTCAACCGCCCCAGCTCATCCCGGAACCGCCGCCCGGACGAGGTCGCCGGCACAACCCCCGACCCGACCTCGTTGCTCACGGCGACAACGGTCCGCCGAGTCTCCCGCACCGCCCCCACCAGCTCGGAGACCCGCCGCGCCAGCGCCGCCGCACCCCCGTTGGCCCACGCCGCGTCGTCCCAGGCCGAGACGGAGTCCATCGCGTGGGTGAGCCACAGGGAGAGGCAGTCGACGAGGAGCGGCGGGCCGTCGGAGGCGAGCAGCGGGACGAGGTCGCAGGTCTCGGCGGTGCGCCAGGAGGAGGGGCGGCGTTCGCGGTGGAGGGCGACGCGGGCGGCCCAGTCGTTGTCGCCGTCGCGGGTGCCGCCGGTGGCGACGTAGAGGACGTCGGGGAAGGACTCCAGGCGCCGCTCGGCCTCGACGGACTTGCCGGAGCGCGCGCCGCCGAGGACGAGGGTGCGCCGGGGGACGTCGGGAACGGCGTGGTAGTCGCCGACCGTCAGGGTGGTCCCGTCCGGGACGGTACGGGCGCCGGCGGCGGCGAGTCGGCGGTGGAGCTCGGGGCCGGGCGGCACCTCGTGGCCGAGGTGGACGGCGAGGACGTCCGTGGTGGCGGTGACGGCGCCGGTCTCGCGCAGCCGGGCGAGGGCGTCGGGCCGGTCCACGACGTCGAGCAGGACGAGGTCGTAGGGGCCGGACGCGGCGGAGAGCCCGGCCGGGGCGCCGCCGGGCGGCAGGTAGAGGAGGCGGTCGCCCTCGGGGCCCGTCACCTCGTAGCCGGTGCCCGGCGCGTCCAGGGCGACCGCCCGCACCCGGTGCCCGCTGATCACCGACAGGTCCCGCCCGTCCGGCACCCGCACCGGCGCCGGCAGCCCGGGGGGCAGCTCGACGGCCGGGCCGTCGTGCGGGTGGGAGAGCAGCACCTGACGCACCCCGGCGACGCTCCGGCCCGCCCGGGCGGCGGCGAACGCCGGGCCGGGCGTCAGGTCGAGCAGCAGCGCGCCGTCGACGAGCAGCGCGGTCGCCGCCCGCGCGTCCTCGCCGACGGCGGTGGCGCAGGCGGCGCAGGGACAGCCGGGGCGCGGCAGCCCCTCGGGGGCTCCGGTGCCGAGCAGAGTCAGTTCCACGCCCCGATCGTCTCGCGTCCACGCACGGCGGGCGCGCCGGGATCACCCTTTCTCGCCCCGGGACCGCGCCCCCGGCCGGGGGTTAGGCTGCGCTCGGCAGCGAACCACGAGTCTCGGGAGGCTGACATGGCGTGGGTGTGGCGGTTCGAGAAGGCGGACGGGACGGAGACGGCCCCGGCCGTGGAGCCGGAGGAGTTCACGACGCAGGGGGACGCGGAGTCCTGGGTCGGCGAGGAGTGGCGGGCGCTGCTCGACGGCGGCGTGGAGCAGGTGCGGCTCTTCGAGGACGGCAAGGAGATCTACGAGGCGCCGATGAGCCTGCGGGCGGCGGCGGAGAGCTGAGCGCTCCGGAAGTGAGGTCATGCGACTGCGGGCCGTCTGTGGCCGGTCGTGCAGCTCCCCGCGCCCCTTACGGGGCGCGGTAGCGCACCGGACTTCCGCATGCCCGCTCGGGTCGCTCGGCCGCTGGGCCGGGACGGCGTGAGGGGCCGGTCCCGAGGACGGCCCCTACGGGGCGGTCCCGGGGCCGGGCCCTTACGGGACCGCTCCTCAGGCCGGCGGGCACCGAACCGGGCCGGCAGACCGGATCGGCCGATCCCCACCCGCCCCGCACAGGGCTACCCGCCCCGCACCCCGCACAGGTGCAGCAGCGCCGCCACCGCCCGGTACGGATCCGTCCGCCCGGCCCGTTCCTCGGCCACCAGCAGGCGGTCCAGATCGCCCCTGCGGGGCCGCGCGGGCGGGTCGGTGAAGACCCGGACCCCGTACCAGGCCCGGAGCGGGGCGTTGATGCCGGCCAGGGTGGCGGTCAGGGTCTCGCGCCGGTCCGCGCGGACGGGGTTGCCCGCCCGGTCGGTCCCGTAGGGGGAGTCGAAGGCGGCCAGCGTCCGGTCCCAGTCGCCGGCGAGCCCCGGCCGCAGGGCCAGCGCGTCGGCGTTGCGCACCAGGAGGGACAGCAGGCCGCCGGGGGCCAGCACCCGGGCCAGCCCGGCCAGCAGGGGATCGGGCTCCGGGACGTACATCAGCACGCCGTGACAGAGCACGAGGTCGAAGGCGCCCGGGGTGAAGTGCACCCCCGTGTCCCGGCCGTCGCCCTCGATGAGCCGGACCCGGTCCCGGATCCCCGCCGGCTCGGCGGCGAGCACCCTGCGGACCGCGGCCACCGTCCCCGGGTCGGACTCCAGGGCGGTGATCTCGTGCCCGGCGCGGGCCAGCCGCAGGGCCTGGGTGCCGTGGGCGAGGCCCACGTCGAGGACGCGCAGCCGCCGTCCGACCGGGAAGCAGGCCGCGATCTGCTCGTCGATCTGCCGGGCGACCAGCTCGTGCCGGACCGTGTTCCGTAACCCCTCCCGCAGGCCCTCGTCGGCGAGCTCGCCGGCGAATCCGAAGGAGCCCGTCCCGTGCGCCGGCCCCGGCGGGGGCGCGGGCACCGGCCCGGACGCCGCCCCGGCGGTCACCTCCGCCAGGGCCCCGGACGCCGTCGCCGGCACCGGCCCGGGCCCGTCCGGCAGCGCGCCGGCCGGGCCCCACGAAGAGCCGCTCAGGGCTTCGCCCCGCGCTTGACCTTCGGCTTGGGCAGACGCAGGCGCCGCATCTGGAGGCTGCGCATCAGCGCGTAGGGGATGGCGCCCTTGGTGGGCTCGCCGGGGAGCTTCTTCTTCAGCGCCTTCTTCAGGGTGACGGCGATGACGACCGAGTTCAGGACGATCACCAGGATGACGACCATCCAGGCCAGCAGCACGAACTGCTGGAACTTGCCCTGGTTGATCATGCTCATCACGAGGATCACCACCGCGAGCGGCAGGAAGAACTCCATGACCGTGAACCGGGAGTCCACGAAGTCGCGCACGAAGCGCCGGACCGGCCCCTTGTCACGGACAGGCAGGAACCGCTCGTCGCCGTTGGCCAGCGCCTCGCGCTGCTTGGCCATGTCGGCCCGGCGGGCCTCCCGCTGCCGCTTGGCGGCCTCCTTACGGTTGGCCGGCGTACTGGCCAGGCTGCGGCGTTGCGCCGAGGCCTGACTGCGCTTGGGCGTGGGGCGGCCCTTGGGGGCCTCCGGATGACGGGGCTGCTGGGGCTCGTCCGCGGTCACCTTGGCGTCGGCGACCTTGGCGGACTGCTCTTCCTTCGAACGGCTTCGGAACACGGGACCCAAGGGTACGGGGTTTCCAGGGGTGGACCCCAGCGTTCTGGGGAACGATCCGATGATGCTCTCCGCGGACTCCCCGGTCCGCGGGCCGTTCCGGGCTCCCGGGAGGACGACCCGGTGGGGCCGTCTCCTCCTCCCGCCGGAGGAACGCGTCCCCCTGATCGTCCTGCAGGAGGAGCGCATCCGGGTCCGGACAGTGCGGTAATGGGGAGAGGCCCCGTACTGTGGGTTCTGTTAGGTGTGATGGAGCCGAAGCCCGAGCTAGTCGGTCAGAAGGGGGCGCGCGAGGCCCATGAGCGGTGTCATGAAGCGTATGGGGATGATTTTCCGCGCGAAGGCCAACAAGGCCCTGGACCGGGCCGAGGATCCGCGCGAGACCCTCGACTACTCGTACCAGAAGCAGGTCGAGCTGCTCCAGAAGGTGCGCCGGGGCGTGGCCGACGTGGCCACCTCCCGCAAGCGCCTGGAGCTCCAGCTCACCCAGCTCCAGGGACAGTCCTCGAAGCTGGAGGAACAGGGCCGCAAGGCACTGGCCCTCGGCCGCGAGGACCTGGCGCGCGAGGCGCTCACCCGCCGCGCCGCCCTCCAGCAGCAGGTCAGCGACCTGGAGACGCAGCACCAGACGCTCCAGGGCGAGGAGGAGAAGCTCACCCTCGCCTCCCAGCGGCTGCAGGCCAAGGTCGACGCCTTCCGCACCAAGAAGGAGACCATCAAGGCCACCTACACGGCGGCCCAGGCCCAGACCCGGATCGGCGAGGCCTTCTCCGGCATCTCCGAGGAGATGGGTGACGTCGGCATGGCCATCCAGCGCGCCGAGGACAAGACGGCGCAGCTCCAGGCCCGGGCCGGCGCCATCGACGAGCTCCTCGCCTCCGGCGCCCTCGACGACCCCACGGGGATGGCGAAGGACGACATCACGGCCGAGCTCGACCGTCTGTCGAGCGGCTCGGACGTCGAGCTGGAGCTCCAGCGGATGAAGGCCGAGCTCTCCGGCGGCACCGCCAAGCCCGCCATCGAGGGCGGCAACCAGGCGCAGCAGGCTCAGCCGCAGGACCGTCCAGACTTCAACAAGCGCTGACGGGGGCGGGCGAGAGAGAGGAGCCGTCGTGATCGTTCGCATCATGGGCGAGGGCCAGTGGAAGCTGGCCGACAGCCACTTCACCGAGCTCAACAAGCTGGACGACGAGCTCCTGGAGGAGATGGAGGGCGGTGACGAGACCGGCTTCCGCCGCACCCTCGACGCCCTGCTCGAAGCCGTGCGCCGGCTGGGCACCCCGCTGCCCGACGACGCCCTCGAACCCTCCGAGCTGATCCTGCCCGCCCCGGACTCCTCGATCGACGACGTCCGCCAGATGCTCGGCGACGACGGCCTCATCCCCGGCTGAACCCGCTCACTGGTCCCCGGACCCCCCGGCGACCCGGTCACCGGCACCCCGGCTCCCGCCGCGCCCCCGCCCCGACGAGGACGGGGGCGTGCGACGTTCGTCCCCGATGGGATCGCGATGACCTCCCCCGCCGCCCCCGGCCGCCCCCGCCCGCTCGACCGGCTGCGTGCCCACCCGGCCGCCGCCGACACGGTGCTGGCCGCCGGCGTCCTCGCCGTGATCATCGGCGGCCTCTTCGTCGGCCGCCGCGTCGCGGAGCACCCGCTCCGGCCCGGCTTCATGCTGTGCGCCGTCCTCGCCTGCGCCTGCCTGGCGGCCCGCCGCCGGGCGCCGCGCACGGTCCTGGTGCTGATCTCCGTGCTCACCGTGGTGGGCGCCATGGACACCGGCGACGGGATCCCGCGCATCCAGATCGCGTCGGCCGCCGCGGTGGCCCTCTACACCGTCGTCTCCCGCACCGAGCGCCCCACGGCCCTGCGCATCTCGGTGGTCACCGTCACCGGCCTCACCGGCGCGGCGATGCTGCTGGGGCCGCCGCCCTGGTACGCCCAGGAGAACGTGGGGATGCTCGCCTGGGCCGGCATGGCCGCCGCCGCGGGCGACGCCGTCCGCAGCCGCCGCGCCTACGTGGCCGCGATCGAGGAGCGGGCCCTGCGGGCCGAGCGCTCCCGCGAGGACGAGGCCCGCCGCCGGGTCGCCGAGGAGCGGCTGCGGATCGCCCGCGAGCTGCACGACGTGGTCGCCCACCACATCGCCCTCGTCAACGTCCAGGCCGGGGTGGCCTCCCACGTCATGGACAGCCGCCCGGACCAGGCCAAACAGGCCCTCGCCCACGTCCGTGAGGCGAGCCGGTCGGCCCTGAACGAGCTACGGGCCACGGTCGGTCTGCTCCGCCAGCACGGCGACCCCGAGGCCCCCACCGAACCGGCGCCGGGACTGGGCGTGTTCGACCAGCTCGTGGACGGGTTCACCCGCGCCGGGCTGTGCGTGACCGTCTCGCTGTCCGGCGCCCCCGCCGACGCGTATGACAGCGGCGCGGACACCGCCCGGACGGCGTCCCTCGTCGGCCCGCTGCCCGCCGCCGTCGACCTCACCGCGTACCGGGTGATCCAGGAGGCCCTGACCAACGTCCACAAGCACGCCGGCCCCGGGGCCCGCGCCGAGGTGGCGATCCTGCGCGCCCCCGGCAGCCTGGTGCTCACCGTCCTGGACGAGGGCCCCGGCTGCCCCGAACGGGTCCCTCCCCAGGGCCCCACCGGCGGGCACGGGCTCGTCGGCATGCGCGAGCGCGTCACCGCCCTCGGCGGCACCATCGAGACCGGACCGCGCCAGGGGACCGCCGGATTCCGCGTCCGCGTCCGCCTGCCCGTCCCCACCGCCGCCGCGCCTAGGCTGACTTCATGACCGACGAGTCCTCCATCCGCGTTCTCCTCGCCGACGACCAGGCGCTGTTGCGCAGCGCCTTCCGGGTGCTCGTCGACTCCGAACCCGGCATGCGCGTCGTCGGCGAAGCCGCCGACGGCACCCAGGCCGTCCGGCTGGCCCGCGAGGTCCGCCCCGACGTCGTCCTCATGGACATCCGCATGCCCGGCGTCGACGGCCTCGCCGCCACCCGCGAGATCTGCTCCGACCCCTCCCTCGACGGGGTCCGCGTCGTCATGCTCACGACCTTCGAGGTCGACGAGTACGTCGTCCAGTCCCTGCGCGCCGGTGCCTCCGGCTTCCTCGGCAAGGGCGCCGAGCCCGACGAACTCCTCGCCGCCATCCGCATCGCCGCCGCCGGCGAGGCGCTCCTCTCGCCCGCGGCGACGAAGGGCCTCATCGCCACCTTCCTCGCCCAGGGCGGCGCCTACTCCGACGACGGGCCCGGGCGGGCGGGGGCTGCGGCGCTCGACGCGCTCACTGGGCGGGAGCGGGAGGTTTTGGTGCAGGTGGCGGGGGGTTTGTCGAATGACGAGATAGGGGAGCGGCTGGCTGTCAGTCCGCTGACGGTGAAGACGCACGTGAATCGGGCGATGGCGAAGCTCGGTGCGCGCGATCGCGCGCAGTTGGTCGTGATCGCTTACGAGTCGGGGCTGGTGCGGCCGCGGGGGGAGTGAGCCCCGGTCCCGCCCCTTCTCCGATTCCTGGGGGCGAGCCCCCAGACCCCCCGAGCCGCGCTGCGCGCGGCGTCCTCAAACGCCGGACGGGCTGGTTGTCCCGCCCGCGCGCACACTTCAGCCCGTCCGGCGTTTGAGGACAACCGCGCGGAGCGCGGTTTCGGGGGTCGCGGGGGCCCCGCCCCCGCAAGAAACGGGAAGGGGCGGGGCGGGGAGAAAACCCCCTACGGAAGCGCCAGCATCCGCTCCAGCGCCAGCTTCGAGAAGGAGGCAACCTCCGGATCGACCTCGATCCGGTTCACGACCTTGCCCTCGGCGAGCGACTCCAGCGCCCACACCAGATGCGGCAGATCGATCCGGTTCATGGTCGAGCAGAAGCACACGGTCCGGTCGAGAAAGACAATCTCCTTGTCCTCCGCGGCGAACCGGTTCGCCAGCCGCCGGACGAGGTTGAGCTCGGTGCCGATGGCCCACTTCGACCCGGCGGGGGCGGCCTCCAGGGCCTTGATGATGTACTCGGTGGAGCCGACGTAGTCGGCGGCGGCCACGACCTCGTGCTTGCACTCGGGGTGGACGAGCACATTGACGCCGGGTATGCGCTCGCGCACCTCGCGGACGGAGTCGAGCGAGAAGCGGCCGTGGACGGAGCAGTGCCCGCGCCAGAGGATCATCTTGGCGCCGCGCAGCTGCTCGGCGGTGAGCCCGCCGTTCGGCTTGTGGGGGTTGTAGAGGACGCAGTCGTCGAGGGACAGGCCGAGGTCGCGGACGGCGGTGTTGCGGCCGAGGTGCTGGTCGGGCAGGAAGAGCACCTTCTCGCCCTGCTCGAAGGCCCAGTTGAGGGCGCGCTCGGCGTTGGAGGAGGTGCAGATGGTGCCGCCGTGCTTGCCGGTGAACGCCTTGATGTCGGCGGAGGAGTTCATGTAGGAGACGGGCACGGTGACTTCGGCCACGCCGGCCTCGGTGAGCACGTCCCAGCACTCGGCGACCTGCTCGGCGGTGGCCATGTCGGCCATGGAGCAGCCGGCCGCGAGGTCCGGCAGGACGACCTGCTGGGCGTCGGTGGTGAGGATGTCGGCAGACTCGGCCATGAAGTGGACGCCGCAGAAGACGATGTACTCCGCGTCGGGACGGGCCGCCGCGTCGCGGGCGAGCTTGAAGGAGTCGCCGGTGACGTCCGCGAACTCGATCACCTCGTCGCGCTGGTAGTGGTGGCCGAGGACGAAGACCCGGTCACCCAGCTTCGCCTTCGCGGCGCGGGCCCGCTCCACCAGGTCCGGGTCGGAGGGCGCCGGCAGGTCGCCGGGGCACTCCACGCCGCGCTCGCTGCGTGGGTCGGACTCACGGCCGAGCAGCAGCAGGGCGAGGGGCGACGGGGCGGGGTCCTGGAAATCCAGGGACTGGGCGGTGGTCACGACACGCACCCTTTCTGTTCTGCGGACGACCGGACTCATCTGCACCGGCCTTGTCGTCAATTTGACGTTATCTATCATAACTGCTTCGTGTCACTTTGACGATGGCCATTGCGTCGATGTGACGCATTCCCGGTCCGGCGCCGGATGTGCGAGCATGAAAGGCGGAAACCAACGGCCGGACCCGGAATGAATCCCGGGCTCCGTCGGTTCAGCCGAGGGCAAGCAGTCCGCACGAAACCCGGGAGTGAAGCAGATGTCCGTTCAGGACGAGAAGACCACTGTGAGCGACGGCATCCTCCTGTCCGACGCCGCGGCCGAGAAGGTCAGGAGCCTGCTGGAGCAGGAGGGCCGTGACGACCTCGCCCTGCGCGTCGCCGTCCAGCCGGGCGGTTGCTCCGGTCTGCGCTACCAGCTCTTCTTCGACGAGCGCTCGCTCGACGGCGACGTCGTGAAGGACTTCGGCGGCGTCAAGGTCGTCACCGACCGGATGAGCGCCCCGTACCTGGGCGGCGCCTCCATCGACTTCGTGGACACCATCGAGAAGCAGGGCTTCACGATCGACAACCCGAACGCCACGGGCTCCTGCGCCTGCGGCGACTCCTTCAGCTGACGGCTGCGCGTACCGACGCGCGGAAGGCGGGCACCCTCGGGGGTGCCCGCCTTCCGCGCGTCCGGCCGGTCCTCCGGCGTCAGTCCTTCGGCACCGTCTCACCGGTGACCACGTCCACGACCTTCCGCCCGTCCAGCGGCCGGTCCAGCGCCACCTTCCGGTCGAACTGCCGGGCCATCAGCACACAGGGCCGCCCGGGCTCCCGCTCGGTGCCCGTGACCTTCACCGTCACCGCCGCGGACGACTGCTGCTGCGCGGACGCCGCGTAGTCGCTGCACACCCCACCCCAGAAGCGCAGGGTGAGCCCGGTGCCGTCGGCGCGGTACGAGGTCACCTGGGCCGGTACCGCCCGCCCCGTACTGCTGCCGGGCGCCGACCGCATGCCCCGCGCGGGGGCCAGGTACTTCGGGTCCACCGCCGGCTGGACGACCGTGACGGTGGCCTTGGCGTCCCCCGGCACCCGGGCCTCGAACAGCCACGACGGCACCAGCGCGGGCCGGCCCTCCACCGACCGTGCGGCCAGGGCGAACGTCGCCCCGCGTATCGGCACCGGCTCCCGCGGGAGCGTGCCGCCCGCGCAGGGCGGCGTCCCGGGAGCCTGCCGCGCGTCCGCGCCGGCGGGTACCGGTGTCGCACAGCCGCCGATCCGCGTCCCGCCCTTCCCCGCGCGCTTGTTGAGCTCGGCGAGTGCCCGCTCGGCGCTGATCAGCGGATACACCGCGCCCTTCGACGGCGCCGACAACTGTCCGCTGCCGCCCTCCGGGAGGCCGTCGGCGCCGATCCGGAGCACGGTCTGCCGACCGTAGGTGGGCACCGAGTCCAGCGCCGGATCGGCCGTGACCGACCGCACGGCGCCGAACACCCGGCCCGCGTCCACCTTCGCGTCCTTCAGGCCCAGGGCCTCGAACACCGGACGGGCCGCCGCCCGCGCCCGCTCCTCCGACACCGGGAGCGCCGCCGCCGGGTCGGAGCCGCCGGGCCGGTCACGGAACGACGGGCAGACGGAGGCGTCCCCGCCCTTGTCGTCCTTGCCGTCCTTCTCCTTCTCCGGGCCCGCGCCCGGCGGGTGCACGCACGGCTTCGCGCCGGCGATCCCGTGCCGCGAGTACGCCCAGTCGCCCGGCGCCGCCGCCCCCACCTGGACCGTCGGCCCGGTCCTCGCGCCGACGGTCCACACGCCGTCGGCCCGCCGCGGCTCGCCCCGGACGCCCAGCGCCCGGGCCAGCGCCGCCACGTCACCGGCGCCCGGCTCGCGGCCGCCCAGATAGACCGGGGCCTTGCGCGGGCCCTCCGGCAGCCTGCCCTCGGCCCGGTACTTCGCCGTCCCGTTCGGGTCCGGCTCGCCCACCGCGATGCCCGGCGGCGGCCCGTCAGGACCCGCGCCGGAGGCCGTGTCGTCCAGGACCAGCGGCGGAGGCGGTCCCTCCGCCGCGGGCGGCGCGGACCCACCGCCGCCGCCCTGCGTCGAGGCCCAGTACGCGCCGCCGCCCCCGGCCAGCAGCACGGCCGCCGCGACCGACGCGACCACCGGCGGCGAGTACTTCCGCCGCCGCTTTCCGGAGGTGCCGCCCTCGGTGCTCACCGCATCGCTCCTTCACCCGGTTCCCTCGGTGTCCCGTGCCCGCCCCCGGCAGGGGGAGGTGCCGGTGGGACGGAACACGGGAGCGAGCGGTTCCACGCCCGGGGTGCGAGAGGTGCGCGGGACTCAGTCGCCGTACTCGGACATGCCCCGCAGCAGCCGCGCCGTCCGCTCGGGGACCGTCACACCGTGCAGGGGCCGGGCCCCGGCCGCGGGAGCCTCGTCGGCCGGCGGCACCCTCCAGTGCGGCAGCATTCCCGCGCAGTCCCGGCGCAGCGCGGCGAGCGCGTCGCGGCCGGCGGCGGCCTCCGCGGCGGCGGAGGTGACGTGCTTCACAGGAGTCGGCATACCGGCACAGTACGACCGTCGCTCCACAGGAGAAAGGCCGACCATCGGGTAAATTCAGGCGCTCATGGCGAGATCCGGCCTGGTGCCCCGAGCCGGAGCCGATAGCGTGGTACGGCCTTTTCCTGTTCGGACCCGTTTCCACCGGTCCGCCACCGCCCTTCACCGCCTCGCCCCGCAAGGAGCAGATTCGCCGTGCGTATCGCTGTCACCGGCTCCATCGCCACCGACCACCTGATGACGTTCCCCGGCCGATTCGCCGATCAGCTCGTGGCGGACCAGCTGCACACGGTCTCCCTGTCCTTCCTCGTCGACGACCTCGACGTCCGACGCGGCGGCGTCGGCCCCAACATCTGCTTCGGCATGGGCGTCCTCGGCCTGCGCCCGATCCTCGTCGGCGCCGCGGGCGAGGACTTCGCGGACTACCGCGCCTGGCTCGAACGGCACGGCGTCGACACCGACTCGGTCCACATCTCCGAGGTCCTGCACACCGCCCGTTTCGTGTGCACCACCGACACCGACCACAACCAGATCGCGTCGTTCTACACCGGCGCCATGAGCGAGGCCCGCCTCATCGAGCTCCAGCCGGTCGCCGACCGCGTCGGCGGTCTCGACCTGGTGCTGATCGGCGCCGACGACCCCGAGGCGATGCTCCGCCACACGGAGGAGTGCCGCACCCGCGGCATCCCCTTCGCCGCCGACCCCTCCCAGCAGCTCGCCCGCATGGACGGCGACGACATCCGGCAGCTGATCGAGGGCGCCACCTACCTCTTCACCAACGAGTACGAGAAGGCGCTCATCGAGTCCAAGACCGGCTGGACCGAGGACGAGATCCTCGCCAAGGTCGGCACCCGCGTCACCACCCTCGGCTCCCGCGGTGTCCGCATCGAGCGGGTCGGCGACCCCGTCCTCGAGGTCGGCTGTGCCGAGGAGCAGGCCAAGGTCGATCCGACCGGTGTCGGCGACGCCTTCCGTGCCGGCTTCCTCGCCGGTCTCACCTGGGAGCTCTCCCTTGAGCGGGCCGCTCAGCTCGGCTGCATGCTTGCCACTCTCGTGATCGAGACTCTCGGTACTCAGGAGTACGAGCTGCGGCGCGGGCACTTCATGGAGCGGTTCGCCAAGGCGTACGGGCACGAGGCGGCGGCGGAGGTCCAGGCTCACCTGGGGTGACCCCTGCGGGGGCTGTGCCCCGGTCCCCCCCCCAGAGGGGGCACCCCCATTTCACCGTTTCTGCGGGGAGGGCCCCGCGCCCCCGAGCCGCGCTGCGCGCGGCGTCCTCAAACGCCGGACGGGCTGAATCAGCCCGTCTGTGGGGGTGCGGGGGCTTGCCCCCGCAAGAAACGGTGAAAGGGCGGGACCGGGGCACCCCTAAGACCGCCGCCGCACCGTATACCCCACCCCACCCCCCACCCCCCGCTCCCCCACATACTCCTGCCCCCGCATATCGCACCACGCAGGAATATCCAGCCGAGCCGCCTCATCATCGGACAGCACAGTCACCAGCCCCCCAACCGGCACCCGCTCAAACACCTTCGCCAACTCGATCACCGGAATCGGACACCGCTTCCCGAGCGCGTCCACAACAAGCTCACCCTCCTCACCGCCCCCAGAAGCAGCGGGCGCCCCCGACGGCGCCCCGACCTGCCGACGCACATCCGCGACCACCCCCGGCAGCACCTCCAAGAACCGCTCCACATCCGCCCCATCAACCCCACGCGGCAGCGAAACCCGGACGTTCCCCTCCGAGAGCACCCCCATGGCCCGCAGCACATGGCTCGGCTCCAGCGTGCTGGAGGTGCAGGAGGAGCCGGAGGAGACGGAGAAGCCCTCGCGGTCGAGGGCGTGGAGGAGGGCCTCGCCGTCGACGTAGAGGCAGGAGAAGGTGACGAGGTGGGGGAGGCGTCGGGCGGGGTGGCCGACGACCTCGACGTCGGGGACGAGTTCGGGGACGCGGGCCCGGATGCGGTCGACGAGGGGGCGCAGGCGGGCGGCCTCGGCGGCGGCCTCCGCGCGGACGGCGCGCAGGGAGGCGGCGGCGGCGACGATCGCGGGAAGATCGGGGAAGCCGGGCGCGCGGCCCGACTCCCGTTCGTCGACCGGGCCGCGGGCGGCGAACCGTACGCCCTTGCGCACCGCGAGCAGGCCCACCCCGGCCGGCCCGCCCCACTTGTGGGCGCTGGCGGTCAGCAGGGACCAGCCCTCGGCCACCGGCCCCCAGCCCAGCGACTGGGCGGCGTCGACGAGCAGCGGCACCCCGGCCGCCCGGCAGACGGCGGCCACCTCGGCCACCGGCTGCTCGGTGCCGACCTCGTGGTTGGCGGACTGGAGGGCGGCCAGCGCGGTGTCCGGGCGCAGGGCCGCCGCGTACGCCGCCGGGTCGGCCAGGCCGGTCCGGTCGACGGGGACGCGGGTGACGGTTCCGCCGTTCGCCTCCAGGAGCTCGGCGGAGTGGAGGACGGCGGAGTGCTCGACCGCGGAGACCACCAGATGGCGCCCGGTCCTGCGGCGCCCGCCCAGCGCGCCGGCGATGCCGTCGTGCAGGGCGCGGGTACCCGAAGGGGTGAAGACGAGTTCGTCCGGGCGACAGCCGACCGCCTCGGCCGCGGCCTCGCGGGCCGCGTCGAGCAGCAGCCGGGCCCGCCGGCCCTCCCGGTACAGCCGGGCGGGGTCGGCCCAGCCCTCGTCCAGGGCGGCCAGCAGCGCCTGGCGGGCGACGGGGTGCAGGGGAGCGGCGGAGGCGGCGTCGAAGTAGGGCACGTGACCGAACCTAGCGCGCGTCGCGGGCGGCCGCGGGCCAGGGCTGACGGCCTCCCAGATACCGCCCGGAGCCGGTGGTTCCATCTCTTTGGGGAGTCTTCGCGCAGCAGCTCGGCGCGTTGGGCACCCTCCCCGCGCGACCCCAAATAGCGTCCAGTAGGGTTTGGTCCGCATAAACATCCAAACCCTGCCCGCAGCGGGCCGGCGACCGACCGAGACGGCCGCAGCCGGCCGCGCGGGCGAGACTCTCGGGAAGGCGCTACGTGAGTCCCAACGGCTCCGACCGCTCGTCGCGGCGCCCGGTGCGGCGGAAGCTGCTGCAGGCGCTGGCCGCGGGCGCTGTTCTGGCGACCGCCACCGGTTGCACATCGAAGGACTTTCCCCGCCTCGGAATGCCCACTCCCGTCACGGAGGAGGCGCCGCGGATCCTCTCCCTGTGGCAGGGCTCGTGGGCTGCCGCCCTCGCGGTCGGCGTCCTGGTGTGGGGCCTCATCATCTGGAGCGTCATCTTCCACCGGCGCAGCCGGAGCAAGGTCGAGGTTCCCGCCCAGACCCGGTACAACATGCCTCTTGAGGCCCTGTACACCGTGGTCCCGATCCTCATCGTCTCGGTGCTCTTCTATTTCACGGCCCGTGACGAGAACAAGCTCATGGCCAACCCGGAGAAGCCGAAGCACGTCGTGAACGTGATCGGCTTCCAGTGGAACTGGGCGTTCAACTACCTGGAGACGGCCGAGGGCCAGAAGCCGGGCAAGCCGCTGCGCGGCATCGAGAACCTCAACGCCATCCCGGACCGGTTCCTGAAGAAGGCCCCGGCCGACGCGGCGGGCGTCTACGACACCGGCATCCCGGGGACGAAGAACCCGCAGAACGGCATGCCCGGTCCCACGCTGTGGCTGCCCAAGGGTGAGACGGTCCAGTTCGTGCTCACCTCGCGCGACGTCAGCCACTCCTTCTGGGTGCTGCCGTTCCTGATGAAGCAGGACGTTCTCCCCGGGCACACCAACAGCTTCACGGTCACCCCCAACCGGGAGGGCACCTTCCGGGGCAAGTGCGCCGAGCTCTGTGGACAGGACCACTCGCGGATGCTCTTCAACGTCAAGGTCGTCTCTCCTGAGCGCTATCAGAAGCACCTCAAGGAGCTGGCCGAGAAGGGCCAGACCGGCTACCTGCCGGCGGGCATCGCGCAGACGGATCACGCGAAGAACGCGGAGACCAAGAACAAGTGAGCATCCTCAACGAACCCCAGGGTGCCGCCGCATCAGCCCCGGCAGCACCGCCTGTTCGCGCCAAGACGCCAGGCAACCAGGTGATCAAGTGGCTGACCACCACCGACCACAAGACGATCGGGACCCTGTACCTGGTCACGTCGTTCGCGTTCTTCTGCATCGGCGGCGTGATGGCGCTGCTGATGCGTGCGGAACTCGCTCGCCCCGGCACGCAGATCATGTCGAACGAGCAGTTCAACCAGGCGTTCACGATGCACGGCACGATCATGCTGCTGATGTTCGCGACGCCGCTGTTCGCCGGTTTCGCGAACTGGATCATGCCGCTCCAGATCGGCGCGCCCGACGTGGCGTTCCCGCGGCTGAACATGTTCGCCTACTGGCTGTACCTCTTCGGCTCGCTGATCGCGGTGGCCGGCTTCCTCACCCCGCAGGGTGCGGCCGACTTCGGGTGGTTCGCCTACTCGCCGCTGACCGACAACGCCCACTCGCCGGGCGTCGGCGCCGACCTGTGGATCATGGGTCTGGCCTTCTCCGGCTTCGGTACGATCCTCGGCTCGGTCAACTTCATCACCACGATCATCTGCATGCGCGCGCCCGGCATGACGATGTTCCGGATGCCGATCTTCACCTGGAACGTCCTGCTGACCGGTGTCCTGGTCCTGCTGGCCTTCCCGGTGCTGGCCGCCGCGCTGTTCGCGCTGGAGGCCGACCGTAAGTTCGGTGCCCACATCTTCGACCCGGCCAACGGCGGCACACTGCTGTGGCAGCACCTCTTCTGGTTCTTCGGCCACCCCGAGGTGTACATCATCGCCCTGCCGTTCTTCGGCATCGTCTCCGAGGTCATCCCGGTCTTCTCCCGCAAGCCGATGTTCGGCTACTGGGGCCTGATCGCGGCCACGATCTCCATCGCCGGTCTCTCGGTGACGGTCTGGGCGCACCACATGTACGTCACGGGCGGCGTGTTGTTGCCGTTCTTCTCCTTCATGACCTTCCTGATCGCGGTTCCGACCGGTGTGAAGTTCTTCAACTGGATCGGCACCATGTGGAAGGGCTCGCTGTCCTTCGAGACCCCGATGCTCTGGGCCGTCGGCTTCCTGATCACCTTCACCTTCGGTGGTCTGACCGGCGTCATCCTGGCCTCGCCGCCGATGGACTTCCACGTCTCCGACTCGTACTTCGTCGTCGCGCACTTCCACTACGTCATCTTCGGCACCGTGGTGTTCGCGATGTTCGCCGGATTCCACTTCTGGTGGCCGAAGTTCACGGGCAAGATGCTGGACGAGCGGCTCGGCAAGATCACGTTCTGGACGCTGTTCGTCGGCTTCCACGGCACGTTCCTCGTCCAGCACTGGCTGGGCGCCGAGGGCATGCCCCGCCGGTACGCCGACTACCTGGCGGCCGACGGCTGGACGACGCTGAACACCATCTCCACGATCAGCTCGTTCCTGCTCGGTCTGTCGATACTGCCGTTCTTCTACAACGTCTGGAAGACCGCCAAGTACGGCAAGAAGGTCGAGGTCGACGACCCGTGGGGCTACGGCCGTTC
This sequence comes from Streptomyces sp. I05A-00742, assembly GCF_013055795.1. GTDB lineage: Bacteria > Actinomycetota > Actinomycetes > Streptomycetales > Streptomycetaceae > Streptomyces. The sequence goes on from NZ_JABETO010000039.1 coordinate 21,462, forward strand.
GCTGGAGTGGGCGACCTCCTGCCCGCCGCCGCGGCACAACTTCCTCACGCTGCCGCGCATCCGCTCGGAATCCCCGGCGTTCGATCTGCACCACCCCGAGATCGCGGCGCTGGAGCTTGAGGAGAACCTCGCAGACAAGGCCCTCGCGGGTGGCAAGGAGGCCGGCAAGTGAAGATCCAAGGCCGGATGTTCATCTGGCTCTCCGTCTTCATCCTGGCCATGGCCGTCGTCTACGGCGTGTGGTCGAAGGAGCCGGCGGGCACCACCGCGCTCTTCCTGGCCTTCGGCCTCTGCATCATGGTCGGCTACTACCTGGCGTTCACCGCGCGCCGGGTGGACGCCGGAGCGCAGGACAACAAGAACGCGGACGTCGCGGACGACGCAGGTGAGCTGGGCTTCTTCGCCCCGCACAGCTGGCAGCCGCTGTCCCTGGCGATCGGTGGCGCCCTCGCCTTCGCGGCGATCGCGATCGGCTGGTGGCTGATGTACTTCTCGGCCCCGCTGATCATGGTCGGCCTCTTCGGCTGGGTGTTCGAGTTCTACCGCGGCGAGAACCAGAACCAGTAGGTTCCCCCGTTCGCACGGGCCGGGCCCCGCACACCACCAGGTGTGCGGGGCCCGGCTCTTTGCCCGGAGGGCCCCACCCGTTTGCAGGCGCACCAGGGGCCGCGGGTGGCGATCCTTCCTACGGTGTGACCATGAGCCACTCTCCTCGACGCCGCACGGTGCTCGGCGGCGTGCTGCTGCTGATCCCCCTGGCGCTGGGGGGCACCGGGTGCAGCTCGTCCAACCCGCTGGCCGAAACGCCGTACGACGCGACGGAACAGGTCGTGCTGAAGGGCGCGGAGGACGGCCGCAAGGTCGACCCGAGCCTGCCCCTCGAAGTGGAGGCCACCGGCGGCGACCGCATCACCGACGTCATCGCCACCGACGCCGCCGGACGCTACGTGGCCGGAGAGCTCCTCCCGGACGGTTCCCGCTGGCGCAGCACCGGCTCGCTGGCGGCCGGGGCGCACTACACGGTGCGGGTGAGCACCGAGGACGAGAACGGGGCCCAGGGCCGCCGTACGATCGGTTTCGACACCGGTCCGGCCACCCGCCTGCTGACCGTCACGTTCGGCCCCAAGAGCGGCACCTACGGCGTCGGACAGCCCATCACCGCCGAGCTCAGCACCCCCGTCCAGACCCCCGCCGCGCGGGCCGTCGTCGAACGCACCCTGCGCGTCGAGTCCAAACCCGCCGTCCAGGGGACCTGGTACTGGGTGAACAACCGGATCCTGCACTACCGCCCGCAGGAGTACTGGCCCGCCCACGCCACCATCGACGTGCACGCCACCCTCGACGGCATCAAGGTCGGCGGCGGCATGTACGGCGGCCCGTCCCAGCCCCTGCACCTCACCACCGGCGACCGGGTGGAGGCCGTCACCGACGCCGCGGGGCACTACATGTCGGTGCAGAAGAACGGCCAGGAGATCCGCTCGATCCCGGTGACGACCGGCAAACCCGGGTACGACACGCGCAACGGGGTCAAGGTGATCCTCGGCCAGGAATCCTTCGTACGGATGCGCGGGGACACCATCGGCATCGCCGAGGGCAGCGCCGACTCCTACGACCTGCCCGTCTACTGGGCCACCCGGGTCACCTGGAGCGGCGAGTACGTCCACGCCGCGCCCTGGTCCGTGGGCTCGCAGGGCGCCGACAACGTCAGCCACGGCTGCACGGGCATGTCCACCGAGAACGCCAAATGGTTCTTCGACAACGTCCGGGTGGGTGACATCGTCAAGGTCGTCGGCAGCGCGGGCGCCACCATGACGCCCTTCGACAACGGCTTCGGGGACTGGAACCTGTCGTGGGAGGACTGGCGCAAGGGCAGCGCCCTCGTCGCCGGCAAGCGGGAGGGGACCACCCTCGCCGACGCGGCCCGGCTGCGCCCCAGGGTCTGAGGCGCCGCCGGCGGGCCCGTCAGGCGTCCGCGGTGATCCTCGTGCGCGCCAGCCCGGCCAGGGCGTCGGCGAAGGCCACCGGGTCCACCGGGTGCGTCAACGCCGCGTCCGCCCGGCTCCAGGTGGCCAGCCAGGCGTCCTGCGGCCGGCCGATCAGCAGCAGCACCGGCGGGCACCGGAACACCTCGTCCTTGAGCTGCCGGCAGACGCCCATACCGCCCGCGGGGGCCGTCTCGCCGTCCAGGACGCAGACGTCGACCCGGTGTTCCTCCAGCGTCCGCAGCACGGCGGGCAGGGTCGCGCACTCCAGGTACTCCACCGGCGGCAGGTCCGCCGCGGGCCGCCGGCCGCCGGCCAGCCGCACCTGTTCGCGGGTGCTCGCGTCGTCGCTGTAGACCAGTACCGTGACCGTGGGCTGCATCGTTGACCTCCGGGCTCGTTGGCAAGGGGCGTCGAGGGGTGACAAGGGACGTCGAGGGGTCGGGCACAGCTGTGAACGAGGGGACCGCTGCGCGGATGCTACTCCCGGGGGGCCGCCCGGGAGGAGGGCCCGACGGACCACGGGACCCCGCGGCCGCCCGCCGACGGCCCGTCACCAGCGGTCCGCGCGCGCGGCGCAGGGCATGACGGAAGGGTGCCTTCCCCCCTTTGGGGGACGACCGGGCGACTGCCGGATTCGGCCGTACGAGCAGGGCATACGTCCTTGACACACCGAACGGCACCCCCCGGAGTGAGCGCGAGATAAGCGACCGACATAATGTCGGTCGTGGCGACAGCAACAGCAGTAGATACCGGGCACGCGCACCCCTCGGTCAACCGACCGAACCTCACCAGCGTCGGAACCATCATCTGGCTGAGTTCCGAGCTGATGTTCTTCGCGGCCCTCTTCGCGATGTACTTCACCCTCCGTTCGGTGACCGGCGCCGACCACTGGAAGGACATGGCGTCGCACCTGAACGTTCCGTTCTCGGCGACGAACACCACCATCCTGGTGCTCTCCTCGCTCACCTGCCAGCTCGGCGTCTTCGCCGCCGAGCGCGGTGATGTGAAGAAGCTGCGCACCTGGTTCGTGATCACGTTCGTGATGGGTGCCATCTTCATCGGTGGCCAGATCTTCGAGTACACCGACCTGGTCAAGGAGGCGGGCCTCTCGCTCTCCTCCGACCCGTACGGTTCGGCGTTCTACCTGACGACCGGCTTCCACGGCCTGCACGTGACGGGCGGACTCATCGCCTTCCTGCTGGTCCTGGGCAGGACGTACGCGGCCAAGAGGTTCACCCACCACCAGGCGACGGCGGCCATCGTCGTGTCCTACTACTGGCACTTCGTCGACGTGGTCTGGATCGGCCTCTTCGCCACGATCTACTTGATCAAGTAATCGGTCCCGCACCGGACCAACAGTCCAGCATCGAACGCAGAAGATCCTGACACCGGGGTAATCCGTGAAAAAGCTCTCCGCACGACGACGCCATCCGCTGGCGGCGGTCGTCGTCCTACTCTTCGCGCTGGCGGTAACCGGGGGGCTGTACGCCGCGTTCGCGCCGGCCGAGTCGGCCAAGGCCGATGACTCCGCCCAGTCCCTTGCCATCGAGGAGGGCAAGAAGCTCTACGCCGTCGGCTGCGCCAGCTGCCACGGCACCGGCGCTCAGGGCACCTCCGACGGGCCGTCCCTGGTCGGTGTCGGTGCCGCCGCCGTCGACTTCCAGGTCGCCACCGGCCGTATGCCGATGCAGCAGCAGGGCGCCCAGGCGCCCCGCAAGAAGCCGGTGTACACCGAGGCCCAGATCGACCAGCTGGCCGCTTACATCTCCTCGCTCGGCGCGGGACCGTCGGTTCCCTCGAAGGACCAGTACAGCCCCAACGGCGGTGACGCCGCCAAGGGCGGGGACCTGTTCCGTACGAACTGCGCCCAGTGCCACAACTTCACGGGCAAGGGCGGCGCGCTGTCGAACGGCAAGTTCGCGCCCACCCTGGAGGACGTCGACCCCAAGCACATCTACGAGGCCATGCAGACCGGCCCGCAGAACATGCCGTCCTTCCCCGACACCACGATGTCCCAGAAGAACAAGAAGGACATCATCGCGTACCTCGACGAGGTCAACACCAGCAAGTCGGAGAGCCCGGGCGGCCTCAACCTGGGTGGGCTCGGCCCGGTCAGTGAGGGTCTGTTCGCGTGGATCTTCGGCCTCGGCGCGCTGATCGCCGTCGCCATCTGGGTCGCCGCCCGGACCGCAAAGGCCAAGAAGTCATGAGTAGCCAAGACATTCCAGAAGAGACCCTGCCGAGCAAGCAGGGCGACACGCGCGAGGGCGCGGTGACGGTCAAGGGCGACCCCTTCGCCGACCCGGGCCTGCCGCCGCACGAGCACCGCGTCCAGGACATCGACGAGCGGGCCGCCAAGCGCTCCGAGCGCGCCGTGGCGTTCATGTTCACGCTGTCCATGCTGGCCACGGTGGCGTTCATCGCCGCCTACCTGGCCATCCCGATCGACAAGAACATCTACCTGTTCCCGCTCGGGCATGTCAGCGCCATGAACTTCACGCTGGGGATGACCCTCGGCGTGGCCCTGTTCTGCATCGGCGCGGGCGCGGTCCACTGGGCCCGCACCCTGATGTCGGACGAGGAGCGCATCGACGAGCGCCACCCGATCCAGGCGTCCCCCGAGGTCAAGGCCAAGGTCATGGCCGACTTCGCCGAGGGTGCCGCCGAGTCGGCGATGGGCCGTCGGACGCTGGTCCGCAACACCATGTTCGGTGCCCTGACGCTGCTGCCGCTGTCCGCCGTCTTCCTCTTCGGAGGCATGGGCCCCAAGCCGGGCACCAAGCTCCGCAAGACCAAGTGGGCGGCCGGCAAGATGCTGGTCAACCAGAACACGATGCAGCCGCTGCGTCCCGAGGACGTGCAGGTCGGGTCCCTGACCTTCGCCATGCCGCAGGGCATGACGGAGGAGGACCACGACTTCCAGGTCGAGATCGCCAAGGCCGCCCTGATGATCGTCCGGCTCCGCCCGGAGGACATCAAGGACAAGCAGGAACTCGACTGGTCCGTCGACGGCATCGTCGCGTTCTCCAAGATCTGCACCCATGTGGGCTGCCCGATCAGCCTCTACGAGCAGCAGACGCACCACGTGCTCTGCCCGTGCCACCAGTCCACCTTCGACCTCGCCGACGGCGGTCGCGTGATCTTCGGACCGGCCGGACACGCTCTTCCGCAGCTGCGGATCAAGGTCAATGACAAGGGCTACCTTGAGGCGATGGGTGACTTCGCCGAGCCCGTCGGTCCTGCCTTCTGGGAGCGCGGATGAGTACTGCAGAATCGAAGACGGCGGGCGCGCCCGGCCGCAAGGCACCCGCGGGTGAGCGGGTCGCCGACTGGGCCGACGGCCGGCTGGGCATCTACAGCCTGGCCAAGGCCAATATGCGCAAGATCTTCCCGGACCACTGGTCCTTCATGCTGGGCGAGGTCTGCCTCTACAGCTTCCTGATCATCATCCTCACGGGTGTGTATCTGACGCTGTTCTTCCACCCGAGCATGAACGAGGTCGTCTACCACGGCTCCTACGTCCCGCTCCAGGGACAGCGGATGTCGGAGGCGTTCTCCTCGACGCTGCACATCAGCTTCGACGTCCGCGGCGGTCTGCTCATCCGGCAGATCCACCACTGGGCCGCGCTGATCTTCCTCGCCGGCATGTTCGTGCACATGATGCGCGTCTTCTTCACGGGCGCGTTCCGCAAGCCGCGTGAGATCAACTGGCTGTTCGGCTTCCTGCTGTTCTTCCTCGGCATGTTCACCGGCTTCACCGGTTACTCGCTGCCGGACGACCTGCTCTCCGGCACCGGTGTCCGCTTCGTGGACGGCGCGATCCTGTCCGTGCCGCTGGTCGGTACGTACCTGTCGATGCTGATCTTCGGCGGGGAGTTCCCCGGCGGGGACTTCGTGGCGCGGTTCTACTCGGTCCACATCCTGCTGCTGCCGGGCATCATGCTCGGTCTCGTGGTGGCCCACCTGATCCTGGTCGTCTACCACAAGCACACCCAGTACCCCGGCCCCGGCCGGACCGAGAAGAACGTCGTCGGCATGCCGCTGCTGCCGGTCTACATGGCCAAGGCGGGAGGCTTCTTCTTCCTCGTCTTCGGTGTCATCGCGGCCGTCGCGGCGCTCGCCACCGTCAACCCCATCTGGGAGATCGGCCCCTACCGGCCGGACCAGGTATCGACCGGCGCCCAGCCCGACTGGTACATGGGCTTCGCCGAGGGTCTGATCCGGGTGATGCCGGGCTGGGAGATCAACATCTGGGGCCACACACTGGTCCTGGGCGTGTTCATCCCGCTGGTGATCTTCCCGCTGGTGCTCTTCGCCATCGCCCTCTGGCCGTTCCTGGAGTCCTGGGCGACCGGCGACAAGCGGGAGCACCACCTGCTGGACCGTCCGCGCAACGCCCCGACGCGCACCGGCTTCGGTGCCGCCTGGATCGCCGCGTACTTCGTGATGCTGGTCGGCGGTGGAAACGACCTGTGGGCCACCCACTTCCACCTGTCGCTCAACGCGATCACCTGGTTCGTCCGCATCGGCTTCTTCGTCATCCCGGTGCTGACGTTCATCGTCACCCGCCGGATCTGCATGGGTCTCCAGCGGCGCGACCGGGAGAAGGTGCTGCACGGCCGCGAGTCGGGCATCATCAAGCGCCTGCCGCACGGTGAGTTCGTGGAGGTCCACGAGCCGCTCACGCAGGAGCAGCTGCACACGCTCACCGCGCACGAGCAGCCGAAGCCGCTGGAGCTGGAGCCCGAGGTCGACGAGAACGGCGTCGCCCGCAAGGCGTCCGCCTCCCAGAAGCTGAAGGTCAAGCTCTCCAAGAGCATGTACGGGGAGGACAACTTCGTCCCCAAGGCCACCGCGGAGGAGTACCAGGAGATCACGAGCGGCCACGGCCACCACTGATCCCCGTCACTGATCACTGAAGCAGATCGCCACGGCGAGAGCCCCGTCCATCGCATGGACGGGGCTCTTCGCCGTTCCGGGACCTGGTTAGGCTGGGCACGTGCCCTGCGAGGACGGGGCCCCGTACCGACCCACCCAGGAGTGTGGACCATGAACGTTGCGACCCCGGCAGGCGGCGACGGCACGGTGTCCCTCTCCTGGCCCGGCGTCCTGGAGGCCCTGCTCGGCGGCCGTGACCTGGGCGCGGACGACACCGCCTGGGCCATGGACCGCATCATGCGCGGCGAGGCCACCGACGCCCAGATCGCGGCCTTCGCCGTGGCCCTGCGGGCCAAGGGCGAGACGGTCGCCGAGATCTCCGGCCTGGTGCGGACCATGTACCGGCACGCCAACCTCATCGAGGTGCCGGGACCCAGCGTGGACATCGTGGGCACCGGCGGCGACGGCGCGAAGACGGTCAACATCTCGACGATGTCGTCGATCGTCGTCGCGGGCACCGGGGCGAAGGTCGTCAAGCACGGCAACCGGGCCGCGTCCTCCGCCAGCGGCGCCTCGGACGTCCTGGAGAAGCTGGGCGTCAACCTCGACCTCTCCCCGGAGCGCGTGGTGGAGGTGGCCCGGGACGCGGGCATCACCTTCTGTTTCGCGGTGAAGTTCCACCCCGCGCTGCGGCACGTGGCGGCCGCCCGCCGCGAACTGGGCGTCCGGACCACCTTCAACGTCCTCGGCCCGCTCACCAACCCGGCCCGCGTCCGGGCCCAGGCGACCGGCGTCGCGGACGCCCGGATGGCCCCCATCCTGGCCGGCGTCCTCGCCGAACGCGGCTCCTCCGCCCTGGTCTTCCGCGGCGACGACGGCCTGGACGAGCTGACGACGACCGCCACGTCCCGGGTCTGGACCGTCCGCGACGGGGCGGTGCGCGAGGAGCCCTTCGACCCGCGGGACGTGGGCATCGAGCTGGTGCCGGTGGAGGCCCTGCGGGGCGCGGACGCGTCCTACAACGCGGACGTGGCCCGGCGCCTGCTGGCGGGCGAGCACGGTCCGGTCCGGGACGCCGTCCTGCTGAACGCGGCGGCCGCGCTGGTGGCGCTGGAGCCCACCGCGGAGCCGCTCACGGCGCAGATCGCGGCGGGGATGGCCCGGGCGGCGGAGTCGATCGACTCGGGGGCGGCGCGGGCGGCGCTGGAGCGGTGGGTGGCGGCCAGCAACGCGTAGGCGAGCGGGGGTGGTTGGGGCCGGAGTTCCTGCTCCGGCCGTCCTCCGGCCGCCCTCCGTCCGCATCGCGGACAACTCCCTTTCGGCGCGGCGATCAGCTGTGCCATACTCGCGGCCAGGTCACGAGTGACAGCGACACAGGCCCCGGCCCGCTGTCCGGCAACCCTCCGTCCGTGGCGGGGTGCCCCGGGTGATGACCGGGCCGCAGGCAGCGAGGTCTGCGGCAAGCGCGGATCCCTCGCCAGGGATCCTGGTCGTCGAGGGAGTTCCTTCCGTGATCCAGCGAATGCGTTAGGGCCGAGCGCCCCTTCTCCGCGCCCTTCGTCCTTTCTCCTGCGCCGTCGCCGCGCAGTCGATCTCGCTTGCCTCTTACGGGAGTTCGTCATGTCCACTGCCGTGTCCGCCCCCGCCTGCGCCCCTTCCGTCGACGGTGATCCCCGCCCGTCCCTCCCCCTGCCCGTCCTCGGCCTGGACGTCCGCGTCCCGCTCGCCTCCGGCGGCGAAGTGCCGTACGCGGCCCTCGACTACGCGGCGAGCGCCCCCGCCCTCCAGCGGGTCTGGGACGACGTCGCCGCCTACGCGCCGTACTACGGCAGCGTGCACCGGGGCGCCGGATACCTCTCGCAGCTCTCCACCGAGCTGTTCGAGAACAGCCGCAGGACGGTCGCCGAATTCCTCGGCTGCCGCCCCGACGACCAGGTCGTCTTCACCCGCTCCACCACCGACTCCCTCAACCTCCTCGCCGGCGCCCTGCCCGCCGGCACCCGGGTGTTCGTCTTCGAGAGCGAGCACCACGCCGCCCTGCTGCCCTGGGCGCGGCGCGCCGCGGCCGGCGAGACGGCCGTCACCTGGCTGGACGCGCCGCGCAGCCCCGAGCAGGCCGTCGACGCGCTGGAGCGCGCCCTCGCCGCCCGCGAGCCCTACGGTCCGGCGCTCGTCTGCGTGACCGGCGCGTCCAACGTGACCGGCGAGGTCTGGCCCGTACGCGAACTCGCCGCCGCCGCCCATGCGCACGGCGCCCGGATCGTCCTCGACGCCGCCCAGCTCGTGCCCCACCGCGCGGTCGACATCACCGCCCTGGACGTCGACTGGATCGCCTTCTCCGGGCACAAGCTCTACGCCCCCTTCGGCGCCGGCGTCCTCGCCGGGCGCGCCGACTGGCTGCGTGAGGCCGAGCCCTACCTCGCCGGCGGCGGCGCCACCCGCAGCGTCACCCGGGACGCGGCCGGTGCGCCCGCCGTCGAGTGGTTCGACACCGCCGCCCGGCACGAGGCCGGGTCGCCCAACGTCATCGGCGCCCATGCGGTGGCTTCCGCCTGCCGGGCTCTTACCGAGGCGGGCTTCGAGCGGCTCGCGGCGCGTGAGGAGGGGTTGCTGGGGCGGCTTCGGGGTGGGCTTGCCGGGGTGCCGGGGGTGCGGGTTCTGTCCCTCTTCGGTGAGGACGCTCCCCGGGTGGGGGTCCTCTCCTTTGTCGTCGAGGGGTGGAACAGTTCCGACTTTGCCGCTGCGCTCTCCGCGGAGTACGGGATCGGGGTGCGGGATGGGTTGTTCTGCGCGCACCCGTTGGTTCGCGGGCTTCTTGCGGAGGGGAATGCGGTGCGGGTGAGTTTTGGGGCGGGGACGCCGGATGAGCACATTGAGCGGTTTGTGCGGGCGGTGGGGGAGTTGGTGCGGCGGTAGCCGCTGGGGGTGCCCCGGTCCCGCCCTTTCACCGTTTCCCGGGAGGGCCCGGACCCCTGTGAAAGCGGCTTCGCCGCTTGTCCTCAAACGCCGGACGGGCTGAATAGCCCGTCCGGCGTTTGAGGACGCGCGCCGCAGGCGCGCTCAAGGGGGTGCGGGGGCTTGCCCCCGCAAGAAACGGTGAAAGGGTGGGACCGGGGCAAGCTCAGCTGTCCAAGCCGATCGCGAACGCCGCCTCCAGATCGTGCTGCGAGTACGTACGAAACGCGATATGCGTCTCCGTCGACGCCACCCCGGGCACCTTGCTGATCCGCCCGGGAATGACCTCCGCGAGATCATCATGCCGAGCCACCCGCACCATGGCGATCAAGTCGTACGCCCCGGTCACGGAGAAGACCTCGCTCACCCCCTCCAGCGCCGCGATCCGTTCGGCGATCTCGGGAATCCGGTCCACGTCGGTCTTGATGAGCACGATCGAGGTGATCACGTCGCTTGGTCTCCTTCGGTGGACCTGGGGGTGCCTTTCACTCTAACCGGCCGTTCCCGGCACACCCATGCGAAGCCGAAGCCGAGGGCGAAGCCCACGACGTGGGCGAGGTAGGCGACTCCGGGGCGGTCGTCGGGGGCGCCGACGCCGGGCCACTGGAGGGCGAACCAGAAGAGGAGGACGGCCCAGGCGGGGAAGCGGAGGGGGAGGAAGAAGAGGAAGGGGAAGAGGCTGGTCACCCGGGCGCGGGGGAAGAGGTGGAGGAAGGCGCCGAGGACGCCGGAGATGGCGCCGGAGGCGCCGACGAGGGACTGGTCGGAGTGGGCGTGGACGGCGGCGTAGCCGAGGAGGGCGAGGCAGCCGGTGACGAGGTAGCAGAGGGCGAAGGAGAAGCGGCCCATGCGCTCCTCGGTCATGGCCCCGAAGACGTGGAGGAAGAGCATGTTCCCGAGCAGGTGCAGCCAGTTGCCGTGCACGAAGAGCGCGGTGAAGGGGGTGGTGAGGGAGCCCGGAAGGCCGGACCACAGTTCGTCGGGGACGACGCCCCAGCGCTCGAAGTAGGCCGACTGGGTGGCGAGCAGATCGGGGCCGGTGCCGTAGGCCGGGTTGAGGCCGGAGGCGGGGCCGATGAGGAAGACCGCGCAGCAGATGCCGAGGAGGACGCGGGTGACCCAGGGGGTGCGGGGCCGGCCCAGCCGCACTTCCTTTACGATCATGGGCAGATCATGGCGTACCGGGGCAAGCGGTACGGAGAGCCTCGCCGGTCGGCCCGGTACGTGGCGGTCTCATCCCGCCGCGGGACCGCCAGGCCGTAGGGTTACGACAAACGCCCGGCACCCCGCGCGCCACGAACAGGACGGACGGCACCATGGACGTTCCCCGGCCGACCGCCGCCACCCGATGGCGGTGCACCCTGTGCGGGAACCTCACGCGCTTCGACGTGACCCGCACGGTCAGGGCCGTGGAGTACGTCCACCTCGACCTCGCCGGTGAGCCCACCGTGGAGGAACGGGACGTGGTCAGTGAGACGATCGAGTCGGTGCGTTGCCGCTGGTGCGACGCGGTGGACCGGGTCGAGCTGGTGGACCGTCCAGGGACGAGCTGAGGAACGGAGCGGGAACGCGTGGTGGAGCACACGGGCGACGAGGAGACGGCCGGTGACGACGGCCGGGCCGACGGCGTCAGCGAGGTGCTCGACCGCCCGTTGCCCGAGGGGATCCGGCGCCGCGTCATCGCGCTCGTCGCCGAGGCGTTCGGCGGTCTGACGGTCGCCGAACTGCCGCCGCAGCTGCGGCAGTACGCCCGCTTCACCCCCGTCCGCCGGGCCAAGTTCGCGGGCAACGCCATGGCGGCGGCCGTCGAGACCGACACCGCGTTCCGGCAGCGCGTCTCCGCCCGGCTGCGCGAGACCGGCTCCGAGCTGGCCCAGGCCCTGGAGGCCGGGTCCCCGCCGGCCGCGGCCGACCCGGAGGACGTGGCGGCGATGGCCTTCGTGCTGCGTCCGCCCGGCTGGGTGAAGCTGGTCACCGCCGCCGGCGAGGAGGCCCAGCGGGCCAGCGCCGAGCGTGCCGGCGAGGAGGCCCAGCGCGAACTGCGGCAGCTGCGCGAGGAGCTGACGCGGGTGCGCGGCGAGGCGCGGACCGACGCCGAGCGGGCCCGCGGGGAGCTGGAGACCGTCCGCAAGGAGGGCGAGGCCCTCCAGCGCAAGCTGCGCAGCGCGTTGAGCGATGTGCGGCGCGGCGAGGCCGCGCTGCGCAAGGTCCACGGTGAGCTGGAGGCGCTGCGTTCGGACGCGGCCGCCGAACTGGCGGCGGCGCTGGGCGAGACCCGGCGGGTCAAGGCGCGGCTCGCGGAGGCCGAGGCGGCCCTGGAGGCGAGCCGCCGGGCGGTCCGCGAGGGGCGCAGCGTGGAGGACATGCGGCTGCGGCTGCTGCTGGACACCGTGCTGGACGCGGCCCAGGGCCTCCGCCGCGAACTGGCCCTGCCCCCCACCTCCGTCCACCCGGCGGACCTGGTGGACGCCGTGGAGCCGGGCCGGATGACGCCCAAGGACATTGCGGCGCGCGCCCTGTCGGAGACCGACCCGGCGCTGCTGGACCAACTGCTGGCGCTGCCGCAGGCGCACCTGGTGGTGGACGGCTACAACGTCACCAAGACCGGCTATCCGACGATGCCGCTGGACAAGCAGCGGCTGCGGCTGCTCGGCGGTCTGTCGATGCTCGCCGCGCAGACCGGCGCCGAGATGACCTGCGTCTTCGACGGCGCCGAACTGGCCGCGCCGGTGCTGCTGGCGCCGCCGCGCGGGGTGCGGGTGCTGTTCAGCAAGCCAGGGGTGACCGCGGACGAGCTGATCCGGCAACTCGTGCGGGCCGAACCGCCGGGCCGCCCGGTCGTGGTGGTCTCCACGGACCGCGAGGTGGCCGATGGGGTCGCCAAGGCGGGGGCGCGGCCGGTCGCGTCGGCCCTGCTGCTGAAGCGGCTCGCTCGTACCTGAGTGGTTCGTGTGCGCACGCCGGGTATTGCCGGGGCGTCAGGGTTCCGTTACGGCCCGTGCTGCGGCAGGTAAAAGCCGGGCTGTCGGGAGGTAATTTCCTCCAGGGGATTTGAACCGATCATATGAGGGTCACTAAGGTCGGGCCTCGAACCTTCGCGCGGTGATCATCCAATCGGGGTGACGTGAAGGTCCCGCCGTGCCCGCCCTCTTGTCGCGCGCGGGCGGCGGCCGAGGAGAGAAGGAGCTCGACTCCGTGGCGTCCCACCGTCGTCCCAAACAGCCGAGCCGCACTCGGGTGACCGTCCTCACCGCGACCGCCGCCGCTGCCGTCGCCCTCTCCGCCCAGGCGGCCTCCGCCGACCCCGGCGCGAAGCCGACCAAGAGCGAGGCCAAGGAGAAGGTCGACACCCTCTACGAGCAGGCGGAGCAGGCCACCGAGAAGTACAACGGGGCCAAGCAGAAGCAGGAGAAGCTGGAGAAGGAGGCCGGCGAGCTCCAGGACCGCGTCGCGCGCGGCCAGGAGGAGGTCAACAAGCTCCGGGACAGCCTCGGCGCGGTGGCCACCGCCCAGTACCGCACCGGTTCCGTGGACCCCTCCCTCCAACTGCTGCTCTCCTCCGACCCGGAGACCTACCTGGAGCGGGCGTCCACGCTCAACCAGGTCAGCGCCAAGCAGGCGGAGACCCTCCGGCAGATCGCCACCAAGCAGCGCGCCCTCAAGCAGCAGCGCGAGGAGGCCGCGGGCAAGCTCGCCGACCTGGAGTCCACCCGCAAGGCGCTCGGCGAGCGCAAGGCCGAGGTCCAGGGCAAGCTCGCCGAGGCGCAGGACGTCCTCAACTCGCTCACCGAGAAGGAGCGCGCCGAGATCGCCGCCGCCGAGAAGGCGGAGGCGGCCAAGGCCGCCGCCAAGGCGGACGCGGCAAAGGCGGATGCGGCCAAGGGCGATTCGGGCGGCGCCAGTGGTTCCAAGAGCGGCGCGAAGGGCAGCGGTTCGGGGAAGGGCAGCAGCGGCAAGGCCGTCCCCGGATCGGGCCGGGCGGGCGCCGCGCTCGCCGCCGCGCAGACGAAGATAGGCTCCCCGTACGTCTGGGGCGCCACCGGCCCGAGCTCCTTCGACTGCTCCGGACTGACGTCCTGGGCGTACGCGCAGGCGGGCGTCACCCTGGACCGCACGTCCCAGGACCAGGCCAACGACGGCACCCGCATCTACGACCAGGGCCAGCTCCAGCCCGGCGACCTGGTGATCTTCTACGGCGATCTGCACCACGTCGGCCTCTACGCCGGCAACGGCCAAGTGCTGCACGCCCCGCGCAGCGGCACCGTGGTCCGCTACGAGGCCATGAGCAACATGCCGTTCCAGTTCGGCGTGCGGGTGGGCTGAGGTATGCGTGGGGCGTGAGGCCGAGGCATACGTGTGAGCCGACCGGCCCCGCCAATCCGCCCGTTCGGGTGAAGTCCCCGTGGCCCCGGATGACTCCGCGCCCCGCCCATGACCTGCGTCTTGGGCGGGGCGTCCGGCTGTTCCGGGGTGGTGTGCCCGGATTCGGTCCGCCGCCGGGGTCTTTGAACCCCGGGTGAACGCGCCGCTACTGTCTGCCGCGCGGTGCCCCGGCCGTCGTCCGCCCGTCCGGGCGGGCAGGGGTCCGCGCAGCGAAGGGAGTACGGCAGCACGTGGCGTCCCACCGCCGACCCGAGCCCTCCGGTCTCACCCGGACCGTCCGGGTCACCGTCCTCTCCGCCGCCGTGGCCACCGCGGCGGCCGCCCTCTCGACGACGCCCGCCAGCGCCCGTCCCGGCGGCCCCCGCGGGGACGCCGCCACGGCCGGGACGGTGAAGGAGCAGATCGACCGGCTCTACCGGCAGGCCGAGCGGGCCACCGAGAAGTACAACGCCGCGGGCGAACGGGCCGGTGTCCTGCGGCGGAAGGTGGAGGAGGCCGCCGACCGGGTGGCCAGGGGCCAGGAGCGGGTGAACCGGATGCGGACCGCCCTCGGCATGGTCGCCGCGGCCCAGTACCGGGCCGGCGCCGTGGACCCCGCCCTCCGGCTGCTGCTCTCCTCCGACCCCGACCGCTACCTCGACCAGGCGTCGGCCCTCGAACGCGTCACGGGCCGCCAGGCCGAGCAGCTGCACGCCCTGCTGGCAGCCCAGCGCTCGCTGGGCCAGGAGCGGCTGGAGGCCGCCCGCACCCTCGCCGAGCTGGAGCAGAGCCGCAAGGCCGTCGAGCACCACAAGCGCGAGGTCGAGGCCCGGCTCGCCGCCGCCCGCCGGCTGCTGAACGCGCTGCCCGACGGCGAACGGCAGCAGTACGCCCGTGCCTCCCGCTCCTCATCCGGTGGCGGCCGGTCCGGCTCTCTGCCCCCGCAGCTCGGCGGGCCCGCCGAGCGGGCGGTGGCGTCCGCCGTCGGCTCGGGGCGCGGTGCCGCCGCCGCCCTGGCCGCCCGTTCGGCGGTCGGCTCGCCCTACGCCTGGGGCGCCACCGGCCCGTCCGCCTTCGACTGCTCGGGGCTGATGCAGTGGGCCTACGGGCGGGCGGGCGTCGGCCTGCCGCGCACCTCCCAGGCCCAGCGCAACGCCGGCCGGCACGTGTCCCTGTCCGAGGCGCGCCCCGGCGACCTGGTCATCTACCGGGACGACGCCTGCCACGTCGGCATGTACGTCGGCAACGGCCAGGTCGTGCACGCCCCGTACCCCGGGGCGCGGGTCCGCTACGACCCCGCCAACATGATGCCGATCTCGTCCGTCACCCGGCCGTGAGCGCGTTTCCCGCGCGGTGACCGCGTTTTCCGTGCCCTGACCGCGTTTCCCGTGACCTGAGCGCGGGTGGCCCGCCGGTCGGCTCGTACGATGCGGGCCATGGACGGCCCCACGAGACCGAGCGGGCGCCGGGCGCTGGGCTGCCTGGCCGTCGTGCTGATCGCGCTGCCGCTGCTCGCCGGCTGCCGCACCGGACCCGCCGACGTGCGGGACGGCGACACCACCGCCGTCCAGCGGCTCCTGGACCGCTGGGCGTCCGCGCTGCGCGACCGGGACGAGGGCGCCTACCTCGCCGCCGTGGACCCCGGCGAGCGGGCCTACCGGGACCGGCGGCGCCAGGTCTTCGCCAACCTCACCGACGTCCCGCTCGCCTCCTGGGAGTACCGCGCCGTCCGCACCGGCGGTTTCGCCCCCGCCCCCGGCGACGGCTACCGCGTGGCCGCCGAGGCCGAACTCCGCTACCGCCTCGCCGGCTACGACGCCGCGCCGGTCACCGTCCCCGTCCGGCTGACGGCGGTCCGCCGGGCCGGGCAGTGGTACGTGGCCGGGGACGACACCGCGTCCGGCGACCGCCAGCTCTGGGAGCAGGGCCGGGTCGCCGTGGTCCGGGGCCGGCACAGCCTCGTCCTCGGGGCGGGCCAGGACCCGGCCGCCCTGCGCGCCCTCTCCGGACTGGCCGACGCGGCGGTCCCGGCCGTGGCCGCCGCCTGGCCGGACGGTCATGGAACGGCCGGGCTCGTCGTCGAGATGCCCGCCTCCCTCGACCGGATGGGCGCGCTCCTCGGCGCCTCGCCGTCCGACTACAAGGGCATCGCCGCGGTGACCACCACGTCCGGCGAGAAGGACAAGCCCGACGGTGCGCCCGCCGGCCGCATCGTCATCAACCCCGAGGCGTACACCGCCCTCGGCGCCTTCGGCCGCCGTACCGTCCTCACCCACGAGGCCACCCACGTCGCCACCCGCGACCGCACCACCGACACCACCCCCATGTGGCTCTCCGAAGGCTTCGCCGACTGGGTCGCCTACCGCACCACCGACCGCACCCCCCGCCAGGTCGCCCCCGAACTCGCCCGCTCCGTCACCTCCGGCCGCACCCCCGAACGCCTCCCCGCCGACGCCGACTTCGGCTTCACCGGCGGCGCCGGCCGGCTGGCCAGGGCCTACGAGGGCGGCTGGCTCGCCTGCCGGATGGTCGCCGAGAAGTGGGGCGAGAAGAAGCTCGTCGCCTTCTACCGCGCGGCGGGCGCCGGGACGTGGGAGAGGGCGGCGCGGGACGTACTGGGCGTGAGCGAGCGGGAGTTCACGGAGGCGTGGCGGAGGTATGTGGTGAAGGCGGTGGGGTGACGCTCACGAGCTCGGGTGGATGGTCAGGTGCGTGAACGCGGTGGTGTGCCGGATGCCGTCGGCGAGTACGCAGTCGGTCGGCAGACTGCCGGGCACCGTCTGGATGATCTTCTCGGCGGCGGATCCCTTGCCGCGCCCGCTGACGACCACGCCCACGAGCCTCGCGGTGTTGAACCCCAACACCCGGGCGGAGGGACCGGAGTGGTAGGCGATGACCGTTTTGCTGCCGTCCGCGTACCGCAGGGTCTCCTCCGATCTGTTCGACGCGAGGAGCAGGCAGGTGCCCCCGGTGGTGCCCTCGGTGTGGTACGTGGCCGTGAAGTTGTGACCTGCGGCATCCGTGCAGCGGTAGGCGCCGTCGACGGTGACCTTTGCGGGCTCGGAGGAGAGGCCGAGGCCCGGTCCGTAGGTGATGCTCTCCTGGCCGGTGCAGTCCTGAGGGGTGTGGGCGTGGGGGTGGGGGTGGGGGTGGCCGTGGGCCTGCGACGTCGGCGCCCAACCGACGCTCGCCGCGGCCAGGGTGAGGGAGGACAGAGCGATCCCGATGCCACGCTTGCCGATCACGGCGACTCCTTCGCTTCCCGCGTTCGCTTCCGGTGTTCGCTTCCCGTGCGTGCGCCGGCCGTCGGCGCGGCTACCGGCCACTTGGCTACCCCGGGGACCCCCGGTTCCACCTGTTTCCACCTGTTTCCGCAGGCGACCGAAAGCGCTGTGGCGCTTCCGCGCCGCACCACGCGCCCCTGCGCCCGGTTCACGCCCTGCTGGACTGTGGCGTGCCCGTGTCACTGTGCTGTGTCCGGTGCGGAACGGGCGCGACCGCGAGGGGGCCGCCATGAGCGACACGAGTCCGACAGGCCCCCGGGTGGCCTCCGTCGCGGTGTCCGCACCGCCGTACCGGCACCCTCAGCGGGACATCGCCGCCGTGTTCGCCGGGGCGTTCCACCCCGCCGACGCGGACGCCGACGCGGACGTACGCCGGCAGTTCATCGGTCTTGCCGGCCGTACGGGCATCGAGTACCGCAACCTCTCCCTGCCCCTGGCCGAGTACCCCCGGCCGCGCACCTTCACCGAGTACAACGAGATCTGGGTCCGCACCGCAGGCCAGGTCGGGCAGGACGCGCTCACCCGGGCCCTCGCGGCGGCGAACGTACGGCCCGACGAGGTCGGGGCCATCGTCACGACGACCACCACCGGCGTTTCGGTGCCCTCCTTTGACGCCGAACTCATCCACCGGGTCGGCCTTCCGCGCCATGTGGCCCGCCTGCCGATGCTCGGCCTCGGCTGCGCGGGGGGCGCCGTCGGCCTGTCGAGAGTGCACGACTATCTGAGGGGCCACCCGGACCGGATCGCGGTCCTGGTCTCCGTCGAACTGTGCTCACTGAACTTCCAGTACACGGACACCTCGGTCGCCAACCTCGTCGCGACCGGCCTGTTCGGCGACGCCGCGGCCGCCGCCGTGGTGTTCGGCGCCCACCGGGCCCAGGAGGCCGCCGGCCCCGCCCCGGTGGCGACCCGCAGCCGCCTGCACCCGGACTCCGAACACCTCATGGGCATGCGCATGGGCACCAACGGCTTCGCCGTGTTCCTCTCCCCGGACGTCCCCGACTTCATCGAGAAACACCTCGCCGACGAGATCCACGGTTTCCTCGCCGACCACGGCCTGACCACCAAAGACATCGCCACCTGGATCTGCCACCCCGGCGGCCCCAAGATCATCGAAGCCCTCGACCGCTGCCTCGACCTGCCACCCGACGCCCTCACCCACACCCGGGCCTCCCTCGCCGAACACGGCAACATCTCCTCCGCCTCCGTCCTCGACGTCCTCCACAAAACCATGACCACCCCACCGCCCCCGGGCTCCCACGGCCTGCTCCTCGCCCTCGGCCCGGGCCTCACCAGTGAGCTGATGCTTCTCAACTGGTGAAGGGGTGTTGTCCTCGCCCGGGGCAGAATGCGCGCGGGTCGAGACAACTGCTGGAGCGAGGACGGTACTCGTTCGAGGGTATTTGGCCGCTCGCCCCTGTTCTCCCACGTATACGTCGGGGAATCGTGGTGCCCGTCACGCCACTTGGGGAGGAATCTTGACGCTATCGCGTACGCGGCGGGCACTGGTCATTGCCGGGCTGCTCTCGGCGCTGGCATCCGTCGCGCCGAGTTCGGGCGCCGCCGACCGGGCCGCCGAACCCACGGCACGCGCCGCGGTCGGTCCGTTCCAGGTACGGAACCAGGGCACGGGCCGCTGCATGGGCATGCCGGCGGGCGACGACCGAATGCGGGTGTGGAACTGCACCAGCGAGCCGTACCAGCTCTGGGACCTGATCGCCGACGGCCGTGGCGCCTACCACATGGTCACTCGCAGAGACGGCCGCTGCCTGGCCGGCTATGCCCAAGGGCCCAGTGGCTGGGCGACGTGGCTGAGCGACTGCGACAGATCGTTCACCAACGTGGATCAGCTCTGGTACGTGGACCCCGCCCACAGCGCCGACCCCGCCCGGATCGCCAACCTCTTCGGCCGCGTCCTCGAACCCGACCGCGGATGGGGAGGGGCCAACGAATCTCCGGTGGTGACCAATGACAATGAGGGACTGCCCAATCAGAAATGGACCCTGATCTACGGGCCGTGAAACCGGCACTACTCCTGCCTGGGGTCTGCCCGCGAGGAGTGTTGACCGGACCGTCAGCGGAGCCAGAACCGGATCTGTCTGCGCCGCAGGTAACGGCGGCTACGGCGAGGGAACTGGAGGCGGAGTTTCCGTTGTCCTTCCTCCGCGAACGGCGGGATCGTCAGTTTTGCTGAAGGTCCTTCGCGACCTGCTCGGCCATGAGGCGGGCGGGTTCGAGGCGAGGGTCCTCGGGGCGGGCGTCCGGGGCCAGGATCTTGGCACAGACGAACAGGGTCATGAGCTTGCCGTCCCGGCTCTCCACGTCGTGGCGCCGTTCGTGGCGGACGCGCTCGGCCAGAGCCGGGACGGCGAGGGAGTTGCCCCACAACGACGCGGCGTCCAACCCTTGAGGAGCCGCACCCCAGTCCTCCCAGTCGAACAGGCAGAACTCCGGCTCTGTCATGTTCGCCCAGTTGAGATCCGCGTGGGCCGGCAGCCACCGTCTCACCGTCGTGTCGACACCGTCGGGGAGGAAGCGACGGATCGCCTCGGTGACCCCGCTCTGCGTGATCGTCACGGTGTCCGGAGTGGCGACGCGGCGCGTGTGCTGCTCGGCCAAGGCATCCAGCGACCCGTTGAACGCCCGCCACCAGTCATCCGACAGGGCGGGCTCGGCGGCCAGGACACTGCTGCCTACGGGCCCGCCCGGCAGGAGGTCCGTCTCGTCCGCCCGCCACATCACCGGCTCCCCGGGCTGCCGCCACGCGACGCCTCGGTGCCACTGCGGCTTGACCACTCCCTCCAGGAGAGCGGCACACTCGGTGCCGTTCCAGCCCTGGCCGCCGATCCTGCCGAAGCCGCGCCGTTCGACCCGCACCCACGTGCCACGATCTGTGCGCGCCCCCAGCGACCGTCGTTTGCGCACCAGGGTGCTTCGGTCCAGCTGCGTCCAGAGAGCACGCTCAACTTGGTCGAGCACGTCATCGATTGGCGCGATCCGCAGGTCCACTGGGGCGTGGGCAGATGGGGAAGACGGCATTGGACCTCTTCGGCGAGTGGGCTGGGTGGGGCGCGGTGGGCTCACCGCTTCCGGACGTTCGCAATGAACGTGGACCAGGCGGATGCGGGGAAGAGGAGGGTGGGGCCGGACGGGTGCTTACTGTCGCGGACGGGGACGGTGTCGGATGACGGTACGAGGTTGCGGGCGAACTCGACGCACTGGCCGCTGTTTCCCTCGCTGTAACTGGACTTCTTCCATATCGCGCTGGTGAGGTCGGGAATGGTGCTCATGGCCATACTCCTCCGATTAGAGTGCCTTGACGCTTGTGACGAACGTGGTCCAGGCGGCTGTGGGGAAGGCAAGGGCAGGGCTGGACGGGTGCTTACTGTCGCGGACGGGGACGGTGTCGGATGACGGTATGAGGTTGCGGGCGAACTCGACGCAGTTGCCGCCGTTTCCCTGGCTGTAGCTGGACTTCTCCCATATCGCGAGGGTGAGGTTCGGGTTGGTGTTCATGGGTGTATGCCTCCAAAACGTGCCGAATGCGAGCCAGGGAGTCGGCGGGCGAGAGAGCGTCGGCTCGCAGGCGCTCGTACGCCGCACGTGCTTCGGTCACCACATCCGCTGAGTCGTCCACTTGCCCACGCTGATAGGTCTCCTCGTACAGGACATCAGTCCCGTCCTGCCGCGTCAGCACAATAAATGCCTCGCCTCGCGACGGCGTCGCCGCCCTGAAGGGGAGCACCTGGATCGTGATGTGGGGCGACTCCGACGCCGCCAGCAGATGCGTGAGCTGGGCCCGCATGACGGTGGCGCCGCCCACGTTGGACCACAGCACGGCCTCGTGCAGGATCACCCACAAGGACGGTGGGCGCGGGGAGTCGAACAACTCCCGTCGCCGCATGCGTTCCTCGACCCGCTTCTTGATGTCGGCCGTCGAATCCTGTGGGCGGGCGGAGCGGAAGACCGCTTCGGCATACTCCGGGGTCTGGAGGATGCCCATGATGAACGCGTTGGAGTAGTCGCAGATGGCCAGCGCCTCGCGCTCCAGCTGCAAGTACGGGATGAACCACGTCGGCGACCCCGCGTCAGCGGCCCGCTGGCGCCACCGCGCGTACGTCCCCGGCGTGCCGAAGACCCGGTCGCACTGCTCGGCGAAGACCGCCGAGGCGAGCTGTTCGCCGCGTTCGACCTTGCTGACGTACGGCTGGCGGCAGTGCAGGGCGATGGCGAGCTGGTCCTGGGTCCAGCCGCGGGCTTCGCGGGCGGCCTTGACCTCGCGGCCGAACTCGAGGGCGGGGGAGACGGGTTCGCAGGGTGAGGGATCGAGCATATGTTCAACTCCCCTTATTCCAAGCTGCTTTGGAATCCAGAACGGCCTGTTCAGGCAGGCCGTGGAGGTGGAGTCTAAGCCTCACGGTTGATGCCCGCTCGTGAAGAGCGGAACACCACGGAGGTCGAACGGGTGAGCGTGAAGCAGGTGGAGGCCGCCTACCGGCCCGGCGTGTGGCTGACGGATATGCGTCGGGGGAAGGTCGGGCAGCTGATGGAGGACTGGGGGGCGCGGGTGCGGCTCCGGGCGCCCGGGGGTGGGCGGGAGTGGGAGGTGGAGCAGGGCCGGGTGCGGCCGGCGACTCTGGAGGAGCGGGAGCGGGCGGGTGTCCCGGGTGCGTTCGTGGTCACGTCGTACGGGACCGTCACCCGGCGGGACGAGGCGTGAGCGGGCGGTCGTTCCCGCCGCCGATGTGGGAGCCGCCGCCGTTGCCGCCGACGCCGCACGGGAGCGGGCCGTTGGTGAACCCGGCGCCGCACGAGTGCGGGATGTGCCGGTGGTACACCGCCGCCGAGAGCGCGGCGCGGCAGCGCGGGGACGGGGAGGCGGCGGAGGTGTACCGGCGGAGGCGGACCGGGCATCAGGTGCGGTATCCGCACCGGCAATCCTGAGTGGTCAGGGCTCCTCGTGGTGGCTCTCCGGTTCGGTGATTTCGGCCGACCAGTCCGTGCCGAGGGTGTCGGCGAGCCGTCGCAGCGCCTCCTCGGTGCGGCCGTACACCACGAGTTCCGTGTCGCCGTAACCGGTGTTGTGGCAGGCGATGACGTCCGGGCCGCCCAGGAACTCGGTGTGGGAGCCGAGTTCGCGCCAGGGCAGCAGGCCCATCGGGCGCAGTGTGCGGCGGAGGCGGGTCATTGCCTCCGGGGACAGGGCCGGGTCCTCGACGGTCCAGCCGTAGTGGGCGGGCAGCCGGGCGGCGGCCAGGTGGAGGAAGAACTCGGAGACGGAGCGGCTCTGGAGGACCCACTCGCCGTCCGCGACGGTGACGAGGACCGGCGGGTCGGCGAGGTGGGCGCGGGCGGCCGGGTAGCCCCACTCGTTGCAGTACTGGTTCTCGGCCATCAGGACGCAGACGCGCGGGTCCTCGTCGGGGCCGACGAACGGGTTGCCGGGCGGCAGGCCGTCGGCGATGCCGTAACCGGTGGGGTCGGGGCGGACGGTGGGCGGCCGGACCGGGTTGGTCCAGTACAGCTCGCAGCGGTCGGCGAACGAGTTGAACGGCAGGTCCCACCACTCGTCCAGCGCGGCGGGGATGGGGAGTGAGCGGTCGACGTCCTCCGGCTCGGCATCCGGTGAGGCCAGGCCGGCCACGTACTCCTTGTGCGCGTCCGGCTCGTCCCGCTCCCAGCGTGCGCCGCCGGTGGGCTCGTACCCCCACTCCTCCTGGAACTCGCGCAGCAGCGCCCAGCGTTCGGTGGTGTCCCGCGCGTTCCCGGCCGCCTCCAGGCGCTCCTGGAAACGGCTGTAATCGATCTCTATCGCCTCGGTCATCTTCACGCCGGGATCCTACGGACGCGGCGCCGCCGTGAGCGTCAGGCTGCCGGGTACGGCGGCGAACGCCTCGCGCAGGTCGGCGGCGAGGCCGGCGCGCGTGGGGGTGCCGGGTCGGGAGGCCCAGGTGTCCAGCGCCCAGTGGAACGCGGCGATCAGGATGTCGAGCGCGAGCCGCGGGCGGGGGTCTCCCTTGGTGTCGAGGTCGAACCGGCGCTGGAGGAGGCCAAGTGCGGCCCGGCCGGTGAGGTCGCAGAAGTGGAGGCCGTGCGCGCCCATCGAGGGCGTGTCGTCGATGAGCCGGTGGCTGAGCAGCACGCGCCGGGGCCAGTCGTCGGCCGTCATCCGGTCCAGGGCGGCCAGCAGGGCGTCCTGGAGCATTTCCAGGAGGGTGCCGCCGTGGCTCTGCCGGGTTGCGAGGTCGTCGAGGAAGGCCGCCCAGAGGTCCTGGGTCGGCGCCATGGCCACGTCTTCCTTGCTCGTGAAATAGCGGAAGAACGTGCGCTTGGAGACGTCGACCGCGTCGCAGAGCTCGTCGAGGGTCGTGCCGTCGAAGCCGCGCTCGGTGAACCGCTCCAGAGCTGTGTCGATCAGCGCCTGCCGGGTGCGGAGCTTTTTGCGCTCGCGCAGTGGCAGGTGTTCCCTCTCGGGCTGCTCCGTCTCGGGTTCCGGCATGGCCGCAGCATATCCGAGGGCGGCGCTTGGTAGCGAACGCCTCTTGCGCGCTTATGCCACTCAGTGGCATAAGTTGTATTCGGCGCCCGCTTCGAGGCGTTGCCCTGCTGAAAGGTGTTCACCATGCGCGCCCTGCTCGTCGACCACTCCGCCCCCGCCGGGCTCCGGCTCGGCCAGGCCCCCGACCCCACGCCCGCACCCCACCAGGCACTGATCCGGGTGGCGGCGACGTCCTTCAACTACGGCGAGATCAGGCACATTCTGGAGGGCGCGCCCGACGGGGCCGTCCTCGGCTGGGACGCGGCCGGCGTCGTGGAACGGGCGGCGGCCGACGGCTCGGGCCCCGCTGCCGGTACCCCTGTGGTGACCCTGGCTCCCGACGGGGCCTGGGCCGAACTCCGCGCCGTTGACACCGACCTGATCGGCGTCGTGCCCGCCGGAGCCGACCTCGGGGCGATCAGCACGGTCCCCGTCGCCGGCGCCAGCGCCCTGCGCGCCCTGCACCGCCTCGGCCCGATCCTCGGCAGGCGGGTCCTCGTCACCGGGGCCACCGGTGGCGTCGGGCGGTACGCCGTCCAGCTCGCCCGGCTCGGCGGCGCGTACGTCGTCGCCTCCACCGGACACCCCGAGGCGCACGGCGACGGGCTGCGCGCCCTCGGCGCGCACGAAGTGATCTCGGAGCCGGCGGCGCTCGACGCGCCGGTCGACGGCGTCGTGGACGTGATCGGTGGCCGGCAACTCGTGGAAGCCTACGAGAGGCTGGCCGAGAACGGCACGCTGGTGGCCGTGGGGCACTCGGCGGGCGAGGGCGAGAACTTCCCGTTCGGGGCGCTCTTCGGCGGCGAGGGGCGGCACAACCGCTCGCTCACCACCTTCTTCCTGCTCTCCTGCACCGGCCTCGGCCCCGACCTGGCCTGGCTCGCCGACCGCGTCGCCGCCGGTGCCCTCGACCCGCAGATCTCGTGGCGGGGGAGCTGGGCGAAGGCGGCCGAGGCGGCCGAGGCCCTGCTCGGGCGCCGGCTCCACGGCAAGGCGGTGCTCGACGTCGGCTGACGGCGCCCGGCGTCCGCGTGTCTACAGCAGCTCTTGGAGGCGTTCCGCCAGCAGGTCCCACCGCCAGCGCTCCTCCACCCAGGCCCGTCCCCGCGCCCCCATGCGGGCGCGGAGCTCCGGGTCGAGGAGGAGCGTCGCCACCCGGTCCGCGGTCTCGGCGGCCGAGTCGCCGCGTACGACGAAGCCGGTCTCGCCCTCCAGGACCGCGTCCGGGGCGCCGCCCGAGTCGCCGGCGACCACCGGCAGGCCCGTCGCCGAGGCCTCCAGGTAGACGATGCCGAGCCCTTCGACGTCGAGGCCGCCGCGGCGCGTCCGGCAGGGCATGGCGAAGACGTCGCCGGCGCCGTAGTGGGCGGGGAGCTCGTCCCAGTCGACCGGGCCGGTGAAGCGGACGGAGTCGGCGACGCCGGTCTCGTCGGCGAGTTTGCGCAGGTCGCTGGCGTAGGGGCCACCGCCGACGATCAGCAGGACGGTGTCGGGGACGCGCGCGAGGACGGCGGGCAGGGCGCGGATCAGGGTGTCCTGGCCCTTGCGGGGGACGAGCCGGGAGACGCAGACGATCACCGGGCGGTCGGTCAGGCCGAGCCGGGCCCGGACCCCGGCGCCGCCCGAGGCGGGGTGGAAGGTCTTCTCGTCCACGCCGGGCGGCAGTTGGACCATGCGGCCCGCCGCCTCCGGCGTGAGGGCGCTCGCTATCCGGGAGCGGGTGTACTCACCCAGATAGGTGATTGTGTCGGTGCCCTCGCCGATGCGCCGCAGCAACTGCCGCGCGGCGGGCAGCTGGGCCCACCCCGCCTCGTGCCCATGGGTGGTGGCCACGATCCGCCGGGCCCCGGCCTTCCGCAGCGTCGGGGCCATCAGCCCCAGCGGGGCCGCCGCGCCGAACCAGACGGAGGAACAGCCGTGTTCCCGCAGCAGGCCCACCGCCCGGCGGGTCACCCGCGGGGTGGGGAGCAGCATCGTCGTGCGGTCGCGGACGACCCGGAACGGCTGCTCGGCGTCGAAGCGCGCGGTGGCCTCGACGCCCTCGCGGCTCCGCTTCCACGTCGAGGCGTAGACGACGATGTCGGCCGGGTCCAGCCGCAGCGCCATGTTGTGCAGGAACGCCTGGATGCCGCCGGGCCGGGGCGGGAAGTCGTTGGTGACGATCAGGGTCTTGTGCATCGCCGCCGACAGTACCCGGTGCGTCCGGACCCGATCGACGGCGATCGGGGGGCAATGGCGCCACGACGCCGCACGTCACCGCGGACCGCCCCCTGTGCAGGCATCATGCCTTGCAGTGACGGCGCACCTACGGTGAGTGGCGCCCCGATGGGACGAGGTGGACGATGGCGGGCTCCGGTACGGGCTCACGGCTACGGCTCCTGATCACGACGTGGGCCGTCACCCGGGCCGTCCTGCTGCTCTGCGTGTTCCGCGTGCTGGACATGCCGGGCTCCGACGTCGCCGTCGACATCGAGGTGATCTACAAGAACTGGTACGGCGTCTTCAGCACCGGCGTCTTCCCCTACGACGACGTGACCTGGCAGTACCCGCCCGCCGCCGCCCTCGCCGTGCTCGCCCCCGGCCTGCTGCCGTTCCTCGACTACGCCCCCGCCTTCTTCCTGGTGTGCTGGGTGGCGGACGCCGCGATCCTCGCGATGCTCCTGTACGCGGTCCGGGGCGGGCGCCGCGACCGGCGCGGTGTGTGGGTCTGGGTGATCGGCGTGCCGCTGCTCGGGCCGATCGTCTACGCCCGGTACGACGTGATGGTGACCGCCGTCGCCGTCGCCGGTCTGCTGGCGCTCGGCCGGCGCACCCGGGTGGCGGGGGCGCTCGCCGGGTTCGGTGCCCTGCTGAAGATCTGGCCCGTCCTGCTGCTCGCCGGGGTGGAGCGGGGGCCCCGGACGCGGTCCGCCTGGAGCTCCGCCCTGGTCACGGGGGTGGTCCTGGTCATGTTCTTCGCCGCGGCCATGCCCGGGGCGCTCGCCTTCCTCACCTTCCAGCGGGACCGGGGGACCGAGGTCGAGTCGCTCGGCTCGCTGGTCTTCCACCTCGGGCGGCACTTCGGGTGGCATGGACGGGCCCGGCTGCACTACGGATCCGTCGAGTTCCTCGGGCGGCATGTCCATGCCGTCAGTGCGCTGGCTCTGGGGCTGAGTCTGCTCGCCTTTGGCTGGCTGTTGCTCTGGCGGTTGCGGGCGCGGACTTTCACTGCTTGTACGGCGTCGGATGCGGCGTTCACGGCGGTGCTGCTGTTTACGACGACGAGTCGGGTGATCAGTCCGCAGTATGTGGTGTGGTTGATCGGGCTGGCGGCGGTGTGCGCGACGGTGCGGTCTACTCGGCAGGGGTTGCCGATTGTGCTGGTGCTGGTGGCTGCGCCGTTGACGCAGTTGGAGTTTCCGATCTGGTTTCAGCATGTCATTGCCAGCGACAAGTTGGGGGTTGCGACGTTGACGTTGCGTAATGCGTTGTTGGTGGTGGCGACGGTGATTGCTTGCCGGCGGCTTTGGAGGGCTACGGTTAATGTGCCGCCCTCCGCGGCGGGGGAGCAGGAGCCTCCGGCTGAGCGGGCGTCGGAGCTTGTGTCCGGTTGACGGCGGGGGTGCCCCGGTCCCGCCCTTTCACCGTTTCTTGCAGGGGCTGCGCCCCCGCACCCCCGCGAAGCGCGCTGCGCGCGCTGTCCTCAAACGCCGGACGGGCTATCTCAGCCCGTCCGGCGTTTGAGGACAACCGCGCGGAGCGTGGTTTCGGGGGCGCGGGGCACCCCCCGCAGAAACGGTGAAAGGGAGGGATCGGGGCACCCACCCCCTACCCGTGATAAATCGCCTCGATCTCGTGCGCGAAATCCTTCGCCACAACATTCCGCTTCAGCTTCAGCGACGGCGTCACATGCCCCGACTCCTCCGTGAACTGCCCCGGCAGAATGCGGAACTTCCGTACCGACTCCGCCTTGGACACCGCCGCGTTCCCGTCGTCGACGGCCTTCTGGACGTCGGCGAGGAGGTCGGGGTCGTCGGCGAGTTCGGCGGGGGTGAGGCCGGCGGGCTTGTGGTGGGATTCGAGCCAGCGGGGGAGGAAGTCCTCGTCGAGGGTGATGAGGGCGCCGACGAAGGGGCGGCCGTCGCCGACGACCATGCATTCGGCGATGAGGGCGTGGGCGCGGATGCGGTCCTCGATGACGGCGGGGGCGACGTTCTTGCCGCCGGCGGTGACGAGGATTTCCTTTTTGCGGCCGGTGATGCGGAGGTAGCCGTCCTCGTCGAGGGTGCCGAGGTCGCCGGTGTGGAACCAGCCGTCCTCCAGGGCCTCGGCGGTGGCCTTCTCGTTGTTCCAGTAGCCGGTGAAGAGGTGTTCGCCGTGGAGCAGGACCTCGCCGTCGTCGGCGATGCGGATCACTGAGCCGGGGAGCGGCTGGCCCACCGTGCCGATCTTGGGGCGGTCCCAGGGGTTGAAGGCGGTGGCGGCGCAGGACTCCGTCAGGCCGTAGCCCTCCAGGACGGTGAAGCCGATGCCGCGGTAGAAGTGGCCGAGGCGTTCGCCCAGCGGGGCGCCGCCGGAGATGGCGTGGGTGGCGCGGCCGCCGAGGACGGCGCGGAGCTTGCCGTAGACGAGCTTGTCGAAGACCTTGTGCTTGAGCTTCAGGCCGAAGGAGGGGCCGGACGGGGTGTCGAGCGCCCGGCTGTAGGCGATGGCGGTGTCCGCGGCCTTGTCGAAGATTTTGCCCTTGCCGTCCGCCTGGGCCTTGGCGCGGGCGCCGTTGTAGACCTTCTCGAAGACCCGGGGCACGCCGAGGATCAGGGACGGGCGGAAGCCCGCGAGGTCGTCGGTGAGGTTGCGGATGTCGCTGACCATGCCCAGCCGGATGGGGGCCATCAGCGCGGCGACCTCGACCAGCCGTCCGAAGACGTGCGCGGCGGGGAGGAAGAGGAGCACGGAGGAGTCACCCGTGCGGAACAGCGGCTTCAGCCGCTCCACCGCGTTGCCGCACTCGGCGAAGAAGCTGCGGTGGGTGAGCACACAGCCCTTGGGGCGGCCGGTGGTGCCCGAGGTGTAGACGATGGTGGCGGGGGTGTCCGCGTCGGCCAGCGAGCTGCGCTCGTCGACTTCCTCGTCGGTCAGTCCCTCGCCCGCGGTGCGCAGGGCGTCCAGGGCGCCGTCCTCGATCTGCCAGATGTGCTTCAGCCCGGGCAGCGCGCCGCGGACGGACGCGACGGCCGCCTGGTGGGCGTCGGTCTCCACGAGGCAGGCGACGGCGCCGGAGTCGCCGAGGATCCACTCGATCTGCTCGGGGGAGCTGGTCTCGTAGACGGGGACGGTGACGCCGCCCGCGCTCCAGATGGCGAAGTCGAGCAGCGCCCACTCGTAGCGGGTGCGGGAGATCAGGCCGACCCGGTCGCCCGGCTTGATGCCCGAGGCCATCAGGCCCTTGGCGGCGGCGCGGACCTCGGCCAGGAACTCGACCGCGGTGACGTCCTGCCACTGGCCCCCGGTCTTGCGCCCTATGACCGCGACATCTGGGTGGAGCGAGGCGTTCCGGCGGATGAGATCCGTCAGGTTTCCGTCTGCTGGGACCTCGTAGAGGGCCGGAAGGCTGAACTCGCGCAAGACTGCTGCTCCTCGTCGGGCGCCGGCGCCGCCGCGTCGTCGAGGGGCGCTGCGTCGGCTGCGGTTCATGTGTGCGGGCAGGGTGAAGGACGGCCCGGACGTTACCCACCAGTACAGCTTTCGAATAGAGGGTCACGCCCAGATGTTCTGTGCGTCACATGCCTCGGGACCGCTCCCGGCACCCTAGCCGCTCCCTCCGGTGACCCGGAAGTAACCGCAGGTCGGGGCCCTTCCGCCGGGCCGGGCCGCGACCTAGGGTGCTACTCATGCGTGGTACACGGGTCAGGCGGGGCACCAGGGTTCATGTGGTCAGCGATGTGCACGGCAATGCCCGGGATCTGGCCCGTGCGGGTGACGGGGCCGACGCCCTCGTCTGTCTGGGCGACCTCGTGCTCTTCCTCGACTACGCCGACCACTCGCGCGGCATCTTCCCCGACCTGTTCGGCACGGAGAACGCCGACCGCCTCGTCGAGCTGCGCACGGCACGCCGCTTCGAGGAGGCCAGGGAGTTCGGGCGGCGGCTCTGGGACGGCATCGACCGCAGCGCCGCCGTCGAACAGGCGGTCCGGAAGCAGTACGCCGAACTCTTCGCCGCCTTCCCCACTCCGACCTACGCCACCTACGGCAACGTCGACCTCCCGCCGCTGTGGCCGGAATACGCCCGCCCCGGCACCACCGTCCTGGACGGCGAGCGCGTCGAGATCGGGGGGCGCGTCTTCGGCTTCGTCGGAGGTGGCCTGCGGACGCCCATGCGCACCCCCTACGAGATCGACGACGACGTCTACGCCGCCAAGGTCGAGGCGCTCGGCGAGGTCGACGTGCTCTGCTCCCACATCCCGCCCGACCTGCCCGAACTCTGCTACGACACGGTCGCCCGCCGCTTCGAGCGCGGCAGCTCCGCCCTGCTGGAGGCGATCCGGGCCACCCGCCCCCGGTACGCGCTCTTCGGCCACGTCCACCAGCCCCTGGCCCGCCGGATGCGCGTCGGCGTGACCGAATGCGTCAACGTAGGGCACTTCGCCTCCACCGGTACACCCTGGGCCATGGAGTGGTGACGCACCGCGGGAGGTAGCCTTCAGCGGCAGACAGCAGAGACAGGCGGCCGGACCGGCACGGAGGAGCCACACAGATGGCGGAACACACCAGCTCGAGCATCACGATCGAGGCGACCCCCGCCGAGGTCATGGCGGTGATCGCCGACTTCGACCGCTACCCGGAATGGACCGGCGAGGTCAAGCAGGCCGAGGTGCTGGAGAAGGACGAGAAGGGCCGCGCCGCGAAGGTGCGCCTGGTGCTCGACGCGGGCGCGATCAAGGACGACCACACCCTCGCGTACAGCTGGCCGGACACGCACACCGTGTCCTGGTCCCTGGTCAAGTCGGCGATGCTGCGCCAGCTCGACGGCTCGTACAGCCTGGCGCCGCTGGAGGGCGGCCGACGGACCGAGGCCACCTACAAGCTCACCGTCGACGTCAAGATCCCGATGCTGGGGATGATCAAGCGCAAGGCGGAGAAGGTCATCATCGACCGCGCGCTCGCCGGCCTCAAGCAGCGCGTCGAGACCGTCGTCGCGTCCTGAGCGTCCTGACCTCGACGTCCTGACCCCGACGTCCTGACTCCGACGCCCTGATCCCGACCCCTGCCGGAGGCTCCACCCTTGCGTACGGTCCTCGTCACCGGTCCCGGCGGCGCGGGCCGCACCACCGTCGCCGCGGCGACCGCCCTCGCCGCGGCCCGCTCCGGGCGGCGCGTCCTGCTGCTCACCGCCGACCCCGGCCCCGCCCCCGACGCCGCGCTCGGCACCCCGCTCG
>NZ_JABETO010000004.1 GCF_013055795.1 Streptomyces sp. I05A-00742
CGCCCGGCTCGCCGCGCTGGCGGACGCCGGCCTGGTGACGTCGGCCGCCTCCCCGTGGCACGGCGCCGGCGCCTGCGCCGGACGCCCGGGCTGCGCCAAGTCGCGCGCGGACGTGCGCGCCGACGCGAGCGCCGCGCTCTCCGGCGCGCGCCCTGGTGGCACCGGCGGTCTGCCGGTCTACTGGTCCGGGTGCGAGCGGCGCTGCGGGCACCCCGGAGGGCGGTGGGTCGACGTCCTGGCGACGGGCGACGGCTACCGGGTGGCGGTGCGGGACGGGGGGCGGGAGGCGGACGGAAGCGTGCGCGCCGTCGCCGCGCCCTCCCCGGAACTGCCCGGCGCGGTGGCCGCCGCGCGCGGCGGAACGTCGTGACGGCCCGGCCCGGGGCGACGTCCGGGTGCCCCTTACAGCCGATGTATAGATGTATCGACGTGGCGACATGGACACATGACGACGCGGACCAGATGTGACGGCGGACGGCCCGGGCGGACGCCTTCCGGCACCCCGCACCCACTGACCCGTCCCGCCACTCCCCCGGCCGCCCCCGGCCGGTCCCCGAGCGCGTGAGCGCGACCAGCAAGCCCAGCGAGCGAGGCAGAGGCAGCACAGTGTTCGACTACGACAAGGACGGCGCGTCCATCTACCGCCAGTCCTTCGCCACCATCCGCGCCGAGGCGGATCTCGACGGCCTGCCGCCGGACGTGGCCCGGGTGGCGGTGCGCATGATCCACGCCTGCGGGATGACGGACCTGGTGCGCGATCTCGCGTACTCGCCGAACGTGGTGGCGCGGGCCCGCGAGGCGCTGCTGGCGGGCGCGCCGATCCTGTGCGACGCGAACATGGTCGCCAGCGGCGTCACCCGCAAGCGGCTCCCGTCCGGCAACGAGGTGCTGTGCACCCTCACCGACCCGGCCGTGCCCGAGCTGGCCGCCCGGATGGGCACCACCCGCAGCGCCGCCGCCCTGGAGCTGTGGCGCGACCGGCTCGACGGGGCCGTGGTGGCCGTGGGCAACGCGCCGACGGCGCTGTTCCGGCTGCTGGAGATGGTGGCCGAGGGGGCACCCCGTCCTGCCGCGGTGCTCGGCATACCGGTCGGGTTCATCGGCGCGGCCGAGTCCAAGGGGGCCCTGGCGGAGAGCGCCCTGGGCCTGGAGTATTTGGTGGTGCGCGGGAGGCGCGGCGGCAGCGCCATGGCCGCCGCCGCGATCAACGCGATAGCGAGCGAGGAAGAGTGAGCGAGCAGCATTCCCCGACGACCGGCCGGCTGTACGGGGTCGGGCTCGGCCCCGGCGACCCGTCGCTGATGACCCTGCGGGCGGTCGAGTGCGTCGCCGCCGCCGACGTCGTCGCGTACCACAGCGCCCGCCACGGCCGCAGCATCGCGCGCTCCATCGCCGAACGGCACCTGCGCGCCGACCACATCGAGGAGCCGCTGGTCTATCCGGTCACCACGGAGACCACCGACCACCCGGGCGGTTACCGCGGGGCGATGGAGGAGTTCTACGAGGAGGCGGCGGCCCGGCTCGCCGCGCACCTGGACGCCGGCCGCACGGTCGCCGTGCTCGCCGAGGGCGACCCGCTCTTCTACAGCTCGTACATGCACATGCACAAGCGGCTGGCCCACCGCTATCCGACCGAGGTGGTCCCCGGGGTCACCTCCGTCAGCGCCGCCGCGGCCCGCCTCGGTGAACCGCTGGTGGAGGGCGAGGAGATCCTCACGGTCCTGCCGGGCACGCTCCCCGAGGAGGAGCTCGCGGCCCGGCTGGCGGCGACCGACTCCGCCGTGGTGATGAAGCTCGGCCGCACCTTCCCCACCGTGCGGGGCGCCCTGGAGCGGTCGGGCCGGCTCGCGGAGGCGCGGTACGTCGAGCGCGCCACGATGCCCGGCGAGCGCACGGGGCGGGTGGCGGAGGTGGACCCGGAGTCCGTCCCCTA
The DNA here is from genome assembly GCF_013055795.1 of Streptomyces sp. I05A-00742. Lineage (GTDB taxonomy): Bacteria > Actinomycetota > Actinomycetes > Streptomycetales > Streptomycetaceae > Streptomyces. The sequence goes on from NZ_JABETO010000004.1 coordinate 1,934, forward strand.
CTTCTCCGTCGCCGTGCTGCCCAGCCGCGTGGCCGCCGTCGGCACCGCCCCCGCCGAGGAGGAGCGTGCCGGGACGGACGGCGGCGAGGTCGTGGTCGTCGGTCTCGGCCCGGCCGGGCCGCAGTGGCTGACACCGGAGGCGCGCGGTGAGCTCGCCGCGGCCGACGACCTCGTCGGCTACAGCACGTACGTGGACCGCGTCCCCGTCCGCCCCGGCCAGCGCCGGCACGCGTCCGACAACAAGGTGGAGTCCGAACGCGCCGAGTTCGCCCTCGACCTGGCCCGGCAGGGCCGCCGGGTGGCCGTCGTGTCCTCGGGCGACCCTGGCGTCTTCGCGATGGCCACGGCCGTCCTGGAGGTCGCCTCCGAGGGCCCGCACCTCGACATCCCGGTCCGCATCGTGCCCGGCATGACCGCCGCCCACGCGGCAGCGGCCCGCGCGGGCGCGCCGCTGGGCCACGACTACGCCGTGGTCTCCCTCTCCGACCGCCTCAAGCCGTGGGAGGTCATCGCCGGGCGACTGCGCGCCGCCGCCGCGGCCGACCTGGTGCTCGCCCTGTACAACCCGGGCTCCCGCAGCCGGGTCTGGCAGGTCGGCAAGGCCCGCGACCTCCTGCTGGAGCACCGCTCCCCCGACACCCCGGTGGTGCTGGGCCGGGACGTGGGCGGCCCGGAGGAGAGCGTCCGCGTCGCCCGGCTCGGCACGCTCGTCCCCGAGGAGGTGGACATGCGCACGATCCTGATCGTCGGCTCCACGCAGACGCGCGCGGTGCGGCGCGGTCCGGGCGGGGGCGAGGAGATCGTCTGGACGCCGCGGCGGTATCCGGAGGGGTGACGTCCCCCTGATGTCCGTCTCGTGACTCGTGGCCGGGCGCGGCGTCGAGCTGATCGTGGTGGTTGTCCGCGCTCAACGCCGCGATCTCATGGCGGTGTTCGCGGGGTCCGGCCCGTGCCGGTTCCAGTGCCGGCCGGGCCGGGCCGCCCGTGGGCTACCGGTTCGCGCCGCTCCGGCCCGGTCTCCCTCTGTGCCGGGCTTGTGTACGCGGGTGGCTGACGTGTCCCGTCGCTGCTGTTGTGGCGGCTCGCTCGGCACCGGTCAGGGGCAGGCCGGAGGCGACGTGGTCATCTCGCGCTCCAGGCGCGGGACATCGTCCAGGCCGCCGCCGGAGCGGGCCGACGACGTGATCCATGGCGTTGTCGCGCTCCAGTGCCCGGTGTTCCGGACCACGGGCGTGCCCCGTTGAGCGCTGGAAGTTGTGCTGGACCTCTCGGGCTGATCTGGCGTACACGCCTTCCAACACGCCGTGGGACCGGGCGTGCGGCGAGGACAGCCGCGGGAACCGACGCGGCTCGCCCTTCCGTGCTCCCGGTCCAAGGGCTTCGGCGTCTTCGTCACTTGCCCGTGAGGCCGGCTGCCCGCACGTTGAGCGTGAGCGCCGCTGCCGCGGTGGCGAGCGCGAGGAGCGCCAGCGACACATCCACGCCCACGGCCGCGTACGGGCCTGCCCCGGCGTCGCCCGACGCGGCCGCCGCGGCGAGGGCGGGGCCCCGCGGCGCGCACGCCGGCGTCCCGCACACCGGGACGAGCCTGCCCACGGCCGTCAGTACGGCACCCGCGGGCCGCCGACGGCCGCGGCCGCCAGCAGGCTTCCGGCCGTGAAGACCGCCAGCGCGCCCAGCAGCACCCGCCGCGGGCCGTACCGGTCGGCGATTCGGCCCGCTCCGAGCTGCAGGGGGCCGCAGCCGAGCTGGTAGGCGGCGGCGAACCAGGCCGTCTGCGCCGGGCCCGGGCCCAGGTCGTGGGAGACCAGCGGCACGGCCGCCGTGGGAGCGGCGACGGCCAGGGCGCCGCAGAGCAGGGCGAGGTGGCAGGGCAGGGCGGCGGTACGGGGCCCGTGCGCCTCCCGCGGTACGGGCCGCGCGTTCACAGGAAGTGCCCGTCGGGGCGGACGAGGCAAGGCCGCCGGTACGCCGCCGAGCGCACGGTCGTCAGTGGGTGGTCCAGCGCGGCCGCACGGGGGTCCGGGGTGCCGCACGGCGGCGTCAGGTGCACGTGACGACCGTCGCGCAGGGCCTCGAACAGGCGGTCCGGAGCACCCGGAAGGATGGTGAGCAGGGGAACGTCCGGTGCACGCTGCCCGCCGTGGATCCGCCGGGCGGGGTGCGCGGTGGCCGGGGACAGCCCGGCCAGTGCGGCGGCGAGACGACGGCGTACCGGCGGCAGCCGGGCGGCCAACAGGGCGGTGGCCCGCAGGACATGGGCCCGGTTCGACGCGGCCGCCTTGAAGTGCAGCAGGGCGCCCATCAGTGCAGGACGCGGGTGGCGGCCCGCCGCCGCTCGTCCGTGTAGGCGTCCAGCAGACCGTCGTGCCGGGGCTCCGCGACGGCCGCGGCGAGGCGCCAGCCGAGCCCCATGGCGTCGGCGATCCCGGTGTTGAGCCCCTGGCCGCCGGTGGGCGGGTGGACGTGGGCCGCGTCGCCGGCCAGGACGACGCGGTGGTGCCGGTACCGGATCGCGTGCTGCTGCTCGCAGCGGTAACGGCTGATCCACTCGACGTCCCGCAGTCCGAGGGAGCTTCCGGTGACGGCGCGGAGCAGTTCCCCGGCCCGTTCCGCGTCGACGGTGGCTTCCGCGCGGCCGCCGGGGCAGGGGCGCCTCCCGACCGGCGCCGTCAACAACTCCGTCCTGGCCTTCGGCGCGCGGCACACCGCCGCGGAACCGGAGGTCTACGCGCTCGCGCTGGCCGAGCACTTCCTCGACGCCGCCCCACCGGTGGACACCGCGGAGCCGAGCATCACGTCCTCGGACCTGACTCCCCTGGAGGCCGCCGCGCCACCGTCCGGCGTCCATTCCGATGTCCCTTCCGGCGTCCCTTCCGGCGTCCGGCACTTCACCGCGGGCCGGCCCCCGCGCGACGTCGCCCGGGTGGCCCTCTCCCGCGACGGCACGACCACCGTGCTCGGCGGCCTCCGGGACGTGGAGCTCTTCGTCACCGGCGGCGCCACCTTCACCGGCTTCGCCCGCGACGCCTTCACCACCACCCGTACCTTCACCGACCGCGTCTTCGGAGCCCGGCTCGACGTGACCTGGTGGTACGCGCGGGCGTCCGGCGCGGACCACGGGACGTGCCGGAACCGGGCCCACCGCGCGGTCGTCGAGGCATTGGCCGGGCACACCAGCCGCTCCAGCCAGCACACCTTCTGCCGGCTCGGGACCGCCGTCCTCGACGCCTGCCCGGACGTCACCGCGGTCCGGGTCGAAGGAGCCCATCTGACGCGCGCGCTCGTCGACCTCACCCCCTTCGGGACGGAGAACGACGGCCGCGTCTACACCGCCGCCGACACCCAGCGCAGCACCGTGTCGGTCGACGTGCACCGGACGGGAACACGCCTGCCGGACCACCCGATGTCCACGCAGCAGAGCGAGGGAGGATCTCCGTGCCGACGAGACACCTGAGGAAGGCCTGGAGCATCGCGGCCGCCGTCCTGCTCACCGCTGTCAGCGCCCCCGCCGCCGCCCCGGCCGCACATGGCGGGGGCGGCGGCGGCCCGCTCGTGCTCATGGCGTGTGCGGGCACCGTCACCGCCGCTTACGCACCGGGACTGACCTACGTCCCCAAACCCACCGCCATCACCTCCCGGGCCGAGGTGGGCTGCCCGGTCTCCGCCGGTCCCGGCTCACCCGGGCCACCTTTGGAGGGAAGTCCTCCGGAACGCTGTCCTGCCTCCTGGGCCCCGCGTCCGGCACCCTGACCTTCCACTGGGACAGGGGGAAGACCTCAACGGCCGCCATCCGCAGCGTCGCCGCCGTCCGCCCCAACGGGAACGTTGTCACCGTCAGCACCGGCCGCATCACGTCCGGGGTCTTCACCGGAGCCCTCTTCGTCACCGAGGTCACCCTGCTCGCTTCCGGCCTCACCGACTGCCTGACACCGAAGGGGCTCGCCTCGGCCTCGGGGCCCACCACCGTCACCATCACCCGGGCCGGGGCTGTGACCTCGCCCCGAGAGAGCCATAGGACGGACATCAAGGGATGAACCCCATGCAGGCGAGCAGGGTGCGGGCCTCCACGTTGAGGAGGCCGCCGTACTGGTTGAGTGCGGCGAGCTGGCCGCAGGTCGCCCAGCGGAAGTCCTCGTCCGTCTGCAGGGGGAAGTCGCCGTCGACGCGGACCGCCAGATAGCGGTTGCGGGCGTGGTGAAAGCGGCCGCCCTCCTCGGAATGGACGACGTCGAACAGGACGCGGCCGGGCGGTCCGGAGGCGGCGGCCAGGACCGTGTCCAGGTGGGGCGGGCGCCGGTCGGCGGGCAGGTGGGCGTAGTTGGCGGGGACGCACTGCACGGTGGGGGCGATCTCCACGGTGTCCCGGGTGCCCGCCTCGGCGCGGGCACGGACCAGGACGTGCGGCGTCCCGCCGACGTCGCGCACGAGGAAGGCGACGACGCCCCGGCCGCAGGGGGCGAGCAGCGGCTGTGACCAGGCGGTCACCTCCCGGTTGCCCGCCTGTACGTCGACGCCGATGATCCGGAAGTACCGGCCGTCCTCGTGACACACCTCGTCGTCGGTCACCCGCCAGCCGGCCGTCTCCCGCAGCGGGACGCGTCGTCGCACGGTGGGGTCCGTCGTTCTGTGGTGGGTGAGCCAGTTGAGCAGTTCGGGGAGGGTGTGCAGGGCGCGTCCGTGGAAGCGGGCGGCGGCGGGTGCGGCGCTGCCGGCCAGGTGCGAGAGCACGGTACGGGTGTCCATGTTGACGAGGTCGTCCATCGCGAGCAGCCGCCCGATCTGGTCGAGGCCGAGCCAGCAGAAGTCGTCGAGGACGGGCACGTCCTCGACGGTCCGGACGATCACGTTGCGGTTGCGTTTGGCGAGGAACCAGGCGCCCTGCTCGCTCTGCAGCGCGTCCGCGAGCGGACGGCCGCGGCCCAGGGTGGTGAAGAGGTCGAGGTACGGGACCGCGCGGCCCCGGTGGACCCGGGTGTAGTTGCTGCGGGTGGCCTGCACGGTGGGCGACAGCTGGAGGGCGTTGACGTTGCCGGGCTCCATCTTGGCCTGGAGCAGGCAGTGCGGAACCCCGCCGACGTCCCGGACGAGGATGCCGAGAAGCCCGTGTTCCGGCTGGCTGATGATGGGCTGCTGCCAGTGCTCCACGGCGCGCCGCGGGACGCGGACGTCCAGGCCGTGCACGGCGAAGAACTGTCCGCTGCGGTGGCGCAGGTCGCCCGTCGCCGGGTCCGCGCTCCAGCCGTCCAGTGCCGCCAGAGGCACGCGGGTCACCCGGTACGCGTGTGCCGCGCGGCGTTTCTCGAACCAGCGGTGGAATTCGGCGAGATCCGTGAACACCGTCGCGACACTCCCTGCACACCGGGCACCGGGGCCCGGCCCCGGAGCGCTTGCGGGACGTACTTGCGGGACGTACTCGGAACGCTTCGGGGACCAGCGTGCCGCACTCCGCCGGGAGCACAGGTGCGCAGTTGAACGCGGGCGGGGGTGGTGGGGTGGGAGGGGGCCGTCCTCGGTTCAACTGCGCTCCGGTCCACCGCACTTGAGGACCGGACCGCTTCCCCTGCCACATCGGTCAAGGCGTGCAACACCAGTTACGGCCCGCAGTCGTCCGAGCCGCACAACCGGTGGATCCGGGCGGCCGGTGGATCCAGGGGTCGGTGGATCCGAGGGCCGGTGGATCCGAGGGCCGGTGGATCCGGGGGCGGCCGCCCGCTCAGCCCACCGTCCGTCGCACCCACTCCACGGCCTCCCCCGGGCCGGCCACCGCCGGGACGCCCGCCGGGAGCGGTGGCCGCCGGACCACGACGACCGGGATCCCCGCCTCGCGCGCGGCGGTCAGCTTCGCCGCCGTGGCCTCGGCACCGCTGTCCTTGGTCACCAGGACGTCGACGCGGTGGCGGCGCAGCAGCTCGCGCTCGCCCTCGACCGTGAAGGGGCCGCGGGCCAGCAGGACCTCGGTCCTGGGCGGCATCGGGGGCGAGGGGGCGTCGACCGAGCGCACCAGGAACCACATAGTCTTCAGGTGCGCGAAGGCGGCCAGCCCCATCCTGCCCGTGGTCAGGAAGACCCGTTCCCCCAGGCCGGGCAGCGCCTCCGCGGCCTCGGCCAGGGAGCCGGCCGGATGCCAGTCGTCGCCCGGGCCGGCGACCCAGCCGGGTCGGCGGACGGCGAGCAGGGGAACATGGACCTGTGCGGCCGCCTTCGCCGCGTTGGAACTGATCGTGTCGGCGAAAGGATGCGTGGCGTCGATGAGCGCGTCGACGTGCTGCTCGCGCAGCCACCGGGCCAGGCCCTCGGGCCCCCCGAAACCGCCGATCCGCACCTGCCCGGCGGGCAGCCGCGGCGCTGCGACGCGCCCAGCGAGCGAGCTGGTGACGCGCAGACCGGGGGCGCCGGCCAGCCCGTCGGCGAGCCGCCGGGCCTCCGTCGTACCGCCCAGGATCAGGATGTGGCGCTCGGCGCTCACGCTCACCAGCCACCTTTCTGTTCGCGCGTCCGCTCCCCGTACCGGAGCGGCCACCCACCCTACGGCCGGTGGCCGGCGTGACTGACACCACGACGGCCGGTACCTCCACCGCCGTGCAGGGGGGCCGCGCCGCGCAGCTCGCCCACACCGGTCTCCGGCACGGCTGGACCACGGGGGCCTGCGCGACGGCCGCGACCACGGCCGCGTACACGGCTCTGCTCACCGGGGAGTTCCCCGATCCGGTGACGATCACCCTGCCCAAGGGGCAGACGCCCGCCTTCGCCCTCGCGGCGGAGGAGCTGGCGGACGGCCGGGCGATGGCCGCGACCGTCAAGGACGCCGGGGACGACCCGGACGTCACGCACGGCGCCCTGATCCGGTCCACCGTGCGCCTGCTGCCGCCCGGCAGCGGGGTGGTCTTCCGGGCCGGGCCCGGCGTGGGCACGGTGACCCGCCCCGGCCTGCCGCTGCCCGTCGGTGAGCCGGCGATCAATCCCGTGCCGCGCAGGCTGATGACGGAGCACGTGGCCGAGGTCGCCGCGCGGCACGGCGGCACCGGTGACGTCGAGATCGAGATCTCGGTCGACCACGGCGAGGAGATCGCCCGCTCCACCTGGAACCCCCGCCTCGGCATCCTCGGCGGCCTGTCCATCCTGGGCACGACCGGCGTCGTCGTGCCGTACTCGTGCTCGGCCTGGATCGACAGCATCCGGCGCGGCGTCGACGTGGCCCGCGCGGCGGGCCGCCGGCACGTGGCCGGCTGTACGGGCTCGACGTCCGAGAAGGTCGCGGTGGCCGTGCACGGGCTGCCCGAGGACGCCCTGCTCGACATGGGCGACTTCGCGGGCGCGGTGCTGAAGTACATCCGCCGCCACCCGGTCGACCGGCTCACCATCGCCGGCGGCTTCGCCAAGCTCTCCAAGCTGGCCGCCGGACACCTGGACCTGCACTCGTCCCGTTCCCAGGTGGACAAGGGCTTCCTCGCCGAACTGGCCCGCCGCGGCGGGGCGGACGAGGAGCTGGCCGCGGCGGTCGCCTCCGCCAACACCGGCCTCGATGCCCTCCAGCGCTGCGCCGCCCGCGGCGTCCCGCTCGGCGACCTGGTCGCGGCGACGGCACGCGACGAGGCCCTGGCCGTCCTGCGCGGGGCCCCCGTCACCGTCGACGTCCTCTGCATCGACCGGGCGGGCACGATCGTGGGCCGGGCCGAACCGCGGGGGCGCGAGCAGGCCTGACCTGGGCGGTCGCACAACCGGCCGGCCCGGTTGAGCCCGACTACCCTTCCGCCAGCGGTTCCTGAATCTCCGTCACCCACTCCGCCGGGTCGTCCGGGGACGCCAGGTAGAGCTCCCGCGCGTACCCCGCCGACCGGTGGCCGTGGGTGTCGATCCAGCGGGCGAGGGCCTGGGCGGTGGGCACCACGTCGTCCATCGGGCCGTGGTGCACGACGGTCGCGGCCGCGGGCAGGGCGGGGAGGTCGACGACGTCGAACGGATCGCCGCCCGTCGTCCCGGCGGCGGTTCCGGAGGCGACCGGGAGGGCCGCGTGGACGAGGATGCCGCCCGAGCCGTCGGGCTCGTCCTCGTAGTACGCGACGGCCGGACCCACCGGGGTCGCCCCGGCCTCGTCCAGCCGGCGGCCCAGCTCGGCGAAGAGCGGGGTGATCACCGGGCCGATCTCCTCCGGGGCGAAACCGTCCGCGACGGCGCTCAGCTCGGCCACCCGTACCGCCGGAACGCTCTTGACCACCACGTCGTGGGCAGCCATGGTTCCCTCGCTCTCCAGGCCGCGGAGTCTCGCCTCGACCTGCACCAGCCGTGCCGCCGCCGCCGCGGCCGCCGCCTCCAGCTCGACGCGGCGCAGCCGCAGCATGCCGCGCAGCTCCTCCGTGCTGACCTCTTCGTCCAGGATCGTCCGGACCTGCTGAAGGGTGAACCCGAGATCCTTGAGGGCGATGATCCGGTGGAGCCGGGCGAGCTGGCCCGCCTCGTAGAAGCGGTAGCCGGTGGTGGCGTCCACGTGGGCGGGGCGCAGCAGTCCCGTCGCGTCGTAGTGCCGCAGCATACGGACGGACACGCGGCCGTGGCGGGCGAAGTCTCCGATGATGAACATGACGCCTCCAGTGAACGGTCTGACACGGTGTGAGGGTCAAGCGCTGCGGTCCGGCGCCGTCCGGGCGCGCGTGCGGGGTAGTGGACCGCGCCGTAGCCTGGAGAGTACGGAGGTGATTCCCGTGCAGCATGTTGCCGGTTGGCATGTGGAAGTCGAGTTCGACGAGGACGAACGCCACGTCCGTTCCGCCGCCCTGCTGCGGCTGCGGGACGGCACCGAGCTCAGGGCGCGGGGCCACGCGGCCCGGCACCCGGACGACCCGGGCGAGGCCCGGGTGGGCGAGGAGCTGGCGGGCGCCCGCGCCCTCGCGGACCTCGCGGACCAGCTGGCCGCCAAGGGCGGCCACGAGGCGAGCGACCTGCGGGCGGAGGCCGCCGCCCACTGACGACGGCTCCTGCCGTCCGGTTACGCGGTGGCCCCGGACGCGCACTCGGGGTGCTCGCGGAGCCGGGCGGCCGAGTAGAGGTAGCTGTCGGGGAACTGCTCGGCCCCCAGCGTCCGGCCCACGAGGATGACGGCGGTGCGGACGACGCCCGCCGCCTTCACCTGCCCGGCGATGCCGTCGAGCGTGCCGCGCAGCACGATCTCGTCCGGCCGACTGGCCATGGCCACGACGGCGGCCGGGCAGTCCGCCCCGTAGTGCGGCAGCAGCTCCGCGACGACGCGGTCGACGTACCGGGCGGCGAGGTGGAGGACGAGGAGCGCGCCGCTGCGCCCGAGGGTGGCCAGGTCCTCGCCCGGCGGCATGGGAGTGGCCTGCTGGGCGACGCGCGTCAGGACGACGGTCTGCCCGACCGTCGGGACGGTCAGCTCGCGGCCGAGGGAGGCCGCGGCGGCGGCGAAGGCCGGGACGCCGGGGACGATCTCGTACGGGATGCCGTGCGCGTCCAGGCGGCGCATCTGTTCGGCTACGGCGCTGAAGACGGACGGGTCGCCGGAGTGCAGCCGGGCGACGTCCTGTCCGGCCTCGTGGGCGCGGACGAACTCGGCGGTGATCTCGTCGAGTTCGAGGCGGGCGGTGTCGACGAGCCGGGCGCCGGGCGGGCAGTCGGCGAGGAGTTCCCGGGGGACGAGGCTCCCCGCGTAGAGGCAGACGTCGCACCGGGCGAGCAGCCGGGCGCCGCGCACCGTGATCAGGTCGGCGGCGCCGGGTCCGGCGCCGATGAAGTACACGGTCATGGCTGGGGGACTCCTTCTGCGCTGACTGCGGGGGCTGCGGTGACGTCGGTGTCCGCGGTGCCGTCGGTGTCCGCAGGGGCCGCGACGGCCGCGGTGGCCGCGACGAGGTCGGTGGCCGCGGTGATGGGGCCGGACGCCGCCCCCGGCCCGGGACCGCGGGCGGTGTCCTCCGTGACGACGTCGGTGTTCCCGGTGATGACAGCACCGGACTCCACCCCCGGCCCGGGGCCCCGCTTGACCACCGACCACTGCGTCACCGGCATCGCCTGCCGCCACCCGGTGAAGCTCCCGACCGGCACGGCGTGCGCCACGGAGAGGCGGACCAGCTCGCCACCGTGCCGCCGGTGGCGCTCGGCGAGCAGCGCCTCGGATTCGAGGGTGACGGTGTTGGCGACGAGCCGTCCGCCCACGGGCAGCGCGGCCCAGCAGGCGTCGAGCAGACCGGGGGCGGTGAGCCCGCCGCCGATGAACACGGCGTCGGGAGCGGGCAGTCCGTCGAGCGCCCCGGGGGCGGCACCGGTGACGACGCGCAGGCCGGGGACGCCGAGCGCGGCCGCGTTGCGGACGATGCGCCCGGCGCGGACGGGGTCGCGTTCGACGGTGACGGCCCGGCAGGTGCGGTGGGCGCGCATCCACTCGATGCCGATGGAACCGGAGCCGCCGCCGATGTCCCACAGCAGTTCGCCGGGGGCGGGGGCGAGCGCGGCGAGGGTCGCGGCCCGGACATGACGCTTCGTCAACTGACCGTCGTGGTCGAAGGCTTCGTCCGGAAGCCCGGGGACGAGCGAGAGCCGGAGGGTGTCCGGGGCCGGGCGGCAGACGACGGCGATCACGTTCAGCGGGTCGCCGGCGGGGTGGTCCCAGCCTTCGGCCGTCCCGTCGCGGTGCGCCTCACGCTCCCCGCCGAGCTGCTCCAGCACGGTCATCGGGCTCGGCCCGAAGCCGCGCTCGCGCAGCAGCGCGGCGACCTCGGCGGGGGTGCCGGCGCCCGCGCTGAGCAGCAGCAGCCGGCGGCCCGGGTGCAGGGCCGCGACGAGCGCGGCGAGCGGCCGGCCGACGAGGCTGATCACCTCGGTGCCGTCCAGCGGCCAGCCCAGCCGGGCGCAGGCGTACGACACGGAGGACGGGTGCGGCAGCACCCGGAGCCGGTCGGGGCCGAGCACTTCGGCGAGGGTCCGGCCGATACCGAAGAACATGGGGTCCCCGCTGGCCAGCACGGACACACGCCGCCCCGCGTGCTCCGCCAGCAGCCCGGGCACGGCGGGCCGCAGCGGCGACGGCCACGCGACGCGCTCCCCCGGGCAGTCGTCCGGCACCAGATCCAGCTGCCGCGCCCCGCCCACGATCACCTCGGCGGCGCGCAGCGCCTCCCGGGCGACGGGTGCGAGCCCGGCCCAGCCGTCGGCGCCGATCCCCACGACGGTGACAGGGGTGCGGGGCTCGGAGGACTCGGGGGGCACGGACGGACACCTCGGGCAATCGGCGGACAGGCGGCACCGGAACTCTACTGACCTGCGAGGACGGCGGTACACCCGGCACCTTCCACCGGACGGTCACCGCTGCGCCCGGGCGGCGCTCCCCGACCGCCCGCCGCCGGGGAACCCGCAGGTCCGCGGCGGTCGGCGCGGACCTCCCCGGACCCGGAACCGAACCCGGACCCAGTCCCGGACCCGGCCCTGGCCCGGCGGACGGCGGACGGCGGACGGCGGACGGCGGAGCGGGCCCCGACAGCCGGAGCCCGGTGTCCGCGGTCAGGACGCGGCCACGTTCTCCACGGGGGCCGGCGGCCGCGGCGCCCCGGGCACCGCGGTCCGGGTGGGGAACCGCCGTACGGACACCGCCATGAGGAGGAAGGCGACCAGCCCGACGCCGGTGGCGGTGACCGCCACTCCCGTCCCTCCGTGGGCGGCGACCGCGGCACCGCCCGCCGCCCCGGCGACGGCGATGCCGGCGTACAGCGCACTGGTGTTGAGGGCGACCGCCTCTGTGCCCGCCTCGCCCGCGAGCCGCAGGGCCCGGGTGTTCATCGGAGGGTTGAATCCCCACGCCGCGAACCCCCACACCGCGAGGACGGCCGCGACCAGCCACACCGGAGTACAGCCGGGCGCGGCACCACCCGTCAGCGCCAGCGCCCCGGTGGCCACCACCAGCCCGGTGAACATCACCAAGAGGGTCCTGTCGGCCCCCCAGCGGTCCGTCAGCCGCCCGCCCGCGAAGGTGCCGGCCGCGCCCGCCACACCGACGACCGCGATGAAGAGGGCCAGCACCGCGCCGCCGCCCCGCCCGGTGAGTCCCTCGGTGAGGGGCGCGACGTAGGTGTAGGTCATCAGCCCGCTGCCGGCGCCGAGCACGGTGCCCGCCACGCACAGCAGGAGCGGCGGCCGGCTCAGGATCTGGAGCTTCCGCCGTACGGCAATCTCCGGGGCACCGGGGAGCGCGGGCAGGAAGTACGCGGCGGCGACGGTCACCGCGGCGGTGAACACGGCCACGGCGACGAACGTGGCCCGCCAGCCGAACCGGGCGCCCAGCAGGGTGCCGACCGGCACCCCCGCGAACAGTGACACGGTCAGTCCCGCGGCGACCGTGCCGATCGCCCGGCCCACCCGCTCCGGCGCCGCCGTCCGGCCCGCCATGGCGAAGACCGCCGGGGTGACGGTCGAGGCGACCAGGGCGGTCGCCACCCGCATCGCCATCAGGACCGGATAGTCCGGCGCCACGGCGGTCGCCGCGTTCGCCAGGGCGAACACCGACAGACCACCGGTCACCAGCGCCTTCCGGGGCAGCCTGGCGGTCATCACCGCGAGGACGGGCGCGGCCAGGGCGTACGTGACCGAGAAGGCCGTCACCAGCTGCCCGGCCGCCGCCTCGCTCACCTCCAGGTCCGAGGAGACATCCGGCAGCACCCCCGCGATCACGAAATCGTCCGTTCCGATGACGAACGTGGTCAGCGGCAGACAGATCAGCCATCCCGGCCCACGCGGAGCACTCGTTTCAGCAACCATGCCTCGCACCGTAGGAGCATGACACCGGTGTCAAGGACAAGTCGTCCCGGCGGCCGATTCGCCGGCGGCGTGGCCGGCCAGTTCGGATTCCAGCCCGGCGCCGTGACGGGACAGGCGGTCCCTGAGCTCCCGCAAGCGGGTGAGGCGGTCGTCCAGACCGGCCAACCGCCGCTTTACCGTGTCGAGTTCGGCGGCACAACGGGGCGACTCGCCCAGCGGGCGGTCCAGGCAGCCCGCCGCGATGTAGTGGAGCACGTCCTCCGTGGTGAGCCCGACGGTCAGCAGGTCCTTGATGTTGCGTGCCCGGACGAGCGCGGACTCGTCGTACACCCGGTGCCCGTTGGCGTCCCGGCCCGGGGACAGCAACCCCTGCTGTTCGTAGTGGCGCAGAGAACGCGGGCTGGCGCCGACGCGTTCCGCGAGCTCTCCGATGCGCATGGTCCGCTCCGTAGGCATGTGCCGTTCCAAGAGGGTTGACATCCGCCCCAAGCGGCGGGGACGCCGCCGTATTCCCGGCCGTCGCACCGGCGTTGTCAGTGCCGCGCCCTAGGCTGCCGACGTGGTCATTTCCGGGGAGCGATGGAGGCGATGATGCGCAGGCCGGTTCAGGGTGAGGTCCACGTCCACTACGGGCAGATCTACGTCGAGAGCGATCCGGACAACTTCGGACGGGACCTCGACGAGGCGTTCGCCGGGCAGTGTTCCGGGCTGTGCGGGGCGGCGGTACCCGGCTCGTTGTGGCTGACGACCGGACTGCACACGGGCAGTGTCGAGTTCACCGTCGAAGTGCACGACCGGGAGCCGCCGTTGGACGCGGTGTGGGAGGACGTCGTGGAGGCGTCCTTCCGCCCGTTGTCCGACAGCAGCGCGCTCGTGCAGTGGGCGGGCGAGGACGCCTGGGAGCTGGGCCTGCGGGAGACCGACTACCGGGTGCGCTACTGCGCAGAGGGCATGGACGAGGGCAGCCGGGTGGACACCCGGATGGACAGCGAGCCCCAACGGGACCGCTATCTCCTCCAGTTCTGGCCCGCACCGCCCGCGCCGGACCGCATACTCAAGCAGACCTCGGAAATCGCCGCCTATTGGCATGAGTTCGCCCGTGAGCTACCACCGCCGCCCACGCCCGCCGAACGCGCCGAAGCCGAACGCCTCGCCCGCCTGGAGCAGGAACGGGCCGAGGAGGAGCTCCGGATCGCCTGCGAACGCTGGGAGTGGGGCGGGCGGCTGCCGAGCCCGGCGCTGCGCGACGTCGAGGGCAATGTGCGCGGCCTGCTCCCCTACGACCCGGACCTCGTCCACGCCATCGATGCCGCCGGCCCCAGAATCCAGCGCGCGGTGGCCCTGCTGGCGGCCCGTCGTGCGTGCGAGACGGCGGGCCTCGCCGAGCTCGACTGGGTCGCTGCGGGGCTCGCCGCCCTGGCCGAGGGGCGTCCGCTGCCGCCGCCGTTCGATGACGAGGACCGCGTGTGGCAGACCCTGGAATCCGACCCCGGCGTCCCCGACAGAATCGTCGTGCGGGCCGTCGAGCCGCAGCTGCCTCCCTTCGAACCGCCCAGCGGTGAGGATGCGCACCCGCCGTTGCCCGGGTCCGAGCCGTTCCTGCAGATCGTGGGCCCCGCGAGGACATGGCTGTCCTCCGGGGCGACAGGACATACGACGGCGGTGACGATCGGCGCACCACAGGCACCCCTGGGCATCTCCCAGCCGCACGTGGCCGTCCCCGCGCTGCTCGGCGCCGCCGGCCCCGACCCGCTCCGGGCGGCTCTCGACGCCGTGTACGCGGCCGTGGCCACCTACGGCGAGGACTACCGGACCGTTCTGCGGGAGGTCTGGTCCGTGTGCCGCAGGCGTCCGTAGCCGCGCATCAGCCACACCCCCTTGTTGCATACAATGTGCAGCTACATATGAGGAGCAGGAGGCGCGGCGTGGGGCGTTCACCGGTGGTGCTGGGTATCGAGTCGTCCTGCGACGAGACCGGCGCCGGGCTGGTCCGGGACGGGAAGCTGCTGGGGCACGCGGTGGCCTCCAGCATGGACGAGCACGCGCGCTACGGCGGCGTCGTCCCGGAGATCGCGGCCCGCGCCCATGTGCACGCGGCCACGCCCGTCGTCCACCGGGCGCTGGCCGACGCGGGGCTGACGATGGGCGACATCGGTGCGGTGGCGGTGACCACGGGACCGGGCCTGTCGGGCGCCCTCCAGGTCGGCGTGGCCGCGGCCAAGGGCCTGGCGTACTCGCTGGGGGTGCCGCTGTACGGCGTGCACCACCTCGCCGGGCACGTGGCGGCCGACACCCTCGAACACGGGCCGCTGCCGAACCCGTGCGTGGTGCTGATCGTCTCCGGCGGGCACACCTCGCTGCTGCTGGTCCGGGACCTGGCCCGGGACCCGATCGTGCACCTCGGCGACACCCTCGACGACGCCGCCGGCGAGTGCTTCGACAAGGTCGCCCGCGTCTTCGGCCTCCCCTACCCGGGCGGCCCCGCCGTGGACCGGGTCGCCCGCGACGGCGACCCGCGCGCCGTCGCCTTCCCCCGGCCCATGACCGGGCCCCGCGACGACCCGTGGACCTTCTCGTTCTCCGGGCTCAAGACGGCCGCCGCCCGCTGGGCCGAGCAGCACCGCGCGGCCGGGCTGCCGCTGCCCGTCGCCGACGGCGCCGCCTCGCTCCAAGAGGCCGTCGCGGACGTCCTCACCCGCAAGGCCGTCGCCGCGTGCACGGAGTACGGCGTGGGCACCCTGGTCGTGGTCGGCGGCGTCGCCGCCAACTCCCGGGTGCGGGCGCTGGCGGAGGAGCGGTGTGGCGCGGCCGGCGTGGAGTTGCGGGTGCCGCCGCTGCGGCTGTGCACCGACAACGGGGCGATGATCGCGGCTGTCGGTGACCTGCTGGTCCGCTCGGGCGCGGAGCCGGCTCCGCTGGATGTGTCCATCGATCCGTCGGCGCCGTTGGAGTATGCGGCGCTGCATCCTGTCGGGCGGACGGTGCGCGTCGCGTGATGCGTGGGGGTGGGGGTGCCCCGGTCCCTCCCTTTCACCGTTTCTGCGGGAGGGCCCGCAACCCCCGTGAAAGCGGCTTCGCCGCTTGTCCTCAAACGCCGGACGGGCTGAATCAGCCCGTCCGGCGTTTGAGGACGCGCGCCGCAGGCGCGCTCACCGGGGGTGCGGGGAACTCCCCGCAGAAACGGTGAAAGGGAGGGACCGGGGCACCCCCACCCCCGCAGTCCCTACCAGTCGGACCGCCGGTAATCCTTCAGGAAGCACCCGTACAGGTCCTCCCCCTCCTCACCCCGCACGATCGGGTCATAAACCCGCGCCGCCCCGTCGACCAGATCGAGCGGCGCGTGGAAGCCCGCCTCGGCCAGCCGCACCTTGTCGGGATGCGGGCGCTCGTCCGTGATCCAGCCCGTGTCGACGCTGGTCATGAGGATGCCGTCGGAGTCCAGCATCTCCTGCGCGCTGGTGCGGGTGAGCATGTTGAGCGCGGCCTTGGCCATGTTGGTGTGCGGGTGGCCGGCGCCCTTGTAGCCGCGGCTGAAGACGCCCTCCATGGCGGAGACGTTGACGACGTACTTCCGGCGCGCCGGGGAGGCGGCCATCGATGCGCGCAGCCGGCTGATGAGGATGAACGGCGCGGTCGAGTTGCAGAGCTGGACCTCCAGCAGCTCGACCGGGTCGACCTCGGAGACAGTCTGGATCCAGCTGTTGGTGGCGTCCAGGTCGGGGACCAGGCCGCCGGCGTCGATGGCCGTGCCCGCCTCGATGCGGGCGAGCGAGGCGGAGCCGCCGACGAGCGCCAGGTCGGTGATGTCCTGGGCGGTCAGGCCGTCGCCCCGGCCGGTGGGCAGGGCGGCGACGGCGTCCACGGCGCCGCTGCCGAAGGCGCCGATGACCTCGGCCGCCGGGAGCTCACCGGCGGGCAGCGGGGCCGATTCGGCGGCGAGGAGTTCGCTGTAGGCGCGCGGGGAGCGGCGGACGGTCTGGGCGGCGTTGTTGATCAGGATGTCGAGCGGGCCCTCGGCCGCGACCGTGTCGGCGAGCGCGACGACCTGCGCCGGGTCGCGCAGGTCGATGCCGACGACCTTGAGCCGGTGGTTCCACTCGTCGCTGTCGGGCATCGCCTTGAAGCGGCGGATCGCGTCGTTGGGGAACCGGGTGGTGATCGTGGTGTGCGCGCCGTCGCGCAGCAGGCGCAGCGCGATGTACATGCCGATCTTCGCCCGTCCGCCGGTGAGCAGCGCCCGGCGGCCGGTGAGGTCGGTGCGGGCGTCGCGCCGGGCGCGGTTCTCGGCCGCGCACTCCCGGCAGAGCTGGTGGTAGAACGCGTCGACCTCGACGTAGCGGGTCTTGCAGGTGTAACAGGAGCGGGGACGCTCCAGGACGCCCGCTATCTCGCCGAGCGCGGTGGAGCTGGGCAGGATGCCCTGCGTCTCGTCGTCGATGCGGTCGGCGGAGCCGGTGGCCGTGGCCTCGGTGACCTGCCGGTCGTGGGCGGTCTTGGCGGCCCGGCGCTCCTGGCGGCGGCGCTGCTTGACCGTGCGGTAGATGCCCGAGGTGGCCCGGCGGACGAGGATCGCGTCCGGGTGGTCGATGGGCAGCTCGTCGAGCTCCTTGAGCACGTCCAGGCAGACCGCCAGGCGCTCCGGGTCGATGCCCGCCCCGTCGGCCGCGCCCAGGGCGTCGCCGCGGCTCTCTTCTGTGACCGTCATAGCCGCTGTTGTTTCCAGTCCATACGTTCGTTCGATTGAAGCTTCCGGGAAACTTTACGGAAGCACAGCCCCAATACCAAACCCGCCCGAATGAACGCAAGGCACCCCCGCGGCGGGACCTGCGCCGGGGCCCACAACGGCAGGCGGACCGCCTGCGGCGGCCCGCCATGCTCCCACGTATCGCACGGCCCCTCAATTCCCGCGCATCACATCTGACTTATTGCCCTCAATGGGTTAATTAAGGCTTCAGTGGCCCATTTTGGTGCATCAGCACCGGAAAGCACGGTCACAATTGACGCTCAACACCCCTTAGAAAGGCATCAGCCATGTCGCGTATCGCCAAGGCGGCCCTCATGACCGCCGCTGCCGGCACTGTTGTCACCGGCGTCGCGGGCGTCGCAGTCGCCGACTCCAACGCCCACGGTGCGGCTGTGGGCTCCCCCGGCGTTGTCTCCGGCAACACCATCCAGGTGCCGATTCACCTGCCGATCAACCTCTGCGGGAACTCGATCGACATCATCGCCCTGCTGAACCCCACGTTCGGCAACACCTGCGTCAACGACTGACCCAGCCCGCTGGACCGCGGTACACCGGACCGCACAGCCGCGCGGGGCGGGTCACAGTCAGCCGCCGGAACCCTCCACCGCGCACCCGTGGCGCCCATCACCCTCGTGATGGGCGCCACGTCCTTTTCCGGACCCGGTCCTCCCTGCCGACGGGGACGGGGACGGCGACGGGCCGGCGGCTCCCCCGTCCTCCCCCGCGTCGTTCCCCCCGCCCCGCTTGCCGTTCTTCCCGCCCGCGGGGCGCGGCCCCTGGGCCCCGGGGAGGTCCGGTACCTCGACGATCGGCGGCAGGTCCGGGGTCAGGTGCGTGTGCTGTGACGTCATGGTGGTGTACCTCGCCTTCCGGGACGCGTCCCGGATCGAAATCTCTGGGTCGGGACCCCGCGGGTCGGGACCGCTTGCGGGGGCCGCGCGGCCGGACGTTCCCGGACCGGCCCCCACGTGCCCGTCCGGCGCCCGGACCGTGCGGCCGCCCGTGCCGTACGTGTGCCCCGGGGCCGTGCGGATCAGGCCGGTGCCAGTAGTTGCCGGCGCAGGTGGGCGCAGGTGCGGCTGAGGATGCGCGAGATCTGCATCTGGGACACTCCCAGCCGCGCCCCGATCTGCTGTTGGGTGAGATTGCCGAAGAAGTGCCAGTACAGGACCGACTTCTCCCGTTCGGGGAGCGCGTCGAGCAGTGGCCTGAGCGACTGGCGGTCGACCACCAGGTCCAGGGCGCGGTCCACCCGGCCGAGGGTGTCGGCCAGCGGCAGTTCTCCCGCGCCGTCGATGGGGTGGTCCAGGGACAGGGTGTGGTGCACCCCGTCCGCGTCGATCCCGCGCCGGACCTCCGCCTCGGTCAGCCCGGCCTCCTCGGCCAGGGCCGCCTCGGTGACGCGGGTGCCGGCGCCCGTCTGTTCCAGCCGCGACCGCGCGGCGCGGACCGCGGCCCGCAGTTCCTGGTCCCGGCGGGGGATGTGCAGCGACCAGACGTGATCACGTACGTGCCGTTTGAGCTCCCCGTTGATGGTGGGGACGGCGAAGGACTCGAAGGCGAATCCCCGGTCCGGATCGAACCGGTCGACGGCGCGGACCAGGGCCAGCGCCGCCACCTGCCGGAGATCGGCCGGGCTCTCCCCGCTGGACCGGTAGCGCAGGCTGATGCGCTCGGCCATGGGGAGCCACGCGGCGATCAGTTCCTGCCGCAGCCTGGTCCGCTCGGGCCCCTCGGGGAGGACCGCGAGCCGCGCGAAGAGCCCGGCCGTACCGGGGCTCTGGCGCGTACGCCGCCGGAGGGCTGTTTCAGTCATGGTCACCGTTGTCCCCTCGCTCGTACGCCAAGGAGTGCCTGCCGGCGGTTTCAGCATGACCCGGCACCTGCGGATGCGCGACTCGGCGCAGCCCTCCGGTCGCGGTGGGTGAGGGCGGGGACCGCCCGCACGGTCACCGCACGAGCGGCAGTGGCGCCCCCGCCCGCTTCACCGTCCGGATGACCGGTGCCGTCTCCATCGCGCGGACGGCGTCCAGGGAGGCGATCCGCTCGGTCAGGTACCGCGCGAGGTCCAGTGCGTCACGGCAGTTGACGGCGGCGAGCAGATTGGTCGGCCCGGTGGTCAGGGCGACCAGGGAGACCTCCGGGTGCCCGGCCAGTTCCTCGGCCACGGCGGTGAGGCGGGACGGCCGGACCGACAGCCACAGGCGGGCCTCCGTGCGGAAGCCGAGGGCGGCGGGCGGGATGTCGACGAGGAGGACGAGCACTCCGGCCCGGCGCAGGGCGGCCAGCCGCCGCCGCACCGTGGTCTCGGACCAGCCCGTCGCGGCGGCGAGTTCCGCGTGGCCCGCCCGGCCGTCCCGGGCGAGGAGTTCGAGGAACGGCCGGTCGGCCGGGCCGAGCGTCACCTCCGCCGACCCGTCGACGGGCGGGGGCGCGAGCAGCGCGGCCTGTTCGGCGGTGAGGCACGCCGGGCCCGCCCAGTCGCTCGGCAGCGCGTACTGGCCCAGCAGCAGATGGGCCGAGACCGAGGTGACGCGCGCCGTGCGCGGCAGCCGGTGCAGGAGCAGGGCCTCGCTCTCGTCGGCGCCCGCGGTCTGGACGCTGCACGAGATCTCCGTGCCGCCGGAGAGCAGATGGACGTACGAGGTGTCGGGGCGCGCGGCGAGGGCCTCGGCGATGGCCGGGCCGGCGTCCGGGGTGCACCGGACGCGGATGGTCCAGGCGCTGTGCCCGAGCCGCGTGCCGTTGAGGCTGCCGACGACGCGCAGCACCCCGGAGGAGCGCAGCCGCCGGTAGCGGCGGGCGACGGTGCTCTCGGAGACGCCGAGGACCTCGCCGATGACGCGGTACGGGGCGCGGCCGTCGATCCGGAGGGCGTGCACGATGCCGCGGTCGGTCTCGTCCAGGGTGACGGTTTCCGTCTTCATAGGGCTGAGTGTGCCGGTTTCCGGCGGCCGGCGCGGTCCGGCTGGTGGTGCCGGGGGCGGAGGGCGGAGCGTACGGGCGTCCGGTCGTTCTCCCGGGCTTCCGTGGTCCCGAGATTCCGAGATTCCGAGAGAGAAGCTCATGCGCAAGTGGTGGCCCCTGGTGGCCGTTTGTCTGGGCACCTTCGTGTTCCTGCTGGACACGACGGTGCTGTCCGTCGCCCTGCCCCGCATCGGGGAGCGGCTGTCCGCGTCGCCCGCCGAACTGGAGTGGGTGGTCAACGTCTACACGCTGGTCCTGGCGGTGCTCATGCTCACGGCGGGGGCGCTGGCCGACCGGTACGGCGCCCGGACCGTGTACGTCGCGGGGCTGGCGGTGTTCGGTCTCGCCTCGCTGGCCTGCGGGCTGGCGCCGGGGGCCGGGTGGCTGATCGCCGGGCGGGCGGCGCAGGGCGTCGGCGGGGCGGCGATCGGCGTCTGCACGTTCGCGCTGCTCGGTGTCTACCGGGGGCCCGATTTCGGGCGCGCGATGGGGGTGTTCGCGGCGGTGACCGCTCTGGGCGCCGCGGCCGGGCCCGCGCTGGGCGGTGTCCTGACCCAGTGCCTGGACTGGCGGGCGGTGTTCCTCCTCAACGTCCCGCTGGTGGCGCTCACCGCCGCGCTCGCCCTGCGGATACCGGGCGACGGCGCGCGGCGCCCGGCCGTCCGCGTGGACCCGGCGGGCACGGTCGCCTTCGCGCTGTGCGCGGGCTGCCTCACCCACGCCCTGACCCTGGCCGGTGAGGACGGCCTCTCGTCGCCCTGGGTGGCGGTCCTGCTGGTGACGGCCGCCGTCGCCCTGGCCGTCTTCGTCCGGGTGGAACGGGCCCGCGGGGCGGCGGCGCTGCTCGACGTGCGGCTCTTCGCCCGTGCCTCGTTCTCGGCGGTGATGGGCTGTGTGGTCGCCTCCACGGCGGCGTTCGCCACACTGGTGTACACCTCGATGTGGCTCCAGTCCGGGCCGGCGCCCGGCCCGGTGCGCGCCGGGCTCGCGCTGATGCCGCTGGCGGTGGCGGCCTGCGTCACCTCGCTGGTCGCCGGGCGGCGGCTGCACGGCCGTTCGCCGCGTGCCGTCCTGGGCACGGGGCTGCTGCTGAGCGGGCTCGGCTGCGCGCTCCAGGCGGGCCTCGACGCCGGTTCGACCGCGGTCTCCGTCGCGGCGGGCCTGGCCGTCACGGGGGTCGGCGTGGGGCTGACCGGCCCGGTGATGGGGGCCGCGGTGCTCGCGGCGCTGCCGCCGGAGCGGGCGGGTACGGCGGCCGGGGCCATGACGACGTTCCGCCAGCTGGGCCAGACGGTGGGGGTGGCGGCGTTCGGCGTGCTGTTCCGCCACGGGGCGCCCGCGCCGTACGCCGGTCTGGACCGGGTGCTGCTCGCGGCGGCGGCCGTGGGAGCCGTCGGGGCGGCGCTGGCGTACGTGTGGGGGCCGCGGGCGGCGGGACGGACGGGGGCCGGGAGCGCTCGCGCGGCCCGCTGACGAGCCGACCATGATCGTCGCATTGGTACCGTCCCTGACGGAACACGCAACTCCCGCCACGCACAGCACACATCAGCACCCCGCGCCACCGCGCCCGATACCCACCGAGAGGCCGCCATGCCCCCTACAGCCCCCGTGGAACTCCACCTCGCGCACACCGCCCAGGGCAAAGCAGTCGACGTCCACCGGCCGGCCGGCTCCTCGGTGCCCCTGCCGACCGTGCTGCTGTGGCACGGCGTAGGTCCGGACGAGCGGGACGTCCTGCGGCCGCTCGCCGGCGCGGTGGCGGCCCTCGGGGCGCTGGTCGTCGTCCCCGACTGGCGGTCGGACGAACCGGACGCCGGCCGGGCCCAGTTGCTGGGTTCGCTGGAGTGGTGCCGGGCGAACGCCGCCGGTCTGGGCGGCGATCCGGAGCAGTTCGTGCTCGCGGGCTGGTCCGCGGGCGGATCCGCCGCGGTCGCGGTCGCGCTTCGGCCCGGCCTCGTAGACGGCCCGCGTCCCCTGGCCGCCGTGAGCATCGCCTCGCGCTACGACCTGCCCGCGCGGACGACCGGGACGGTGCCACTGGCCGAACCGGACGGCGGGCCGGCCGGCCCGCACGTACCGGTCCGGCTCGTGCACGGCACCGGGGACACGCTGATCGAGCCCGAGCGGTCACGGGAGTTCCGGGCGGCGCTGGCGGCCCGCGACCGGCCGGTCCGGCTCGACGAGCCGGCGGCCGACCACGCCGGCGTGATCATGACCGAGTTCGACCCGGCGCTCGGCCGCTGCCGGCCGAGCGAGGACGAACGGGTGCGTGCGGCCGGGATGGTGACCGCCCGTGTGCTGGCAGAGGCGGCCGGGCTGCCGGTGGCCTGATCGGACGGGCGTCAGACCGCGAGCCGGTCGCCGCGCGACAGGCCCGAGCCCTCCGGCACGGCGGCCGGGTCGCCGCCCAGGTCCACGACGGCGTTGCGCTCGTCCACGAACACCACGCGCGGCTCGAAGGACTTCGCCTCGGCGTCGTCCATCGAGCCGTAGGCGATGACGATGACCAGGTCACCGGGGCTGATGAGGCGGGCCGCGGCGCCGTTGACGCCGATCACACCGGAGCCGCGGGGGCCCTCGATGACGTAGGTCGAGAGCCGGGCGCCGTTGTTGATGTCGACGATGTCGACCTTCTCGCCGGGCAGCAGGTCGGCGGCGTCCATCAGGTCGGCGTCGACGGTCAGGGACCCCACGTAGTGCAGGTCGGCCTGGGTGACGGTGGCCCGGTGGATCTTGGATTTCATCATGGTGCGCAGCACGGTGTACTCCGAAAGGTAGGCTCCCTGCCTGCGTTTTTGCAGGTCAAGGGCGATTTTGCAACTCTACAACGAGTCGCACGTCCGAGCAGCGTGCCCCAAGTTTTTCAGGACTCGTTTGAAGCCCCCCCGCAGGACGACTCCGAAGGGGCGGAATCCGGCGGGCCGCGTGACAGCCGCGCTCCCCGTCCGGCAGGCTGTGGCGCGTGGCGAGCAGTGCGTCTCGCTGCGGAACAGGGGGTGCGGTGGCAGGGATCGAGCGGGAGCCGGCCGAGGTGCGGATACCTCGCGCGGCCCTGGACGCCATGGGCGCGGCGCTGAGCGTGCGCACGGTGGCGATGCGTACCTGGCCCGACGGCATCGAGTGGATGTACCCGCTGGGGACGTGGGAGCAGCCGCACCTGGAGGTGGCGCTCATGCCCGGCGGCGACGAGGTGTGGCTGCGGATGTCCACCGACCGTTCCAGCGTCGCCGTGTGGACCATCCAGCAGTGGTGGGACTTCGCCGGAGAGCTGCCCGGAGCGACGCCTCCTGGCTGAACTCGCCTTCCGGTGCCGTGCGATGCGGCCCGTCCCTGGCGGTTCCCGTGCCAGGAACGGGCCGTCGTCGTTCGCCGTGGCTGTCCGGGCCGGGTGATGCCGGCGTTGCGCCGAAGCGCGACAGCTGCCGCCAAGGCGGGGTTGTTGTCACCAGGATCGTCGGAAAGAATGGGCTGGATTGTCCGTCGGACCGGGCAGCCTCAGGCGCCGACGCACCACGTGCGCACGAGCAGGTCACCGCTCCAGAGAGATCTGGAAGGCCGCTTCATCCCCACCAGCCGCCGATTCCTCGCACACCAGGGTCGCCCTCGACCGGCTCCCCCCTTGCGACCAGCGCTCCCAATGACCACATCCACAGACCTGACGTCCGGGAGTTCGAATGAGCGGGCCTGCTCGGCCGGCGCCGGGGTTCTCGCCCGAGAGGCTGGCCTTCTTCACGGACGCGATCTTCGCGATCGCCATGACACTGCTGGCTGTCGAACTGGAGCGCCCGGAGGAGAAGGAGCTGGCATCAGCTCGCACGTTGGCGAGCTTCCTGGCGGACCACCGGAGCTCATACCTGGCCTTCGCGCTGGCGTTCGTCCTCCTCTGGTCGGTGTGGCGCCGCCACCACGAGCTGATGGACCGGATCGGCGGGCTGTCGCAGGCATTCACGGCCTGGCACGCACCGTTCCTGCTGCTGGTCGCGTTCCTTCCGTTCCCGACAGCGGTCGTCGGCGCATCGATCAGCAATCCGCTGGCGCAGACCCTGTTCGCCTCCACGATGGCGGCCATGGTCTGCTGCGAGGCCGTCCTCAAGGACATCTCCAGCAGCACCGGCCTGGTCACCGGCGACCCCGCGGAAACCCATAGGCGCGCCGCGGACTCCTGGGGCGTCGGCCTCTGGTTCCTCCTCACTGTCGGCGTCGCCTGGCTGTTCTCCTACGCCTTCACCCTGTGGTTCGTCGCCCCGCTGGCCGCCACGTACGGTGGAGCGCTGATTTCCCGCCTGCGCACCGCCCCCGCGAACCACCCGGACCCGCGCGACGGGGATGCGCCGCGCAGTTGAGCGTCTGTCCGGGAGCGAGGGCGGGGGGCCGTCCCGTTTCGGCTTTCCGGGCGAGGTCTGTCGTCGCTGGTCAAGGTGGGTTGTACCGTTCCGCCGTCCCGAAGTGGAGGACGAGGATGGCGGTTGGGACGCTGTCGTCCCTACGTTCGGGACGTCAAGGCGCCGCCCCGCCGGTTCTGACCGGACAGGTGAGCGGGCGGGCCGAAGTCTCAGGATCAGGGAGGTCGTCTTGCGTCGTCTCGCGCGCACACTCGGCATACTCGGCGGGAGCGCTCTGCTCACGTTCGGTCTTACTCAGCCGGCCGATGCCGGAGTCGGGAAATTGCACCTCAGAGATCGTGTGATCACCGATCCCGCCCGGTTGTCGTGCCATACCTCATCTCCGCTCAACCTGCCCGTGACCAACTACACCAACTCCCCGGTGGCGGTCTTCGACCAGCCGGAATGCACAGGCAACGTCGTCGGCATGGTGTGGCCGGTCAGCAACGGCTTCTTCCCCAGGGGATGGAGCGTCCGCGTCATGCAGTGAGCGCTGTCGAGCGGACCTTGCTCGGAAGCGCATCCGATCGCGACAGGAACGCGAGGGAGCCCGGACCGATCGTCCGGGCTCGCGGTCCGGGGCAGCCCGCCAAGGCCGACGCGGCACCCCGCGCCGTCTCCGACGGTCTGATCAGGCCACCCGTGCGCCACCGGTCCCCTGGCCGGCTCCCACGGAACTCCCGCCGCTCGTCGGCCAGTCCACCGCCCTGGAGTTCAGGATCAGTAGCCGGCCCAGGCCCCGTCGTGGCGGTCGGTGTCACCGTGCGCCTTTCGTGCCGAGTGCCGAGAACGACGCCACAGAAGTGTGACCCCGATGGTGATCAGAACGGCCACGGCAACGGCGGGGCCGCCGAGAGTGAGGATCCGCTGAAGAGAAGTCGAAGCGGCATACCCCACGCCGGCTTCGGCTGTGGCCCACAGGCACGCCGCGGTCGCGCTGTAGGGAGCGATGCGGCGGTAGGGCAGTTGCGTGGCGCCCGCGAAGTGGGGGGCGAGTGTGCGGACCACGGGCAGGAAACGGGCCAGGAAGACGGCCCGTCCGCCGTGGCGCGTCATCAGCGTCTCGGCCCGGTGCCAGGCGGCACACGGGACACGGCGGCCCACCGGTCCCGTGCGGAGCCGGTCACCGAGGAACCCGCCGGTGCGGTGGGCGAGGAGGTCACCGGCCACGACGGCGCCGGCCGCGCTCGCTATGACCAGCAGCAGGCTGATGTGACCGGCGCGGGCGAGCGCGCCTGCGGTCAGGAGCAGGGTGAGGGTCGGGATGAAGGCGCCGACCAGGAGGATCGACTCGGCGAGAACCGCGGCGGCCACCACCGCGTAGGCAGCGGCCGGTGGGACATGGGCGAGGATGTCGGACAGGGCGTTCACCGCTTGGCCTCGGCGGACCGCGACTTGGGGCGGTCGGCGGTGACGAGGGGCCGTCGCGGGTACCGGACGTGGGCGGGAGGCACGTTGGCCCATACCGTCCAGCGGCCGGTGCCGTAGGCGCGCCGGTAGGTGGACATCACCACTTCCACTGCGGTGTGGCGGCGGGCCTCGGCCCGGGAGGCGGTCAGTGTGCGGATTGCGCGGGTGCCGAGGTAGGCGAAATAGGTGAGGGTGCCGCCTGGGTGCAGCAGTTCCATGTAGCGGGCCATGATGCGATCGACCTGTACCGGAGTGAAGTTCGTCAGCGGAGTCCCGGAGATGATCACGTCGTATCGCTGGTCGGTGTCGAGCCGCTCCACGTACGTCTGGTGCACTTCCACGTGTCGGGGCGTGCCGGGCACATGCGGGTGGGAGGAGACCAGGTCCCTCAGTCGCGCGACGAACCGCGGGTTGGCCTCCACCGCGTCCAGGCGACTGCCCCGGGACAGCTGAGGTATCAGGGCTCGGGTGACCGCCCCCGTGCCGCTACCGACTTCCAGGACAGTCAGCGGACGGCCGGCCACGTTCCGGAGGGGATCGGTCCGCGCACGACACAGGGCCCGGCCGCTGGGTGCTATCGCGCCGGTGGTCCGCAGATCACGAGCCGCCTCGATGAGAAACATCCATCCTTCGGCACGACGCTGCGCCAGAACACGGTCGCGGGAGATGGTCCAGTCGTTCATGGAATCGACACTAGGAACCAGCGTCCGTCGCCAAATCCGCCGCTCTGCGACGCATTCCCCCCACGAAAGTAGGGGGACGAACGGGCCCGATCGTCGAAGGACGATGCCCGGCAGCCTCCCTGGGGCTGCGAACGTGGACTTCAGCAGGGCCTCACAATGGGCAGGGACCGTCGGGCATGCGGGCATCGTGGCGTTCTTCGTGCTGTCCGGCGCTGAACGGCGCCTCAGTCCTCGGCAGTCAGTGCCTGGCCAACGTTCGCCCTGTAGTGCCTCAGATCGCGGACGGCAAAAGTCTCGGCGAACGCGATGTCGGGTATGGGCCAGCATCTCGCGATCGGCCGGGCGAGAGTTCGCTCATGATCAATGAAGCGCGGGGAATCCGCATCCGGCATCGCGGGCATGAACCGCAGGTCCATCCCACCGCCTACGTCGCCCCGACGGCCACGCTCGTCGGTGATGTCCGGGTGGGGCCGAGGGCGCGGGTGATGTACGGTGCGGTGCTCGATGCCGAGGGGTCTCGGATCGAGGTCGGGGAGGCGGCGGTGATCTGCGAGAACGCGGTGTTGCGCGGGTCTGCGGTCGCCGGCGACCAGCCGGTGCTTGTCGGCGACCACGTTTTCGTGGGGCCGCATGCCACGCTGCTGGGCTGCGAGGTCGGCAGGTGCGCCTACGTGGCGACCGCGGCGACGGTCCTCCAGTGCGCACGGTTGGGGGCCGGCTCGGTCGTCGCTGTCGGCGCGCTCGTCCAGGCGCGCACCGTTCTGCCGGACGAGTACTTCATGCCGCCGCAGACGGTGGCGCTCGACGCGCCGGTGCGGCTGCTGGCCTCAGGCGATCCGAGCCTGGCCGAAGCCGTCGGCCGGGCGGGCTTCGCACGGGTGGCGTTCGGCGTCGACACCCCGTGGACCGACCGGATCAGCCGGTACGAGCACATCGCGGAGGTACGCGTCGCCGAGTTCGGCACGCACACGGACGATGAGATTCTGCATCATGGCTAGTACCGCATCAGCGGCCGTGTCGCAGCTGCGTGAGGTCTGCGCGGTGATCTGGCGCCGCTCGTGAACCGGCTGGATCAGGTGGTCACGAAGGACGTATGCCGGGCGGATCAGCAGGCGGTGGAGCAGCGGATCGGTCAGGTGGAGGCGGGCCTGGCGCATCTTCGTGGGGATCACAAGCAGATGGCCGAGCGGACTGGGCTCCAGCGGCGTGAGGACCGGGAGCATGCGGCGGCGGCCCGTCGGCTGGTGCTGAGTTCGTTCGTGGCGCCGCTGCTGGTGATGGTGTTGCAGCCCGGGTTGGCGTCCAAGGGATCGGCTTCCTGAGCAGGTGTCTCCTGACCGTGGTGGTGGGTGAGTCGGCGGGGTGGGCATGGCATCAGCGACGGTGAATCGGCTCCGCTGCCTCAGGAACCTGGCGGCGTCACCACTCATGGTCCGAAGTCGCTCGGTTGCCGCCCCGGTCAGCAGGGGAGGGTGAGGGCCGGGCTGTGGACGTCGTACTGGATGAGGTCGGTGTCCCAGCCGTGGGCGCGGACTTGGTAGGTGTGGTTGCCACCGATGCAGGTGACGCCGGTCGAGAAGGTGAGATTGAAGGGTCCCTTCTGCCAGAACTCCGCCTGCTTCACCAGTTGCCCGTCCCGGAGAATCTTCAGATAGATCTTCGCGCCGCCATCCGCCGGCAGGTTGGAACAGTTCCAGGGCGTGTTGGCCCAGACGTAGTTGCCGGCATGTTCGGGATTGCGGACGCTGACCGCGCACTGCCCGAGGGGCCCGGCGTTCTTCGCGGACGCTGGAGCCGTGCTGATCCCCGGCACTACCGCGGCCAGGGCTACGAGGATGAACAGACGGTTGGCGGCTGGGGGAAGGAACATCTCAGCCTCCGAGGCTCGGTCGGGCCGTGGGGAGAGTCCAGGAGTAGCGAATTCCCACAATCGATAAATCGTAGCGCTATGAATACCTGCTGTAACTCGCTCATACGGGTGATGGGATCCGTCAGCCTGAGCAAGACCACAGCATGGCAACTGGTCGCTGACTGACCGGATCGGAAGGTCCCTCCGAGCCGTCGCCTGGGCCCTCGCCCTCGGCTCCCTGCCCGCGCGCGTGCGGGTCAAGGGCGGTCTCCGCACTTTACGACGGACCCGGAGTCCGGCCGGGCCCGCCGCCCGGCCTGGCGGCGGCGGTAGAGCGGGACGGAGACGAGGAGGCAGACGGCGAAGGCGCCCGCCAGGGAGAGGAAGGCGGAGTGGTACCCGGACAGCGCGGCGTGCTCGCGGGTCAGCGCGCCCGACGGGTCGTGGACCGCCAGGTAGGAGTCGGTGGCCGCCGTGGACACCGTGGTGAGCAGGGCGACGCCGACCGAACCGCCCACGTACTGCATGGCGTTGACAGCGGCCGACGCCACGCCCGCGTCGGCGGCCCCCACCCCGAGCGTGGCCAGGCTGGTGGTGGCCGTGATGATCGTCCCGAGTCCGGCGCCGGCGAGGACGAGTGCGGGGAGGACGGCGGTCGGATAGGCGCTGTCGAGACCGAGGGCGGCCAGCAGGACGAGACCGCACGCGGCCAGCGCCGCGCCCGCGGCGATCACGGGCCGGGGGCCGAACCGGGGCAGGAGCACATTGGTCGCCAGGGGCGAGGTGCCGATGAGGGCGGCGACCATCGGGAGGTAGGCGAGCCCGGTCGCGGCCGGACCGTACCCCAGGGACTGCTGGAGGTAATAGGTGCAGAAGAGGAAGATGCCGAAGACGGCCGAGCTCGTCTGGAGGAGGGCGATCAGCGAGGCGCCGCGGTCGCGGTCCAGGACGATGTGCAGCGGCAGCAGGGGATGCCTCGCCCTGGTCTGCCACCAGACGAAGGCCACGAGTTGGGCTCCGGCGGCGGCAAGGAACGCCCAGGTGGCGGCGGACGTCCACGCGTGGGCCTCGGCGCGGGCGAACCCGTGGACGAGGCAGAACAGGCCGGAGCCGACGAGTACCGTGCCGGGCACATCGAGCCGGGACGCCCGGGCGCGCGGGGCGGGGGCGAGGAGGAGCGCCCCGGCGACGCACGCCAGGGCCGCGACCAGGGTGTTCATATACATGGCCCAGCGCCAGCCCAGGTACTCCGTGAGGGCCCCGCCGAGCGGCATGCCGATCGCGCCGCCTGCGCCGGCCGCCGCGCCCCACACGCCGAAGGCCGTGGCGCGCTCCCTGGGATCGGTGAACGTGAGGCCGACGAGCGAGAGCGCGGCGGGTGCGAGGAGGGCGCTGGACAGGCCCTGTCCCGCGCGGGCCGCGACCAGCACTTCGAAGCCGCCGGCCACGCCCGCGAGGGCGGAGGTCCCGGCGAAGCCGGCGAGACCGGTGAGGAAGGTGGCCCGGCGGCCGAAGAGGTCGGCGATACGGCCGCCGAGCAGCAGGAGGCTGCCGAAGGCGAGCGCGTAGGAGGTGACCACCCACTGCCGTTGCCCGTCGGAGAACCCGAGGTCCGACTGGGCCGAGGGCAGGGCGATGTTCATGATGGTGCCGTCGAGCACCACCATCAGCTGTGCCGTGCTCAGGACGCCCAGGACCCACCAGCGGCGACGCGATGCCGTTCCGCGCCGGGTGCCGGGCGCGGGAGGGGTGTGCTGCGGGGGCATGGTGGCGGTCTCCCGGGAGGACGGGGGCGGCCCGCCGACGGCTCCGGGGGACGGCGGGGCTGACCAGGGCGCGTCAGCGGTGCAGCGGCCGACGGCGGAACAGTGACCGACAGGCGAAATACCGCGATCCGCAGCATAAATGACGCCCCACGGCTCCGAAATCGAGTCGCCGGAAAAGGCATTGTCATCAGATGCATTCAACCGATCCTCTTATCACCTCCGGATCCTTTTTACCTCGTTGGAGGGGGTTCCGGACGACGGCGAAAATCGTCGTGCCCCCGGCGCTATGGTCGCTGTGTACTGGTCGCCAAATTTGCTCGTCCGCCGCGGAGGTCCCGGGCGCGGACCAGGGTGAGGACGGGGACGATGGATCACGCGGCAACCTTCGGAACGGCGGGCCCCGGATTCCGGGCGGCCATGCGGCACGTACCCACCGCCGTCGCCGTCCTGACCGTCAGAACGGGCACGGGCCCGGCCGGTATGACCGCCGGCTCGGTCACCTCCGTCTCCATGGACCCGGAGCTGCTGTCGGTGTCCCTGCGGCGGGACAGCCGCCTCACCGACGCGATCGCCGACTCCGGCGGGTTCGTCGTCAACCTGCTCCAGGAGCACCAGTCGGCGATCGCCCGCTGGTTCGCCTCGTCCGAACGCTTCGGCGTGGCCGACGAGTTCCTGGGCATCGGCTGGCACCCCGCCCCGAAAGGGGGCCACCCGATCCTGACGGACGCCGCCTGCGTGTTCGAGTGCCGTACGGAGGGGCAGGTGCCGAACGGCGACCACCTCCTCACCATCGGCTGGGTGACCGCGTGCCAGGTGAGCCCGTCGGCGCGCCCGCTGCTCAGCTACCTGGGCCGGTACCACCGGATCAGCGGCCGCCCGGCCGACGAGGGCTCACCGGCCGGGCCGGGGACCGCGCACACCGGACGGCCGCGGCCATGACCGGCCGGGCGCCCATGGTCGCGTGGGGTGACTTCCGTGCCGCCGAACCGGGGTTCGCCGCGTCCGTGCGGGCCGCCTTCACGGCCGACCGGCACGCGGTGCTCGCCACCCTGCGGCGGGACGGCGCACCGCGGATCAGCGGCATCGAGCCCGTGTTCCACACGTCCGACATCTGGCTCTTCGTGATGCCGGGGTCGGTCAAGTCCGCCGATCTGCGCCACGATCCGCGCTGCGCCCTGCACAGTGCCACGACCGAACGCCGGTGCGGCCGGCACCATCCGGGCGGCGCGATCGGGCCGATGCCGGACGATGCCAAGATCAGCGGGCAGGCGGTGCCCGTCACCGACCCCGCCGCGGCGGCGGAGTTCCTGGATCTCCTGGAGGCCCGTACGGGACTGCCGGCGGACTGCGGGCCGGAGCTGATGCGCGTCGACATCGAGGAGGTGTCCACCGTCCGCGCCATCGGGGAGGGGGCCGTGGTCAGTTCGTGGCGCGTCGGCGGGCCCCTGCGGGTGCGGCAGCGGTCCTGAGCGCGGCCGTTCACCGGACCCGGATCGTGAGCCCGCCGGACCAGTGGCCGCCGGGCTCGGGACGGACGGCGCGGCCGTCCACGGTCATCGACAGGGTCCGGCCGTCCGGGGCCGTCAGCCGCGCGGTGCGGTCGAGGCGGAGGGCCGACAGGTGGCAGGTGCCCGTGGGAGTCCAGCGGCTGCCGGGGCCCAGGGTGAGGATCACTCCGTTGTTGACCACCGCGGCGGGGGTGTTGGTGACGACGCCGAGCTCCCGGTAGTGGGCGGCGTCGATGACGCTCACCCGGTGCCGGGCGGTGGTCGCCGAGACGACGCCGGTGAGGCGGCAGCGGGTGAGGACCAGGCTCAGGTTCAGGCCACGCAGCTGCTCGGTGCCGCCACGGGTGCCGTTGAGGAAGTCGCCGGTCAGGTCGATGTCGGTGAACTCGGCCGCGACGTCGGTGGTATGTGCGGCGGTGGTGTCGAAGTCCGTGACGCGGCGGGGCGGGCCGGTCGGCTCCCGGTGGACGTTCCCGGCGATTCTCGGGTCGTCCCGCATCGTCCTGGGGCCCGGGTCGTCGTCGTCCATCAGCTGCATCAGGATCCCGTCGCCGGGGAGCAGCCGCGCGCCGCGGGAGCCGTCGACGACGATCCGCGCGGGTTGCCCCTTGCCGAGGAACGTCGCTCCGCCGGTGCGGATCACGGTGCCGCCGTCGACGCTGATGGCGCCCGGGCCGTGCCAGAGCACACCGAAGCGCCGGGAACGGATCGTGGTGGGGCGCGGGTCGAGTGCAGTCAATTCAGGCTCGGTGAGGCCCAGTTGCCAGTCCGTGTTCAGCTTCCGCACCGCCTCGCGGGTGCTGTCGCCGTAGTGCAGGGCACCGCGGCGGACGATGGCGGCGTAGGCGGCGACGTCGACATCGCAGCCGAGGAAGTGCTGGGTGACGCCGTCGCAGAGGTAGGAGCCGTAGCCGGCGCCGGCGGTCGTCACCCGGCTGTTGACCGCCGTCAACCGGCAGTCCCGGCTGTCGGTGTCGGAGGACAGCACGCCCCAGCCCTCGGAGGAGAGGGTGGAGGCGACATAGGCCGCGGTGCTGCCCGCGCCCACCAGGTTGGTGGTGCGCACGTTGCCCGAGAGGCCGAGAGTCCAGGGCGCGGACATCATGCGCCAGAGCTCGACGGTGGGCACATAGCCGGGCGGCAGCACGCCGTTGCTGGTGTGCAGCCGGGAGTTCCTCACCACGGCCGTCGCGCCGCCGGTGACGACCACGGCGGCCCGGACCGCGCCGCGGCACCTGATCCGGGCCCCGTCCACCACCAGGCGCGCTCCAGTGCCGGAGGCCGTCAGGGCGGCTCCGTAGCCGACGAAATCGGAGCGGCCGTTCCCGGTCAGCTCGATGCGGGGCCGGCGCAGGAGGTACGTACCGCCGTCCACCCGGACGCCGTTGAAGACCTCGCCGGTGGAGACGACGGTCAGGCCGTCGGCGGCGGAGGCGCCGACGCGCCCGCGTCGCGCGGCGGACACGGACCCGGCGGCGTCGGGTCCGTCGGCGGTGATGTACAGCGCCTGCCGGAACTCGAAGGTCAGGCCGTAGAAGCGGACGGGGTGCCGCTCGGTCACGGTGATCACCACGTCGCCGCGGTAGGTCCCGGGGGAGATCCGGGCGACGTCGCCCGCCGTCAGGCCCGTTCCGGTCTCGACCCCGTCCACGGTGAGGGTGAGCACCTTGCCCGCCGGGGCGGCGAGGACGCCGCCGGGCTCCACGACGAGGCTGCGGTATCGCGTGGTGCGGGCGAGGACGACGGTCTTCCCGTTGCGCACAGTGAAAGCGGGGACGGGCGCCGTCCGGTCGTCCCCGGACCCGGTGAGGGCGGCGGCGGTGCCGAGGACGACGGCTCCGCCCAGCGCCGCGCCGAATCCCAGGAAGCGGCGCCGGCCGGGCCGGGGGGCCGGGGGTGGCGCAGAGGGGTCCGATGCCATGTCATGTACTCCCTCGCGTCGCCCGGCCGGGATTTCGGATCGGCGTCACGCGACCGAAATGATAATCCCAAGGATTTTCAGAAGCTTTTCCCTTGGGCGCCTCTTCCGGTCCGACGGCAGTTCCGAATTCTACTCCGGGCAGCCGGTCATCATATGTGCGTACTGATGCCTCGTTCGGGTCCACATCGTTCGACCCCCCATTCCGGTACGGGAAATGCACCTACGATCGGCGCGTGGGAAACCGGATCGAGGGGGTCTCTGTTGGCGACTACACATACGGTTCCGCGGTCCGGGGCGACCGGCGCGGCCCTGGTGCTGGGTTCCGATGCACTGCGCGCCGAGCAGGTCGCGGATTTCGCGAGGCGCCCCGACCACTGGGAGATCCGCCTCGACGCCGACGCCGAGGCACGGATGACCGCGGCCCAGCGGGTCAAGGACGACCTCGTCGCCTCCGGACAGCCCGTCTACGGCGTGACCACGGGGTTCGGCGACAGTTGTGGGCGGCACATCGGCCCGGCCAAGGCGGCCGCCCTGCAGCGCAACCTCATCTCGGGCCACCTGGCGGGCAGCGGCGGCACGGCGCCGCCCGAGGTGGCCCGGGCGACCATGCTGATCAGGGCCAACTGTCTGGCCCGCGGGTACTCCGGGGTGCGGGTGGCCCTGGTCGAGCTCCTGACGGACTGTCTGCGCGAGGACATCCTGCCGCTGATCCCGGAACGGGGGTCCGTGGGCGCCAGCGGTGACCTCGTCCCGCTGGCCTACCTCGCCGACATGCTGACCGGCAACGGCGCCGTGGTGCACCGCGGCGAGAAACGGCCCGCCGCCGCGGCGCTGCGCCGGGCCGGGCTCACACCGATGGAGCTGGCGCCGAAGGAGGGCCTGGCGCTGATCAACGGCACGTCCTTCATGAGCGGTTACGCGGTCGCGGCCGTCCGCGCCGCACGTGACCTGGCCGCGATCGCGGACCTCTGCACGGCGCTCGCGGTCGAGGCCCTCCAGGCCAGTTCCGGCCCCTTCGAACCCTTCCTCCACACACAGAAGCCGCACCCCGGGCAGCGGACCAGCGCGGCGAGGATCCACCGCCTCCTGGAGGGCTCCAAGCTCGCCATCGAGCACCGGGACAGGGTCGGCGCCAATCCCCGGCTCGCCGGTGAGGGCTACCAGATGCTGCGGACCGGGTTGCAGGACCGCTACTCGGTCCGGTGCGCGCCGCATGTGACGGGCGTCCTGAACGACACGCTGGACTGGGTCGCCGACTGGCTCGACATCGAGATCAACTCCACCAACGACAACCCCCTGTTCGACCCCGAGGCCGGTGAGGTGCACCACGGCGGCAACTTCTACGGAGGCCACGTCGGCCAGGCGATGGACGCCCTCAAGCTCGCCGTCGCGAGCGTCGGGGATCTGCTGGACCGGCAGATGGCGATGGTGGTCGACGAGAAGAGCAACCAGGGGCTGACCGCGAACCTCGTCCGTCCCACGGACGACACGGACTACGACTCCGGGATGCACCACGGCTTCAAGGCCGCGCAGATCGCCTCCTCCTCCCTGGCCGCCGAGGCGTTGAAGAACACCGCTCCGGCCACGGCCTTCTCGCGCTCGACGGAGTCGCACAACCAGGACAAGGTGAGCATGGCCTCCATCGCGGCCCGCGACGCCCTGCAGACCGTCGAACTGGTGCAGAACATCGCGGCCATCGACCTGGCGGCGCTGTGCCAGGCGGTGGACCTGAGGGGCGCCGACCGCATGGCCCCGGCGACACGGGCGGCCCACGAACGGGTGCGAAGCGTCGTCCGCTTCGTCGACCGGGACCGGCGCCTGGACACGGACCTGGCCGAGCTCGTGGCCCTGATCAGGTCGGGCGGGATCACCGCGGTGCTCCCGGGCCCCGGCCCGGAGACGGCGGCGGAGCTGCCCGGACAGCCGCGGAGGAGCTGTGTCCACTGACCCACGGGACGTCGAACCCGTCATCCGCGACACGGTCGGCGCGGTCCTCAGCACGTCGGCGGCCGACTGGCCCCGCGACCGTCCCCTGGACGAGCTGCCGGACGCGATCTACGACAGCCTGGCGCAGCTGGAGGTGCTCACCCGGGTGGAGCGGGCGTTCCGGCTCGCGCCGCGGCCCGTCGAGCCGGACCGGCTGCGGACCATCGGCACCATCGTGGCCCTGGTCACCGGCTCCCCCTCCGCCCGCACGCCCGCGGACGCCCGCCCGGCCGAGGGCGGTGGCGTATGAGCGCCGTCCCGCCGCGGGTCGCCGTCACCGGTGTGTACCTGGCCTCGGGGCTGGGCGCCGGGACCGAGGAGGTCTGGCGGGCCGTGTGCGCCGGTGACTCGGCCCTCGGCCGCTGCGCGGACCTGGCGGACGTGTTCGCGGCACGGCTTCCCGACGCCCCGGGCGCCGCGCCGCTGATCGAGCGGGCGGGCCTCGGCGCACTGCGGGACGCGGCCGTCGACGCGGACGCGTTCGATCCGTACGAGATCGGCGTCGCCCTGGGCACCAACGCCGGTTCGGAGGAGCTCTGGACCCACTACCGCTCGGCGGCGGGTCAGGACCGGCACCCGGCGCACACCTGCGCCGACCGGCTCGGCGCCGCGCTCGGCGGCCGGGGGCCCAAGGCGGTCTTCGCCACCGGGTGCATCGCCGGCGCGAACGCCCTCGGCTACGCGTACGACGCCGTGGCCACCGGCCGCGCCACGGTCATGCTGGCCGGCGGTTACGAGGCGCTGAACATCACCACGGTCGCGACGTTCGCCAGCTGGAAGTCGATCGATTCCGCGCCGTGCGCGCCCTACGCCCGCAGCGGTGGCCTGAACCTGGGCGAGGCGGTGGCGTTCCTGGTCCTGGAGTCGGAGCGGTCCGCGCTCGCGCGCGGCGTGCCGGTCCTCTCCTACGTGCTCGGGTACGGCCTGACCAGCGACGCGTACCACATCACCGCTCCCCCGCCGGACGGTTCCGGGCTGCGCGACGCCATGCTCGGCGCGCTGGGCCGCGCGGGCCTCGCTCCGGACGCGGTCGGCTACGTCAACGGTCACGGCACCGGCACGCCCGCCAACGACACCGCCGAACTCAACGCGATGCGAGCCGTGTTCACCGGTCCGCATCCCCCGCCGATGAGCAGTTCGAAGCCGCAGGTGGGGCACACGCTGGGGGCCTGCGGGGCGGTGGAGGCGGTCCTGACGACGCTGGCCCTGCGGGACCAGGTCCTCCCGCCGACCGCCAACGCCGACGACTCGGCGCCCTGGGACGTCGTACCGCGGGTCGCGCGGCGGCCCCGGGCGGAGGTCGAGGTCGCGCTGTCCAACTCGATCGCCTTCGGCGGCGCCTGCTGTTCCCTGGTCCTCGGACGCCGCGGCGGCCCGGCACGGGAACGGCCGCGCGGGAGCCTCTCGTTCACCGGTGCCGGAGTGGTCTCGCCCCTGGCCCTCGGGCGGCGCGCGTTCCTCGCGGCGCTGCACGGGAGCCCGCCGGACGGCACCGGACGCCCCGGCGCGGTCAGCGAGTTCATCGACCCGAAGTACCGCCCGCGGCTCGACGGCCTCGGCGCCCTCACGGTGGCCGCGGCGCGGATGGCCTGGGACGACGCGGGCCTGCGGGACGGCACGCGGGTCGGCGTCGTCCTGGCGACCTCCGCCGGCCCGATCGGCACCGTGGAGCGCCTGAACGAGACCGTCGAGCGCGAGGGCCCCGAGTTCGTCAGCGCCGTGCACGCCCCGAACATCGTCTCCAGCGTGCCGGCGGGCTACGTCACGCTGGAGCTGGGCCTGGGCGGCCCGCTGGCCGCCGTCTCCACCGGCGACGCCTCGGGGCTGATCGCGCTGGGCCACGCGGCCGACCTGATCCGGCAGGGCCAGGCCGACGCCGTCCTCGTCGTCGCGGCCGACGAGGTCACCGGCACGCTCGCGCGGGCGTACGGCCACTACGGTCTGAACGGCCCCGGCCTGCCCCGCCCGTACGCGCGCACCGCGGCCCCGGGCGCCGTCGCGGCCGGGGCGGCGGCCGTGGTCCTGGAGGCGTCCGACCACGCCAGGGCCCGGGGCGCCACCGCGCTCGGCACCCTGCTCGGGCACGCGGTGACCTCGGGGCCGGGCCCGTCGGAGGACGTTCCGCTGTGCGCCGACGCCTGGTCCCGGGCGCTGCGCCGGGCGCTGGACGCGACGCCGGGCGGGGAGGCCGTCGACGTCTACGGTGCCGCCCGGGGCGTCCCGGCCCTGGACGACGCCGAGCTCGCCGCGGTCGCCTCCTGCCTCAAGTCGGCCCGCACCCGGCTGACCGCCCTCGCCGGGACGACCGGGCACTGCCAGTCGGCCGGTGCGCTGCTGTCCCTCGTCGCCGCCCTCGACGGCTGCGGGAGCGGCCGGCTGCCGCGGCCGGCGGAACCGTCCGATCCGCTGCCCGGCGCGCTCTCCTACTGGTCGGCGGCGGCCGCGGACGGACCGCGCCGGGCCCTGGTGAGCGCCGCCAGCTGGGGCGGTACGTACGCGGCGGCGGTCGTCGGCCCGCCCGGTGAGGACACGTGATGGAGAGCTATCAGGAGCTGTCGCCCCGGGAGTTCCTCGCCCGGAGCCTGGGGGCCTCGCCCGCCGGGCCGCCGGGGCCGTCCGTCACCCGGTGGGAGCGGCTCGGGCGGCGGTCCGCCGCCGAGCTGGTGGCGGATGTCCTGCCGGACGTGGTCGAGTTGTGCACGTCCGGCAGCACGGGCCCCGCCGCGCCCTGGCGCCACAGCCGACGGCAGTTGTGGTCGGAGGCCGGGATGCTGGCCGACCTGGTCCGTGCCGACCGTCCCCGGGCGGTCCTGTCGTTCGCGCCCCCCGCCCACCTCTACGGCCTCATCGCGACGGCGCTGCTGCCCGCCGTGCTCGGTCTTCCCGTGTGCTACTGGCCGCGGTACGGGCTGCCGGTCCCCGCCATCGACGCCGACCGCTGGCTGGTGGTGGCCATTCCGTGGGCCTTCCCCGTCCTGCTCCGCGACCCGTCGGTGCTCGGCCGGAGCGAGCACGTCACGGTGATGCACAGCACCGCCACCCTGCCGGCCACGGCCGGGGAGTTCGTCTCGGCGACCGGGCCCGGCCGGGTGCGGCTGGTCGAACTGTTCGGGTCCACGGAGACCGGGGCCATCGCCCACCGGGAGCACACCACCGCCCCGTCGCCCTGGACCCTGATGGACGACGTCCGCTTCGACGGCGATCCCGCCGACGGCCGGCTCGGTGTGTCCGGCCCCCGGCTCGCCCTGACCCCGGAGGGCCGTCCCATGGCGCGGTGGACCACCGACGACCACGTCCAGCGGCTGGACGACCGCAGCTTCCACTTCCACGGCCGCCGGCACCGGCTGATCAAGGTCAACGGCCGCCGGATCGACCTCGATCTGGTGGAGGAGCGGCTGCGCGCGGCCCTCCCCTGCGCCGACCTCACCTGTGTGCCCGTCCCCGACCGGCTCCGCGGCGAGCACGTCGAACTCATCGTCGCCGGGCCCCACGAGCCGCACCTCGTCCGCCGGCGGACGACCGAGGCGCTGCGCGGACTCGGCGTCACCGTCGGGCACATCCGGATCGTCGACCGCATCGACCGCGGTGACACCGGCGAACCCCGCCCGTTCGCCGACCGGGGGGTGACCGGCCCATGAGGATCGGCATCGTCGGCGACGGCATCTCCGGGCTCCACCTGGCGCTGCGGCTGCACCAGTTGGGCATCGACGCCACGCTCTTCGGGTCCAGGCCGCCGGAGGCCGTGCGCCGGGGCCGGGCGCTCAACTTCGTCGCGCGCTCGGGGAGCACCCGGCGGCGCGAGGCCCTGCTGGGCGTCGACTTCTGGACCGCGCCCGACACCCTGGCCGGGGCGCGGACGGTCACGGTCCACGGCCCGGGGCCGCTGATGTTCCGTGCCGACCCCGACCCCGCCTACAGCGTGGTCGACTTCCGGCTCTACCTGCCCGCGCTGGCCGAGGAGTACCGGGCCCGCGGGGGACGGCACGTCGTCACGGACCTCACCGCGGCGACGGTCCAGGACGCCGCCCACGACCATGACCTGGTGGTCGTCGCCGGCGGCAGGGCGGCAGGGGAGCTCTTCCCCCGCGACCCCGGACGCTCCCCGTTCGACACCCCGCAGCGGGTGCTGTGCGGGGGGCTGTACCACGGCATCGGCGAGGACGTGCCGCACAGCATCGAGTTCCACGTCGTACCGGGCGTCGGCGAGGTCCTGCGGATGCCGTTCCACTGCGCGGACGGCCGCGTCGACGTGCTCGGTCTGGAGGCCGTCCCGGGCGGCCCCCTCGAAGCGGTCTGCCGCTCCCCCCACGACCCCGACCCGGCACGCTTCCACGCCGCCGTCCTCGACGCGCTCCACCGGCACGTCCCCGAACTCCGGGAGCGCGTCGACGAGCGGACGTTCGGGCTGAATCACCCGGCCGACCTGGTGCAGGGCGGGATCGTCCCGGTGGTGCGCCGCGCCTGGCGGCCCCTGACCGACGACACCTTCGCGCTCGCCGTGGGGGACGCCTGGATCGTCAACGACCCCATCACCGCGCAGGGCGCCAACCTGGGCTCCCACTGCGCCTGGGAGATCGCCGAGGCGATCGCCGCCGGGCCGCCCTACGACGCGGACTTCTGCCGCGCCGCGGAGGAGCGGCTGCGCCCGTACGCGGACGGCGTGGTGCGGTGGACCGCCGACTTCCTGCGCCCGCCCACCCCCCAGCTCCTCGATCTCTTCCGGGCGGCGGACGCCGATCCGGCGGTGGCCGCCGCCTTCGCCGCCAACTTCGACGACCCGCCGGCCATGTGGCGCAGCATCGCCACCCCGGAGCGGACCGCCGCCTTCCTCGCCGAGGTGCGGTCGCGGCCCGCCCCCACTCCCGTAGCGACGAGTATCCCGAGGACACATCCGTGGGCCGACTTGACCGCAAGACCGTCCTGATCAGCGGAACGAGCAGCGGGATCGGCAGGGCGGCGGCCCTGGAGTTCGCGAAGGAGGGCGCCCGGGTCGTCGGGTGCGGACGCGATCCCGGCACCGCCGACGAGACCGTCCGGCTGGTCGAGGAGGCGGGCGGTGCCATGGTGTCGCTCGCTCCCGTGGACCTGTCGACCCGGGAGGGTGCCCGGGCGTGGATCGACTTCGCGCTGGCCGCGTACGGCCGGTTCGACGTCCTCTGCAACAACGCCTCGTCGCTGCGGAACGCGCCGTTCGGCCGTCTGGAGCCGGACGACTGGCACCACACCGTCCGCAACGAGCTCGACCTCGTGTACCTGTGCACGCGGGCCGCCTGGCCGCACCTCGTGGAGCAGGGTGGCGGCGTCGTCCTCAACGTCGCGTCCATCTCCGGTTCGCGCGGGGCGCTGTTCGTCCAGCAGGCCGCGCACGGCGCCGCGAAGGGCGGGGTGCTCGCGCTGACCCGTCATCTGTGCGGCGCGGGCGGCGTGCACGGCATCCGCGTCAACTCCATCAGCCCCGGGCTGATCCGCACCCGCGCCACGGCACCCCACATCGACGACCCCGACAGCGCGGTTCCCGATCTGCTGAAGCGCATCCCGGCCGGGCGGGTCGGCCGGCCCGAGGAGGTGGCCAGGCTCGCGGTGTTCCTCGCGTCGGACGACGCGGCCTACATCAGCGGCGCGGACTTCGTCATCGACGGCGGCGTGAGCGCCATGGCGGGCTGAGGGCGGGGCCGCCCCGGCGCGGGCCCTTCAGCACGCACCAGCCGCGGACACCGCGGGAACGGACCGACCGGCAGGAGACCGCCATGCCCGATCAGCACGTCAGCCCCGCGCCGCCGGTGCCGCGGCCGGACACCGGCCGCCGCGCCGCGGAACAGCCGTTGACCGGCGAGGAGTACCTGGACAGCCTGCGTGACGGCCGCGAGGTGTGGATCTACGGCGAGCGCGTCGGGGACGTCACCGCCCACCCGGCCTTCCGCAACG
Organism: Streptomyces sp. I05A-00742; assembly: GCF_013055795.1. Classification (GTDB taxonomy): domain Bacteria; phylum Actinomycetota; class Actinomycetes; order Streptomycetales; family Streptomycetaceae; genus Streptomyces. The sequence goes on from NZ_JABETO010000004.1 coordinate 43,837, forward strand.
CGGCCCGGTGCCTGGCCCGGCTCTACGACGCGCTGCACGACCCGTCCCGGCGCGGCGTCCTCACCACCGGCAGCGACGCGGGCGGCACCTTCACCCACCCCTTCTTCCGCGCGCCGCGCGGTGCGGCCGATCTCCGGGCCGCGCGGGACGCCATCGCGGGCTGGCAGCGGATGACGTACGGCTGGATGGGCCGGACCCCCGACTACAAGGCGTCCTTCCTGGCCACCCTGGGGGCCGACCCGGACTACTACGCCCCCTTCGCCGGGAACGCCCGCGAGTGGTACGGGCGCGCCCAGAACCGGGTCCTCTTCCTGAGCCACGCCGTCGTCAACCCGCCGGTGAGCCGCCACGCGGCCGCCGACGGGGGTGCCGGGATCCGGGTCTCCGTCGTGGACGAGACGGACGCCGGCATCGTCGTCAGCGGGTCGAAGGGGGTCGCCACCGGGGCGGCGCTCACCCAGTACGCGTTCGTCGGGCACACCGGTCCCGGGCCGGACGATCCGTCCCGGGCCGTCTGCTTCGTCGCGCCGATGAACACCCCGGGTCTGAAGGTCATCTGCCGTGCCAGCTACGAGCGTCAGGCCGGCCGGTCGGGCAGTCCCTTCGACTACCCGCTGTCCAGTCGGTTCGACGAGAACGACGCCCTCCTGGTCTTCGACCGCGCGCTCGTCCCCTGGTCGAACGTGCTGATCCACCGCGATGTCGAGCGGGCCGGCGGATTCGCCCACCGGAGCGGGTTCGTGCCCCGGTTCCTGTTCCACAGCGCGGTCCGTATGTCGGTCAAGCTCGACTTCCTGTGCGGCCTGCTGCTGAAGGCCGTCCACAGCAACGGCAGCGACGTACACCTCGGTGTGCAGTCGGGCGTCGGCGAGGCGCTCGCCTGGCGGCACACCGTCCACGCCCTGGTCACCGCCATGACCGAGCAGCCCGAGCCGTGGGCGGGCGGGTACGTCCACCCGCACCTGGACTCGGGGACCGCCCACCGCGTGCTGGCCCCGACCGCCTACAGGACGGTCAAGCAGCTCATCGAGCGCCTCGTCGCCAGCCCGCTGATCAGTCTGACCTCGCACGCCGACGACTTCCGCGCCCCCGAGCTGCGCCCGTTCCTGGACACCCATCTGCGCGGGGCGTACGGGATCGACGCCGAGCAGCGCGTGAAGCTGATGAAGCTGGTGTGGGACAGCGTCGGCAGCGAGTTCGCGAGCCGGCACGAGCTCTACGAGGACCTGCACGCCGCCAACCCCGAGGTCACCCGCTTCGAGACGTACCGGGCGGCGCTCGGCAGCGGGCTACGTGACGAACTCTGCGGTTTCGTGGACACGTGCCTGTCCGACTACGACACCGAGGGGTGGGCCGTCCCGTACCTGCGGTGAGCCTCGTGAAACCGACGACGTGGACGGCGGCTGCCCTCAAAGCACCCCCGTGGCTTTGAGCAGCCGCCGTCCACGTCACCGCGGACGTTAGCCATCCGGATCCGGACATGGCAACTTGCTGCCCCAAGTCGCAATGTATTGCACCAATGTCGGTCCTATATCCGGCTTCCCTCCCTCTTCGCCCGCAACAAAACGGGCAATCGGCCGCATAGAACCCCCTTGTCTCCGGGGCACGTCCATGGATCCGCCCTTCTCCCGACGGCTAGAGTCCTCGGGTCGGAGCGTGCGCGAGAGGGTGGACGATGCATCAGGGGGGAGCGCCCGAGGGGGGCGGAGAACGTCCGTCCCTGGAGGCGCGGGTCACCGCCGCGAAGGCCGACGTCGCAAGGCGTCTGCGGTACATACGGCACCACCATCCGGACGGCCCGTTCACCCTCGCCGGGCTGGCGGCCCGCGCGGGGGTGTCCAAGAGGACGCTGTCCCAGGCGGAGTCGGCGGACGGCTCCAACCTGACGCTGGAGACCCTGCTCAAGGTCTGCGACAGCCTGGGCATCCCGCGTGCCGCGTACTTCCTGGACGAGCAGGTCTTCCAGCAGGTCAACAAGGACCTGGCGGGCCCCGCGGACGAGGAGGGCGGGGCCGGAACGGACCGGGTGGACCGGCTGTCCCGCATGCTGACCGACATCCTCGACACCGCCGCCCGGGCCCGAAGCGCCTTACAGGATCTGCCTCCTGACCGGACCGAAGGACCCACCGCCCCCGAAAGCCGCCCATGACCGACCTGCCCCGGCCGTTCGACGCCGCCTTCCTCGCCGATCCGTACCCCGGCTACGCGCGGCTGCGCGCCGCCGCGCCCGTCCACCGGATCGCCCTGCCCGACGGCTCCCCCGTCTGGCTCGTGACGCGGGAGGCCCACGTCCGGGCCTGGATCGCCGACCCGCGGCTGTCCGTCAACAAGGCGCGTTCCGGGACCGGTTACCGCGGCTTCGCCCTCCCCCCGGCCCTGGACGCCAATCTGCTCAACATCGACCCCGAGGACCATCTGCGGCTGCGCCGCCTGGTGTCCCGGGGGTTCACCCCGCGCCGCGTCGAGAGCCTGCGCGGACGGGTCGAGGCCGCGGCAGGCCGCCTCGCCGACGGGCTGGCCGCGGCGGGCGGCGGCGACCTGGTGGCCGACTACGCCAACCCGCTGCCGCTCACGGTCATCGGGGACCTGCTGGCCGTCCCCGAGGCCGACCGGAAGCCCTTCTCCGGCTGGGTCGCCACCATGCTCGCGCCCGAGCACCCCGGGCAGATCGCCGAGGCCGTGGACCTCATCCACCGGTTCCTCGTGGACCTGGTCGCCGCCCGCCGGGCCGCGCCCGGGGACGACCTGCTCTCCGACCTCGTCGCCGTCCGCGACGGGAGCGACCGGCTCAGCGAGGACGAACTGGTCTCCCTCGCCTTCCTCCTCCTCATGGCCGGCAGCGAGAACGCCCAGCACCTGATCAGCGTCGGACTGCTCACCCTGTTCCGGCACCCGGACCAACTGGCCGCGGTCCGCGCGGAGCCCGCGCTGCTCCCCGCCGCCGTCGAGGAGCTGCTGCGCCACGCGCACGCCAACCAGATGGCGATCCGCCGGTTCCCCACCGAACCCGTGGAGATCGGCGGCGTACGGATCCCGGCGGGCGACACCGTTCTGCTCTGCCTGGCGTCGGCCCACCGCGACCCGGCCCGCTACCCCGACCCCGACCGGTTCGACATCCACCGCGAGGACCGCGCCCACCTGGCCCTCGGCCAGGGCATGCACTACTGCCTGGGCGCGCCGCTGGCCCGGATGGAGATCGCGATCGCGCTCGGCACCCTGCTCCGCCGCTTTCCCGGCCTGCGTCCCGCGGTGCCGGAGACGGAGCTGCGCTGGCGGACGTCCTTCCGGTCGCGGGCGCTGCGCGCCCTGCCGGTGACCGTCTGAGCCGTCCGACGGCCGCCCGGCGGGCCGGTCAGTGGCCGATCTCCGCGACGAGCAGCGCCACGTCGTCGTCGCTGCCCTGGCGGAACACCGAGAGCAGCAGGTCGCAGGTCTCCTCCAGGCCGGTCCGGGGGCGGTCGAGGACCCGGACGAGCTCGGCGAGGCGGACGTCGATGGCCTCGTCGCGGGTCTCCACCAGGCCGTCGGTGTAGAGGACGAGCCGGTCGCCGGGCGTGACGTCCACGGCGACGCTCTCGAAGGGCACGCCGCCCACGCCCAGCGGGGCGCCGGTGGGCAGGTCCAGCAGGACGGGCGGCTCCCCGTGCCGCAGGAGGACCGGCGGCAGGTGGCCGGCGTTCGCGACGCAGCAGCGGCCGAGGGCGGGGTCGTACACGACGTAGACGCAGGTGGCGATCTGCTGGCCCAGACCGGCGGCGGCCCGGTCGAGGTGGCGGAGCACCTGGGCCGGGTCGAGGCCGAGGCCGGAGAGGGTGCGGGCGGCGGTGCGGAGCTGGCCCATGGCGGCGGCCGCGGTGATGCCGCTGCCCATGACGTCCCCGACGACGAGGGCGCTCTTGCCGCCGTCCTGGGGGACGACGTCGAACCAGTCGCCGCCCACCTGGCCGGCCGCGCCGGCCGGCTGGTAGCGGTAGGCGACCTCCAGTCCGGGCGGGCTGGGCGGCCGCTGGGGCAGCAGGGTGCGCTGGAGGCTCAGGACGGCGGCGCGTTCGCGCTGGTACCAGCGGGCGTTGTCGATGCAGACGGCGGCGCGGGCGGCGAGCTCCCCGGCCAGGACGACGTCGTCCTCGTTGAACGGCACGGGGTTGTCGGTGCGTTTGAGGTCGAGGGCGCCCAGCACCTCGCCCCGGGCGATGAGGGGGACGGCGATGTAGGAGTGGAGTCCGGCGCGGGCGAGGAGGGCCGCGGCGGCCTGGTCCCGGGCGATGCCGGGCAGGTCGCGGGTGCCGACGCGGGCCAGGTGGACGGGGCGGCCGGTGGCCACGCACCGGGCGACGAGCCGGTCGGCGGGGTACCGGGCGATCTCCCCCGGCGGGTCCGCGGCCCGGGCGGCCTCCTTGGCGCCCGCGGTGCCGGCCGAGGCGATCGCGAGGGCGCGGATGACGGCGGGCCTGCCGTCGGGGAGGGCGGGTGCGCGGTTGCCCTCCAGGGCGGTGTCGAGGACGTCGACGGCGGCCACGTCGGCGAGGGCGGGGACGACGACGCCGGCGAGCTCGCGGGCGGTCTGGTCGAGGTCGAGGGTGGTCCCGATGAGGACGGAGGCGTCGGCGATCAGGGCGAGCCGGCGGCGGGCCTCGGCGGCCGCGAGGTCGGCGCGGTAGCGGTCGGTGACGTCCACGACGGACGCGGCGACGCCGAGGATGTGCCCGCCCGCGTCCTCCAGCCGGTAGTACGAGACCAGCCGGGCCCGGTCGTCGTCGCCCCCGCCGATGCCGCCCGCGACGAACCGGTCGAGCTGCGGTGTGCCGGTGGCCAGCACCCGGCGCATGGTGGCTTCGCTCTCCTCGATGTCCACGAACGGCAGCACCTCGCGGACCGTGCGTCCGAGGTGCTGCTCGGCGGAGAGGCCGTGGATGCGTTCCAGGGCGGGGTTGACCATCACGTACCGCAGGTCGGTGTCGAGGACGGCGAGCCCGATCGGGGACTGGGCCACCAGGCGCAGCGAGAGCGCCAGGTCCCGTTCCAGGTCGCGGAGGACTTCCCGGTCGGTGGCGATGCCGAGGGCGTACATGCTGCCGTGCCGCCCCTCCAGCCGGACGTTGCGCAGCTCGACCAGGCGGGGGGTGCCGTCCTTGTGCCGGACGGGGAAGACCCCGGCCCAGCTCTCGCCCTCCCCCATCACCCGGGCGAACAGGTCGAGGACGACGTCGAAGTCCTCCTCGGCGACCAGCAGCCGGGCGGCGTACTGGCCCAGCGCCTCCGCCGGGGACCAGCCGAAGAGGTCCTGGGCCTGGGGGCTCCACAGGATGATGCGGCCCTCGCGGTCCAGCACCACGGCGGCCACGCTCAGCACGTCGAGGAGGCTGCCCGCCTCGCCCAGGGCGGACCGGGCACGGCCGGAGCCCGGCCGGAATCCTTCGGTGGTGCCCATGCAGGTCCTCCTTGCGCCCGCGCGGGGTGGTGCGGCGGCCTCGGTCCTGCCGGTGTCCGGATTCCTTCCCTCTCATGCTCCCGCTCGTCACGCCGCGGCTTCCATCGTCCCTCCGATCCCGGGCGGCGCGCAGCCGGTGCGGTCCGTGGCGGGGGTGCGGCGCGGCCGGGATCCCGCGCGCGCACAGGATCCCGCGGGGCTCAGATCCGGGGCAGGCCGGCGGCGGGGGCCGTGGCGGCCGTGGCGGGGGCGCCGGGGAGGGGCAGGGCGAACCAGACGGTCTTGCCCGCCGCGGAGGCGTGATGACCCCAGCGGTCGGCAATTTGTTCGACGAGCCACATGCCGCGGCCGTTCTCGCTGTCCTGCCCGGAGAGCGAGCAGGGCGGCAGGGCGCCGCCGCGGTCGGTGACCTGGGCGACCACATGGCCGGGGGTGCGGGAGAGGGACAGCTCGACGTCCCCCGAGCCCTCGGGAACGTGCACGATCGCGTTGGTGACCAGTTCGGAGAGGAGCAGGGCGGCGTCGTCCGTCAGCTCGTCGAGTCCCCACTCGGCCAGCAGCCGCCGGGAGAACCTGCGGGCCGCCGCCACGGAGCGGGGCGAGGCGGGCAGGGAGATCGCGCAGATCGCGTGGGCCGGGCGGTGCGGGGGAAGGGCCCGGGCCTGCGGGCCGCCGGCGGGGGCGGGGACGCCCCACGGGAGGAACCGCCGCGTGCCGGCCGTCGAGGGGACGACCGGGGCCGGGGCGCCGAAGGCGTCCGCCGGGTGCGAGGGGCTCAGGGTGTCGCGGCTGAAAGCAGACATGAGGCTCTGTGCGATCGAGGGGGGACGCGAAGGCGAGACCAGGGGGGACCGCAGGGCTTCGCGGTGGTCTTCCCCACACATTCGCGCGATTTCTGCCAGAGGTCTATACCCTCTCGGTCACGCTCGCCTTGCGGAGCGCTATCTTCGCAGGTGACGGCCGCTTAACGGGGCATAAAGTCATGGTGAACGCCGACTGTGCGACGGGTTTCCCCGGGGTGCGGAAACCCCGGCGGACGGGGGGACCGACCGCCGGGGCCTCGCGCGCCGTGCCGCTACTTCTGCTACTTCTTCGCCGGGCATTCCTTCCAGGCGAGGTGGTAGATGGTGTTGATGTTGCCGTCCGTCGAGTCCATGGTCATGAAACTGGTGGTCTTGGAGGTGTCGGACGTGCCGGCGTTGACGCGGAGTTCCGTGTTGATGTTGAAGTTGCGCCGCTCGCCGCAGGGCGCCCAGACCAGCGCGCCCACCGGAACCGTGTCGGTGTTCTGCCAGTTGTCCCCGTACGGGCCTCTGAGGACATGGGAGCTCGGCACCGTCTGCGACGAGCCCTGGAAGTAGTACGAGGCCTTCTCCACCCCGCTCGCCCCGGGCTCCAGCTTCGCGTAGCCGCGGTAGTCGGCGCTGGCGATGGCGTAGGTGTAGCCCTGCGGCACGTGCACGATCAGGTTGAGCTGGCAGTTCTTGCGGAAGTCGGTCGGTTTGGAGCCCACGCCGACCTGGGCGAGGTACTCGCTGTAGGTGACGGTGAAGGCGGTGTTGTCGGGGGAGACGGCCACGGCGGCGGTGCCGGCCGGACAGCCCGAACCGTTGACCGTCGCGATCTCGATGACGATCTTGCCCGGCGGCGGGTTGGTGATGACCGAGGGCTGCTGGGTGGCGAACGCCGAGGCCAACAGCGCCGTGAGCGCACCGGCGGTGACCAGTCCTACAGGCATGGTGCTCCAATCGGTTGCCTTCGGGCGGCGTCGGCGGCCCGAGGGGACGGCAGGAACGATTCCGCAGTGCCCGCGACCACGACGGCGCCCCACGGAACGGAGCGTTCCGGGACTGCCGGTGCGGCCGGCGCCGGACCACCCCGAGCGGAAGGGGCGGACCGGGAGCGGGCCGACGGCGGGGCACGGGCGACGGAAGGTGTGCCGGACCGGAAGGGGAGCAGGTCAGGAGCGTAGCAAGGCATGCCCATGACAATCTTCACGGCCCGCTGGGACGGGGAGCGTTCGAATGATAGGGAGCCGTACGGGGGTTGGCTAGGTCTCCCGTCGTACGCCCCCGCGGCGCCCCGCACTTCACCGGCCGGACCGGTCACGGAGAACCGCCCCGACGTCTCCGACCGGCCGTGACCATTCCGGAATTCAATGTTCCGTCCGGACCTGACAGACCCGCAGCGGATCCGTGGCGCAGTGACCGCACAAATCATTTGCCGCCCCAAACACCCGTGCGACATAATGACGACCTTTCATCGCCATGCTTTCTCGAACCCGGATGAGGGCCGCTGCCCGATGGGCGTTTCTCTTCGCGCACTCCGCGCACTCGTTCTGCTTTTCGGTTTCTATTTGTTCTGCCTCGCCGTGCTCTGCCTGCTCGTGGGCAGCGGGGTGTTCGTGTACTGGTCGCTCGGGGCGCACCCCGTGACGCTGAAGATCATCATCCTGCCGCTGCTCCTCACCATTCCGCTGATCCGGGGTGTCCTGCACGTCCGCACCCCGCAGGACGACGGCGAGGGCGGGCTGCCGGTCACCGAGGCCGAGCAGCCCCGGCTGTGGGCCGCCGTCCGGGAGGTGGCCGCGGCGGCGGGGACCAGGCCGCCCGACGAGATCCTGCTCGTCGGCGACGTGAACGCTGCGGTCTCCGAGAACTCCCGCTTCCTCGGGCTGATTCCCGGACACCGCCGGCTCTATATCGGGGCCCCGTTGATGACGGGCCTGACGGAGGATCAGCTGCGCGCGGTCCTCGGCCACGAATTCGGTCACTACTGCAATGCCGACACCCGGATCTCGGCCATCACCCTGCGCGGCCGGCACTCCGTCGCCCGGACGGTGAAGGCGTTCCGGCTGCAATCCGAGAATCAGCGGGCCAAAGAGCGGGCCAAGCAGGAGAAAGCGGCGGAGAAGCGGGTCCGGAAGGGCCGCAGGCCCAAGAAGATCGACACCACCGGTGCCGGTCTGGGCTACCGGATGATGGCCCGGCTCTTCGTCGTGTACGCCAAGTTCTACCTGCGGACCACCCGTAGCGCGGGCCGGCGCCAGGAGCTGGCCGCCGACCGGGTCGCGGTGCACGTCGCGGGCCGCGACGCCGCCGCCTCCGCGCTGCGCCGCACCGCCGCCCTGGCCGAGCTGCACGAGTTCTACGTGGACAGCTACGCCACGCTGGGCCTGCGGGCCGGACTGCTGCCGCCGCACGGGCAGTTCTACGGCGGCCTGTGGTACCTGCTCTCGGACCCGGGCCGGCGCGCCGAGGTGGAGCGGCTCTCCCGCGAGCTGCCCGAGGGCGAGCCGTCGCCCTACGACGCGCACCCGCCGATGGCCGAACGCGTCCGGCTGATCGAGGCGTTGCCCGACGACGGGCGCGGGGCGGGGGCGCCCGTCCAGTCGTCCCTGGTGCTGCTCGACGATCCCGAGGGGGTGCTGGCCCGGCTGGAGGAGGCGACGCTGGCCCCGGAGGTGCTGGAGCTGCGCCGTGCCCCGTGGCCGGAGCTCGTGCACCTCGGGATCCGGGCGAACTACGCCGCGGACGCCGAGCACCTGCGCCGCGCCGCCGCCGAGTTCACCGGCGGGGACGGCTCCCTGCGCGCCCTGCTGGACGCGGTCGACGGCGGCCTCCTGTGGCACATCGCCGGCCGCCTCCCCGGCGCGTCCCAGGACGGCGGGGAGGTCCTGCCGCACGAGATCCTGGCGGAGCTGCGGCACGGCCTGTCCCGCCTCGCGGTACTGGAGCTCGTCGACGCCCGTTGGGCCGGCTGGGAGCTGTCCTGGTCGGGGGCGGCCCGCCTCCACCTGCCCGAGGGCTACGCGGAGTCGCTGCCCGGCGCGGTGGCCGCGGTGGCCGCCGAGATCCCGGACACGCGGCCGTTGCGCGGGCTGCTGCCGGCGGCGTGAGCGCGTATCCCGGGCCGACCGGACGGCCCGGGCGGTGGCAGAGTGTCCCCCGGCCCCGTTCCGGCAGTTCACCGCACCGAAGGACGACGTGATGACGCTCCGCTGCACCGTGCTCGACGACTACCAAAACGTCGCCCTCGGCCTGGCCGACTGGTCCGTCCTCGGCGACGCCGTCGAGGTACGGACGCTGCGCGAGCACATCGCCGGGCACGACCGGCTCGTCGAGGAGCTCGGCGACAGCGAGATCGTCGTCGTGATGCGGGAACGCACGCCGTTCCCGGCGGAGTTGTTCGCCCGCCTTCCGAAGCTGCGGCTGCTCATCACCTCGGGCATGCGGAACGCCTCCATCGATCTCGCCGCGGCCGCCCGGCACGGCGTCACGGTCTGCGGGACGGCGAGCCATTCCGAGCCGCCCGTCGAGCTCACCTGGGCGCTGATCCTCGGCCTGGCCCGCGGGCTGGTCGCGGAGAACACCGCGCTGCGCCGCTCCGGCCCCTGGCAGAGCGGTGTCGGGGCGGATCTGCACGGCCGCCGGCTCGGGCTGCTCGGGCTGGGGAAGACCGGGACGAAGATGGCGCGGGTGGGCCGGGCCTTCGGTATGGAGGTGGCGGCCTGGAGCCCGCACCTCACCGACGAGCGCGCCGCGGCGGCCGACGCCGTACGGGTGCCGACCAAGGAAGAGCTCCTGGCCACCAGCGACTTCGTCTCGGTCCACCTGGTCCTGGCGGAGAGCACGCGTGGCCTGCTCGGCGAGGCGGAACTGCGGCTGATGCGGCCCACGGCGTACCTGGTCAACACCTCACGGGCCGCGATCGTGGACCAGGACGCGCTCGCCCGCGCGCTGCGCGGCGGCTGGATCGCCGGAGCCGGGGTCGACGTCTTCGACGAGGAGCCGCTGTCCCCGGACCACCCGTTCCGTACGCTCCCCCGGCTGCTGGCCACCCCGCACCTGGGCTATGTGACCCGCCGCAACTACGAGGGCTACTTCGCCGGGGCGGTCGAGGACATCGCCGCCTTCTTCGCGGGGGCGCCGGTCCGGCGGCTGGCCTGACCCGCGTGCCGCCGCCGGCCCGGCGCGGCGGCGTCAGGCGTTCTCCGCCAGGGCCAGTGGCACGCCCTCGTCGTCCGCCTCGGTGTCGAAGACGACGCCGCCGGCCAGCCGGGTGGCCAGCCCGTCGAGTTCGTCCGCGGAGTCGGCGCCGGTGACGAAGACGCCCGAGCGGGTGAAGGAGTCCTTCTCCGGCGGGATGACGTCACCGGGCCGCACCTGGAGGTCCGCGGCGAGGACGGCGGGGTGCCGGACGAGCTCGTCCCAGCCGCGCACGGCACGGAGCCGGCCGGGCGGGGCGAAGAGGAAGTCGACGCGGGCGGCGCGGGCGGGGGCGGGCAGCGGCCGGGGCGTCCGGCCCAGCAGGTCGTCGACGAGGGTGCCGTAGAGCTCCAGGCCGGGCCGGGTGTGCTCGACGAGGGCGTGGATGAAGTCGCCTCCCCCGCGGCAGTGGAACTCGCCGAGCACGATCCCGGAGGGGGTCACCCAGAGCTCGATGTGGAAGATGCCGCGGGTGATGCCGACCGCCTTCAGCCCCCGGGCCACCGTGTCACGGGCGAGCAGGTCCGTCGCCTCGTCGAGGCCGGAGGGCTGCTGCTGGCTCGTGGAGATGAAGCCCTCGGTGACGGCCTTCCGGGTCAGGGAGAGCACCTGCGGCTCGCCGTCGAGCACGATGCCCTCGGCCGAGTACTCGTCACCGGCGACGAAGGTCTCCACAAGGAAGTAGGGAGAGGCCGGCAGGGGGCTCATGGCCGCCGAGGGTTCGTGGAACTTCCGCAGGGCGTCGGGAAGTTGGGCCGGACCGTCGATCAGGGAGACACCGATGCTGGCGAGGCCGTCGCGCGGTTTGACGACCCATGGGCCGGGCCCGGTCTCGCTCAGGAAGCGTTCGGCGTCGGCCGCGTTGTCGCAGACGGCGGTCCGCGGCTGGGGGAAGCCCGCCTCGCGGAGCCGCTGCCGGCAGAGGTCCTTGGTGCGGACGCGGCGTACCGCGTCGGGGTCGTTGCCCGCGAGGCCGAGTTCCCGGGCGATGACGGCGGTCGGCAGCACCGACAGTTCACGGACGGTGAGCACCGCGTCGACGGGCGGCCGGGTGGCGGCCCAGGCGCGGCAGGCCTCGGGGTGGTGGACGTCGAGCGCCACCACGTCGTCGACGTACGAGAGGTCCCGGGCGGTCGCGGACCGCAGGTTCTCCGGGGTGTCGGCGCCCACCAGCGTGACGCCGCGCCGCCGGGCCTGTTCGCTCAGCCGCCGGATCTGGTCCTGACCCCAGGCCGGCATTCCGGTGTTTCCCATGACGAGGAGCGTCACATCTGCCATACGACCGGCTCACTTCCTCTGGCGACTGATCGGATTTGCAGGGTTTCCAGGTGACGAACAGTAGCGGGTCGGAGGGGTGGCGGGAGGGTGGCCGGGGCCGAGTGTCGCGCCGTCCCGACGGCCTTCGGAACAGGGCGGCGGCGGGTGTTCGGATACCGGTCGGAAGCTTTCGGCCACAGCCGCGAAACCGGATTCCGGAATATGGCCGCCGACCGCTCCCGCCCTGCATGCCACTTGCATATTCAGCACGCATCCGGAAACGCATCCGGAAACCGGAAAACGGCTTTTAGGTGCCGTACGGAGGGTTTTGGAAGGGCTCTCGCGAGCACCCCCGGGAAAGGATTCGGGGGCCTCATCGCGCGGCGCCGGCCCCAGCACGTCACAACCGCCCCATGGCGCGGATCGCCTTCGCGCCAGTGGCGGCCGATTGACAGGCGGAACGCCGCTCCCTAGCGTCGTGGCCGTCATGCTTTTCGAAGGCATGCGCCCTTTGCTGCCTTCGCTCCGGCCGATTCCCGCACGCACCGGAAGACGTCCGCGTGCGGTCCGACGGCCGACTGCCGTGCCTCTCCTTCCGCAAGGCCATCCGCTCAAGTGGATTCCCGTTCTGGAGGCGCCCGTATGACCCCACCGGTTCCCCTGTTCACCCACCCGGATTTCACCGGCGCGGACGAGTCCGTGATGGCGGAGGTCGAAAGTCACCTGGCCGGGCGGCTGGAGATGCTGACCGATGACAGCGATCTCGTCGTGGTGGCCGGCCTGGTGGCCGCGCGCATCGTGGACGCGGCCGTTCTGGAGAAAATCCTGGACGACCGCGCGGAGGCCGGACGGCCCCTCGATCTCGCCGCCCATGGAATCCCGGCGGCGGAATTCTCGCGCTTCCAGAAATTCTGGTACCACTTCAAGGTCCCGTACGCCCGGGCGTCCCTGGTCTGGTGGCACCTCTTCTGTCTGGCCCTCGGCCGCGGTGCCGCCGCGGACGAGGCCCTGGAGCGGATGGGCCGGTGGCTGGCCCCGCTGCAGGACGATCCCGCGGACGCCCTCGCGCGGGCCGGTTCCCTCCTCGGTCTGTCCGAGGAGGCCGTGGTCGTCACGGCGGCCGAGACGACCGGTCTGCGGGCGCTGGCGGCGGCCGTCCGGCTGGACGCGCCGCTGGTCGCGGTGGACGACGTCCGCGCGGCGGTGGAGACCGGCCGGACGCTCGGCCGCCGGGTGCTCACCGACGGGCCGGAGGCGGACGGCGGCAGCGCCGCCCTCTGGCTCGGCCCGCCCGCCGTCCTGGACGGGCTGCCGGACCGGGCGCGCCGGGCCTGGGCCGGGCTGACGGACGAGCAGCGGGACGAGCTGCTGGCCGGCTTCGAGCGCCGGGTCTCGTCCGTCGAAAGGATCCGGCTGCTGACCGGTGAGGCGGTCCTCGACAACCGGGGCGTCGTCGCGGAGGTCGCGGCCTGCCGCACGGAGCCGGTGGCCGAGTGGAGCGGGACGCGGCTCGCGCTGGCGACGCTGCTGTGGTGCTGGCACGAGGCGGGCTTCGTCCTCCAGGAACTCAACCAGTCCCTGCTGTCCTTCCCGTCGATCGCGCTCTTCCTGCTGCGCAAGTCCCGGGAGTACGCCCGCCTGCTCGGCGAGGGCGAGCCGGCGGAGGCGACCGCACCCGACGTCCTCGCGGCGGCCCGCCGGCTGGCCGGGCTGCGCGGCCGGGTGGAGGAGCGCTACGAGCGGTGCCTGCACTTCGACGGCAGCAACTGGGAGCGCCGCGAGTTCCTGCTGCCGCTGTCCGTCTACCGGCGCAGCAGCCGGATCCCGGAGGGGCTGCCGGAGCGGCTGTACGCCGAGACGGGTGCGGAGTTCCCGGGCCGTACCGGGTCCCTCGCGGAATGGGACCGCTTTCTGGAAAGCGCGCTGGAGGCCGGGAGTTCGCCCACCCGGGCCATGCAGGCGGTGGCACACTGGGCGGCCGACGCCGAGGACCTTCCGGTGGACCTGGCCATCTTCACGGTGCCGGTCGGCCGGAAACTCCAGGAGCCGTGGACCATGGAGTTCACGGACCTGTTCTGTTACACGGGATTCCGCAGCGATTTCCGTCCCGAGGAGTTCGGTATCACCAACGGCCGGGTGCTGATGTACAACGTCATCGCCCAGCGCATGCGGTACAACGCGGTGAAGAAGGCGCAGAACTACGCGCCGGTCATGCGGTTCTCCCCGCAGGGCTTCAACCTTCCGGACATCGCCGTCGCCGAGGACGCGTACCACGGCGGGCACGCCGCGGCGGGCATCCGGCTCGCCTGCCGGCTCCCCATCACCGTGCGGTGCGGCGACCGCGACTGGAACGGTCTGGCGGACGTCCGGCTGAACCGTTCGGCGTACAGCAGGGAGAACCGGTTCCGGCCGCGCGACATGCTCATCGGCTACCGCTACACGCAATGGGCGAAGGGAATCGCCGACGCGGCCTACCGCAGGGGCCTCGGCTTCGACGAGAAGTGGACGGACAAGGTCAAGGACCTCGACATCTGATCGGAGCGCGCGATGGACGAGGCAATGACCCGTGGCCCGGCGGGCGCGGCGGGCGCGACCGACGGGACGGTCGGGGCTACCGGGGTCACCGGGACCGTCGAGGAACTTCCCGGCGGGAAGGCGTGCGTGGTCCGGCTGGGCGATCGGATGGTCAGGGTCCCGGCGCGCTGCCCGCACCGCGGCGCGCCGCTCGTGGACGCGCTGGTGACCGGCACGTTCCTGGAGTGTCCCTGGCACGGTGCCACCTTCGACCTGCGCACCGGGAAGCGGCTGCGTGGTCCGCAGTGCGCCGACCTCGCCGTCGGCGGGGAAGGCCCCGGCACGGCCGGGTGAACACCACACGTACGGCAAGGCCATACCGAAGGAGGGGAAACACGTGACGTACGTGATCACCGAGCCGTGTATCGACGTCAAGGACGGCGCCTGTGTGGACGTCTGTCCCGTCGACTGCATCGTGGCCGAGGACGCGGACCGGCAGTTCTACATCGACCCCGCGCGCTGCGTCGACTGCGACCTGTGCGCCACGGTCTGCCCGGTGGACGCGATCTTCAGGGAGGAGGAACTGCCCGACGAATGGGTCCACTTCACGGCCGTGAACGCGGACTACTTCACCGAGCGCGAGGGGGAGGCGTCATGACGGCGCACTCCGCGGCGGACGAGCTGTCGATCATCCGCTGGGCCAACGCGCGGATCGGCGACCTGGCCACCTCCCTGCACATCCCGCACGCCGAGCGTCCCGTGCACATGCACGGCGCGGACGCCACAGGCCTCGGCCTGGTCAGCAACGGCGCGATCGGCGCCGACGTCATCCGGCTGCCCGCGGGGGCCGGCTTCCCACCGCACACCCACCCGGGCCACCACGTCCTCGTGGTCCTCGGCGGCCTCGGGACCATCACCTACAACGGACGCGTCCACCCCACCGAGGCCGGCCAGATCTACCTGGTCGAGGGGGCGGTGTCGCACGCGGTCGGCGCGATCTCGGACCATGTGCTCCTGGCCATCGGTGCTCCGCACATGCCGGTGGAGTCCGAGCGCCGCATGGAGGTCGTGGTCTACGAGGAGGTGCTGAGCGAGGTCGGCAATCTGCACTGCCTGATCTGCGATCTCAAGTCCCAGCTGCCCGCCTATCTCCACGACGTGGGGTGCTCGCACTGCCCCTGCCACGACTGCGCGGCCCCGGACCCGGACCCGGCACGGCGCTGACGCCGTCCCGTTCCCGCCCGCGGTTCCCCTTCCCAGGATTTCAGGAGCTCCCCCATGGCAACGTCGCGTTACCACACGCAGGTCGTCCACCCGGGTCTGACCGCGCTCAAGGCGGAGATCGAACCCGCCCGGAAGGGCGTCGTCGGCCACCCGATGTACCACAGCATCACCACCCCGGAGGCCGCCCGGGTCTTCATGGAGCACCACGTCTTCGCCGTCTGGGACTTCATGTCCCTGCTGACCAGCCTGCAACGGCAGCTCACCTGTGTGGAGGTGCCCTGGGTGCCGCGCGGCCCGGTGGCCAGCCGGCGGCTGATCAACGACATCACGCTGGTCGAGGAGAGCGACGAGTACGGCGACGGGTTCATCAGCCACTTCGAGCTCTACCGGGCCGCCATGGGCGACGTGGGCGCGGACACCGGGCCCGTCGACGCGTTCGTCGAGGCCCTGCGGGCGGGCGTGCCCGTCGTCGACGCGCTGGCGACCTCGCGGGTCCCGGCGCCGTCGGCGGAGTTCGTCAACGGGACCTGGACCGTGCTGGAGACCGCGCCGGTGCACTGCCAGGCGGCCGTCTTCGCCTTCGGGCGCGAGGACCTGATCCCGGAGATGTTCGAGCAGGTCGTCCGCATCGAGGACGCGGACGGCAGTCTGGCCCGGTTCAAGGACTACCTGGAGCGGCACATCGAGGTCGACGCGGACGAGCACACGCCGATGGCGATGCACATGCTCGTCGATCTGTGCCGGGACGACTCCGACAAGTGGAAGCAGTGCGCGTACGCGGTCCGGTCGGCGCTGCACGCGCGGGCCGATCTGTGGACGGCGATCACGGACGCGATCGTGGCGGAGGGACGGCGGACGTCCGGCTGAGCCTCGAACTCCCCACGAGGAAGGAACCGCACCGTGCTCACCGACCCCCGGACCGGCCGTCCGCGCCCGCACCCGCCCCTCCCCGGCGGTGACGGCGTCGGCCCCGCCGTCGCCGCCGCCCGCCGGGCGCTCCCCCGCTGGTCCAGGCTGACCACGGGCGAGCGCGCGCGGCGCCTGCTGCGGTTCGCCGACGTGCTGGAGGACGCCGCCGAGGAGTTCGTGCGCGGCGAACGGGCGGGCACCGGCAAGCCGTTGGGCGAGGCGGCGGCCGAGGTCGCCCAGTGCGTCGACCTCGTCCGCTTCTACGCGGGCGCGGCCCGCGCGGACCTCGCCCCGGCGGGCGGGCACCGCCTGCCGGGCCGGGAGAGCTGGGTCCGCTGGGAGCCACTGGGCGTGGTCGCCGCGGTCGTGCCGTGGAACTACCCGCTGCTGATGGCCGTCTGGCGGTTCGCCCCGGCGCTCGCCGCCGGGAACACCGTGGTCGTCAAACCGGCGGAGACGACCCCGGACAGCGCCCTGCTGGCCGCCCGGCACGCGGACGAGGTCCTGGGCCCGGGCGTGCTCGGCACGGTCCCGGGCGGCCGGGACACCGGACGGCGGCTCGTCGGCCACGAGGGCGTGGACGCCGTCGCGTTCACCGGCAGCCGGGCCGGCGGGCTCGACGTCGCCGCCCGCGCGGGGGTGCGCCGGGTGAGCCTGGAGCTCGGCGGCAACTGCCCGGCGCTCGTCCTGCCGGACGCCCCCGCGTACACCTGGGAGCGGCTGGCCGCCGCCTGCACCTACAACGCCGGCCAGAGCTGCGCGGCCCCGGCCCGGGTACTCACCCCGCGCTCCTGCTACGAGCGGACGGTCGCGGGCCTGGCCGACGCGATGACGGCCCGCCGGGCCGGAGCCGACTTCGGCCCGCTCAACAACCCCGAGCAGTTGAAGCGCTTCGACGCCCTCCTCGACGGCTCCCGCGCCGGCGTCCGGCACGAGGCGGCGACGGCCGTGACCGAGGACGAACGGGACGGCTACTGGCGCCCCGCCACGGTCCTCGCCGAGCTGCCCGACAACGACCCCGCCGTCCGGGAGGAGGTCTTCGGCCCAGTGCTCACCGTCCAGGCCGTGCCCGACACCGACGCCCTCGTCCAGGCCGCCAACGGCGTCCCCCACGCACTCGCCGCGAGCGTGTGGGGCGAGTCCGTACCCGCCGTCCTGCGGCTGGCGGGCGCGCTCGACGCGGGCGAGGTATGGGTCAACTGCCACCTGGAGCAGACAGCCGAACTCCCCCACGGCGGCCGCCGCCAGTCCGGCCAGGGCACCGACCTGAGCGTACTGGCCCTGGCCGAGTACCAGCGGCCGAAGACCGTCACCGTGGCCCTGGAATGACGCCGTCCGGGCAGGCGTTCTGCGCGGTCCTGTTCCCGGCGGACGAGGACGGCGGGGGTGGAAGATCTACGTCTCCGCGACCGCGCGTGATGGACGACGGCTGACAGTTCCGGCTGGTCGGAGGCCGGGCCGAAATCGGTGGACCGGGTCGTCTTTTCGGGGCGACACGCCGTGTTTCGCGCTCTGATCCACCACTTCCGATCCACCGGCCCGCAAGCCCGAGGCCGACCCCGGGCCGGCGGCTCACCCGCTGGTGCTCTTCGCGGAGAGGGAGCTGGTCCGGCCCCATCCCGGGTACAGCGTCAATGACCTTCCCAGGCAGTTGGGCTTGGACCACAGGACGACAATCTGTCGGGACCGGTTCTGTGCCGACTTGGCGGTGAAGGGAAGCTTCTTGACGCAGCGTCCGGGGAATCCGATCCCGCCGGCCACCCGGCCCTTGTAGAGGCTCTTCGAGTAGAAGCAGAACTCCTTGTCGGGACAGCGGAACCGCGGGCGGGCCTCGGCGGGTCCGGCCGTGCTCGTCAGGCCGAGGATCATGACGGCAAGGATCAAGCCCGTACGTGACAGGAACTTCGCTGTGAACATGAGTCCTTCCGGATCGTCGCGGAGCCGGGTCGGGTATGCGCTCAGCAGGACTGGGACGGTCTTCATCAGTCCGGAGCCCCGGCTCCGTACCGCTTTCAGTACGCCGGGAAAGCTATGTTGCGTTCACATTGGCGTCAAGTCAAACGCGCCTGATTCATGCAAAGACGCATGTCAGACCGGAGCGTTGTTGCAATGGACTGGAGTAAACGCACATCGGTCCCCGGGTTCGGGCCGGGCGCGGCGGTCATCAGCCCGTCCGGCGCGCACTGAGGCGGAACCGCAGATCCGCGGGTATGCGTTCCGCACGGTCCGTTGATGACACCTGTGACTGGCCCGGCCTCCCCCGGCGTGGAAATCTCGACGCATCACAGCCGAGGGGGATCACATGGACAAGCGGTACGAGGTCTACTGCCTGGCCGACCGGCATTTCTACGAGACCCCGGACCGCCTGCCCGCCCTCGCCGGAACTCCCGCCGGGGACGGCCCCTTCGAGACCGCGCGCCGCCCTGTCCCGGACGGCTGGGGCACGGCCCGCAACGGTGACTGGCTGCACCTGTTCCCGGCGGACGAGGAGGGCGGTCCGCTTCCGGGGCCGCTCCAGGGTTGGAAGATACATGTCTCCGCGACCGCCGACACGGCGGACAAGACGGCGGCGGACGTGTGGGACTACTGCGTCCCCCGGGGCATCCCCTTCAAGTTCGTCCCCGGGCCGCACCTGCTGCACCTGCGCAACACGAAGTACGCGGGCCGCGACCACAGTGGCAAGTTCGTCACTGTCTATCCGGCGGATGAGCGGCAACTTCGGCTCATACTCGAAGAGTTGGACGATGTCATCGGGGGCAGGCCCGGGCCGTACATCCTCACGGACCTGCGCTGGCGCGAGGGTCCGCTCTACGTCCGCTACGGCGCGTTCGCCCGCCGGTTCTGCGTCGACGAGCGCGGCACGCTGGTTCCGGCGATCGAGGACGGCACGGGGCGGCTCGTGCCCGATCCGCGCGACCCGGCCTTCCGGGTGCCGTCCTGGGTGACTCTGCCGGAGTTCCTGGCGCCGCACCTCGCGGCCCGTAACGCGACCACCGTCACCGACCTGCCGTACCGCATCGAGAAGGCGTTGCACTTCTCCAACGGGGGCGGCGTCTACCGCGGGACGGACACGCGCGACGGGCGGCGGGTCGTCCTCAAGGAGGGTCGTCCGCACGCCGGGCTGGCCGCCGACGGGGCCGACGCCGTGGCCCGCCTGGAACGTGAACGGGACGCTCTCGAACGGCTCTCGGGGCTCGACGCGGCGCCCGCCTTCCGCGACTGGTTCACCCTGGGCGACCACAGCTTCCTGGTGATGGACTTCGTCGAGGGCAGGCCTCTCAACTCCTTCTTCGCGGAACGCCACCCGCTGCTCGCGGCCGAGCCGGACCCCGCCGCCACCGCCGCGTACACCGCGTGGGCGCTGCGGATCCACCGGGCGGTCGAGGAGGCCGTCGCCGATGTGCACGCGCGGGGGCTGGTCTTCAACGACCTGCACATGTTCAACATCATGGTCGCGCCCGACGAACGGTCGGTCACGCTCATCGACTTCGAGGCCGCCGCCCCGGCGAGCGAGCACGGCCGGCAGGTCGTCGCGCACCCCGGCTTCTTCGCGCCGCCGGACCGGCGGGGCGCGGAGGTGGACCGGTACGCGCTGGCGTGTCTGCGGCTGGCCCTGTTCCTGCCGGTCACCACGCTCTTCGTCATCGACCGGGGGAAGGCCGCCCACCTCGCCGAGGTGATCGCCGAACAGTTCCCCGTGCCGCGGGAGTTCCTGGACGAGGCGGTGGCCGAGATCACCCGCGGCACGTCGGCCGCCGCGCCGGTCCGTCCGGAGGCCGGCTTCGCCCCGGGGCCCGTCGGCGAGGAGCCGCGCCCGCCCGCGCCCGCCGACTGGCCGGCGAGCCGTGACGCGATGGTCCGCGCCCTCCTCGCCTCGGCCACGCCCGGGCGGGACGACCGGCTCTTCCCGGGCGACGTGGCCCAGTTCACCGACGGCGGCGGCCTCGGACTCGCGCACGGCGCGGCCGGTGTGCTGCACGCGCTCGACGCCTGCGGCGCGCCCCGGTGCGAGGACGGCGAGCAGTGGCTCCTCGACCGTACCGGCCCGCTGCCGCCGGGCACCCCGCTCGGCCTCTACGACGGCGTCGCCGGAGTCGCCCTCACCCTGCACCGGCTGGGCCACACCGGCCGCGCCCTCGACCTCACCGCCACCGTGCTCGACGAGAACTGGCGGCGGCTCACCTCCGACCTGCGGAGCGGCCTGGCGGGGCTCGGTCTCGTCCTCGACCACCTGGGCGCGGCGACAGGCGAACAGGCTTTTGCCGATGCGGCTCTGACGGCGGCTCAGGTCGTCGCGGACCGGCTGTCCGCCGACGGCGAGGACGGACCGCGCCGCCGTGCCGGCCTGATGCGCGGGGCGGCCGGCCCGGCCCTGCTGTTCCTGCGGCTGTACGAGCGGACGGGCGCGCCCGAACTGCTCGACCTGGCCGGGAAGGCGCTCCGGTCCGACCTGGCGCGGTGCGTGACCACGGCCAACGCGACCCTGGAGGTCGACGAGGGCTGGCGCACCATGCCCTACGCGGGGGACGGCAGCGTCGGGATCGGCATGGTCCTCGACGACTACCTCGCGACGGTCGGCGGCGGCCCTGAGGACCGTCCGGACCTCGCGGCCGCCCGCGACGGGATCCTCGCCGCGGCCCGGGCCCGGTTCTACGCCCAGCCCGGACTGCTCCAGGGCCGCGCCGGCATGATCCTCCACCTCGCCCGCACGACCGCGCCCGGCGTCACCCCCGGGCACCTGGCCGCCCAGGTCACCGGGCTCGGCTGGTACGCCATGGGATACGGCGGAGGACTCGCCTTCCCCGGCAGCCAGATGATGCGGCTCTCCATGGACCTCGCCACTGGGACGGCCGGCTGTCTGCTGGCCCTGGCCGCCGCGCTCGACGGCCGCCCGGCCGCGCACCTGCCGTTCCTGCCGCCCCTCGGGGGCGCCCGGCCCGGCCCCCCGCCCGTACCGGGCCCCTGAACCCGGCGCCGCCGCTCGGCGGAGCCGTGCACCACAATCCGTCCCCATGAAAGGACATGTCATGGCCCTTCTCGACCTGCAGAACCTGGAGTCCGACGAGCTGCACGGCGGTGGCGGCGGTCAGAGCACCGTCAGCCTGCTCTCCTGCGTGAGCACGGCCAGCGTGCTGATCTGTCTGTGACGCCCCGCCAGGTCTGACGCCCCGGCCGGTCCTCCCCGAGAGGGCCGGCCGGGGCCCGGCCGTATCGTCCCGCCGAGGCCCGGCCGTATCTCTCGCACCTCCGTCATCTCCCGCACCTCCGTCGAAGGCTGGATCACCCATGGCCCGGACGCGCACCGCCCCCGACGGCACCGGTCCGCGCGCCGGTACCGGCCCGGGCGACCGCCTGCTGCTCGCCACGGCCCGGGACGGCGCGGGCCGCGTGGCCGGCCTCGCCGTGCTCACCCTCGCCTCCACCGCCGCCGCCCTGCTGCTGCCCGCCGCCCTCGGCCGCGCCCTGGACCTGCTGCTGGCCCGGGACGCCGGAGCCGGCCGGTGGGTGGCGCTGTGCGCCGCCCTGCTCGCCGTACCCGCCGCCCTGGACGCCCTCGGCGACCTGCTCTCCGGCACCATGACCGCGCGCGCCACGGCGCGGCTGCGCCACCGGCTGCTGCGCCACGTCGTCGCGGCCGGGCCGCGCGCCACGGCCGCGTCGACCGGGACGGGCACGCCGGGGGACCTCGTCACCCGGCTCGTCGGCAACGCCGCCGACGCCGGCACCGCCCCGGCCGGTCTGGCCACCGCCCTCGCCTCGGTCGTCGGCCCGCTCGGGGGCATCGTCGCCCTCGGCCTCGTCGACCCCTGGCTCGCGGTCGCCTTCCTCGCCGGCGCGCCACTGCTCATCCTGCTGCTGCGCGCCTTCGCCCGGGCCTCCACCGACTGTTCGGCGCGGTACCAGCGGCTCCAGGGCGACATGGCCGGGCGGCTCGCCGAGGCCGTCGGCGGCGCCCGGACCATCGCCGCGGCGGGCACCGAGGGGCGCGAACGGGCCAGGATCCTGCGGCCGTTGGGTGGGCTGTCCCGGCAGGGGCACCGAGTCTGGCGGGTCCAGGGGCGGGCCGCGGCCCGGGCCGTCACCCTCGTGCCGCTGCTCCAGATCGCCGTCCTCGCCGTCGCCGGACTGCTGCTCGCCCGGGAGCGGATCAGCGTGGGCGACCTGCTGGCCGCCTCCCGTTACGCGGTCCTCGCCACCGGCGTCGGCATGCTCGTCGGACAGCTCGGCGCGCTGGTCCGCGCCCGGGCCGCCGCCCGACGGCTGGCCGAGGTCCTCGCCGTTCCCGCGTCCGGGTACGGGACCCGGCCGCTGCCGCCCGGCGGCGGCACCCTGGAGCTGCGCGGCGTCACCGCCGTGCGCGGCGGGCGGACCGTCCTGCGCGACGTGGACCTCACCGTCCCCGGCGGCACCTCGCTGGCCGTCGTGGGCCGTTCGGGCAGCGGCAAGTCGGTGCTCGCCGCGCTCGCCGGGCGGCTCGCCGACCCGGACGCCGGGACGGTCGCGCTTGACGGCGTCCCGCTGCCGGAGCTCAGCCACGATGCGCTGCGGCACTCCGTCGGTTACGCCTTCGAGCGGCCGGCCCTGCTGGGCGGCACGGTCGGCGGCACCATCGCCTTCGGCGCGGCGGACCCCGGCCACGACGCGGTGACCGCCGCGGCCCGGGCGGCCTGCGCGGACGGCTTCGTCCGGCGGCTGCCGCAGGGCTACGCCACGCCGTGCACGGCGGCGCCGCTCTCCGGCGGTGAGGCCCAACGCCTGGGGTTGGCCCGGGCGTTCGCCCACGCGGAGCGCCTCCTCGTGCTCGACGACGCCACCTCCAGCCTCGACTCCCCCACCGAGCGCGAGGTCGGCCGGGCGCTGCTGCACGACGTCGCCGCCCGCACCCGGCTGATCGTCGCCCACCGCGCGTCGACGGCCGCCCGCGCGGACCGGGTCGTCTGGCTCGACGGCGGCCGGGTGCGGGCGGCCGGCCCGCACGCGGAGCTGTGGCGACGGCCCGAGTACCGGGCGGTGTTCGGTGCCTGAGCCCGCCTGCTCACCGTCCCCCTCCCGGGAGGGGCTGCGGTTCCTCGCCGCCCGGCGGGCCGCGCTGGTCCGGCTCGCCTGCTGGTCGGTCCTGGAGGCGGGGCACACCTTCGCCCTGGGCTACGCCCTGGCCCACGCCCTGGACCGCGGCTTCCTCGCGGGACGCCCTGCCACCGGGCTCGGCTGGCTGGGCCTGGCGGCGCTCGCCGTCCTGGCCGGGGCCTACGGCACCGGGCGCACCTACCGCGCCGTGGCCGACCTGGTGGAACCGCTGCGCGACGGCCTCGTCCGGCGGGTCGTCGCCCGGGCGCTGCGGGACGGCGACGGCGCCGCGGTCTCCCGTCTGACCCACCAGGTGGAGATCGCCCGCGACACCTTCGCGGGGCTCGTGATGGTCTCCCGCTCCTTCGTCTTCACCGCCGCCGGTGCCCTGGCGGGGCTCTGCGCCCTGGCCCCCGTCCTGTTGCTGGCCGTGGTGCCGCCGCTGCTGCTGGGGCTCGCGCTGTTCCTGGTGACCCTGCGGGCCCTGGCCCGCCGTCAGGAAGCGTTCCTCGTCGCCGACGAGGACATCGCCCGCTCCCTGGACGAGGTGGCGCGCGGCCTGCGCGACATCACGGCGGGCGGCGCGGAGCAGCGCGTCGCGGCGGACACGGGCGCTCTGGTGGACGCCGAGTTCCGTGCCGCCCGTGCCCTGGCCCGCTGGTCGGTGGTGCGGGTGGTGGCCCTCGCCCTCGCGGGCCGGCTGCCGGTGGTGCTGCTGCTGGTCCTGGCCCCGTGGCTGCTGGACCGGGGGGTGACGCCCGGGGCGCTGGTCGGGGCGCTGGCGTATGTGACGCAGTCGCTGCTCCCCGCGGTGCAGGACCTGGTGCACGGCCTCGGGGCGAGCGGGGCCCGGCTCGCGGTGGTGATCCGCCGGCTGACGGCGGGGGGTCCCGCCGAGCGGGCCCCATCGGTGAACTCGGCATCTACGGACGCCGGTTCCCCGGCCGCCGCCCTCGCCTTCCGCGGGGTCACCTTCGCCTACGGACCGCACGCGGCGCCCGTCGTGCGCCGGCTCGGCCTCGTCGTCCCCGCGGGGGCGCGGCTGGCCGTGGTCGGCCCGAGCGGCATCGGCAAGTCGACGCTCGCCGGCCTCGCGGCGGGGCTCCTGGAACCTCTCTCCGGCGAGGTCACCGTCGGCGGTGCCCCCGCGCGGAGTGCGGCGGCCCGGGCGGCCCGGGTGCTGATCCCGCAGGAGGCGTACGTTTTCCCCGGGACGCTGGGCGAGAACCTGGGCTACCTGCGGCCGGGGCCGGTTCCGGAGGAGGAGATGCGGGAGGCGGCCGCGGCCGTCGGCATGGACGGACTGGCGGAGCGGCTGGGCGGGTTCGGGGCGCCCGTCACCCCCGGGGAACTCTCGGCGGGAGAGCGGCAGTTGATCGCGCTCACCCGGGCGTACCTCTCCCCCGCCCCCGTGGCCCTGCTGGACGAGGCGACCTGTCACCTCGACCCGGCCGCCGAGGCCCGGGCCGAGGACGCGTTCGCCCGGCGGCCCGGCGGCACCCTCGTCGTCATCGCGCACCGCGCTGCCTCGGCGCTCCGCGCGGACCGGGTGCTGGTCATGGACGGGCCGCACACGGTGTGCGGGGACCACGCGGGCCTGCTCCGCGCGTCCCCGCTCTACCGCGATCTGATGGCGGAGGCCGGGCCGTCAGACCCAGCCGGCGCCCTGGGAGATTCTTATGGCGTCCACGCGGTTGCGCGCGCCGGTCTTGCGGGTGATCGCGGACATGTAGTTGCGGACGGTCCCGTTCGAGAGGTGCAGCCTACGGGCGATCTCTCCGACGGTGGCGCCTTCGGCGGCGAGGGTGAGCACGGTGAGTTCACGGCGGGTGAGGGGGATCTCGGACGCCTCCAGAAAGCCGAAACCGAGTGATTCGTCGATGTAGCGCTCGCCCTGCGCGACATGCCGTATGCCGTCGGCCAGCCGGTCCGGCGAAGCGTTTTTGCTCAAGTACCCCAGGGCTCGCTCCTCGTACGCCCGGCGCAGGGGCCCCGGCCGTTCCGCACTCGCCAGGGCGAGCAGGCACGGCCTCCCGTCCCCCGTGCCGCTTCCGGAGGCCAGTTCCCGCACGCCGCCCGGGCCGCCCGCGTGGGGGCTGTCCATGTCGACGACGCACACCCGCGGCCGTACCGTCCGCGCGGTGAGCACCGCGCGGCGCCACGGCGCGGCGTGAACCTCGAGGTCCGGCTCTCTTCCGATCAGTTCCGCGAGGGCGGTGCGCAGCAGAGAGGTGTCGTGCACCAGTAGAACTCGGATCACGGATTCCGTCCCACCCTTCCCGTATTCCCCCGTCGTGCGCCTTGCTCGGGGCACGTCAACAATTCATACCGGCGTGTGCCACGGTCACGGGCGGGGATCACCGACCCGCAGGGGGCGCAAGGGCGCACAACTTCGGCAGCGCGCGCCCCAAGTTCACTCGAACGCGCCTGCCGGAACTCTTGAAAGAGCAGTATCTCCCCTGCCCGTCAAGACTGCGTATTTCCCTTCCTCCTCCATTCCCGCATCTCCCCCGCCCTCCCCCACCGCTGCCCGAACCACGGCCCCCTAGACGATCAGGTCCGCTTTCCGGCCGCCACCGCGCACCTCTCCGGCCCGCCCGCCGCGGTCCGTACTCTTGCCCGAGCCGGTACGGCGCGAGAGAGGGCACGCCATGGGCGTCTATGTTTCGGTCAGAGGATGGCTGGAGTGCGACGGGAAACAACTCGCCGCTGTCCAAGAGGTCATCGCGTCCCACGAAGACGATCACTATTCCCACGGCTGGGGCGCGCCCCGCCGGCACCTCAATTGGACCCACTACGTCTTCTACGGCGCCGACATCCGCGAGTCGGCCGTGGACTGGCTCCTCGGCCAGATCCGGGAGATCGCCCGGATCCCGGCCTCCGACGACGACGGAGACCGCGTCACGGGGCTGTTCCTCGCGCGCCACGAAGTCGACGGCACGACGGAATGGCGGATCCGCGAGGGCGGACTCGTCATCTCCCCGGGAGCCGCCGGGCATCGGTACCTCGACCGGTAGCCCGGCTCAGGGCGAGGAACCATCCCGACTTTCGGAGGGCCGCCGCGCACCCGGGGCAGCCCGTCGTCGGCCCGCGATGTCGTGCGTTCCGACGCGTGGTTTACTCCCTGGAGGTATCTGACGACCTTCCTCCTGGAGTTCCAATCCTGCTACTGGTAGCCGGAGTTCTCCGACGACGAAGAGCTCCGTGACGCCCTTGCCGCGACGAACGACCCGACCCGACCAGCCCCGAGCGGTTCGAGAAGGGGTTCCTGGGATCGCTGCGCAGTGACGACACGGTCGCCTGCGGCGACGCGCTGGACTACTACGACCGGGCCGGGATGACGAGCCGGTACGTGGGGGGGCAACCCGCTGGAGCCGTACGCCGAGGAGGTGTTCGCGGTCGCCCGCGAGGTGCTGCGGCAGCCGCCGTTCCCGGCCACCCCGGGCGGCGGCCGGACGGAGGCCGGCGCGAGTCACGCGAGCGCGCTGAACATCCTCGGGGAGCTGGGCACGGCCGAGGACGCGGAGGCGATCGCGTCCGCGCTGGGGACGGACGCCGCTTCGTCCGTCGTCCGCGAGCGCGCGGTGGACGCGGCGGGCCCGTGCCTCGAACGGTGGGAGACGCCGGACGGGCGGGTCGTCGCGGCGCTCGAGGAGCTGATCTTCGACGACTCGGCCGGCACGGACCTGCGCGTCGACGCGGTCCACGCGCTCTTCGGACTGGACGCGCCGCCGGTCACCGCCGTACTCGTGCGCACCGCCCGCTCCGCCCCGTTCCCGGTCCAGGTGGAGGCGGCCGTCGGCCTCACCTACGAGCACCTGGTCGACCGGCACGGGGAGCTGCTGCGCGAGGTGGTCGCGTCGTGGCCACGGGAGGCGGGCGAGCGGGCCGGGATCGTGCGCGATGAGCTGGGCGGGTGACCGGCGCTCCCCGCCCGCGGACACCGGCCCCGCCGTCCCCGACGAGCGGCTGGAGCTGCTCTTCACCTGCGCCCACCCCGCCCTGTCGGCCGAGGCGCGCGGGGCGCTGATGCTGCGCTGCCTGGCCGGGCCGACGACGGTCGAGGTCGCCCAGGCCCACCTCGTCCCGACGGCGACGACGGCCCAGCGGATCGTACGGGCGAAGAAGGAGATCCGTACAGCCCGGATCCCGTTCAGGGTGCCCGGGGCCGACGAGTTGCCCGAGCGGCTGCCGGGAGTCCTCCAGGTCTTCTACTCGCTCTTCATGGGCGGGTACGCGGCGAGTTCCGGCCCGGACCCGCAACACCCTGACCTCGCCGAGGAGGCCGTCCGGCTGACCCGGATCCTGCGCCGGTCGCTGCCCGCCGAGCGGGAGGTCACGGGGCTGCCGCCCTTATGCTGCTGGTCCACGCGCGGCGCGGGGCCGCACCGGGCCGCGCGGGGAACCCGTGCTGCTCGCGGACCAGGACCGCGGCCGCTGGGACCGCGCCCTGATCGAGGAGGGCCCGGTCCGGGCGCGCGGCGACTTCGACCGGATGGTCGCCGACCTGGCCCGGGAACGAGCAGCCGCCTTCATCCCCGCCGAACTCACCGCACATCTCCGGGAGGCCGCGGAGACCACCCGCCACGCGCCCCTCTCCGGCCCCCTGGACCCGATCACCGACCTGCTGGTGCACGAGCAGGACATCGCGCGTCCCCTCGGGCGCGTGTGGAGGATGCCCGTGGCACCGGCGCTCGCGGCGATCGGCCACGTGCTGGAGAGCCGCTTCTACGGAGCCCGCAAGCGCTTCGCCGACGTGCGGCTGGTCGCCACCGACGTCAACTGGTCGGCCGGCGAGGGGCCCGACGACCTCCGGGGACCGCTCGAAGACCTGCTGCTCCTGGCGACCGGAGGGACCGCCGCACTCTCCCACGTCACGGACCCGGGGCGCGAACGTCTCGCGGCGGCCACGTCGTAGCCGCTCAGGGCGACGGATAGAACTGGCGGGCCCAGTGGCGGAAGTAGCCGACGGCCTCGTCGCTCGCGGCGAGGCGCGGCCGCGGCTCGTAGCGTTTGGTGTTCCAGATCACCAGGTCCTGGCGGACCTTGCCGACCGCGGTCCGCAGCATCGCGCGGGCCAAGGCCCGGTGCAGACCGCGCCGCGGCAGCGACGCTCCGGTGGCGTCCGGCGGGCGGAGGTCCGCACAGGCTGTGGCGACCAGCATGCGGGTGCGCCGGGGCCCGGTCGGTGTGTGCATGGCCCACAGGTAGCTGGTGAGTCCGAGCGAGGGCAGCGGGAGCTCGACCCGGAGGTATCCCAGCCCCGCCAGGAGGAACGCGTGGTCGGCCCGGATCTTCCGCTTGAGAACGGGGGGCCGGTCCGGCCCGAGGCGCAGGCGCATGTGCAGGAGGGGGCCTTGGGCCGTCGGCGGGTCGAGTTCTCGCACGGCCACGTGGTGCAGGACGGGGAGATGCCGGTAGTCGAGGGTGTTCTCGATGATTTCCTGGGCGTAGGTGTGCACCTCCGTGCTCCAGGCGGCCGTCGGAACGACTCCGGCCCGGGCGGTGACGGGGACGTCCCAGGTGGGTCCGGCGCCGTCCGGTGCATGCCAGGCGAAGACAAAGCCGTTGTGCTCGCTGATGGTGTGGTGCCGCAGGCGGGCGCGCGGCGGCGGGCCGTCGGGCGTGCCGACGCAGGTGCCGTCGGGGGCGAAGGCGAAACGATGGAAGGGGCACACCAGGTTCTGACCCTGCACAGTGCCACCCGCCCCGAGATGGGCGCCGAGGTGCGGACAGTAGGGACGTACCGCGCGGGGGTGACCGTCGCGGGTGCGGTAGAGGACGACGTCCTCGTCCATGAAGCGGCGGGTCAGGACACCGCCGGGGGCCAGTTCGCGTGAGCGCGCCAGGCAGAACCAGCCGCTGGGGTAGGGCAGATGCCGCCCCGGCTCGTCGACGGCGGGGTGCGGACCACGGGACAGGGGCAGTTCGTCCCTCATCGTCATGACCGGCAGCCAACCACGGGAAGAAGTACTCCATACCGACTGTCCGGCAAGCTCACTCGTATGAGGTATCCGCTGGTCATATCTCCATGTCCGACGACGGCTGAAGGCTACGGTCGACGGCTCCGGGTGAACGGTAGGGGGCGGCCATGGCCGGGGGAAGTGCCGACAGTGGTGGTCAGGGCATGGAGGCCGTTGTCATCGGTGCCGGGCTCTCCGGCCTGGCCGCCGTGATCGCGCTGCGTGCGGCCGGGATCGACGACATCGTGGTGCTGGAGAAATCCGGTCGTCTCGGCGGGACTTGGCGCGACAACACCTATCCCGGATGCGGGTGCGACGTGCCGTCGGTGCTGTACGAGTACTCCTTCGCTCCTCACCCCTGGAGCCGGTGCTTCGCCGGACGGTCGGAAATCCTCGACTACCTCGAATCCACCGCGGCGACGCATGGCGCGGACGAGGTGATCCGCTACGACACCGAGGTGCTGAGCGGCGGCTGGGAGCCGGACACCCACCGCTGGAAACTGCGGACCACGTCGGGCACGTACACGACCCGGGTCGTGATCGTTGCCACCGGCCCCTGGCACCGGCCCCGTTACCCCGACATCCCCGGCCTCGACACCTTCCCCGGCACCGCCTTCCACTCCGCCCGCTGGAACCACGACGCCGATCTGACCGGACGCCGCGTCGCGGTGGTGGGCACCGGAGCGTCCACCGTCCAGTTCCTGCCCGAGATCCAGCCGAGGGCGGCGCACGTCGACGTCTTCCAGAGCACACCGCACTGGGTGCTCCCGAAACCCGACTACCCCCTCTCCCCCGGCCTCCACCGCTTCCTCGGGCACCACCCCGCGGCCCGCCGCGCGCTGCGCGGCCTGCACCACTGGACCCAGGAAGCCGTCGGCGTACCCCTGCGCCACCCCCGTCTGCTGCGGCCCCTGGAGGCCCTGGCCCGCCTCCACCTGCGCCGCTCCGTACCGGACGGCGCCCTGCGGCGGGCGCTCACTCCCCGCTACCGCCTCGGCGGCCGCCGCCTGATCACCTCCGACACCTACTACCCCGCCCTCACCCGGCCCAACGTGCGGCTGCGTCCCACCCGTGTGACCGCCGTGGAGGGCTCCCACGTCATCGGCGCCGACGGCACCCGCACGCCCGCCGACGTCATCGTCCTCGCCACCGGCTACCACATCGGCGAGCTCCCCCTGGCCCGCCGGCTGCACGGCACCGACGGCAGCCCGCTGGCCCGGACCTGGGCCGGCGACCGCCGCGCCTACCTGGGTACCAGTGTCAGCGGATACCCCAACCTCTTTCTCCTCATCGGCCCGAACCTGCTCTCCGGCACCACCGCCGTCCCCACCGTCCTCGAAGCCCAACTCCGGTACATCACCGCCGCCCTCGCTCACCTGCGCTCCAGTGGGTGCGCCGCACTGGACGTCAAGCCCGAGACCGAGGCGGCCCATCATCGGGCGCTGCACGCGGCGTTGAGCACCACCGTCTACAACAGCACCGGCGGATCCGGCTACTACTTCGGCCTTCCGGGTGTCAACACGTTCTGTTGGCCGTGGTCGACCACGCGGCTTGTCAAGCGTCTGGACGCCTTTGCCCCGGACGTCTACACCTGGACGTCGCCTTCCGGGGGCCGGCCCGGGCGGGACGGGCCGCCGGCATCCCAGCACTAGGGTATGTGGGTGGGTCCTTCCCCGGTCCCTCCCCAGAGGGGGCACCTCCATTTCACCGTTTCTTGCAGGAGCTGCGCCCCCGCACCCCCTTGAGCGCGCCTGCGGCGCGCGTCCTCAAGCGCCGGACGGGCTGTCTCAGCCCGTTGGGGGTGCCCCCTCTGGGGGAGGGGACCGGGGCTCAGGACGCCCGTCCCCCGAACCGCGCCAGGACGTACAGCGCCTCCCCGGAGAGGTCGCTGTCCTCGGCGTCGGTGTTGTCGTACATGCCGAGCACCTCGAAGCCCCCGTCCGTCAGGTAGCGCTCCAGCTCCATCGGGAAGAGCAGCCGGAAACGGACGTGGTCCGGCATCGGCGGCTGTCCGGCGACGCGCCACAGGCGGCGGCGGACGAGGAGCTGGTGGCGGCGGTCGAGGGTGTAGGTGGCCTCGGCGGTGGCGGTGAAGGCGGGGGTGGCGATGGTGAAGTGGCGCTGGAACGCCTCGCCCTCGGGGGTGGCGATGGCGTTGGGGACGTGGAGGAAGAGCAGGGTGCCGCGGCGGGCGTGGGTGGCGAAGGTGGTCACGGACCGGGCGATGTCGTCGTTGGTGTGCAGGTTGGACAGGGCCCAGCCGAGGCAGGTGATGGCGTCGAAGGTGCGGCCGAGGCGCAGGCTGCGCATGTCGCCGGTGCGGAAGTCCGGTCCGGGGCGGCGGCTGCGGGCGAACGCGATCATGCCGTCCTGGTAGTCGACGCCGACGCAGTCGATCCCGGCGCCGGTGAAGTGCTCGACGTGCCGGCCGGTTCCGCAGCCGAGGTCGAGCAGGGTCCGGACGCCGCGGGGCGCGTGCTCGGCGAGGAGCCGTTCGGCCATCCGGGGGATGTCCTTCTCCGTGCTCGGGTAGATCTCCTCGTACAGCTCCGGGTGGTCGTAGAGCAGGTTGCTCAGCAGAGGGTCCATCGCTGCCTCTCACACGGCGGTGCCGTCCGGTTCGGTCTCGAAGGTGACGCCTGCCGTCAGTTCGGCCACCAGGGCGTCGACGGCGTCGGCGTCTTCCGCGCCGGCGACGAAGACGGCGGGCCGGGTGTACGAGTCACGGGCGGGCCCGATGACGTCACCGGGGGCGACCCGGAGGTGGGCGGCGAGCACGCTCGGGTGCCGGCTCAGCGCGTCCCAGCCGTGGACGGCGCGCAGCCGGCCGGGCGGCGCGAGCGGGAACTCGGCGCGGGCGGCGCCGACCGCCTCGGGGACGGGGGCGGGGGTGCGGCCCAGCAGGTCGTCGATGAGGGTGCCGTACAACTCCAGTCCCGGCCGGGTGTGTTCGACCAGCGCGTGGATGTAGTCGCCGCCGCCGCGGTCGTGGAGCTCGCCGAGGACGATGCCGTCGGCGGTCACCCAGAACTCGACGTGGAAGACGCCCCGGGTGACGCCGACGGCCGTGAGCGCGCGGGCGACCGCGTCGGCCGCCTCCTCGGCCGTCGCCTTGTCCAGCCCGGAGGGCACCCGCTGGCTGGTCTCGACGAAGCCCTCGCCGGTGCCCTTGCGGGTCAGGGCGAGGACGCGGGGGACGCCGCCGACGAGGACGCCCTCGGCGGAGAACTCGGCGCCCTCCACGAACGTCTCGACGAGGAAGCCGGCGGAGGCGGGCAGCGCGCCCATGGCCGCCGGGGGCGCGCCGAACGCGGCCAGGGCGGCGGGCAGCCCGTCCGGCCCGTCCACCCGGGAGACGCCGATGCCCGCCAGGCCGTCGCGCGGCTTGACGATCCACGGTCCCGGCCCGGTCGCGCGCAGGAACCGTTCGGCGTCGGCGGCGTCCGCGCAGAGCGCGGTGCGCGGCTGCGGGAAGCCGGCCTCGCGCAGCCGGTCGCGGCACAGGTCCTTGTTGCGGACCCGGTGGACCGCCTCGGGGTCGTTGCCGGCGATGCCCAGCTCCCGGGCGATCACCGCGGCCGGGAGGACGGACAGTTCACGGATCGTCACCACCGCCGCGACCGCCGGGCCGGTGGCCGCCCACGCCCGGCAGGCGTCGGCGTCGTGAACGTCCAGCGGCAGCACGGTGTCGACGCGGGCGAGTTCGTCGCGCGTCGCCTTCCGCAGGTTCTCCGGGGTGTCGGCGCCGATCAGCGCCAGTCCGCGCCGGCGCGCCTGGTGGCACAGCCGCCGGATCTGGTCGCGGCCCCAGGGCGTCAGCGCGGTGCTGCCCAGGACGAGGAGCATCGCCTCCGTCACGCCAACCGACTCCCTCTCGCGTATGCCATCGGACGTGCCGTCGGACAGGGCCCTTTGAGTATGTGCGTCCGCCGGGTGCCTGCCAACCACAGGCACCCGGCGGGCGCGCCGGAGGGGCGGGAAGCGGCCAGCCGGCCGGGGCGGGGGCGTCAGACGGCCGCGGAACGAAGCTCCAGGGTGCAGCACTTGACGCTGCCGCCGCCCTTGAGCAGCTCGGTCAGGTCGATGCCGATCGGCTCGAAGCCCCGGTCGGCGAGCTTCGCGGCCAGCCCGGTGGCGGCCTCCGGCAGCACCACGTGCCGTCCGTCGCTGACCGCGTTGAGGCCGAAGACCGCCGCGTCCTCGGCGTCGGCGAGGACGGCGTCGGGGAACAGCCGCTCCAGCACGGCCCGGCTGCCGGGAGTGAAGGCCTCCGGGTGGTACATGATCTCGTCGGGGCCGAGCACGGCGAGGGCCGTGTCCAGGTGGTAGTAGCGCGCGTCCGTCAGCTCCAGGCCGATCACCGGGCGGCCGAAGAACTCCTGTGCCTCGCCGTGCGACTCGGGCGCGCTCCGGAAACCCTTGCCCGCGAGCACCCGGTCGCCGGTGACGAGGAAGTCGCCCTCGCCCTCGTTGACGTGCACCGGGTCCAGCGTCTCGGTGTACCCGTGCGAGCGGAACCACTCCAGGTAGGCGGGCCCTTCGGCGGCCCGTTCTGCGTTGCGGAAGCGGGCGCCCAGCACCTTGCCGTCGACGACGGTGGCGCCGTTGGCCGCGTAGACCATGTCGGGCAGGTCGGGCAGCGGCTCGATCAGGTCGACGCGGTGGCCGAGGCGGAGGTAGAGGTTCCGCAGGTCCTCCCACTGGGCGACGGCCAGTTCGGTGTCCACGGGCTTGGCGGGATCCATCCACGGGTTGATGGCGTAGGTGACGCGGAAATGGGTGGGCCGGCACATCAGATAGTGACGGGGGGAGGCGGTGCGGGGGGTGGTGGACATGGTCACTCCAAAACAGAAGCCGTAAGGAACTACAGAAGAAATAGCGAAGGGGCGGCGTCGCTAGCCGATCCCCCACCTGGCCTCCAGGGCGGCGATCGCCGCCTCGTCCAGGGTCACGAGCGGGAAGTCGGACGGCGTGTGCCCGCCCGCGTCCGCCCGGTCGAGCCGGCCGGCCAGGAACTCCAGCGCCTCCCGCCACGCCCCGGCGGACGCCACCGCGTCCGGGGCGGCGTCGCCGGTCCGGTGGGCCGTCAGCGTCAGCCCGTGGTCCGGCCCGGCCGCCCGCACGGTCAGGTGCAGCGGCCCGCGCGCCGGTACGGGCGGCGGTGACGGCCATTCATCGGCCGGCGCCGGGGCCCAGTCGTCCGTGCCGGGTGCGAGGCGGTGGGGCGGGAGGCCGACGGAGAGGTACGCGTCGGGGGCGCCGGTCGTGCCGGGGGCCGAGCGCACCGCCTCCTTGACCCGCTTGAGCAGGAGGTCGTGGTCCTCCGGTCGGTGCGGGCCCGCGGGCAGCCGGACGGTGACGTCGCGGCCGAAGCAGCCGACGGTGCCGGTGTACGCGCCCCGGTCGGAGCGGGTGACGCCGACGGCGGTCCCGGGCGACGCCAGGGCGAGCCCGGTGAGCAGCACGTCGTCGAGAGTGGTGTGGAACCGCCCGGCGATCCGCGCGAGGGTGCGGGCGACGGCCGGGGAGGCCAGTTCGGCCGTCTCCCCCGCGCCTTCGGGCTCCCCCCCGCCTTTGGGCTCCCCCGCGCCTTCCGGCTCCCCCGCACCGGCGGCCGGGGAACGGACGACGTCCGCCGCCCCCCTCGCCCACCGGGCGAACGCCGCTGGCTCCGGGCCGAGTTCGCCGCCCTCGGCCGCCACGGCCAGGTCGTCGGCAAGCAGGGCCAGCGAGTCCTCGTCGGCCGCCAGCGGATGGACGGTGAGCAGCAGCCGGCCGGGGGCGCGGTCGCCGCGGTCCCACCAGAGCGCGTCGAGCAGGATGCCGCGCTCCGGGGCGAGCCGGTGCCGGGCGGCGTCGGCCGCGGCCGCCATGTCCAGCGCCTCGCCGGTGACGCGGGTCGGCGGGCCACCCGCGTGCCCCGGGGCGGCGGGGCGGAGGCCGCCGGGGGTGAGGGTGGAGCGCAGGACGGCGTGCCGGTCGAGGACGCTGCGCAGGGCCGTGGCCAGCCGTTCCTCGGTGAGTCCGGCCGGGACCCGCAACAGGACCGTGCGGGCGGGTGCTCCGTCGGAGACCAGGCGCCGCATGTGGGGGGTGAGCGGGACGAGCCCCCCGTCACCGTCACCCTCCTCGGCGTCGCCGGCGGCCGCCGCGAGTGCCGTGACGGTCTGGTGCCGGAAGACGTCCCAGGGCGAGACCGGCAGGCCGGCGGCGGTGGCGCGCCCGGCGAGCTGGATGGCGATGATGCTGTCGCCGCCCAGGGCGAAGAAGCTGTCGCGCACGCCGACTTCGGGGAGGCCGAGGACCTGGGCGAACAGGGCGGCGAGCCGTTCCTCCGCCGGGGTGGACGGCCGGTCGTCGCCGACCTGCCCCGCGAAGTCGGGGGCGGGCAGGGCGCGGCGGTCGGCCTTGCCGCTGGGGGTCAGGGGCAGGGCGCCGAGGAGCACGACGGCGGCCGGGACCATGTAGTCGGGCAGCAGTCCGCGCAGGTGCTCGCGGAGCGCCGCGGCGTCGGCGGCGGCTCCCGGGCGGAGCACGGCGTAGGCCGCCAACTGCTTGCCCGCCGTGGGGTGTTCGTGCACGCCGACGGCGGCCCGTGCCACGTCGGCGTGGGTCGTGAGCGCGGCCTCGATCTCGGCGGGCTCGATGCGGAAGCCGCGAATCTTCACCTGGTCGTCGGCCCGGCCCAGGTACTCCAGGCGGCCGTCGGAGCGGGCCCTGACCAGGTCGCCGGTGCGGTACATGCGGGTGCCGGGCGGGCCGAAGGGGTCGGCGACGAACCGTCCGGAGGTGAGCGCGGGGCGGCGCAGGTAGCCGCGGGCGAGCCCGGCGCCCGCGAGGTACAGCTCGCCGGTGCCGCCGGGCGGGACGGGTTGCAGGCCGGCGTCCAGGACGTAGGCGGAGGTGTTCCACAGCGGTCTGCCGATGACCGGGTCGGCGTCGGTGACGTCGGCGTACAGGCTGTCGGCGCTGACCTCGGACGAGCCGTACAGGTTGATCAGCCGGGCGTGCGGGAACGCCTCGGCGAACGCCCCGGCCACCTCCGGCGTCAGGGCCTCGCCGCTGCTGATCCAGGTGTCGCAGCCGGCGAACAGGGCGCGTTCGGCGGGCGGCAGGGCGGTGACGGCGGCGAGCAGGCTGGGGACGACGGTGAGGCGGGTGGCCCGGTGCTCGTGGACGAGGGCGGCCAGCTGCGGCAGGCTCCTGGCCGCGATCCGGTCGGCGAGCACGACCGTGCCGCCGTGCAGCAGCGGGCCGAGGAGTTCGCCGGTCCCGTCGAGGAAGCTCAGGGACGTCTTGGCGCAGACCGGGGTGCCGGGCCGCCAGGGGTGGCGGTCGTGGAACCAGGCGAGCCGGTTGACGAGGCCGCGGTGCACACCGACGACGCCCTTGGGGGCGCCGGTGGAGCCGGAGGTGTAGATCACGTAGGCGGGGCTGAGCGGCGTGGCCCGGGGGCCGTCGGGCGGGCTGCCGGGGTCCTGGGCGGCGAGTTCGGCGCGCACGGCGGGGTCGTCGAGGACGAGCGGGGCGCCGGGGCCGGCTGCGGGCAGGCCGACGTCGGAGGTGGTGACCAGCAGCGCCGGGCGGGCGTCGCGCCGGACGGCGGCGGTCCGTTCGGCGGGGTAGTCGGGGTCCAGCGGCAGGTAGGCGGCGCCCGTCTTGAGGACGGCGAGGACGGCGACGACCATGTCCGCGGTGCGGTGCAGGGCGATCGCGACCAGGGTCTCGGGGGCCGCGCCCCGGGCGGCGAGCAGGCGGGACAGCCGGTTGGCTCGGGCGTCGAGCTCGGTGTAGGTGAGCCGTTCGCCGTCGGCGACGAGGGCGGTGGCGCCGGGCGCCCGGGCCACCTGGCGTCCGAACAGATCCCCCAGGGTGGCGTCGGGGAACGGGTGGGAGGTGGCGTTCCACTCCTCCAGCACCCGCCGGTGTTCGTCGGCGTCGAGCAGCGGCGCCCGCCGGACCGGCCGGTCCGGCTCGGTGAGCAGTCCTTCCAGCAGCGTCTCGAAGTGCCGCAGCAGGCCGGCGACGGTCTCCTGCCGGAACAGGTCGGTGCGGTAGGTGGCTTCGAGGGCGAGGCGGTCGCCGGTGGCGACGGCGGCGAGGGTCAGCTCGAACTGGCTGGTGCCGTTGGTCACCGGGCGGGGACGGACGGCGAGGCCGGGCAGCGCGAAGGTGTCGAACGCCTCGGTCCGCAGCAGGAACATGACGTCGAAGGGGGTGACCCGGCTGGAGGTCCGCCGGGGGCGCAGTTCCTGGAGGACGTGTTCGAAGGGCAGGTCCTGGTGTGCGTAGGCCTCGGTGCAGCGGTCCCGGACGTGGGCGACCAGTTCGGTGAAGGTGGGGTCGCCGTCCAGGCGGGTGCGCAGCAGCAGGGTGTTGTCGAAGTTGCCGACGACGGACTCGTACTCGGCGCGGTCGCGGTTCATCGCCGGGGTGCCGACGGCGATGTCGCGGCTGCCGGTGTGCCGGTGCAGGAGCACGGTGACGGCGGCGAACAGCACCATGAACGGGGTGGCTCCCCGCTCGCGGGCGAAGGTCCGCAGGCGGGCGGCCAGCCGGTCCGGGAGCGGGCGTCCGGCGGTGGCGCCGTCGTCGTGGGCGTCGGCGGTGCGCGGGAAGTCGGTGGGCAGGGCGACGGGGTCGGGCCAGGGGTCGAGGAGGCCTCGCCAGTGGTCGAGGCGGGGCCGGATCCGCTCGGGCGTCAGGTTCTCCCGCTCCCGGCGGGCGAACGCCGCGTACTGGGCGGCGGGGGCGGGCGCGGGCCCGCCGTCGCCGGTGCGTCGCCGGTAGCAGACGGTGAGGTCGCGCAGCAGGACCTCCCAGCTGCCCTCGTCGACGGCGATGTGGTGGGCGACGAGGACTAACAGGTGCTCCTCGTCGGCGGTACGGAACAGGGCTGCCCGCAGGGGGAGTTCGGCGGCGAGGTCGAACGGGCGGCGGCCGAGGTCGCGGGCCCGCCGTTCGGCCTCCGCCTGCCGGAGTTCCGGTGCGAGGCCGGTCAGGTCGGTGACGGGCGCGGGGACGGGCCGGCCGGTGAGGACGGCCTGGGCGAGGGTGCCGTCGGGTTCCTCGCGGTGCGTGGTGCGGAGGACGTGGTGGCGGTCGGCGACGTCGGTGAGCGCCCCGGCGAGGGCGTCGGTGTCCAGGGGGCCGGTGATGTCGAAGGCGAGTGTGAGGTTGTAGGCGGCGGTGTCCGGGCCGAGGTTCTGGAGGGCCCACATGCGGCGCTGGGCGGCGGACGGTCCGGGGGCGGACTCGGGGGCCGGGTCCGGGCCGGGCGTGGCGGGGGTGGCGGTCCGGGTGAGTCCGCGCTCGGCCAGGCGGCGGCGCAGCAGGGCGCGCTTGCGCTCCGCGAGCAGTTCGGCGTCGGTGGCCGGCTGGTCAGACACGGTACGTGGGGCCTTCCTCGCGGGTGCCGCCCTCGGCGGGCGGGGTCGATGCGGTCTCCCAGTGGCGGCCGAAGAGCAGCCGCTCGTCCGGCAGTACGGCGGGGACGGGCCGGGAGACGACGGTGTGGTTGAGGAAGTGCCGCCAGGTGATGTTCCCGGACCCGCCGGTGCCGCCCCAGCTGCCGCCGGAGAGGGTGGTGGTGAACGGCACTCCGCTGCTGAAGCTGCCGGTGTTGGTCATGGTCGACTGGTTGACGACGACCCGGCAGGTGGGGATGCGGTCGGCGAGGAGCGCCACGCGGTCGTCGCGCGTGGTGTGGATGCCGCAGCTGTGGCCCCGGCCGCAGCGGTCGAGGATGCCCTCGACCAGGGTCACGGCCCGGTCGAAGTCGTCGTAGACGGCGAGGGTGAGCAGCGGGGCGATCTTCTCGCGGAGGACGGGGTCGTCCCGGTCGGGGTCGGGGCAGTCGAGCACGAGGACGGTGGCCTTGCCGGCGTCCGTGATCCCGGCGGCCTCGGCGATGACGGCGGCCGGCCGGCCGATCAGTTCGCGGTCGAGCGTCTCGCCGTCCGGCCAGAGCGCGGCGCGGATCCGGGCGGTTCCGGGGCCGTCGCAGAAGTGGGCGCCGCGCCGGGCGAGTTCGGCGCGGAAGCGGCCGGCGACCGAGCGGTGGACGAGGACGTTGCTCTCCGACGAGCAGGAGGTGCCGTTGTTGTAGGCGGCGCCGGTGGCGATCTCCTCGGCGGCGGCGGCGAGATCGGCGGTCTCGTCCACGAGGACCGTCGGGTTGCCGACTCCCGCGCCCAGGGCGGGCGTTCCGCTCTCGTGGGCGCGGCGTACGGTGCCGGGGCCGCCGATGGCGACGACCTGGTCGGCCGCGCGCATCAGGGCGGTGCCGGCCGCGCGGCCGGTGACCTCCAGGCACTGGAGGAGGTCGGGTGGCGCGCCGGCGGCCGAGAGGGCTTCGCGCATGATCCGGACGACCTCGCGGGCGGTGGTGTGGGCGCGGGGGTTGGGGGTGAAGACGGCGGCGTTGCGGGTCTTCAGCATGGGCAGGGCGTTGCAGACGATCCCGGGGCCGGGCGCGGTGGCGGGGCTGGCCACCGCGATGACGCCCATCGGCTTGGCGATCCTGGTCAGTCCGAGTTCGGGCAGTTCCTCGACGACGCCGACGGTGCGGACGCCGTGCAGGTCGCGGAGGACGCCGAGGACGCGGCGGCGCTGCATGGCGTACAGGTGCTCGGTGTCGCCGAGGCGGGTGTCGCGCCGGCTGAGCCGGGCGATGTGGCGGGCGTTGTCCTCGCGGAAGCACTGCCAGGCGACGGCGGCGACGATGTCGTCGACACGGTCCTGGGGCCAGGAGGCGAACTCCCGCTGTGCGGCGCGGGCGCGGCGCACGGCGGCGTCGACGGCCGTGGTGGTGGAGTGGGGGCCGGCCTGGGGGGCCATGGTGGTCTCCTGTGGGGAAGGGTGGGGGGCGGGGCCGCGCGGCGGCCCGTTCGCGTCCGGTGGTGGCGAGGCCGGGCGGGGCCTGTTACTCGGGTCCTTCCACGTGCGGACTCAGCGCCTCCAGCGCCCGGAACCACAGGTCGGCCAGTTCCTCGACGGCCCGTTCGGGCAGCAGCGCCTCCGGCCAGGACCAGCGCACGTGCAGTTCGGGGCCGTCCGCCCGCTGGAGCGCGTACGCGTTGACGTCCAGGGCGTAGCTCACCGGCATCGCGGGGTCGGCGGCGTCGCTGAACCCGGCCGCCTCCTCGGCGAGCGCGAACTCGCCGTCCGCCGTCTCGCCGGTGGCGAACCGGCCCAGGTAGTTGAACTCGATCTCCGGCTGGGGCAGGGCGGCCAGGGCCGGTCCCGCCTCCGGGTCGAGGTGGCGCAGCAGTCCGTGGCCGATGCCGTGGTCGGGGACGGTCCGCAGCCGGTCGCGGACGGCCCGGACGACGTCGGCGAGCGGTGCGCCGCCGGCCAGGGCCGCGGCGGTGTCGACGGGGCCGGGGTCGAGGCGGACGGGGTGGACGGTGGTGAACCAGCCCACCGTGCGGGAGAGGTCCGCGCCGGGGACGAGCTGGTCCTCGCGGCCGTGTCCTTCGAGGGCGACCAGGACCGCGCGCCGCGCGGGGTCGGCCCCGGCGCGTTCGCGCCAGACGGTGAGGGCGAGGGAGAGGGCGGCGAGCAGGACGTCGTTGACGGAGGCGTCATGGGCGGCGGGTGCCTCGGTGAGCAGCCGGCCGGCGCGGTCCGGGGGCAGGGTGCGGTGGACGTGCCGGAGGGTGCCCTTGGTGTCGCGTGCGGGGTCCCGTGCCAGGCCCGGGAGCAGGGGTTCGGCGCCGGTGGACATGGCGGTCCAGAGCGGGAGTTCGGGCCGCCGGGCGCCGGAGGACGCGTGCTCGGCCAGGCCGCGGGCCCAGTGCCGGAACGAGGTGCGGACCGGTTCGGGCTCCGGCGCGCCGTCCGCCGCCGCGCGGCAGGCGGCGGCGAGGTCGGGCAGCAGGACGCGCCAGGAGACGCCGTCCACGACGAGGTGGTGGCCGAGGACGAGCAGCCGGGCGTCCGCCGGGTCGTCCGTGTCGAGGCGGACCAGCTGGAACACGACGCCGGCGGCGGGGTCGAAGCGGCCGAGGGCGGCCTCGTACTCGGCGGCGAGCAGGTCCCGCGCGGCGTCGGCGGGCAGCCCGGTGGCGTCCACCCGCCGGACCACGTCCGCCGCGCGGACGGCGCCGGCGGGCCGGGTCTCCAGCAGTCCGCGGGCCTCGTCGAAGCGGGCGCGCAGCATGTCGTGCCGGTCGAGGAGGGCCTGGACGGCGGTGAGCAGGTGGTCGTGGGCGAGGCCGGCCGGGAGGCGGAGGAGGTTGCCCTGGGAGTAGCGGCCGATGGGGCCGCCGGTGCCGTTGAGCCAGTGGACGATGGGGGTGAGCGGGATCGTTCCGGTGCCCTCGTCGTCGCCGGCCGGGCCGTCCTCGGCGGCGGTCGCGGTGGCGGCCAGGGCGGCGACGGTCGGTGCGGTGAAGACGTCCTTGGGCGAGATCGCCAGTCCCGCGGCGCGGGCGCGGCCGGTGAGCTGGATGGAGACGATGCTGTCGCCGCCGAGTTCGAAGAAGTTGTCCTCGGCGCCCACCTCGTCCACGCCGAGGAGGTCGGCCATCAGGGCGCAGAGCAGCTTCTCGCGGGGGGTGCCCGGGGGCCGTGAGCCCGTCGTGGCGGCGGCCGGTACGGGGAGGGCGGCCCGGTCGAGCTTCCCGTGGGGGGTGAGCGGGAGTTCGGGGAGGACGGCGACCGCGGCGGGGACCATATGGCCGGGCAGGGTGCCGGCGAGGAAGTCCCGCAGCTCCGCCGGGCGGGGGTCGGCGCCGACGGCGGGGACGGCGTAGCCGAGGAGCCGTCTGACGCCGGGGCGGTCCTCACGGACGACCACGACGGCCCGGTCGACGGCGGGGTGGGCGGCGAGGGCGCTCTCGACCTCGCCCGGCTCCACCCGGAAGCCGCGGATCTTCACCTGGTCGTCGGTGCGGCCGGCGAAGTCGAGCTGTCCGTCGGCCGTCCACCGCACCACGTCGCCGGTGCGGTACATACGGGTGCCGGGCGGGCCGAAGGGGTCGGCGACGAAGCGTCCCGCGGTGACGCCGGGGCGGCGCAGGTAGCCGCGGGCGAGACCGTTGCCCGCCAGGTACAGCTCGCCGTCGACGCCGGGCGGCACGGGCCGGAGGAAGGCGTCGAGCACGTAGGCGCGGGTGT
Source organism: Streptomyces sp. I05A-00742 (assembly GCF_013055795.1). Taxonomy (GTDB): domain Bacteria; phylum Actinomycetota; class Actinomycetes; order Streptomycetales; family Streptomycetaceae; genus Streptomyces. Next base: position 86,313 of record NZ_JABETO010000004.1, read on the forward strand.
TGCCGATGGGCCGTCCGATGACCGGTCTCGGGCTGTCGCGGGTCTCGGCGACGACGGTGTCGACCGTGCACTCGGTGGGCCCGTAGAAGTTGTACGTGCGGGTGTCCGGCAGTCCGCGCAGCTGCTGCCACATGGCGTCGGGAACGGCCTCGCCGCCCACGCCGAGCCCGGCGAGCCGCGCGGGGCCTCCGCCGCCCGCGGCCAACTGGCCGTAGAAGGACGGCGACACCTCGATGAAGTCGATCCCGCGCTCCTCCAGCCAGGCCAGGTGCAGGGCGGGGTCGCGCCGGGTGTCCTCGTCCAGGATCTCGACGGTGTGCCCGTCGAAGAGGGCGATGAGCGGCTGCCAGGAGGCGTCGAAGGAGAACGACCAGCCGTGCCCGACGCGGAGCCGCCGGCCGGCCGCCTCGGCGGCGGGCCCGTACACCTGCCGCCGGTGGCTGGCCAGCAGGCCGACCACGTTGCGGTGGAGGGTGACGACGCCCTTGGGGTCGCCGGTGGAGCCGGAGGTGTAGATGACGTACGCGGGGTGGTCCGGGCGCAGCGGCCGGACGCGGTCGGCGTCGGTGGGGGCGTTGCCGGGGAGTTCGGTCAGGGCGGCGCGGAAGGCGGGGGCGTCGAGGGCGACGGTCCGCAGTCCTCCGGGGATCCCGGGGACGGGTGTGCCGGCGGTGAGCAGCAGCCGGGGCCGGGCGTCGGTGAGCATGTAGGTGACGCGCGCGGCCGGGTACTCGGGGTCGACGGGGACGTAGGCGGCGCCGGCCTTCTGGACGGCGAGCAGGGCGGTGACGATGTCCAGGCCGCGGGGCAGGGCGAGGGCGACGACGTCCTCGGGGCCGATGCCCTCGCCGATGAGCCAGCGGGCGAGGCGGTTGGCGCGGGCGTCGAGCGCGGCGAAGGTCAGGGTCTCGCCGGCGAACCCGAGGGCGGGGGCGTCGGGCCGGGTGGCGACCTGTTCGGCGAGCAGGTCGGGGAGGGTGCGGTCCGGGACGTCGACGGCGGGGCCGCGGCCGCCGGTGAGCAGGGCGGCGCGTTCGTCGGCGCCGAGGATGTCGAGGCGTCCCACCGGCCGGTCGGGTTCCGCGAGGAAGGCGGTGAGGAGCCGTTCGAAGCGGTCGGCCAGCGTGCGGGCGGCGGGCAGGTCGAGCAGGTCGGGCTGGTACTCGAAGGAGACGGTCAGCCGGTCGTGCAGGAGCAGCGGGACGAGGGTCACCGGGTAGTGGGTGGCGTCCCGGTTGGCGAGGCCGTGGACTTCGAGGCCGCCGGCGGTGCGGGCGTTCTCCAGGCTCTCGGTGACGTCGGGGGCGTTCTCGAACACGATGAGGGTGTCGAAGAGTTCGCCCGTTCCGGCGGCGCGCTGGATGTCGGCGAGGCCGAGGTCGTGGTGGGGCAGGAGGGCGGCCTGTTCGGCCTGGAGGCGGGTGAGGAGGGCGGAGAGCGGTTCGGCGGCCCGCAGGGCGACGCGGACCGGCACGGTGTTGATGAACAGGCCGATCATCGATTCGACGCCGGGCAGGTCGGCGGGGCGTCCGGACACGGAGGAACCGAAGACGACGTCCTGACTGCCCGTCAACTTGCCGAGGAGTACGGCCCAGAGGCCCTGTACCACGGTGTTGAGGGTCAGCCCGCGGCCCCGGGCGAGCTCACCGAGGCGGGCCGTGGTGGCCTCGTCCAGGGCCAGCGGGACGACCTCGGGGGTCCGCGCCGCGCGGGTGCGGCCCGGTCCGTACAGCAGGGTGGGGCCGGGCAGCCCGGCGAGGGCGGTGCGCCAGGCCGCCTCGGCGGGCGCCTTGTCCAGGGCGGCGAGCCGGGCGAGGTGGTCGCGGTAGCGGCGGGGGGCCGGCAGGGCCTCCGGGTCGCCGCCCCGGGCGTGGAGTTCGACGAGTTCGCGGACGAGCAGCGGCACCGACCAGCCGTCGAGCAGGATGTGGTGGCTGTGCACGACGAGCCGGTGCAGCCGGTCGGCCAGCCGCACCAGCCGGAAGCGGACGAGCGGCGGTTCGGTGAGGTCGAAGCGGCGGGCGCGGTCCTCGCGGAGGATCCGCTCCAGGGCGTCCTCCCGGCCCGCCGCGGAAAGTCCTGACAGGTCCGTCTCCTCCCAGACCGGCTCGACCTCCTTGGGCACGACCTGGACGGGCCGCGGGACGCCCTCGTTCCAGAAGGCGGCGCGCAGGTTGGGGTGGCGGTGCAGCAGGGCCGCGGCGGAGCGGCGCAGCACGCCGGGGTCCAGCGGGCCGCGCAGCTCCAGGATCAGCTGCATGGTGTAGACGTCGTGCGCGCTCTCGTCGAAGAGCGCCTGGAAGAGCAGCCCCTCCTGCAAGGGCGCGAGCGGCAGTACGTCCTCGATGCCCGGCCGCTTCGTCATGGGTCGTTCCCCTCGTTCCGTTCCCTGGCGTCCACCGGACGGGCACCGCGCGGGTGCCCGGGCCGGGATCAGAGCTGCGACGCGATCTCTTCGGGTGACAGGCCCTCGATCTCCAGACAGACCTCGGCCGCCTCCTCCAGCCGGGCCGGGTCGGCCTCGGCGGCCCGCAGTTCGGCGGCGAGGCCGGCGACGGTGGGGGCGGCGAAGACCGAGCGGACGGTGAGGTCCGCGGTGTCCAGCGACTCCCGGACCCGGCCGACGATCCGGGTGGCGAGCAGCGAGTCGCCGCCGAGCCGGAAGAAGTCGTCGTCGGGGCCGACGTCCCGGGCTCCGAGGACGTCCCGCCAGATGCCGGCCAGCACCTGCTCCAGCGCGCCCGCCGGTGCGGCGGAGGGCTGGGTCCCGGCGGGCTCGTCCGGCTCCTCCCGTCCGGCCAGGGCCCGCCGGTCGACCTTGCCGTTGGCGGTCAGCGGGAAGCGGTCGGTGAACCGTACGGTGCCGGGGACCATGTGGTCGGGGAGCCGGTCGCGCAGGAAGTCCAGGACCTCCTCGGCCGGGGGCGCGGTCCGGCCGTCGGGGACGGTGGCGTGCGCGGCGATGCCGCGGTACCCGTGGCCGTCCGGGCGGGGGACGGCGACGGCCACGGCGGAGGCGACGGCCGGGTGGGCCTTCAACGCGGCCTCGATCTCGCCGAGTTCGACGCGCCGGCCGCGGATCTTGACCTGGGAGTCGGCGCGGCCGACGAACTCGATGGTGCCGTCCGGCCGGAAGCGGCCCCGGTCGCCGGTGCGGTAGAGCCGTTCGCCGGTGACCGGGTGGGTGACGAACGCGGCGGCGGTGCGGTCGGGGTCCTCCCAGTACCCGGCGGCGACGCCGGGACCCGCGCAGTACATCTCCCCCGTCACCCCGTCCGGGCAGTCGCGCATCCCGTCGGTGAGCAGGCGGTAGCGGGTGTTGGCGAGGGGACGGCCGTAGGGGACGCTGTTCCAGTCCGGGTCGACCTCCGTGACCGGGTACCAGATGTTCCACAGGGTGGTCTCGGTCGGGCCGCCGACGCTGACCACGCGGACGCCCGGCACCGAGCGCAGCAGCTCCCCGGGCACGTGGAGCGGTATCCAGTCGCCGCCCAGCAGGACGAGCCGCAGCGAGGCCGGGGGGCGCCCGGCGGACCGCGCCTCCTCCAGCAGCATCTCCATGGCGGCGGGGACGGAGTTCCACAGCGTCACGCCGTGGGCGGCCACCAGGCCGGCCCAGTGGGCGGGGTCCCGGTCGCGGGCCGCCTCGGGGACGACGACGCCGCCGCCCGCGCCGAGCACGCCGAACAGGTCGAAGGTGGACATGTCGTGGTGCAGGGCGGTGACCGCCAGGCACCGGTCGTCCGGGCCGACGCCGAACTCCTCGGCGGTGGCCAGCAGGGCGTTGACCATGCCGCGGTGCCGGATCATGGCGCCCTTGGGCTCGCCGGTGGAGCCGGAGGTGAAGAGCAGGTAGGCCAGGTCGTCGGGGCCCTGGGCCGGGGGCAGCGGGTCGGTGGGCAGGCTCTCGTCGAGCCCGGTGTCGACGTGCAGCACCCGCAGGCCGGCGGGCAGCTCACGGACGGCGTCCTCGGTGGACCGGGTCAGTACGTGCCGCGCGCCGGTGCGGCGCAGGATCCCGTGGAGCCGGGCGGCGGGCTGCCGCGGGTCGAGGGGGACGTACGGGGCGCCGGCGAAGAGGGCGCCGTACGCGGCCGCGATCTGCTCCCAGCCGCGGTCCATGACGACGGCCACCGGGCGGCCGGGCTCGGCGCCGTCCCGGCGGAGCCAGTGGGCCACCCGGCGTGCCCGGTCGGCCAGTTCGCCGTAGGTGAGGGTGGCGTCCGGGGCGATGACGGCGGTGCGTCCGGGGTCCTCGGCCGCCCTGCGCTCGAAGAGGCTCTGGACCAGCAGGTCCGGCACCGGGCGGTCCGGCCCGGCGACGCCGTCCCGGACGGTGCCGCCGGTGTCGGCGGGCGACGGGTCGGACCAGGCGTCCTCGTCGGCCTCCAGGCGCTCCAGGAGCCGCCAGAAGGAGGCGAACATGGTGTCCATGAGGCCCGGCGGGAACAGCTCGTCCACCGCGTCCCAGTTGACGAACAGTTCGCCGTCGTGCTCGTCGATCTGGACGTCGAGGTAGACCTGCGGCGTCTGGGAGATCGTGTACAGCTCCTCCAGCAGACCGCCGAGCAGCGGCCGGTCGCCGCCGCGCAGCCCGATGGTGCTGGTGAGCACCACGGGCATCAGGGCCTGCTGGAAGCCGCCCTGGTGACGGACCAGTTCACGGAGCAGCTCCACTCCGGTGACGTGCTGGTGGGCGAGGTCGCGCCAGCCCTGTTCCTGGATCCGGGCGGCGCGGCCCGCGAAGTCGCCGGGGGTCCGGTTGTCGACTTCGAGGAGGGAGAACGACGCGAACTCGCCGAGGACCCGGTCGGCCTGGGGAAGCAGCGGGAGACGGTTCATGCGCGGCACGTTGAGGGTGAAGCGGGCGCTCTCGCTCCAGAGGGCCAGCACTTCGGCGAAGGCGGCGATGGCCAGGCCGCTGGGGGTCAGACCGGCGTGCGCGGCGCGGGTCTTCAGCCGCTTCCAGCGGGCGGCGTCCATCCGGCCGCGGCGGCCGGTGAACGTGTGGCGGTCGAGCGAGGAGGGGTCCCGGACGAGCGGCAGCCGGGGCGAGGGCGGCAGTTCCGCCAGCCTGCCCGTCCAGTAGTCGCGGGACGCCCGGTACTCGTCGGAGTCCCGGGTCTCCGCCTCGGCGAGGACGTAGTCGCGGAACGTCGTCTCCAGCGGAGGCAGTTCGGCGTCCGGGTCGGCGTAGTACGCGGAGAGGTCCGCGAGTAACAGCTTCCAGCTGAGGAAGTCGAGGATCAGGGCGTCGAAGTCGACGTGCACGCGGGTGCGTTCGTCGGTGAGCCGGCTGAGCACGACGCCGAAGAGGAACGGGCCGTCGGCCGGGAGCACCCGGTGGGACATCCGGTCCCGTACGGCGGCGAGCCGGGTCCGTACGTCCTCCTCGCCCAATCCGCGCAGGTCCTCCGTCTCGATCGGCAGCGGCGGCGCCTCGGGGCGTACGCGCTGCTCACCGCGTTCGGCGTCGATGGCCAGCCGCAGGACGCCGTGCCGGTCCACGACCCGCTGCCAGGCGGTGGTGAAGCGGGGGATGTCGAGGTCGCCCTCGAACTCGTAGTAGGCGTGAGTGGAGACGTTCCCGAGCTCGAACAGGTCCGTGCGGCCCAGCAGATACGCCTGCTGGGTGTCGGTCAGCGGGAACGGCTCGTGGCGCGCGTCGTCATCGGGGGCGCCGGGGACGGGCCGGGGGAGTTCGTGGACCACCTGGGGGTCGCCTTTCCTTACGGTACGCGGTACGCGGTGCGTCGTCCGGCCCCCCGCGGGCCGGGGGTGCCGTCGTGACGCGCCCGGGTGCGGGGGCGCCGGAATGCGCGGCACGGCGATGAAGCGGCCGTGCCGGAAAAGGGAGTTGGGGCGTGCCTCGCCGGGCGGTGTTCCGGTCCTCCGACGGTTTTCGGCCGGGACCGGAATTCCCGAGGGACGACCGGCTCTTTTGACCGTTCACCACGGTCGTTCATTCCGGCCGACCGAGTACTTTTGGCCAACCGCTTGTTTTCGGCCGGTCTTTTATGCCCGTCGGATATCAGCCGGCCGGGGCGGAGAACAGTTCGGACCATTTCCGGATGGTGGGCTCCTTCGCGAGTTCGACGTACGGCACGCCGACCCCGCGCGACCGCCAGCGGGCGGAGAGGGCCATCAGGCGGACGGAGTCGAGCCCTTCGGCGAGCAGGTTGTCGTCGACCCCGACCTCCGCGACCGGCAGGTCGAGGATGTCGGCCACGTCCGCCCTGATCTCTTCCAGGGGTATCGGCACACGGTCCGTCAAGGTCGTCATCTCCTCGGGCAGGGGGGCGCCATGACGGAGCCTCGGAAGGTCAGGAAGAGGTCAGGGAGAAGCCGTGGAAAGGGCGGCCGCGCGGCGGCCGGGCCGGATCGGTTGGCTCAGGCGAAGAACCGTCGACAGAAATGGACGGAATCCCCCGTGAACATTCGCCGCATCCTTTCACCGCGCCCGCATTCCGGACTCTCGTTACGGAGAACCTAGCAAGGGTTGCCTAACCTGACCACATGATGACCTGGTGGTCCACGTCACATTACTTTACGAATATAACGTCAAGTCGGCCCGCCCGCCGGGCCACTCTCCGTAACAGAACGGGGCACGGGCCCACGGCCCGTGCCCCGGAAGACCCTCAGGACCCTCAAGAACCTCAGGAAACGGATGTCGGCGCCGACTCCACCTCCGGTCCGGCCGCCGCCGCTCCGGAAGACGGCCGCGTCCGGCCGGGCAGGACGGCCGTCAGCAGCGCCGCCACCGCCAGCAGCCCCGCGCCGGCCAGCAGCGCCAGCCCGTACCCGCCGTTCAGCGCCTCAAGCGGCGCGTCGCCCCGGTCGGTCAGCGTGGTGGTCCGGCCGGTCGCCACGCTCACCGTGATCGCGAGGCCCAGGGAACCGCCGACCTGCTGCGCGCTGTTGAGGATGCCCGAGGCCATCCCCGCGTCGGCCGGCGGGATCCCGGTGGTCGCGGCCGAGGCCAGCGGGACCACGCACGCGCCGATGCCCAGGCTGGTGACCAGCGAGGGGCCCAGCACCGTGCCGAGGAACGTGCCGTCGGCGCCGATGCGGCTGAACCAGAGCAGCCCCAGCGCCCCGACCACCGCGCCGACCGCCGCCGGCACCCGGGGGCCGGTCTTCGGGTAGACCCGTCCGACGAGCATCGCGCTGGTGACGAAGCCGACGCAGAAGGGGATGAAGGCCAGACCCGTGACGGCCGGGCTGTAGTCCAGGACGCGCTGGAGGTAGAGCGAGACGAAGTAGAAGCTCGCGAACTGACCGGCCGCCAGCAGCAGCATCGTCAGGTTGGCGCCGCTGAACACCCGGTGGCGGAACAGCCCCGGCCGCACCAGGGGGTTGCGGGCGGCCCGCGACTCGTACCACACGAACGCCGCGAGCAGGACCACCGCGGCGCCGAGCATGCCGAGCGTCAGCGGGGACGACAGCGGGTGTTCGCCCGTGCGCCCCACCCCGTACACCAGCGCGGCCAGGCCCGTGGTGGCGAGCAGGGCGCCGCCCACGTCGAGCCGGCTGCGCCGCTCGGGACGGCCGTCGGGGACCATCCGGCCGGCGACCGCGGCCAGGATCACGACCGGGACGTTGATGAGGAGCACCCAGCGCCAGTCGAGGTACTCGGTCAGCACCCCGCCGATGAGCACGCCGGCCGCGCCGCCCGCCGAGCCGGCCGCGCTCCACCAGGCCAACGCCTTGCCGCGGGCCGGGCCTTCGGGAAAACAGGTGGTGACGATGGTCAGCGCGGCGGGCGCCAGGACGGCGGCGCCCAGCCCCTGTACCGCGCGGGCGCCGACCAGTTGGCCCGGCGTCTGGGCGAGCCCGCCGGCGAGGCTGGCCAGGCCGAACAGCCCGAGCCCCCACCACAGCACCAGCCGGCGCCCGTAGAGGTCGGCGATCCGGCCGCCGAGCAGCAGACAGCCGCCGAAGACCAGGGTGTAGGCGTTCACCACCCATAAGAGGCCGGACTCCGTGAAGCCCAGGTCCTCGCGCATGGCCGCCAGGGCCACGTTCACCACGGAGGCGTCCAGCGTCACCATGAACTGGACGGCCACCACCACGGCCAGCACCCAGCCGTAGTGGATGCCCTCCCCGGCCTCCGCCGGATCCTTCTCCCGCACGTCGCGCTCCTGTTCAGACCTTCGACCGGGCGGCCCCGGAGACGGCGCTCCGGGCGCCGCTCCCGTCCGCGTCCTCGCTGTCGTCCCCGTTCACGTCGTCGCCCTCGGTGGCGACCCACTGCTCCACGGTCATGCCGTGCCGCCAGTAGCCGGAGGCGTCGAGGGCGCTCCGGTCCAGTCCGCGCTCGTCGCGGAGGTGGCGGCGGACGGCGCGCACGGCGCTCGCCTCACCGGCGACCCAGGCGTGGACGACGCCCTCGGGCCAGGCCAGTTCGCGGACCGCCCGTTCGAGCGGCGTCGGATCGCTCCAGCCCGCGGGGTCGCGGCGCACCCAGCGGAGCTCCACGCCCTCGGGTGCCTCCAGGTACTGCTCGTCGGCCTCGTCGGCCACTTCGGCGATCACCAGGGCCCGGGTGCCGGAGGGTATGCGCTCCAGCATGGTGGCGATGGCGGGCAGCGCCGTCTCGTCCCCGGCGATGAGGTGGACGTCGGCCTCGGGGGCGGGGGTCCAGCCGCCCGTGGGTCCGGCGATGCCGAGCATGTCGCCGGGGCGGGCGCGGCGGGCCCAGTCGACGGCGCGGCCTGTGCCGTGGATGACGAAGTCGATGTCCAGCTCCAGCGTGGCCGGGTCGAAGGCGCGCACCGTGTACGACCGGGCGTGCGGGATGGTCGCCCCCTCGGGGTACCGCAGCCCGGTGGGGCCTATCTCCGGCAGCGCGGGGGCCCGCTCCCCCGGGGCGGGGAAGAACAGCTTGACGCGCTCGTCGGCGGTGCGGCCGGCCGCGAACCCCCGCAGGGTCTCGCCGCCCACCCGCAGCCGCAGCATGCGCGGGGTCAGCGCGGTGGCCCGCAGCAGAGGGGCCAGATAGGTCTCGATCCGGGCTCGCGGGAGCCGTTTGCGCATACTTCCCTCGGCACGCCTCATCGGCGGCCACCTCATTTCCCGTGGTCTCGCTGCTGGAGCGAGAATTATCCTACATGTATAAAAAATAGAGCGGCAAGTACCCTTCCGCACCCGCGACGACCGTCCCGGAGGCGAACGGGTTCAGAGAGAGGGCAGAACACTGGCCGGCAACAACACCCCCAGGACCAAGCGCGGACGCCCGCCCCGGCTGTCCCGCGAGCACATCGTGGCGGCGGCCTACGAGATCATCCTCAAGGAGGGCGCCGACCATCTGACGATGCGCCGGCTGGCGGCGGCGCTCGACAGCACCGCCATGGCCGTCTACTACCACGTGCGGGACAAGGACGAACTGCTCGCCCTCGTCCTGGAGCACGTCGCCCGCAACCTGCCGCGGCCACCGCTCCCCGACGACCCGAGGGAGCGGCTGCTGGTGGTCTGCGGACTGATGCACCGGGCGTTCACCGAGCATCCGTGGGTGGTGCCCATCGTGGCGCGCGGCGAACTGGTCGGCATGTCCGCGGTGTGGATGACCGAGGAGATCCTGGGCGCCCTGACCGCCTACGGACTCGGCCGCGAGGAGGCGTTCTGGGCCCACCAGACCCTCTGGTACTACACGGCGGGCCACGTCCTCTCGACACCGCCGCGCGCGCATCCCGCGGCCTCCGGGGGCAGGGGGCGGACGACCCGCCACTACCCCGAGACCGCCACCCGCGAGACCGAGAGCGCGTACCCGCACCTCGGCTCGTACGCGCACGACTCGCGCGAGCTGGAGGCGCGGTACGACTACGAGTTGGGGGTCCGGCACATCCTCGACGGCGTCCTCGGGACGTGACGCCGGGCCGGCCGGCCCTCCGGAGCCGACCGGCCCCCTGGGGTCGGCCGGCCTCCCGGGGTCGGCCGGCCTCCCGGGGTCACCCGACCTTCTTCCCCTTCTCCAGCGCATCGGCGAGCTTCTCCATGAGCGGGGCGTAGCCCGCATGGGTGAACTGGGCCTCGTTGTTCCAGGGCACGACCTGACCGGCCTTCACCGCCGGCAGGTCGTTCCAGGTGGGCTTGGACCGGGCCACCTCGTCGAGCGGCATGTTGTTGGAGCGCTGGTCGTAGAAGAGGATGTCCGGGCGGTAGGCGTCCGCGTTCTCCCAGCTGTGCTTCTCCCAGTAGCCGGGCGGGCCGGGCTGCTTGGGGACGATCAGCTGGACGCCGAGCTCCTTGTAGTAGCGCAGGTCGGGCAGCTTGTCGGGCACGGCGGCGGACAGCGCGTCGGGCTGTGCGGCGACGGCGAGCACCCGCAGCCCGCCGTTGGCCTTCGCCGCCTTGCGCAGCCGCTCGGCCGCCTGCTCGAAGCGGGCCTTGGCGTCGGTCACGGCCTTCGCCTTCATGTCCGCGCCGAGCGACTGTGCGAGATCGGCATACCGCTGGACCGCCGTCACCAGGGACACGTCGGACGTCCGGATGCCGACGCTCGGCGCGAAGCCGAGGATCTTCTCCTCGCTCTGCTCCGGCAGCTGCCACAGGTGTTTGCCCACGTTCACGTTGGCCACGAGGAGTTCGGGGCGCAGCGCAGCGTACTTCTCGATGCTGAACTGTCCGGTGGTGCCCAGGGAGGGGATCCGCCCGGCGTCCAGACTCCCGGCCTGCGGCGCGGATTTGCCGTTCTTGAGCTGCGAAGGCCCGTAGATGGCCGCGCAGTCGATGCCGAAGTCGTGCAGGGCGGCGGCGGACGCGACGTACGCGACGATGCGCTTGGGCGTCGCCTTCGCCTTCGCCGTCTCGCCGCGGTCGTCGCGGAAGCTCCAGGCGCCGGTGGACTTCCCGTCCCCGGAGCCGTCGGAGCCGCCGGAGTCGCCGTCGTCGCTGCAGGCCGTCAGCAGGGCGCCGAGACCGAGGGCCCCTCCGGCGGCGAACAGGCCGCGGCGCGACAGCGGCGCACGGCGTCGTCCGGGCCCTTCCGGCCGGGTGATCAGCTCGGTTCGTGCACGATCGGGGGCGGTCAAGGCGCCTCGCTCTCATCACGGCTCCCGCGTCCCCGGCCGCGCCGAGGGGCCCGGGCGGCGGGGGGAAAGGGGGAACGGGGGAATATCGACGGGATTGGTTTACGCATATAGCTGTAATAAGTGAGGTTAGGCTAACCTATCTGAATGCTGTTGAACAGGCCGGTGCCCATCGCGGCGGCACCCCCTCCCACGGAGGCCCGGCGGCGTGAAGTCCCGCGCGGCGCGCTCCTGTTGGCCTCCTGCGCGATCCTGCTGCTCCTCGTCGTGCTCAGTCTGGTGATCGGTGCCCGGGCCGTGCCGCTCGGCCATGTGCTGCACGGGCTCTTCGGCTTCACCGGCACCACGGACGACATCGTGGTCCGCGAGGTCCGCGTCCCCCGCACCCTCCTGGGGCTGCTGGCCGGCGCTTCGCTCGGGCTCGCGGGGGCGGTCATGCAGGCACTGACCCGCAACCCGCTCGCGGACCCCGGCCTGCTCGGGATCAACGCCGGGGCCTCGGCCGCGGTGGTCACGGCGATCAGCTTTCTCGGCGTCACCTCGCTGACCGGCTATGTGTGGTTCGCGTTCCTGGGAGCCGGGTTCTGCGCGGTCCTCGTCTATCTCATCGGGGGCAGCCGCTCGGCCACCCCGGTACGGCTCGCGCTCGGCGGCACCGCCGTCTCCGCCGCCCTGCACGGATACATCAACTCCGTTCAGCTGATGGACTCCGCCGCGCTGGACCGGCTGCGCTTCTGGACCGTCGGCTCGCTCGCCTCCGCCACCCCGGGCATCGTGCTCCGGGTCGCGCCGTTCCTGCTCGTCGGCATGGTGCTCGCGCTGGCCCTGGCCCGTCCGCTGAACTCCGTCGCCCTCGGCGACGACGCGGCCCGCGCCCTGGGCACCGACCTCACCCGCACCCGGGCGGTGTCCTTCCTCGCCATCACCCTGCTGTGCGGCGGCGCCACCGCCGCCTGCGGCCCCATCGCCTTCGTCGGGCTGATGATCCCGCACATCGTGCGCTCCTTCACCGGACCCGATCTGCGATGGCTCCTCCCCCAGTCGGCGGTGCTCGCCGCGGTGCTGCTGCTCGGCGCCGACATCGCGGGACGGGTCGTGGTCCGCCCCGCCGAACTCCAGGTCGGCATCGTCACCGCGCTGGTGGGCGGCGTGGTCTTCCTCCAGCTCGTACGACGCCGGAAGGTGGCCCAGCTGTGAAGTCCCGGACGTCCCGCGTCCCGGTCCGCGTCCCCGTCCGCGGCCGCGTGGTCCGGCCCGGCGGCGGCCTCTCGGTCCGCGTCGACCCGCGCTCCCTGGCGGTCTGCGCCGCCCTGACCGCCGTCGCGCTGCTCGCCGCCCTGGCCCTGCTCGGCAGCGGCGACTACCCGCTCTCCCCCGCCGACGTCGCCCGCACCCTGGCCGGCGGCGGCAGCCCGGCCGACGAGGCCATCGTCAACGAACTCCGGCTCCCCCGCGGCCTCGCCGCCCTGCTCGTCGGCGCCGCCCTCGGCCTGGCGGGCGCCGTCTTCCAGAGCGTCGCCCGCAACCCGCTCGGCAGCCCCGACGTCGTCGGGTTCGGCCAGGGCTCCGCCACCGGGGCGCTCTGCGTCATCGTCCTCTTCCACGGCGACACCACCGCCGTGGCCGTCGGCGCCGTGGCGGGCGGCCTGGCCACCGGGCTGCTCGTGTACGCGCTCGCCTGGCGCAAGGGCGTACACGGCTACCGCCTCGTCCTGGTCGGCATCGGAACGGCCGCCGTGCTCACCGCCGTCAACGGCTACCTGCTCACCGAGGCCGAGTTCAGCGACGCGCAGCGGGCCGTCATGTGGCTCACCGGCTCGCTCGACGGGCGCGGCTGGGACGACGTCGGGCCGCTCGCCGCCGTCTGCGCCGTCCTGCTGCCGGTCGTCCTCCTGTACGGCCGCCGGCTGACGATGATGGAGCTCGGCGACGACGCGTCATACGCGCTCGGGGTGCCCGTGGAGCGGACGCGCCTGGTCCTGCTGGGCACCGCCACCCTGCTGACCGCGGCCGCCACCGCCGCTGCCGGTCCCATCGGCTTCGTGGCCCTCTCCGCCCCGCAGCTCGCCCGTCGGCTGACCCGCTCCCCCGGGCCCCAGCTCGCGCCCGCCGCCTGCATGGGCGCCGCCCTGCTGATCAGCGCCGACTGGGCCTCCCAGCGCGCCTTCGGCGCCGACCGGCTGCCGGTGGGCGCGGTGACCGGCGTCCTCGGCGGCGCCTACCTCGTCTGGCTGCTCATCAGCGAACGCCGGGCGGGCCGCATATGAGCCCCCGCCCGGCACCCGCGTCCCCCTCCGGACCTCCGGAATCCCCCACTTCGGCGAGGCGGCACCCATGACCACCCAGCAGACCGAACGCACCCCCACCGCTCCCGGCGACCGGACGGCGTCCCGGCTCGTCGCCCGGGGCGTCACCCTCGCCTACGACCGGCGGACCGTCGCGGAGGACCTGTCCGTCGCCGTCCCCGACCAGTCCTTCACGGTGATCGTCGGCCCCAACGCCTGTGGGAAGTCCACCCTGTTGCGCGCCCTGTCCCGGATGCTCAAGCCGTCCGCCGGCTCCGTCCTGCTGGACGGGCAGGCGATCGGCCGGCTGCCCGCCAAGCAGGTCGCCCGGACGCTCGGCCTGCTCCCGCAGTCCTCCACAGCCCCCGACGGCATCACCGTCGCCGACCTCGTCGCCCGCGGCCGCTACCCCCACCAGGGGCTGCTGCGGCAGTGGTCGCCCGAGGACGAACGGGTCGTCCAGGAGTCGATGGCCGCCACCGGCGTGGGCGCCCTCGCCGACCGGCACGTCGACGAACTCTCCGGCGGCCAGCGGCAGCGCGTCTGGATCGCCATGGCCCTCGCCCAGCAGACCCCCCTGCTCCTCCTCGACGAGCCCACCACCTACCTCGACATCGCCCACCAGATCGACGTCCTCGACCTCTGCGCCGAGCTCCACGAGCAGCAGGGCCGCACCCTCGTCGCCGTCCTCCACGACCTCAACCACGCCGCCCGCTACGCCACCCACCTCATCGCCATGAGGGACGGTCGCGTGGTGGCGGAAGGGGTGCCGGGGGACGTGGTGACGGCGGATCTGGTGCGGGAGGTGTTCGGCCTGGCGTGCCGGGTGATCCCCGACCCGGAGACGGGGACGCCGCTGGTGATCCCGGCGCGGCGGTGAGATCTCCGGGGACCGTCGCGTCTCGATGCCGGCTCCGCCGTCGGCGTACCGTGGTCGCGGACGTTCTGTTCTGCGGACAGGCGGGGACATGGCGACAACACTTGGTGACCGGCTGGGGCAACTGCGGGTACGGCGCGGCCTGACCCAGGAAGGTCTCGCGGAGGCGGCGCGGCTCAGTGTGGACACGGTACGGAAGCTGGAGCAGAACCAACGGTTTACGGCCCGCATGGCCACGCTCCACAAACTCGCCCGAGCGCTGGACGTGGAGACATCCGTCCTTCTCGGAGCACCCACAGTGCTGGAGCCCTCCCATGGGACCGAGCCTCCGAGCCTCTTGACGCTTCGGCAATCGGTAACCCCTTCGTGGGAATTCCCAGGGCTCGGCGAACCCGAGGACTGGGAGCCGCCGACGATGGCCCAGCTCCGGGACAGCCTCCGAGGCACTGAGCGGATCCGGCGCCTGGGCGAGCTGACGAAGATCACCGCGGTGCTGCCGACACTCCTGGCGGATGCGCGTGCTGCCGTACGCGCCTACACGGGGAAGGACCGTGCGGCTTCCTTCGCCGTGCTCGCCGAGGCGTACCAGGTAGCCGCCACGACCCTGACGGCGTTCGGCAAGGAGGACGCGGCTTATACGGCCCTGGAGCGGTCCATGGCCGCCGCGAAGCAGTCCGACGACCCCCGGTTGGAGATCATCGGGGTGTCCTCCCTGTCCTGGATCTTCTCCAAGCAGGGCCGTGTCGCGGACGCCGAGCATGTGGCAGTACGGATGGCGGAGCGCATCGACCCCGGGTTCAGGTCAGAGCCCATCGACCTCTCGATGTGGGGAATCCTGCTGCTCCGTGGCGCCACCGCCGCCGTCCGGGGAGAGCGTCCCGACACCGCTGAGGACTTGCTCTCGCTGGCCGCCGCGGCCGCCGCACGCGTGGGCGTGGACCGGCTCGACTATGCGACGCCGTTCGGGCCGACCAACGCCGGAGTGGCCATGGTGAACGCATACGTGGACATGGGGAAACCGGACAAGGCCCTCAGTCACGCCAAGCGCATACCCCAGGTGTCCGGCCTCCCACCCACATGGCGTGCCCGGCACTTCCTGGACCGTGCCCTCGCCCACGCCGAGATGCGCAGGGACGGCGCGGCCACGCGGGCTCTGCTCGTCGCAGAGCAGACAGCTCCCGAGTGGATGAGGTACCACGCCACATCCCGGCACCTCGTCGCCGAACTGCGGGAACGCGAGCTTCGGCGCAACTCCCCCATCAGGGACCTGGCGATCCGCCTGGAAGTCGAGGGCTAGGTAGGACACCGCGTCCCAGCTGTTGCGGGGACTCGCACGCCCTGTCCCTGGGCCGAGGCGGTGCCACATCGCATGGTGGTGGCGAGACAGCCACCGACCACCAGGGGCGCTTATGCCGCACAGCAACGAGCAGGACACGAGACCGCGCCAGGAACCACCGACGTCGTCGCGCCGCGAGGTCGGTGAATCATGAGCCCTCGCAGCGTCATCAAGCGTGTGGACTGGACCGTTCAGCCCGATGGCGAGCCGGACGCGAAGCCGTTGACGTACGCCCAGGAGTGCGATCTGTGCGGTGAGGGATCGGCTCGCAGCACAACCCAGGAGTCCGGAACCCTGTGGATCCTGGAGCACGTCAGAACCAACCCGTCGCACAGCTCCTACACGGAGATCGTCAAGCGGGGGTGGCGGGCGTGGATGAGGCAGCCGTGACGCCGCACCGGCTCCGGACGGCGTCGCCCGTCGTCCCGGCCGCCCTGAGAATCTCGCTCACCGTGCGGCGATCCGTATCGCTGACGAGAGGGCCGTGTCCTCATCCCGCCGAGGAGTGGACAACCAGTGAAGGCGTGATGACGTGCGGCGGTTGCGGAGTCCGCCGGGTCGAGGACTATCGGGCACTCGGCCCGGCCGTCGAGTTCCCCGATTTCGGTCCGGCACCTCACGGACCGGTGGTCACTGTCACGGGCTCCATGCTTCTTTGAACACCGGGACTCCGCTGCGAAGAACGGCTACCCCACCCCCAGCGACCGCACGATCCCCGTCACCGCCCCGTACGCCGCCTCGTACGACGTCCCCACCGGGTGCAGCGTCAGGACGGCGACGATCCACCGGTCGTCCGCCCCCACCACCCCCGTCGTGTGGAGGGCGGGCCGGCCGAGGTCCACCCCGGCGGTTCCGCCGCACCCCGGCCGGGCGGGCGGGTAGCCGGACCAGCCCTGCTTCACGGCCCAGGGCGGGGCGCAGGCGGCGGGTATGCCGAAGAACTGGTCGAATCCGTCGGTGCCGTGCCGGGTCGCCCGCCGCAGCGGCCCCAGCACGGCCGTGCGGACGGGCTCCGGCGCCGCGTCCAGCAGATGGCGGTAGACGCGCACGGTGTCGGCCGCGGTGATGGCCGAATATCCCCAGTGGCCCGGGAAATCCGCGGGCGGTCCCGCGGTGTTCGTCAGTCCGAGACGGGAGACCATGCGTGTGATCACGCCGGATCCCCCGTTCCGCTCCCAGAAGTGGCCGGCCGCGTCGTCGTCGCTGCTCGCGAGCATCGCGGCCAGCCGGGTGCGGTCGTCCGGCGGCAGGGCGTCCGGACCGCGGTCCCCCAGGTGGTCGAGCGCGATCAGCAGTTTCACCACTGACGCCGACCGGAACCGCTGGTCCGGGTCGAGCCGTTCGGTGAAGGTGCCCGAACCGCGGTCGTACACGGCGACTCCCGCGGTCACCCCCGTCGGCACCTCGGGGCCGGTGGAGCGTGCCCCCTTCATCGGGTGCACGCCCCTCCGGACCTCCCCGGCTCACGTCCCGGCTCACGTCCTGTCACGTCGGTCCCCCGTCTCTCCCCCGCATCCCCCTGGGAACCAGCTTCCAGCAGAGCGGACCCTCCGGCCACCGCATAAGACCAGGATCTAATGCGCCAGGTCAGCGGCGTGCCACGATCACGCCACCCGGCGCCCGTTGAGGAGTTGGACGCCGAGCGGGGTCAGGGTGTGGAGGGCGGCGCCGCCCACGCGGCGGGTGATCAGCAGGCCCGCCTCGCGGAGGACGGAGACGTGGTGGCTGGCGGTCGCGGCGGCGATGTCGGCGGTGCGGGCCAGCTCCGTGGTGGTGCCGCCCTCGGCGACGGCCTCCAGCAGGGTCGCCCGCGTCCGTCCGAGCAGGGCGACGAGTCCCTGGCTCCCCCGGTCACGGCCGCCGGGCCCGCGTCCGGGGGCGAGTTGGAGCGGGCTGTGCTCGATCGGGTAGACGACGACCGGTGGCAGGTCGTGGCTGCGGAGCACGGTCGGCTTCCGCCAGCAGAAGAACGAGGGCAGCAGCAGGAGTCCGCGTCCGTCGAGGTGGAGGTCCCCCTCCACATGCGGCCCGTGCATGATCAGTACCGGTGACTGCCACTCCAGGGTCGGGTGCAGGGTCCGCATCAGATGGTCGAAAGCGCCGGAGGGCAGGCCGGCGGCCGTCATCACCCGGCTGCGGGCGGCCAGGTCGGCGCCGACCTCGGCACGCACCCGCGACCAGTGGGGGGCGAGCGCCACCCGGTAGTACGACTGGACGGCCTCCCCCAGCCCCCTGAGCGCCTCGGGGTCGCCTTCGGCGATGCCGCGCATCCACGGCGCCGTCCGCCCCTGCGAGACGGCGAACCGCGTGAGGTCGTCCCGCAGCCGGCCGCGCGGGGTGGACATCAGGGCGCTGAGGCCCAGGTCGAGGCCGCCCGCGCCGGCCGCCGGGGTCAGGAAGTCGGGCGAGTACCCGCTCGGCGGGGCGAGGGCCAGCAGGCGGCGCGCGGCGGGGTCCAGTCTGCTCCGCAGGTCGCGCCGCCACTGGTCGAACACCAGCGGGCCGTCATTGGTCTGGAGCATGTGCAGGCTGAGCAGCACCTCCCACATCGGGTCGGGCGTCTGCGCCAGCCGTGTCCTGACGAAGTCGTCGCTGCCGAAATGGATCCGCAGTCCCACAGACCATGCCTCCTGCCCGGTTCCCCCGGGCGCGGCCGCCCGTCACCGGTCCCCTCCATGGTCGACGGGTTCGGAGCGGCCTTTCAATCACCCCGACGGCGGGTTCCGGCCATCCTCGTGTTGCCCGTGCACGGTTCCTGTCGGGGGAGGTGGGACGCCCCTAAGCTCCTGCGCCACACGACACGTTACCGCCGGTAGGGGGTTGTGATCACAGTGGAGCACAAGGGCAGCAAGGGCAGCACGCGCAGGGTGTTCATCGGTGGCGCCACGGCCGCGGCCGCCGCCACGGCGCTCGGCGGGACGGCCCGTGCCGCGTCCCCCGGAGGAAGCGGCAGGGGCGGCAGGGGCGCGGGCGGCCGGACGGTCGCGGTGCTCGGCGGCGGGGTCGCCGGGCTGACCGCCGCCCACGAACTGGCCGAGCGGGGCTTCCGCGTGACGGTGTACGAGCGCAAGGACGCCCTCGGCGGCAAGGCACGCAGCATGGACGTGCCCGGCAGCGCGCGCGGCGGCCGGAGACCCCTGCCCGGGGAGCACGGCTTCCGCTTCATCCCCGGGATCTACCACAACCTCCCGGACACCCTGCGCCGCATCCCGTTCCCCGGCAACCGCAACGGCTGCCACGACAACCTGGTGGCCCCGGGCGAGATGATGATCGCCCGTACCGGCCGGGAGGACATCCGCTTCCCGTTCGGCGGCACCGTCACCCCGCCGCCGGTCCTCACCCCGGACGAGCTCCGGAGGGCGCTCACCGCCCTGCTGGAGACCCTGGCCGGGCTCCCCGCCCATGAGATCGCCTATTTCGCGGGGCGATTACTGGTCTGGTTCACGAGCTGCGAGCGCCGCCGGCACACCGAGTGGGAACGGACCCCGTGGTGGGAGTTCACGCGCGCGGCCCGCATGTCGGCCAACTACCGGCAGCTGCTGTGCATCGGCCTCACCCGCAACATCGTGGCCACCAAGGCCGAGGTCGCCAGCACCAAGACCGTGGCGACCTGCGCCGAGGCGTTCCTCTTCAACCTCCTGGGCCGGGGCGCGGACGGCCCTCCCGACCGGCTGCTCAACGCCCCGACCAACGAGGCGTGGATCGACCCGTGGGTCACCCACCTGCGGTCCTTGGGCGTCGAGTTCCGCACCGGATGGGAGGTGCGCGACCTGCGGCCGGACGGCGGACGGATCGCCGAGGCCGTACTCCAGGACCCCGGCGGCGCCCGACGGGCCGTCACCGCCGACCACTTCGTCTCCGCCATGCCGGTCGAGCACGCCCGTACCACCTGGAACGCGCGGGTACGGGCCGCCGACCCGCGGCTCGCGCGCTGCGACGCGCTCCGCACGGACTGGATGACGGGCATCCAGTTCTACCTCACCGAACCGACTCCGGTGATCCACGGACACGTCAACCACATCGACTCCGCCTGGTCGATCACGTCCATCGCGCAGGCGCAGTTCTGGCCCGGGCGGGACCTCCGGCGGGACTACGGGGACGGCACGGTCGCCGACTGCCTCTCCTGCGACGTCTCCGAGTGGGACAAGCCCGGCATCCTCTACGGAAAGACCGCCAAGCAGTGCACGCGGGAGGAGGTCGCCCGCGAGGTGTGGGCGCAGCTGAAGGCCGGCCTCAACGACACCGGGCGCACCGTGCTCAAGGACTCCACCCTGCACTCCTGGTTCCTGGACCCCGCCGTCCGCCTCGGCGGCCCCGAGGCCACCAACGACGAGCAGCTCCTCATCCACCCCGTCGGTACCTGGGCCAACCGCCCCCAGGCCCGCACCGCGATCCCCAACCTCTACCTCGCCGGCGACTACGTGGCCACGGACATCGACCTGGCCACGATGGAGGGCGCCAACGCCTCCGCCCGCGCGGCGGTCAACGCGCTCCTCGACGAGGCGGGTTCGGCTGCCGAACGGTGCACCATCACACCGCTCTACCGGGCGCCGGAGCTGGAGGTGTTCAAGCGCCAGGACGAGGTGCGGCTGGGGCTGGGGCTACGGAACGCGTTCGACCTGGGGTAGCGGCGCCCCGGTGCAGGCTGTACGACCACAAGTGGTCGACTTCGGTGAACCCCGCCGATTGATACAGGGCGTTGGCGGCCGTCCGGTCACGCTCACCACCGGGCGGCTCGTCATCGTCCACATAGAGGACCACCTGATCGGCACCCAAGTCGCCCAGGGCTGCGAGGGCGGAACCCAGCACAGCGCGCCCCAGACCACGCCCCCGTGCCTCGGCGCAGACCTCGATCCACCACAGGACGCCGATCCCCTGAACCGGCGGCCCGACGACCGCTTCGGCAACCGTCCGCCCCTCACGCCGGACCCGCAACCTCCGCGCCGCCCGGCGTTCCGTATCGTCCACGATGTCAAGGCCCACGGCTCGCGGCAGCTCCGGACGCGGCAACTCCGCGCGCATGTACCGCCACAGACGCTCCCCCGCGAACCCGGCACGCTCCAGCGCCGCCCGCGTCACGGGCCGATGGCGAACCGGCAGCGCCTCCAGGCCCTGCGTGAGCGCGGTGGCGAACTGGAAGGCTTCAACAGGGCGCGGCGGCAAGGCGGTCAGCGCATGAGCGATCAGCCCCTCGGCCACCGCCGCGTCCTCACGGCAGTGCAGCCACTGAATCAGCCCGGCGTCGTCCTCGGCGCGCCGCGCACACGAGACCGCCCCCACGAGGGCCCCGCCGGCATCGACAGCCACCTGAACAGACGGCGGTCCGTACTCGCCCCACCAGGGGTCTTCCTGGGCAGCACTGCCCTGCATCGCCCGCACCAGCATGGCGGCGGTGGCTCGCGGCTGCCCGGGAAGCCGGTCGGCGTCGATCAGGGCCAGGAGCGGTGTCCGGTCGGTGGGCTCGTAGGGGCGCAGTGACAGGCTCGTCAGGGAAGGCACGGGGTCATCATGCTGCGGCGCCCCCTGCGAGGGCGAGGAGAGTTCGCACCTGTTCGCGGGCATGGCCGATGGGGTCCGGGAAGATGTGCAGGCCGTGGGCGACGAGCGCCCCTTCGTGAAGCAGCATGAGCGTCCGGCCCAGTTGGGCGGCCCCGCCCGGGGCGATGTCTCCGGCTAGATCGGTGAACAGGGCGAGCATCCACTCCTTTTGCCCGGTGATGATCGGGTGGGCCGGGTGGGACGGATCGCTGATCTCGGCGTGAGCGTTGACCATGCTGCACCCCTTGGAACTGTTCTTCACCGACCACGCGCGTGAGGCGTCGAAGACGGCCAGGACGCGCGCTTCCGGCGCCGGCTGTGCGGCGTCGAGGTGCTCGGCGAGGAAGGCCCGCCAGCGTTCATCACGGTCGGCGAGGTACTCCACGACGATCTGTTCCTTGGAACCGAACCGGTCGTAGAGGGTCTTCTTCGTCACCCCGGCCTCGGCGGCGATCAGGTCCACCCCGACGGCATGGATGCCGCGCTCGTAGAACAGCCTCGCGGCGGCCTCCAGAGCGCGCCGTGCGGCGGGCGTCATCGTGATCCGTCGCGGCCCCTCAGTAGTGCCCATACCTCAGAAGTATACCGACCTGTATAGTCGGTCGATGGGTATACCGATCTGTTTAGTGGAGGGTGAGGCGTGAACTTCCTGCTCTCGATCGCCTTCGTGATCTGCTGGAGTTCCGGGTTCATCGGAGCCGGGCTCGGCGCCGGCAGTGCGTCCGCGGTCACGATCCTCATGTGGCGCTTCCTGCCGCCGGCCGTCATCCTGATCGCCATTGCCGCCGTCACCAGAACGTCGTGGCGGGACCTCGCGGTACGGGATGTGGCCCGGCAGGCTCTGATCGGCATGCTGTCGCAGAGCGGCTACCTGCTCACCGTCTACTACGCGATCCAACTCGGGGTCTCCAGCGGCACCACAGCCCTGATCGACGGCGTCCAGCCTCTCGTCGCCGGCGCACTTGCCGGACCGTTGCTGGGTCAGTACGTCTCACACAAGCAGTGGCTCGGCCTGTGCCTGGGGGTGAGCGGCGTCGCCATCGTCACCATGGCCGATGCCGCGGTCGGCACCGGTACGGCCTGGTGGGCCTATCTCATCCCCTTCTCCGGCATGTTCTCGCTGGTAGCGGCCACGTTCCTCGAAAGCCGCTCCCGCGCACGGGTCGCGCCCGCGGTGTCGCTGACGGTGCACTGCACCACCAGTGCCGTCATCTTCACGGCACTTGCCGTGAGCGCCGGAGCCGCGAAGCCACCCGCCGAGCTCTCATTCTGGGCAGCCATCACCTGGCTCATAGCCTTGTCGACCTTCGGCGGATACGGGCTGTACTGGCTCATCCTGAGGCGCTCCGGAGTCACCGAGGTCAACACGCTCATGTTCCTCATGGCCCCGGTGACGGCGGTCTGGGGAGCCCTCATGCTGGGCGAACCGTTCGGTCCGCAGACCGCTCTCGGCCTGGCCGTCGGCCTCGCGGCAGTCGTCATCGTCCATCGCGGTGACATCTCATCCACCAGAGTGTGTGCGCGGGATACGGACGCGGGCGCGGCCGCGAGGCCGGCCAAGTGCGGCGCCCGATACCCATGACTCCGCCCCGGCCGGCTGCCGGGGCGGAGGGAGGGGACGTACGGGGTGGGGCGGGGTCGGACTCAGCCGGTGTTTGCGCGCCGGTGACGGCGGCGGAGGGCGGCGGCACCTGCCGCGAGGGCGAGTGCCGCGCCGGAACCGCCGGCGAGGAGCGGGGTGGAGGACAAGGAGTCGTCCGCCTTGTGCGAGGGGCTGGAGCCGCTGGAGTATCCCTTGGTGTCGTACTCCGAACCGGGCAGCTTGTCGGCGTAGCGGGCCTTGACCAGTTTCTGGTAGTCGCTGAGCGACATCGACGCCTGGCCGCCAAGCCCTTGCCGGGCCTGGTCGTTGAGCGGTTCGACGGTGTTGAGCTTGAGCTGGTACCAGCCGCGGATCTGGGGCTCGGTGAAGACCAGGGTGCCCACGGTGGCCTTGCCTGCGTAGGTGGCGTCGCTGTCGCCGTCGCGCACGGCGGCCAGGTGCCAGCCGCCGCCCTGGGTGGGGGCGAGCATGACGGTGGCGTTGCGGCCGTTGACGGTGGTGCTCAGCGAGGAGACCAGCTGCGTGAGCTTGACCGCCTCGGTGGGCAGTGGCTGGGAGGTGCCCGCGACGAACCCGGGGGCGATCTCGTTCAGTGCCAGCGGGTCCTTGATCGTGAAGGCCGGGAGACCCTGGCACGGCTCGGCCGTCTCGGGGATCGTCTGTACGGGCCCGCCGGTGCCGCCGCTGGGCAGCGGGGCCTTCAGGAAGCGGCAGACGGCGTTGTGGACGGCCGTGGACTTCACCGCGTCGAGGGCGGCCTGGTAGTCCGGGATGTCGGCCGGCAGCGGGTCCTTGGCCGGGGCGGCGTGGGCCGGGCAGAGGGTGGAGAGCAGTGCGGACGCGCTCAGTGCGAGGACGGTGGACAGGCGGGAGAAGCGAGAGGCCGCCCGCTTGCTGGACGTTCTGTTGCCGCTGGTGCCGCTGGTGTCGCGCATGTCGCCTGCCTTAGCGGGAGATGCCGATGCGGGAGTGGGTCCACTTGGACGAGCTGTTGCTCACGTAGTCGTTGTAGTTCCACCAGGTGTACGTGGCGGTGTCCGGCCACGGATCGGCCACGGCGATCGTGTTGTTCGACGTGTCGAAGCCGTAGACCACGTTCATGTGGCCGCCGCCGGACGTCCATCCGATGCGGGCGCCGATCGGCCGGGCGGCCTTGACGTCGGTGTACACCTGGTTGAACGTGGCCGCGCTGTTCAGGCCCGAGCCGGGGTGGGCCATACCGAGGCTGCTCCAGGCCCTGGCCATGTCGTCGAGCGTGGCGGGCTGGTTGTTGCAGCCGTAGTAGGGCTGGGCCCGGTTGCAGAAGTCCGTCTGTGTGGAGCCGTAGCCCTGGAACTTGGCGATGGTCAGTCCGGAGGCGACCCAGCACCACTGGGTCTTCTCCTGCTTCAGCATGCTGATGGTGTCCTGGGCCGCTTCCGCGTGAGCCGTGCCTCCCGCGGCCGCGAGCAGCCCCGAGGCGGCCAGCGCGATGACCGATGCCGTGGTTCCGTACCTGAATCTGCCCATGTTCCTGCCTTCCCCTGATGGGTGCGACGAGACGAGCGGGGCGATCTGGCACGGATATGACAGCGCACCGTGTCAAAGCCATATAGAGGCCCTGCAGGGATTTAACCCCTACTGATTATTTGTCGGTTTATCATGCGACTCGGGTGGGCGACGGCTGGCCTCGGGTTGCCAACGGTGCCCGGTGATCTCGTCGGTCAGCGGGTCGGCGGCGTGCGGGGCGATCCGCTGCGCGAGGCGGGCGGTGGTTGGCGGGTGGCGCTGTCCAGGGCTTCGCCCCGTCGTCCCCTCGCCCCCTTGTCCCGGAAACGGCAACAACAGTCGCCGAAAAAGGCACGGCGACCGCAGCCTGGGGGCGGAGGTGATCGCCCATGAGCGACATGAAGGTGCACGAGCAGGCGGCCGATGACCGCGGATACGACGTGGTGGTGGTCGGCGGGGGCGCGGCCGGGCTCAACGCCGCGCTGGTGCTGGGACGTTCGCGCCGGCGGGTGGCGGTGGTGGACGCCGGGCGGCCGCGCAACGCGCCTGCCGCCGAGATGAGAGGGTTCCTGTCCCGCGACGGAATGTCCCCGGCGGATCTGCTGGCGGTGGGCCGGGAGGAGGCCGCCGGTTACGGTGTGGACCTGATCAAGGGGCAGGTGGACCTGGTCGAGCGGCAGGCGGACCACATCGGCCCGGGGTTCTCCGTGCGCCTGGCGGGCGGAGCGGTGCTCGGGGCCCGCCGGGTGCTCGTGGCCACCGGGATGCGCGACGAACTGCCCGCGCTGCCCGGTGTGCGGGAGCGGTGGGGCAAGGACCTGCTGCACTGCCCGTACTGCCACGCCTACGAGGTCCGCGACCGGCCGCTCGGGGTGCTCGGCACCCACCCGGGCTCGGTGGCGCAGGCGCTGCTGCTGCGGCAGTGGTCGGACGACGTCGTGTACTTCCCGCACACCCTCGCGCTGTCCGAGGGCGAGCGCGAGCGGCTGGCCGCGCGTGGTGTGCGGGTCGCAGAGGGTGTGCTCAAGCGGCTGGTGGTGGACGGCGGCCGGCTGCGCGGCGTCGAACTGGTCGAGGGCAGTGTGGTCCCGCGCGAGGCGGTGTTCGTCTTCCCCCGCCCGGTGCCCCACGACGGTCTCCTGACCGGTCTGGGCTGCGCGCAGGAAGACGACGGCCGGGTGGCCACCGACCGCTCGGGCCGCACCGGCGTGCCCGGGGTCTGGGCGGTCGGCAATGTCGCCGATCCGCGCGCGCAGGTGGTCACGGCGGCCGGCATGGGTGCGGCGGCCGCCTTCGCCATCAACCACGACCTGGTCGACGAGGAGGTCGCACGGGCCGTCGAGGACCACCGCGCGGGCCGGCTCATCCCGTCGGCGAGTTAGTTCACCCGCCGCCCCTCTTCCCCACACCGTCCCCGCGACGGTCCCGCACCGGACACAAGGAGACCTTCAGCATGCCCGCAACCACCGAGGACAGCACCACCGAGCACGAACCTCCCCTTCCTGCCGGGCGCGTGGAAAGGGGAAGAAGAGCGGGACCGGCGGCGGATCACGGCGCGCCGTCGCCCCGCGCCGGACTCGGGTTCGCGGTACTCGCCGTCGTCCAGGCGACGTTGATCTTCACCATCACCCTCATCGCGGTGCCGCTGCCGGACATCGGACGGGAGTTCGGGCTCGGGCCGTCGGATCTGGTCCTCGTCAACGCCGCCTACGGGCTGCCGTACAGCGGGCTGCTGCTGTTCGGCGGACGGCTCGCGGACCGGTACGGCGGGCGGCGGATGTTCACCACGGGGCTGGTGGTCTTCGCACTCGCCTCCGCCACGGCCGCGTTCGCCCCCGCCTTCGAGGCGCTGGTGGCGGTGCGCTTCACCCAGGGCGTCGGGGCGGCGCTGACCGCGCCGGCGGCCCTGGCGGTACTGCGCGCCCTCTTCCCCGCCCCCGCCGCGTTCGGCAGGGCGATGGCCACCTGGGGCGGGGTGTCCGTCCTCGGCGCGGCCGTGGGAACCCTCACCTCGGGGGCGGTCACCACCTGGGTGTCGTGGCGGTGGATGTTCGCCGTCCCCGTCCTCGTCGCGGTCATCGCCCTGGCCACGGCTCCGCGGCTGCTGCCGGCCGGCCCCGGCACGCCGTCCTCCGCCCGCCCGGGCCTCGACCCCGCGGGCGCCGTCCTCGCCACGCTCGGCATCTCGATCGGCAGCTATGGGCTGATCCTCAGCGGCGACCACCCTTGGGCCTCGGCCGAGGTCCTCGTCCCGCTCGCCGTCGGCGCCGCGCTGCTGGTCGCGTTCGCCGCGGTCGAACGGCGCGTCCGCGGCCCGCTACTGCCGCCCGGGTTCACGCTGGAGCCGCGCCGGTTCACCGGCCTGGCCGGAATCCTGCTGGCGGCGGCCGGCACCGGTCTGGTGACCTTCGTGCTCTCGCTCTACCTCCAGCAGCAACGCGACTGGTCACCACTGGCCACAGCGGGCGCGTTCGTCCCGTTCACCGTCGCACTGCTCGCGGTCAACTACGCGGCCGGACCGCTGGTCGGCCGATTCGGCGCCGGCCGGGTCACCATCGCGGGTCTGGTCACCGGAGCCGCCGGGCTCGCCCTCCTCGCCGGCATCGGTCCCGAAACCTCCTACGCCCTCGGCCTGCTGCCCGGCCTCCTCCTGCTCCCGGCCGGAACCTCCCTCGTCTTCTCCGGCTCGGCCGTCCTGATCACCGCGGACGTCCCCCCGCACCAGGCCGGCCTGGCGGGCGGCGTGATGAACACCGCGATGGAACTCGGCCCCACGGTCGGCCTGGCCGCCCTGATGTCCGTCGCCGCGGCCCGCACCGACCTGATCGACGGCTACGCCTGGGCCTTCGGCGCGGCCGGCGCCGTCTACCTCATCGCCGCCCTCGCGGCAGCCGTCCCGATGCGCGGCACACCCCTGTCCGCACCGGGTGGGCGCTCCTGACACTTCTGCGGCACCCACCATCGGTACGTTCCGCCCGGAGCCGTGCCTGTCCTGTGGTTCTCCCGACCCCGAGCCCGGCACGCTCACCCGCGCCCCAATCACGCCTGGTTACCCGCAGATCATTGCGGTGTTCACCGGTGGTGCCGGTCGGTTGCGCGCGAGGGAGATCCGCCAGGCTCCGGACAGCGACACCGATCCCCGACACACGGAGGGGATGCGTTCGAAGCTCAAGAAGCCCGTCGCCCGCGGCATCCTGTCCGAGCCCGAGGCGGGCTTGTCCGCCCTCGCCGCGAAGCCCAGCGTGCAGCGCGAAAGTCCGTGGACGGCACCGGGCAGGGGATCGACGGGCACGCCGTCAACCGCGGCTTCGAGCGGTCCTGCTTGGTGCTGACGGGGCTGTTCCAGGACGCCGCACCGCATCGGGCTATCCGTGATCGAAGAAACCTTCGTCCGCGATCGCGGAGATGGCAGATTCGATGTTCTTGCGCGTCACACTCGGGACCACCAGCAGGCGCCCGGCCGTGAACCGCCCGAGCCGGGCAGTTTCGTTGGTTACTGACTGCGCAAGTCGAACCGGGTCGTACACCTCGACGGCTTGCCCGCCACCGTCCCACGCGACTGTCACCTCCAGCCAGCCCTTGGCCTCCTGAATCGCCCAGTCGTACTCGTCCATGGGCTCAGGCCACTCGATCCGAAAATCCATGACCGAAATTCTGCCCCACATACGCCTGCCGCGACGTGCGCAGCACGACAGGCGATCAGCCGCCCCTGTTGATGTGGTCCCGTGGGCTGGACAGCACTGGTGAGCGGGGTGACCGGAACCAGGGCCCGGTGGTGTTCGTAGGGCCAGTCGTGTGTGGGTGACCCGGCCCCTCCCTATCTGTGATCGGCTCGGTACGATGCGGAGCGGTCATCGGTCGTGGACCTGTGACATCTCGTATCGATTGGTGGTGGGCTTCTGGATGGCAGCAGAAAGCTGGAAGGACGCCATCTGAGGTTTGAACAGAAGGCCGTACTCAGCCAGAGGGGCCGGCATCGACGATGCGGCTGAAGAACTGGCGGCGGTGAAGGCGTCGCTGGCCGACGGTCATCACTCGACCCACGCACAGGTGCCACATACGAGTACCACCGGATGCCCGACCCCCAGGCACGCCAGAACGCCCTGCGAGGAATCGAGAAGGCCGTGGCCAACGGCCAGCCCGTGCCTCTCGGCGTACAGGGGCGCGACGAGCAGGGCAACCGCGAGGGGCA
This sequence comes from Streptomyces sp. I05A-00742, assembly GCF_013055795.1. Lineage (GTDB taxonomy): Bacteria > Actinomycetota > Actinomycetes > Streptomycetales > Streptomycetaceae > Streptomyces. The sequence continues at coordinate 114,659 of NZ_JABETO010000004.1, forward strand.
CGCCGTGCTCTCATAAGTCGCCCACGAAGGCGACAAGCTACAGATCTACAACCCGTGGGGCTTCACCACGTGGATCAGTGTGGATCAGTGAGGACGACTGCCGTCGCCGGTGTCGTACAGGGCGAAGAGCCAGCGAGCCAACCGCAAGCGTCGCGGAAGCAACGGCGGTCTGACAACGGCTTCACGCAGAGATCTACGAGCGCCGCAACGAGGCCGAACAGGCGATCAATCGGTTCAAGAACCACCGGGCCACCACCACGTGTTATGACAAAGGCGCCTACGTCCTCCACGGCACCGTCACTACGGTCGCAATCCCGCTTTGACTCAGGGGTTGAGTGGACCTGTTGTTTCAGTCTCCGAGGAACCACAGGTAGAGGTGTTGTCCGTCGAGAACCATCTGGCCCAGGTCCAGGAGCTCACGCGTGAACTCCTGGGTGACCACACCCTGCGGCAGCCGCGATAGTTCTTCAAGCAAGGTGGCCACCTGGCGGCTGTTGAAAACAGTGTCCGCATAGGGCAGCAGGTGCCCCAGCATCGGGAACACCGACTGGTCAAGAGCGGCCAACTCCGCTCCCCAGGCCACACCATGCTCGGATCGAGCCTCAACCCTGCCGTTCTCACTACGGACCTGCAGGTTAATCATGCTTCGACCCCAGGGCCTCAAGCCCCCGGACAGACCCCAGGCGGTGCGATGCGTCGGGTCGGTCAGCGACTTGAACAGGTGGACATCCGCGTGGCCTCCGGGGATGCCCAGGGTTCGGCCGGTCTCGGTGTAGCCGTGGCGCTGGTAGAAACCGGGGGCCTGGAAGGTGAAGGAGGAGACGGTGATGCGATCGCAACCGCGTCGCCGTGCCTCTGTCTCGGCTGCCTGCAGGATTCTGCTGCCCCAGCCGTCTTTGCGGCTGTCCTCGCGGACCCACAACAGCTCGATGCCGCAGAGGCCGCCCCAGGTCCATGCGGCGAGTCCGCCGACCAGTTCACCCGCTTCGTCGGTGACCTTGACCGAGAGCGTGCCGCGGTCGGTCTCACCTGTGGCGGCGGTGTTGAAGGCGACCAGTTCCTCGGTCAACCGGTCGTTGAGTTGGGTATCGCGCTCGCCGGTGGTCAGAGTCGGGCCGGGGCGGTGGTCAGTTGTCACGGCGCGGAGTATGTCAGTGCGTCCGGCTCCGCGGCACGGGATTAATCACCGCCTTGATCCGTCTTCTCAACTCGGCTTGGTGGAACTGAGGGTGGGCCACTATTGCCGCTGCTGTTACTGGTCTGTGGTGGGATCGGTTCCGGCGGTGTAGGTGTCTTTGATTTTGACTTCGGTCACGCCGCGTCCTTCGGCGAAGACACGGTGCCAGTCGCCGATGACGTGGAGTTCGTCGGTGCCCATCACGCGGACGACGGTCAGGCCCTCGTTGTGGGCTTTGAGGGCTTTCATCCAGAGGTTCGCGAAGGCCTGGGAGCGGATGATGTGCATCCAGTCCGGGCGGTAGAGCTCCCGGTTGTAGTTGGATTCGCCCATGGTGGAGACGAATTTGGAGTACATCGCCTTCACGTACTCCAGTGTCACCGTGTCGCCTTGTTCGATGGCCGTGTCCCGGGCGTCCTTCAGGGCGATGCGGAACTTTTCCAGGAGGTTCTCCGTGGCGCCGGAGGTGTAGGACTCATGGATCTGCGGTGGTGCGCACAGGTTGTAGGGGGGGCCGGACAGACGCAGCAGGAGGCGGAGGGTGGGTTCGGTGATCCAGAGGGGGCCGGGTTCGTCGCGTTGGCCGATGGGGTTGGGGAGTTCGTGCTGGTGTGGCCAGGCGGGTGGGGTGATGAGGTGGATTCCGGCGCGGCGGCGGTCGTGGGTGGGGTGGGAGGAGTGTTCGAGCTGGCCGATGGGGAGGTGGGTTTTGAGGGCGCTGAGGTAGGCGCCGTTGATGTCGAGTGCGGTGATTTCGTGGTGGCCGGGGGGGAGGTCGTGGCGGGTCCATTTGGGGCGGGCTTCCCAGATCTGGTCGGCGCCGCGGGAGGTCTGTTTTTTGAGGATGTCGGGGAGCCAGGGGTGGGCGATGACGTCGTAACGTGCTCCCTTGCGGGTCTGGTCGAGCAGGTGCATCGCGTCCGGGATGGCCTTTTTCAGGAGTGCCGCGGTGGCGGTGTCCATGTTGCCGGCGTGTTCGGCGAGGGTGTGCTGGACGGTGTCGTGGATGAGGTCGGCCGGGGTGGAGGGTTCGCGGAACGGCCGTCGGGCCGGTGACTGGGGGCGGCCGGTGGGGCGGGGCGGTGGACTCTGTTCGGTGGCGGAAGCGGGTGCGGGGGTAGGGGTGGCTGCCGGAGGTGTGGAGGGTGGGGGCGGGTTGTGGCAGTCGGCCGGGGTGAGGTGCTGGGGGAATCCTTCTACTTGCCGGGTGGCCGGGTGGCCGCACAGGACGCACGGTGGCGGGACGGCGAGCGTTTCCCCGTCGTCGTCCGTGTCCTGATGGTGCGGCTCCGGTGCTGGCGGCGTCCCGGGTTCGGTGGCGAGTTTGGCGGCCAGGCCGTCGAGCAAGTACGCGTATTTGGTGCGGGTCTCGCCCGCGGGGTCCCGGCCGGATTCCCATCCGGTGACGGTGGAGGGGCTGACTCCCAGGACGCGGGCCAGGTGGGCCTTGGACAGGTGGGCCCGTTCCCTCAGGTCGCGGCGCGTGGCGGGGTCGGGGAGCTCGGCCTGGGGGCCGACGGATGCGAGCAGCGAGTCGATCGCGTCGAAGTCACTCACCGGGCCACCTTCTTCAGATGTAGGTCACGGGATTGCGGGACAGGTGCGGGCTGGGGGTGGGCCGGCCGACGCGTGGGTCGCCGCGCAGGAGGCGGCCTTCGAGGGCGTAGCGGTCACCGTGTTTGGAGATGCCGGTAATGGTGGCGATGGCGAGGACGGTTCCCTGGGTGTTGATGATCTGTACTTCGTTCTGGGACAGGGCGCGGTCGGCGTTGAATTTCCAGATGCCGCGGCCGGCTTGCCAGGCTTGGTCTTCGCTCATGCCGGGTCGCCATCCGAGGGTGGTGCGCTTGAGCTGATCGCCCGGGCCGGCGGGGCGTTCGGGGCCGATCTGGATCTGCAGCACGCGTCCACCCTCCGGATACTCTTCAACTTGTTGGGAAGTTATCAGCCGGGTGGCTTGCTTTGCAACGAGTTGGGTCGTTGGGGGCATTGGGGGCGTTTGCCGGATCCCTGGTTCACCTGACGTGTCCGAGAATCAGGAGGTAGAGAACGTGCAGCAGGAGGCTGCCGTCGGTGGCCCGTTGCCCGCGCGGAAGAGGTCCGTCAGGGCGGCCCGGAGGGCCGCACGGTGCGCTCGCAGCGGGTCGGGCTTGTTCTCGAAGACGCGCACGGCGTGTTCGCCCGAGGGGTACGCCACCTGGACGTGCCGCACACGCGTCCGCACGACGGCCGGGAGCGGCGCGAACCAGGGCCGTATCTGTCCGGGATCGCCCCAGCGGGTGGGGGCCGGGCCGGACGGCGGTGTGTCCAGGTGGGTCAGGACGGTGTGGGCGATCCGGCCCATCACGCCGTCGGGAGTCCAGGAGGCGACGGCGAGCACCGCGCCCGGGCCCTGGCGGCCAAGACCGGGGGCTCCCTGCGCGACGGCCACCACGCGGCGTCGGCCGCGGACATCGCCATGACCGTCCTCGGCCCCGAGACGTACGCGCTGCTCGTCACCGGCCGCGGCTGGCCGCCCGAGCGCCGGCAGCGCTGAGCCGCGGACTCGCACACGCGCCAGCTCCTGCCCTGACCGGGCCGGGCTGGGCTGGGCCGGGCCGGACTGGGCCGGACTGGTGCCTGATCGTGGAGCGGTCGGATCCCCGCGCGGGCTACGGCAGGCCGGCCCAGGCCGCGTCGAGGTGGCGCCGGCCGACGACGGGACGCTGTTACGGGACGCCGTTCGCCGGGCCCCTGGGCGAGACGGTCCTGACGGTGGAGGCGACGGCGGAGCCCCGCACGGGGTGCACCGCACCGGACATCACGTTCGGCTCCGGCCGCGTCCGCTGCGCGAGCCGGGACGGCGCCCTGCGCCTGTCCGTCCGCCGGACGCCACCCGCCGGACGCCCGGGCATCCGGCAGCCACAGCAGCGACAGCAGCGACAGCGACAGCCACAGCGACGGTACGAGCGCGCGGCTTCGGGGCTGTGGCGGCGAGGTCGGCGAGAGCCAGGCCGCGTTGGTCCGTCCAAGCCAGTGCCGCAGCAGACATCGTTCGTCTCGCCGGTGGAGCACGGGGAAGTAAATCGGTGGGGTGGTGCAGGGAAATCTGTCACGATCACCGGATGGGTGCATTGGATGCCGTGGCAGGCAGGGTTGCCGGTGGCGCCACCGTGGCGTTCCGGCCCAGCGGCTCGTCGATGGTCCCGCTGATACGCAGTCGGCAGCAGGTGGTCGTCGCTCCGGTCGCCCCGTCGAAGCTGGAGGTCGGCGACATCGTCCTCGCCCGTGTCGCCGGGACGGTCTACTTGCACTTGGTGTCGTCTGTGGACCCCGCCAGGAAGCGGGTGCGGATCAGTAACAACCGTGGCCGCGTCAATGGCTGGACCAGCCACGACCGTGTCTTCGGCATCTGTGTGGCAGTCGACGGCGTCACCCGGCCAGGAGTCGCGGGCAAAACGCTCGCGCCCGACTCCAGCAACTCCAGCGACTCCTCCTGAACTGACGCAAAGCGTTGCCTGATCCGGCCCTCCGGCCCTACACCTGCTCCTGGCAGACTCTGATCCGGGCGGGCTTGAAGGTACGGATGGTTGTCCAGGCCGCCCGCCCGCTCAGCCCTCGGGCCCACTCGTCGAGATCGTCGCCCGCGCCGTGGAAGAACCACGAGTCGAAGCTGCCCAGAGCCTGCAGGGCTGGTGCGAATCCGTATTGAAGCTCGCACTCAACCTGGACGAAGTGGTCGTGATCGCCTTGGCCGTCCGTGACCTGGAACTGCCGGGTGAGGCTCAGCGTGAACGCCGCAGGGCCGTTGAACGAATAGATCCCGTACTGGAACAGAAGGCCATCGGCATCCGGTGCGCCCGAGACGTCGAACAGCCGTCGGCCGAACCGGAGATAGGCAGACCAGGCATCCTCCGTGTCCAGGTCGGCAAGCCCCCGCCCCCCGGCCTCCAGTTCGCTCTCGAGCAGCCCCACGGCCTCGTCCATCGACGGTCTTCGCATCATGCCCGCTCTCCTCGTCCACCACAGCGGGCTCAGCGTACTCAACCGGCGGACCTTCCCGGTCACAGCACCAGGGATCCGGGCGCAGCCCCAGCGCAGCGCTGTGCAGAACGAGTCCGGCTTCCGGCGCGTCAACTCCGGCGGTTTCGCCTGGAGATCGGAGGACATCGCCTCACCGAGCACGAAGGCGCCCACCACCAACTCAGGCATCAAGGAGTCGTGGTCATCGTCCATGCCTCGCGCGCCGGGCTCGGCGACCCGCACCCCCGCCCGTCGAACGAATCGCCCGGCCGCCGCCCGGACTTGACTTGACGCGCCCCTGTCAATCAGGGCTCACCCGTGGCACTCTTTCCGACGCACGTCGAAACCGCACCACTCGTCTGCCCGGCCCGCACCCCCACGGCCCGGCCCCCACACGGCCCGCGCGCCCCGCGCGCCGGCCTTGGCAGAAGGAGTACGCGTGAGACGCCACCCCCGCACGACCGCCACCGCCGCAGGCGCGCTGCTGGCCGCCTGCTCGCTGGCCGTTCCCGGCCTCGCGGCCGGCGCGGCCGACGCGGCGCCGCCGCCGGTCGCCGAGCGCACCGCAGCCGCCACGGCGGAGGCGCGGCAGCGGACCGCCGACTTCTGGACGCCGGAACGGATGCGGTCGGCCACCCCGCTCGACGTCACCGTGGACCGGATCGCGGCGCCGTCCGCCCCCGCGCCGGGCGGACGGCACACCACCGTCGCGCCGACGGCCGCAGGTACGGGACGGGCCTCGGCCGACGTCCGCTCGTTCCCGCAGGCGGGCGGCCCCTGGACGGGGGGCGGGGCGGTGGTCAAGACGTCCGGCCGGGTGTTCTTCACCATGCAGGGACGCACGGCCTCCTGCTCCGGGGACGCCGTGACCAGCGGCAACCGCAGCACGGTGATCACAGCGGGCCACTGCGTCAAGTACCAGGGCAACTGGCACACCAACTGGACGTTCGCGCCCGGCTACCACGACGGTCAGGCCCCGTACGGCACGTGGGCGGCGGCGAAGACGCTCTCCACCCCGCAGTGGACGGCGAGCGAGGACATGAACTTCGACATCGGCGCCGCCGTCGTGGGCCCGCTCGACGGGAAGCGGCTCACGGACGTCGTCGGCGGCCAGGGACTGGACTTCAACGGCGGCTACAACAAGCGCATGTACTCCTTCGGCTTCCCGGCGGCCTCGCCGTACGACGGCAGCAAGCTCATCCACTGCAGCGGCAACGCCACGAAGGACTTCCTGCTCACCAAGGACCACGGACTGGGCTGCAACATGACCGGCGGGTCGAGCGGCGGCCCGTGGTTCACCTCGTTCGACGAGGCCACCGGCACCGGGCTCCAGGCGTCGGTGAACAGCTTCGGCTACACCTTCCTGCCGAACACGATGTTCGGGCCGTACTTCGGTGACGAGGCCAAGGCGCTGTACAACCAGGCGCAGGCGGGCTGAGTCCCGGGCGCGGGCCGTGCACGCCGCCCACCCGGCGACGGCACGGCCCCCGCACGTCCGGCATGGCCACCATGGCCACCATGGCCGACATGCACGGTGTAACCGGCGTGGCCGATACGCCCGGCGTGACCGGCGTGACCGGCGTGTGGCGATCTTGTGTCGGGACCCGGCGAGGGCTCCCGCGAGACCGGTAACGGTCCCTAAGGTCCGTACCACTGCGCTCACCGCACCGGGAGCGCCACCACCCCCCGCAGACCTTCCGAGAGGACCCCCGTGCGTCTCCACCGACCCCGCGGCCGCCGGGCTCTGACCGCCCTGATATCCACCGCCGTCGCCGCCCCCGTGCTGCTCGGCGCCGCCCCCGCCGACGCCAGGACCGCCGACGCCAGGACCGCCGACGGACCGGCCCGGCAGCACCAACGGGCCGAACGGCTCGCGAAGAAGCTGGAGCGCGACGCGTCGGCCAAGGGCGCCTACCGCCACCTCAAGGCGTTCCAGCGCATCGCCGACGCCCACGGCGGCAACCGCGCCGCGGGCACGCCCGGGCACGAGGCGTCGGCCGCGTACGTGTACCGGCTGCTGAAGCGGGCCGGCTACCGGGTCGCGTACCAGGAGTTCGACATCTGGCAGGCGAAGACCCTCACCGAGAAGCTGTCCGTCCTCTCCCCCGACGCCCGGGACCTGAAGGTCTCGGCGGCCGAGTTCTCCCCGTCCACCCCGCAGGGCGGCCTCCGGGCGCCCCTCGCCCTCGCCCGGGTGGACGAGACCCCCGGCTGCACGCCCGACGACTACGCCTCCGACACGTTCACCGGGCGGATCGCGCTGATCAAGCGCGGCGGCTGCACCTTCGCCGAGAAGCAGAAGGCCGCCGCGCAGGCGGGCGCCGTCGGCGCGATCATCTACAACGGCGCCGCGAGCGGCGTGGTCAGACCCTCGTTCGACAGCCCGGCCGACGGCAAGGTGCCGACCGCGGGCATCTCCCGGGCGGACGGCGAGGCACTGGCCGCCGCGGCGGGCAAGGGCGAGGTCCGGGTCGCCCTGGACGTCCAGCAGCAGCACACCAAGCAGCCGACCCGCAACGTGATCGCCGAGACCCGCGGCGGCGACCCGCGCCACGTGGTCGCCCTCGGCAGCCACCTCGACTCCGTCCCCGAGGGGCCCGGCATCAACGACAACGGCTCCGGCTCCGCCGGCCTGCTGGAGGTCGCCCTCAAGCTCGCCGACCGCACCCGCCGGACCGGCGAACAGCCCACCAACAAGGTCCGGTTCGCCTGGTGGTCGGGCGAGGAACTGGGCCTCCTGGGCTCCAGGCACTACGTGGCCCGGCTCCCCGAGGCCGAGCGCAAGAAGATCGCCCTCTACCTCAACTTCGACATGATCGCCTCCCCCAACCCCGCCCAGCTCGTCTACGACGGCGACGACTCCGACCACAAGGGCTCAGGCCCCGGCCCCCAGGGCTCTGCCCAGATCGAGCAGCTCATCACCACCTACCTCGACCGCAAGGGCAAGCCCCACGAGGGCACCGACTTCGACGGCCGCTCCGACTACGGCCCCTTCATCGCCACCGGCATCCCCGCAGGCGGCACCTTCACCGGCGCCGAGGGCATCAAGTCCCCCGCACAGGCCGAGAAGTTCGGCGGCCGGGCCGGCGCCCCGTACGACCCGAACTACCACGCCAAGGGCGACGACCTGAACAACCTCGACCTGGCGGCGTTCGACACCAACATCGACGTCATCGCCCACGCGGTGGGCACGTACGCGCACGACCTGAGCTCACTGGGCGGCGCCACACGGCCCTGACCAGGACGGCTCGTCCCGGGACCCGGGACGAGCTTCTCCGGATCGCACGGCAATGGACGAGCCGGGAACAACGGCAGAGGACGGAAAGTCCCCATTTCGCTACCCGACAAGCCTCGAAAAACCGACCAACCTGACGGAATATCCGATTCCGAGCGGCTTTCCGAAGGCATTCAAACGGAGGAATTCCGCACCGATTTCTCCCCGGCACACTCCGATCGGGACAACCCATGCATGATTGCGGCACAGTGCACCTCAAGGAGACCATATGCACCATGCCTCAACCGATACCGATGGCTTCTCAGCTCTTGACATCGCCGATCATTGCCCATGACAGTGATCGCGCAGCACTCGCCATGCAAATACCGGCGGGCCATGGAGCACTGAAGTGGATTTCCTGCATCCCGCCCGGAACGGAAGGAAAGCAATCGTGAGCACCCAGCTGACCGACATGCCCAAGGCCGACGAGGCATTCGACCTCGTGGTCGGAAACCTGGAGGTCGAAATGCCGGCCGACGAGGCCGCCCAGTTCCCGGGCAACAACCCGTCCTGCATCCCGCGCTACGGGTACTGCGCGTAAACAGGCCAGCCGTCGCGGCCCCCGGCCGCGGCCGTTTCGCGCGTCCGGCCGGACCCGTCCACCACGAGTTCGGCCGGACGCGCCACAGCAGGAGGTCCGCCCACCATGCCGGTATCCGGCCCCACGGCTCCTGCCCTGTCGCGTGAGGTCCTGGACCCCGTTACACGGCTCGTGCTCCACGTCCGCGACGAGGGCGCGTGCGGCATGTTCCCTCCGGTCGCCGCCCCCGGCCCACAGGGCCTGCTGGCACACGACCGTGACCTGCGCGGCGTCGACGACGCCCAGGCACTCGAACGCACCCTGGCACACGAGGAGTTCAACCCCTTCGTGGAAGCTCTGTGCGACCTGGACGCGTGGTGTGCGCGAACCGCTCCCGACACGGACCGACTGCTGGCACCCGGCGTGCTGGCGGTGACGAACACGGCACTGTTCGGCCCACCGCTGGCGGAGATCTTCGAGGCGTGCCGGCTCGCTCCGGCCGCCGTCGCACGACACCTGGCCACCATACGCACCGCACAATGGATCGCGTTCCTCGGCCGGTTCCTGGAACGACTCGACCGCGACCTGTCCGCACTGCGACCGGACACACCCGCCCCGCTCGGGCCGGTCACCGGTCTGTGGGCCCACGGCGACGAGACCCACAACGGCGGTCGCCGCGTGCTCCGTCTGACCTTCGCCGACGGGGGCAGCGTCGCCTACAAGGACCGTCCGGCCGGCGGCGAAGCACTGTTCCTTGCCGCGAGAAGGCCGGGCAACTCTGGCCCGGCCTCAGTGTTCGACCTGCTCAACGGCCTGCCGCCGGCCTCCGGACCAACACGTCTGCCCGTTTTCTCCGTACAGAGCCGCCGGGACGCGTCGGGCCCCTACAGCTGGCAGGAGTGGGTCGAACCACCCAAAACCCAGGGCGTGTTGCGTGAAGAGGGCGGCCGCCGGATCACCGGCACCGTCCTCACCCTCGAGCACGCGCACCGTTTCTGGCGCGACGCGGGAGCGCTGGCCGCCACCACCTTTGGCCTGGGAGTGGTCGACCTGAACGCGGACAACGTCCTGTCCGGCCGACGCCGCGGACGCGATGAGGGGCCGCTCGCATATCCGGTGGACCTGGAGGTGTTCTTCGCCGACGTACGGCGACTGCACCACACGGGACTCACCGGTGATGGAAGGATCGCCGGCACCCACCACGTGGGCTTCGAGAACGAACCTCGCTGGTGCGGACACGGCGGACCGGCACTGGTCTGGCACCCCCGACCGGACGGCAGCCTGGAACTGATTCCGTACGACCGGCCGTTCACCCGGACGAGCACCCGGTCGGTAGTCGGGGACACGGCGGGCCGGACGGGCTACGGACCTCATCTGGCCACGCTGATGCGAGGCATGTTCGACGCGTGGACGCTGTTGTGCCGACATCGCGCCGCCGTCCTGGAACACCTCGCGGAGCATGCCCCCACCACCTATGTGCGGATCATTCCCCGGCCTACCGGGGAGTACCACGACGCGCTCGTCACACGCCTGCGCGGCGACACCGACGAATGCGACTTCTCCCCTGCGGAACTGCGGCAGCTGGACCGGTGGGACATCCCCTACTTCTTCCGGACCGCGGACGGCGGTCCACTGCTCACAGTGGACGGTCCGGCACCGGAAATGGCCGAGTCCGGGTTCCCTCCCGTCGACGCCGTACGGCACGGTGAGCGCCTGACCCTCGCAGGGCTGGGCGCGGCCCTGCGGGACGCGGCTGAGGGGGTCTTCGACGATGTACCGGAACTCACCGTGCGGGACACCGGGGCCGGGGTCTCCCTGCGGCTGGACTCCCCGCTCGACGGCCATGTCTCCTTCGACTGGCCCGAGACCGGCCGCCGGATCACCTACCTGTGGAACGCCACGACGCTGCGGCTGCGCGTCGAGGATCTCGGGCAACCGCCCGCCCCCGTACCCGAGGCCCCGGCCGGCGGGGTACGCCGACGGCTGCTCCGACTGAACGAAACGGACACGGCTCTGCGCACCCCGTGGGCCGTCCAGGGCTTCGCGGACGACATCGCGGGCGCGAGGCTGGAGCAGCTGACCGAGGCCGGTCTGTCCTGGCTCCGCACGGTCGTCGCCGAGCACGGCTGGCCCGGGCGGTCCCTCGTCGGCACCGTCGCCGCCGGTGCCGCCTGCCGACTGCTCCAGCACACGACCAGTGATCTCGATTTCCGACGGCACTGCCTGGAACTGGTGCGGGCCGCCGCCGGCATCGGGGACGTGCCGTGGCGCGACGTGGCCTACCTGACCGACACAATCCGCCTCGCGGAGGGCCGCCCCCAGGTGTACGGGACCAAGTTCGACCGCGTCGACGGACGGCTGCGGCCGTTCCCGATGGAGGACCCCGAGGCGGTGGACAAGCGCCGGGCGGCCCTGGGCATGGAACCGCTGAAACAGTACGCCCGACGGCTGTGCGCACTGTTCCCCGATCCCGCCGACATCCCCCGTTCCCCCGCCGCACACGGCACCTCGCGCCCCACCGACCATCCGGAGGCCCGCCCCGCGGCCTCCCCGCACACCATGGAGACGTCGTGACCGTCGCCGACTGGGCATCGTCGGTGGAGAGGGCCTGGGACAAGGAGCCGGTGGTCCTTCCCGCTCCGTCGCCGCTCGACCCGCACGAGGTGTTCCCCCTGCTGGTGGACCGGGCCGATCCGTTCCGCGCCGGTACCCGGATCGATTCCCGTTCCCCCGTCCGGTTCCGCACCACACGGGGCAGACTCGCCGCTCCCGGCGGCCTGCTGCCCACCGCCGAGGACACCGACCTGGACAGCTACGCAAACCGCCTGCACAAGGCCGGTGCGGCACCCGGCTGGCTGCTGACCGTCGACAATCCCTTCGAGCACTCGTTCGCGGCTTGGTCCCGGCTCCGGGACCGGATGAGCGAACTGTGGCGCAGAATCGGCTGGCCGAGTGTCCCGGTGGCGGTCGAGCTGGCCATGGGCCACGCCTATGAACGACCGCCCGTTCCGGAGCCCGATCACGCGGTGTTCACCTGGGTGCTGCGCGGCCGTCTCCACGCCTGGACGGACGGATCGGACACGGCGGCCGGTGGGGACGAACTTCATGCCGGTGCGGGTGACTTCATCTACTGGCCCGCCGGACGGAGGGTCGCCGAGACCTACGCGGACCGTTGCGCGCTCCTGCGGGTTCTGGTGCCGTCGGACCCGCGAGCCGCCTTCACCGTTGTGCGCGACGCCGTGCGGAACGCCGTCCGGCCGGGTGAGTCCGCGCATCCGCTGCCCTACCTGCCCTTCCCTTGCGGAAGCGCGTCCGGCAGATCCGGCTCCGTTGCCACGCCCACGGCCGCACCGATACTGGAGATCGCCGATGCGGTCGGACGAGCCCTTACAGCCCCGGAGTTCGCCAGGTCCCTGCGCCACGGTTGGGCCGCCCGCCGCTCAGCTGCCGGACTCGAACCCGTACCCGCCCCCGGCCCTGTCTCGGACCTGGACTACGGGCAGCGCTTCCGGGTCACCGCCGAGATCGTGACGATGCCGGACGGGCCGGCCGACGCGGTGTGGGCAGTCAACGGTCACCTCCTGCCCGTCGGTGGAGCCGCCGCGGCCCGGGTCCTGGCCGCCCTGCCGCCCGGGGGCGAGACGGAAGCGAGTGAAGTCTGCCGGAGCACGGGTGCCGGTGCACGTCACGACGGTGTGCTGCGCCTGCTGCGCTCCCTGCACCGGCTCCGGGGCATCGAGGTACTGGAGGGTTCGCGGGCATGACACGATCGATCGACACCATCCCCCTGGACTGGGATCTCTTCGTAGAACGGTACTGGGACCGCGAACCCGTCCGGATCCGCCCCGGGGGTGAAGTCCCGTTTGTCGCCGACGAGGTGTTCGACGCCCTCGTCGCCGCGACCCGGCCGTCGGCCACCGGCACCCTGCCGCTCAACACCCGCATCGGCATCGGCCGGGATCTGCCCGAGACACCGGGGGACTTGCTCCCGACGACCACCGACGGCTCGCTGGACGCCTATGCCCGGCGCATGGAACAGCACCTTGAAGGGCGGCCCTACGCGCTCACGGTCGGCACCTTCCACGTGTTCCACCACCCGCAGTGGGCCCGCCAGCGTGCCTTCTACGCCGGATTGTGGGATCGCGTCGGCCTGCCGCTGAACCCCGCAATCACCAGTCTGTTCCACGGGAGCTACGAGCACAGCCCGGCCGGTGTGCACCGCGACCGGTTCGCGACCTTCATGTTCGCTCTTGAAGGCCGCAAACGCATGCGGTTCTGGCCGTCCTGCCCCTGGCCGGGGAACACCACGACCGTGCTCGACTACGAGCCCTACCTGGAGAGTTCCTTCAGCGTCGAGATCGAGCCGGGCGAGTTGCTGTACTGGCCATCGAGCTACTACCACGTCGGCGAAAGCGACCTCAACACCGGCGGGCGCGGCCCGGGAGCCGCCACGAGCGTCAACGTCGGCGTCCCGCGTGACGTGGACCGGAGCCACTTCGACGTCATGGACTTCTTCCATGACCCCAGGCACGAGACGCTGCTCAGTACCGCCCCGGACCTTACCCCGCTGCCGCGCGTCGAGGGGCCGGTGATGTCCGTCGCCGGGCCGGCGCTTGCCGAGGAACTGCCGCCCGCACTCGCCCAGGCGCTGGGCGCCTTCCGGACGGAAACGGAGGAGCACCGGATCCGTGAGCGGACGGGCGTGCTGTCGCTGCGCCGCTTCACGTCCGGCGGATTCCATCCTGTTCCGCCGCCGGCCGCGCCGCGCCCGCTGGACGGGAGCACTCAAGTGGTGCGAGTGGAGCCGGTCCTGTGGACCAACACTGGCACCGCACGACTCTGTGGTGCGGCCGGTCACACGGCACTGACCTCACTCGCCCCGGACCACCTCACCCATCTCCTGGCCGCCCTGCACTCCGGCCCGGTGCCCGTCATGGCGGTGGTGGCCACAGTGCCTCCCGAGGAGCGGGGGGAGGCACTCCGACTCCTGGAGGAGCTGGAATCGTTCCGCGCGATCGCGCGAAGCGGCGGTTCCTGACGGCGGTGGCTGTGCTCGCCCGGCCCGGGCGAGCACGGCCCATCCCTGCACCGCGCGGCCTCGGCTCGGCCTCACCCCGGCGACCTCGCAGGTCCGTGAGAAAGGAGAGGGAGATTCCGCCCCGCCGAGGTCTAGCCTCCGCACATGCATCCGATCACCGTCACCGGCCCCCGCCTCCGGCTCCGCGAACTCCGCCGTCGGGACCTGAACGCCCTCCACGCCGTCCAGGGCCATGCCGACGTCGCGCAGCACATGAAGGGCCGGCCACAGACCCGCGACGAGGTCGCGGGCTCGGTCTCCCGCGCGACGGCCCAAGCGGGCGCGGAACCGCGCGTGGTTTATATGCTCGGCGTGGTCCGCTCGGCAGACGGGCAGTTGATCGGGCGGGCCGACCTGGACCTGGATCCGTTCTCCGAGCGGGCGGGGACCATCGGCTTCATGCTCCGCCCGGACACCTGGGGAGCCGGTCTGGGGACCGAGACGGTCCACCTGCTGTGTGCCCTCGGCTTCCGGCAGCTGGGGCTGCACCGGATCTGGGCCACCCGGTCGCCGTCCAACACGGCTTGCGGGAAGACGTTGCTGAAGGCGGGGCTGGCCGAGGAGGGCCGGATACGGGAGCAGTTCTTCGTGGACGGAGCGTGGCGGGACTCGGTCGTGCACGCGGTGCTGGAGCGGGAGTGGCGGGCGCCGGAGGGGTTTTCGGTCCGGCCGCGGTGAAGTCGGAGCCCGCCGTCGGTCGTCCGGGGCAGCCTGGACGCCGGGACCACGCGCGCCGCGCCACTCGATGGGGACGTCGGGCCCGGTCAGGCTCTCGGGACGACGCCCAGCAGGGGATCCAGGACCGTCCGCTCCCCGGGCAAGGACTGTTCGAGGTCGCCGATCCGGTCGCTGTAGGCGGCCACGGTGGAGGTGAGCTCCTCGGGCGGCATCACGGCGACCGTGCGCGGCCCGCCGCCTGAGCGGACGTCACGCAGCGCCTGCGCGAATCGCGCCTCCGCGACCGCGGCGGCGTGCGGGCCGGACGGCGGGCGGGCCCGTACCGCCGCCACCGCGAAGGCCCAGGCCAGTGCCGGTCCGGCCAGGGCACGCTGCCGGTCGTGGTCGGTGGCGGGGCCGGCCGCGAGGGCTTCGGCGAGGCGGGCCGCCACTTGCTCGTCGGCGATGAGCGCCGCGATGCGCTCCGGCTGGGTCAGGGCGCGGGTGCCGAGGAAGTCCAGGAGGGCTTCGGTCGCTCCTTCGAAGATCCGGTACACCCGGACGTCCCGGTACAGCCGGGCGGCGGGGTTCGCCTCGTCGTAGCCGCGCCCACCGAGCAGTTGGAGGAGCCGGTCGGCGGCCTGTCCGAGCCATTCGCTGGTCATGACCTTGGCCGCGGTCACCGATTCCAGGGCGACCGGGCGGCCCTGGTCGAGCTGTTCCGCAAGCCCGTACACCAGTGACTCGCCGATCGCCGTGTACGCGCACATCTCCCCCAGTGCCTCCCGGGTGACCGTCCGCTCGCACAGGCGCCGGCCCGCGAGTGTTCGGCGGGTGGAGAAGCGCAGTGCCAGTTGCAGGACGCGTCTGGTCGCACCCAGGGCGGCCGCGGCGAGGGCGAAGCGGGTCATCGCCATGGAGTCGACGGCGACCTGGATGCCCTCTCCCTCGCCGAGCAGGAGGGACCGGTCGAGCGCCACGGTGTCGAAGGTCAGTCCGCTCTGCACCATGCCCCGCAGCCCGAGCGACAGGTGCTCCTCGCCGAAGCGCACGCCGGGGACGTCCAGGGGAACGGCGAAGGCCACCAGCCGGGCCGGGGCGTCCTGTTCGTCGACGAGCCGGCAGAGGATGGTGGCCACCGAGGCCCAGGAGCCGTTGCCGACCCAGTATTTGTGGCCGCTGAGTGTCCACCCGTGCGGGGCCGGCCGGGCCCGGGTGGTGATCCGGGTGAAGTCGCTGCCCGTCTCCGGCTCGGTCTGCCCGTACGCCCCCAGCAGCCTCCCGGAGGCCAGCCCGGTCAGCCATCCGGCCTTCAGCTCCGGTGTACCCCACGCCGACAGCGCCCGGGTGCCGGGGAACACCGAGGTCAAGTGCCAGGTGCCGAGGCCGACATCGATGGCCGCCAGTTGCTCCAGCACACGGGCGATGTCGGCGAAACGCAGGGCCTGCCCTCCGTACTCCTCCTCGATCAGCAGCCCGAACAGTCCGGCGTTGCCGAAGTCCAGGGCGATGTACGGGGGGATGCACCGGCGTTCGTCGATGAGCAGGGAATTGACGCGCCGTCCGGCGTAGTCGCGCAGCCATGCGATCTGGGCGTCGGCGCGGCCACGGCTGTCCTCGGCGGATGCCGTGCGGATTCGGGCGGTCAGGGCCCAGGGTGACGGGGCGAGGCGTTCCATGGGTCCATTAGGGCGGTGGACCGGGGGAAAGTCCTGGCTCACACGCTGCCGGGTACCCCGATCGGCCAGGAGGCCGGACCGCCGGCCGGGCCATCGGGTCAGGTGGGTGCCGGGACGGCGTCGGCACGGCGGGCGAGGACCCGTTCGGCGAGTGCGGTGAGGCCGGTGCCTCCCAGCAGTTCCATGGTGGGAATCGCGCAGCCGAAGCGGCGTTGCACCAGTGCGGTGAGTTCCGCGGCCATGAGGGAGTCGACGCCGAGCTGTTCGAGGGTCCGCCGCCGGTCGATGCGGGCGGCGTCCGTCTGCAGGACCCCGGCCAGCAGTTCGACCAGCGCGTCCGTCACGCCCTCCGGGTCGCGGGGCACTTCGGTGGGCGACACGTCCGGGGGCCCGCCCGTCTCGGCGGGCAGCAAGGGGGCGGTACGCGGAGCGGACAGGCCGTGCAGGATGCGCCCGGCCCGTCCCCAGTCGAAGCGGCAGACCGCCACGACGTCCGCGCCCGGGTCCGCCATCAGCTCGTCCAGCGCACTCAGCGCCTCGTTCACGGACAGGTCGCCCGCGGAGAACGGGGTGACCACCGACCCCGTCTGCCGCACGCGGTGCGCGTGGCCCGTTCCCGCGATGACTCCCCACTGCACGGCCAGCCCCGGCAGTCCGGTACGACGGCGTTCGCGGACCAGGGCCTCCAGAGCGAGGTTTCCGGCCACGTAGGGAGCCTGGTGCACATTGCCCAGGACTACCGCCGCCGAGCTGTGGACGACGAAGAAGTCGAGATCACGGTGGCGGGTGAGGTCGTCCAGCACATGCCCCGCGGTCATCTTGGCGGTCAGAACCGCCCTGACCCGGTCGTCGGGGAGGTCCCGCAGCGGGGCGTCGTCCAGCACCATCGCGGCATGCACGACCCCGGCCAGCCGACGGCCCGAGGCGTCGATGCCGTCCATCACCGCGCGCATGGCGGCGAGGTCGGCCGCGTCCACCGCGTGGACGGTGACGTCGACGCCCTGCCGTTCCAGGTCGGCCAGCAGGTCCGGGGCCTCCGGCGTACGGGCGCCCCGGCGGCCGACCAGGGTCAGGTGGCGGGCCCCGCGGGCCGCCAGGTGCGCGGCCGTCGCCGCGCCGAACCCGCCGAGGCCGCCGGTGACGAGGTAGGTGGCCCGCGCGTCCAGCGCCCTCGGAGCGGCCGGACGGACGGGCGGTACGGGCAGCAGGGGCGGTACGGGCTCGTCCAGGGTGATCACCAGCTTCCCCGTGTGCCGGGAGTGCTGGAGACAGGTGAACGCCTCCTGGACCCGGCCGGCCGGGTAGGTGCGGTGCGGCAGCGGCCGGTGGACGCCGTGGTGGAGCGCCTCCCGGATCGCCGCGAGGTGGCCGTCGGCCAGTGCGCTGGGCCGGTGGCACCACGGGAGGATGTCGACGCCGAAGAACGACAGGGCGCGGTCGAAGGCTCCCAGGGGCAGCGGGTTGTCCTCCAGGAAGTCCCGCTTGCCCAGTTCGACGAACCGGCCCTCGGGCCTGAGCAGGTCCAGGCCGCGGACCATCGCCTCGCCGGCCAGGGAGTTGAGCAGCACGTCGACGCCCTCGCCGCCGGTGAGGTCACGGACCTGCTCGACGAAGCCCAGCCCGCGTGAGGGGAGGACATGTTCGACGCCGAGCAGGTGCAACAGGTCACGCTTGGCCCGGCTGCCCGCCGTGGCGATCACCCGGGCGCCCACGTGCTGGGCGTACTGGACGGCGGCCAGGCCCACCCCGCCCGCACCACCGTGCACCAGCACGGTCTCCCCCGCGCCGAGCCGTGCGAGGTGCCCCAGCCCGTGCCGGACGGTCAGGAAGGCGGCCGGGACGGTGGCGGCCTCGGCGAAGCTCATGTGCTCGGGAATCTCCACGGCCCGGTCGGCCCGCCCCCGTACATGGGAGGCGAGGCAGCCGGTGGCCAGTCCCATCACCCGGTCGCCCGGGGCCGGGGTACGCACCCCGGGCCCCACGGCGGTCACGGTACCGGCGTACTCCAGCCCGAGCGTGGTGGTGGGCAGCGGAATCAGGGCGGTGGCGGTCAGTACGTCACGGTAGTTCAGGCCGACCGCCGCGACCCTGACGACGATCTCGCCGGGACCGGGCACCGGCAGCTCGCCGGGACGCCAGTCGAGGCGGTACCGCGTTCCGGGGTCGGCCAGGGTCAGCACGGAGGGGGTGACGGGCTGCCCGGCGCCCGGGGAGCGGCGCCGGAACGGGACGAGGCGGGAGACGAACCGGCCGTCCGGGGTGAGCAGTACCTCGTCCTCGTCGGCGCCGACGCCGACGCCGACGCCGGCATCGGCATCGGCATCGGCATCGGCATCGGCCAGGATCTCCGTCGCGAGGTGCCCGGCTGTCGGACCGGCGCAGTCGGCCCCGGTCAGCGCGACCTTGCGCACGCGCAGGCCCGGATGCTCGTTGGCCAGGCTCCGGGCCGCGCCCCACAGGGCCGCGCCGGTGCCGGCGGGGGGCGGGCACCGCCCGTCGAACACGGCGCCGCAGGTGATCAGCCACAGGGTGACCCGGCGGCCGGGGGGCAGGCGGCCGGCGGCGACCGCGACGGCGCGCAGCACGGCCAGACCGTGGACCGCCTCCTCGGTGCGCTCCGCCGGAGCGGTGGCACGGTCCGGCCCGGTCAGCAGCACCACATCGACAGGGCCGGAACCCGGCCCGAACCGTTCCGCCCAGCGGTCCGGATCCGTGTCGGCCACCGCGGCCCGCACCGCGGCCGCGGTGGTGCGGGCGCGCAGGGTGGACATCAGGGGGCCGCCTTCCGCCGTGCCGAGGGGCGTGACCAGCAGGTGCCGTCGCTCCTCATGGGTGGTCGGCACAGGGTGCGCGGTGCGTGCGGAGCGGGGCCGACGGGCCGTCAGGAGGGCGGAGTAGTCGCCGCGGGCGGGTTCGTCGGGGTGCGACACCTGGACGGTCCCGGTGAAGCCGCAGTGTTCGAGCAGGGGCGGCCAGGCGTCGCGGGCGAGCAGCGGGCCGTCGGGGCGCAGGGCGGTGTCCGTGGCGTGCCAGTACGAGTCCATCAGCCCGAATGTGAAGGCCAGCAGGGGGTTGTCGTGGGATTCGAGGGCCAGCAGGTGGCCGTTGTCGGCGAGCAGACGGCCGACGTGACCGAGGGTGCGGGTCAGGTCGTGGGTGGCGTGCAGGACGTTCGAGGCGATCACCAGGTCGAACGCTCCGTCGGTGAAGCCCTGCTCGCCCGGGTCGGTCTCCAGGTCGAGGCGGCGGTAGTCGATGTGGGGGAAGTCCCGGAAGCGGGCGCGCGCCTGGGGGAAGAACGCCGTGGAGGTGTCGGTGTAGGTGTAGTGGGCCTGGACGGTGGGGAGTTCGGGGAGGATCAGCGCTGTGGTGCTCCCTGTGCCGGCGCCGACCTCCAGGACGCGCAGCGGGCGGTCGGCGGGCAGGCCGGTGACCAGGGCGCGCACCAGCAGTCGCGCGATCCGGCTGTTGTGGAGGGCGCCGCAGTTGGCGTCGTAGTAGCGCGCGGCCTGTGAGTCCGGGCCGGACAGCAGCAGTTCCAGCGGGTCCTGTGTGCCGCGGAGTACGGCGGTCAGGTGGCGGCCGCACACCCCGTAGGTGTGGAACGTGGAGATCTCGCCCGGCACGTCACGCACCGCGTCCCGGAACACGCGCTGCGGATCGGGGCGGACGGCGAGTCTCCAGCCGGTGTCGGTGGCGGCGAGCACGCCGCGGTCCGCGGCGGCGGTGATCAGGGTGCGCAGCAGTCGCACGTGGCGGGGCAGCGCGCCGGCCAGGAGCAGGTCCTCGACGGTGAACTCCGCCCGGCCGGGGAGCAGTTCCCGTACCGCTGCGGCGGTGAAGTGCGCGGACAGTTGCTGTGCCCAGCGCCGGACCCGGGCGTAGGGGTGGCTGCCCCGGTGCTCGGGGAGCGCGGTCAGGTCGTGGGCGCACGAGGCGAGGACGTCGGCCGGCGCCGGCAGCGGGGAGGGGGAAGAGGGCGCGCCCGGCAGGGGCGCGGCGCGCAGCACTTCGGTCAGCCGGGGCGCGGCGGCCGTGCGGTGGGCGTCGAACCGGCGGGCCCGGGCGCCGAGCAGTTCCAGGGCGACCGTGCCCTGCTCGTCGGCCACCGTCACGTCCCAGGCCGGGCGGCCGGCGGGCGTGGTGCGGACGCTCACCCTCACCGTCCCGGTGGCCGGGAGCGGCCGCCAGCACCGTACTGCCTCGAAGTCGGTGGGCAGGAAGGCCGCTTCCTCGTCCCCTTCCTCGCTCCCGGCGGCCATGAGGAGCGGCAGGGCCGCTTGCAGGGCCCCGTCGAGGACGGCCGGATGGACCTCGTGCGGGGTGTCGGCGTCGAGGGTGGCGGCGTAGTGGGCGAGCACTTCGCCGTCCCCTGGGTGCAGCCGGGTCAGGATCCGGAGGGCCGGTCCGTAGTGCATGCCCGCCCGGGCACAGGCCGCGTAGTGGTCGTCCGCGGTGAGGGTGTTGTCCGGGCGGTCGGTGGCCGCCGCCGGGCCGGGAGCGGGCGGGTGGTCGCGCAGCAGCTTGCGGATCCGGCAGCGGGCGTGGGTCACCCACTCGTCGTCCCGGCTCCGTCTGCCGGACACCGTGAACTCCCCGTCCCTCGACAGGGCGCAGTGCAGCCGTAGTCCGGACGCCGGGTCGTCGGACGCCGGATCGGCGGACACCGGATCGGCGGACACCGGATCGGCGGACACCGGATCGGCGGACGGTACGGTCAGCGGTCGGAGGATGCTGACGCCCGTCGCCTCGACGGGCCCTTCGAAGAGCGTGCGTGCGGCGGCGAGGGCCAGGGCCACGTACGCGGCGGCGGGCATCACGAGCGCGTCGCCGATCCTGTGGTCGGTCAGCCAGGCCGGCCGGTCGGGTCCGATGGTCCGCTGCCAGGCCGGCCGGGCCGTCGGCTGCCGTGCGCCGAGCAGGGGGTGGGGTGCGGCCGGGTCCTCGGCGGCGGCGCCCTCCCGCCACCATGCGGGGCTGCCGTTCCAGTGGCGCTCGCGCTGCCAGGGGTAGGACGGCGCGGTCGTCACCCGGCCCGGGGAGGGGAAGCAGGCGGTCCAGTCCGTGGCGGCACCGGCCGCCAGCAGGTGGGCCTGTGCGGTGTCGAGCGCGTCGTGGCCGGCCGCCGTGCGGCGCATCGTGGGCACGACGGCCACCGGGCCCCCCGCGGCGGTCGCGGCGGACCGGAGGTAGGAGTCGAGCACCGGGTGCGGGCCGATCTGTACGAGCACGTCGCAGCCCTCGGGTCCGGTCAGTGCCGTGACGGCGGACGCGAACCGGACCGGCTCCCGGAGGTTGCGCCACCAGTGGTCGGCGTCCAGGGTGTGGCCGTCCACCCTGCCACCGGTGACGGTGGAGATCATGGTCAGGTGTTCCTCGTGCGGCGTGAGGCCGGACAGACCGTCCTTGAGGACGGTGTGCACGGCGTCCATGGCCGGGCTGTGGAAGGCGTAGTCCAGCACCAGGTCGCGGAAGAACACCCCCTGTCCGGTGAGGTGTTCGCCGAGCATGGCGAGCGCGGGGCCGTCACCCGCCACCGTCACATCGTGGTCACTGTTGATCCCGGCGATGACGACCCGGCCCGACCAGCGGGCATCGGCCAGCAGGCGCCCGGCCTCGGGAGCGCCGAGGCCCACCGCGGCCATACGGCCCGAACCCGCCGTACGGGCCTGAGCCTTCCCGCGCTCGACGACGACCCGGCAGGCGGCGGCCAGGTCCAGGGCGCCCGAGCAGTAGGCCGCCGCCACTTCACCGACGCTGTGGCCGGCCACCGCCGAAGGCCTGATCCCGCGGGCGGCCAGGGCGCCGACCAGCCCGGCCTGGACGGCGAAGAGCAGCGGCTGGGCCACGTCCGTCCGCCGCCAGTGCCCGGGGTCGCCGGGCCGGGCCAGTTCCTCCAGCACCGACCAGCCCAGCCCGGGCGTCAGCTCGTCGTCCACGGCCGCGACCGCCGCCGCGAACGCCGGCTCTTCGGCGAGCAGTTGACGTCCCATTCCGTGCCACTGCGCGCCGTTTCCGCAGAACACGAAGGCCACGCGACCCCGTTCGACCGCTGTCGCCGACGCCGCGCCGTCGGCCGTACCGCCGTCCGCCAGCGCCCGCAGCGCCCCGGCCGCGGAGCCGGCGTCCTCGGCCAGTACCACCGTGCGGTGCTCGTGGAGCGTACGGCGGCGGCAGGCGGTGAACGCGAGGTCGTGGAACTCGGCCGGTTCGGCCCGGCCGAGGCGGTCCGCCCAGGCGCGGGCCGCCTCGGTCAGCGCCCCGGCCGTGCGCGCGGAGACCAGGACCGGTGTGCGGGTGCCGGCCGGCGGGGCGGGGCGAACCTCCTCCGCCGGCTCGTCCGGCCGGGGGGCCGCGGCGGCGAGTACGGCGTGGACGTTGGCTCCCCCGAAACCGAAGGAGTTGACCCCCACCACCCGTCGGCCCTGCCCGGCCAGCGGCCGGGCCTCGGTCACCGGTTCCAGGCCCAGCCCCGCGAAGTCGATCGCCTCGCTCAGGGGCTGTGCGTGGAGCGTCGCGGGGATCCGTTGCTCCCGCAGCACGAGCACGGCCTTGAGGAGCCCGGCCAGGCCGGCCGCCGCTTCCAAGTGCCCCAGATTGGACTTCACCGACCCGATGGGCAGCGCGGACCCGCCGCGGCGGCCCAGCACGCGGCCGAGGGCCTCGCATTCGAGCGGGTCGCCCGCCGGCGTGCCCGTCCCGTGCGCCTCGACGTAGGCCACCTCTTCCGGGGAGATGCCCGCTTGCGCGTACACCTGCCGCAACAGGTCCGCCTGGGCCAGCGGGTTCGGCAGCGACAGACCGGTGGTACGGCCGTCGGAGTTGGCCCCGCTGGCGACGATGACGGCATGCACCCGGTCGCCGTCGGCGAGCGCGGCTCCCAGTGGCTTGAGCACCACCACGCCTGCTCCCTCGGCCCTCACGAAACCGTCCGCCAGGGCCGAGAACGGCCGGCACCGGCCGCCGGTCGAGAGCATCGACGCCTGCGAGAATCCCACGAATCCACCGGGCCCCAGCAGCAGGTTCACCCCGCCGACCAGCGCCAGGCCGCCGCTCCGCGCGCGGAGCATCGCACACGCCTGGTGCACCGCCATCAGCGCGGAGGAGCAGGCGGTGTCCACCGCCAGGGACGGGCCCCGCAGGTCGAGGAAGTGCGAGACGCGGTTGGCGGTGTTGGCCACCGCACTGCCGCTCATGCTGTACGCGTTGGCCGTGGACAGCCGGCGCAGTTGGAGATCGAAGTAGTCGCGGGTGGAGGCCCCCACCACCACGGCCGTGTCGCTGCCCGCCAGCGTGGCGGCGTCGATGCCCGCGTCGTCGAGTGCCTCCACCGCGCACTCCAGCAGCAGCCGCTGCTGCGGGTCGACCCGCGCGGCCTCCTTCGGGGACATCCCGAAGTAGTCGGCGTCGAAGAGGGCCAGGTCGTCGGCGAGGAAGCCGCCCGCGGCCGTGTACGACGCGCCCGGCCGGGCCCCGCCCGTCGGGTCGGTGCCGGTGAAGGACGCCGCGTCGAATCGCTCCGGGGGAACCGTCCCCACCAGGTCGCGTCCCGCGGCCAGCGCGTCCCACAGGGCGTCGAGCGAACGGATCCCGCCGGGCAGCCGGCACCCCGCTCCCACCACGGCGACAGCGTCGGGCTCAGACATGGACGGCTCCCTTCCGGTCGCCCCCCGCTGCACAGAATCCGCCGGGCGGCCGGCGACCGCATCCATGACAGGGGCATTCGGGCTCCGGGCCGTCACCTGGGCGGAGGGCACATCACCCACTCGGCCGACCTCGATTGCGGAGGCTCCCCGGGCCGACAACAGTGCTGAGGGAAGAGCGACGCCAGCTGACATCACCCCGGCCCGCGGGAAAGGTCCACAACATCATGCGTATATCCCGTACCGTCGTGGCCGTCCTCGGCGCGGCGGCGCTCGCGGCGGCCGCCATCACCGTCCAGTCCGCGCACGCCCACGCCCCCGTCACGCTGAACGTGCTCCAGGCCAGTGGGGAATGCAGTGTCTCCTGGAAGAATCCGGGGCTGACCCTCAAGGCCACCGACCCGGGACACGACTCCTCCTCGTACGCACTGACGAACGGTGCGGGAACCGTCACCATCGACCTCGGCCAGGCCGCCGACCCCGTCGCCCTGGCCCAGAGCGTCAGCGTCGGGGGCTCCTTCAGCGGAGGCTTCACCCTCACCGACGCGTCCGGGCGCTCCCTCACCGTCTCCGACGGTCAGGGGACGCTCCCCACCGGAGGCGCCACCTACCTCGTCAAGACACCGGCCGCTCCGGCCGGGACCCGCCTCCCCGTCTACACGTACGAGTCGCCCGCCGTTCTGGTGCCGCAGGTCTCCTCCGTGCTCCCTCCCAAGGTCGGCGTGGAAGTCCCCGAGGTGAAGGTCGCCGTCGCCCCCGAGTTCGCCCAGGCGGTCAACGACACCTTCGGCCCGGGCACGGTGGCCGACGGCACGCCGTTCGGCACGTGTACGGCGACCATCACCACCTGAGGGGGCGCGGGTCCCGTCACGTCAGCGCAGTGCCACCGCCCGTTCCTCCGCGTCGAGTTCGTCGGGCGGCATGTCAGGGCGGCGGCAGCTGCGTCCGGCCTGTTCCATCAGGCCGAGCCGGTGTTCCGGGACATCGGGCGTTTCCGCCCGGGCCGCGGTTCGCCTCACTGCTTCTTGTTGTTCTCCTCCTGCGCGGGCGGGGTGTCGTTCGTGCCCGGAGTGGGCTTGCCCGGAGCGTCGTGGGGAGCCTTGTCGTGGTTCGGGACCTCCACCTTGGTCGGGGAGAGGAACACCTTCCCGTTCTGCGCGCCGCACGACGCCTTTTCGGCATCGGTCATCGGCCGGGTCTTGATGATCACAGCACTCTTGACGCCGTCCGTGTCATTGGGTGCCGGGCTGGTGACGGTGTCGTCCCAGTACCAGTTGTAGTGGCTCCAGT
The DNA here is from genome assembly GCF_013055795.1 of Streptomyces sp. I05A-00742. Lineage (GTDB taxonomy): Bacteria > Actinomycetota > Actinomycetes > Streptomycetales > Streptomycetaceae > Streptomyces. The sequence goes on from NZ_JABETO010000004.1 coordinate 139,978, forward strand.
GCGTGTGCTTGTACCAGAGATCCCACCTGCCCTTGACCTGCTGCATGACCTGGGCCCGGGAAATCCAGCCGACCTCACCGGGCTTGACGGTCATGCCCATGCTTCCGCCGTCCGAATGCTCCGTGGTCCACGAGTGCCCGTACTTCGCGGTGACACTGAGGTCGACCAGTCCGGCTATCTTTCCGCCGGCCGTGATCGAGACCTCCGCCGAGTCGGTCGTCCCCACCTTGTCGGACCAGTTCAGACCCTGGGTGGCATCGGAGGTGCTGCAGTTGTAGAGCGTGTCCGACACCTGGTGGAAATCGCCCAGGTACGCCTTCTGGATCTCCGGGTTGGTGAAATTGCAGCTGCTGACGTCGGCGCCGCTGGCGCAGTCGGCCATGACATCGGCCACGGTGGGGCCGCCAACGGCCGAGGCGGGGAGGGTGGCGGCGCCCACCGCCGCGGCCGTGGCCCCGGCCACGAGCAGAACGCGCCCCGTCTTTCCCATGCGGAAGTTCGCCATATCGTCACCTCTGACCTTTCATCTCGCACGGAATGTGCGGTTCCTTTTTCCGTACGGCCCACAATGCTGCGGACACCGACGAGAGGAACACCAAAATCCGGCAAAGGTGAGGCGGAGTGACCTGATTCACCGATCCGTACGGTTCTGTCGAGGTTTTCTTCAGGAGAATAGAATTCTTCTACATATATGGACGCCCGATCGTGGGCCAGTCCTGGAAATCCCCCGCGGGCAGCGCTTCGGAGCACTAGTGGGGGAAACTGCGCGGCGGCCGGGTCACAATCGTTTCGCGGAATGCGGCGATTCGGGAGTGAACCTGGCGCATCAGGTGGGTGTCCTCGATCCGGTCGAGATAGAGGCAGCGGGCCGCCAGGCCGGGCAGGTCGAAGGCGAAGCAGAGGGACATGAGCGGGTTGACGAAGAGCTCGCTGCCGCGGGTGCGGTCGGTGAACCGGACGTCGCCGAACGAGCCGCGGACCGCCGCGGCGATGGAACCGTTCACGATGCTGGGGTGGTCCGGGGTGTGCTCCTGGGCGTGTTCCACCGCGTCGAGGTAGAGCGCGCCCTCGCGGGTGGCGCGCGGTATGGAGAACGCGCCGAGGTACGCGCCGTCGCGTTCCAGGGCGGCGATGTTCTCCAGCACCTGCACATGGTTGACGCCGTGGTACGCGTCCACGCCGAAGCCGACCGACACCACGAGCCGGGTCGGGATGTCGTCCAGACCGGCCAGCGCGGCCACGCCGGCCAGGTCCTCCTCCGGGGTGCCGAGGCCGGCCTCGTCGCCGCGCATCAGGATGTCCGTGCCGCCGTCGACCAGCACCACCGCGTCGACGCGGTGGAGTTCGACCAGCGCCCGGTAGGCGGCGCGCAGCGGGCGCACCCCGGTCCGGGGGAAGGCGTACACGGTGGAGGGGTAGCCGTGCCCGTGCAGCCACTGGGCGAGGGTGCGCTCGGGGAAGTAGCTCTGGTGGAGGCCGGATTCGGGGGTGACGGCGACCAGGTCGGGTGCGGCCCAGTCGTCGGAGGGAAGGCCTTCGAGGGCGCTGAACGAGAGGTTGGCGAGCCGGACCTCCTTGCCCTGGTGGAGGAGGGAGAGGGCCAGCGGCAGGCCGGAGTAGATGTCGAAGCCGCCGCCGGCGCCCGCGACGAGGATCCGTTCGGCGTCGGCGAGCCGGGCGAAGAGCGGGTTGGTGTGGAGTGACGTCATGGTGATCATTGTGCGGGGAAGCCGGAACCGGGCTGGTGAATTCCGGTATGGCTGTACGGCGTTGATCCGCCGGTGGCCCGTCAGGGCCGGCCCCGCAACAGCCCCCGCAGGTCGACGATCTCGTACCCCCGCGCCCGGACCAGATCGATGATCTGGGGCAGCGCCTCGGCGTCGAGGACCTCGCCGGAGCCGTCCGCCGAGCCGACGTGCATCTGGATGATGGCGCCCGGGGCGAGGACGTCGGCGACGCGCTTCACGGCGTGCTGCACGGTCATGCCGCCGGGGGTGCCGAGGTAGCCCTTGGTGTCGGTGGTCCACTCGATGTCGGCGAGGCCGAGGGAGTTGATGTGGGCGATGCCCTGGGGGGTGGTCTCGCCGTAGGGGAAGCGGAAGAACGGGAGCGGCGTGGCTCCGGTGGCGCGGAGGGCGTGGTCGGCGGCGGTCACCTCCTGCTCCACCTCGGCGCGGGTAAGGCGGGAGAAGGGCGGGTGTGTGTGGGAGTGGCTGCCGATGCCGTGCCGTTGGGCCATCGCGCGTACGGCCGCGGGGTGGCGTTCGGCGAAGCGGCCGGTCGGGAAGAAGGTGGCGGGCGCGTCGTGCCGGTCGAGGGTCCGCAGCACGTCGGCCAGGCCGGACTCGTCCCAGGCGGCGTTGAAGGTGAGCGCCACCTGCCGCTGGGTCGTGGGGAAGGTGCGGTTCGCGGAGCCGAAAAGCCGCTCGACCGGGGCCGAGGAGGCCGAGGAGGCGGCGCCCGCGGCGTGCTGCGGCGCGAACAGGGCGAGGACGGCGAGCAGCACGGCGAACGCCGGGGCGCGGTGGCTTCTCATACGCCGAAGCATGGCGGGCGGCGCGGGGCCCTGCCGCGGCGGACGCGCCGGACGGGTGGGCCGCTCGTTGACCCCGGTGGCGTGCGTTGATCCGGTGACGCCTGTTGCCGCGTGACGCCCGTTGGCCGCTCGGCACAACGCCCGGGTGCTGTTGGCCGGGTGCCGTCGCCCGGGTGCCGTTGGCCGGGCGCCGTCGCCCGGTGTTGTTGGCCGGGCGCCGTTGGCCGCGAGGCTCGTCACCCGGGCGCCATGCCCCTTGGAACCCGTCGCCTGGGCGCCGTTCACCCCGGACCCCGTCGCCCGGAACCCGTCGCCCGGGCGCCGCCGACCGGCCGCGGCACCCGGGCCGTCAGATCAGATGCAGATCAACCGCGGATCAGCGGCGAATCAGCCGCAGAACGGCGGAATGATGTTCTTGTGGGCCACCCAGCCGCGCGTGCCCTTGGTCAGGCCGCCCCTGCTCTTGGCCTTCAGCTGGACGTAGTCCCAGCTGCCCGACTTCTTCAGGATGCGGATCGGGTCCTTGAAGTACAGCTGGCCCTTGACCGCGCCCGAGGTGCTCGCCTTGGTGCGCAGCCGGGTGCCGTCGGTGTAGATCATGGCGTTGTCCTCGTGGCACGCCTTGGCCGCCGTGGCGGCCCGCGGGGCCGCGGGGGCGGCGGCCTGGGCCGGGGCGGCGAGGGCGGCCGCGGCTGCGGTGACGGCAGCGGCGGTGGTGAGCGCGAGGGATATGCGTCGCACGGATCCTCCGGAACGGAACGGAATAGAACGGAACGTTTGTTCATGGTGCGGCGGGCGCCGCGCGATCACCTTAGACGCTGCCCTTCCGCATTCCGCACGCGCGTTTGCCACGGGCCCCGAGGGGTACCCGGCGGCGGTGAGCATACGTCGCAGGCCGAAGGTCGTCGTGGTGACCGGAGCGAGCGGTGGGGTCGGGCGGGCCACCGCCCGGGCGTTCGCCGCGCGCGGGGACAGCGTCGCCCTGCTGGCGCGGGGCCGGAAGGGCCTCGACGCCGCCGTGCTGGAGGCCGAGAAGGCGGGCGGCAGGGCGCTGGCCCTGCCCGTGGACATGGCCGACGCGCACGCCGTACGGGAGGCCGCGAACCGGGTCGAGGAGGAGTTCGGCCCGGTCGACGTCTGGGTCAACAACGCCTTCACCACCGTCTTCGCGCCGTTCGTGGAGATCGAGCCCGACGAGTTCCGGCGTGCCACGGAGGTCACCTATCTGGGCTGTGTCTACGGCACCCAGGCCGCCCTGTCCCGGATGCTGCCGCGCGACCACGGCACGATCGTGCAGGTGGGCTCGGCCCTCGCCTACCGGGGCATTCCGCTGCAGTCCGCGTACTGCGGCGCCAAGCACGCCATCCAGGGCATGAACGAGTCGCTGCGCTGCGAGCTCCTGCACGAGGGGAGCAGGGTGCGGACGACCATGGTCCAGCTGCCGGCGCTGAACACTCCGCAGTTCCGCTGGGCCCTGTCGCGGCTGCCGCACCGCCCCCAGCCCGTACCGCCCATCTACCAGCCGGAGGTGGCGGCCCGGGCCATCGTGTACGCCGCCGACCATCCGCGCCGGCGCGAGTACTGGATCGGCGGCAGCACCGTCGGCACGCTGCTGGCCAACGCGGTGGTGCCGGGGCTGCTGGACCGCTACCTCGCCCGGACGGCCTTCGCCTCGCAGCAGACGTCCGTGCCGTCGTCGGAGGGGCTGCCCGTCAACCTCTGGCACCCGGAGGACGACACGGGCGGCCACGACTACGGGGCCCACGGCACCTTCGACGACCGGACCGTCGTCCGGGCCGCTCAGCCGTGGGTGTCCCGGCACCGGGGCGGGCTGGCCCTGGCCGCGCTGGCGGCCGGGGTGGGTGTGGCGGGGCTGCGGCGGAGGCGCTGAGCGAGCGCGTGGGGTCCGGCCCCGGCGTCACCCGTTCGGCGGTATTGCGCCACGGTCCCCGACAGCCGCACCATGACCAGTGACGATGCCCGGGAGTCAACGGACGGCATCGTGGGGCGTGACCGACGCGCGCCGTGGCGACGGTCATGAAGCGCGGGCGGACGTCCGAGCCCTCGCACGAGGTCCTCCTGTCCCGCCTCCCGCCCGCCCGGTCAGGGCCGGGCCCGTATCTTCCCGAAGGTTCCCCGTTCGACGGTGCCCTGGAAAAGGGGATGGACCGTGACGACCGAACAGCAGAACGATTCCGGACCGGGGCGGCGGGCCGCCGTCCGGCTGATCTTCGAGTACGCGGGGCCGGACATCCGTCTGGTGTCCCGCCAGCAGGTGGAGGCGGCCCCTCCGCCCAGTGATCCGATCGAGGAGGAGCGCGACGTTCAGGGCTTCTGGGTCGAGCTCCGGGACGCGGAACAGCGTCCGCTGTACCGGCGGGTCATGCACCCTCCGGTGCGCCACGACGCCGAGGTGTTCTCCGACGACCCCGAGCGCTCGATCGCCCGGGTGCCGGTGGAGGAGCCCAGGGGGGCCTTCGCGGTCCTGGTCCCCGACCTCGGGGACGCCGATCACATCGCGCTGGTGAGCAGTCCGCTCACCCCGGGGCCGAGCATCGCTCCCGCGACCGAGGTGGCGCGTTTCACCCTGGGGCCGGGCGCGGACGAGGGGAGCCGCTGAGATGGGAACCGGGGACGGGGCGGTCGTCGGCACCACCAAAATCGTCGACAACGGTCCGGCGGCCGCCCGCTGGAACCTGGTCATCATGGGGGACGGCTACCAGAGCGGCCAGCTCGGCCAGTTCGCGAACGACGCCCAGAACTTCGTCAACGTCCTGTTCGCCACCGCGCCGTTCACGGCGCTGCGCCCCGCGATCAACGTCTACCGCGTGGACGTCCGGTCGACGGACAGCGGCGCGGACGACCCCACGGCCTGCGGTGGCACCGGAGCGGCGCCGCGGACGTACTTCGACGCGGCGTTCTGCAACAACGGGACGCGCAGGCTGCTGACGGTCAACTCGAACACCGCCCTCACGGTGGCGGGGCAGCAGGTGCCGCAGTGGAGCATGGTGATGGTCATCGTCAACTCCACGGTGTACGGCGGCTCCGGCGGGCCGTCGGTCGCGGTGTTCTCCCTCGCGCCGAACGCCAACGAGATCGGCCTGCACGAGATGGGCCACTCCGCTTTCGGGCTCGCGGACGAGTACGAGTACTACCTCGGCTGCGGCGTCGACACCAACCGCAACACCCACCCGGCGGTCGAACCGGCGGAGCCGAACGTCACCATCAACGCCAACAAGGCGACCAACAAGTGGCGGGATCTCGTCGCGCCCGCCACGGCGATGCCGACGACGAAGAACGCCAACTGCGCGGTGTGCGACCCTCAGCCCAACCCGGTCGGCGCGGCGACGGTCGGCGCGTTCGAGGGGGCCCACTACTACCACTGCGCGGCGTTCCGGCCGCAGTACAACTGCCGGATGAGGGTGCTGGGGCAGCCGTTCTGCGCGGTGTGCCAGCGCCGGATCCGGGAGACGCTGGCGCCCCGGCTGCCCCTCGGCCAGGTATCAGTCGTGGCTCGGTCCTCGGGTCACATGGATGTCTTCTGGGTGAACAGGGACGGAAAGGTCTGGAGCAACTGGTGGGACCAGACCACCGGCATGGGCTGGCACGACCACAACGCCTTCCCCATCGCCACCACCTTCCCGTCGCCGGCGGCCCACGACACCGGGATCGCCTCGATCGCCCGGAGCTCCGGCCACATGGACGTCTTCTGGGCGGGAGCAGACGGGAAAATCTGGAGCAACTGGTGGGACCAGACCACCGGCATGGGCTGGTTCAACCACAACCCCTTCCCCATCGGCCGCGACTTCCCGGTCGCCGCCGCGGCCGGTACCGGCATCGCCGTCGTCGCCCGGAACCCCAACCACATGGACGTCTTCTGGGCAGGCACCGACGGGAAAATCTGGAGCAACTGGTGGGACCTGAACACGGGGATGGGCTGGTACGACCACGACACGTTTCCCATCGGCGCCACCTTCCCCGTCCCCGCCGGACCTGGCACCGGCATCGCCGTCGTCGCCCGAAACCCCAACCACATGGACGTCTTCTGGGCAGGCACCGACGGGAAAATCTGGAGCAACTGGTGGGACCTGAACACGGGAATGGGCTGGTACAACCACAACCCCTTCCCCATCGCCACCTCCTTCCCCGTCCCCGCCGCACCCGGCACCGGCATCGCCGTCGTCGCCCGAAACCCCAACCACATGGACGTCTTCTGGGCAGGCACCGACGGGAAAATCTGGAGCAACTGGTGGGACCAGACCACCGGCATGGGCTGGTACGACCACGGGGCGTTCTCCATCTGACGCACCGGGACGGCTGACGAGCCGGAACGGCTGACGAGCGCGGGGTGGCCGGTGCACCAGGACGGCCGGCGCACCGGAACGGACCGGCGGGACGGGAAGCCTGACCGGTGGGGCGGCGCCTCCGAGGGCGCCGTCCCGCCACCCTCATCCACCCCGGCCGCGGGCCGTCCGGACGGCCACCGTCAGCCACCGGGCCACAGGACCAGCGCCGACAGCAGGCCGATCCCGGCCACCGTCCATGCCACGTAGTCGCCGACGTGCCCGGAGTGCAGCCGGCGCAGCAGGGCCGCCCACCCCCGGGCCGGTACCGCGCCCCGTACGCCCAGCGCCGCGAGCCCGGCGGCGAGCAGGGCCGACAGCAGGCCGAGGCCGGCGCCGGTCCAGCTCCACCACGCGTACGGCTGCCCCGGGGCGGCCGCGGCACGCGTGCCGTCCAGGACGGTCGCCGCGTACCCGGCGTGGTCGGTGAAGGAGTGCGCGGCGGCCGCCGCGCCCCGGGCGAGGGCGGGCACGGTACCGACGGCGAGCGAGCCGGCGAGCAGGGCGGCGGCGACCGTCGCCATGGGCGGGGGCAGGCGCCGTACCCGGCGCGCGGTCTCGGGCTCCTCGTCGCCGCCGGCGGTCTCGGCGGCACCTTCCTCCTCGCGGCCGCTGGTGCCGGCCCCCAGGAACACCCGGGCGGCGGCGCGCAGCACCGCGCCGCCGGTCACGGCCGAGACCGCGACGAAGAGGACGGTCAGCCACGCCGTCCGCTCCTCGGCCAGCGCCTTGCCGAGGGCGGTGCCGAACGGCGGCAGTCCGGCCAGGGCGAGCCCGCCGGCCGCGAAGAGCACCCCGAAGCCCCGCATCTCCCGTGCCCGGCCGTGCAGGTGGTGTTCGTCGACGCTGCCGTAGCGGTCGAGGAGCGTGCCCGTGCAGGCGAAGAGGGCGGCCTTGGCGCCCGCGTGCCCCAGGACGTAGAGGAAGACCCCGGTGACGCCCTCGGCCTCCAGCGCGGCCAGCCCGGCGAGGAACAGTCCCGTGTGGGCGACGGTGGAGAAGGCGAGGAGCCGTTTGAGGTGCCGCTGCTGCCAGCAGAGGGCGGCGCCGGTGAGCGCGGTCAGGACGCCGAGGACGGTCAGGGCCCGCCGGAAGTCGTCGGGCGGGACGCCGCCGGGGCCGGCGAAGACGGTGACGTACACCCGTGCGGCCCCGTAGACGCCCATCTCCACCATGACGCCGGAAAGCAGCATGCAGACGGGCGTCGGCGCCACCGCGTGCGCGTCCGGCAGCCAGAAGTGGAAGGGCACGGCCGCGGCCTTGACGAGGAGTCCGGTGAGGACGAGGACGAACGCGGCGAGGACGAGGGCGTCGCGGTGCGGCGCGGCGTCGAGCTCGCGCCCGGCCTGGGCCATGCCGAGTTCGCCGGTGCGGGCGTACAGCAGGGCGATGCCGAGGAGGGTCGCGTAGCCGCCGAGGGAGTTGACGAAGCCGAAGGCGAGCGCGCCCTGCACCGGCCGGGCCTCCTCGACGCGGTAGCCGGTGAGGGCGTAGCCGACGACGCCCATCAGCTCGAAGAAGACGAAGGCGTTGAAGAGGTCGCCGGTGAGGGCGAAGCCGCACATGCCCGCCTGGAAGAGCAGGATCAGCGCGGGGAAGGCGCCGGCGTGGCCGCGGGGCGGTTCGTCGAAGTAGCGCCAGGAGTAGGCGAGGACGGTGACGACGAGCAGCGAGGTGAGGGTGGCCAGGCCCGTTCCGGTGCGGTCGCCCGTCAGGACGATGCCCACGCTGTGGCCGTGGACGGGCCGCCAGCCGCCCGCCCACACGACGTACGGTCCGCCCGCGAGCGCGGCCGCGGCCAGGCCCGCGGAGGCGGTGGCGCAGAGGCAGCCCACGGTCTCCGCCACCGGCCGCGTCATCCGCCGCCCCGCGCCCGCCAGCAGGGCCGCGCCGAGCAGCGGCACCACCACGATCAGCGGGAGCAGCCGTTCCACCGGTCCTCAGCCCTTCAGTTCGGACAGCTCGTCGGGGTCGGTGGTGCCGTGCCGCTTGGCCACCTGGACGACGAGGGCGAGCAGCAGGGCCGTCACCGTGGCGCCGACGACGACGTCGGTGAGGGCGAGGGCCTGGACGACGGGGTCGACGACGGGCCGGCTGCCGGGCCGCAGGTCGGAGAAGACGGGCGCGGTGCCGCCGTCGCGGTAGCCGACGGCGAGCAGCAGGACGTAGGTGGAGGACTGGGTGACGGACAGGCAGCCGACGGCGTGGACCAGGTCGCGGCTGGTGGCCATGCCGTACACCCCGACGAGGAAGATCCAGCCGGCGGTGAGGTAGGGCAGTACGGTCATCATGTCCGGCCCTCCTTCCCCTTCATCCCCTTCCTCCCCTTCTTCCCTTGTCCGCCCTTCTTCCCTTGCCCGCCCTCGATCTCCAGGGCCTGGCCGAGGAACTTGGCCAGCAGGACGACCGCGGCGGCGGCCACCTCGACGCCGACGGCGGCGTTGAGCAGCGGAACGGTGCCGCCCGAGGCGAGGGTGTTGAACGTGCCGTACGGCAGGGTGTTGGCGAGGTACGCGGAGCCGGCGAGCAGCCCGGCCGCGCCGAGGAGGACGTACGCGCCCTCGCCGGCGGCGTCGGCGATCTCGTACGGGCCGAGGGGCCGGACGCGTTCCAGGGCGCGGTAGTCGACGCCGATGTAGAGCAGGTGCAGGGCGGTGGCGACGACGACGCCGCCCTGGAAGCCGCCGCCCGGGCTGAGCTGGCCGTGCGCGACGACGTAGAGGCCGACGAGGAGGGTGACGGGCAGCAGGATCAGCCCGTACCGACGCAGGACGGGCGGCACGTCCTGGGGCTCGGGGGCGGTCCGGTGCTCGTCGCGGGTCTGCCGCAGCAGGACGACGGTGCCGAGGACGGAGGCGAACAGGATGCTCTCCTCGCCGAGGGTGTCCAGGGCCCGCTGGTCGAAGTTGACGGAGGACACGGTGTTGGCGGTGTGCCGGTCGAGGGCGGCGCGCACGGCCCGGTCGCCGTAGGGGTGCCGGGCGGTGCCGAACGGCGGGAGCTCCAGGCAGGCGGCGAGAAACAGGGCGGCGGTGGCGAGCAGCCCCGCGGCCAGGACGCACAGCCGGGCGCGGCGGCTCATCCGCGCCGCTCCTGCTGCCCCCGCCGTTGCGTCTTCCCCTTCTTCCCCTTCTTCTCCTTCTGCCCCCGCCGGACCTTGCGGACCGTCAGCAGGATCATCAGCGGGGTGAGCGCGGACCCCACGGCGAGCTGCGAGAGGCCTACGTCGGGCGCCTGGAGCACCGTGAAGAGGACGGCGAGGCCGAGGCCGAGGAGCGAGAGGACCAGGGCCTGGCGGGCGGGGTCCCGGTTGAGGACGGCGGAGGTGGCGGCGACCGCCACGAAGAGCAGCGCGAGGCCGGTGAGGACGTCATCCACGGCGCACCGCCCGGGCGGTGACGGCTCCCCCGGCGAGCAGCAGCATGCCGATGACGATCAGCTTGACCATGGCCCGGCCGGGGCCGGTGGCCACGCACAGCGGGACCACGGTGGCGACGGTGGCCAGCGCGACGAGCGGGGTGAACAGGTGTGCTCCGGCCGGGTCGCGGTCCGCTTCGTCCTCGCGGCGCGGCTCGTCGAGGAGGCGGACGAAGACCAGGGTTCCGGCCGGGCCGAGCACGGCGGCCACCAGGGCGAGGTCGGTGTAGGCCGGGCGCCCGTACCCCTGCGCCAGCAACAGGAACACCAGGCACAGCAGCAGCGTCGCCGTGTTCTGGGCGGCCATCCGTCGTCCCGTACCGCCGCACGAGACCCCCCACAGGCAGGGCCCCAGCCCGCCGGCCAGCAGCAGGGCCGCGGCCACCAGCCACCCGTTCACCGCCCGGCCGCCCGCCGCGCGCCCCGCGCCAGGCACGCCGCGATCAGCGCGGCCGCCGCGCCCACCGCGATCTCCAGGACGTCGACCGTTCCGATCAGCACCGTCCACAGCAGGGTGAGCCCGGCCCACCACGCGGCCACCTCGGCCACGGCGGCGACACGGACCCTGTGCGGCACGGCCGGCTCCTTCCCGCTCTCGGCTTCCCGCCCGGATACCCGGCGCGCCACCGGCCATGCGGGCGGCGCACCCGGTGAACGCACGAATACCAGACCGGGGGCCGGGCGTCGCCGACCGGCGGCCCCGCGTGTCCGGTGCCCTCCTGCTGCCCTCCTGCGTCCCCTGACCCGGCAAACGGGTGTCGGTCCCGTGCGGGGGTCGCGGCGGCCCCCTGGCGGGGGTACGTCCAAGGTTGTGATCACACTCGGTGTCGAGGAGGAGTACCTCCTGCTTGATCCGGCGACCGCCCTCCCGGTGCCGCTGGCCGACGAGGTCCGGGCCGTCGCGGGCATCCGTGCCCTCGCGACCAGGGAGGAGGTCAAGCCCGAACTGCTCCAGGCGCAGCTGGAGGTCGCCACCCCGGTCTGCGCGGAACTGGCCGAGGCCGGCGGGCACCTGCTCCGGCTGCGGCACGCGGTGGGAGCGGCCGCCGCGGAGGCCGGCTGCCGGGCCATCGCCTCGGGCGCGGCACCCCTGGCCGACGCGCTCGCCGTCCCGGTCACGCCCGACCCCCGCTACCTCCAGCTCCGCGGCCAGGGCCGCAGGCTGATCGAGGAACAGCTCGTCAACGGCATGCACATCCATGTGTCCGTGCCCGACCGGGCCACCGGCGTGGCCGTGCTCAACCGGCTCCGCACCTGGCTGCCGCTGCTGGTGGCGATGGCCGGGAACTCACCCCTGTGGCGCGGGCAGGACACCGGCTTCGCCAGCTGGCGCACCGTCGTCTACGGCCGGTGGCCCGTCAGCGGCCCACCGCCGGAGTTCACCGACGGCGCCGACTACGACCGGCGGGTGAACGCCCTGGTGCGGGCCGGGGCCATCGGCGACACCCGGCAGGTCTACTGGCACGTCCGGCTCTCCGACCGCTACCCCACCGTCGAGGTCCGCTGCTTCGACGTCCAGCTCACCGCGGAGGAGGCCGTGATGTTCGCCGGCATCGTCCGCGGCCTCACCGCCACGGCCCTCCGCGAGCACGCCGACGGCGTCCCGCACGCCTCCTGCCCGCCGGAGATGCTCTCCGCCGCCAACTGGCACGCCGCCCGCTACGGCCTCGGCGGCCGCCTCGTCACCCCCGACGGCCACTGCCGCCCCGCCGGCGACCTCGTCGCCCACCTCCTCGACCACATCACCCCGGCCCTCGACGAGTACGGCGACACCCGCGAGGTGACCTCCCTCCTCCACCGCTTCCTCCAACACGGCGAACCCGCCACCCGCCAACGCCAGGCCCTCGCCTCCGGCGGCATCCAGGCCCTGGTGGACCTGATCGGGCTGCACGCGGGGGACGGCTGAGCGACCCGAGCAGCACGCGGGGCTCCAACATCCGTTCGACGAAGCCCCCCAGATCACGTGACGCCGGTGGTTCGCGTGCGTCATTCTTGGCTGGACCAGGGCGGGTGAGGCGGGCGGGGGCGGGGAGTGACGGTGCCGGGCACGGGGGAGCAGGTGGCCATAGTGCTGGTGCTGGTGCTGCCCGGGGTGTTCTATCAGGCGGTGCGCGAGCGGTTGCGCGGGGCGGTGGCGGCTGAGCAGGAGCCGCAGAACCGGCTGTTGCGGGCGGTCGCGGCCGGGGCGCTGCTCGACGCGCTCTACGGGGCGGCGGCGGGGCCGTGGCTGGTGCGGTTGCTGGCCGGGAACGGGGACGGGCCGGTCGCGGGGGTGCTGCGGCATCCGCGGCAGGCGGCGCTCGCGGCGCTGCTGCTGGTCGTCGTGGTGCCGTCGCTCGCGGCGTGGGCGGAGGCGGCGTGGCGGAGGCGGCGGGCGCGGGCGCGGTACGAGCCGGTGCCGACCGCGTGGGACGCCCTGTTCCATGACCGCGGGTCGTGTTTTGTGCGGGTCCGGTTGAAGAGCGGGCTGTGGGTGGGTGGTTGGCTGGGGTCGCGGTCGGCGGTGGCGGCGTATCCGCAGCAGGGCGACCTGTACTTGCAGGCGCAGTACCGGATGGGACACGACGGGACGTTCCTCGGGCGGGTGCCCGGTACCGGGGGCGTGTACGTGCGGGCGGCCGACGTGGAAGTGCTGGAGGTCCTGTTGCCGCCGGATGCCGGACAGGATCAGGGAGGGAACGCGTAGTGATGGAGCGTCATGACATGGACGACGACGATGCGTTGGAGGAGTTGGTCGAGGAGTTCTCCAACCGCCGGATCTACCGGCCCACCGACGGTGGGGTGGAGCCCGACGAGGTGCCGCAGGGGCCGTCGGGCACGGCCATGGACAGTTCACCCGGGGCGGGGGCCGGGAGTGCGGAGCCTGACGCTCCCTGACGGCGCCCCCGCCCCGGGTCACGGCCCGGAGTGGATGTGCGCCGCCCACAAGTGCGGTGCGCGGGCGTAGCGGTTCCGCAGCGCCCTGAGCGGGCGGTGCAGGGCCAGGGCCGGGTCGACGGGGCGGCCGCGGGCGACGTCCTCGGCGAGCGCGGCGTAGAACTGCTCGGTGAGGCGCGTCGCCAGCTTGTCGGAGACGGTCCACAGGGTGCCGATGACGTGCGGGTAGCCGGCCAGTTGGAATGACGGGGCCAGTTGTACCACCTCGTCGGGCAGGAGGAGGCCGCCCTGGGACGTCGAGCAGGCGGAGAGCACGGCGAGCTCCGGCCGTGCCGGGCGCTGGGCGGCGGCGTCGAAGGCGGTGAGCCGGCCGTCGTGCAGCACCAGGCCGCTCTCCGAGGGGTGCAGCAGGTCGCTGACGCCGTGGCAGCTGAAGTGGACCCAGGGGTGGGCGGGCAGCGCGCGGGCCACCGCCTCCACCGTGGCGTCGGCGCCGGAGAGCAGGCGGCCGTCGGGGAAGAGGTCCGTCAGGAGCTCCGCCTCGCGTGAGGCGCCCGGCAGCGGCGGCCCGCCGGGGGTCTCGGCGAGGGCGACGACCAGGGGGGCCGGGCGGGGCGGGGCGCCGGGGGCGAGCCTGGCGCGGGCCCGGGCCAGGGCGCGCAGCGTGGGGGTGTAGGAGGAGACGGCGCGGTCGAGGACCCAGGTGCCGGAGTCGGCCGTGCCGCGTCCCGCCGCGTGCAGCGGCAGGAAGGACAGCCAGCCGGTGGGACACCACCAGATCCGTGGCCAGGGTTCGCCGTCGAGGGGGACGGTGCGCAGGCCGAGCCGGTCGAGCACCGGTGCGGCCACGGTGTCCCAGAGCCAGCGCAGGGTGCCGGTGAGCGTCCGCATCGCGGCGACGGCGCGCACCGCCCCCTTCTCGCCGTACGCCTCGTCGATGACGTCGACGAACTCCGTCGCCCGTTCGAGGACGCCCTGCGGGGTGAGGCCGGGCAGGGGCAGCACCTCGATGCCGGCGTCGGCGGTGACGAGGAGGGCGTCGGAGCGGTACTCGCTGACGTTGACGACGACGACGGGTCCTTCGGCCGCGGCGGTCAGCAGGTCCGGCAGGGTGGGCGGGCGCAGGAAGCCGTCGAGGCCGGGCAGGGCACGGATCTCGGCGAGGAGTTCGTCCCAGCGCCGGGCCTGGGCGTGCCGGGCCTCGGCGGCCAGGCCGGCGTCGCGTCCCTCGTCGGGCGGGACGGGGACGCCCGTCCCGGGGTGCATCACCGGGGGGCGCGCGGGCGGGGTGCTCAGCCGGTCGCGGATCTCCTCGAACTCGTCGGCGAGGGCGGGGGCGGTGGCGCGCAGCCGGGTCACGTCGCCGCGGTTCTCCAGGCCCTGGGCGAGCAGCACGGCCCGGCCCTCTTCGAGGAGGGCGAGGGCCCGGCCGGGGTCGCCGGCGCGGAGGGCGAGTGCGGCCGCGTCGCTCGCCAGTCCGGGGGTTACCTGCAACCGCGCCTCCTGGTCGGCGCGTTGGAGGCTGCGCGGGGCCGCGTGGCGCAGCAGGCCGACGGCGTACGCGTAGCCGTCGAGGGCGTCGGCGTCCCGGCCCGCCCTGGCCGCGGCCTCGCCCCAGGCGCGGGCGGCGAGCAGGCGGTGGGTGATGGAGGCGGTGGTGTTCCGGGCGGAGGTCCGGGCGAGGCGGGCGGCCTCCGCCAGGTCGACCCGTTCGCCGAGGATGGCGCGGCGCACCTGTGCCATGGCCAGGATCCACTGGGCGCGGGCCTGTTCCGGGCCGCCCTCCGGGACGCGGCCGAGGGCTTCCCGGGCGGCCGAGACGGCCCGGTGCAGCGCCTCCCGGGCCGTGGACCCGGTCTCGTCGTCGGCGAGGTAGGCGGAGCCCATCAGGACGCCGGCCAGGTTCAGCAGGGCGAGGGGCCGCCAGGGGTGGTGCTCGCCGAACGCGGCCACCGCCTCCTCCAGGGCCTCCCTGGACTCGGCGGTGGAGCGGGCGTCGGCTTCGCCCTTCGCCAGGGCCTGGTTGTGGAGCAGGAGGCCGAGGTTGAGCGCGGCCAGGTCCTGGCCGATCCGCTCACCGCGGTCGAGCGCCCTGGCCTCGCGCAGCAGCGCGGCCGCCTCGTCGGCGGCGGCCGGGTCCTCGGTGATCTCGTACCAGCCGCGCAGCGCCTCGGCGAGATTGCTCAGGAGTCCGGCCCGGACGAAGGACGTGGGCGGGCTGTCGGCGACGGACCGGCGCAGGACGGCCACGGCCTCGGCCTGCCAGGTGCGGTCGCCGGTGATCCGGGCGCGGCCCATCAGGGCGGTGCCCAGGTTGGTGTAGAGGCCGCCGTTGCTCACCTGCCCCGGCGGCAGGTCGGCGACGGCCTCGCGGAGCCTGGCGACGGCGGCGTCCATGAGGGCGGGGTCGCCGAGGTCGACGGCCCGGCACCACTCGGCGTGGCCGAGGTCCCCCAGGATCACGGCCCGTTCGCCGGACGTGCGGGGCGTGGCGGCGAGGGCGGCGCGGTAGAACTCCAGGGCCTCGTCGAGCGGCTGCTCCGCCTGCGTGTGGCGGTAGTGGTCCAGGAGGCTGTTGGCGAGGCCGAGCAGCGTTCCGGGTTTCGGGGCTCCGGTGGACGCGGCGACTGCCTCCCGGTGCCACCGGACGGCCTCCTCCAGGGGCGCGGGGTCACCGGTGAAGCGGAAGAGCGAGCGCAGGGCGTGGCCGAGGCGGGTGAGGCACTCCACCCTGCTGGGTGTGTCCGGACGGGAGGCGGCCACCGCCTCGCGCAGGACGGTGATCGCCTCCTGGACGAGGGCCGGGTCCGAGCGGAACTCGGCGAGGTTCTGGAGGGCGTCGCCCAGGTTGCCCATGCGGTGGACGAGGTGGTGGTCGTCCGGCGGGGACAGCTCGACGGCCTGCCGGTGGGCGTCCACGGCCTCGGCCAGCAGGGTGCCGTCGCCGGTCCGGTGGGCGAGTGTGGCCAGTTGCACGCCGAGGTTCGACCGGCACATGGCCTCCTCGGACGCGCTGCCGGCCGGCGCGTGGGCCACCGCCTCCCGTACGAGGCGCAGCGCTTCCTCGTACAGGCCGGTGTCCCCGGTCGCGGCGGCCCGCTCCGCGTGGGCGGCGGCGTGGTCCGACAGGTACTCGGAACGCCGCGCGTCGCCCGGCGGGAGCAGTTCGAGCCCGCGACGCAGCTGTTCGGCCCCCTCGCGCCAGACGGCCTCGTCGTCCGGGCCGGCGCCGCGGGCGAGGGCCGCCCCGAGGGCGAAGCGCGCGGTGGCCTCGAAGGACTCCCCGGGCGGCGGCAGGGTGAGGCATTCCCGGAAGAGGGCGATCGCCTCGGCGGCGAGGGCCGGGTCCGGGGCGGGGCCGGTGTGGGCCGCGGCGTTCAGGCAGCGGGCGAGCGGGAGGAGGACGCGGGCGCGCTCCGCGGACCGCCGCGGCACCTCGTCCGCCAGCCGGCGCAGCAGGGCGAGGGGTTCGGCGAGCCTGTCCGGCGCGCCGGTCGCGTCGGCGTGCAGCCGGAGGAGCTCGGCGAGTTCGATGCCGCGGGACGCCCGGCGGCGCGGGTCGTCGGCCGGTGTCTCCTCCCACGCCCGCCGGGCGTGGACGACGGCCTCGTCCAGGTCGCCGAGGCTGCCCCGGGTCGTGTGGCGGGAGCGGAGCACGCCGGCGAGGACGACGTGGGCCTGGACGGACGACGGGTGTCCGGGCGGCGCGGCGGCGACGGCGTCGCGGGCGGCGGCGTACGCGTCGTCCAGGGCGCCGGGGTGGCCGGTGCGCATGGCGCGGCCGTTGAGGATCAGGCCCAGGTTGGCGAGGTAGAGGACGCGCTCGACGAGGTTGCCCGCCGTGTCGGCGGCGCGGCGGCAGGTGGCGACGCCCTCCTCGTACAGTTCGAGGCCGTCGCCGTCGGACATGGCCCGCATGATCAGGGCCGTGCCCAGGTCGGAGAGGTGGGCGGCGGGCGGCGGGAGGGCGGGGTCCGCCGCCGCGACGGCCTCGCGGAGCAGGCCGATGGCCTCGGGGAGCGCGGCGGGGTCGCCGCGTTCCACGGCCTCGCGGACGATCGCCGTGCCGAGCATGCCGTGGTACAGCGCGTGGTTGGGGTCGCCCGCGGTGCTCAGCTCCACCGCGTGCCGCAGTTCGGCGACGGCTTCCGCGGCGAGGGCGGTGTCCCCGGCCACCTCGGCCCGGTGGGTGAGGACGAAGCCCAGGTTGGCGTGGCGGCGGGCCTGTTCGGGCCGGTCGCCGGGTGCGGCGGCGACGGCGGCGCGGCTGAGCTCGACGGCTTCGGTGAGGGCCTGGTGCCCGGCGCCGTCCCGGGCGGCGTGGAGGTGGACGAGTCCGAGGTCCGACAGGCAGGTGCCGTGTTCGACGCCGCCCGGCGGGAATCCGGCGGCCGCGTGCCGGAGCAGGGCCGCGGCGGGGAGCAGCATCACGGGCATGCGCCGCTGCTGGTAGAGCGTCAGCACCGCGGCGCCCGCCTCGTACGCCTGGCCGGGTTCCGTGCCGGCGCCCTCGGGCGTGCCGTGGAGCGTGGCGAGCACCGGGCGCAGGTCGGGCGGCGTCTGGTCCGGATGCTCACGGTGGAGGTCGGCGAAGCAGAGCACCGCCTCGCCGAGCCCGGCGGCGTCGGTCGCGTCGCTCGCGACGTACCGGCCCCAGCCGGCGTACCCGAGCGCGAGGAGGCCGAGGATCAGCAGCTTCCCGTCGGGCAGCACCAGGCCCGCTCGCACCTCGTCGGCGGCCGCGGCGGCTTCCGGGCCGAGGAACCAGCGCAGGGCGCCGGCGTCCTCGGCCGCCTCGTCCGCCCGCTCCAGGATGCGGCGGGAGGCGTCCTCGACGGTCATGCGGCCGTCCCCGTGGAGCTGGTGGGTCCGGTGGTGCCGGGGACGTCCTCGGCGAGCAGCAGGCCCAGTTCCTCCCGCGTGGGTGCCTCGCAGGGGGCGAGGCGGGCGGCCTGGCGTTCGACCATGGCCTCCAGGAGGGTGCGGGCGTCCCGGGCGTTCGCCGCGTCGCCGCGCCGCTGCCGCCGCTCGAAGCGCTCGGTGAGCAGCGGGCCGACGTCCGGCGCGAGGCGGTAGGCGTGCCGCCGGGCCTGGAGCCGGACGATGTCGGTGAGTTCGGCGGGCTGGTACGCGCCGAACTCCAGGGTGCGCGAGAAGCGGGAGCGCAGACCGGGGTTGGACTCCAGGAAGGCGCTCATCTCCTCGGTGTAGCCCGCCGCGATGACCACGACGTCGTCGCGGTGGTCCTCCATCAGCTTGGTGAGGACGTCGATCGCCTCCTGCCCGAAGTCGGACCCGGCGCCGAAGCGGCGCGCCAGGCTGTACGCCTCGTCGATGAACAGCACGCCCCCGCGGGCCCGTTCGAAGGCCTTCCGGGTCTTCTGGGCGGTGTGGCCGAGGTATTCGCCGACGAGGTCGCCGCGGGCCACTTCGACCAGGTGCCCCTTCTTGAGCGCCCCGAGCGCGGCGAGGATCCGGCCGTACAGCCGGGCGACGCTGGTCTTGCCGGTGCCGGGCGGGCCGGAGAAGACGAGGTGGTGGGCCATGGGCGGGGCGGGGAGCCCGGCGTCGGCGCGCCTGCGGGCGAGCCGGAGGAGGTCGGTCTGCACGGTGACCTGCCGTTTGGCGGCCTCCAGGCCGATCATGCTCTGCAGTTCGGCGAGCGGCCCGGCCTCCGGCTGCCGGGCGTCCTCGGCGGTGCTTCCGGTGCGGACGTTCTCCATGACCACGCGGTCGTTCCCGACGACGGCCTCCCCCTGGTAGCCGGTCACCTCGCAGTCCTCGAACCGCCCGAACACCGAGGCGTCGACGCGTATGCCGTCCTCGCCGCCGCCCCGCAGCACCGCGCGGGAGACGGTGAGGCTGCTGCTGCCCCGGCCCAGGACCCCGCAGCCGCGGGAGGCGGAGACCGTCAGCCGGTCGGCCACCAGGCCGGCGTTGTCGACGGTCAGCACCCCCGCCTCGCCGGGCTCGGTCACGGTGCACTCGCGGGCCGTCAGATGGCTGTCGCCGCGGCAGTTGAAGCCGAAGAGGTGGGCGCGTTCGACGGTGGCACGCTCCGCGGTCACGCGCGCGCCGCCCTCCAGGGCGATGCCCGAGTTGGTCATGTCGCTGATCGTGGCGTCGGCGAGTTCGACGACGACGCCGGTGCCCCGGGCGAGCAGGCCGCTGTTGCCCCCCTCCAGGCGGACGCCGTCCAGCCGCGCGGTCGACTCGTCGCGGACCAGCACGGCGTTCACGGCCTGTCCCCGTACCTCCAGGCCGCTGAAGGTGGCACGGGCCTCCCGGACCACGACGCCGTTCCTGCCGTTCTCGATCCGGCAGTCGCGGACCGTGGGGGCGGCACCGGTGGCGACGGCCAGGCCGGTCTCCGCGGCGGCCTCGACATGACAGCCCGTCAGCCGGCCGAGGCCCTGTTCCGACACGGTGATCCCGGTGCCGAGGCAGTTCTCGAACCGGCAGCCCTTGACCTCCGGATCGGCTCCCCGGGCGATGTACAGGCCGTCCTTGGCCCCGTGGACGGTGGTGTCGTGAAGGGTGCCGCGGCCCTGGTCGTGGAAGGCGACCCCCGTCTCGTGGGCCTCGCGCACCCGGCAGCGGACCACGTCGGCCTCGGCGTGGTCGCCGACGGCGACGGACGCCTTCCCGGTCCCGCGCAGTTCGCACTCCTCCAGGCGGGCCGTCGCGCCGCCCGTCAGCCGGATGCCGTGGCCGCGGCTGCCGTCCACGGTGCAGCCCGTGATCCCGGCACGGGCGCCGTCAGTCAGGAGGACCGCGTCCCCCTTGGCGGCCAGGAACCGGCTGTCCTTCAACGTGCCGCGCGCCCCGGCCAGTTCGGTGCGCCCGACCCGCACCTCGCACTCCTCCAGGGTCACCTCCGCGCCGCGCAGCGCCCGTACGGCGTACTCCCCCAGCCCCTCGACCACACAACGGCGCATCTCCAGACGGCCGTTGACGCGCACGGCGGCCGAGGACCGGTTGACGATCCGCAGCGCGCCGAGCGTGACGTGGCCGGCGCAGTCGACGGTCACCTGGTCCGGCACCTCGATCACCACCGTGTCCGGTCCGCGCGCCGCGCACAGCTCGACCGTCCCGGCGAGCGCGAGGGCCTCCTCGTAGCGGCCCGGCTCGATCAGCACCCGCAGGGGCCGCCCGGCGGGTGCCGCCCGCAGGGCCGACGCGATGGTGCGGTGGTCCGCGTCGCCCTCGGGCGAGACCCGCAGGGTCAGGGGCGCGCCCGTCGCGGCCGGTGCCGTCGGCACCGTCGGGGTGCCGGACGTCACCCCCGGCGCGTCCGTCCCGTCCGGCCCGTCGTATCCGGCCGCGGCGAGCGCGTCGGTCAGCTGCGCGGGGAACACGGCGAGCCCGTGCCGGTGCATGCGGTGCCGGGTGGCCACGGGTACGAGCTCCACGGTGCGCTGCGTCCTGCGGTAGGCGAGGGGCAGGTGGGGCAGCCGGGGCGGGGGCTCGGCGCCGGACGCGAGCCGGACGAGGACCACCGTCGCCCGCGGTTCGCCCGAGACATGGGCCACTCCGACCTTCGCGCTCTCCACGTCCGCGCGCGGCAGGACGCATTCCGCCCCGCCCACACCCAGCCGCAGGACGTGCCGTTCCACCTGGAGCCGGCAGGGCCGCGACAGCCATGTGATCAGCCATGAGCTCACGGCCATGGTCAGGACCGTTCCACCCCCCATGCCCCCGAGCACCGGGACGAGGCCGGTGTCACGGCCCACCGCCCACACCAGGAGGGCGACGGGCACCGCCACGACGAGCAGCGACCGCAGGTGCAGCAGGACCACCGCCGGCCAGGGCAGCACGTCGCCGGTCAGGGTCACCGCGCCCGTCCGGTCGGCGGGAAGCCGGTCCGCGCCGTGCCAACGTCCGTGCGCGTGGCGGGAGATGAGCTCGTCGAGACGGGCGGTCGGCAGGTTCAGCGGCCGGAGGTCGAAGACGACGCCCTGCCGGCGGGCCGACCACCGGGGCGAACCCCTGCGTCCGGTCACCGGCGGCCGGACCCCCGGACGCGTCCGGACGAGGAGCAGCCCCTCGACACCCGACCCCGTCACGGCGGGTCCGGCCCGCGGGACCGGCACCACGCACAGCGCCTCCACCGCGTCCCAGGGCAGCAGCACCCGCCGCGCCCCGCCCCGCAGTTCGAGCCCCTCCGGCGCCACCTCCAGCGCGACCGCCGCCACCAGCCGCCACAGCAGCTGCCCGACGGCCACCACCCACACGGCCACGACCGTGACGGCGTACGCCCGCCACACCGGCGTACCGGACGCATAGGTGTCCGCCGCCAGCTGCCCTCCGGCCACTGATCCGCCGGCCGAGAGCAACAGAAGGCACACGTTCCGGACCCGGTCCCCGACCGCCCGCCCCACCCGCACTCTGCCAACCGCCGCCCCACCCGCACCACGGGTCCCCGAACCCACCGTCTGCACCATCGCTCCCCCGTCGGCAAGTGCCGCCCGTGCCGTCGCACGCCCCGTCAATTGTGCGTGCGCCGGGGCGGAAACGCCACGGGCCTGGGCACGCGGACGGCGCGCGCGCCGGAGCGTCAGCGCCGCGGTCGACCGGGCTCGCGGCCGCGACGCCGCGTCAGGACGCGAGGGGCAAGGCGTACTCCACCGCCCGCCGCTCCGTGGGGACGAAGCCCAGGGCGCGGAAGGCGCCGGTGAGCGAGTCGTCGTCGGGGGCGGCGTATGCCTCGGCGGTGCGGAGGCCGGGGTGGGTTGCGGGGAGGCCGGACAGGGCGGCGGAGAGCAGGGGGATCAGCTGCTCCGGGGTGCCCTCCTCGGCGCGGTCGTGGGACAGGACGGCCCGGTCTCCGTCGATCTCGACCTCGAAGTGGGCGCCTTGCGGGGCGGGTTCCGGGGCGGCTTCCCGTCCCGCCCCGGCATCGGCGTCGGAGAGGCCGAGCCGCCACCAGCGGTAGACCTCCTCTCCCCCGGTCAGCCCCAACTCCCGTGCGGTCGGGGAGACATCGCCGTCGGCTTCCTCGATCCATCGCAGGACGGTCCCGCCGCCCTCGCGCGCCACCTCGGCCGCCGCGCGCATCAGCGGCGCGACTCCCGAGGGACCGCCCTCGGACACGGCGACGAAGCGCAGCGCCGGATCGGGCGCCCCGAGATCGAGGACGACGACCTCCTCGCCCTCGCCGCCGAGGACGACGGCGACCGTCCTCTCGTCGGTCCAGTGATCGGGCACGGCACTGGGGTCACGATGAATCCGCACATTGGTCGACATAACCGCAAGTATGCCAGGGGCTTTACTTCCGCTTTGCCTGGCGGCGCGTCTCAGCCGTCGAGCAGCGCACGCGTCCACTCCTCCTCGCGCTCCTCGGTGTATTCGGCATCGGAGCGCCAGACGTCGCCGTGGCCCTCCGCCCAGTGCGTCGCCCAGGGCTGTTCGCCGAGGGCGGCCCGGTCCCGCAGAAAGTCGTGCATGGAGCGGGAGCGGCGGCCCAGCAGGGGGACGAGGCGGCGGCGTCCGTCCTCGTCGAGTCCGTAGGCGTCGACGAGGACGCGCAGGCGGTGGGCGGCGTCGGCGCGGCAGAGGGCGGGGTCGGCGGAGAGCGGGACGAAGCCGTGCGCGGCGTAGGCGAGGTCCCAGAGGCGGGTGCCGGGGGCGGCCGTGTCCCAGTCGATGAAGGCCCAGCGATCGTCGTCGCCGGTCACGAGGTTCCAGGGGCCGAGGTCGTGGTGGGCGATGATGTCGTGCCCGTCGGCGGGGACCAGCTCCCGCCAGCGGGCGTCGGGCGGCGGGGTGAAGTCCTGGACGGCGTCGTGGAATTCCCCGACGATCCGCCCCACCCGGGCCAGCCGCCGTTCCGGTTCCATCAGGGCGAACCGGTCGGGCCAGACCACGTCGCCCGGTACGTAGGTCAGTACCTCCCGCCCCTGTTCGTCGATGCCGAGCGGGCGGGGCGCCGCGCGGAAGCCCACCGCGTGCAGGTGGGCGAGCAGGGCGTGGACCGCGGGGGTCCACGGTCCGGCGGGTCGTCGGACGGTGTCGCCGACGCGGACGACGCCTCCGCTGACGTTCCCGCCCGGCAGCGACAGCTCTTCCTCATGTGGCATGCGGGCAGTCTCGCCGACCCGGAACGTGCCGACGGCGGCGGGGTCCCGGGCGGGCGTACACCCGTGCGGGGGAACGGCCGCCCGTCCACGGCCCGGACGCCGAGGTTTCGGCGCGGCACCGCCGGGTTACCCGTCCGGTCTGAGCAGCCGGTCCCGGCAGGGAGCAGTGCAGCGAGCGGCGCAGAGAACGGCGAAGGGAGTGCCCGCCCCGATGACCGAGTACGGCTATTTCCTGTCCTGCGAGGAACACTCCCCGGCGGACCTTGTCGAACAGGCCCGGATGGCCGAGGACGCCGGTTTCACCTCGCTGTGGATCTCGGACCACTTCCATCCGTGGACCGGCGAGCAGGGGCAGAGCCCGTTCGTCTGGTCGGTGATCGGGGCGCTGGCACAGGCCGTCTCCCTGCCCGTCGAGACGGCCGTGACCTGTCCGACCGTGCGTATGCACCCGGTCGTCACCGCCCACGCGGCGGCGACCAGCGCCGTACTGCTGGGGCCGGGGCGGTTCCGGCTGGGCGTGGGCAGCGGGGAGGCGCTCAACGAGCACGTCCTGGGCGGCCCGTGGCCGCGGGCGGCGATCCGGCTGGAGATGCTGGAGGAGGCCGTCCGGGTGATGCGGCTGCTGTTCGAGGGCGGTCAGGTGAGCCACAGCGGCCGGCACTACACCGTGGAGAACGCCCGGCTCTACACCCTTCCGGACGAGCCCGTGCCCATCGACGTCTCGGCGTTCGGCCCGGCCGCCACGGACGTGGCGGGGCGGTGCGGCGACGGGCTGATCACCATGAGCCCGGACGCGGGGGCGGTCGCCCGCTTCCGGCGGGCCGGGGGCGAGGGCCTGCCGGTGCAGGGCGGTGTGAAGGTGTGCTGGGGTCCGGACCGGGACGAGGCGCTGCGGACCGCCCACCGGCTGTGGGCGGTGGAGCAGCTGCCCGGCGAGCTCAACCAGGTGCTGCCGACGCCCGCCCACTTCGAGCAGGCGGCGGAGCTGGTCACACCCGAACGGGTGGGCCGCGCGGTGACCTGCGGGAACGACCCGGAGGAGCACGCCGTCGCGCTACGGGCCTACGCGGAAGCGGGCTTCGACCGGGTCCATGTGAGCCAGATCGGCCCCGGCCGGCGCGGCTTCTTCGACTTCTACCGGACCGAGGTACTGCCCCGGCTCGCCGAGCGAACCTGAACGAACCGGAACGGACCGGAACAGACCTGAACGGGACCCGAGCGGACCTGGACAGAGAGGAACACAGTGGCTGAGAAGGTCTCCGACCACATCCTGGCCCGGCTGCGCGAGTGGGGCGTGGAGCGGGTCTTCGGCTATCCCGGCGACGGGATCAACGGGCTGATGGCCGCCTGGGAGCGCGCGGGCGACCGGCCGCGCTTCATCCAGGCGCGGCACGAGGAGATGGCGGCGTTCGAGGCCGTCGGGTACGCGAAGTTCGGGGGCCGGCTCGGCGTGTGCGTCGCCACCTCGGGCCCGGGCGCCATCCACCTGCTCAACGGTCTCTACGACGCCAAGCTCGACCACGTCCCCGTCCTCGCGATCGTGGGCCAGACCGCCAGGACCGCCATGGGCGGCGCGTACCAGCAGGAGGTGGACCTGCACGCGCTGTTCAAGGACGTCGCCTCGGACTTCGTGGAGACCGTCACCGTCCCGGAGCAGCTGCCCAACGTCCTCGACCGGGCCGTGCGCACGGCGCTGTCCCGGCGCGCCCCCACGGCCGTCATCGTCCACGCCGACGTCCAGGAGCTGCCGTACAGCCCCCCGGGCCACGCGTTCAAGATGGTCCCGTCCAGCCTCGACCACAGCGGCTGGCAGTCGGTGCCCTCGGACGAGGCGCTGGAACGGGCGGCGGAGGTGCTCAACTCCGGTCACCGGACGGCGGTGCTGGTCGGCCAGGGGGCGGCCGGGGCCCGTGCCGAGGTGGAGCAGGTCGCCGATCTGCTGGGGGCCGGCGTCGCCAAGGCGCTGCTGGGGATGGACGTGCTCAGCGACGAACTGCCGTACGTCACCGGCTCGATCGGGCTGCTGGGCACCCGGCCGTCCTACGAGCTGATGCGCGACTGCGACACCCTGCTGACCGTCGGTTCGAACTTCCCCTACTCGCAGTTCCTCCCGGAGTTCGGCTCCGCGCGCGCCGTCCAGATCGAGATCGATCCGCGGATGGCCGGCCTGCGCTACCCGTACGAGGTCAACCTCATCGGTGACGCGCGCGCCACCCTCCAGCGGCTCATCCCCCTCCTGCGGCGCAGCACCGACCGTGACTGGCAGCAGAAGGTGGAGGGCGACGTGACCCGCTGGAAGGAGGTGATGGAGCGGCGCGCCGCGGTGTCCGCCGATCCCGTCAACCCGGAGCACGTGGCGCGGGCGCTGTCCCCGCTGCTGCCCGACGACGCGATCGTCACCTGCGACTCCGGCTCGGTGGCCAACTGGTACGCGCGGCACATCGCGATGCGGCCGCCGATGCGCGGTTCGCTCTCCGGCACCCTGGCCACCATGGGCAGCGGCGTGCCGTACGCGATCGGCGCCAAGTTCGCCCATCCGGAGCGGCCGGTGGTGGCGCTCGTGGGGGACGGGGCGATGCAGATGAACGGGCTGGCCGAGCTGATCACGATCGCCAAGTACCGCCTGGAGTGGGAGGATCCGCGCCTGGTGGTCGGGGTCTGGAACAACCACGACCTCAACCAGGTCACCTGGGAGATGCGCGCCATGAGCGGCTCGCCGCAGTTCCTGCCCTCGCAGCAGCTGCCGGACGTCCCGTACGCGGAGTTCGCCCGCTCGATCGGCTTCACCGGCATCCGGGTGGAGAAGCCCGAGGACGTCGGGCCCGCGTGGGAAGAGGCGCTGGCCGCGCGGGGGCCCGCGCTGGTGGAGTTCGTGACGGACCCGGCGGTGCCGCCGATCCCGCCGCACGCGGACTGGGACCAGATCGAGTCGACCGCCAAGTCCATCCTCAAGGGCGACTCCGACCGGGCCGGGATGGTGCGGCAGGGGATCAAGGCGAAGGTCCAGGAGTTCCTGCCGCACCGGCACAAGAAGGGGTCCTGACCGCGCCATGAGGACCGGAACGCCGTGAGGACCGACCCCGTGAGGACCGTGCCATGAGGACCGCGCCATGAGGACCGACGTCAGGATCGACGGGCTGGACGTCGCGGCGTTCACCGTCCCGACCGAGGGCCCCGAGGCCGACGGGACGCTCGCCTGGGACGCCACCACCGTCGTGGTGGTGGAGGCGCACTGCGACGGGGTGACGGGCACCGGCTGGACGTACGCCCCCGCGGAGGCCGGCGCGGCCGTCACCGGGCTGCTGGCCGGGCTGGTCACGGGCCGCAGCGCCCTGGACGTCGCCGGGGCCAACGAGGCGATGGTCCGGGCCGTGCGCGACGCGGGACGGCAGGGGCTGCTGGGCTGCGCGGTGTCGGCGGTGGACATCGCCCTGTGGGACCTCAAGGCCCGGCTGCTGGACCTGCCGCTGCTGCGGCTGGTCGGCGCGGTCACGGAGGAGGTGCCGGTCTACGGGTCGGGCGGCTTCACCACGTACCACGACACGCACCTGGCCGCGCAGCTCACCAGCTGGGTCCACGGCCACGGGATCGACCGGGTCAAGATCAAGATCGGGGAGGACTGGGGCCGGGCCGTCCACCGCGACCTCGACCGCGTACGCCACGCACGGGACACCATCGGCCCGGAGGCCGCCCTGTACGTGGACGCCAACGGCGCCTACACCCGCAAGCAGGCGGTGCGCGTCGGGGAGGTGCTGGCCGAACTGGGCGTGGCCTGGTTCGAGGAACCGGTGCCCTCCGACGACCTGGAGGGGCTGGGGATCGTCCGCGACCAGTGCCGCTGTGATGTGGCGGCCGGTGAATACGGCTACGACCCGGCGTACTTCGGCCGGCTGGCCCGGGTGGTCGACTGCCTCCAGGCGGACGCCACCCGGTGCGGCGGGCTGACGGGCTGGCTGCGGGCGGCGGCCGTCGCCCAGGCGCACGGACTGGAGATCTCGGCGCACTGCGCGCCCCACGCGCACGCCCATGTGGCGGCGTGCGTCCCCAACCTGCGGCACGTGGAGTGGTTCCACGACCACGTCCGCATCGAGTCGGCGCTGTTCTCGGGCGCCCTCGATCCCTCCGGAGGAACGATTCGCCCGGGAGCGGACGACGCACCGGGCCACGGGATGGGCTTCCGCCGGGCGGAGGCGAGCCCGTACCGCGTCCTCTGAACCATCGCTCGCCACCACCCTCGCGGAAGGACCACGCGCGCATGCTTCGCACACCCACCTCCCTGACCTCGGCGGCCTCACTCTCTTCAAAACTCTCTTCAAAAAACGCGGTCTCGAATATCGCGGCCTCGGAGATCGCGGTGGAGAACGCCACCACCCGCTACCTGATGTACGGGCTGCTGCCCTCGTGGTTCGTCCCGGGCGTCGCCGACTGGGTGATGCACCGGCGCACCCGCATCGAGGACACCTCGGGCACCAAGGAATCGCTCATCCACGCGCTGATGATGACCGAGGTCGGCGTTCCCATCGCCCTCACCCTGCTCTGCGAGGTCAATCCGCTCCTGCTCTCGGTGCAGCTCGGCGCGACGGCCTGCCACGAGGCGACGGCCCTGTGGGACGTCCGGACGGCCGTCGACAGCGACCGCGACGTCAAGCCGGTCGAGCAGCACATCCACAGCTTCCTGGAGTCCCTGCCGTTCGCCGCCCTGGCCTCCCTGATGTGCCTCCACCCCGACCAGGTCCGCTCCCTGCTGCGCGGCGGCGCGGGCGACCCGGCGGCCTGGCGGCTCGTCCCGCGCCGCCGCCCGCTGCCGGCGAAGTACCTCGCCGGGATCGCGCTGGCGGTGGGCACGTTCGTGGCGCTGCCCTACGGGGAGGAACTGGTGCGCTGTGTACGCCAGGGCCGCAGGCGGCGGAAGCAGCGGCGGGCGGAGACGAAGGCGCGGCGGTACGAGCGGGCCCTCGCGGGCTGAGGCGGACGGCCCTTCGTCGGCCCGGCGTTGCCGTACCCCGGCCCCGGCCCGGCGTTGCCGTACCCCGGCCCCGGCACCGGCCCGGCGTTGTCGTACCCCACTGCTACGGTCACGACCATGACCCACGACCGCGCCCTGCGCATCCTCCGGCAGCGCCCCGACCTGGCCGCCATCGCGGCGTACCCGTTCGCCTTCGACGTGACAGGGGACGACCACGGCGAGGACGTCGTGCTCGCCTCGGGCGCGCCGCTGCGGCCGGTCGCCGGAGAGGACTCGGGCGGCACGTACTTCCTCTGCGCGGGCGGCGAGGTGCTGCACGCCGACTCGGAGGGCTCGGCCGGGCTGCTCGGCGAGAGCCTGGACGAGGCGCTGGAGATCCTGATCGGCCTGCCGGGCGACGCCGCCTGCCTGTCGCCCGAGGACGACGACGCCACCCTGGCCGCGGGCGTGGCCGAGGCCGAGGAGGAGATCCGCGAGAACTACGGCCCCGGGTTCGACGCGGACCGCGAACGGCTGCTGACCGGCCTCGGCCTGCGCCTGCTGCCGCCGCGCGAACTCCTCGTCCGCGCCGAGCGTGCCGGGCGCCGCACGGAGCCCGACTTCGTCCTCCTCAACGCCGAGGAGGGCTGCGCCTACGAGCTGCACGAGAGCCTGCGCACCCCCGCCTGGCAGACCGCGCTCGCCCCCGGCCGGGCCGATCTGGCGCGGATACGCGCGGACGCCTCCTGCCACGAGGCCGTCGCCTCCGACCCGGGTCGCCGGGCGGGCGTCCTGGCCGCCGTCCGCCACGACCACCGGCCCGAGGACCTGGCGCCGCTGCGTACCCTGCTCCGGCACGGCATCCCGGCCGACGCCCCGGACGACCTCCGCGCGGCGGCCGTCCTGCTGGGCCGGTACGGCGATGCCACGGACCACGCCCTCCTCCTGCCGCTGCGCGCCGCCCTGCCCGGTTTCCCGGACGACGCGCGGGAGTTGCCCCGGTGGGCGACGACCGCTGCTCACCGTGACACCACCGCGCCGGAGGACGAACCCCCGCTCGTCTGGGCCCGTCTCGCCCGCCTCCAGGGCCGGACCGAACTCGCCCGCGTCACCCTGATACGCCTCCTGGACGCGGCCGGGCCGCGCGACGACGCCCTGGTGGCCGAACTCGTCGTCGAGTGCGAGGCGTTGGGGGACGAGTTGCAGGCGGACCGGGCGCGGCGGCGGCTCCCGCGGACGACGGTCGGCGTCGGTCCGCGCTGACCACCCGGCCCTCATGCCGCGGCGACGGCGCGAAGAAGTGCGGTGAGGGCAGGCGGCGGCCTGACCGCACCGCGCGGCGGCGCCGCCGCGCGGAAGCGGCGTACCGGAATGCGGCGCGCCGGAAGGCACGGATGACACGGCCGGAGGAACAGGCGAGCGGAGCTCCGGCCATATAAGCCCATCTCGCTACTTTCCCGGTGCGGCCTTCCTGACGCGGCGCGCCCGCGGCGCGCGGTCGCGCACCGGGTTTTCCGGCATTCCCCGACGGAAAGCCTTCACCGCCGAAGCGGCCGAAGGACGGCAACCGCCCACCCCGCCGAGGGAGATGCCCGTGGACCAGCACGTCGCCGACCGGAACGATTCTGCTCCCGCCCCCGTCGCCGTCGTGGGAATGTCCTGCCGGTTCCCCGGCGGGATCCGCACTCCCGGGGAATTGTGGAACGCGTTGCGCGAGGGCCGTGACCTGGTGACGGAGGTTCCTCCCGAACGCTTCGACAGCGGCCTCTTCGTCGACCCCCGGCGGAAACGCCCCGGCAAGAGCTGCACGGCGGCCGGCGGATTCCTCGACGACATCGAGGGCTTCGACGCCGGCTACTTCGGCATCGCCCCCCGCGAGGCGGCCCGGATGGACCCCCAGCAGCGGCTGCTCCTGGAGACGGCCGTCGAGGCGCTGGACGACGCGGGAATGCGCCGGGACGCGTGGTCCGGTACGGACACCGGGGTGTTCATCGGTGCCTCCAGCCGGGACTTCGGGGAACTCCAGACGGCCCGGCCGGACACCGTCGACGCCTACACCATGACCGGACTGGCCTCGTCCATCACGGCGAACCGGATCTCCCACTTCTTCGACTGGCACGGCGAGAGCATCGCCGTGGACACCGCGTGTTCGTCCGCGCTCACCGCGGTCCACCGTGCCTGCGCCCACCTGCGGACGGGGGCGGGCCCGGCGGCCCTCGCCGGCGGGGTGAACGTCCTGCTCAACCCGTTCGGCTACGCGGGCTTCTCGGCGGCGTCGATGCTCTCGCCGACCGGCCGCTGCCGGCCGTTCGCGGCGGCGGCCGACGGGTTCGTCCGCGCCGAGGCGGCCGCCGTGGTCGTCCTCAGGCGGCTCGCGGACGCCCTGGCGGACGGGGACCGTATCCGCGGTGTGCTCCTGGCCACCGGCGTCAACTGCGACGGCCGCACCCGGGGCCTGGCCCTCCCCCGCCGCGAGACGCAACAGGCCCTGCTGGAGAGGCTGTACGCGGAGGCCGGTATCGACCCGGACGACCTGGTCTACTTCGAGGCCCACGGCACCGGCACCCCGGCCGGCGACCCCGTCGAGTGCGAGGCCATCGGCCGGGCCCTCGGCTCCCGGCGCCGCACCGGCGCGCTGCCCATCGGCTCGGTGAAGTCCAACCTCGGCCACTCGGAGGCGGCTTCGGGCATGGCGGGCCTGCTCAAGGCCCTCCTGGTGCTGGAACACGGCTCCGTACCGCCCACTCTGCACGCCGAACCGCTCCACCCCGGCATCGACTTCGGCCGCTGGCGGCTGCGGCCGGCCGTGCGCGGCGAGCGGCTGGCAAAGAGGCCGCGTCCGGTGGTGGGCGTCAACAGCTTCGGCTTCGGCGGTGCCAACGCCCACGCCGTGCTGGCACCGCCCCCGGTCGGACGGCCGTCCCCGGCCGTCCTGCCCCTCCCCCGGCGGGAGCCCTCCCCGGACCGCCCGTTGCCCGTCGTCGTCACCGCGCACACCCGCCCGGCCCTCGCCGAGGCCGCCCGCCGTATGGCCGACCGGCTGGCCACCGCCGCGGACGAGGAGTTCTACGACATCGCCCGCACGGCGTACCTGCGCCGTACGCTCCACGAGCACCGGGTGGCGGTCCTGGCCGCCCGGCCGAAGGAGGCGGCCGACGGGCTGATGGCGGCCGCCCAGGGGCGCCGCTTCGCCGGGACGGCCTCGGGGCACGCCGCCGGCGGGGGCAGAGTGGCGTTCGCCTTCTCCGGCAACGGCTCGCAGTGGCCCGGGATGTGCGCCGACCTGCTGGCGCACGACCCGGTCTTCCGGGCCGCGGTCCACCGGCACGACGCGGCCCTCCGCCCGCACCTGGGCTGGTCCGTCGCCGACGTGCTGGCCGCCCCGGTCTCCGCCGCCGAGCTGCGCCGCACGGAGGTCGCCCAACCGCTGCTGTACGCCGCGCAGATGGGGCTGGTCGCCGTGCTCGCCGGGGCCGGGGTGCGGCCCGCGGCCGTCCTCGGGCACAGCGTGGGCGAGATCGCCGCCGCGTGCGCGGCCGGCGTCCTGGACGAGGAGACCGCCGCCCGCGTCGTCGCCGGCCGCGGCCGGGCCCAGGCCCCCACCGCCGGCAAGGGCCGCATGGCCGCGGTCGGCCTGCCGGAGGCGGAGGCCCGGGCCGAGGCGGCCGCGTACGACGGCCGGCTGACCGTGGCGGCGGTCAACAGCGCGCGGGACGTGACCCTCGCCGGGGACCCGCGGGACCTGGAGGACCTGGGCGGACGGCTCGCCTCCCGGCACGTCTTCTTCCGCGTGCTGGACGTCGACCACGCCTTCCACAGCCCCGCGATGGACCCGGTCGAGGAGCCGCTGCGGGCCCTGCTCGACGGCGTCCGCCCGGGCCCCGGGACGACGCCGTTCTTCTCGTCCGTCACCGGTGGCCGGCTGCCCGGCGCAGCGCTCGACGCCGCGTACTGGTGGCGCAACGTCCGCGAACCGGTGCTCTTCGCCGCCGCGGCGCGGGCCGCGCTCGACGAGGCGGCCGACCTGTTCGTCGAGATCGGTCCGCACCCGGTGACGGCCGCCTACCTGAGCCGGTTCACCCGGGCCGGCGGCGGCCGGGTGCCGGTCGTGCGGACCTGCGTCCGCCACGGGAACGGGCCGGACGGGATGCGCACGGCGGTCGCCCAGCTCCTCGCCTGCGGGGCCCGGGCCGCCCCGGAGGCACACTTCCCCCGGCCGGGCCGAGTGGTGTCGCTGCCCGCCGTCCCCTGGCAGCGCGAACGGCACTGGAACGGCGCCCCCTCGTGGTGGTCCGCCGGGCGCGACGGGGACGCGCCGGCGCCCGGGCACCCGCTGCTCGGCCCCCGTCTGCCGTCCCTGGAACCGTCCTGGTCGGGGCCGTTGGAGGCGTCCAGGCTGCCCTGGCTGGGGGACCACCGGGTGGGCGACGGCGTCGTCCTGCCCGCCGCCGCATACCTGGAGGCCGCGTTCGCCGCGGCCGGAGAGGTCTTCGACGGGCCGGTGGAGGTGCTCGGGCTGCGCATCGACCGGGCCCTGAGCCTCCCCTGGGAGGACGACGCGGACCCGGTGCGGTTCCAGCTGTCCCTCTCCGACGAGGACGGCACGTTCCGCGCGGCGAGCCGCCGGCAGGACGGCGGCCCCTGGCAGCCGCACGCCCGCGGCAGGGTCCGCCGGCTGCTGCGCCCGGCCCCCGGACCGGCCGGCCCGCCGCCGGACGACGGGCCGACCGCCCACACCGTGGACGCCGGGGAGCACTACGCCCGTGCCGCCCGCGCGGGCCTCCCCTACGGCCCGGCCTTCCGGGTGCTCGACGACCTCCGCGTCGGCTCCGGCGAGGTCGTCGCCGCCTATGCCACCGGCCTGCCGCTCGACGGCNGCGGGCCTCCCCTACGGCCCGGCCTTCCGGGTGCTCGACGACCTCCGCGTCGGCTCCGGCGAGGTCGTCGCCGCCTATGCCACCGGCCTGCCGCTCGACGGCTGGCGGGCGCATCCGGTCGTCCTGGACGGGGCCCTCCAGGCATGTCTCCCCCTGCTCGCCGGACCGGGCCGGGGCGACACCCCGTACCTGCCCGTCGAGATCGGAGCGGCCCGGCTGTGGCTGTCACCGCCCGCCACGGGCCGGGTGCGCGTCAGGGCGCGCGGGACCGGGGCCGCCGAACTCCGCTGCGACATCACGCTCCTGGACACGGACGGACGGGTGACCGCGGAGCTGGAGGGGGTGCGGCTGCGCCGCTTCCCGGCCGCCGGGGCGGTCTCCATCAGCCGTTCCCACACCGTCCTGCGGGCCCTGTCCCACCCTCTGCTCCCGCACCCCGCCCCCGACGCACCGCTGGCCACGCCCGACGAGTCGGCCGACGCCGCCCCCGCCGTCCCGGAGCGGGAGCACCTGCGGTTCCTCCGGTTCAGGAACTCCGTCGCCGCACTGGCCGCGGACGCCGTGCGGCGGCTCCTCGCCGGGACGGGAACGGCCGGGACGGAGACCTTCACTCTCGCCGACCTGGCGGCGGCGGGAGTACGGCCCCGGTACGTCCCACTGCTGGAGGTGCTGCTGGCCCTGTGCGAGGAACAGAACCTGCTGCTCCCGGCCGACACCGACACCGGCCGGGCGTGGCGACGCCCACCGGGCGGCTCGCCCCCGCCGCGGCGGGTTCTGGAGCAGGCCTTTCGCGAGCTCCCCGAACAGGCCGTCGCCCAGGCCCTGTACGCCCGGTGCATGCTCCACCTGCCCGACGTCGTACGCGGCCGCCTCGACGCCCGCGAACTGCTCTTCGCCGAGGCGGACCGCCACCTGGTCGACCAGATCTACGCAAGCGCCCCGTACATGGAGAGCCAGCTGGCCATCGCCTGCGCGACGCTGCGCACGGCCGTCGCCCGCTGGCCGGCCGACCGGCCGCTGCGCGTGCTGGAGGTGGGAGCGGGCACCGGGGCCATGACCGGAGCCCTGCTCGACGTGCTGCCCGCCGAGCGGACGGAGTACGTGTTCACCGACGGATCCGCGGCCTTCCTGCACCGCGCCCGGCGGCGTTTCGAGCACCACGCCGGCCTCGGTCTCCGCACCTTCGACATCGACGAACCCTATGACGAACAGGGCTTCCTGGCGGGCGAGTTCGACGTGATCGTCGCTCATCACGCGCTGCACGTGGCCCGGGACCTGCGGAGGGCGCTCGGCCGGCTGGCGGAACTGCTCGCCGACGGCGGCCTGCTGCTGGCCACCGAGATGCACGACACGGCGTCCAGCGCCCTCTGCTTCGGACTGCTGGAGGAGTTCTGGTCCCACACGGACACCGGTCTGCGGCCCTCGTCCCCCCTGATGAGCGCGGCGCGCTGGAAGGAGGTGCTGGACGGCTGCGGCTTCACCGGGACCCGGATCGTCGGACAGGGCCGCCCGGACGGTCCTCCCGACGC
This sequence comes from Streptomyces sp. I05A-00742, assembly GCF_013055795.1. Lineage (GTDB taxonomy): Bacteria > Actinomycetota > Actinomycetes > Streptomycetales > Streptomycetaceae > Streptomyces. Next base: position 174,581 of record NZ_JABETO010000004.1, read on the forward strand.
GTCGGTGCTGCTGGCCCGGCGCGCCGCCCCGGCCGTCCGTACTCCGGAACCGGCCGTGCCCCGGTCTCCGGGCGACGACGCCCGGTGGATCCTGGTGACGGAGGGGGCGGAGGACGGCCGGACGGCCGAGCTCGCCGGCCTGCTGGCCGCCTCGGGGGCCCGCGGGGTGCGCCGGACGGAGCTCTCCACCGACCCGGACCGGTGGGCCGGGTCCTGGCGCGGTGCCCGCGATGCCGCGGACCCCGTGCACGTCGTCTGCCTGCTGGACGACCGGGGGACCCGGTCGGACCCGGAGGAGGCCGCCGAGCGGGCGGTGCGCCGCACGGCAGGTCTGGCCGCCTTCGCCCGGGCGCTGACCGAGCAGGGTCCGCCGCCGGTGGCGGCGCTGTGGCTCGTCACCGCCTCGGGGGCGGCCCTTCCGGCGCCCGCCTCCGTCGGCCCGCCGGAGGACGCCGCGGCGTGGGCCGCCGCCCGGTGCCTGGGCAACGAGCACCCCGCGCTGGCCGTGCGGCGGATCGCGGCCGGGAGCGGGACGGCCGTCCGGCGCCTGGCCCTGGAACTGCTGAGCCCCACGGACGAGGACGAGGTCGTGCTCACCCGCGACGGGCGGTTCGTGCCCCGCCTCACGTTGCTGCCGGAGGAGCGTCCCGCCGCCCCCGGCAGGCCGTTCCGGGCCGAGGTGCGGGAACCCGGGCTCGCGCACCGGGTCCACTGGACCACCGCCGCGCCTCCCCCGGCCGGGCCGGACGACGTCCTCGTCGAGGTACGGGCCGCCGGGCTGAACTACCGCGACGTCATGGAGTCCACCGGGCTGCTGCGCCCGGGGCCCGCGGCCGTCACGGCCACCGGGCAGTGCCTGGGCCTGGAGTGCGCGGGGATCGTCACGGCCGTCGGCTCCCGGGTCACCGGCCCGGCCCCCGGCGACCGGGTGTACGCCATGGCCCCGCGTTCCCTCGCGTCGCACGCGGTGGCCGACCGCCGGCTGGTCGCCCGGATGCCCGACGGGATGGACTTCGCCGCCGCGGCCACCCTGCCGGTGGTCTTCCTCACCGTGCAGCACGGCCTGGAACGGCTGGCCCACCTCACCGCCGGCGAGACCCTGCTGGTGCACGGTGCCGCGGGCGGCGTGGGGCTGGCCGCGCTCCAGCACGCCCGTGCCGTCGGCGCGCGGGTGATCGCCACGGCGGGGACGCCGGCCAAGCGGGACCTGCTGCGTCAGCTCGGGGTCGAGCACGTCTTCGACTCGCGCGGCCTGGACTTCGCCGAGCGGGTGCGCGGGGCGACGGGCGGCCAAGGCGTCGACGTCGTGCTCAACTCGCTGGCCGGGGAGGCTCTGGTGCGCGGCGCGGAACTGCTGCGGCCCGGTGGGCGGTTCGTCGAACTCGGCAAGCGCGACATCGACGCGGACAGCCGGCTGCCGATGTCCGTGTTTGACGCCAATGTGTCGTTCCTCGCCGTGGACCTCGGCCGGCTCCTGCACGCGGGACCGGTGCCCGAGGGCGTCCTCGACACCGTGGCGGAAAGGGTGCGCGACGGCGTCTACCGCCCGTTGCCGTACCGGAGCCACCCGGCCGCCCGGCTGCCGGAGGCCATGACCGCGCTGCGGCACTCCCGGCACCTGGGCAAGGTGGTGGTGACCTTCGACGCGCCGCCGCCGGTCGAGCCGCCTCCCGTGCCGGCGGCGCCGGATCCCGCGGGCGCGTACCTCGTCGCGGGCGGCCTGACCGGGCTGGGCGCGGCCTTCGCCCGGCACCTCGCCGAGCGGGGCGCCCGCCATCTGGTGCTGCTCGGACGCCGGGGTGCCGCGACGCCGGGCGCCGACACGCTGCTGGACGACCTCGCGGCCCGCGGGGCGCGGGCGGAGGTCCACGCCGTGGACATCTGCGACCGGGAGGCGGTGACGGGGATCGTCCGGGGCCTCCGGGCGGCCGGCCGGCCGCTGCGCGGAGTCGTCCACGCGGCCGCCGTCTTCGACGACGCGCCGCTGGCCCTGCTCACCGAGGAGCGCGTGCGCGGCGTGCTCCGTACCAAGGCCCTGGGCGGGCTCGTCCTGGACGCCGCGACGGCCGGGGAACCGCTGGACTTCTTCGTCTGCTGTTCGTCCGCCTCGGCTCTGGTCGGAAACCGGCAGCAGGCCCACTACGCGGCCGGGAACCTGTTCCTGGAGTCCCTCGTCCGGGCCCGGCGGGCGGCCGGGCGGCCGGGGCTGGCCGTCGCCTGGGGCGTCATCGACGACACCGGTCATGTGGCGCGCGAGGACCTGGCGGCCGTGCTCCGGCGCACCGGTCTCGGGCCGCTGACCTCCGCCGAGGCGTACACCGTGCTGGAGGGCCTGCTGGTCACCGACGCGACGGCCGTGATGGCCGGCCGGTTCGACTGGGCGCGGGCCGCCGCCCACTTCCCGGCCCTGGGCGCCCCCCGGTTCACGGGGATCGTGCCCCCCGCCGAACGCGACCGGGGCGACGGGGCCGCGGCGCTGCGCCGCCGGCTGGCCGCGGCGGAACCGGACGAAGCGCTGGAGCTGGTGGCGGAGGCGCTGCGCCGGGCGGTCGCCGACGTCCTGCGGACCGAACCGGAGCGCGTCGACCGCCGGCAGCCCCTCGACAGTCTCGGCCTGGACTCGCTCATGGCCGCCGAACTCGTCGGCGTCGTGTCGCGCCGGCTGGGCTGCGAGATCCCCGCCGTGGAGCTGCTCGACGCGGGCAGCGTCGACGGGCTGGCCCGGCGGGCCCTGGAACGGCTGGGCCGCGGCGCGGGAGCGGGGGGCGGCTAGCGCGCGGTGGGGCCCTGCCCGGCCGCCCCTTCTCGGCCGGGCCCGCCGGAGCACCCGACGAAAGGACCGTATGACTCCTTCCTCTTCTCCCTCTTCCGTCTGCCGCTCCCCGGCCGGCCGTCGCGCGGCAGCACTGCTCCTGGCCCTCGCGGGCCTCCTGCTCGCCCTGGCCGTCCCGGTGCCCCCGGTGCGCGCCGCGGACCGCCCGGTGGCGCGGCCGTTCGTCTTCCGCGGTGTCGGGGGCACCCCGCTCGAGGGGACCGTCGCGGAGCCGGCCGGCCGGGGGCCGCATCCGTTGCTCCTCCTGCCCTGCTGGGTGGCCATGCCGGAAGTGCTCATGCGCGGAATCCAGCTGGAAGCCGCGCGCAGGGGTTTCGTGGCCATCACCTACCGGACGCGCCTGCCGGTCGGCCCCGGAGCCAGCGATCTCCAAGGCCCCCGGGACGTCGGTGACGTCTCGCGGGCCATCGACTGGGCGCTGGATCACGCCCACGCCGACGTGCGGCACATCGGTGTGGGGGGTGTGTCCTACGGGGCGGCCCTGGGGCTGCTGGGAGCGGCCCACGACCGCCGGATCTCGGCCGTCGCCGCACTGAGCGGCTGGGTGGACGCGATGGACGTGCTGGAGGACAACGGGACGCCCACCCTGGTCTCGCCGGGAATGGGCGTCTACACCTCCGTCCAGGGACGCGGGGCGCTGCTGGGTGCCGTCCGGCGCCATGACCGCGCCCGCCTGGCCGCCTGGGCCCGCCCCCGTTCACCGCTCACCTACCTGGACCGCTACAACGCCCGTCGCGTCGCCATGTTCTTCGCCCACACCTGGGGAGAGGGGGTCGTCCCCGCTCCGCGCCTGGGCGACTTCTTCGACCGGCTCCGCGGGCCCAGGCGGCTGGAGATGCGGCCCGGGGACCACGCCGGACCGGAGATCGCCGAGGCGCTGGTCCCCGGCGAGCTGATCCGGTCGGTCCTGCGGTGGATGGACCGCCATGTGAAGGGGGTGGACAACGGGGTGGACGGGGAACCCCCGCTGCTGCTCCGGCCGGTCAACAGCGGTCCGCGGTTCGGCGCCGGGTACGGCTGGGAGGGCCACGCGGGCTGGGCGGCGATGACCGGGGCCACCCGGCGGCTGTTCCTGGGCACCGGACGGTCGCTGCGCGAGGCACCCGACGGCTCCACGACCGGCGCCGCGCTGCTCACCGGTCCCGGGTCGGTGACCGACAACGGGCTGCTCATGGTGCAGCGTTCGGCCGAGGCGGCCCTCGGGGCCCAGGTGCCCCGGCCCCTCGCGCTGGTTCCGCGGGGTGTCGGCGCGGTGTGGACCTCCCGCCCGGCAGCCGCTCCCCTGTACGTGCGCGGGAGGCCCCGGATGCGGCTCACCCTCACCCCGGGGGCCGGGACGGGCACGGTCGTCGTCCACCTCCTCGACGCGGACGCCCGGGGCAACGGCACGCTGATGACCTGGGCTCCGTACACCTTCTCCGGCCGGACGCCGGGCAGGCCGTTCACCGTCGAGGTCCCGCTGCACGCGACGGCCTACGACCTGCCGGCCGGCCATCGGCTGGCCCTGGTGGCCGGGACTGCGGACTCCCGGGTGCTGGCCCGGAACGCCCCCCTCCGGCGGATCACCCTGTCGTCCCCGGCCGGGTCGCCCTCCTGGGTCGACGTGCCTCTGCGCTGACCACGCCGGCGGCCACGGCGCGGGCCACGAGCCCGCTCTGGTGGACGAGGCTGGGCAGGCCGAAGTGGAACAGCACGGCGCCGCGGGTGGGATGTCCGAGCGCGTGGAGGCCGGTGTGCGCGCCGCCGACGCCCGGGACGCGGTGGGTGCGCCGGTCGGTGCGCAGGCCGCCCAGCGGATGGGCAGCGCCGCACCGCGCGGCGAGGGTCGCCTCGACAGGACCGGCCCGGCCGTCGCCCGGGGCTCCGGGGTTGAGGGCGTTGAAGAGCACGTCCACAGGGCACGTGGCGCCGCGCGCGATCAGGTCCAACCCACCGCGCCGGCCGGGTTCGACCGCCGACAGCCCCGCGAGGACGGTGAGCCGGCCCGACGTGAGCAGCCGCAGCATCAGCTCGGCCCGGTGCCGGGGCATGGGGCAGCACAGGCTCGTGACGGCGCGGCCGTGACACCGCCAGAGGGCGGTCTGCTCGGCCTCCGGCAACAGGTTCCACGCCTGGCCGGCGAAGCGGTGGAGGGCCTGCCGGAGGACGGCCAGGGCCACGCCCCCGCCCGCGGCGTCGGCCAGTTGTCTGCGCAGCCGGTCCACCGGCGGCTCCGTGAGCGCGAGTTCGCGGTGGAACACCTCCTCGCCGACGCCGGCGGACCGGAGTTCGGCCCGCAGCAGCGTCCGCAGTCCGGACGCCGTCAGGGGCCGGCCGGCGGCCAGTGACTCCAGCCGGGGCAGCGTCAGGTGGCGGGGCGGGTGCGGGGCGGGCGCGGCACCCGCCGAGGGCAGCACCCCGCCGCGCGAGGCGAGGGCGATGGGCCCCCGGTGACCGCGGGCCACCAGACCGGCCACGATGTCCACGGCCGTCAGGCCGGACCCGAGGACACCGACGTGCGCGTCGGCGGGGACGGCGGCCAGCGTGCGGGCGAGCGGGAACGGCACCGCGACCCAGCCGGGGACACCGGCCAGGCCGTAGGGGTCCGGCGGGGCGGCGGGCCCCGCGCACAGGACGACGTGGTCGAAGCGCTCGCCCCGCCCTCCGGCGGTCACCACGCGCACCGACTCCCCCGCGGGTTCGAGCCCGCGGGCGTACTCGCGGACGACGCGCAGCCGCCAGCCGGCGTCCACCAGCCGGCCGGCGGTCAGGGACAGCGTCTCGGCGAGGTACACCCCGTACAGGGCGCGCGAGGTCAGCCCCGACGCGTCGAGGACGCCGGGACCGCGGGCCCTGAGCCACCGTTCGGCGTGCGACGGGTCGCCGGGACGTACGGACATGTGCGCGGCGGCGATGTTGGTGATCACGTCCGCGTCGTCGGGCTGGTAGGCGCGGCCGCGCCAGAGGACGGGGGCGCCGTCCACGACGGTCAGTTCGCAGGGCCGCGCGACCCGCGCGGCGAGCTGTTCGACCAGACACGCTCCGGCCACCCCGGCCCCGACCACAGCGATGCGCCGCATTCGGCATGCATACCCGGCCGTGCGCCGGGAATTCGCCGACCGAATTTTCCTACTGTCATTCTATTTTCAAGGCAGGTAGGTGCCGGTCCTTCCCTCGCTAATCTGGTCGCCGGGAGCGGGGTGACCCGGGGAGGGCCCATGGCGCGCACAGCCCGTGCGATATTGCTGTCCGCGTCCCTCGTCGCCCTGTTACTGGCCTGGGCGGGAATCGCCGGAATGGACCGGCTGACAAACAGCGGATTCCTTCCCGACGACGCCCGGTCACGCCACGACAACGCCGCTCTGAGTGCCCGTTACCGGGCCGGCGGCGCCGATGTCGTCCTGCTCGTCGACGCCGCCGCGGGCGTCGACTCCGCCGGAGCGGCGCGGGCCGGCCGGCTGCTGGAGGAGCGGGTCCGCCGGGCGCCCGGAGTGCTCGCCACCACCTCGTACTGGTCGTCCGGGGACCCCACGCTGCGTTCGCGGGACGGGCGCACCGCACTCGTCGCCGTCGACCTCACCGAGGGCGAGGCGGCCGCCACCCGGGCCGCGGAGCGGCTCGTGCCCCCGCTGCTCGGCCGGGACGGGCCGGTGGAGGTGTCGGCCACCGGCCCGGCGTGGGTGAGCGCGGAGACGATGCGGGCCGCCCGGCGGGACCTGCTGACCGGTGAGCTCGTCGCGGTGCCCCTGACCGCGTTGGTCCTGCTGTTCGTCTTCCGGTCCGCCGTCGCCGCCCTGATCCCCCTGCTGACCGGGGTGTTCGCGGTGACGGGCACACTGGCCGGACTGCGGCTGCTGGCCTGCTTCATGGACGTGTCCTCCTACGCGGCCAACATCACCTGCGCCCTGGGCCTCGGACTCGCCGTGGACTACGGCCTGTTCATGGTGACGCGCTTCCGCGAGGAGCGCGCGGCGGGTGCGGCGGTCCCCGGCGCCGTGGCCCGCACCCGGCGCACGGCCGGCCGGACGGTGGCGGTCTCGGCCGGGGTCGTCGCGCTCTCGCTGTGCGCCCTCTTCGTCTTCCCCTTCGGCTTCCTCCGCTCCGTCGCCGCGGCCGGCATCCTCGTCGCCCTGCTGTCGGCGGCCGCCACCGTGCTGCTGGTACCGGCGATGCTGACGCTGTGGGGCGGGCACGTCGACCGGGGGGACGTCTTCGCCCGGCTGCGCCGCCGCACCGCGGGCGACGGCTCCGGAAGCGTGCCGTGGCGGCGGATCGCGACGGCCGTCTGCCGTCGGCCCCTGCGGTGGACCGCCGCCGCGCTGGCCGTCCTCGCCCTGCTGTCCCTGCCGTGCGCGCACGCCGTATTCGCCCCGAGCGACGACCGCGCCCTGGCCGCGGGCAGCGACCTCCACCGCGCGGGCCGCCGGCTCGACAGCGGCTTCTCCCCCGCCCCGGACCGGGTGGTGACCGTCGGTCTCCCGGCCGGCACCGGCGACGGCGCCCTGGACGCCTACGCGCGGCGGCTGGCCGCCCTGCCCGGCGCTGCCGGGGTCCGCACGGCGACCGGCGCCTACGCGAACGGCGGCCGGCTGCCGCTGCCCGCGCCGGAGGCGGCGCGGTTCGGCACCCCGGCCGGTCCGCTGCTCACCGTGGTCTCCCGGACCGGGCGCACGGACGACGCGACGCACCGGCTGGTCCGGGCGGTCCGTGCGACACCCGCGCCGGGGGGCGGCCGCGCCCTGGTGGCAGGCGAGTCGGTGCGGACCGTGGACACGGCGGACTCCCTGGCCGGGTCCCTTCCGCTCGCCGGCGCCCTGGTGGCGGGGGTCACCGCGGTCCTGCTCGGCCGCTTCACCCGCAGTGCGCTGATCCCCCTGAAGGCCGTGGCCGTGGCGGCGGCGAGTCTCTCCGCCTGTCTGGGCGTCCTGGTCCACGTCTTCCAGGACGGCCATCTCCGTTTCCTTCTGGGCGACTTCGCGACCGGCGGGTTCCTCGACGGTTCGCTCGTCGTGTTCGTCCTGGTCGTGGCGTACGCCCTGTCCGTCGACTACGAGGTGTTCCTGCTCTCCCGTATCCGTGAGGCGTACCTGGCGACCGGTGACAACACCGCGGCCGTGGTGCGGGGGGTGGAGACCACGGGCCGGGTGGTCACCGCCGCCGCGCTGATCGTGGTGTGTGCCATGGCCGCCCTGGCGTCCTCCGGCGTCACCGCGCTGAAGACCATCGGCACGGGCCTGGCCGTGGGCGTCCTGGTGGACGCGACGCTCGTCCGGGGCGTCCTGGTGCCGGGTCTGATGACCCTCGCCGGCCGCTGGAACTGGTGGCCGTCGCCACGGCCGCGTACGGCCGCCGCTCCGTCCGCACCGTCCCCTCCCGCTCCTCCTGCCCCTCCCCCTGATCCCCGCGGTTCCTGAGGAGGAACGACATGCGCATTCCGTCCGCCGTCGGTGTGGTGTCCGCCGCCCTGTGGCTGCCCCGCGGGCACTGCACGGTCGAGGACGCGTACATCGACGGCGTCCTCGTCGACGGCCAGGACGTGCCGCCGTCCCCGGACCGGGTGCCGCAGACCGGCGGCGAGACTCCCGAGTTCATGGCGGCCGGGGCGGTGCGGGAGGCACTGGCCGCGGCCGGCCGGGCGGCCGGCGACCTGGACGTCCTGGCCTACGCCTGGACCGTGCGGACGGGCCCCGAGCTGTACGCGCCGCCCTTCCGCCTCGCCAAGGCCCTGTCGGTCGGGGACTGTTCGGTCCTCGGCGTCGTCCAGGCGTGCAACGGCGGGGCCGCGGCGTTGGAGGTCGCGGTGACACGGATGCTGGCGGACGACCGGATCCGCCTCGCCGCGGCCGTGGCCTCGGACACCTTCGAGGAGTTCGGCTCCCGCCGGTGGACGGATCCCACGGTGATGGTCGGCGGGGACGGCGCCGCGGCGGTGGTGCTGTGCCGGGGGCCGGGGCCGCTGCGGCTGCGGTCGCTGGTGTCCAAGGGACACACCTGCGCCGGCATCCTGGAGGCCGCGCAGGGCCTGCGCGGCCGGCTGCCGGGCACGGAGACGGTGCCCGAACCCCCCTCCGAGACCCACCTCAAGGAGTCGCTGCACAGCGCGGAGCGGTTCGGGGTCTGCATCCGTGAGGTGGTGGACGAGGCCCTGGACGACGCCGGTCTCCGGGCCGGCGACCCGGGCATCACCACGGTCCTGCTGCCCCGCCTCGCCGCCCCGTTCGTCGAGGCGTTCGTCCTTCCGGCCCTTCCCGGACCCCTGCGGGACAAGGCGTTCGTGGCCGACCCGCACACCGGCCACCTGGGATCGGGCGACGCGCTGGCCAACATCGAATACGCCCGCCGGAACCTGACGTTGGACGCCGGTCAGCACCTGCTCGTCCTCAACGGCGGTCAGGGCGTGACGGCGTCGTGCATGGTGTTCGCGCCGGGCGAGGGCTGAGACCGCGGGCGCCCCGCCGGGCGCCCGCCCGGTCAGCCGTCGAGGTCGACGCGGGGGACGGTCCGGAGCAGCCCCGTCATCCGTCGCTGGATGCCGTCGGTCAGCGCCGGGGGCGCGTACTGGTGGACGCGCACCATCAGGCTCTCCCGCCCGGTGCAGTACCGCGCGGCGGGCCGCCGGGCGCACACCGCCCGGCACACCACGCGGGCGGCCTGCCCGGCCGGGCGGAAGGGGCGGTGCCGTGCCAGGCCGCCCAGGGCCACCAGGTAGGCGTTCTGGTACGGCGAGGCGCCCTCGGCCGCCAGCCGGATCATGCGCTGCGCGCCGTCGGCGACCATCGGCGACTCGTGGAAGCCCGGCTCGACCAGCGTCACTTTGACGCCGTCCCCCGCCACCTCCATCCGGAGGGCGTCGCTGAGCGCCTCCAGGGCGTGCTTGCTCGCCGCGTACCAGCCTTGGAAGGGGGAGGCGACGAGGCCGGCCATGGAGGTGACGTTGACGATGCGTCCCTCGCCCCGGCGCCGCATGCCCGGCACGGCGAGCCGGCAGATGCGGGCCGGGCCGAAGAGGTTGACGTCCAGCACCCTGCGGGCCTCCTCGTCGGTGACGTCCTCGACCGCCCCGGCGAGGTGCGTCCCGGCGTTGTTGACGACGGCCCAGGGGCCGCCGCCGGTCAGCTCCTCGATCCGTGCGAAGCCTTCCTCGCAGCTCTTGGCGTCGGCCACGTCCATCAGGACGGTCCGCACCGTGGTTCCGCCGTCCCGGGCCGCCGCGGCGAGGGCCGCCGCCTTCTCCTCGGTCCGGACCGTGCCGATGACGTCGAGCCCCCGGCGGGCCAGGCCGAGGGCCACCTCCCGGCCGATCCCGCCGCTGGCTCCGGTGACGACCACACTGCGCATGTGATTCCCCCTCGTCTCCTCGTGCCGGAAAACACCCGCGTCGGATCCGGCATTCATGCCTACCCGTACGGCGCTCGCCCGATTCCCCCGTCCATCGCACCGGTATTCCCCATACGACCCGATCGTCATATCGGCAATTCCCCTGGTTGTGCCCGCACTCCCCGCCGGGTATAGATGAGGGGCGGTCCTCAACCGCCCGAGAGGAGGCGGGAATTGACCCGTCCGCGCTATTCCCGGATGTCCGCCGTGGCGGCCCATCTGCCGGAGCGGAGGATTTCCACCGACGAACTCGAGGACATCATCCAGGAGAACAGCCCGGAATTCCGGGTGCCCCGGGGGATGATCCGCCGTATGACCGGCGTCGCCCACCGGTACCTGCGGCCGGACGACCAGATGCCCTCCGACCTCGCCGTGACCGCGGCGGGCAAGGCCCTGGCCGACGCCGGGTGGCAGCCGGGCGACCTGGATCTGATCGTCTTCGCCGCGGTGTCCATGGACCTCCTGGAGCCCGCCACCGCCCATGTCGTGGCCGCCAAACTCGGGGCGGGCTGCCCCGTGTTCGACGTCAAGAACGCCTGCAACAGCCTGCTGAACGGCTTGGAGGTCGGGGACGCGCTGATCAGGTCGGGGGCCTACCGCCGCGTTCTCGTCTGCTGCGGCGAGTGCCCCACCCACATCCTCCGCAAATCCGTGTCCGGGCCGCGCGAGTTCCTCGACGCCATGGTCGGTTACACCGTCTCGGACGTGGGGGCGGCGGTCCTCCTGGAGGCGTCGGACGAACCGGGACTCCTGGGGTTCGGCATGCGGGCGATCTCGTCGGAGTGGCCCGCGGGCGCGGTGCCGCTGCCCGGCGTCCCTTCCGGCGCCTCCCGGCTGCGCTTCGACCTGCCGGTCATGGCCAGGGCGGTCCACCGGCTCGTCGACGAGGAGACCCTCGCGTGGTCGTCGGGGCGGACCGGGCTCCCCATGACGGAGGTCTCGATGTGCTGTGCCCACCTGGCGGCCGGCGCCCTCGCCGACGACTTCTCCGCCACCGTCGGTATCCCCCGGAGCAAGCTGGTCACCACCATCACGTCCCACGGCAACACCGCCTCGGCCACCCTGCCCCTGCAACTGGACCTCGCCCTGCGCGAGGGCCGGGCGGCCCGGGGGGACACCGTCCTGCTGGCCGGTCTCGCGAGCGGCATCAGTCTGGGATTCCTGTGGCTGCGGTTATGACCTCCGCGGCCACGGGCGAGAAGCAACCGAGGGATGGAGGGCCAGCCCGTGTCCGATCTCCATGAGACCCTGTTCGGCGTTCTGGAAGGAAACTTCGGCATCCCCCGCACGGAGGTGAGTCCCGGGACGAAGCTCACCGAGCTCGGCCTGGAATCGCTCGCCCGCGCCGAGCTGGCGCTGATCCTCCGGGACCGGCTCGCCGTGGCGCTGACCGACGAGGACGTGCCCGAGGACACCACCGTCGGCGATGTGATCGAGCTGCTGTCCACCCGGGTGGCGGAGGCCGGCGCCCGGGAGGCCGGGTGACCGGGGACCGCCGGGTGGCGGTGACCGGCATCGGCCTGGTCACCGCGGCCGGGATCGGCCGCGCCCCCACCTGGGAGGCCGTGTGCGCCGGCGTCGGAACCGCCACCCGCACACCCGCTCTCCGCGGACAACGGGTCGACTTTTTCTGCACGTTGCCCCCTCTCGGCGCCGCCCTCGCCCCGCTGCGCCGCAAGGTGTGGCGGCTGGACCCGTTCGCGCGCGCCGCGCTGCTCGCCGCCCGCGAGGCGATGGCGGACAGCGGTCTCGACCCGGCGGAATGGGACGCGTCACGCGTCGGCGTCGTGCTGGGCAGCGGCTGCGGCGGGGGCTGGAGCGTGTGGCAGCAGCAGGAGCGGCTGCGCGACCGCGGGCCTGAGCACGTCTCCTCACTGCTGCATCCCATGAGCCTGATCAACATGGCGGCCGCCGAAGTGGCCCTGGAATGCGGGGCGCTGGGCCCCAGCCTGACCACCGTGACCGCCTGCGCGTCCGGGGCGGACGCCCTCGCCGCGGCCCGGCTCTGGCTCACGGCGGGGCTCTGCGACATCGTCCTGGCCGGTGGCACCGAGGTGGCCACCACCCCGCTGAACGTCGTGGGCTTCGACCGGCTCGGCCTGCTCTCCCGCCGCCGCGACGACCCGGCCACCGCCTGCCGCCCCTTCGACGCCGACCGGGACGGCTTCGTCGGCGGCGAGGCCGCCGCCGTCCTGGTCCTGGAACGCCCGGAGCACGCCCGGGCGCGCGGCGCCGCCCCCCGGGCCCTGCTCACCGGCTGCGGCTCGTCCACCGACGCCCACCACCCGACCTCCCCGCACCCCGAGGGCGCGGGCGCCCGGCGGGCCCTGCGGCTCGCCCTGGCGGACGCGGGGATGACGCCGGAGGAGGTGGACCACGTCAACGCGCACGGGACCGGCACCCCGCTCAACGACCTCGTCGAGGGCCGCGTCATCGAGGACCTTCTGCCGCACGGGCCCGGCGTCACCGCCACCAAGGGCGTCCTGGGCCATACGCTCGGGGCCGCCGGGGCGGTGGAGGCTGCGGTGACGGTACTGACCGTCCAGCACGGCCTCGTCCCGCCCACGGCCAACCTGGACCGGCTGGACCCGGGGCTGTCGCTCGACGTCGTGCGGGGCGCACCGCGGAAGCAGCGGGTCGGGGTCGCCGTGAGCCATTCCTTCGGGTTCGGCGGGCACAACACGGTGCTGGTGTTCCGTACGGCGGAGTGAGCGGGCCCGGCGGACGCCCGGAAAAATCTCCCGTGGCAGCCGTCCGACCGGTGTGGAACGGTGGAATCCGGAAAGAAGCACGACCGGAACCGCACACCCGACCCACCCGAGGAGGCCCCATGTCCTCGAAGCGACGCCGCAAGAAGAAGGCCCGCCGCAACCACGCGGCCAACCACGGCCGGCGCCCCCAGACCTGACGACGGCGGATGTGGCCCTCCGCCCCTCGGACGGGCACGTTCTCCCGGACGTCACCCGTACGAGGGGCGGAAGGCTGCGCCGCGCCCCGCCTGCGTATGGGATGGGACTGCGTGCGGTACAGCGCAGCCGACCGCTCTCCCCCGAGCCGAATGAGGAGCCGGCAGATGACCTTGTCGGAACGCGACGTGGCGGACGAGATCGAGCAGATGAAGGAGGACGCCCTGAACCAGGTGGTCACCGACGAGGACCGGGACGCCGGTCTGGCCGACGAGGACTGGTGAGCGCACGACGGGGCGCCCCCCGCGCGGCGGCTATCGTTCGCGCCGGGCGGGGCGGCGGGGTAGACATGGAGCATGGCCCGAATCCGGGGCCGCTCCTGGAGGCCCTCGGGCCGCTGGTCCGCCGGCCGGCACGTGGGTGAACGGCGCGAGCGGCGGCAGTGGCGCCGGCGGCCGCGCGGGGCGTCGGCGCGCCGGTGGCCGGTGGCGAGCACCCGCAGCGTCGCCGGTCAGATGTTCGTGCTGCAGGTGCTCATTGTGCTGCTGCTCGTCGTGGCGGCCGTCGGCACGCTGCTCTTCCAGGCGCGGACCGACAGGTTCCAGGCGGCGCGCGACCGATCGCTCGCCGCCGCGGAGGCGTTCGCGCACGCCCCCGGCCTGCCGGCCGCCATGGCCGGTCCCGACCCGTCCTCCGCCCTCCAGCCCCTGACCGAGGACGCCCGGCGGCGCGGCGGCGTCGACTTCGTCGTGGTCACCGACCGCGACGGCATCCGCTACACCCACCCCGACCCCTCCCGCATCGGGAAGCACTTCGTCGGCACCGTCGATCCGTCGCTGAAGGACGGGAAGGTCACCGTCGAGAGCGTGCACGGCCCCCTCGGCGAGGAGGTGCAGGCGGTCGTGCCGGTCCGCGACGACCGGGGCCGGATCATCGGCGCCGTCTCCTCGGGGATCAAGGTCACCGCGGTGAGCAGCGCGTTCGACCGGCAGCTGCCGTTCGTCCTGGGGGCCGGCGCGGTGGCGCTGATCCTGGCGACGGGCGGGACGGCGCTGGTCAGCCGGCGGCTGCGGCGGCAGACCCATGGACTGGGCCCGGCCGAGATGGCCCGGATGTACGAGCACCACGACGCGGTGCTGCACGCGGTCCGCGAGGGCGTGGTCATCGTCGGCGGCGACGGCCGGCTGCTGCTCCTCAACGACGAGGCCCGCCGGCTCCTGGACCTGCCCCCCGACGTGGAGGGCCGGCACGTCACCGACCTCGGCCTGGACCCCCGGACGGCCGAGCTGCTGGCCTCCCGCCGCGTCGTCACCGACGAGGTGCTGCCCGTCGGGGACCGGCTGCTGGCGGTCAACAACCGGCCGACCGACCGCGGCGGCGGCCCGCCGGGCAGCGTCGCCACCCTGCGGGACTCCACCGAGCTCCGGGCGCTCGCCGGCCGGGCCGAGACGGCCCGCGGCCGGCTGCGGCTGCTGTACGACGCGAGCGTGGCCGTCGGCACCACGCTCGACGTGCGGCGCACGGCCGAGGAGCTCACCCAGGTGGCGTCGCCCCGGTTCGCCGACTACGCGACCGTCGACCTCGCCGAGCCCGTCCTGCACGGCGAGGAGCCGCGGATGGTGATGGGCGGCGACACCGCCGAGCTGCGCCGGGTGGCGCTCACCGGGCCGCGGGACGACCATCCGCTGTACCCGGCGGGCGACCTCGTCACCTTCGCCGGCCCGACGCCGCAGGCCACGGGCTTCGTGAGCGGTCACCCGGTCCTCGTCACCGATCTGGCGACCTCCGCCGGCTGGCGGACGCAGGACATGGACCGCACCCAGGCCGTCCTCGACTACGGCTTCCGGTCGCTGATCACCGTGCCGCTGAAGGCGCGCGGCGTCCTGCTGGGCATCGCCAACTTCTGGCGCACCCGCGACAGCGAACCGTTCGAGGACGAGGACCTGTCGCTCGCCGAGGAGCTGGCGGCGCGCGCCGCGGTCTGCATCGACAACGCCCGCCGCTACACCCGCGAGCACGACATGGCCGTCGCCCTGCAGCACAGCCTGCTGCCGCGCGGCCTGCCCGAACAGACGGCGCTCGACGTCGCCTTCCGTTACCTGCCGGCGCAGGCCGGGGTGGGCGGCGACTGGTTCGACGTCATCCCGCTGCCGGGAGCGCGGGTCGCCCTGGTGGTCGGCGACGTGGTCGGGCACGGGCTGCACGCCGCCGCCACCATGGGGCGGCTGCGCACCGCCGTGCTGAACTTCTCCGCCCTCGACCCGCCGCCGGACGAGCTCCTCGGGCACCTCGACGAACTGGTCGCCCGCATCGACCAGGAGGCGGCCGGCGACGCCGACGAGCCCTCCATCGCGGGCGCCACCTGTCTGTACGCGGTCTACGACCCGATCTCCGGCATCTGTTCGCTGGCCCGGGCCGGGCATCCGCTGCCGGCCCTGGTCTCCCCCGAGGGCGCCGTGGACTTCCCTGAGCTGCCGGCCGGGCCGCCGCTGGGCCTGGGCGGCCTGCCCTTCGAGGCCGCGGAGCTGCGGCTGCCGGAGGGCAGCAACCTGGTGCTCTACACGGACGGGCTGGTCGAGGACCGCCAGCGGGACATCGACGCGGGCCTGGCCATCCTCCGCGACACACTGGCGGAGCAGCCCGGCCGGACCCCGCAGGAGACCTGCGAGGCGCTGCTCGACGCGCTGCTGCCGGCCCGGCAGAGCGACGACATCGCCCTGCTCGTGGCCCGTACCCGCATCCTGGAGCGGGACCGGATCGCCGAGTGGGAGCTGCCCTCCGACCCGGCGGTGGTGGGCCGCGCCCGGGCCGACGTCACCCGGCAGCTGGCGGAGTGGGGCCTGGAGGAGGCCGTGTTCACCACCGAGCTGGTCCTCAGCGAGCTGATCACCAACGCCATCCGGCACGCCTCCGGCCCGATCCGGGTGCGCCTGCTCCGCGACCGCACGCTGATCTGCGAGGTCTCCGACACCAGCAGCACCTCGCCGCACCTGCGCTACGCGGCGGCCGAGGACGAGGGCGGCCGGGGCCTGTTCCTGGTGGCGCAGCTGGCCGAGCGCTGGGGCACCCGGTACACACCCGAGGGCAAGGTCATCTGGGCCGAGCAGCCGCTCGGCTGAGTGGTGCGGCGGCCGCGTACCGGCCCGCCTCCGCCGCGGGCGGGCCGGCCGGTGATGTCATGCGCGGGGGGCCGGCGCGGGCGCCGGGCCACCGGACGACGGGAGGACCGACCATGACAGGCCAGGACAGCGCCGCGGCGCCGCCCCTGCCCCACGACTGGCGGATGTTCGACCCGGCGCCGGTCGCCATGGCGGTCACCCGGGGCCCCCGGCACCTGCTGGTCTACACGAACGCCTGCTACCGCGAGCTCTTCGGCGACCGGTCGCTCGGGGTGCCGGTCACCGAGGCCTTCGCCGATCTGCGGCAGCGCGGTGACCTCGCGCTGTTCGACGAGGTGCGGCACACGGGCGCGCCCGTCTCGCTGACCACCGCCCCGGCCCGGCTCCGCCCGCCGCCGGACGGCGACACCCGCTATTTCACGTTCAGCCTCTCGGCCGTCGGCGGCTCCGGGGAGGAGCGCGGGGTGCTGGTGGTGGCGACGGAGGTGACCGACCGGGTCGCGGCGGCCGAGCGGGTGCGCACACTGTCGGAGGAGCGGCTGCGGGCCCTGCGCCGGTTCGAGAACCTGGTGGCCGCCGGGACGCAGATGGTGTGGGTGACGGCGGCCAAGGGCGGCACGATCGAGCCGAGCCCCGGCTGGGAGCGGGTGACCGGCCAGACGTGGGAGCAGTTCCGCGGCGACGGCTGGCTCGACGTCCTGCACCCGGAGGACCGTGCGCCGATGGAGGCCGCCTGGCAGCAGGCGCTGCGGGAGGTGCCGGACGAGTTCCGGTACGTGTACCGGCTGCGGACGGTGGACGGTTCGTACCGCCACTTCGATGTGCGGGCGGTGCCCGTGCGCGAGGACGGCCGGGTCGTGGAGTGGGTGGGCACCTGCACCGACATCGAGGACCGGTGGCGGGAGGAGCGCCGCAAGGACGTCCTGGCCCGGGGGGCCGCCGTGCTCGCGGAGTCCACCAAACCGCGCGCCGCCTTCGCCGCGCTCGGGGACGTCATCGTCCCGGCCCTCGCCGACAAGTGCGGCATCTACCTCTTCCGCGACCCCACCGACCAGTTGACGGCCGGCACCCCGCTCGTCGTCGAGCGCATCGCCGCCCGCACCCGGGCCGGGCTGCCGGCCCACCCGGCCCGGCTGGGCGAGGAACACATCGCCGCGGACAGCGCGTTCGCCCGGGCGGTGCGCGAACGGCGGGTGATCCACGCCTCGTTCTCTCCCGAGCGCATTCCCCCGGGCACCGCCCCGCCGGACAGCGTCGAGTGGCTGCGGAACGTGAGGGCGCACAGCATGGTCGTCGTCCCGGTGGTCATCGACGGCACGCTCGCCGCCATCGTGGACGCCTTCTCCTGCGGCGACCGCGACCCGATGGGCCCGACGGACGAGGCCCTGCTCCGCGAACTCCTCGAACAGGCCCACGATCCGCTGCGCAACATCATCGAGTTCCAGCGCACCCAGCGCGTCGCCCTGGCCCTCCAGCACAGCCTGCTCACCGAGCCGCCGCGCTACGACGACCTGGTGATCACGGCCCGCTACCTGCCCAGCCCGGCCGCCGCGGACGTCGGCGGCGACTGGTACGACTCCTTCGTCCTGGGGGACGGCGCTCCGGTCCTGGTCATCGGTGACGTCGCCGGGCACGACATCGAGGCCGCCGTGACCATGAGCCGGATGCGCAATATGCTGCGGAGCCTGACGGCCGACCGCGAGGAGCCGCCGGGCGACATCATCCGCCGGCTGGACCGGGCCACCCAGGTCCTCGACCCGGACGAGTCCACCGCCACCTGCGCCCTCGTCCGGATCGAGCACGCGCCGGACGGCGGCCGGCAGGCCCACTACTCCGTCGCGGGCCACCCCCCGCCGCTCGTGGTGGACCGGGACGGCGGCACCCACTTCCTGGACGCCGCCACCTCCCCGCTGCTGGGCCTGCCCATCCCCGACGAGTGGCGGGTCAGCGCCGTCGAACCGCTGCCCCTGGGCGGCACGCTCCTCCTCTACACCGACGGCCTGGTCGAACGCCCCGACGAGGACATCGACCACGGCCTCGCCCGGCTGGCCCACGCGGCCTCCGGGCTCGCCCGCGCCTCCCTGGACGACTTCTGCGACGCCCTCCTCTCGGAGGCGGCCGCCGTCGGCAGGGACGACATCTGCCTGATCGCCGCGCGGCTGCCGGAGGACGACGGCTGACACTCCCCGTCGGACGGACGCCGGGGGCCGATACATGGCCCCGCCCGGTACCGTTGCGTGAGCCCGAACTCCCCGAGCGGAGGGCCGACGATGCTGCCCGAGATCACCGAACACGAGTGCACCGGTTGCGGCAGGGCGGTCAGGGGCATCTTCGGCCGCTGGGCCTGCCCCGACTGCAAGACCAGCTCCCCGTACACGGAACCCCCCGCCCCGTACGCGACCGGCCTCCGGAACGGCGTGGCACCACGGCGCGACCCGCTCCGGCACCATGTCTGCGGCGAGGTCGCGTGCGTGTGCCCGCGGCTGAACTGCCGGGGCCGCTAGCGCTCCCTGCGGGCGCGGTGCTCCGACCGCGCCCGGTACGACCGGCGGATCGGCGCGTGCCCCGACCATTTCGTCGACTTCGAGGCCGACGACTCGTGGTGGGAGCGGCTGACGGCCGCGGGGGTCGATCCGCGAAAGCCCGCGGTCGTCGCGTCGACCGGAGTCAGCATGTACCTCACGCGCGAGGCCAACACCGCCACACTGCGCCAGGTCGCCGCGCTCGCGCCCGGCCCCGTCTTCGCCACGACGTTCCTGGTGGCGAAGGTGTAGCACCATCAGCCCGTCCGGCGATACCGCCGCGGTGCGGCACTTCAGCCCGTCCGGCGATTGAGGACAAGCGGCGCAGCCGCTTTCACGGGGTCCAGGGCAGCGCCCGGCACTCAAGCCCGTCCGGCGATTGAGGACGCGCGCCGCAGGCGCGCTCACCGGGGGTGCGGGGCCCTCCCCGCGGAAACGGCGAAAGGGAGGGCCAGGGGCATTCCCCCCGCCCGTCACCCCCGCCGCACCAGATACCTCGCGTACGCGTCCGTAACGAAGAACGCCGACAGCTCCTCCTGAAGGGCCGCCCGGACAAGGACATCCCGCGCGTCCGCCCACCGCGCATGCGGATGCTCCGCGGCCAGAGCCGCACTCTCCTCGTCGAGCAGACGCAGCACCGCGGCCCGCCGCACCACCCCGTGGTGGAGCCACTGCCACAGCTGGCAACGGGCGAGTTCGGAGGTGGCGGCATCCTCCAGCCGCCCATGGTGGACGACGCGCCCGCTGCCGCGCAGCCAGGAGTCCAGGCAGCGCAGAGCGGTGGCGATGCCGGCGCGAACGCCCTGTTCGGTGGGGCGGCCGCTGGTGCGGTGGACGGCGAGCAGGTCGGGGGCGGTGACGTGGACGTCCTCCCGGGTGCGTTCGAGCTGGTGCGGGCGGTCGCCCAGGACGGCGTCGAAGACCGTGCGGCAGACGGGGACGAGCCCGGGGTGGGCGGCCCGGGTGCCGTCGAAGCCGTCCTCGGCCTCCCGTTCGGCGTCGAGCCGGATCCGGGCGAGTGCCGCCTCGTCCGCCTGGGGGTCGTGGCCGGGCACGTGGAAGGCCGTGCCGCCGATCGCGTGAGCGCCCCGCCGGTGGCAGGTGCGGACGAGGAGTTCGGTGTACGCGCGGAGGAAGGGCGCCGTCACGGTGATCTTCGCCCGGTCGGGCAGGACGTGGTCGCGCCGGTGCGGGAAGGTCTTGACCACGCTGCACAGATAGCCGCGGTGATCGGCGGTGAGTCCGGCGGCATGCTCCCGGAGTTCGTGCAGGATCTCCTCCATCTCGAAGGCGGCGGTGACCGTTTCGACGGTGACGGTGGCGCGGACCGTGCCGCGCGGGATGCCGAGGAGGTCCTGGGCGAGGACGAACACGTCGTTCCACAGCCGCGCTTCGAGGTGGTTCTCCAGGTGGGGCAGCGAGAAGTACGGGCCGCGTCCCGCGTCGGTCTGCCGCCGGGCGCAGTGGAAGAAGTAGAGCCCGAAGTCCACCAGCGAGGCGGGCACGGCCCGGCCGTCGATGAGCAGGTGCTTCTCGGTGAGGTGCCAGCCCCGGGGGCGTACGACGAGCGTGGGGGCGGTGGAGCCGCCGGGCCCGGCGAGCTCTTCGGTGAACGTCAGCAGCGTCCGGTGCCCGTCGATGACGTTCTGCCAGGTGGGGGCGGTGGCGTCGGCGAAGTCCGCCGTCCAGACCCGGGCGCCGGAGGCGAGGGCCTCGTTCGCCGTGAGCCGGTCGGGCGGTCCCGTGAGCTCGGTCCGGCGATCGGTGAGCCCGGGCGCGGGCGGTGCGACGCGCCACGAGCGGTCGGCGCGGACGGCCGTGGTGGCCGGGACGAAGTCGAGGGCGCCGCCGCGGACCAGCAGGGCGGCCCGGTGGCGGCGCTCGGCGAGAAGAGCGGAACGGCGGGCGGCGAAGGCCTCGTCGAGGCGGGCGACGAAGTCGAGGGCGGCGGGGGTCAGGATGCCGTCGAACCGGGCGGTGCGGTCGCCGAGGACGCTGAGCGCGCGAGCGCGGCGGGGACTGGAGAGGGCGGGGGATGCCATGGCGATCTCCTGGGGGTGGTGTGCGGGGCCCGGTTGGCCGGTGTGGCGCGGAACAGTGGTGGCGGTGGGGTGAAAGGGGGCGACGGGGCCCTGGGGAAGAGAGGGGGGTGCCTTCGGGGAGGGACCGATGGCTTCCCCCTCGGGCCCGCCGCGAGGCCGCCCGAGGGCGGCCCGGTCCGCGACGGATGGTCCGCGGGCGAGCCGCCCGCAGGGGAACTGCCCTGGAGGTCTCACGGGGAAACCGCTCCGGCGGGAGCCGTTCCGCTCGGAACGGTTCCTGCCGGAACTGCTGCCCGTCCAGGGGTTAGTGGAACTGTTCTTCTTCGGTGGAGCCGGTGAGGGCGGTGGTGGTGGAGGTGGGGTTGAGTGCGGTGGTGACGAGGTCGAAGTAGCCGGTGCCGACTTCGCGCTGGTGTTTGACGGCGGTGAAGCCATGTTGCTGGGCGGCGAACTCCTTCTCCTGGAGGTCGACGTAGGCGGTCATGCCGTGGGTGGCGTAGTCGCGGGCGAGGGTGAACATGGCGTGGTTGAGGGAGTGGAATCCGGCCAGGGTGATGAACTGGAAGCGGTAGCCCATCGCGCCGAGTTCGCGCTGGAACTCGGCGATCTCCTGGTCGCTGAGGGCGGCTTTCCAGTTGAAGGAGGGGGAGCAGTTGTAGGCGAGCATCTTGTCGGGGTGCTCGGCGTGGATCGCCTCGGCGAACTCCTTGGCCTGGGCGAGGTCGGGGGTGCCGGTCTCGACCCACAGAAGGTCGGCGTAGGGGGCGTAGGCGAGGCCTCGGGCGATGACAGGGGCCATGCCGTTGCGGACGCGGTAGAAACCCTCCGGGGTGCGTTCGCCGGTGCAGTGGGGGGCGTCGCGTTCGTCGATGTCGCTGGTGAGGAGGGTGGCCGCGAGGGCGTCGGTGCGGGCGACGATCAGGGTGGGGACATCGGCGATGTCGGCGGCGAGGCGGGCGGCGTTGAGGGTGCGGATGTGCTGGCCGGTGGGGACGAGGACCTTGCCGCCGAGGTGGCCGCATTTCTTCTCGGAGGCGAGCTGGTCTTCGTAGTGGATACCGGCCGCCCCCGCGGCGATCATCGCCTTCGTCAGCTCGAACGCGTTCAGCGGCCCGCCGAACCCGGCCTCGGCGTCCGCGACGATCGGAACCAGCCAGTCCAGGGTGTTGTCGCCCTCGGCGGTGGTGATCTGGTCGGCGCGCAGCAGCGCGTTGTTGATCCGCCGCACCACGGCCGGCACCGAGTTCGCGGGATACAGGCTCTGGTCGGGGTAGGTGTGCCCGGCCTGGTTCGCGTCCGCCGCCACCTGCCAGCCGGACAGATAGATGGCTTCGAGTCCGGCCTTGACCTGCTGCACGGCCTGCCCGCCGGTCAGCGCACCCAACGCGTGGATGTAGTCCCGCTCGTGCAGCTGCCGCCACAACCGCTCCGCACCACGCCGCGCAAGAGTGTGCTCCTCACGCACACTCCCACTCAACCGCACCACATCCTCCGCGGAGTACGTCCGCTCGATCCCCCTCCACCGCGCATCCGTCGCCCACCGCCGCGCCAACTCCCCCGCTGCCGCCGTCCCTGCCTCAACCATGACCGTCTCCTGGTGTCGCCTCGAAGATGCGTCCGATCACCGGCGGGGGCGCGGTCCGTGCTCCGGGCCCCTGCCGCAGTGCTGTCGAGCTATCGCGTGCGGCCCGCGCCGCTCCCGGGCCCGCTCCGGCGGGGCGGTGCGCGTCACGGGTGGCCGGCGGCGCGCGTCGACGCACCACCGGGCCGCACCATGACTGTGACAGTGGCACTCAGTGCCATCAACCGCGGCTTTCTGCCAATTTCCGTGACCCTCCGCCGACTTTCCGCGACCGTCAGCACCCACCGGAGAACGTCCGGACCGAACCGGGAACTTCGGGAAATCCATGGAGATCCCGGGCGCCCTCCGGTCGCGTCAGCGCGACAGCGGTCCGCCGCAGCGCCAGTTCCACCGCCCCGCCCGCCCGGTGAGGTCCGTGCGGGACAACGGCGGTACGTCCAGCCGCCAGAAGACCGCCGCCGGAAGATCCAGCGCCTGGACGACGGCGGCGCGGATCACCGCCGGTCCGGCGACGACGAGCACCCGGCCGCCCTCCTCCGCCTGTGACGCGAGCCAGTTCCCGGTACGGGTGAGCAGAGCGCGCACCGATTCGCCGCCGTGCGGCACCGCGTCGGGGTCCCCCAGCCATGCCGCGACCCCCGCCGGATCGGCTGTCGCGACCTCCTCCAGCGTCCGTCCCCGCCACCCGCCCACGTCCGGGTCGCGCAACTCCGGGGCTGGCACGGAGTGCACTCCCAGCGCGTCGGCCGTCGCACGGCACCGCCTCTCCGGAGCGGTGTACACCCGGCGAAAACCAGCCGATGCGGGCAGACTCGCCGCTACGGAGCGAACCTCCCGCAATGCGGCCTCATCCGGCATGTCGTCGTCGAACCGCGCCGCCCGCAGCGCCGGACTCATCGCCGGCGAGACCAAGATCACCCTGACCGTCATCACACCCGCCCTTTCCGTGACTTCACCCTCACACACCCGGCACGGCCAGGGGTTTCACGCCCGGCGGAGCGCGGGTGCGCCTCCCCTCGTCCATGGCGCGGGAGTGGCTCAAACGGTACGGTCGCGTGGACATGACGACGGGGTGACGGAAGCCGGTGGAAATCCGGCACGGTCGCGCCACTGTGTTCCGCCGGCGTTCCTGTGAACGCCCCGGGGAGTCAGACCCGCCCTTCGTCGTCCGAAACCCGAGGAACGGGACGCGACACTCCCCAGGAGGTTCTGCCATGCCGTCATCCACCGCCACCGCACCCGGCCCGTCCGCCGCACCCGCGGTAGCGCCGATATCCCTGAAGGCCATCGCCCCGTGGGCGGTCTTCGTCGGCCTTCTCATGCTGGTCCTGCTCTACTTCGTCGGTGCCGAGCAGGGCGCCACGTCGCTCATCGCCGGCGAGGACGTGCACGAGTGGGTCCACGACGGACGCCATCTGCTCGGCTTCCCGTGCCACTGACCGGCGGGGAGGCACGCACCGTGAACCCCGTCTCCGTACGGGCGCTGCTCGTCCGCGGGATGCTCGCCGGGCTCGGCGCGGGGCTGCTCGCCCTGGTCGTGGCCTACGCCCTGGGCGAGCCCCACGTGGACGCGGCCATCGCGTTCGAAGAGGCCCACAGCCATGAGCACGGCGGCGAGGAACTCGTCAGCCGCTCCCTCCAGTCCACCGCGGGCCTCGCCACCGGGATCCTGGTCTACGGCGTGGCGCTCGGCGGCATCGCCGCGCTGGCGTTCTGCGTGGCGCTGGGCCGCGTGGGCCGGTTCGGGCCGCGGGCCACGGCCCTGCTGGTGGCCGTGGGCGCCCTGCTGGCCGTCTACGTCATCCCGTTCCTCAAGTACCCGGCGAACCCGCCCTCGGTGGGGGATCCGGACAGCCTGGACCGGCGCACCGCGCTGTACTTCCTGATGATCGCGCTCAGCGTGCTGCTGAGCGTCGGGGCGGTCGTCCTCGGCCGGAGGCTGGCCCCCCGGCTGGGCAACTGGTACGCCACGGTGGCCGCCGCGGCCGCGCTGCTGGTCGCGGTCGGGCTGGCGTACGCCTTCCTGCCCTCGGTCAACGAGCTGCCCAAGGACTTCCCCGCCGGTGTCCTGTGGCGGTTCCGGCTCGCCGCGCTCGCCGTACAGGCCGCCCTTTGGGGGTCCTTCGGCCTGTTCTTCGGCCATCTCGCCGAACGGCTGCTGGTTCCGGCAGCGGTACGGGCCCGTCCGGTCACCGCTCGCTGAGCCCGGGGCGCCGTGCGCGTGGCCGCCACCACGCGTACGGTGTCCCGTCCTTCACCGGGGTGACGCTCACCCGATCGGGTGGTCGCACGTCACGGCCCTTCACCCGCCTCCGAAGGGGCACGACCCTGGCGTCGAGGCCCGGTGCCGTGCGACGCCCGGCAGGGCCGCGGGGCAAGGAGGTCCCTCATGACCGTACTGAGAAACGCGGCCAGGGCGGCGCTGGCCGCCTGTGCCGCGCTCGCGCTGGTGGGCGGGGTGTCCGTGGACGCGCACGCGGCGGTCGGCAAGTTCGAGTACGCCGGTGCGGACGGCATCAACAGCGTGTTCGTCAACCCCCCGACCGGGCCGTGCATCGGCTTCACCAAGGAAGCGGTCAGCGCAGGCAACTACACCGACACGGACGCCAAGGTGTACGAGGGCCTGGCGTGCGGCGGCCAGGGCGAGTCCCTGCCGAAGGGCACGGGAAAGTCCTGGGGCGTGTTCCGTCCCAACAGCGTGCGGTTCGGCTGACACATCACTCCCGGGCCGGTGCCCCGGCCGGCGGGAACGCGCGAAGCCGCCCTGCCGTCCGGCACCGGCCGCTACCGTGGACGGAACGAGGGGAGCGAGCCGGGGAGCACCGCGAGAAAGGCGATCACGACCATTGGACGATCCCACCACCGCCACCACGGTCACCGCATGCGCCGCCGGACAACTGGGCCAGGTCGGCGAGTTGGTCCGCATACTCACCGACGACCAGTACGTGCACCGTCCGCGCGGGGCGAGTCCCATCGCCGGTCATGTGCGGCACTGCGTGGACCACTACACGGCCATCCTCGCGGGGGCCGGCAGTGGCACCGTCGACTACGACCGGCGCACGCGCGGCGGACCGGTCGAGACGGACCGCGGGGTGGCGCTGGCCCGGCTGGCGCATGTGCGGAAGCTCGTCCGGACCGTCGCGCCGGGCGCCCTCGGCCGCCCGGTCGAGGTGGTGAGCGTCGTGGCGCCGGACGGGTCGATCGCGCGGACGCCGTCCACGGTGGGGCGTGAGCTGGTGTTCGTCGCCCACCACGCCGTCCACCACCTGGCCGTGATGGTGCCGCTCGCCCGGGCCCTCGGGGTGGAGGTCCCGGCCGAGTTCGGCTACGCGCCGGCGACCCTGGCCGCCGCCCGGCGGCCGGGACCCGGTGCCTGATCCGGGTGCCTGATCCGGGTGCCCGATCCCGGTTGCCGAACCGGGGGCCGGAGCGGAGGGGATACGGTCGGGGGCGGGCACACCCGCTCCCCGTCCCCGTCCCCGTCCCGTAGGAAAGCCCCCATGCTCGTCGCCCGTTCCGCCGCCCTGTTCGTCGTCGCCGCCCTGTTCGAGATCGGGGGCGCCTGGCTGGTCTGGCAGGGGCTGCGGGAGCACCGCGGCTGGATCTGGGTGGGCGCCGGGGTCATCGCGCTGGGCCTCTACGGCTTCGTCGCCACGTTCCAGCCCGACGCCCACTTCGGCCGGATCCTCGCCGCGTACGGCGGGATCTTCGTGGCCGGCTCGA
The DNA here is from genome assembly GCF_013055795.1 of Streptomyces sp. I05A-00742. Lineage (GTDB taxonomy): Bacteria > Actinomycetota > Actinomycetes > Streptomycetales > Streptomycetaceae > Streptomyces. The sequence continues at coordinate 200,664 of NZ_JABETO010000004.1, forward strand.
TCGTCTGGGGCATGGTCGCGGACGGCTACCGCCCCGACCGGTACGACATCGCCGGCGCGCTGGTCTGCCTCGCCGGGATGGCCGTCATCATGTGGGCGCCGCGCGGCAGGTGACCCCCACACACAGTTCACGTCCCGTCCGCCCCGCCCGCCAGCCGGTCCAGTGCCGCCCGGGTCGCCCGGCTGACGGGCGCGGGCCCGGCCGGGTCCAGCCAGGCCAGTTCGGCGATCTCGGACCGGGGCTCCGGGGTGCCGCGGTGGTCGGCCGTGTAGCAGGCCATGCGGACCTCGGTACCGCCGGGCTTGCCGTGTGCCGCCGCCCGGACGGTGAACGCCGGGGTGACGGTGTCCGGAACCAGGTCGACGCCCAGTTCCTCCCGGACCTCCCGGACCAGCGCCTCCCGGTCGCTCTCCCCCGGCTCCGGCTTGCCGCCGGGCAGGTAGTACGCGTCCTTGCCCCGCGAGCGGGCGACGAGGACCCGGCCGCCGTCCTCCCGGTGGATCCACGCCACCTTCTCGATCACCACCGGGCCCGCGGTTCCCTCCGGCCCGCCCATCAGCGCAGGCCGATGTCGGTGCCGAAGAAGCGGTCGCCGAAGTCCCCGATGCCCGGGATCATGTACGCGTTCTCGTTGAGCCGCTGCTCGACGGAGGACGTCACGATGCGCACCTTGGGATAGCGCCGGCAGACCGTGTCGATGCCCTCGGGCACGGTGATGAAGTTGATGAAGATGATGTTCTCCTCGGCGATGCCCTTGTCCAGCAGGAGCTGGATGGTGGCGAGCAGTGTGCCACCGGTGGCGATCATGGGCTCCATCACCAGCACATGCCCCTCGGTGATGTCCGCCGGGAGGGAGGTGTAGTAGTGGTGCGGCTGCTTGGTCTCCTTGTCGCGCTGCATGAGGATCTTGCCGATGCGGATGTCCGGGAGGACGGCGCGCAGTTGGCCCTCCATGCTCTCCCCGGCGCGGACGATGGAGACGCCGCAGACCGGCGAGGCCGGGCGCAGGCCCCGGTAGGTCGCCCCGACGGGGGTGGTGACGTCGTGCTCCTCGTAGGGCAGCAGGTCGAGGGCCGCCTCGACGAGCTTGCGGATGATGCCCTCGGAGGCGTGCAGGAAGTCGGCACGGGACGCCCCGCGGTCCCGGGCGACGGTGTGCAGGGCCCGCAGGTGGGGGGTCTCGGGCAGGACGTGGACGCTGGTGCCGAGGTAGGCGTCGACGGACGGTGCTGCGGAGGCGGTGGTGGTCGGCATGGCTGCCGTTCTCCCAACGTACGAGGGGTGGTTCGGGGTGGTCACGCGGCCGGTGCGGCCGCGGCTCACTCGTTCGGCGGCTGCTCGAAGGACGGCGGCAGCGCGGGCGTGGCCGTGAACTGCGCGGCGGCGTGGCGGTAGAGGGACCGCTGTCCGGTCCGCTCCCACATCCGGCGCATCACATAGACGAGCTTGGGGTTGTGCTCTTCCTCCTCCTCGAAGGAGCGCGCGGTGGTCAGCCGCCAGTCGGGCGCCCAGACCGCGGTGTCGCCTGCGTCGGCCGCACCGGCGAACGCGGCGTGCAGCGCGGCGAGTTTGTCCCGCTTCGGGAAGTCGGCCAGGGCGAAGACGACGCCGAGCATCCCGGTCCAGTAGCTGGTGAGGACGGTCCGGTGCTGTTCCTCCGACAGCCGGGCCGCGATCTGCTCCAGCGCGTGCAGCGAGGTGAGCAGGTGGAGCAGTACGAAGTCGCCGGGCCGGGACAGGTACAGCACGGTCACGGCCTCGTACAGCTGCTCCCACGAGGTCTCGACGGGCTGCGCGGCGATCCACGACGGCACGGCGTCGATCAGCGGGTGGCCCTCGGCGAGCATCCGCGCGTTGCGGTACTGGAGGCCGGAGCGGGCGAGTTCGGGGTGGATGCCCTCCGGGAGCGGCCCGTTCTCGGGGACGGTGCCGATCTCCCGTGCCCAGGCGGTCAGCGCCTCGCGGTCGGCGTCCCAGGCGCCCGCGACGCGGAGCAGCGAGTCGACCGGGCCGGCGTCGGCCGGGCCCTCGGCCGGGTCGCCGGCGCGCTCCGGGTGGGAAGGGACGTACGAGAACACCATGTACGCCAGACCCTCGACGGCCATCCAGCGGTTGCCGATGTCCAGGGCCCAGCCCAGGTGGATGGTGGCGTGGGTGAACGCGCCGACCCAGCCGGGGACCAGCTCGGGCACGTAACGGCGTACGACCTCGTCCAGGCCGAGTTCGCGTTCCTTGCGGTCGAAGTACTCGCAGAGCGCCGTGAAGTCGTACCGGCGGCCCAGGTACTCGCGCCAGTTGTCGTCGGTTACCTCGGACTTGGCGGGGCGGGCCGGTTCCAGGCCGTACCCGTAGGTGGTCAGGGTCGCGTAGCTCTCGTAGTAGTCCTTGATGCGTTCCGGGGCCGCCCCGAGCCGGGCCAGGGCGACCACGGCGTGCTTGACGTGGTTGCTGAGGTGACCGTTGAACTCGATGTGGTGGCTCCGGTCGTCCAGCAGTCGCTCGATCAACGGCGAGGTGTTCACTTCGTCTGTTCCTTCTTGCCACGCGTATGTGACAGGTAGATGCCGGCCAGGACGACGGCGACCCCGAGGCAGCGCAGCGGGGTGGGGGCCTTGCCCTCGGTCTGCCAGTCGATGAGGACGGCGGAGATCATCTGGCCGCTGATGACCAGCAGCGCGGCGTGCATCGCCCCGAGGCGGGGGAAGACGTAGCTGTTGACGGCCACGAACAGGGCACCGAAGAAGCCGCCCAGGTAAGCGGCCCACGGCGGGGAGGCCGCCCCGAACTCCCACTGGCCGAGCACGAGCAGGGCCAGGGTGAGGAACGCGAAGCCCACGGCGTGGTTCCACAGGGACGCCCGGAAGGGGCCGACGGTGGCGCCGAGACGTCCGTTGACGGCGCGGCTGGTGCCGATGACCGCGCCGTTGAGGAGGGCGAGGAGCACGTAGAGGAGCATCGCTCACCCTCCGCCGAAGATGATGAGGGCGCTGCCCGCGAGGACGCAGAGTGCCACGACGCCGTCCCGGGCGGTGATCCGCCGCTTCGGGGTGCGGAACATCCCGAAGTGGTCGGAGACCAGGCCGAAGACGATCTGGCCCACGAGCATGAGGGCGATCGTGCCGGACAGCGCGAGGCTGCCGTTGACCGCGATGGCGGCCAGGATGACGGTGAACGCGCCGGGGATGCCGCCCAGGTAGACCCAGCGCGGTACGTCCGCCGGCCGCCCGGGCCGCTCCTCCTCCCGCCCGCTCCCCCAGCGGAACAGCCGGGAGCCGGCGAGCAGGACGAGGAGGAGGGCCACCACCGCGCCCAGGCCGTGCGCGATCCATGAGGCGAACGTGGGGGTGGTGTGCTTGGCGAGCAGGCTGTTGTAGTGGGTCATCAGGGCGAGGAGCACCCCGCCGGTGATGCCCAGTAACCAGTCGGTCGACCGTCCGAACACGACGCCCCCGCCCTCAGTCCCCGACCGGCACGGCCGTGATGTGGTCCAGGACCTCGTCGAAGGTGTGGGCCAGCCAGGTGGGTTCGGCCGTCAGCAGTTCGGCCTCGGCGTGCACGCCGTAGGTGACGCCGATCGACCGCATGCCGCAGGCGCGGGCCATGAGCAGGTCGTGGGTGGTGTCCCCGACCATCACCGCGCTCCCGGCCGGGGTGTCCAGCTCGCGCAGGATCAGCTCCCCCGACTCGGGGTGCGGCTTGGGGTGGGTGACCCGGTCGGCGCCGACCACCACGCGGAACCGGTCCCGGATGCCCGCCGCCGTGAGCAGCGCTTCCGCGCTGGCCTGGAACTTGCTGGTGGCGACGGTGAGGACGACACCCCGCGCCTGAAGGCCGGCGAGGCCGTCCGCGACGCCGGGGAAGAGCAGTTCGGGGGCCCGGGGCAGGACGATCTCGCGGAACAGGGCCTGGTAGCGCCGGACCCCTTCCGCCGCCTGCTCGCTGTCGGGCGCGACCTCCATGAGCGAGCCGAAGGCCCGTTCCAGGGGGAGCCCGATGGTGGCCCGGACGGCCTCGGGCCGGGGGGCGTCGAGTCCCATGGCGGCGAACGCGGCGGTGAAGGTCTCGACGATCCCGCGCGGGGTGTCGACGAGGGTCCCGTCCAGGTCGAAGACGGCGACGGCGGTCATCGGTCACCGCCCGCCGGCCGCGCGGAGTCCTCGGTGCGGAGCCGGGCGTGGGCCACCGCGAGACGGCCCGCCAGTTCCGCGGTGCTGACGAGGACGGACGCGTTCGCCTGGGCGGCGCGGCCCTCGGTGACCCGGTCCACGGCCCGCATCAGGTACTTGGTGATGGCGTTGCCGCGGACGCCCTCGCGCTCGGCGGCGGCCGTGGCGTCGGCTATCGCGGCGTCGACCTCGGCGCTGTCGATGGCGTCCTCCTCCGCGATGGGCGTGGCCACCAGGAAGGAGCCGGGGGCGCCGAGCGCCCAGTGGGCCTCCACGGCGCGGGCGATCACGTCCTCGTCGTCCAGCCGGTGCGGGCTGCGGATGCCGCTGGTGCGGCAGTAGAAGGCGGGGAACTCGTCGAACCCGTAGGTGACCACGGGGACGCAGTGCGTCTCCAGGAACTCCATGGTCAGGCCGAGGTCGAGGATGCTCTTGGCCCCCGCGCAGACGACGGCGACCTTCGAGCGGGTGAACTGGACGAGGTCCGAGGAGATGTCCATCGTGGTCTCGGCCCCGCGGTGCACCCCGCCGATCCCCGCCGAGGCGAAGAACGGGATGCCCGCGAGCTCCGCGGCGACCAGGGAGGACGCCACGGTGGTGGCGCCCATGCCGCCCCGGGCCAGGACGACGGGCAGGTCCCGGCTGCTGACCTTGGGGATGCCGGGGGTCGAGGCGAAGCGCTCGATGTCCTCGTCCGTCATCCCGACGAGGATCCGCCCGTCCTCGACGCCGATCGTGGCGGGGACGGCTCCGCCGGCCCGGACGGCCGCCTCCACCCGCCGCGCGGTGGCGGCGTTGTCGGGGTACTGGAGGCCGTGGGTGATGACGTTGGATTCCAGTGCGACGACCGGGGCGCCGGAGCGGACCGCCTCCGAGACCTCTTCGCTGAACACCAGGGGGATGTCGCCGGGCTGTGAGCGGCGCGTGGTCATTCCTGTCCGATCCTTGAGTTATCTTCTTCGGAATTCAACGAATCTCTTCGCGATACTTCCGAGTTCTGCTGAATTTCGCTGGGTACTGCGGAGTTGTCAGTAATTCGGCGTCTTGCGCAGCAGTTCCTTGCGCCCGACCAGTTCGGGCACGTAGACCTGTTCGTTCCAGGCGTCCTGGTCGACGGGTTCGAGGGCGATGGAGACGACTCCCTCCTCGACCCCGAAGGCCGACTGCACGGCCCTGGTCACCGCGGCGACGAGCTCGGACTCCCGCTCCTCGCTGAGGGCGACGGGGAAGTGCTTGATGTTGACGTGGGGCAAGGTGAGCTCCTTGTTCTGGTCGTCGAGCCGGCGCCGCACCGCCCGGAGCAGTTCGTCGACGTCCGGGTCGCGCAGCAGGCCGTAGTGGTCCGCCCGGAGGCCGATCACGGTCGGCGGCTGCGCGGAGAAGCCGTCGCTGTTCTCGATGAACGAGTAGTCGTCGCCGCGGGCCTTGAAGAGGGTGACGGGGGCCTCGATGCGGCGTTCGGCCAGTTCGCGGAAGGTGTAGGTGAACTCGTAGGTCTGCCGGACGATACGGACGATCCGCTTCACCAGTTCGGTGTCGAGGCCGCTGAAGGTGCTGCCGATGAACGCGGCGAAGGACTCGTCGTCGGTGGCCTGCCGGAGGCACTCCTCCAGCACGGGACCGCTGATCGTGCCGGCGAAGACGGAGAACAGGATGGTGACGAACGCCGGGTTGCGGTAGCTCGGTTCGTCGCCGTGGACCGCCGCGTCACCGGCCCTGACCTCGGGCGAGCCCGGGGCGATCAGGAACAGGTTCGCCACCCGCTCGCCGGCCCGCTCCAGCTGGTGGGCCGTCTCGAAGGCCACCCGGGCACCGAAGGAGTAACCCCACAGCGTGTAGGGCCCGGTGGGCTGGATCCGCCGGATCGCCTTGATGTCCTCGGCGGCCATCTCCGCGATGGTGGCGTACGGCGTCTCCCCTTGGTTGATGCCGTGCGCCTGGACGCCGTAGAACGGCCGGTCGATGTCCAGCCGGCCGGCGAGCAGCCGCAGGTTCATGGGGTAGCCGCCGAGACCGGGCCAGCAGAAGACCGGGCTGCGCGAGCCCTCCTCCCGCAGCCGCACCAGCCGCGAACCGTCGCCCTCGCCGGCGGTGCCGTCGACGCGGCGGGCCAGCTGCTCGACGGTCGGCGACTCGAAGAGGGCCTGGAGCGGCAGGGAGGCGGCGAAGGTCCTGTTGACGCGGTTGATCAGGGAGACGGCGATGAGGGAGTTGCCGCCGGAGGCGAAGAAGTCGTCCCGCACCGAGACGGCGTCCCGCTTCATCAGCTTCTTCCAGATGTCCCCGATGCGCCGCTCGGTGCGCGTCCGGGGCGGGACGAAGGGCCGGTCGCCGACGTCCAGATCGGTCCGGCCGGAGGACCGCAGCGCCTTGACGTCGATCTTGCCGTTGGCCGTGAGGGGCAGCCGGTCCAGGACGACGACCTTGTTCGGCACCATGTAGTCGGGCAGGAAGCCGGCCAGATCCTCCTTGATCATCTCGGCCGGTCCCTGCATATGGACGATGTCCTCCTTCATCCCCTCACTGCGCACCTGGGCGGGGCTCACCCGGCCGCCGACGAAGAAGTAGGAGGGCCCGGTGCCGTCGCCCCGCGCCCGCAGCACGGCGTCGATCCGCCTGGCCGCCGGCAGGGCGTTGCCGGTCTCCGAGCTGTAGCCGGAGGACATGAAGCCCAGGCCCAGGTCGTTCATCTGGTACCGCTGGAGGGCGCGGCCGAGGTCCACGTAGGCGAGCCAGCCGCGCCCGGGCCGGCTCAGCACGGTGATGCCGAACTGCGCCCGGTCGTAGACGCGCTGGTTGATCGCGATGACGTCCTTCCTGCGCACCACCTCGTCCGATATTCGTTCCAGCCCGCCCGCGGAGTACCGGTACTGGCCCGGCTCCAGGTCCGTGACCTTCCCGGGGTGGGCCTGGACGCAGATGTCGAGCGGCGGTTCGGTGCGCGGCCCGCCGGACGGGACGATCCCGACGGTGCCCAGGTAGTAGTCCTCGTCCGCGCACTCCAGGACCTCCCGGACCGCGGGCACGAACTCCGGCTCGCCGACGGCCAGTCCGTACGCGGGCAGGACCTCGTCGAAGAGGCCCACCATGTGACCGGTCTCGATCGCCAGGACTTCCTGGATGTTGTTCTTGTAGACCGGCTCGATCGCCTGCTTCCTGCCCATGAAGTGGGCCACGAGCCGCGGCGCGCCCTCCGGCAGCTCCCGGATCAGCACCAGCCGGTGGGCCGACGGGTCGTAGTAGTAGTGTCCGGCCGGCAGCCCGGCGACCCCGCTCAGCTCCAGGTACAGCTGCGTGGCGTAGAGCGAACCGGGCGAGGCGTAGCCGTACTTGGGCAGCAGCCGTTCCGCGCTCCGGTACTGCCCGAAGTACCGCAGGACCGCGCCCAGTTCGGTGAGCTCCAGCTCCTCCGGGCGGCGCGAGGGCGCGCCGTCGGGCTCCCGGCCGAGCAGCCGGAGGAGGTCGTCCCGGGTGACCTCGCCGCCCTCGTAGAACCGGTAGGTCTTCCGGGCGAAGACGCGCCGCCGCTGTTCCGGCGTCGGCTCGGCGCCGGGGAGGGCGACCGCGGTCCGGCCGGCCAGGTCCTCCGCGTCGCGGGCGCCGGCGTTCGAGAGCTGGGCCCGCACCTGGAGCTTGCTCTCCTTCGACTGGTGGTGGGCCCCGTGCCGGCCCTGGTCCATCAGCGCGGCTTCCTTCGGGCTCAACTCGACGCAGGCGATCAGGTTCTGGAAGCCGGTGCGGGGATCGTCCTTGACGAGCACCGCCGCGTTCTTGACCCAGTCGTGGGCCTCGATCGCCAGCCGGATCTCGTCCAGTTCCACCCGGAAGCCGCGCAACTTGACCTGGCTGTCCACCCGTCCGGCGAACTGCACCGTCCCGTCGTCGTTCCAGGAGGCCAGGTCCCCGGTGCGGTACAGCCGGCCCTCCCCCGGGAACGGGCTGTCGACGAACCGTTCCGCCGTCAGCTCCGGCCGCCCGAGGTACCCGCGGGCCAGCTGGACGCCCCCGACGTACAGTTCACCGATCTCGCCGACGGCGACCGGGGACAGCGACGCGTCGAGGATGTGGTACCGGGTGTTGTGGACGGGCGACCCGATGGGGACCGCGCCCGGGCCCTCACCGATGCTCTCGCGGTCGACGGTGAACGCCGAGGCGTTGATGGTGCACTCGGTCGGCCCGTAGAGGTTGACCAGGTCGGCGTCCGGCAGGGCGTTGAGCACCTGGAGCGCGAGGTTCCGGGACAGTGCCTCGCCCCCGCTGAAGATCTGGCGGAGGGAGGTGCAGCGGCCGAATTCCTCGGTCTCCATGAGCGCCTGGAGCAGCGTGGGAACGCACTGGAGGGTGGTCACGCCGTGCTCGACGACGGTCTCGATCAGCCCCTCGGGGTCCCGGTACACCCCGGGGCCGCCCACCACCACGCGGCTTCCGCAAGCAGGGGCGAGGATTTCCCACTGCGCGGCGTCGAAACTCATGGGTGTCTTCTGCAGGACGACCTTTTCCCGGTCCAGTCCGCATTCCGCCCGCAGCCATTGCATCTGATTGACGATGCTGCGGTGCTCGATCATCACACCCTTGGGCTTTCCGGTGCTCCCGGAGGTGTAGATGACATACGCCATATCCGTGGCGTCCGGGCTGAATTCAGCATGCACCGGATCCGTCTGAGCAGATTCCGATAATTCCTTGACATCCCGCAGGGTGACGATTCTCGTGCCCGGCGGGGAAAGCTCCGCGAGCTTGTCCCGGAGCCGCTCCTGAGTGAAGACAATGCCGGTCGCGGCATCCTCGATCATATACCGCAAGCGCTCTTCCGGATACTCCGGCGAGAGCGGAAGATAGGCCCCTCCGGAGCAGATGATCCCCCATGCCCCGACCATGAGGTCCAGCGACGGCTCGACGAAGAGCCCCACCCGGACGTCCCGCTCCACCCCGAGACTCCGCAGGTGGCGGGCCACTTCCTCGCTCTTCTCCAGCAGTTCGCGGTAGGTCAGGCGTTCCCCGCCGGAGACCGCCGCGATGTCATCGGGATGTTCCGCGACCCGTTCGCGGAGCAGCTCCGGCAGCGATGCGTGCCCAGGCCACTCATGCCGGGCACCGCGAACACCGTCAACAAATAAGTGAGACATACTTCCCCCGTCACATGCGCTTTTGCGCGTGCCATTCCATATACCCGTACGAACGTGGCCGGTCTTGCCTCTGAGGAAATGTCGCCGACCCGGGCATTGCCACGCATGCCAGCATGCATCCTCCCGATTCATGCACGGCGCGCAAGACCGGAAAAGAGGTGATATCGAGACAGTAGGCGTTGGCCATGGACGGGTCAACGGTGGCCGGAAGGATGACCTGAAAGTTAGCGCGCTGTTTATACGGCGGACGACCGGATCGCCTCTTGGCGCGGTGGCGCCGGCGATCCGGCCGCGCTCTTCCGCGCCGCGGTCACCAGCCGCTATCCGGGGGTGCGATCCGTTCCGTTTCCCTTGATCCCCTTACGTCACAGGCTCGTTCGGGGGCGCGGAACGGTGGGCTCCGCGGGGATCGCGCCGGGACGAGGGGTGGCGGCGAGGGCATCCCCGACACGTTGGGGATGGCCGCAACCGGACGGGCGGTTTTCGGCCACAGAGGTGAGGGTGCCCCGGTCCCTCCCCCAGAAGGGGCACCCCCAGCGGGCTGAATAGCCCGTCCGGCGTTTGAGGACGCGCACCGCAGGTGCGCTCGGGGGTGCGGGGGCGCAGCCCCTGCAAGAAACAAGAAGGGGCGGGACCGGGGCACAAACACCAACGGCCCGGCAGCCGGCCGAGAAGCCGGCCACCGGGCCGCAACAGCGAAAGACGAATCAGCCCAGCTGCGCCAACGCCTGGTTGAACGTCACCGACGGCCGCATGACGGCCGACGCCTTCGCCACGTCGGGCTGGTAGTACCCACCGATCTCGACGGAAGACCCCTGCACGGCGATCAGCTCGCCGACGATGGTCCCCTCCTGCTCGGTGAGCACCTTGGCGAGCCCGGAGAACGCCTCGGCGAGTTGCGCGTCATCCGTCTGGGCGGCCAGCTCCTGGGCCCAGTACATCGCCAGGTAGAAGTGGCTGCCGCGGTTGTCGATGCCACCGAGGCGACGGCTGGGCGACTTGTCCTCGTTGAGGAAGGTCGCGGTGGCCCGGTCCAGGGTGTCGGCGAGGATCTGGGCGCGGGCGTTGCCGGTGGTCTTCGCGTAGTGCTCGAAGGACGGCACGAGGGCGAAGAACTCTCCGAGCGAGTCCCAGCGCAGGTAGTTCTCCTTGACGAGCTGCTGGACGTGCTTGGGCGCGGACCCACCGGCACCGGTCTCGAAGAGGCCGCCGCCGTTCATCAGCGGGACGACGGAGAGCATCTTGGCGCTGGTGCCCAGCTCCAGGATCGGGAACAGGTCCGTGAGGTAGTCGCGGAGCACGTTGCCGGTGACGGAGATGGTGTTCTCGCCGCGGCGGATGCGCTCCAGGGAGAGCTTGGTCGCCTCGACCGGGGGAAGGATCCGGATGTCCAGGCCCTCGGTGTCGTGCTCGGACAGGTACGCCTTGACCTTCCCGATGAGCTGCGCGTCGTGGGCGCGGCCCTCGTCCAGCCAGAACACCGCGGGGTCACCGGTCGCGCGGGCGCGGGTGACGGCCAGCTTGACCCAGTCCTTGATCGGGGCGTCCTTGGTCTGGCACATGCGGAAGATGTCTCCGGCGCCGACCGTCTGCTCCAGGACGACGTTCCCGTTGCCGTCGACGACCCGCACGGTGCCCGTGGTGGGGACCTCGAAGGTCTTGTCGTGGCTGCCGTACTCCTCGGCCTTCTGCGCCATGAGGCCGACGTTGGGCACGGAGCCCATCGTGGCCGGGTCGAAGGCGCCGTGCGCGCGGCAGTCGTCGATGACGGCCTGGTAGACGCCGGAGTAGCTGCTGTCCGGGAGGACGGCGAGGGTGTCGGCCTCCTGGCCGTCCGGGCCCCACATATGGCCGGAGGTGCGGATCATGGCCGGCATGGAGGCGTCGACGATGACGTCGCTGGGGACGTGCAGGTTGGTGATGCCGCGGTCGGAGTCGACCATCGCCAGGGCGGGGCCCTCGGCGAGCTCGGCGTCGAAGGACTCCTTGATCTTCGCGCCCTCGGGCAGGGCCTCCAGGCCCTTGAAGATGCCGCCGAGACCGTCGTTCGGGGTCAGGCCGGCGGCGGCCAGCGCCTCGCCGTGCTCGGCGAAGGTCTTCGGGAAGAAGGCACGGACCACATGGCCGAAGACGATCGGGTCGGAGACCTTCATCATCGTGGCCTTCAGGTGTACGGAGAACAGCACGCCCTCGGCCTTGGCCCGGGCGACCTGCTCCGTCAGGAACTCGCGCAGCGCGGCGACGCGCATCACGGACGCGTCCACGACCTCGCCCGCGAGCACCGGCACCGACTCGCGCAGGACGGTGGTGGAACCGTCGTCGCCGGAGAGCTCGATGCGCAGGGTGGCGTCCTCCGCGACGACCGCCGACTTCTCGGTGGAACGGAAGTCGTCGACGCCCATGGTGGCGACGTTGGTCTTCGAGTCGGCCGTCCAGGCGCCCATGCGGTGCGGGTGCGCCTTGGCGTAGTTCTTGACCGACGCGGGGGCGCGGCGGTCGGAGTTGCCCTCGCGCAGGACGGGGTTGACGGCGCTGCCCTTGACCTTGTCGTAACGGGCGCGGATGTCGCGCTCCTCGTCGGTCTTCGGGTCGTCCGGGTAGTCCGGCAGGGCGTAGCCCTGCTGCTGCAGCTCGGCGACGGCGGCCTTCAGCTGCGGGATGGAGGCCGAGATGTTCGGCAGCTTGATGATGTTCGCGCCGGGCGTCTTGGCCAGCTCGCCGAGCTCGGCCAGGGCGTCGTCGATGCGCTGGCTCTCGTCCAGGTACTCCGGGAAGCTGGCGATGATGCGGCCGGCCAGGGAGATGTCGCGGCTCTCCACGGTGACGCCGGCCGTCGAGGCGTACGCCTTGACCACGGGCAGGAAGGAGTGCGTCGCCAGCGCCGGCGCCTCGTCGGTGTGGGTATAGATGATGGTCGAGTCAGTCACCGGGTGCTCCGCTCCACGTTTGCAACATTGCTCGATATCAAGATATCCCGAGTGGGGCCGCTTCCTCACAGGGCCCTGCCCCACCCGGTTTCGGCGGGGCCTGGCCCACCCGTTTCAGGAAGACGCGGTCGCCCGGTCCCGTGCGGCGGCGCGAGGAGCGGGAACGGCGGGCACCGACCCGCCGTCGGCGTCGGCGTCGGTGCCGAGCACGGGGTCGGGGCCGGGCAGCCCGTCGTGGTGGGCGCGGACGCCGGCGCGGACCGCCCAGAAGTAGAAGCCGAGGGCGGACACCCCGACCAGGGCGGTGTCGAGGCCGCCGGGGATGATCCCGTGGCCGCCGAACTCGGGGCTGCCGAGTGCGGACAGCAGGGCCGTCCAGAGCAGGAACGCGGCCATCCACCAGGCCGGCGCGAACTGTTTGGCCAGGCTCCGCTCGCCCTTGCGGCGCAGGACGACGGCGGCGATGGGCAGCGAGACGAGGGTGAGCAGCGCGACCTTGCCGGTGTTGGGCCACTTGGACCAGTACAGGGCGCACGCGGCGAACGCGAAGGTCAGCGGGCAGAGCACGGCGGCGGCGGGGAGCCGGAACGGGCGGGGCAGGCCGGGCTTGGTCTTCCGGAAGACGCCGACCGCGATCGGGCCCATCAGGTACGAGACGACCATCGCGGCCGAGACGACGCTGGCCAGGGCCTCCCAGCTGTGGCCGATGGTGAGCAGCAGCAGGACGGAGAAGCCCAGGTTGAGCCACATGGCGGGGCGGGCGACGCCGTAGCGGGGGTGGACCTCGGCGATCTTCTTGGGGAAGAAGCCGGTCTCGGCGAGGTTCTGGGCCAGGTACGCGGACGAGGCGACGTTGCCGATGTTGGCGCCGGACGGGGAGATGAAGGCGCCGAACTGGAGCAAGGTGACGACCCAGTGCAGCATCAGCAGCTTGGCGAGGTCCGCGAACGGCGACGCGAAGTTGATCCCGCTCCAGCCGCCCGCCTCCGCGAGCCGCTCGGGCGGGACCGAGCCGAGGAAGGCGACCTGGAGCGCGAGGTAGATGACCAGGCCGAGGGAGAGGGCGCCGACGAGGGCGAGCGGAATGGCCCGGCCGGGGTTCTTGGCGGCGCCGCCGAGGTTGACGACGGCCTGGAAGCCGTTGAAGGCGAAGACGACGCCCGAGGCGGAGACGGCGGTGAGCACCGCGGACCAGCCGTTGGGGGCGAAGCCGCCGTGGTTCGTGAAGTTGCCGGTGTGGAAGCCGGAGGCGATGAGCGCGGCGATCGCCAGGACCGGGATGGCGAACTTCACCAGGGTGAGGAGGTTGTTCGCCCGCGCGAGCAGGGCCACCGACCAGTAGCAGGCGAGCCACAGGGCGACGGTCAGGACCAGGGCGGTCGCGATACCGCTGGCGGTGAGGCTGCCGTCGGAGACCAGCCCGCGGGCCCAGGCGAAGTTCCAGGACGCCATGTACTGGGTGCCGGCGATGGACTCGATCGGGATGAGGGAGGCGGTGGCGATCCAGACCGCCCAGCCGGTGACGAAGCCCAGCACCGGGCCGTGCGAGATGGAGCCGAACCGGGCCATGGCACCGGGCAGCGGGTAGGCCGCGCCGACCTCGGCGTAGGACATGGCGATCATGCCGATGAAGATCGCGCCGATGACCCAGGCGACCAGCGCGGCGGGGCCGGCGACCTGGGCCGCCTGGCCCGCTCCGAAGAGCCAGCCGGAGCCGAAGATGGACCCCAGGCCGATCATGATCAGGGCGAAGAGGCTGAGGCCCTTACGGTTGGCCGCGCTCACATCCACGAGGTGTTGTTCCGTTCTGCCCGGCTGCCTGGGCACTGTCGACGAGGGCTCGAAGCCGCACGGGCCCCCGGGAACGGACACCGGGTGTGGCGGCGAGAACGGCCGAGGACGTACAGAGCGACGTCGGACATAGTACGACAACCTGCCGAACGGCTTTCATCGGCTCAGGGCGGGCCGCCGCGGTCCGTCGTTTCGGCGGCCGGTTCCCCACCCTCCGGATCGACCCCGGGCAGCAGCAGGATCCCCCAGGTGGCGAGCACCGCGCCCACGCCCTCGGGGACCAGCCACCACCCCGTCCGCACCCGCTCCCCGTAGACGAGCATCCCGAGGGCCAGACTGACCACCCCCTCGCCCAGGGTGAGCGCGGGCTGGGAGGCCACCAGCGGGCCCGACTCCATGGCGTTGGCCAGCAGGAAGAGCGCGCAGGCCCCGGCCGCCACGAAGGCGTACGTCTGCCAGGCACCGAAGAAGGCCGCGGGACCGCGGTCGTCGAAGACTCCGGTGGCGGCCTTCATCAGCGTGGCGGTCAGCGCGTAGCCGATCGCCGACGCCGAGGCGAACAGGGCCGCCCGGGCCCGTCCGCGGGACCGGGGCAGGGCGCCCAGCACGCACAGCGTCATGGCCGCCCCGGTCACCGCCAGGGTCACCGTCCACCGGCCCGGGGAGACCTGGTCACGACCGCCCACCGGTGCCGCGGCCACCAGCGCCAGGCCGAGCCCGGCGGCGACCATCAGCGACGCCGCCCACCCCGCCGCGGGCAGCCGCCGCCGGGCGACCGCGCAGGCGATGAGGAGCGTGAACGGCAGTTCGGTGACCAGGATCGGCTGGACCAGCGACAGCGAGCCCAGGGTCAGCGCCAGCGCCTGACAGCCCGCCGCCCCGACGATCACGGCGACCCCGCCCAGCCACGCCGGACTGTGCACCAGGTGCCGGACCAGGCGCACGCTGAACGCGTCCCCCTCGGGCACCGTACGCGCGGCCAGCCGCTGGAGAACGGTCCCCGTGGCATTGGCCACGGCCGCCAGCAGGGCGACCAGCGCGGGAAGCACGGCAGTCACGACATCACCTCCGTCCGGCCCGTCGGCCACTGGTGCCACGTTCCCAGCGCCACCGGCCCCACCGCGGCACCGGCACCACCCGGCGGCACCGGTCACCCGCCCGGCCGCGCCGCGGCCGGGCGCCGCTTCCTGTACGACGGCGTCTGCCCGGTTGCCGCGGTCCGTACGGGTGCGAAGTGCCGGAGGGACCGCGGCCGGTCTGCGCGGCGTCATCGGTCTTCTTGCAGTTTGTAGAGCTCGAAGAAGATTCCCGTTCCCGCGCCGACGAGTTCGTCGAAGGTGCCCGTCTGGGCAATGCGGCCCTGGTCGAGAACGACGATGCGGTCGGCGAGGCGGGTGTTGGCCAGGCGGTGGGTGATGAAGACGGTGGCCCTGCCGTCGGCGAGGTTCTTGAGCCGGGTGAAGACGCGGTGTTCGGCGCGGGCGTCGAGGGCGGCGGTCGGCTCGTCCAGGACGAGGACGGAGCCGTCGCGGTGGAAGGCGCGGGCGACGGCGATCCGCTGCCACTGCCCCCCGGAGAGGTCATGGCCGCCCCACCAGGACCGGGCCAGCGAGGTGTCCAGTCCGTCGGGGAGTGCGGCGATGACGGTGTCCGCCCCGGCGGCTTCGGCGGCGGCGTGGACGGCGGTGTCGCCTTCGGAGCGGGGCCGGCCAAGGGTGATGTTCTCGCGGGCGGCCAGCGGCCAACGGGTGTAGTCCTGCGGAACGAGCGCGAGACGGGCCCGCACACTGTCCGGATCCGCGTCGGCGAGATCGACCCCGTCCCATGCCACCGTGCCCGAGGTGGGCAGGAACAAGCCGGTCAGAACCTTGGCCAGGGTGGTCTTGCCGGAGCCGTTCTCCCCGACCAGCGCGACGACCTCGCCTCGCCTGAGATCAAGGCTGATGTCCTTCAGCGCGGGCCCGGCTGCGCCGGGGTAGGTGAAGGAGACGTTCGCCGCGCTGATGACCTGCGGACCGTCCCCGGCGACGCGGACGGTGCCGCGGCGGCAGGCCCACGCTTTCGCCACGGTGAGGAAGCGGGCCCAGTCGTCCAGGGACAGCGAGGTACGGAACAGCCGGGCGCCGGCCCGCACCGTTGACGTCAGCGCCGCCCCGGAGGTCCGGACGGCCAGGGCCGCTGTGCCGGCGACGGCCAGGTCGATGCGGCCGGTGGACACGAGCAGCACCAGCACGGCCCAGGTCAGCGCGGTGCCGACGGTGGCCAGCGCATCACCGATGCCCTGGACCACCAGGGCCTGGCCGGTGGCCCGCAGTTGCTCGGCCTCCAGACGGCCGGAGATGACCCGGTATTGGCGGATGAGGAAATCGGCCATGGTGGCGGCGCGGACTTCATCCGCGGTGCCGCGGTCGGTGGTGTAGGAGCGGAAGACCGAACGGAGCCGGGAGTCGGCGAGGTTGCGGTGGTGGGCGGCGTGCTCGATCCGGGCCCCGCGCACCGCCCCCCAGGCCCCCGGGATGACGGCCGCCACCAGCAGCGGCAGCATCACCGGGTGCAGGACACCGGCGACCGTGGCGGCGGCGGCGAGCTGGGCGGCGGCGGAGGTCAGCTGCTGGGCGTCCACGATCAGGTCGCCGGCCTTCTCCGCGCCGTCCGAGGCAGCCGCGTGGGCGTCCTCGAAACCAGGGTCCTCGTAGGCGACGAGCTCGGCCGAGGTGGCGGCGGTGATGACCTCGAGGTCGGCTTCCCGTACGGCTTTCGGCGCGAGCCGGGCGGCGGCCGCGCGGGCCCCGCCGTCCAGCACGTACCGGCCGGCGGCCGCACATACGAGGAGTACCAGGGAGCCAAGGCTGCTGCGCAGGGAGCCGGTGATGTCAACGGAGGCGAACAGCGCGGCCAGGACACGGGTGGTGGCCGCCAAGGCCGTCGCGGTGAGCACAGCGGCACCGCTCTGGCAGCCGAGCAGGACCACGACGGCCCTGCGGTCGGTGCGCCAGCCGAGGCGGGCGGCCTGCCCCAGCGTGCGCGGCAGGCGGCGGGCGATGGCCCAGGTGGACAGGTTCACGGTCGCGTCGAAGTGGCGGTCGGAGGCCAGGCGCATGACCGGGGCCTGGCCCGCCGGGGCGGGCGGACGGGGGGATGCGGGTGGAGTCACGCGCCCCATGAAGGAACGGAACGCCCCTGACGGGCAAGGGAAATTGTTACCGTCGCAGCGCATCGCGCCTGGTCCGCTCGTCGCCCCCTGCCCCGCATTCACCCGTGAGGGGAGGACGGGGTCAGGAGGCGGAGCAGGCTCCCTGGACCACGGTGGCGGCGGGCTACGGAATGACCAGGACAGCCGTCCATGGCCGGTCGGCCGCGTCGGCTGTGTCACGGCCGACCGCGCCTTCGAGGGCTTCGACCCAGGCATGAGCGGCATCGGGCAGGAACCGGGCACCAAGCACCCACCGGGCCTGACCACCTGTCAGCGCGGTGGCGATGACGGTAGCCAGGCTGATCTCCATGCAGGCGATCCGGCCGGGCCACCAGACCGGCGTGACCGCGTGCACCGCGGCGTACAGGGCGCTCACACGCCCTGCTCGCGCATACGGCAGCACGCGCACGGTACGGACAGCGGCAATCTGCCGGCGCAGCGGCAGCCGGGCGAGAGCGACGGCCGCGGCGAGCGCCACGACGGCCACCGCACGGTCGGGCAGCGGCGTGGCGGACGCCATGTCCGGGGCCATGGACGTCACCGCCACCACCGCTTTCGCCGCTGCTGGGCCGGACGGTCGGTGTCGGCGTCGACGAGCACGCCGCGTTCCAGGAGGCCGTCCACGAAAGCGGCGATGCCCCTCTCGACAGTCCGGGGGTCCTGGCCGGTAGGCGCGGCGATCTCCTGGGCGAGTCCGGCGGTCGAGCCGTGGCGGGTGAGGGCGTGCCAGACGCGGGTGGCGTCCGCATCGAGCATCAGCCACTGCCCGTGGCGGACATCGAGCACGACGGTGCCGTGGCCGGTGTCGGCGTAGTGGATGTGACAGGCGGGGATCAGCATGCCACCCCCAGCGTGGCCCGCTGCTGCGGAGCGTCCGTGTGGCCGGTGAGCCACCAGCAGGTCACGACCAGCTGGTGCAGGTCGGCGATCGCGTGGGTGCTCTGTCCGCGTGCCGCCTCGGCCAGTGCCTGACGAACCGCGTCCAGGTCGATGAGCCCCTCGGACACGAGTGGGCTGTGGGAGATCAGTGCGTCGAGGCGGTCGTGGTTGCGGGCCAGGCCGGCGATGCGCTGGGCGGTGAAGGAGCCTTTCGAGCGGCGGGAGGTCAGCCACGCAGGAAGCTGGGGCAGGGCGGCGGCGAGCAGGGGTTTGTAGGCGACCATGCCCCGCCGGGCCAGGGCCGGGACGGCGAACGCAGCCCGCACGACCTGGTTGTCCAGGTAGGGGTGGACCGGCCGGATGTCGAGAGCGTCGCCGTAGGGCATCCAGCCGCGGGCCGAGGCGCCGACTGCTCGCAGGGCCGCCCATTGGTCGAACGTGTCCGCCCGGTCCGGCTGCCGAGTGTGCATGGCTTGCCGGACGAGGACGGCGACCTGCCGGCGCCCGCCGGTGGTCAGCCACGAGGCGGCCGGGCCCGGACGGCACCAGGACCACCCACCCCGGGTAGCAGGCGTCACAGGTCCGCGCTCCAGGGTGTCGGCGGCCTCGGCCAGAGCACCGACGCGACCGAGGCCGGCGGCCCGGGTGAGTGCCTTCCAGTACGGTCCGGGCGCGGCGTTGCGCAGCCGGGCGAAGGCGACGACCTGCCGCCGGGCCTCCCGGCGGTGGCCGTCCTGGATCAGCCGCACCCAGCAGGCGGAGGAGGAGTCGAGCACGACGTCACCCCCGTGCCCGGTCAGATGCAGCGCCAGGTCGCGGACCGGGTGCAGGTAGGCGGCGTCCATCGCGAACATCGCCGCTTCCAGGACCGGTTCGCTCGCGGTCGGCTGGCGGGCGGGGAAGGAGAACGGCAGCTCGGTCTCGGTCCCGGTGGCGACCGTATGCGTGATGGCGGGGTGGCGGGCGACACGGGCGGCGAAGGCCATGTCCTCGCCACTGGTGTAACCGTCGGTGTACGTCACCGCCCGCACCCGTCCCACCTCGGCCGCCAGCATCACGGCCGTCGAGGAGTCCAGGCCTCCGGACAGGTCGGCGCCCACCGGTCCCTCGGCGGCGTGGAGCCGGTGCTGGACGGCTTCGGTGAGCGCCTTGCCGAAGCGCCGGGCGCCCTCGCGCAGACCCACCGCCGGGCACGCATCGCTGACGTCCACGAGCTGGGGCGGCGTCCCGGGGGTGAGCAGCAGCCCGTACCCCCCGGGCACCTGTCGGACCTGCTCATACGGGGTGCGGTGCGGCCAGTGCTGCTCGCCGACGGTCAGCTGGGCCGCCAGCAGGCCCAGATCCGGCGCGGCATGCATCCCGTCGGCCAGCAGGCGGACCTGGGTCGCCCACTCCACCCGCCCCTTGCGCAGGCTGTAGTAGACGGGCCTGATGCCGGCCAGGTCACCGCACACGAACCGCTGATGCCCGTTGTCCGCGACCACCCAGTACGAGCCCGTCCAGTGAGTGAGTTCCGCCCACCGGCCGGACGCCGCCGGCGGCGCGGCCCTCATCTCTTCCTCGGTGACCGAGCAGTCGCCCAGCACCGCCAGCCGCACCTGTCCCTCGACGACGATCCGCACCCGTGCACCAGCCCCGCGGCGCACATTGTTCAGCCCTTCGACCTGCACACCGCCGGCGGCGCCACTGGCGAGCCACTGCTGTTGCATCCTCAACCTCCCTGGATCCGTCCGCTGTGACGCGCCCCCGGGGGCCCGGCCGCAGGCCGGCCCCCCGGAGGTTGTTCAGTCACGCCCTGGGCGTGTCACTCGAAGTAGTTCGACTTGTCGGCGTCGTTCTCCTTCTGGCGTCCCAGGGTCAGGACGGCCACCGGGTGGGTGCTGAACCGCGGCGCGAAGACGCCACTCGGTGCGGCTGCGCCCTCCTGCTCGACGGGGCTGTGCGGATCAGGCGTGTTCAGGACCATGACCGGCCCTCCTTCACATCGGTTGACCTGGAGGTGGTGCGATGGTGCCGACTCCATGTCACCGCGTTCGAAGGGCGGTTCCCAGAGACAGAAGTGGGGACTTCCGAGGAGCGGATCCGGGACGTTCCTGGAACCGGGCTGGAAGCTGTCAGCCTGCGTGGAGGAGGTCGAGGACTGCCCGGTGGTAGACGGCGTAGACCTGCGGCAGCTCGGCGAGGCGGGCGCGCTCGTCGATGCCGTGCAGCCCCTCGTAGGCCGGTCCGAACCCGGCCGTGGCCGGAATGCCCTCACCGGCCAGCAAGTTGCCGATATTCGACGGCCCCGCCGTCTTCGCCCGCACCGTCAGCCCCTCGGTGACGGCAGCCCTCAGCAGAGCGGCGGCCGGCTGTTCGTCCGCCGCGAGACGGAACGGTGGCCAGCTGGCCACCGGGGTGATCCGGGTCGGCAGGGGGGTGGGCAGCGTCGCGTCGAGCTCGGCCACCGCCGTGCACACCAGAGTCTCCGCGTCGTGCGCATCGAAGGCCGGTGTGGTGCGGATGTCGACGTTCAGCTCGCACCGGTCGGGGGTGACCGAGAAGCCCTGGCCGCCGTGGAATGAGGTCACGGACAACTTCGGCGGCAGCGGGAACCCCGATCCGGCCTCGACGCCGGGCAAGCAGGCCGCGTCAAGAAGACGTACGAGGTGTGCGGCGCGGGAGATCGCCCCCACGACAGTGCGGCTGGCCCCCGAGTGCCCGGAGGGGGCATGAACCGCGATGACAGCGCGCCACAGACCACGTCCTCCGGCTACGACCTCCTTCAGCCCCGGGTAGCCGATCATCACCCCTGCGGGCCGGGCGGCGGCGGGGTCGTCCAGATAGGCGCGGGCGCCGCCGAAGCCGCCGGTGTGCTCGTCCACGTCCAGGAGCACGGCCAGCCCACCGTGCAGGCCGGCGGCGCGGGGGTGCAGGTCGGCGGCGATGTGGCAGAACATCGAGGCGGCGAGCTTGGAATCGGCGGCGCCGCGGCCGCGCAGCCAGCCATCCACCACGTCCCCGGCCGTCGGCGAAAACGACCACGCGCCCTCGTCCCCGAACGGAGCAGTGTCCATGCAGGCGTCCAGAGCCCACCACCGGCCAGGCCTCCCGCCCACGATCTCCACCAATAGCCCTACCAGTGCACCGACTTCGTCATACAGGCGCCGGTGCGGCAGCGCACGGTCCGTCAGCCAGCCTTCAAGAACGCGCAGGACGGGCCCGTAGTCGTCGATACCGCCCCGGCTCGGCAACCGGATCAGCTCCTGCGCCAGGCCGATGACGGACGCGCACCGCTCGGCGGCCGCCGCCTGCAAGTTCTCGCTCACCCTGTTCTCCTCGCCCATCAGATGTGCCGCACCGACAGCGCGCGTACGGCCTCGATCGTCTCCACCGGCCGCGCGGACGCACACGCCTCCCGCCCGTGATGGACCAGCCCCACCGCCGCCTCCCGGCCCAGCAGCACCCCACAGTCAAACCCCTCCGCCCCGTGGAAACTCGGCAACGGCGCCACCGCGGCCGTCTCCGACGCCACGAAGAACCGTTCCAGTGCCTCCGACTGCTCGACCATCCCGATACGCAACGTCTTTCCACCGTTGCGCCGGGCGGCCGGGTCCCGCAGCTCCAGCAGCCGCACCAGATGATCGGTCAGCGCACGGTGCCTCGGCGGCCCGTACAGCACGCGGTAGTGCACCAGGTCCGCGTGCTCGGCCACCGCAGCCTCGATCGCTGCCAGATATGCCCCCTCCCGTGACCGGCTGCCGGTGACGACCAGCTGCTCGCGCGCGCCGGAAGCGACCTCGATCATCGCCTCGATCAGATCGGTCCAGCGGGTCAGCAGCTTGACGACCTGCGCCGTGCCGGAGCGCTCCAGCACGCTCGTGACCGCCCCGTCCTGATGGGCGAACAGCACCTCCGACCGCTCCCGGTACAGCTCGCACAACCCGGCCCGGTTCCGCTTCCCGGTACGCCGCCGCCCCGACTCGAAGGCGCTGAGCAAGCTCGCGTCCGCCGCCAGTCCAGTGATCACATTGAGGGCATCGGCCGCCTCCTCCAATGTCATGTTCCGCGCCACCCGGGCCCGCTTGAGTGCCGAATCCCCATCACTCCCCGCGGCCACGGAAACCACCCCTTCCCGTCCGCCGGATCCTCCCGCCTCTATCCTTCCCCGGCCGTCAGTGGATCAGCTTCCGGGTCACGGTCAGCGTCGTCCCACGGCCCGAGCCGCACACCTGTCTGAACTGCGTGACGCCGAACGTCACTTCGCCCCCACCCCGCCGTCAGGACCCCCGCCGCGCCGCCGTGACGCGCACGGTGTCCGCGGACCGGTCGCCCGCGAGGACGTCGATGCGGACGCCGGCGGACGGGTCGGTGAAGGTGCTGCCGGGATGGTGGGCGGCCAGGTCGAGGGGGGTGCAGCCGGGAGGGGCGGGCAGAGGGGCGGATGGGGAGGGGGTGGGGGGCAGGACGCGGATCGGGCCCTCGCCCGTCGGGACCGACGAGTCGACCTTGTAGATCAGGACGCCCGTGGAGCAGGGGTCGGGGTCGTTGCCGCCGGCCCGTCGGGACTCGGCCACGTACGCCGTGGTGGCGCCGGTGCGGATGACGGCGATCTTGGTGCCGCCCGGGCGTTCCACGGGTGTCAGCCGGACCGTGCGGCGGCCGGGGGCGGCCACGCAGGCGACCTGGGCGGCGCGGATCCAGCCGAGCTTCCAGGCGTGCCAGCCGAGGTACTGGGGAGCGGCGCCGGCGATGTCGCCCATGACGTCCCAGCCGCCGACGTGGCGGTGGGTGTCGCCGGTGAAGGCGTAGAGGTCGGGGAGGCCGAAGATGTGCCCGGTCTCGTGGGCGGCGACCTTGTGGCCCCACCGCCACATGTCCTGGCCGAAGGTGACGGCCCATTTGAGGCGTCGGCCGTCGGCGGTGATGCCGGAGCCGGCCGGGTCGTACAGGTACGTCGGGGAGAAGGGGATCGCCTTCGCGGTCCTGGTGGGGACCACGTACACCATGTCGTAGCGGGAGAAGTCGACGCCCGGGTCGGCGGCCGTGACGGCGTCGCGGAGGTAGCGCTCGTGGGCCTCGAAGGTGAGGCCGCGCTGGAAGCCGTAGTCGGTGGAGGCGGCCGGCATACGGACCCAGCGGTGGGAGAAGGTGAGGTCGAGCCGCGTCCGGCCGTAGGAGGCGGTGCGCATCCAGCCGGCGGCGGGGGCGAGGTGGGCCGCGTACGCCGTGGTGGAGTCGGGGGCGGGCGCGTCGGGGAAGTCGACGAAGAGGGTGAGGACGCGGTGGGTGCCGGTGGCGCGCCGGAACTGCTTGCGGTCGGTGTCGTGGCCCTCGTCGGTCCAGCCGGTCCGGCCCGGCAGCGCGCAGTCGGCGGCGGACGGCCGGTCGGGGCGGGGTGCCGCCGAGGCCGGGACGGGGGCGGTGCAGCAGGCGGCGAGGGCGAGGGCCGTGGCGAGCAGCCGGGGCCGGAGGGGCGGCGTGGGCATGGCACTCCTTGTTCGGACGGGCCGGTCGGGGAGGTGATCGGGGGTCAGGCGCGGCCCGCCGCCAGCCTCATGAGGCGGTCCAGGACCCGCCCGCCGGAGGCGCCGACGCCGTCGTGCTCCCACTCGTTGGTGACCCAGGCGCGGACCCCGGCGACCTCCCGGGCGGTGCGCAGGGAGAGTCCGGCGTCGACGTACATGTCGTCGTGGTAGACGGCGGCCGCGACCGGGACCCGGTTGGCGGCGAGGCGGGCGGGGTCGTACAGCGGCTGCCAGTCGTCCCGTTCGGCCAGCAGCGCGGTGGCGTCGGCGAAGGGACGCAGTCCGGCGACGTCCCGGAACATCCAGGGGTAGATCATCTCGCCGGTGAGCAGCAGCGGGTCCGCGTCCTCGGCGAACTCGGGGAAGCCGGCCAGGGCGCGGTGCGCGGCCCAGCCCGTGGGCCCGTTCCCCTGGCCGTAGAGGGTCTCCTGGAGGACGGCGAACAGGGGGTTGTCCGTGAACGCGGTCAGGGCCATGACCTGGTGGAGGAAGGTGGCGGTCGGTTCGCCCCGGTCGTCGAGGGCTTCGTCGAGCAGCCAGTGCAGCCGCTCGAAGCCGTCGCCCATGCCGAGGACGAGGCCGAGGGTGCGCAGTCGCCGGGCGGTGAGCCGGTCGCCGTCGGGCAGCCGGACCTCGGTGGTGGCGAGCAGGTCGGCGAGGCGGCGCAGGCGGGGGGCGTCGTCCGGGTAGCGGTCGTAGAAGTCCAGGACGCGGTCCCGGACGCGGGGGTAGGTG
This sequence comes from Streptomyces sp. I05A-00742, assembly GCF_013055795.1. GTDB lineage: Bacteria > Actinomycetota > Actinomycetes > Streptomycetales > Streptomycetaceae > Streptomyces. The sequence goes on from NZ_JABETO010000004.1 coordinate 224,985, forward strand.
CGGGCGTAGACGTCGTCGGCGGTGGCGGTGAGGCCGGGGAGGCCCCCGGTGATATAGCAGGCGCGCAGCCCCTCGGGTGCGCGGGAGAGGTAGGTGAGGGTGACGAAGCCGCCGTAGCTCTGGCCGAGGGTCTCCCAGGGTTCGTCGCCGCACAGCGCGCGGCGGATCAGTTCGGCGTCGGCGACGATCGCGTCGGCGCGGAAGTGGGCGAGGTGGGCGGCGAGTTGGCCGGGTCCGGCGAATCGGGCGGCCGTACGGGCGGTCACGGGGGACGAGCGGCCGGTGCCGCGCTGGTCGAGGAGCAGCACCCGGTGGGTCTCCAGCGCCCGGTCCAGCCAGCCGGGTGAACCGGCGGACGGCCGGGGCGACTTGCCGCCTGGCCCGCCCTGGAGGTAGAGCAGCCACGGCAGCGCGTCGGCCGAGCGGGCGGGGTCGGCGACTTCGCGGGCGAACACCCGGATGGTGAGCCCGTCGGGCGCGGAGTGGTCGAGGGGGACGGTGAAGACGTGGTCGGCGGTGGCGTACGCGGGGTTCATGTCTCCCTCTCCGGACGGCGGTTCTCCGGACGGCGGACGGCGGTTCTCCGGGCGGCGGTTCTCCGCACCGCGGTTCTCCGCACCGCGGTTCTCCGCACGGCGACCCTCCGGGCGGCGACCCTCCGGACGGAGGTCGCGGAAGACAGCCTGGAGCCGGCGCCGGGCCGGGGGTACTCCCGTCTGCCCATCGTCCGGCGTTATGGAGCGGGCAGGCGGTATGACGAGAGGGGGCGTGCGACGGGCACGCCCCCTCTCCCCCGCCCACGGCTCACCGGCCGGCGCGCGCCTTCCCCCGTCCGGCCCGCCGCTGCTCGTCGCCGCCCCGGGCCCACAGCGAGCGCACGTGGCCCAGGTGCCGTCCCATGCACTGCTCGGCGCCCTCGGCGTCGCCCGCCAGCATCAGGTCGAGCAGTTCGAGGTGCTCCTCGGCCGAGGGGATCAGCTCGTCGCGCTCGTCCAGCGCGGTCAGCCCGTACAGGCGCGAACGCTTGCGCAGATCGCTGACGGTCTCGACCAGGCGCTCGTTGCCGGAGAGCCCGAGAAGGGTGAGGTGGAACCGCCGGTCGGCCTCCAGGTAGCCGATGAGGTCGTGTTCGCGTGCGGCGCGCACGATCTCCTCGGCGACGGGCCGGAGCGCCTCCAGGTCCTCGCGGGCCGCGGTGCCGGTGATCCGGCCGACCATGGGGACCTCGATGAGCGTACGGATCTCGGTGTACTGGTCCAGGTCGCGCTCGTTGACCTCGGTGACCCGGAAGCCCTTGTTGCGGACCGGTTCGACCAGTCCCTCGCGGGCGAGGTCGAGCATGGCCTCGCGCACGGGCGTCGCGGAGATGCCGAACTCCTCCGCGAGCCCGGGCGCCGAGTAGACCTCGCCGGGGCGCAGTTCACCGGAGATCAGGGCGGCGCGCAGGGCGTGGGCGACCTGGTCGCGCAGCCGCTCCCGGGCAGTGATGAGGTTGCGCTGCTTGAGGTGCCCCATGGTGTCCCTTTCGTGCCCCGATGGACTGGACCACCAGCGTACAATGTCACATTGGATTCAGGGCAACAGGGTGTACGTACGGCTTGACGTGTAGAACTCCAGTGCGGCCGCTCCCTGTTCGCGCGGGCCGTGGCCGGAGGCTCCGGCGCCGCCGAACGGCAGGTGGAAGTCGACGCCGGTGGAGGGGGCGTTGACCCGGATCATGCCGGTCCCGAGATGGTCGAGCCCGTGCAGGGCCGCGTCCAGGCCGGCCGTGTGCACCGAGGTGACCAGCCCGTACGGTACGGAGTTGGTGATCCGGACCGCGTCGGCGAGGTCGTCCGCGGCCAGCAGCGCCGCGACCGGGCCGAACACCTCCTCGGTGAGCAGCCGGTGGCCCGGCGGCACCTTCTCGGCCACGGTCGGCGCCGCGTACCAGCCGGGCCCCTCCGGGGCCTGCCCGGCGGCGAGGACGGAGACACCGTCCAGGGCGTCGGTGACGCGGTCGCGGGCCCCCGCGGAGACGACCGGCCCGCACACCGTGGCGACCTCGGCCGGATCGCCCACCGGGAGGGCACGCACCGCCTCCGCCAGGGCCTCGCGGAGGGGTTCGAGGGCGGCGCCCACCGCGATGACCCGGCCGGTGGCGGTGCACTTCTGGCCCGCGTACCCGGCGATCGCGGCGGCGATGTGCGCGGCGGCCCGTCCGATGTCGGCGTCCGGCAGGACGATGGCGGCGTTGAGACCGCCCATCTCGGCCTGGACCGGGACGCCCCGGGCGGTCGCCGCGGCGACGACCGCGGTGCCGACGGCGGTCGAGCCGGTGAAGGAGACCGCGTCGGCGGTGTCGAGCACGGCACCGCCCTCGGCCGCGCCGCCCGGTACGACCGTGAACACCCCGTCCGGGAGGGCCTGTCGCACGGTCTCGGCGAGGCGCAGGGCGCAGACGGTGGCCTCGGGCGCGGGCTTGAAAACGACCGTGTTGCCGGCCGCGAGGGCCGGCGCGGCCTTCCAGCTCGGGATGGCGTAGGGGAAGTTCCAGGGCGTGACGAGGCCCGCGACGCCGTGCGGGCGACGGCGGGTCAGCAGCAGTCCAAGGCCGCCGGCCGGTTCGTGGACGGCGCCGGTCGGCGCGTAGGGGGCCTGCGCGTAGTAGCGCCAGATGGCGACGGTCCGGGCCACCTCCGCCCGTGCCTCCGCGATGGGCTTGCCCACCTCGCGCACGGCGAGGGCGGCCAGTTCACCGGCGGCGGCCTCGATCGCCCGGGCGACCGCCGTGAGGGCCGCGGCGCGGGCGGCCGCGCCGCCGTCCAGCCAGCCCGGCTGCGCGGCACGGGCCATCTCGACGGCGTCGGCGGCGGCGCGGGCCCCGGGCGCCGTGAACTCGGTCAGGACGTCGGAGGGGTCGGCCGGGTTGTACGAGACCATGGGGGCGGAAGTCATAGGAGGAAGCCTCCGGGGAAGGGATCGGCCGGGTCGAGGAAGTACTGGGCGGTGCCCGTGATCCAGGCGCGCCCGGTGATGGCCGGCACGACGGCCGGCACCCCGCCGACCTCCGTCTCCCCCACCAGCCGGCCGGTGAACCGGGTGCCGATGAAGGACTCGTTGACGAAGTCCCGGCCCAGCGGGAGCGCGCCGCGGGCGTGCAGCTGGGCCATCCGGGCGGAGGTCCCCGTGCCGCAGGGCGAGCGGTCGAACCAGCCGGGGTGGATGGCCATGGCGTGCCGCGAGTGGTGCGCGTCCGAGCCGGGCGCGGCCAGGTACACGTGCTTGAGGCCGTTGATCCCGGGCTGCTCGGGGTGGACGGGCCGGTCCGGCGAGGCGTTGACGGCGTCCATGACGGCGAGCCCGGCGGCCAGCAGGTCGTCCTTGCGGGCCCGGTCGAACGGCAGCCCCAGCGCGTCGAGTTCGACGAAGGCGTAGAAGTTGCCGCCGAAGGCGAGGTCGTACGTCACCGTCCCGTACCCGGGCACGTCCGCCTTCCGGTCGAGGGCGACGCAGAAGGAGGGCACGTTGGTGATCGTGGCGGAGGTGGCCGCGCCGTCCTCGACCCGCACGTCGACGGTGACGAGGCCGGCCGGGGCGTCCAGGCGCACGGTGGTGACGGGCTCGGTGACCGGCACCATGCCGGTCTCGACGAGGACGGTGGCGACCCCGATGGTGCCGTGGCCGCACATCGGCAGCACCCCGGACACCTCGATGTAGAGGACGCCGTAGTCGGCGTCGGGGCGGGTGGGGGGCTGGAGGATCGCGCCGCTCATCGAGGCGTGGCCGCGCGGCTCGTACATCAGGAGGGTGCGGAGGTGGTCGAGGTGGTCGACGAAGTGCTGTCTGCGCTCGGCCATGGTGGCGCCGGGTATCACCCCGACACCACCGGTGATGACGCGGGTGGGCATGCCCTCGGTGTGCGAGTCGACGGCGTGGAAGACGTGGCGGGTGCGCACGGACGTCCTTTCGGGAGGCCGCGGGGCGGTCAGTGGTGGCCGTCGGCGACGGCCTTCTCGGTGGCGGCGCGCACCAGGGCCTCGGCCTCGCCGGTGAGGGGGAGGCGGGGCGGCCGGGTGGGACCTCCGGGGCGGCCGACGATGTCCATGGAGAGCTTGATGGCCTGCACGAACTCGGTCTTCGAGTCCCAGCGCAGCAGCGGGTGCAGCGAGGTGTAGAGCGGCCGGGCCGTCTCCATGTCCCCGGCGACGGCGGCGCGGTAGAGCTCGGCGCAGGTGGCGGGAAGGGCGTTGGGGTATCCGGCGATCCAGCCGACGGCGCCGGCGGTCGCCAGCTCCAGCAGGACGTCGTCGGCGCCGATGAGCAGGTCGAGTTCCGGGGCGAGTTCGGCGATCTCGTAGGCACGCCGGACGTCGCCGCTGAACTCCTTGACCGCCACGACGCTGCCGTCGCGGTGGAGCGCGGCCAGCAGGGCGGGCGTCAGGTCGACCTTGGTGTCGATGGGGTTGTTGTAGGCGACGACCGGGATCCCGGCCCGGGCGACGTCGGCGTAGTGGGCGCGGACGGCACGCTCGTCGGCGCGGTAGCCGTTCGGCGGCAGCAACAGGACGGAGCCGCAGCCCGCCTCGGCGGCCTGCTCGGCCCAGCGGCGCGCCTCGGCGCTGCCGTAGGCGGCGACGCCGGGCATCACCCGGGCCCCGTCGCCCGCCGCCTCGACGGCGGTACGGACCACGCGGGCGCGTTCCTCGTCGGTGAGCGTCTGGTACTCGCCGAGCGAGCCGTTGGGGACGACGCCGTCGCAGCCGTTGTCCAGGAGCCAACGGACGTGCGCGGCGTAGGCGTCGTGGTCGACGGAGAGGTCGTCGCGGAGCGGCAGCGTGGTGGCGACCATGATGCCGCGCCAGGGGCGGGCGGTGTTCCAGGAGGTGGCGGTCATGCCGTGAACCCTTCTGTGCTGTGTGACATTTTATTGATGGGCGATCGTATCCACAAGAGGGAGGCGACCGGGGTCAGTTGACGGCTTCCTCCCCGGACGCACCGGCTCCTCCCCCGGACGCACCGGGCCCGGGGGCAGCTTCTTCCCCGGACGCGCCAGGTTCTCCCCCGGACGCACCGGGCCCGGAGGAATCCTGCCCGTCGAGCGCGCCCAGCACCCCCAGCGGGACAGGCGCGGCGAGCGGTCTGCGGTCGGCCGACGGCGGTACGGCCCCCTCCGCCGTACCGCCGCCGGCGAGACAGGCCACGGCCGCCCCGCACACCCGCCCCTGGCACCAGCCCATGCCGGCCCGGGTGAGCAGCTTCACCGTCCGCGCGTCCCGGGCGCCGAAGTCGGTGACCGCCTCGCGGATCCGGCCCGCGGTCACCTCCTCGCAGCGGCATACGTCGGTGTCGTCGGCGAGCCAGCCGGTCCAGCCCGGCCCGGGGGCGTGGGCGGCGGCCATCGCGTCGGCGAAGGCGCGCATCCGGTCGCGGCGGCGGCGCAGGTCCCGTACCCGTCGGCCCGCGCCGGGCCGTGGCCGACCGGTCAGCCGGGCGGCGACCGCGACGGCCGCCAACTCGCCCTCCACGCGGGCGAGTTCCCAGCCTCCGGCTCCGCCGGTCTCCCCCGCGGCCCAGAGACCGGGGACCGAGGTCTCCTGGAGCCCGTCCAGGACGAGGGCGTGCGTGCCGTCCGGGGTGCGCCGGGTGGCGCAGCCGAGCCCGGTGGCGAGCTCGATCTGCGGCGCCAGCCCGTGTCCGACGGCGAGCGCGTCGCAGGCGATCCGGCGGCCGGTGCCCGGCACGGGCCGCCAGTCGCGGTCGAGCCGGGAGACCGTGACGGCCTCCACCCGTTCGGTGCCGTGCACCCGTGTCACCGCGCTACGGGTGCGCAGCGGGACCCGGTGGCGGAGCAACGCCGTACCGTGGACCGCGGCTTCGAGCAGCTTGTGCGGATTGACGGCGAGGGCGCGCGGACGGCGGGCGTAGCCGAGGTAGCCGGACGCCTCGACCACGGCCGGCACCCGCGCCCCGGCGGCGGCCAGCGAGGACGCGACGGCGAGCAGCAGCGGCCCGCTGCCCGCCAAGACGACGCGCGCCCCGGGCAGGACGAGCCCGGACTTGAGCATCGCCTGGGCGCCGCCGGCCCCCACGACGCCGGGCAGGGTCCAGCCGGGGAAGGGCAGTTGGCGTTCCCCGGCCCCGGTCGCCAGCAGCACCGCGCGGGCCCGGACGCGGGCCGGGCTGCCGCCGTCGCCGTCGGGTCCGGTGAGGGCGTGCACGCTCCACGCCTCCTCGCCGTCCCGGGTCACGGTCCAGACGTGGTGGGCGGCGAGGTGGTCGACGGCGCTCGCCTCCAGCCGGGCGCGCAGGGCCGTGAAGGCGGGCCAGTCGTGGTGCAGGGCCTGCGGCCGGATGGCGCCGAGCCCCGGCGCGGGGTGCCGGAAGAACTGGCCGCCGGTCCGTTCGGCCGCGTCGAGCAGCGCGACGTCCAGCCCGAGCCGGGACGCGGTGACGGCACCGGCCATCCCGGCGGGACCCGCGCCGATCACCGCGAGGTCGTACGGTGCGCGGGGCTCAGACGGCGAGGTCGGCATGGCCGTGTCCTTCCTGGGTCGTGACCGCGTCCCCGGGCCGGACAAACACCAGACAGGCCCTCCGGTTGGGCTCTCCGTTGACGGTGGCGAGGCAGTCGAAGCACTGCCCGATGCCGCAGAAGGCGCCGCGCGGGCGGCCGCCGTCGCGGGTGGTGCGCCAGGCGAGGATGCCGGCCCCCCACAGCGCGGCGGCGACGGTCTGCCCGGGCAGGGCGGTGACCGGACGGCCGTCGAAGGTGATCTCGAACGCGGCGTCGGGCACGGCGCCGACGAGGTCGGCGGGGGTGCGATGACGTGCCACGGCAGGGCTCCTCTCCGGTGGGGTGACGGCTTTGGGGACGGCGCTCACGCCGCCGCCCTGAAACGCTCGGGCGCGAACGGCCTTGCGTCGACAGGAGGTTGTTCCCCCGTCAGCATCGCGGCGATCAACGCCCCCGTGGCCGGGGCGAGTCCGATCCCCGCCCCCTCGTGCCCGCAGGCGTGCAGCAGCCCGGGCACCCGCGGGTCCGGCCCGATGGCCGGCAGGTGGTCGGGCAGGTACGGGCGGAACCCGGCGTACGTACGCATCGCCCGCACCCCCGCCAGCACCGGGAACAGGGCGGTCGCCCCGGCCGCGAGGCGGCGCAGCGCCTCCGTCGACAAGGTGCGGTCGAAGCCGACCCGTTCACGGCTCGCCCCGATCAGCACCGGCCCCGCCGGCGTCCCCTCCACCACCGCCGACGTCTGGAGCGCCGCCGACCCGCTCGCCACGTCCGCCACGTAGTCCGCCGCGTACACCTTGTGCCGCACCACGCGCGGCAGCGGTTCGGTGACGAGCACAAAGCCGCGACGCGGCAGCACGGGCAGCTCCACCCCGGCGAGCCGCGCCACCTCACCGCCCCAAGTCCCCGCGGCGTTCACCACATACGGCGCATACACCTCACCGGCGGACGTCCGCACCCCCCGCACCGCACCACCGCTCCCCGTGAGGACGGCGGTGACCCGCTCCCCGGTCCGCACCCGCGCACCCGAGGCACGCAGCAGGTGGGCCGCGGCGAGGGCCGGCTGGACCTGGGCGTCCTGCGGATAGTGGACACCCCCCGCGAGGTCCGGGGCGAGATGCGGCTCCAGGTCGTGCAGCCGGTCCGCCGGGACCTCGTCGGCCGTGACACCCGCCTTCCGCTGCGCCGCGGCGAAGTGCCGCAGCGCCTCCATCCCGACGGGCCCGGAGGCGACCACCAGCCCGCCCTTGCCCTCGTACTCGACGGCCCGCGGAAGCTCCCCGGCCAGCTCCCGCCACAACTCCGCGGACAGCAGCGCCAGATCGAGCTCGGGGCCCGGTTCCTTGTCGGAGACCAGGAGGTTGCCCTCACCGGCCCCCGTGGTCCCGCCCGCGACGGGACCGCGATCGATCACGGTGACGGAGAGGCCGGAGCGGGCGGCGTAGTGGGCACAGGCCGCACCGACGACGCCGGCTCCGACGACGATGACGTCCGAGGAGTTGCTCTGGGGCACGCACAGTAATATTTCACATTGCACTATGCGCTGCCAAGAGCCGGCAGGACCGGAATCAACGCCCCTCCAGCAACTCCCCCATCCACGCCTCGATCCCGTCCGCCGTCCGCGGCAGCGCTCCCGACATCAGCCGGGCGCCGTCCGCGGTGATGACGAGGTCGTCCTCGATGCGCACCCCGATGCCACGCAGTTCGGGCGGCAGGGTCTCGTCGTCCGGCTGGAGGTAGAGGCCGGGTTCGACGGTGAGGACCTGGCCCTCCTCCAGGATGCCGTCGAGGTAGGTGTCGGCTCGTGCCTGGGCGCAGTCGTGGACGTCGAGGCCGAGCATGTGGCCGCTGCTGCAGAGGGTGTAGCGGCGGTGGAGGTCGCCGTCGGGGGTGGGGAGGATGCCCCAGTCGGTGAGGCCCTCGGCGATGACGCGCATGCCGGCACGGTGGAAGTCGCGGAAACTGGCGCCGGGTTCGAGGGCGGCGATGCCGGCGTCCTGGGCGGCGAGGACGAGGTCGTAGACCTGGCGTTGGACGGGTGAGAAGCGTCCGGAGAGGGGGAGGGTGCGGGTGATGTCGGCGGTGTAGAGGGTGTCGGTCTCCACGCCGGCGTCGAGGAGGAGCAGGTCGCGGGGGTTCAGCCGGCCGTCGTTGCGTATCCAGTGCAGGACGCAGGCGTGGGCGCCGGAGGCGGCGATGGTCTCGTAGCCGGTGCCGTTGCCCTCGGCGCGGGCGCGGAGGCCGAAGACGCCCTCGATCCAGCGTTCGCCGCGCGGGTGCGCGAGGGCGTGCGGGAGGGCGCGGACGACGTCCTCGAAGCCGGCGGTGGTGTGGTCCACGGCCCGTTGCAGCTGGTCCACCTCCCAGGCGTCCTTGATCAGCCGCAACTCGCTCAGGACCGACGCCAGTTCACCGTCCACGGACGCGTCGCGCCCCGGGGGCACCGAGCCGTCCAGGGCGGCGCAGGCCAGGCCGGTCATGCGCTCGGTCTCGGCGAGGTCCGGGCGGCGGCCGACCCAGAACTCGCCGTGGCGGCGGTCGCGGTAGAACGCGGAGGATCCGCCGACGCGGGGCGGGCGCGGGCGGACGTACAGCACCGCCTGGTGCCGGTGCGGGCCGTCCGGTTCGAGGACGAGGACGTGGCCGGCCTGGTCCTCGCCGGTCAGACCGGTGAGCCAGGCGTAGGCGCTGTGCGGGCGGAAGCGGAAGTCGCAGTCGTTGGAGCGGACCTTCAGGTCGCCGGCGGGTATGAGCAGCCGCTCGCCGGGGAAGCGGGCGGACAGTCTCTCCCGGCGTGCGGCGGCCGCGTCCGCGACGGGCAGCCGGAGGTCGCCGGGCGGCGGAGCGGGCGTCCACCCCCGCGCCATGGACGCCGCCAACTCGTCGGACACGGGCAGGTCGTGACTCATCGTGCGGATGGGGGTGACTGCGGGTTCACGCACGGTCTTCCTCCTCGGGCTCGTCGGACACAGGTGGGTAACGGAGCTGCCGACACCTTGTCAGTGCAATTTCACATTACTATGTTACGGGTCACATTTCAGCCAGCACTTCGGCTACCGGCATGGCTGTTGGCTGTTCGACCGTTCTCGGAGTGACCACTGATGAACAAGCGCACCTCTGTCGCTCTCGCCGCCACGCTGGCGGCCTCCCTCGCTCTCGGTACGGCCGCCTGTTCGGGCGGGAAGGACTCGGTGGGAGGGGGCAGGGAAGGCGGCAAGAACCCCGCCACCGCCAACCTGGGCGCCGCGGTCGGCGGCACCCCGCACAAGGGCGGCACCCTCACCGTGCTGTCCCACCAGGACTTCACCCATCTCGACCCGGCGCGCAACTGGGTCGTCAGCGAGATGAACTTCGGGACCCGGCTCCTCTACCGCACCCTGGTCACGTACAAGGCCGCCCCCGGGACCGAGGGCGGCAAGCTGGTCCCGGATCTCGCCACCGACCTCGGCACCCCCTCCAACGGCGCCCGGACCTGGACGTTCCACCTCAAGCGGGGGGTGAAGTACGAGGACGGCTCGCCCGTCACCGCGCAGGACGTCAAGTACAACGTGGAGCGGTCCTTCTCCCCCGACCTCCCCGGCGGCGCCGACTACGCGGCCCGCTACCTCGCCGGCGCCGAGGGCTATCAGGGCCCGGCCCAGGGCAAGCACCTGGACTCCGTCAGGACGCCGGACGACCACACCATCGTCTTCGAACTGCGCAAGCCGTTCGCCGAGTTCCCCAACGCGGCGGTCATGCCGACCTTCGCGCCCGTCCCGCGGGCGAAGGACAAGGGCCCGCAGTACGACAACAGACCGTTCTCCTCCGGCCCGTACAAGATCGACTCCTTCGCCCGGGGCAAGAAGCTCGTCCTGGTCCGCAACGAGCACTGGAACCCGAAGACGGACGAGGTCCGCAAGGCGTACCCGGACAAGCTCGTCGTCACCATGGGGCTCAAGGCCAACCAGATCGACGACCGCATGGTCGCCGCCCGGGGCACCGACGCCTCCGCCGTGCCGTGGGGCGCGCTCCGGCCGGAGAGCGCGCCCAAGGTGCTGACCTCCGCCGAGGTGCGCAAGCGGCTGCTCGCCGAGTCGCAGAACTGCACCGACATGGTCCAGATGCACACCGGCCGGGCGCCCTTCGACAACGTCAAGGTGCGGCAGGCCGTGCAGTACGCCCTCGACCGGGACTCCGTCCTGACCTCCTCCGGCGGCCCCGCCTTCAACGACCCGTCGACCGCCTACATGCCCGCCGGGCTCTTCGACGGCAAGCAGCCCGACACCCTGAGGATCCCCGCCACCGGCGATGTGGCGAAGGCCAAGGAGCTGCTGAAGGAGGCCGGCAAGCCCGACGGCTTCTCCACCAAGATGACCGTCTCGTCCGGGGACAAGGGCCGGGCCGAGGCGATACAGCAGTCGCTGGGCAAGGCCGGCATCAAGGTCACCATCGAGACCGTGGACCCGTCCGCGTTCTACGCCACCATCGGCGACACCAAGAACCGCACCGACATGGTGTACACCGGCTGGTGCCCCGACTACCCGTCCGGCTCGACCTTCCTGCCCTTCGTCTTCGACGGCCGCTACATCAAGGAGAAGGGCAACTCCGGCAACCACTCGCTCTTCCGCGACGACGCCACCATGAAGCGGATGGACGAGATCGCCGCCATGACCGACGCGCGCCAGGCGGCCCGGGCCTGGCAGCAGCTGGACGGCGAGATCCTGGCCAAGGCCCCGGCCGTGCCGGTGCTGATCCGGCGGTGGCCGCTGGTCCTCGGCAGCAATGTGGCCGGGGCGTACGGGCACACCGTCTTCGGCGGTCAGCTCGACTACGCGACCGTCGGCCTCAAGGACCCGTCGAAGAGCCGGGACTGAGGTCCGTCACCCCATGACCACCACCCCCGCAACCACCGCGCAGGCCTCCAAGGCCCCCACCGGCAGCGGCCCCTGGCGGCTCGCCGTCGCGGAACTCCGCCGCCGCCCCTCCGTCACGGTCTCCCTCGCCGTCGTCGCCCTCTTCCTGCTCATGGCGGCCGGCGCCCCGCTGCTGAGCGCGCTCGGCGGCTGGTCCCCCGAGGAGTTCGACAAGACCGCCGTCGACCCGTACCTCGGCGGACGGCCCATCGGCCCGCTCGGCGGTGTCTCCGCCGACCACTGGCTCGGCGTGGAACCCGTCACCGGCCGCGACCTGTTCGCCCGTGTCGTGCACGGCGCCCAGGTCTCGCTGTTCATCGCGCTCACCGCCACGGCCATCGTCGTCGTCATCGGCACGGCGGCCGGCATCGCGGCGGGCTACTTCGGCGGCCGCACCGACACCGTGCTCTCCCGGCTGATGGACCTCACCATGTCCTTCCCCTCCCTCATCTTCATGATCGCGATGATGTCGGTGGCGAAGGACGTCAACCGGATCGTCCTGATGACCGCCGTCATCGGCCTGTTCGGCTGGCCGGGCGTCGCCCGCGTCGTCCGCGGCCAGACCCTCTCGCTCAAGCACCGCGAGTACGTCGACGCCGCCCGCGTCGGCGGCTCGGGACCCTGGCGCATCCTCACCCGCGACATCCTCCCCGGCGTCTCCGGGCCCGTCATCGCGTACACCACCCTGATCGTCCCCGGCATGATCGCCACCGAGGCGGCCCTGAGCTACCTGGGCGTCGGCGTCCGCCCGCCCACCCCCTCGTGGGGGCAGATGATCGCCGAGAGCGTCGCCTTCTACGACACGGACCCCATGTACTTCGTCGTCCCCAGCACCTGTCTGTTCCTGACCGTGCTCGCCTTCACCCTGCTCGGCGACGCGCTGCGCGACGTCCTCGACCCGAGGAGCCGCCGCACATGATCGTCTACCTCGGCCGCAGGCTCCTCGGCGTCGTCGGTGTGCTCGTCGCCGTCGCCGCCGTCACCTTCACCATCTTCTACGTCCTGCCCTCCGACCCCGCGGCCGCCGCCTGCGGCAAGTCGTGCAGCGTGGAGCGGCTGGAGGCGATCCGCGCCCACATGGGCCTCGACCGGCCGCTGTGGCGGCAGTTCGCGGACTTCGTCACCGGCGTCTTCACCGGCCGGACCATGGGCACCGGCCAGTACGCCCTGCACTGCGACTTCCCCTGCTTCGGCTACTCGTACGAGAACTCCGAGGCGGTCTGGGACCTGCTGATGGACCGCCTCCCCGTCTCCGCCTCGCTCGCCGTGGGCGCGGCCGTGCTCTGGCTGCTGCTCGGCCTGAGCACCGGGGTCGCCGCCGCCCTGCGCAAGGACACCCTCACCGACCGGGCCCTGATGATCGGGGCCGTCGCCGCCGCGTCGATGCCGGTCTACTTCACCTCGATGATGCTCATCTACGGGCTCATCCGGGTGGCCGGTCTGCTGCCCTACCCCGAGTACGTGCCGTTCGGCGACGACCCGGCCGAGTGGGCGTCCAACCTGCTCCTGCCGTGGCTCGCCCTGGCGGTGCTGTACGCCGCCATGTACGCGCGCCAGAGCCGCAGTTCGATGATCGAGACGATGGCGGAGCCGTACATCCGCACCGCCCGCGCCAAGGGACTGCCGCGCCGCACGGTCGTCGTCAAGCACGGGCTGCGGTCCGGCATGACGCCGATCCTGACGCTCTTCGGCATGGACCTGGGCGGGCTGCTCGCGGGCGCCGTCATCACCGAGTCCATCTTCGGCCTCCCGGGCATCGGACGGCTCTTCTACGGCGCGCTGTCCACCGGTGACCAGCCGGTCATCCTCGGCGTCACCCTGCTGGCCGCCGCCTTCATCGTCGTCGCCAACCTGGCCGTCGACCTGCTCTACGCCGTCGTCGACCCGCGAGTGAGGTACTGATGGCCGTCGAAACGCAGCAACCGCTGCTGTCCGTCGAGGACCTGACCGTCACCTTCCCCACCCGGCACGGTCCCGTACGGGCCGTGGACTCCCTCAACTTCACCGTGGACCGCGGGCAGACGCTCGGCATCGTCGGCGAGTCCGGCTCCGGCAAGTCCGTCACCTCGCTGGCCGTGATGGGCCTGCACACCGGCGCGGAGGTCACCGGTTCCATCGCCCTCGACGGCCGGGAGCTCACCGGACTGCCCGAGCGCGAGCTGAACCGGCTGCGCGGCCGCCGGATGGCGATGATCTTCCAGGACCCGCTCTCCAGCCTCCACCCCTCCTACACCGTCGGCGAGCAGATCGCCGAGCACCACCGCGTCCACTTCGGCTCCCGCCGCGCGGCGGCCCGCAGACGGGCCGTGGACATGCTCGGCGAGGTCGGCATCCCCGAACCCGCCCGCCGGGCCGGCGAGTACCCGCACCAGTTCTCCGGCGGAATGCGCCAGCGCGCGATGATCGCCATGGCGCTCGCCTGCGAACCGGACCTGCTCATCGCCGATGAACCGACCACCGCCCTCGACGTCACCGTCCAGGCCCAGATCCTGGAACTGCTCGCCCGCCTCCAGGAGGAACGCGGACTCGCCGTCGTCATGATCACGCACGACCTCGGGGTGGTGGCCCGGGTCGCCCGGGACGTCCTGGTGATGTACGGCGGCCGGGCGGCCGAACAGGCCCCGGTCGACGACCTGTTCGCCCGGCCCGCCCACCCGTACACCCGGGGCCTCCTCGACTCCCTCCCCCGGCTCGACGACACCGACGACGCGCCCCTGCGCGCCATTCCCGGCAGCCCGCCCTCGCTCCTGACGCCCGCCCCCGGCTGCGCGTTCGCCCCGCGCTGCCCGCGGGCCGCGGCCGCGGCGCCGGACGACCGCGCGCGCTGCGAGCGCACCGGACCCGAGCTCGTCCCGTCCCACGGACACCTGGTCGCCTGCCACCTCTCCCTGCACACCGACGACCTGCACACCGACGACCGCGTCCGCGGAGGCACCCGATGACCGCACCCCTGCTCTCCGTACGGGAGCTGACGATGAGCTTCCCCGGCAGGCGCGGCCGTTCCGCCCCCGTCCGGGCCGTCGACGGCGTCTCCTTCGAGGTGGCGGCGGGCGAGACCCTGGGCCTGGTCGGCGAGTCCGGCTGCGGCAAGTCCACCACCGGGCGCGTGATCGTACGGCTGCTGGAGCCCACCGCCGGCACGGTCGCCTACGACGGCCGGGACATCAGCCACCTTCGGCAGCGCGAACTCAAGCCGCTGCGCGGCGCGTTGCAGATGGTCTTCCAGGACCCGCACTCCTCCCTCAACCCGCGCCAGACCGTCGCCCGGATCATCGCCGATCCGCTGCTGGTGCGCGGCAGTTCGGCGGCGGACGCCCGCAGGCGGGCTGCGGAGCTGATGGACCTGGTCGGGCTCATCCCCGAACACCTCGACCGCTACCCGCACGAGTTCTCCGGCGGCCAGGCCCAGCGCATCGGCATCGCCCGCTCGCTCGCCACCGGCCCCCGGCTGATCGTCGCCGACGAGCCGGTCTCGGCCCTCGACGTCTCCGTACAGGCCCAGATCGTCAACCTGATGGAACGGCTCCAGCGCGAGCTCGGCCTCGCCTACCTCTTCATCGCCCACGACCTGTCGGTGGTGAAGCGGGTGTGCGACCGGGTCGCCGTGATGTACCTCGGCCGCATCGTCGAGATCGGCGACAAACGGACGGTCTACGACTCCCCCGCCCACCCCTACACCCGCGCCCTGCTCTCGGCCGTCCCGCTGCCCGACCCGGCGGCCGAGCGGGCCCGGGAACGGATCACCCTGCACGGCGACCCGCCGAGCCCGGCCGCGCCCCCGCCCGGCTGCACCTTCCACCCCCGCTGCCCCAAGGCCCAGGAGATCTGCCGCACCGAGGCCCCGCTGCTGCGGATCGCCCCGCCCGGCGGGACCCGCGAAGTGGCCTGCCACTTCCCGGAGGCGGCCTGATCGCCGTGGAACTGGAGCTCCGGCACCTGCGGGCGGTCTGCGCGATCGCCGAGGCGGGCAGCCTCACCCGCGCCGCCGCCGCGCTGCGCACCACCCAGCCCGCGCTCAGCGCCCAACTGCGGCGCGTCGAACGGATGCTGGGCGGCACGCTCTTCGAACGCCGGCCCGCCGGGGTCGTGCCCACCTCCCTCGGCGAGCTGGTCCTCCACCGGGCGCGCGCCGTGCTGCCCGGCATCGACGGCCTGCTCGCCGACACCGCGCGCGCCGCCCGCCGCCGGGCCGCGCCGGACCGCGTCAGGATCGGCTCGGTGGGCGCCCCACTGCTCGGCCGTCTGACGCTGGCGGTACGGGCGTCGCTGCCCAGTGCCGAGGTGACCGTCCGCTGCCGGAACTCCCCCGCGCCGCTCCTCGACGACCTGGCCGCGGAGCGCCTGGAGGCGGCGGTCCTCGGCGACCACCCCGGCCACGAGCTCGTCCCCCGGGGCGGCGCCGAGCTCCGCCCCCTGGTCACCGAGCCCGTCTTCGCCCTGCTGCCCTCCGGCCATCCGCTGGCCGCCGGGGAAGAGGTGGACCTCGACCGTCTCGTCGACGAGGACTGGGCCGTCCCCCGCCCCGACGACGACCGCACCCGCGAGTACTGGTCCCGCGCCCTCGCCCTCACGGGCCGCGACCCCCGCACCCCCTACGAGGCCGAGGGCCGCCAGCTCGTCGAACTCGTCCGCTGCGGCCTCGCCGTCAGCCTCTGCCAGGCCACCTTCACCGAGGTCCCCGGCGTCACCGTCCGCCCCCTCACCGGCAACCCGCTCCAGTACCGCCACATCCTCGCCTGGCACCGCGACGGCCCCCTGGCCCCGCACGGCGACGACATCGTCCGCCGCGTCGGCGAGGGGTACCTCGCCTCCTGCGCCGCGAGCCCCGTCTACGCCCGGTGGCGCGCCCGTCATCCGGGAGCGGCGCGGGTGGTGACCTGAGCACCCCGGCCCCGTCCCTACCGCGCCTCCGCCCCCCGAAGCTGGTACAGCTCGGGCACGGAGACCTTGATCGGCTCCTGCGTGGTCCGTGCGATCACGACGACCACGGGCTCGTCCGGGTCGGGGTTCTCCTCGCGGTGGGGGACGAACGGGGGGACGAGGAGGAAGTCGCCGGGGTGGGCGGTGATCCGCACCTCCTGGGTGCCGTCGTGGTAGACGAAGACCGGGTGGCCGCTGACCACGTAGATCCCGGCCTCCGACGCGCCGTGGTGGTGGTTGTCCGTCGCACTCAGCGGCGGGTTCTCCACCAGGCCCATCCAGAGCTTCTTCGAGCCCACCGTGCCGCCGCTGATGGCGGCGTAGCCGTCCAGCTCCCCGGACTTGACGTGGTGGACGCGGTTGTTCAGCGGCGCGTCGCCCTCGGTGCCCGTCGCGGTCCCGGTGTTTCCGTCGGTGGTCATGGTGTGCCCCTCCTGATCGTTTCCGCCGGCTGTCCCGCCGGGTCACCAGAGTGCGGCCGGCGTGCCCGAAGCGACAACGATCGTTGCCGAATCGGCAACACTGCGGGCAGCGACAGACGAAAGGCCGCCCCCTCGCGGACGAGGGAGCGGCCTTGTCGGGGCAGGGTGCCGGGTGTCAGACCACCGGGGCCGGGAACGTCGGGTACTCGACGCCGGAGACGTGCTGGACGACGCGGATGACCTGGCAGGAGTAGCCGAACTCGTTGTCGTACCAGAGGTAGAGGATGGCGTTGTCGCCCTCGACCTTGGTGGCGCCCGCGTCGACGATCGAGGCGTGGCGGGAGCCGATGAAGTCGCTGGAGACCGCGTCGGGGGCGGTGATGAAGTCGATCTGGCGCTTCAGCGGCGAGGTCAGCGAGACATTGCGGAGGTAGTCGAGGACGTCCTCGCGGGTGGTCTCGCGGGCGAGCTGCAGGTTGAGGATCGCGATCGAGACGTCCGGCACGGGGACGCGGATCGAGCTGCCGGTGATCTTCGCCTGGAGGTCGGGCAGCGCCTTGGCGACGGCCGAGGCCGCGCCGGTCTCGGTGATGACCATGTTGAGCGGCGCCGAGCGGCCGCGGCGCTCGGACTTGTGGTAATTGTCCAGCAGGTTCTGGTCGTTCGTGAACGAGTGGACGGTCTCGACGTGACCGCGCAGCACACCGTACTCGTCGGCCATCGCCTTCAGCGGCGGGACGATCGCGTTGGTGGTGCAGGACGCGCAGGAGATGATCTGCTCGTCCGGCTTGATCATGTCGTGGTTGACGCCATGGACGATGTTGGGGACGTCGCCCTTGCCCGGCGCGGTCAGGACGACCTTGTCGATCCCGGGGCGCAGGTGCTGGGACAGGCCCTCGCGGTCACGCCACTTGCCGGTGTTGTCGATGAGGATGGCGTCCTTGATGCCGTACGCCGTGTAGTCGACCTCGCCGGGGTCGTTGGCGTAGATCACCTTGATCTCGTTGCCGTTGGCGGTGATCGTGCTGTTCGCCTCGTCGACGGTGATCGTGCCCTGGAACTGGCCGTGGATCGAGTCACGGCGCAGCAGGGAGGCGCGCTTGATGATGTCCTCGCCGCCGCCCCCGCGGACGACGATGGCGCGCAGCCGCAGCCCGTTGCCGGAGCCGGACTTCTCGATGAGCAGGCGGGCGACGAGGCGGCCGATGCGGCCGAACCCGTAGAGGACGACGTCGCGGCCCTCGCCGCGCTCGATCTTGTTGGCGCCGGTGGCTCCGGCGACGGCCCGGGCGGTGAACTCCGCCACCGGGAGACCGCGCTCGTCGGTCCGGTAGGTCGCGGCGAGCATGCCGATGTCGATCTGGGAAGGACCGAGGTCGAGCGTGGTGAGAGCCTCCAGGAACGGCAGGGTCTCGGTGACCGAGAGCTCCTCACCGGCTATCTGGCGGGCGAACCGGTGGGTCTTGAGGATGCTGACCACCGACTTGTTCACCAGGGAGCGGCTGTGGACCAGGACGGTGACATCCCGCTCCCGGTGCAGCTTCCCGATGATCGGGATCATCGACTCCGCAATTTCCTCGCGGTTCTTCCAATTGGTGAACGTGTCCTCGTTGACAGTCACAGGAGCATCACTTTCGAGCTAGGCGGCGCTCACATGCTAACCCCCTGGCCATTTGATCCTTCAAGCGGTGCCCCCGCGGGGCCCCGCAGCCGCCGGTACACCGAGCGGTGGAGCTGGTCCTTGGCCGGTCCTGTGGTGCGCCAGGACAGGTGCCACTCGTCGGGCGAGACGACGGTGAAGGTCCCGTCGTAGCGGTCCTGGGCACAGGGGTGCCGGGTGGTCCAGTGGCCGGTCCGCAGGTCGAGGGGGTGGAAGGGCCGGCCGTCGGCGAAGGCGACGTCCGCGGTGCCGTCCGGGCGGGGGCGCAGCCGGAGCGTCCGGCCCGCCCGGTTGGTGGTGCCGTTCCAGGTCAGGACGCCGTCCTCGATGTGCAGGAGCTCCCCGTCCCCGGCGGCCGGCCGGAACTCGGCCGTGCCCCGGAACGTCCCGTCGGCGCCGGTGGCCAGGTCGCCGAGCGTCCGCTCGACCGACCACCGGCCGGTCAGGTAGGCGGCGGCGTCGGGGACCGGGTGCGTGACCGGCGCCACGGGCGGTTCGGGGGTGACGGGGGTGACGGAACTCATGGCCGCATTGTCGCGCGGCCCGGGCCGGCGGCGCCCCTGCCCGGCGGGCCCCGCCGTCAGGGCCGCTCCGCCACCAGGTCCTCCTGCCGGAGCCGGGCGACGAGGATGTCGTTCACCCGGTCGGGAGCCTCCAGGTACCCGTAGTGACCGGTCCCCTCGACGACGTCGAAGCCCGCGCCCGGGATGGCCTCGGCGACCTCCCGGCCGAAGGCGGGCGGGGTGATCACGTCGTCGGAGAAGGCGATGACGTGGCACGGACGTGTGATCCGGCGGTACGCGGCGCGCCGGTCGGGCATCGCGGAGAACTCCATGTGCACGCGCTCGCCCGCGCCGCGCGGTGCCGCCATGCCGAACAGTCCCAGCCAGTCACCGGCCCGGTCGGGATCCGCCAGGGTCCGCGGGGACAGGTACTTCAGGGCCCTCACCACGGCGGCGTACCGCGGGGGCAGGGCCAGGCCCGCGTCGTGGAGCTCGATCTCCGCCTCCGCCATGGCCCGGCGCATCTCGTCCGTCCGCGCCCGCGTCGCCATCAGCACGGCGGACCGGACGAGTTCGGGGCGGGCGAGCATCAGTTCCTGGCAGATCTGCGCTCCCATGGAGGTGCCGACCAGCCGGACCGGGCCGGCTCCCAGCTCCTCGACGAGGGCGGCCGTGTCCCGCACCATGTCGTCGATCGTGAAGCCCTCGGCGCACCGGTCGGTGGGCGGGATGCCGCGGTGGTCGAAGGTGATGACCCGGAATCCCGCCCGGGTGAGGGCGGGGACCTGGTACACGTCCCAGACGTGGCCCGCGCTGCCGCTGCCCATCACCATCAGCACGGGGTCTCCGGAGCCGTGCACCTCGTAGTGCAGCCGTATTCCGTTCACGTACGCCCAGGCCATACGACCCACCCCGCCGATGTTGCTCCGTGGCCCGTGCCATGGGTAACCGGCGTCCCACTCCGGTCACTTGGACACCAGGAAATCACCGGGATCGTACATCGACGTACCGTTCGCCGGGCTCGTACCGACCTCGGCCCCCGCCACCTGGCCGGAAATCGCGCGGATGTGGCCGGGCATCACCGTCCGGAACGGGCAGGACCGAACAGGACGGGACGAATTCCGCCGGGCGGGCGCGTCCCTTCGGCTCGTCCGGGCGGCGGCACGCGCCGCGTCGGCGGAGCGTACGGGTCCGTTGCCCCTACCGTGCCGGAGTGCGGCGATTCACGGACGGCGGGGCGACACGGGTCGGGACGGAAGCGGGAACCGGAACGGGCGCGAGGTGGCGGCCCGGGTACCCGGCGGCCGCCGCCGTGTTCGCGACCGGCATGGCCGGGACCACGCTGCCCACCCCCCTGTACGGGCTCTACCAGCAGCGGATCGGCTTCTCCGAGCTGACGGTGACGGTCGTGTTCGCCACGTACGCGGTCGCCGTCATCGCCGCCCTGCTGATCGCGGGCAACTACGCGGACGTCATGGGCCGCAGGCCCGTCATCCTGGCCGCCATGGCGTTCTCCGCCGCGAGCGCGGGCTGCTTCCTCCTCGCCCGCGACCTGCCCCCGCTCTTCGCCGGACGGCTGCTCTCGGGACTCGCCGCGGGCCTCCTCAGCGGCGCGGCGACGGCCGCCGTCATCGAACTGGCCGGTCCCGGCAGGAAGGCGCGGGCCGGGTTCGCGGCCACCGCCGCCAACATGGGCGGCCTCGGCTGCGGCCCCCTGCTGTCGGGGCTGCTCGCCCAGTACGCGCCCTGGCCCCTCCACCTGGTGTTCTGGGTCCATCTGGGACTCGTGGTGCTGGCCGGCGCGCTGACATGGCTGCTGCCGGAGACCGTCGAGGACCCGGAGCGATGGCCTCCGCCGAGGCCGCGGGGCATGGTGGTGCCGCCGGAGGTGAAGGGCGTGTTCGTCCCCGTGTCCGTGGCGGCCTTCGCCGGTTTCGCGCTGCTCGGCCTGTTCACCGCCGTCGCGCCGAGCTTCGTCGCGCAGACCCTCGACGTGCACAACCTGGCCGTGTCCGGCGCCGTCGTCTTCTCCGTCTTCCTCGCCTCGACGGCCGGCCAGTCCCTCACCCGGAAGGCCGGCGCCCGCCGCGCCCTCCCCGCCGGCTGCGCGACGCTGGTCGCGGGCCTCCTCCTGGTCGCCCTGTCCCTCGCCGTCCAGTCCCTCCCCGTGCTCGTCGCGGGGGCCCTCCTCGGCGGCACCGGCCAGGGCCTCGCCTTCCGCGCCGCCCTCGCCCTCCTCGACGCCGCCGCCCCGCCGCGCCATCGCGGCGGGACCATCTCCGCGTTCTTCGTCGTCGCCTACACCGGGATCTCCCTGCCGGTCGTCGGCGTCG
Organism: Streptomyces sp. I05A-00742; assembly: GCF_013055795.1. Classification (GTDB taxonomy): domain Bacteria; phylum Actinomycetota; class Actinomycetes; order Streptomycetales; family Streptomycetaceae; genus Streptomyces. Next base: position 246,211 of record NZ_JABETO010000004.1, read on the forward strand.
GCGCCCTCGCCACCTGGCTGGGACTGCGCCCGGCCGGCCTCGTGTTCGCCGGCTGCGTCATCGCCGTCGCCGCCTCGGCGGGCACGTACGCGGCGCTGCGGCCGCCGAAGGCTGAGTAGGGGTACTCATGACGCCTCCCGTGACCCGGGGGAGGATCGGCCCATGACGGTCATCAGAATGACGCCGGTCCGGCGCGGCGTGCTGCCGATGGCGGTGCTCGCCGTACTGGCCACGGGGTGCGGAACGCAGCGGTCGGCGGACTCCGCCGACGCGGACCGGAGTTCGCATCCGACGTCGAGCGAGGCGCCGGCCCCGAACACACCGGTGGACTTCCCGTGCGCCGACGGGAGCGCGCCACCGGCGACCGCCGACGCCGCGCCCCCGGCCGAGCCCGGCGACCACTACGCGGAGAACCACCGGTTCAGGGTTCCCATCGCCCTGCACGGCCGGGCCCGCTGCGCCGGCCTCGCGGCCGTCGAGCGCGTCAACGGTGCGCTCGGACCACTGCGCAGGCGGGGCGACTTCGCCCCGGAACACACCCGCGACGCGCTCGCCCGTCTCTTCCCCGCGGGAAAGGTGCGGTCGGAGCGGCACGGCTCCAACGGAGTCGGTTTCCTCATCGTGACCGGCGCCTCTCCCCCGTGCGTCGAGGGCTCGATGACCCGTGAATCCCTCCAGGCGGAGGCCTTCGGCGGCTATCCCGACGGCTCCGACTGTGAGCCTCCCAGCGGCGGCCACTGACACACCCATCGGCCGGCGCTGTGGGACGGTACGGAAGCGGCGCCGCGGATTCGTGGCTCGCTGCCGCGACCGGCCCCCGGGAGGCTCCGCTCTAACGCTCCGCCAGCGCCCGGGAGATGCGCTGGATCGCCTCGCGGACCGTCGGTTCGTCGAAGGCAGTGAAGCACAGGCGGAAGAAGCCCTGGTCACGGGCGGAGAGGGTCTGCCCCGGGAGCAACTGGACGTGGGCCTTGTCCTTGATGTACTGGAACAGTTCGCTCTCGGCGCTGCCGATCTCCGAGAAGAGGACCGGCAGACGGAAGTCACCGCCGGGCCTGCTCGCCGTCCCGCCACCGTTGTTCGTCCCGTCGTCCGGGGCGCCGTTGTGCGCGTGCCCGTTGTGCGGAAAGTGCGGGCCGCGCTCGTACGGGATCTCCGGCGCGTCCATCCGCAGGTACTCCCGCAGGTCGAGCCAGAGGAACTGGGCGGAGTTCTGCCCTTCGCGGAAGACGTACGGGATGTTCTTGGCCTCGTCGAGGGCGGTCCGGGCCGACTCGAAGGCACCGGTGAGAGCCACCCGGTACTCCTCCATGAGTTCGGCGGCGTAGCTCCTGCCGGAGTCCCGGGTTTCGAGGAGGCTGCCGATGACGTAGTGCTTGAGGGAGTCGAAGGGGCTGAACCAGGAGTAGGTTTCGCCGCCGTCGTTGCCGCTGAGCACGTCCTGGACCGCGGAGTTGCGGGTGAGGGCGACGCCGGCCTTGAAGCCCGAGAGCCCGAAGTCCTTGGCGAAGCCCCAGACGACGTGCACCCGGTCCCGGGCGCCCGGGAGGTTGCGGTAGGCGTCGAGCTCGAAGGCGCTCACAAAGGGCAGCCGCGAGCTTTCGAGCTGGGAGTGCGCGTACATCTCGTCCGAGATGATGTGGAGGTCCGTCCTGGTCAGGGCCCAGGTGTAGATCTTCTCCAGCAGGTCCTTGTCGTAGTTGACGCCCAGCGGGTTGTTGGGGTTGGTGAGGACGAGCAGCCTGGGCCGGACCGGCTGCCCGTAGTAGGCCCGTTGCAGGATGTCGAGGGTGAGCTCGAAGTCGGGCCCGAGGTGGGCGGGGACGCACTCCAGGCCGGGCCGCTGCTGGAAGCACCAGGCGAAGCCCTGCCAGAAGGGGGCCGGGAGCAGCACCCGGTCGCCGGTGGCGAGCACGCCGGTCTTCTTCAGGGCGAAGGCCAGGCACTCCAGGGCCGCCGACACGCCCGACGTGCCGAAGACGTCCTCGGGGTCGAGGTCGGCACCGAACCGCGGGCGGAGCAGCTCCGCGAGGTCCTCGCGCAGCTTCTCCGTGCCGTAGACGGGCACGGGGTACCGGATGTCCTGCTCGGTCAGGCCCCGGAGCTTGCTGAAGACCTTGTCGTTCAACTGGGGGAACAGCAGGACGTTCTCGGCCGTGCCGAGGTTGAGGAGTTCGGGGAACAGCTGTTGCTCGACGGACAGGCGGCGTTCGGGGTCGGCGGTCCGGGCCAGCAGCGCGATCACTTCGGCGGGAGTGCGGCCGCTGATGTTGCGGAAGGGCATCATGGTCTCCTGTCGGGCCGGCATGACCCACCCCATCCTTCGCACTTCACCGCACACCGGCCAGAGCGCGCTTCGGCCATGGTCCCTCCGTCTCGTGACGGCCGCTCGGGCGGATCGCCGCTGCGCACGGGCGCAGCTCTCGCGGGGGAGGCGTCCGGGCACTGGCCTGTTTCGCCCGAGCGGGTCCCGGTCATTGTGCGCCGCTCCGGCGCGCAACCCCTGGTGTTTCGCGTGGGCTCATACAGCACTGTGGGGACGCACGGGAAAGCGACATCGAGCTCGCACGGTGCGCATGTGACGCACGTCGTCAGTTGATGCGGCGCTCGGCGAAGCAGCCCCATGGCAGGGACCGATCTTCGCGCCCCTCGTCCCCTTCCCCCGGTATCCGGATCCGCGCCAGCCTTGTCCGGCCCCGGAAACGCGGATATGCGGATATGGGGTCAACTGCCCTTGCAGGGAAGGAAACGGAAAAGTGACGCAGGACGACAACCAGTTCTCGCAGAACCTCGACGAGTTCCTGAACAGGATCAGGGAGTGGTACCGAACCGACCGCAAGGGCTTCAAGACCCTGTACGACGCGACGATCGAGCACGTGGTGCCGTGTCCGGTGAGCACGAAGGACAAGGTGTACTACGACTGGACGGGCAAGGACATCGAGGGCCTGTGCGCCTTCTTCACGGAGTGGTACGAGTGGGACTGGAAGTGCGGGGTCCCCGACGGGCTGGACTACATCGAGAAGTTCAGCTGGCTCAACTACGAGAACGACTACGGCATGGTCTTCGTCACCTCCGGCCCGGGGTACGAGATGACCGCCGACTTCACCCATCTGCAAGGAATGCAGATGGACGAGTCGGGGCCGAAGGCGAAGGAACTCATCAACAAGTGGATCGACGAGCTCGGGCCGAAGCGCATGGCCGACTACGAGCCCGAGGACTGGCAGACCTTCAACGAGTTCTTCATCCGGAAGCTCAAGCCGGGCAAGCGGCCGGTCACCGCCAAGGACGACAACACCGTGGTCGTCGCCCCTGCCGACTGCGTCATCAACATGATCGTCGATGAGCTCAAGGAGGACACACCGATCCCGGTCAAATCGGTGACCATGAACGTCAGGCAGCTGCTCGACGGCTCCGAGTACGCCGACAAGTTCCTCGACGGCACGGCGGTGTCCTGCATCCTGATGCCCGACAGCTACCACTGGTACCACGCCCCGGTGGCCGGCCGAGTGGTGGAGGCCCGCGACGACGTCGGCGGTGTCTACTACGGGATGCGGGACTTCCCCGGACTGCTCAACAAGGGGGACGTCGGCTACGGCTACGACTACTCGATGTTCGACGACTTCCGCCGCGGCTACCTCATCATCAAGACGGTGGCACCGAACGCCCTCGGGGAGCCGGTGGACGAGGGGTACGTCGCGCAGGTGCCCGTCGGCCTCAACTCCATCGCCTCCGTGAACTTCCTGGACAAGTTCAAGGGCGAGCTCCCGGTCATGGTGGAGAAGGGCGAGCAGATCGGGAACTTCCAGTACGGCGGATCGCTGAACATCCTGCTGTTCGAGAAGGGCCGGTTCCCCGCGCTGCAGTTGCTCCAGGGCCAGCGCATCGGGCTCCTCGAACCGCCGGAGCGGACCCAGGCGCTGTTCAGCCGCTCCCGCCCCACGCGCCCCCTGCGGCGGCGACCCCTGGCCCCCTGACCCCGCTGCCGAACCGGAAGGCGAACCATGTCCGCAGACCGCGTCGACTCGATCCCGGCGAACATCTTCGACTCCCAGCGCATCGACTTCTCCGGGAAAGCCCGCTCCTACGCCGGGCATGTGCACATCGACAGCACGGAACACCGGGGGAAGAAGAACCACCTGTTCTACTGGTTCTTCGAGAGCCAGACCTGCGACCCCCACGTCCCGGCCCACGACCAGCAGGCCCTGATCAGCCGGACACCGCTGCTGATCTGGCTCAACGGCGGGCCCGGCGCCTCCTCGCTGCTGGGACTGTTCCTGGAGAACGGGCCCCTGTCCATCGGCGACGACGCCGCCGGGACGATAGCGGTGGACCCCGCCACCTGGAACCAGGAGGCGCACGTCGTCTACTGGGACCAGCCCATCGGCACCGGATACAGCTACTCCGACGCCAAGGGCGAGTACGTCCACGACGAGGAAGCCCTCGCCCGGATGTTCTGTGAGGGCCTCCGGGAGTTCTTCTCCCTCCACCCGCAGTACCTGCAATGCCCGCTGTACGTCTGCGGCGAGAGCTACGCCGGGAAGTACGTACCGGCGATCGCCCTGGAGATCGACCGGCAGAACCGGGCGCGCGAGCCGCACCTCAACCTGCAGGGGATCGCCGTCGGCAACGGCTGGATCAAGCCCGAGCTGTCGCTGCGCGTGATGATCGACTACGTCTACACCACCGGGTTCCTCGGCATCGCGGAGAAGGACTCCCTGGAGACGTCCTACGCCGAGTTCATGCAGGTCCTCGGCAAGGGCGACATGGAGCGGGCCACCGAGCTCGGCAATGCCCTGGTGAACCGGGCCCTGGCGTACGGCGGGAACTTCGACCTGTACGACGTGCGGCGCTGGGACGACCTGTCCATGGGCGCGCTCCAGACGTACCTGAACAGCGCGTCCGTGAAGAAGTCCCTGCACGTTCCGCAGAACGTCACCTGGCAGTGCGCCGACAACGAGGGTCCGGTGGCCGAGGCGCTGGTGAACGACAACATGGCGGACCGCTCCGGGTGGTACGCCGAACTCATCGACAAGGGCTACCGAACCCTGCTCTACACCGGGAACTTCGACACCGCCTGCGGGTACCGGAGCACCGAGGAGATGCTGGACGACCTCATGCAGCTCAGGGGTGCGCACGAGCACGCGCAGTGGCGCGACGCTCCCCGGCTGATCTGGACGCGGGCGCAGGGGAACCCGAAGGGGTTCGTCCGCGGCCACGGGAACCTGACGCAGGTCAGCGTGCCCGACTCCGGGCACCAGGTGCCGGCGTTCCAGCCGGAGATCTGCCGGGAGATGCTCTACAACTGGCTCTTCGAGCGCCCCTTCCCCGGCTACGACCCCCTCCATCCGATCAAGCAGCGCAAGGGCGGCACCGGCCCGCGGAAGGGCTGAACCGCGCCTGTACCGGCCGCCCCGGGCGGCCGGTACGGTGCCCCCGAGACAATCGCCCTCACCCCGCGAGGAGAGAGCATGGCGTTGCGGGTCCTCGTCGTCGGCGGCACGGGATTCCTGGGCCACCACGTGGTGACGGAACTGCTCGAACGCGGCCACCGGGTGACCGTTCTGGCCCGTCGGCCGGGCCCCTCGGCGGGCCACGACGGGCGCGTCGAGATCCGTACCGCGGACATCCGGACCCACGGCGACCCGACGGAGCTGCTCCGGGGCCATGAGGGGCTGGTCTTCGCGGCGGGTGCCGACGACCGCGCGGTCCCGCCCGCCCCCGCCCACCGGTACTTCGAGGCCGGCAACGTCACGCCGGTGACGCGGCTGGTGACCGCCGCCGGGGCGGCGGGCTGCACCCGGGCCGTCGTCCTCGGCTCCTACTTCACGGCCCTGCACCGGCAGTGGCCCGAACTGGATCTGCCCGGCAGGCACCCCTACATCCGCAGCAGAGTCGAGCAGGCCCGCGCCGCCCAGCGGGCCGCCGGCACGGCGGTGGCCGCCACGATCCTCGAAGTCCCCTTCGTCTTCGGCTCCGCACCGGGCCGCACCCCGCTGTGGGCGCCCCTGGTCCGGTGGCTGCGTTCACCCCTGCCGCTGATGGCACCTCCCGGTGGAACGGCGGTCGTCACCGCCCGCACCGTGGCCCGCGCGACCGTGGGAGCGCTCGAACAGGGAACGACGGGCGAGCGCCCTGTGGTCGACGAAAACCTCTCCTGGGCGGCGCTGTTGAGCCGCTTCGCCCGGGCGGCGGGACGTCCCCGGCCGGTACACCGGCTGCCGCCCCCACTCCTCCGCGCCGGCCTGCGCGCCACCGGCGCGCTCCATACCGCGCGCCGCCGGGAACCAGGTCTCCACCCCGGTTCCCTGGCGGCCCTGCTCACCCGCGACCTCTTCCTCGACCCGGCCCCCTGCCTGGCACTGGCGGAGAGACCCGGCTCGGTGGCGGACGCCCTGGCCGAGACCGTACGCGGCTGCGACACGGCACTACCGGCCGTCCGGCGGCCCGGCTCCAGTGGAGCCCGTTCCCGATAAAATGGACGGTGCCGGGAGTGCCCTCCGCGGCGGCCCGGCGCCGGGCAATCGATCCGTTCCGGAGGGGTGCCGTCATGACCGCGCAGATCACTTACCGGCGGGTCTACGAGCAAACCTCGCCCCGGGAGGGCCGGCGCGTACTCGTCGACCGCGTCTGGCCGCGGGGCGTGCGCAAGGAGGACGCGCACCTGGACGCGTGGCTGCGCGACGTCGCGCCCTCCGGCGAACTGCGCCGCTGGTACGGCCACGAGCCCAGCCGTTTCCCCGAGTTCCGCCGCCGCTACCTGGCCGAACTCCGCGACGACGCGCACCGGGACGCGGCCGGGGAACTGCGCGACCTGGCCGCGCACGACGGGCTCACACTGCTGACCGCCACCAAGGACGTGGACCGCAGCCAGGCCGCCGTTCTCGCCGAGTGGCTGACGGGGAAGCCCTGATCCACGGGGCGGGCTCACGCCGGCGGCCGACGCACCTCCCCCGTGCCCAGCCTGATCACTGCCCGCGGCCGCATGGGCTCCTCTCCACGGCGGGAGAGCAGAACCACCTCTTCAACCACGGCCGACAGCGCGCCGAGCCGGGCGGCGCACTCGGCGGCCAGCTCCCGCGGCTCCCGCGTACGGCCGAGGGACAGGTGCGGGGTGAAGCGGCCGCCGCGCCCCCGGCAGAGCGGGAACCGCAGCCCCAGCTCCCGGTGGAGACGCGCCCACGGCACCTGGCCCGCCGCGGCCGGGTCGAGCCACACCGTCGCGAAGTGCCGGTGCCGGAAGTACCGCACGCCCGACAGCCGCGCCGTGAACGCCGCGCTCTCCGCCGCCCCGGCGGAGAGCAGCGGCACGGCCCGCGCGAACTCCTCCTCCGGTACAAATCCGAACAGCACGTTCACATGCGGCGGCCACCGTCGCACCTGCGGATCGTGCTCCCGGCGGATGTCCTGGATCGCGGGCCACAGCTCCCGCGGCGGCAGCCACGCCACCGCCGTCCGGGCCGTCGGCGCAGCATCGAGTACGCCCACCGGCCCGACCGTGCCGGCGTCCGGGTTCCCGTCCACACGTCCATGGTCCGCGCCGCGCCCGTATCGCACGAGTCGGGCACCGGACGATCAGACCGCGTCGGACGGGACGGCGGGGGCTGCGGGGGCGGCCGGAGCGGCTCCCGCAGCCCCTGCACCGCCCCGCGACACCGGCGCACGCCTCGCCCGACGGCGTTCGGCGAGCCACACCACCACCAGCGCCGCCGAGATCGCGCCGCCGAGCGCGCACACCCCGTCCCACCCCGCCCCGCCCCAGACGGCGGAGGTGAGGGCCGATCCCACGGCGCCGCCGGCGAAGTAGGAGGTCATGTAGGCGGAGTTGAGGCGGTTGCGGGCCTCGGGACGGAGCGCGTACACCAGGTTCTGGTTGCTGATGTGCACCCCCTGGACCGCGGCGTCGAGCACGACCACACCCGCGAGCAGCGAGACCAGCGCCAAGGCGCCTCCGGCGCCGCCGAGTTCGAGCAGCGCCCAGGACGCGAGCAGCAGGAACGCCGCGATGCCCGTCACCCGGTGCACCAGGCCGCGGTCCCCCAGCCGCCCGCCCACGGAGGCCGAGAGCGAGCCGGCGGCACCGACCAGGCCCAGCAGCCCGATGGCCGACCCGGACCAGCCGTAGGCGGGTCCGGAGAGCAGGAAGGCGAGGGCCGTCCACAGCACGCTGAACGCGGCGAAGGCCAGAGCTCCCAGCGCGGCCCGGTACCGCAGCACCGGCTCGTGGACGAACAATCCGGCGGTCGAGCCCAGGAGCCCCGGGTACGTCAGCCCCGCGTGGGTCCGCAGCCGGGGCAGCGTCAGGCGCAGCAGGAGCGCCATGACGGCTATGAGCGCCGCGTCGACCCAGTAGACCGTGCGCCAGCCGCCGAGGTCCGAGAGGAGTCCGGCCGCGGTGCGGGCCAGCAGGATGCCCAGCAGCAGTCCCGTCATCACCGTGCCGACCGTGCGCCCGCGCCTCTCCGGCGTGGCGAGGGTCGCCGCGAACGGCACGACGACCTGCGCCGCGACGGACGTCAGCCCGGTGAGCGCGGTACCCACCAGCAGCCCGGCGGAGTCGACCGCGCTCGCCGTCACGGCGAGGAAGACAGCGGTCGCGGCACACAGCCCGACCGCCAGCCGACGGCGCTCCACGAGGTCCCCCAGGGGGACGAGGAGTATCAGCCCGAGCGCGTACCCGACCTGCGCGACGGTCACCACCAGCGCCGAGGCCCCGGCACTCATGTGCAGGTCCCGGCCGATGACGTCCAGCAGCGGCTGCGCGAAGTAGTTGCCCGCGACGGACAGGCCGCAGGCCACAGCCATCAGCAGGAGCGTGCCCCGGCCCAGCCCGGGTGATGTATGGGGTGCTTTTGACATGCGACGAGTGTCAGTTCGAGCTCATTCATGAGTCCAATACATAGTTTTCATGGCATCAATCGCCGATGGCGATGGATACGTGGAGCTCCGCGACGGCGCGGGGCCAGTGCTTCCAGACGACCGCACCGCACGGTGCCGGGCTCGTCACAGGGGCGCACAACGGCGAACACCGGTGCTCCGGCCGCTCCCGGTCTGCGCCCTGCTGCGCCGCGTCGGCTCCCGCCAGTGTGGTTCGTGTCCTCGGCAGGAGCCGGTGGCAATGGCAGGCGGACGTCGTCCGTTCCGCCGGCGCGTCGGGCGACGGACCCGCAGGGGTCAGGTGGAGCTCGTGAACACAACGAATCGGCATGGCGCAACCACCCATCCATGGCACTTCCGGCCCAGGAGGACTCACCCATGACGACGCGCGTTCCCGACACCTCGCGGCAAGTGCAGTTCCCGATCGTGGAATCGTTCACGCAGGGCACCGTGACCAACCCGCACTGGAAGCTCCTGGGCAGCGCCCGGCTGAACGGCGGCAGCCTGGAGCTCACCCCCGACGCGCGCTCCCGGGCGGGGACCGCCTTCCTCGACGAGCCGTTCTCCTCGACGCTGGGCGTCACCATCGACTTCGACTACTCCTGTGAGGGCGGTAACCAACTGGGCGACGGCTTCAGCGTCTACGTGATCGACGGCGCGCGGACGACACAGCCGGGCGGCATCGGCGGAGCCCTCGGCTACTCCTTCACGAAGGACGGTTCGGACCAGATCGTCGCACCGGGAGTCACGGCCGGGTACGTGGGCATCGGCTTCGACAACTTCGGGAACTTCGCCACGGAGTACGCCGGTACGGGGGGAGGCCGGCGACCGCGGCCCGACACGGTCGGAGTGCGCGGCTCCGGGAGTCTGCGGGAGGGGTTCCGGTGGCTCACCGGCGTCGAGGTGCCCGGCGGATTCCGCGGGTCGTGGGAGAAGGGCGCCCACATCCAGATCTCCGTCATCGACGGCCGGCTGACCGTACGGCACGCCGACCGGGCCAACCCGAACGGCACGCTGGTGATCGACGACTTCGACCTCGCCGGGGCCGAAGGGCAGACGCGGATGCCCGAGACGTTCAAACTGGGCTTCGCGGCGGGAACGGGCGGCGCCACCGCCTCCCACCGGATCAGGAACCTCACGGTGGCCCTGCCGGTGAACATGCCGCTGGAGATGAGCGGCCCGCGGACGGCGAAGGCCGGGGACCGGGTCTCCTACAGCATCGGTGTGCAAAACCTCGGCCCCAACGACGCCCCCGACGCCGTGGTGGAGGCCACCGTGCCGGCGGAGCTGACCGATCCGGAGCTGACCTGCCAAGGTGAGAACGGGGCCGTCTGCGGTACCGGTTCGGCGCCGGCCGGGGTGAGCCTGCCGATCGATCTGCCCAGGGGCAGCAAGGCGATGGTCCACCTGACCGGCACCATCGACCCGCGGTACGAGGGCCGGCTCACCTGCTCCGGCCTGGTCAAGTCGCCGACGCGCGCCAACACGGCCGGGCAGTACGCGGACTCGGTCACCACCGAAGTCGAACTTCCCCCGGTCACCGTCACCCCTGTGATCAACCTCCCCGGATGGCCGGAGCAATGGCCCGGGACAGGATGGATCATCAGCTACGAGCTCACATTGGCCGCCAACGAACATCGCGTGGTGTGGTGGGAGATCTCCTTCGACGTACCGGAGGGCACCCGTATCAACCCGCACGAGCCCCACTGGTTCGCGGTGGTCAAGGACGGCACCGACGGATCCGTCGTCATCGCCACGCCGGACGACGGCCACACCATCGAGCCCGGCTCACCCCTCACCGTGGCCGTCCAGCTGCTCTACCCGTCCCAGCACGCCGCCGGCGACGGCACGCTGCGCAACCTCCGCTCCACCGAGGTGACCCGGCCGTAGGGCCGGCTGTCACCACAGTCCCGCCCACCTGCCCCGGGCCGCCCGGCGCCGCTGCCGCATGTCTGCCGGGGCGCGCCGCTCACGGCCGGGGCAGGTCCGGCCCCATCCGTTTCCCCCGAGAGGAGTACGCCGTGCCCGCTGCCACCATCGATCTGCCGCTGAGCTTCTCGGTCCCCGAGGAATTCCAGGACATCGACCTGACCGTCTCGGCGGAGGCCAACACCAACAAGCTCATCGGCGAACTCACCCGTCTCACACCGCGCCCGAGCGACGAGCAGATCGCCCACGCCGCCCTGGTGCAGCAGTCCATGTACGAGATGCTGACCGCCGCCGGCGCCGTCTACGCCGGGATCCTGCTGGCCGGGCCCACCGAGGACGAACCCGGCCGGCACCTCAGCTCGCTCATGCTGACGGTCACGGCCCGGCCGAGCGAGCTGTCCAACGACCGGACGGTGCACCGGCTCGCCCGCACCATGGGCGCCATCTACCCCGAGGCGGAGGTGGGGGTGGTGCGCCTGCCGAGCGGCCCGGCCGTCCTGCTCACCGAGGACAGCAAGGTCGAGCGGCCGGTGAACCTCCTGAGCGACGGAGGCGGCCCGACCGTCGTCCGCCAGTTGCACGTGTTCGTACCCATTCCCGGCCGGCTGGCGATGGCGGACTTCTCCATCGCGACGGAGAACCTCGCCGAGTGGGACGACTACGTCGACATCCTCGGCCAGGTCTGCACCACCATCGAGTTCACCGACTGACCCGCCGCACGGAAGGAAGGGCCGAAGCCATGGAGAAGCTCTACACCGTCAATGCCGGAAACGGCTATTTCCCCATGCCGCACCTCGACTACCAGGCGGGCTGGGACGACCGCATCGTGGCGGTCGTGCACGACAAACTCAATCAGTACACCAGCCCCGAAGAGCGGCGCCCATGGCGCTGGTCACGTCAACTTCTCGGCCCTGAAGGACCGAGCTTGTCACCCGATCCGCGAGAGGCCGTGATTGCAAGTGGAGTGCGACTGGCTGCCGCGTGGTCCCCTGCGTCCGGTACCGCTATGCCGTACTGGGGCGGTTGACTGCGCCCCGCTGCCACGCAGCATCGGCCCGGTGGGCGATGTTGCGGGAGCCGTTGTGGTCCGCGTGCAGGACGGTCCCGCAGGACCGGCACACGAACCGGGCTTGATCCACCCGGTTGGTCCGGTGGGTGTGCCAGCACTCGGAGCACTGACGGGAGGTGTTGCGCGGGTCCACGTGGACCACGGGCACACCCGCCCGCCGTGCCTTGTAGGCGATAAACGCGCCGAGCTGGGCGAAGGCCCAGGAGTGCAGTCGTGCCCGCTGGTCCTTCTTGGCCGTGACCCTCTGCCGGATGCCGCCCAGGTCTTCCAGGGCGACGCCACGGGAGGTGCGTTCAGCGGTGGCGACGATTCGCTTGGCGATGATGTGGTTGGTGTTCGCCGCGTGCCGGGCTTCCCGACGGCGGATACGCTTCAAGACCCTCTTGGCGGACTTGGTGCGCTTCTTCTGCAACTTAGCCCGCAGATCACGCTGTCGCTTGCGGTAGCGGTTCAGACCACGTCCGGCGAGGATGTCCCCGTCGCTGGTGGTGGCGATATTGACGATGCCGAGATCCACGCCGAGGAAGCCGTCCGGCTTGTACGGCTGGGGTTCGGGGATGTCGATGGTGGCGACAAGGAAGAACATCCCGTCGCGCATCACCAGGTCCGACTCACCCTTGCGGGACGCCAGCAGCTTCAGCGCCTCCGGAGAACCGACGAACGGGATGCCCTTGATCCGCCCGGCCACCGTCCAGACGGACACGGTCCGGACATCGAGGTTCCACGTCAGAATGCGGTCGTCGTAGGGCTGCGCCGCGTCCTCATGGAATGCGATCGGCTTGGACTCCGCCCGCATCCGGCGCTTGGAGCCTTCCGGGCCGAGGTTCCCGGCCTTGATGTTGCCCTTCAAAGTGGCGTACGCATCGCACACCTTCTTCACCACTCGCACCGCGGGCTGGGCCCCGAGATCGAAGTCGGCCTTGATGCGGTGGTATACGGCCTCTTGCAGCACATTGCGCCGCTTCAGGTCACGGGTGAACGCCACCTCGGACGCCGCGTTCGCGGCCCGATTGCAGGCGCGCAGGGTTGCCGCCAGCGCGTCCGCATCATGGGCGGACGCAGGCAGCAGCTTCACCTGCGCGACAATCTTCACACAGAACACCCTAGTAAGTCTGGTCATCCGAAGGCAAGTTGAGGTAACAACAGGTGTGCAGAGAACTCCGCCGCTTCGCGGCTCCGCCCCAAGGACCCATTCCTCCCGGGGCTGAAGCCCCGGGCTTCCTGGGAGAAATCACGTGAAGTCCTGCGGGACGAGGATCGCTACCGCATCGAGCAACTGATCCGCACCTTCCTCTACCAGGAAGGAAGGATCATCGCGGCGCTGCGGCGCCTCGACCGTGAGTTCGGCACCATGCGATGGTCCTCCGACGAAACCCGCGAGCAGATCGACCAATTCATCAACTCCCTCCAGCAGGCAGCCCGGGAACGCGCACGGGAGGACCACCGGATCCGGCCGTACGTGCGGAACAGGTCCAGGTCGGTCATCGACTTCACCGATCCCGAGATCGCCCACGAGAGCCACGTCCCCACTCTGGGAGCCGTCTGGCGGCTGAAGGACAACGGCTACGGACCCGACCGCATCGAGGACCCGGACCTGCGCGACCTGATCGACCTCGTCCTCGCCGTGCAGGCGGAGTACCAGCTGCAATGCCTGCTGCTGGACCGCGAGTTCGAGCGGATCGTCGAAACCCGAGGCCAGGAGTTCGAGTATCTGAGGGCGGCCGCCGCCGCCAAGGCCGCCGCGGAAGCCCAGCAGAGTTCCTTCTGGGGCGTCCTCGGAGACGTCCTCGGGGTCGCCTCCGCCGTCGCCGGAGTGCTGGCGCTGGTCCCGGTGCTGACGCCGCTGGCCGGGCCCATCGCCATCGCGACGGCGGTCGGCGCCCTGGCCGCGCACACGACGGACGCGGTCCTCCAGGGCGACTGGGACGCCTCCACATTCGCCGGCCTGGGCGCCGACGCGCTCGGCGCCCTGCCCGTCGTCGGCGCGCTGGGCAAGGCCGCGCGGGCCGGGAACCTCGCGATGCGCTCGGTCGGCAGGGCAGGCGTGGCCGTCCGCAGCGGCGGGCGGGCCTTCCTCGCCGCGACCGGCGGCGCCGCGGCGGCCGAGGCCGGGGCCATCGCCAACTACCTCGGTGCGACGGGCGCCAAGGTCGTCAGGGCGAGCGCCACCCAGGGCAGGCTCGTCGGGAAGGTGATCCAGGGAACGGTCGACCTGGCCACCCAGGTCCCCACGGTCGTCTCCCTGGCCGGCGCGGACGGCACCGGCACCGCGGAAGACGTCACCACCGCCGTCGACTTCACCCGAGGCATGGCCGACCGCGTCGGCGACTGGGCCGAAATGGGCTCCGCCGCCGCGAAGAAGGGCGGAGGCATCTCCCTCGCCCGCTTCGCCTCCGCCTTCGCCTGACCGCCGGCGGCATCACCGTCTCCTGGGTGCGCGCGGCCTGGGCTGGACACCGTGGTGTGCGAGGCGGACGCCCAGGCCGCCGCTGCCGCGCGGGAGCGGGTGGCAGCGTCCCTCGACCGCGCCGTGCGGCGGGGCAGGCCGGAGCCGGCGGCCGCACGGGACGCCCTCGCCCGCACGGCGTTCACGGGCAGCCTCCACGGCCTCGCCGACCGGCAGCTCGTCGTCGAGGCCGTCGTCGAGAACGCGGAGGCCGAGACCGAGGTGTTCGCCGCCCTCGACGAGATCGTCAAGGACCCGGAGGCGGTGCCGGCGACCAACATCTCCTCCCTCCCCGTCATGCGCCTGGGCATGGCCACACGCCGCGCCGACCGGGTCGTCGGGCTGCACTTCTTCAACCCTGTACCCGTGCTGCCGCTGGTGGAGATCGTCACCCCCCTGCACACGGCACCGCGGACGGCCGGCCGTCGTCGAGGACTTCGTCACCCGCGCCCTGGGCAAGACCGTCATCCGCTCCCCGGGACCGGGCGGGCTTCGTCGTCAACGCCCTGCTCGTCTCCTACCTGTTGTCGGCGATCCGCATGGAGGAGCCCGGTTTCGCCTCCCCCGCGGACGTGGACGCCGGCATGGAGCTCGGCTGCGCCCACCCCATGGGCCCGCTGAAGCTCGCCGACCTGATCGGCCCGGACACCGTCGCCTCGATCGCGGAGTCCCTGTACGACGAGTTCAAGGAACCTCTCTTCGCTCCTCCCCCGCTGCTCCGGCGGATGGTGCAGGCGGGGCTGCTGGGGCGCAAGACGGGCCGGGGGTTCCACACGTACGACCAGGTCCTCTAGGCTGACCGTGCAGCTGGTTCGCCCCGTCCGCCAGACGGGACGCGTCGTAAGAGGGAACCCGGTGGGAATCCGGGACTGCCCCGCAGCGGTGAGCGGGAACGACCGCCGTCATACGCACTGGGCCCGGCAGACAGGGCCTGGGAAGCGACGGCCAGTAGGTGTCTCGTACGACACGAGACGTGCCCGCGAGTCCGAAGACCTGCCCGCTGCCCGCGCACGAACCGATCGTGCACGGACATCCCGGTGACCTCGTGGGCGGGTCGGCGAACATACCAGGCGGACGACCGCGCCGTGCCGCGCGAGGTCGTCCCTCGGGTCCGTCACCCTTCGCGCCCCGTTCCGTCCCCGGGATCTCAGGGAAAGATCTCGCGAAGGAGATTTCCGTGACCACCAAGCCCGCAGCCGCGGCAGCACGGGCCACCGTGTACGGCTACCCCCGCCAGGGACAGAACCGGGAACTGAAGAAGGCCGTCGAGGGCTACTGGAAGGGCCGCGTCGGCGCCGGCGAACTCCGGTCCTCCGCCGCCGCACTGCGCCGGTCCACCTGGCAGGACCTGGCGGAGGCCGGCATCCACGAGGTGCCGACCGGCGACTTCTCGTACTACGACCACGTCCTCGACACGACCGTCATGGTCGGCGCGATCCCCGGCCGCCACCGGACCGCGGTCGAAGCGGACGCCCTGGACGGCTACTTCGCCATGGCCCGTGGCACCCAGGACGTGGCGCCGCTGGAGATGACCAAGTGGTTCGACACCAACTACCACTACCTGGTGCCGGAACTGGGACCGGACACGGTCTTCACGGCCGACTCGTCCAAGCAGGTGGCCGAGCTCAAGGAGGCCCTCGCCCTGGGCCTGGCGGCCCGGCCCGTCCTCGTCGGGCCCGTCACCTACCTCCTGCTGGCCAAGCCCGCGCCCGGCGTCGCACCGGACTTCGACCCGCTGACCCTGCTCGACCGGCTGCTGCCCGTCTACGCCGAGGTCCTCGCCGACCTGCGCGCGGCGGGCGCCGAGTGGGCGCAGCTGGACGAGCCGGCCCTCGTCCAGGACCGTACACCCGCCGAACTGAACGCCGCCGAACGCGCCTACCGCGACCTCGGCGCCCTCACCGACCGGCCGAAGCTGCTGGTGGCGTCCTACTTCGACCGGCTCGGCGACGCCCTGCCGGTCCTGGCCAAGGCACCGGTCGACGGGCTCGCCCTCGACTTCACCGAGGCGGCAGCCGCCAACCTGGACGCGCTGGCCGCCGTCGGCGGACTGCCCGGCAAACGGCTGGTCGCGGGCGTCGTCAACGGGCGCAACATCTGGGTCAACGACCTGGAGAATTCCCTGGCCACCCTCGGCACCCTGCTGGGCCTGGCCGGCCGGGTCGACGTGGCGGCCTCCTGCTCCCTGCTCCACGTCCCCCTCGACGCGGCGGTCGAGCGGGACATCGAGCCGCAGATCCTGCGCTGGCTCTCCTTCGCCCGGCAGAAGACCGCCGAGGTCGTCACCCTCGCCCGGGGCCTCGCCCACGGTACGGACGCCATCGCCGCCCGGCTCGCCGCCAACCGCGCCGACCTGGCCTCCCGCGCCGGTTCCCCGATCACCCACGACCCGGCCGTCCGGGCCCGGTCCGCCGCGGTCACCGCCGCCGACGCCCGCCGCTCCCTGCCGTACCCCGAGCGGGCCGCCGCCCAGCGCGCCCGGCTCGGCCTGCCGCTGCTGCCGACCACGACCATCGGTTCCTTCCCGCAGACCGGTGAACTGCGCGCGGCGCGCGCGGACCTGAGGTCCGGGCGGATCGACACGGCCGGCTACGAGGAGCGCATCAGGGCCGAGATCCAGGAGGTGATCTCCTTCCAGGAGAAGGCCGGCCTGGACGTCCTGGTGCACGGCGAGGCCGAGCGCAACGACATGGTGCAGTACTTCGCCGAGCAGCTCACCGGCTACCTCGCCACGCAGCACGGCTGGGTGCAGTCCTACGGCACCCGCTACGTCCGCCCGCCGGTCCTGGCCGGCGACATCTCCCGCCCCGCCCCGATGACGGTGCGCTGGACGACGTACGCCCAGTCCCTCACCGACCGGCCCGTCAAGGGCATGCTCACCGGCCCGGTCACGATGCTCGCCTGGTCGTTCGTCCGCGACGACCAGCCCGTCGCCGAGACGGCCCGCCAGGTCGCCCTCGCCCTCCGCGACGAGGTCGGCGACCTGGAGGCGGCCGGCACCTCCGTCATCCAGGTCGACGAGCCCGCGCTGCGCGAGACCCTGCCGCTGCGGGCCGGCGACCGTCCGGCCTATCTGGAGTGGGCCACGGAGGCGTTCCGGCTCACCACCGGCGGGGTGCGGCCGGACACCCAGATCCACACCCATATGTGCTACGCCGAGTTCGGCGACATCGTCCAGGCCATCGACGACCTCGACGCCGACGTCATCAGCCTGGAGGCCGCCCGCTCGCACATGCAGGTCGCCCGCGAACTGGCCGCCCACGGCTACCCGCGCGAGGCCGGGCCCGGCGTGTACGACATCCACTCCCCGCGCGTGCCCGGTGCGGAGGAGGCGGCCGGTCTCCTGCGCACCGGGCTGGAGGCCATCCCGGCCGAACGGCTGTGGGTCAACCCCGACTGCGGTCTGAAGACCCGCGGCTGGCCGGAGACCAGGGCGTCCCTGGAGAACCTGGTCGCCGCGGCCCGGACGGTCCGCGGGGAGCTGTCCGCGTCCTGACGCGCGGGCCGGGCCTGTCCGGGAGGAGGCGTACCCCTCCCGGACAGGCCGTCATCTGCCCGCGGGTGCCGCGCCGTTGCTCCGGCCTCGCTGACGAGGGGGCCGGAGCAGCGCGTTGCGGGCACCACCCTGGACGGCCATCGGGCCGCCACCCCGATCGGCCCGGGCTGCCGCCTCCGCGAGCGCCGCGACCGCACCCGGCCGGCCCGTCCGACGGGCTCCCGAAGCCGCTACGGGCAGCGGAACGCCACCGCTCAGCGGTGGTCGAACCGCGGCGACCGCTTCTCCACGAACGCCGTCATGCCCTCCTTCTGGTCGGCGGTCGCGAAGACCGCGTGGAACAGGCGGCGCTCGAAGCGGACGCCCTCGGCGAGGGTCGTCTCGAAGGCGCGGTTGACGCTCTCCTTGGCCATCATGGCGACCGGAGCCGACATGCCGGCCACGGTCTCGGCGACGGTCAGCGCCTCGGCGAGCAGGTCGGCGGCGGGGACGACGCGGGAGACGAGACCGGCGCGTTCGGCCTCGGTCGCGTCCATGGTGCGGCCGGTCAGGCACAGCTCCATGGCCTTGGCCTTGCCGATGGCACGGGTGAGCCGCTGTGATCCGCCGATGCCGGGGATGACCCCGAGTTTGATCTCGGGCTGGCCGAAGACCGCGGTGTCGGCGGCGAGCAGGATGTCGCAGAGCATGGCGAGCTCGCAGCCGCCGCCGAGGGCGTAGCCGGAGACGGCGGCGACGGTGGGTGTGCGCAGCTCCCCGAGCCGGTCCCAGGCGGTGAACCAGTCGCTGAGGTACATGTCCATGTAGCCCTGCGGCTGCATCTCCTTGATGTCCGCCCCGGCGGCGAACGCCTTCTCCGAGCCGGTGAGGACGATACAGCCGACCTCCGGGTCCCGGTCGAGGGCGGAGGTGGCGGCGACGACCTCGTTCATCACCTGGAGGTTCAGCGCGTTGAGGGCCTTGGGGCGGTTGAGGGTGAGCAGGGCGGTGCGGCCCTTGCGCTCGACGAGGATGGTCTCGTACGACGTGCTGTCCATGCCGGTCATATGGTCTTCCCGTCCTGTGGTGAGCCGTCCCTGATGGTGCGTATGATCCCGGAGAAGTCCTCCCCGGCACCCCGGCCCTCGGCGAATGACGCGAACAACTCGGCGGCGCGCAGCCCCATTTCCGCGCCGACGCCGCCCTCGCGGATGGCGTTCGCGGCGAGGGCGAGGTCCTTGGCCATCAGCGGGGCGGAGAAGCCGGGCCGGTAGTCGTGGTTGGCCGGGCTGGCCGGGACCGGTCCTGGCACCGGGCAGTTGGCGGTGAGGGCCCAGCACTGGCCGGAGGCGGTGGACGCCACGTCGAACAGCGCCTGGTGGGACAGGCCGAGGCTTTCGCCGAGGACGAAGGCCTCGCTGACGGCGATCATCGAGATGCCGAGGATCATGTTGTTGCAGATCTTCGCGGCCTGCCCGGCGCCGTCCGGCCCGCAGTGCACGACCTTGCGTCCCATCGCGGCCAGCACCGGCTCGGCCGCGGCGAACTCCGCCGCTCCCCCGCCGGCCATGAAGGTCAGCGTGGCGGCCTCGGCACCGGACACACCGCCCGAGACGGGGGCGTCCAGTCCCCGGTGGCCCGCCCTTCGCACCGCTTCGTGCGCGGCGCGGGCATCGGCCACGTCGATCGTCGAGCAGTCGACGAACAGGGTGCCGGGTCGGGCCGCGGCCAGCAGCCCCTGCTCCTCGTAGAGGGCGAGGACGTGGCGGCCGGCCGGCAGCATCGTGATCACCACGTCCGCTCCGGCGACCGCGTCCGCGGCCGACGCACCCGGGACGACGCCCGCCGCCCCGGCGGCCCGGACGGCCTCCGGCACCAGGTCGAAGCCGGTCACCCGGTGTCCTGCCCGGACGAGGTTGGCGGCCATCGGGCCGCCCATGTGGCCCAGGCCGATGAAGCCGATGGCCCTTCTCGTCACCGTGGTCACCAGGGCACCTCCTGCGGCGGGGTGTCGCCCGTGGCGAGGGACAGTTCCCGGTCGCCGAGCGGGGCGAAGAAGCGTTCGACGTCCCCGGCGGAGACCTCGTCGAGTGTGGCGGGCGTCCAGCGCGGCCTGCGGTCCTTGTCGATCACCTGGGCGCGGATGCCCTCCACCAGGTCCGGCGAGGACAGCGCGGCGCAGGAGACGCGGTACTCCTGTTCCAGCACCCGCTCCAGCGGGCCGAGGGCACGGGCGCGCCGCAGCGCGGCGAGGGTGACCTTGAGGGCGGTGGGCGACTTGGCGAGGATCGTCTCGGCGGCTTCCTTGGCGGCCGTCACTCCGCTGTCCCGGAGCCGGCCGAGGATGTCCTCGACCGTGTCGGCCGCGTAGCAGTGGTCGATCCACTCCCGGTGGGCCGCCAACTCACCCTCCGGGGCCGTCCCGACGAACGCGGGAAGGACGTCGTGGACGGCGCGGTGGGCCAGGGCCGCGGTGAGCTCGGGCAGCCGCGCGGAGGGGACGAAGTGGTCGGCGAGTCCGCAGAGCAGCGCGTCGGCGGGTCCCGCCGTCGTCGCGGTCAGGGCGAGGTGGGTGCCGAGTTCACCCGGCGCCAGCGCCAGCAGGTAGGTGCCGCCGACGTCGGGGACGAAGCCGATGCCCGTCTCCGGCATGGCCAGGCGCGAGCGTTCGGTGACGATCCGGACGCCGCCGTGGGCGGAGATCCCGATGCCGCCGCCCATGACGATGCCGTCCATGACGGCGACGTACGGCTTGGGGTACCGGGCGATCCGGGCGTTGAGCCGGTACTCGTCGCGCCAGAACGCCGCCGAGGCACCGCCCCCGGTGCGGGCGTCCGCGTGGATGGCCCGGATGTCGCCGCCCGCGCACAGGCCGCGCTCGCCCGCGCCGGTGATCACCACGGTCTCCACCGCCGGGTCCCGTTCCCAGGCGTCGAGTGCCTCGGCGACGCGGCCGACCATGGCGTGGGTGAGGGCGTTGAGCGCCTTCGGCCGGTTGAGGGTGAGGTAGCCCGCGCGGCCCTCGGTGCGCACGAGTACGGAGTCGTCGGTCGGGAGGGAGTCGTCCGTCAGGGCGGATCCGTCGGTCATGACCGGACTCCCGCCGTCAGACCGCGGGCGACGATGAGGCGCATGATCTCGTTCGTTCCTTCCAGGATCCGGTGCACACGGAGATCGCGGACGATCTTCTCGATACCGTATTCGCTCAGGTAGCCGTAACCGCCGTGCAGTTGCAGGGCGCGGTCGGCGACGGAGTAGCCGGTGTCGGTGGCGAACCGCTTGGCCATGGCGCACAGCTGGGGTGCCTTCGGGTCGCCGCGGTCCAGGGCCTCGGCGGCCTGGCGGACCAGGGCGCGGGCGGCGGCCAGTTCGGTCGCCATGTCGGCGAGGCGGAACTGCAGTGCCTGCGCGTTCAGCAGCGGGGCCCCGAACGCCTCGCGGTCCGCCAGGTACTCCAGGCTGCGGTGGAGCGCGCTCTGTGCGCCACCGAGGGAGCAGGCGGCGATCCCGAGCCGGCCGCCGTTCAGGCCGTTCATGGCGATGCGGAACCCGTCGCCCTCGGCGCCGAGGCGGCGGCCGGCGGGGACGCGGACGCCGTCGAGGACGACCTGGCGGGTGGGCTGGGCGTTCCAGCCCATCTTCCGCTCGTCGGGGCCGAAGGACAGGCCGGGGTCGTCGAGTTCGACGACGAACGCGGAGACGCCGCCGGGCCCGTCCTCGCCGGTCCGGGCCATCACCACGTACACCTCGGAGGCGCCGGCGCCGGAGATGAACTGCTTGACCCCGGTGAGGACGTAGTGGTCGCCGTCGCGCACGGCCCGGGTGCGGAGCGCCGCGGCGTCGGAGCCCGCGCCCGGCTCGGTCAGGCAGTAGCTGCCCAGCCGGTCCATCGAGCACAGGGCGGGCAGCCAGCGGGCGCGCTGGGCCGGGTCGCCGTACCGGTCGATCATCCAGGCGACCATGTTGTGGATGGACAGGTACCCCGCGATGGACGGGCAGCCGGTGGCCAGGACCTCGAAGATCAGCACCCCGTCGGAGCGGGTGAGGCCGGAGCCTCCTTCCTCCTCGGCCACGTACACGCCGCCGAGGCCGAGGCCGGCGGCCTTGCGCAGCACGTCGACGGGGAAGTGCTTGTCCCGGTCCCAGGCGACGGCGTGCGGGGCGAGGTGTTCCCGGGCGAAGTCCAGGGTCGTCCCGACGAGCGCGAGCTGGTCCTCGGTGAGGTCGGTGGTCATCGTGCTCACCCCATCGTCGGAATCGTGAAGCTCGCGCCCTCCTTGGCCCCGGAGGGCCAGCGCGAGGTGACGGTCTTGGTGCGGGTGTAGAAGCGGATCGCGTCCGGCCCGTGCTGGTTCAGGTCGCCGAAGCCGGACCGCTTCCAGCCGCCGAAGGTGTGGTACGCGACGGGCACCGGGATGGGGACGTTGACCCCGACCATGCCGGTCTCCACGCGCCGGGTGAAGTCGCGGGCGGTGTCGCCGTCCCGGGTGAAGACGGCCACGCCGTTGCCGTACGGGTGCTCGCTGGGCAGCCGCAGCGCCTCCTCGTAGTCGGCGGCGCGCACCACCGACAGCACCGGGCCGAAGATCTCCTCCTGGTAGATCCGCATGTCCGGGGTGACCCGGTCGAAGAGCGAGGCACCGGCGAAGAATCCGCCCTCGTGCCCCGGGAGGGTGAAGTCCCGCCCGTCGACGACCAGTTCCGCGCCCTCCCGGACGCCGAGGTCCACGTATCCGCGGACCCGGTCCAGGGCGTCGCGGCCGACCAGCGGGCCGAAGTCGGCCCCGGGGTCGTCCGAGCGGCCGATCCTGAGCTTGGCGATCCGCTCCACCAGGCGCTCCACCAGCGCGTCGGCGGTCTCCGCGCCGACGGGCACGGCCACCGAGATCGCCATGCACCGCTCCCCCGCCGAGCCGTAGCCGGCACCGGTCAGCGCGTCGACGGCCTGGTCGAGATCGGCGTCCGGCATCACGATCATGTGGTTCTTGGCCCCGCCGAAACACTGGGCCCGTTTGCCGTGCGCTGCCGCCGTGGCGTAGATGTGCGCGGCGACCGGCGTCGAGCCGACGAAGCCCAGCGCCCGCACCCTCGGGTCCTCCAGCAGCGTGTCCACGGCTTCCTTGCCGCCGTTGACGACGTTCAGCACGCCCGGCGGCAGTCCGGCCTCCAGGAACAGTTCGGCGAGCCGCAGCGGCACGGACGGATCGCGCTCGGACGGCTTCAGCACGAAGGAGTTGCCGCAGGCGATCGCCGGCGCGGCCTTCCACAGCGGGATCATCGCGGGGAAGTTGAACGGCGTGATCCCCGCGGTCACCCCGAGGGGCCGGCGCAGCGAGTGGACGTCGATGCCCGTCCCGGCGTTGTCGGTGAACTCGCCCTTGAGCAGGTGCGGGATGCCCGCGGCGAACTCGACGACCTCCAGCCCGCGCTGGATGTCGCCGTGCGCGTCGGCGACCGTCTTGCCGTGCTCGGACGACAACAGCCGGGCCAGCACGTCCTTCTCGCCCTCGACGAGCTGGAGGAAGCGCAGCAGCACACGGGCACGGCGCTGCGGATTCCACTCACCCCATTCCTTCTGCGCCTCGGCGGCGTCGGCGATGGCGCTCTCGGTCTCGAAGCGGTTCGCGAGGGGGACGCGGGCCTGCACCTCGCCGGTGTTGGGGTCGTACACGTCGCCGTGGGCACCCGATGTTCCCGGGGTGCGCCTGCCGCCGACGAAATGGGTCAGTTCACGGACCATGGAAGCCTGCTCTCGTTTCGCAACTCGTCAGGTGAGATCCGGGGATGGCACGGCGAACCGGAGCGGGACGGCGCGCGGTTGCGCGCAACCCGCCCGAGCGCCGTGGGACGCGAAGGGCGACGAACCGTCAGCCGGCGAATGCCGCGGCTCGCCGCGCCGGATCACCAGGGTCGTGGGTACGGACCGGTGCCATGCGTGTCTGCTCCATCCTCGTGGACAACACGGAACCACCGCGCGGCCGGTATCCTGACTCCCGGATCATCACGCGCCTTCTCGCCTTCCCGACGTCGCGTTCCGCTTCGTCAGTGGCGTGTCACCTGTCGCTGGTGAAGACGCACTTCCCGGTCACAGTGGCGGGACCGTGCCGGATTCACACCGGCTTCCCTGCACCGCGGGCTTGTTGTTCATGACCATATAGTTGGACGTCCTAGTAAGTCCAGGGTCGCCGGCGACGGGAGCGAGCGGTGGGGCGCGCGCACACCCGGAGACAGCCGCCCGCCGAGAGGCTTGACCCCGACCGCCCGCCGTCCCCTCCAGTCCAACCTCCGTGGAGGGGACGGCGGGCGGCTGTGCTTGGCCAGTGGCCCTGAGTGCCGTTCCGGTCGACGGAGTACAGGCCGAGCCTGCTCCCGGTGATGCCGGTGTTGTGAGGGGGCCGCCGGAAAAGGACTTGCCATGGGCAGCAGGCGCCAAGGGATCATGTGCACATGCGCATTGGTGTGATCGGGCTGAGGATGGGGCTGTTCCTGGCGGGCTGGTGCCGGCGAGTGGGCATGGAGGTGGTGGCCGCCTGCGATCTGGACGCCGCGCGGCGGGAGGCGGCGCGGGAGGAGTTGCCGGGAGCGGTGCTCACCGACCGGTGGGAGGACCTGCTGGACCTCCGCCTGGACGGGGTTGTCCTGGCCAACGACTTCGACGCGCACGCGCCGCTGGCCATCGCGTTCCTGGAGCGGGGCGTGCACGTGCTGTCCGAGTGCGCGGCCTGCGTGGACGCGGACGAGGGAAGGCGGCTGATCGCGGCGGCGGAGCGGTCCACCGCCACCTACTCCTTCGCCGAGAACTACGTCTGTCACCCGCACGTCCGCCTGGTCCGGCAGGCGGTCGAAGCCGGGGAGCTCGGCCGGGTTAGCCTGATCGAGGCCGACTACCTGCACGGCATGTCACCGGAGGACGTCACCGCACTGACCGGCGACCCCGACAGCTGGCGCGGCCGCATCGCCGCGACGGCCTATTGCACGCACACCGTTTCGCCGGTGCTGGCCGTCACGGGCGCCTGGCCGGTGGAGGTGACCGCGTTCCAGGCGCACGAGGCAGACCCGGACCAGGCTGTCGTCATGACCGTCCGGCTGTCCACCGGCGCACTGGCCGTGACCCGCCACGGCTTCCTCCAGGGCGAGCCCGACAGCCACTGGAGCTGGCTGTCCGTCCGCGGCACCCGGGCACTGGCCGAGTCCGTGCGCGCACCGGGCGAGCGGGCCTGGTCCGTCCGCGTCCGGGCAGAGGGCTGGACACGGTCCGACGGCGTCACGCACGAGGAGGAACGGGTCCCGCCACCCCTCACTCTGGACGGACGGCCGGTGGAGCGGCAGGCCGAGGGGACCGTGCGAGTCCTCCAGGGATTCCGTGCCACGGTGGAACACGGGGAGCCGCCGCTGGTCCCGGTGCGGCCCGCGGTGGCCGCGTCACTGGTCGGCGTGGCCGGTGCGGAGTCGCTGAAGAACGGTTCGCGGCCGGTGCGAGTGCCGGACATCTCCGGATGAAGGACGCCGATCGCGTCGCGAACTCCGTTGTCGGGCGTCCCCCCGTCCCTCCTTCTCCCCGTGAAGCCGCTCCGGGGGCGCGCCGCCATTTCGGAAGGTACCCACCAGTAGGCTTTCAAACGGACCTGGGTACAGTGCCTTTGACTGACTGCCAGCGACATTCGGGGTTGGCGGGGGAGCACGCGTGCGGCGGTGTGCCGTCGTGCGCGGGAACGAAGGAAATCATGGGTTCGATACACAAGCGCATCGGCGCGGTCCTCGGTTCGGCCGCCCTGTTCGCCGGCGTGGTGCTCACGGCCGGGGCCGGAACCGCCAGCGCCGACGAGACGGGTGACCTCGCGTCCGACATCGACGTCTCCGTGTCCACGACCGGGGTCTCGGATCGTGCCGCGGCGGGGTGGGACGGGTCGCTCACCGTCCACATCACCAGCCCCCGGGACGGCCACGACATGGGCTTCGTCCGGTGGAACGCGGACCCGCAGCCCGCGCCCGACATCCCGGGCGACTCCCTCATCGCCAAGGACATCAGCCCCGACGGCTGGGCGATCGAGGCCGAGCTGAGCAACGGCCGCGTCGCCTCCACGCGCGGCCACAAGGCGATCTACATGAAGGTCGTCTCCGGCAACCTGCCCGAGGGGCACCCGTACAAGCTGCGTGGGTGCGTCGTGAAGGGCAGCGAGCGCAAGTGCACCCAATGGCGCCCGGTCCACGCCTGATCCGCTGAAGGGCCGGGCCGCTCAGCGGCCCGGCCGCGCCCGTGCCGCGGCGTGGTTGAACGGCTCGCCCCCGGAGGGTCGGTGGCAGCCCGGCGAACCGGACGTCGTGATCGCCATGGATGCCGGATACGACGCGACCCGCCTGACCCGGGCCCGGGTCCTTCGGGATCTTCCCGTCGAGCTGGTCGGCGCATCCGCGGCGACCACGTGATGCGCCTGCCCAAGCCGCCCCGGGTCCACGACCCGAAGGGCGGCCGGGCGGCGCCTGCGTGTGGTGGGCCTGGCTGATCATCGCTGCCCGCACCCGGCCGCGGCTCTCCCGCCCGCTCACCCGGGACCTGCGACACCCCTGGGAGAAGCCGGCCGCACCAGGCCGGTTCACCCCGGCACGGGTCCGGCCGACCGGTCGACCAGAGCGGCCGGAGGCGGCGGGGTGCCACCCCGGTGTCCGGTCAGCGGGCGGCGAGGAGTTCGAGCGTGTCGATCACGCGGTTCGAGAAGCCCCACTCGTTGTCGTACCAGGCGACCACCTTGACGTGGCGGCCGTCGACGCGGGTGAGGGCCGAGTCGAAGATCGCCGAGGCGGGGTTGCCCGTGATGTCGGACGACACGAGCGGGTCGTCCGAGTACTCGAGGACGCCGGCGAGCGGCCCCTGCGCCGCGGCGCGGTACGCCGCCAGTACGTCGTCGCGTGTCACGTCGCGGGCGACGGTCGTGTTGAGTTCGACGATCGATCCCACCGGCACCGGTACGCGGATCGAGTCGCCGGACAGCTTGCCGTCGAGGTTCGGCAGCACCAGGCCGATCGCCTTGGCGGCGCCGGTCGTGGTCGGCACGATGTTGACAGCAGCGGCACGGGCGCGGCGGGCGTCGCGGTGCGGACCGTCCTGCAGGTTCTGCTCCTGCGTGTAGGCGTGCACCGTCGTCATGAACCCGTGCTCGATACCGGCGAGTTCGTCGAGCACCTTGGCCAGCGGCGCGAGCGCGTTGGTGGTGCAGGAGGCGTTCGAGACGATGGTGTGCACGGCCGGGTCGTAGGCGTCGGTGTTGACCCCGAACGCGAGCGTGACATCGGCGCCGTCCGACGGTGCGCTGACGAGGACCTTCCTCGCGCCCGCGTCGAGGTGGGCGCGGGCGGCCTTGGCCGAGGTGAAGCGGCCGGTGGCCTCCAGGACGATGTCGACGCCGAGTTCGGCCCACGGGAGCCGCGCCGGTTCGCGCTCGGCCGTCACCGTGATCCGACGGCCGTCGACGACGAGGGTGTCCCCGTCGACGTTCACCGGGCGCCCGAGCCGGCCGGCCGTGCTGTCGTAGGCGAGCAGCCGGGCGAGAGCGGCGGGCTCCGTCAGGTCGTTGACGGCGACGATCTCCAGGGTGCTGTCGCGCTCCAGCAGTGCGCGCAGCACATTGCGTCCGATGCGGCCGAATCCGTTGATGGCGATGCGAGTCATGAGTGAGGTCCCTTCCCTTCGCCACCAGGGTCGCCCTCGGCTCGCGCCGCTGACAGTGGCGGGATCGCCAGGGTTCAAAAGGATCCCGCCACCGCCCGCGACGCCGGCCGGGCCGGTCACTCGCCCCGTGTGAAGGTGCGCCGGTACTCGCTCGGTGTGGTGCCGAGGATGCGCTGGAAGTGCAGGCGCAGGTTCGCGCCGGTGCCGAGCCCGACGTCGGCGGCGATCTGTTCGACGCTGCGCTGCGAGCGTTCGAGCAGTTCGCGGGCCAGGTCGATGCGGGCGCGCATCACCCACTGCATCGGCGTGCAGCCGGTCTCCTCGACGAAGCGCCGGGAGAACGTGCGCGGCGAGACCTCGGCCTGCCGCGCCAGTATGTCGAGGGTGAGGGGCTCACCGAGCCGGTACAGCGCCCACTCGCGGGTGGCGGCGAACCGCTCGCCGAGCGGCTCGGGGACGCTGCGCGGCACGTACTGGGCCTGGCCGCCGCTGCGGTAGGGGGCGGCGACCAGACGCCGGGCCGCGTGGTTGGACGCGGCCACTCCGAGGTCACCGCGCAGGATGTGCAGGCACAGGTCGATGCCGGAGGCGGCCCCGGCCGAGGTGAGCACGCCGCCCTCGTCGACGAACAGCACGTTCTCGTCGACCCGGACGAGCGGATGCCTGGCCATGAGTGCCCGCGTGTAGTGCCAGTGCGTCGTGGCGCGCCTGCCGTCGAGCAGGCCCGTGGCGGCGAGCGCGAAGGCGCCCGTCGAGATGGCGGCGAGCCGCGCGCCCCGGCCGTGGGCGGCGATCAGTGCGTCGACGACGGCCCGCGGCGGGTCGTCGCGGTCCGGGAACCGGTAGCCGGGGACGAAGACGATGTCCGCCCACGCAACCGCGTCGAGGCCGTGGGCGACGTGGTACGTGAGGCCGTCGCCGCCGGTCACGGGACCGGGGGTCGCCCCGCACACCCGCACCTCGTACGGCATGCTCGCGCGGGTCGTGAACACCTGCGCGGGAATTCCGACATCGAGCGGCTTCGCCCCCTCGAGCACGAGGACGGCGACGCGATGCGGGCGGGAGGCTGGCACAGGAAGAGGTTACGTGGGGCGTGACGTCGATACGCCCACTGCGCGGGCCGGCAGCCGACACCGGCCGGGGCCTCCGGCCGAGCCGGGATCAGACCCGCGCTCGACCGACGGCACCCGACCGCACAGCACAGCTGTCCGTCCATCCGCGTCAGTACCGGCCGGCCCCTCGACGACGGCCGGTCAGCGGTCCAGGGGCAACTGATCGCCGGTGGCGCCGACTTCCAGACGCGTGTAGTCGGGGTGGTCCAGGCGATGGTGGATGTAGATCTGGTCGGCCCACGGTGGGTCGAAGGGCGTGAACGCCCGCAGACCCAGGACCCGGCCGATGGGCCGGCCGGGATGGGCCGCGTTGAAATCGGCGAGGGCCGCGGCTTCGCCGATCTGCTCGATGGTGCCCGGCAGATCGTCGAGATAGCAGGTGACCCTCGGCAGCAGGTGCTCGTGCGCCGGGCCGTGGAAGAGGCCCAGGGCGGTCGTCGTCGAGGAGCAGTAGTCCAGATCGAGGCAGACGAAGCCGACCGGATGATCGCGCAGCTCGTCCGCGTGGGTGACGAGGTAGTCGGGCAGCGTTTCGGCGAGGTCGCCGATCACCAGCTCGGCCGTGCCCAGGCGGGCACGCAACCGGTCGTGGTCCATGGTGTAGAAACCAGGGCCGAACAGGTAGGGCAGGTCCCGGGGATCCTTGGCGGCGGGCATGCCCGCACCGCTGTCGAAGCCGACCACCCGCACCGCCACACCCGTGGCGGCGGCGTAGTACCGGGCGTGCTCGGCAAGGGCCAGCAGCCCGTTGCCCCCGGCCACCCCGAACTCCACCACCGTGACACCTGGGCGCCCCAGCCGCGCGGCCAGCTCGGTGGCCCGGCGAACGCCATAGGCGTAGTGCGGCCGCTCGACCAGGCCGAACCGGTACGCCGCAGCGGAGCCGACACCGGGCAGCCGCCGTAACAGCCGGTTGCGGACAGCTTGCCGAGTACCGGACTTCGACCAGTCCCACACCATGTCCGACAGCCCACCGGTGGGCCGACGACCGAACGGATGCCCCTTTTGAGCGGTCGTACGTGACCCCTTGCGCACCACGCCACCCCTCCCCGAGGTCGCACCACGATCAGCGGCAGCCTTCCCACGTGTCACCCCACCCAACCGGCCGCCGAGCCGGGCCTGTGGCATCGATGGCCATGCCCGGCCCCCGGCATGCGCGCGTTCACCGGTAGGAACTGCGCCCACAAGTCGTCACCACGCCCCGAGTACGTGCTCCCGCATGCAGGGACCGCGACCGCAAGCCGGCACAACATCGGAAAGGCCGTTCCCTCATTACGAGGAAACGGCCTCTGACCTGCGAAAATCGCTGGTCGGGACGGCGGGATTCGAACCCACGACCCCTTGACCCCCAGTCAAGCAGGGGCCTGCCACATCATCCATATCCGGGACAAATCGCCGTCATATTTCGCGCGGTAGCGTCATGGTTGTCCGTTCGGGTGCACGACGTGTGTCCCCAAGTGGTCCCCAAGGCCCTTCCCCCGTTACTCACTCTCCTGCGCTCAGGGCTTTGTCAGCCGACCACAACGTAACGCCACCGCGTCCCGCGCGGCGACCGGTGACCGATGACCGGTGACGGGGGCTCTTGCCGCAGTACCACCGCAGGCCCCCTCCCCCATAACCGGCCGATCCGGGGGAAGGAACCATGCAAGGCGCATGGGGCCTGTTATTAGCGCCAGCACTGCAGCACACTCATCTCGTGTCACATCCATCCCTCGCAGCCCTCGATGACCTCCTCCGCAACCTGCCCGTCGGGCCGGCACGCCAGCGGCAGCTCGGCATGGTGCGCCAGGAGCTGGCCGTCGCCCTCGAGCAGCACCTCCTGCCCTGCAGTGCCCGAAGGGACCTGCCGCAGCTCCTCGACGAGGCGGTCACACGGCAGTACATCCGGGTGGCGAAGACCGGCGCATTGCGCAGTCGCCTGGTGAACGGTGAGAAACCGCCGACTTCGGAGCCGACGAACGCCGCCCGGCTGGCCTGCCTAGAGATCATCCGCCGGATGGCGGGACTACCGGTCATCGCCATGGAAACCGCCGGACCTGTCGCATTGAAGTCCGTTCCCGGGAGCGAGCGACTCAAATCCCTGCGACGCCGGCTGCGACGCGACCTGTCGAGAGTTCGGTCACCCGGTCATGCCAGGTTCATAGCGGTACTGGCCGTGATGCTCGACACCCGGGCCAGAGCCGGGGAGTTGGTGGCCCAGCGCATCGACCACCTCTCAGGGGACGGTCGAAGCATCGACGTCCTCCGCCGCCCCCAGCACGGCACGGACGCCCCGCCAGTTCGTGAAACCCTCCCCTTGTCCCCCCTCAGCCGCGATGCCTTCGACCGCTGGCTGCCCGTCCGCGCGGAACTGACCGAAACCCTCGAGGGCAAAGCCAATGCGCTGTGGGTCTCGCTCGCCCACAACCACGCCGGAACACTGCGCGACGACGGCTCGTCCACCCGGCGGCGCCAGGGCATGCCCCTGCAGCAGCGCGGTCTGATCCGCAGCTACAACAGCGGCCGCCACCGCTACGAGCTCACGGACCTCCTGCCCCCAAACCTCGAACAACTGCGTCGCGCCCTCGAACGGGAGGCATCAGCCGACGGAGCCCGGCTCGGGGCCGATGCCGCACCTCGGTGACACCCCGCCGACGGCCTGCGCTTCGTCGTCCCCACCAGAGCATGAACACCGGTCCTTCGCCCAAGTACTACGGCTGCAAACGCGGCGTGACCAAGACCCGGCGCGACAAGCTCACCGCCGACGAGCTCGCCGCCCTCGCGAAGCTGGGCTTGGACTGGCCTTGTCGTCGGCTGCGGCCTGGAACGGCGGGCGGCCTCCATCGGCAGGTACCCGGCCCATCATCTGGCCCGGGCTCCGCTCGGCTGCCGTGTCCGCACTCGGCTCCGGGCGGAGCTCTGCCCGGGCGCGGCACCCGATGCCTGCGCGTGGAGGTGGCTACGGCTTGGGCACACCCGCAAACGGGTTGGTGATCTGGGCGTGTCCGTCGAAGAGGAAGAGCGGGTCAAAGGCCGCTGTCGTGCCGGCACCGAAGGCGTTGGTGAAGGCAGCTGCTCCCGGCGCGGCGAGCTTGAGAGGGATGTTCTTGGTGTCCACGGTGGTTGGGGTGAAGGAAACGAGGTCGAGCGCGACCGGGTAGTGGAAGAAGTCGACGTTCGTGGCGGCTGCGCCGTCCTGGGCGACGTCCGCGCTGGTGGAGCCTTCACCGAGCTTGATGTGGATGTTGAGGTTGGTCACATCGAGACGGTGCTCGGAGTCGGCGAAGCGCATGCCTCCCTGGAAGGGGCCCCCGCCACTGGAGAGGTCGGAAGCCAGGGTGCCGGAGCCAGGCAGCGTAACGCAGTTGCCCGTGCGCGTGGCGGGGGCGATGGCTTCGAGCGTCACGTTCTGGGCTGCCAGGGTGTGTTCCGCGTTGGGCGACAGGCAGAAGGTGCCGCTACCGCTGATGGGGAGGTCGGCGCCGATGGCGCCTGCCTGAACAGCGATGATGCCAAGGGCTGTCGCGGTGAGGAGAGCGAGGACGACGGTGCGCTTCTTGGAAGTGAAGGCCTTCATGTCCAGTTAACGACTGCGTCCCGGGGCTGGACCTGCGGTATTGGTCATGATCACTCGTACGCGTCACCGGCCCCGGGAGCGGAGTCCGGGCGGTCGCCCGTCGGCTTGGCAGGATGGTTGTGCGGTGTCTACGGGATGCACAGACGGACGTTGCGTGCGAGGGCTTCGAGGGCTGCTTCTCGGGTGAGTCGGGAAGGCAGCAGGCGGTCCAAGTGGCTGGGGAGTGCCGGCTGCTCGGGGGGTTGGAAGCCGAGTTGGGCGATGCGGGCCATGCCGTGGCTGCGGCGGTGGGTGGCGCCGGGCGGGGCAAGGAGCGGCCGGGTGGGGCGGCCGGTTTCGGCGAGGTAGTCGAGGCAGGCGCGTTCCATGTCGGCGGCCGTCAGCCGGGCCTGGCCGGCGGTGACCCAGTGGAGGGCAGCCGCGGTGGTGTCGCCACGGAGCAGGGCGTCGGTCAGGGCCGTGAGGTAGTCGGTCAGCATTTCGATGGGCAGGACGTCGCACCAGTGGTCAGGGTTGACGGGCAGTCCTTCGGCACGGTCCTGCAGCAGGGCGGTGAGCAGGGCGTGGGGGAACTGGTGGCGGGGTGGGGTGGTGGCGTTGCGGGCGGCGAACAGGAGGGCGGGGCGGACGATGGCGACGGGCTGGGTGCAGTGGGCGGCGAGTTCTTCGGCGCGGCGTTTCGAGGTGCTGTAGGCGCGCATGGAGCGGGCGGCCAGGTCCTCGCCGGGAGTCTGGAACGCTGCTGCGGCGGAGGAGAGCAGCAGGACGGGTACGCCTGTCTCTTCGGCCAGGCGCAGGATGCGGCGGGTGCCCTCGGCGTTGATGGTGTCAAAGGCGGTGAGGTCGGGCGGAGCCATGGCCGTGAGGCCTGCGCAGTGCACGATCACGTCGATTTTCGCTGCCAGTTCTCGGCGCCGGCTGGTGCTCATGCCCAGGTCTTCGGCGGTGAGGTCGCCTTCCACGCACGCGACCGGGGCATCGGGCCGTCGATGGCGGACGAGTGCGGTGATGTGGTGGCGTGCGGCGAGGGCGGGCAGGAGGCTCGTCCCGATCACTCCTGTGGATCCGGTGAGCAGGACGGTGGGACGGGACGGGAGCATGCGGGCACCTCGGGTCGTGACTTTGTGGCGGCCTCTGCCGCCCGGCGGTGTGGCGGCCTCTGCCGCCCGGCGGTGTGGCGGCCTCTGCCGCCCGGCGGTCTGTGCGTGTCAGGGGCAGGTGGCGGCGGCCAGTTCAGCTACGGCGCGTTGCCACAGGTGGGGCAGGTCGCGCACGTGCTGGTGTTGCTCCTGCGCGGTGACGCAGAGGGTGGCGCCGCTGTGGAGGAAGAGCAGGACGCTGGAGAACAGGTGCCCGGCAGGCAGCGCGGGCATGGCGATGCCGGCGGTGACCGGTGAGCCGTTGAAGGCCATGGGTCTGGGGGCGCTGAGGAGGGTGGCGCCGGCGAGCGAGTCACCGGGGGTGAGGGAGGCTGCGATGTGTTGCCACAGCAGGTGGTGCGGCATGCGGTCCAGAAGCCTGCGGGTGCGCTCCCGGGGCCAGGCGGTCGTTCGTTGGACGACGAGGGCCAGCCGGTGCGCGGGCTTGGGTTCGTCGACGGGCAGGAGCATGCGTGTGTATCCCAGGCGGTTGCCACGGTCCTGGCGCTCATGGCGCAGGCGCACGCTGAAGGGGACGCGTACAGGGGCCGGCTGGTCACGTTCGGTGGGAGGCAGCCAGGCGCGCAGGGCTCCGGCCAAGGCGGCGAGGTAGACCTCGTTGAGGGAGGCGCCCGTGGTGCGGCCGATGGCGCGCATCGCGCCCAGGGGGGCATCTGCTGTTGCCAGCAGGCGGTTGCCGGTGGGGGCGGGCGCACTGGCCCCCTGGGCTGCGGCGTCGCCAGCTCCGCTGAGCGGGACAGGCGCGCGGGGGTCGAGCAGGCGCTTGATGGTGTGGGCGGTCGCCACGCCGTCCTGGGCAGCGTGGTGGACGCGGTAGGCCAGCAGGAACTCGCCGTCACGTTCGGTATCGCCGAGCCACAGGCCCCAGCGTGGTTGGTTCTCCCGGACGGGCTGGTTGGCGAGCATCTGCGCCCAGCGTGGCAGATCGGTGGACTGGTCAAGGATGTGGACGTGGCGGCCGGCGTCGAAGGCGCTGTCCGGGTGCCAGGCTTCCGCGCCGACCGGTCCATCCAGGCACTCCGCCAGTGCGGGCAGTTGAGGCAGTCGGGCATTGACGAGGGTGACGATCTGGGCGGCGGTGGGCTTCGGTCCTCTCAGCCGCAGCGTGAGGCCCACGACGAAGCCGTCATCGGGATACCGCCGCGACCATTCGAGCATCGCGCGGTCCTGGTGGGCAGGAAACTCTGCGCCCGCGGAGTCGGTATTCGCCCTCTGTGTCGTGGCCACGTCGGCGTCGGCGGGTGTGGGTCCCGGACCGGCGTCGCCGCTCCGGGCATGATCTTGCCGGTCTGCAGGCTGGGCCGGCGGCCCGGCCGTTGTTGCGGGTCCCTCGGGGTGATGACTGTCAGGGCCTGACGCCTGTGTTCCGCCTGATCCGATGCTGGTTGGCGCGCTCACACATACTCCGATCGCGAACGTGTACTCAAGGGGCCGGCCGTGACACCGAGGGAACGACCGCAGATGGGCCTTGGATGCGCCCGGATCGACGGCGGCCGGTGAGGCAGACGCGAGAGCGTGGGCGCTTCGGGGCGGCTCGGGGAGCCGTGACAGCTGCGCCAAAGGACTTCTTCAGGACGAATGCGCCTCACCGCGGTCGGGGCCCTGCGGCTCCGTGCCTTTCGCGCGTGGTGTCCGTTGGACCACTCGGCACCACTCGTTCAGTCCGGCGATGGAGACACTCCTCATGTTCGACAAGCTCGTCGCAATGTTGTTCGAGATCGGCATCGACACCTCGCACGTCACCGCACAGACCACCTTCCGCCAGCTGGAGATGGACTCGCTGTCCCTGACCGAGCTGGCCGTCATCGCAGCCGAAGGGGGCGGTGCCGGCGCCGACGGCATGACCCTCGACACCACCCTGGACGAGGCCGCGCAGCAACTCGCGCACGCCGCCCGGCCGCAGCAGGCGTAGACCATGACACCGCGCACCTTTGCGACCGCCCCCAGGCCGTTCACCGCTCGCCCAGGTCCGGGCGCAGGGGCCCGGACCGCGCGACATCACCAGTGTCAGGTGCTCTTCCACCCTCTCTCGCGGGCCGTCTCCGCAACCCCCCGTGGACCCGCGTACGCCGCGGGCACCGGGTTCAGCGCGATGCTGTTGCCGGCCGGCAGCCATGACCGGTCGGCGGGGACACCCCTGTCGCCCCTGGCCACCTGGCAGCAGGCGAAGGGGGTGTGCGATGAACATGCCTGAGATCGCCGTTACAGGACTGGGAATGCTCACTCCCGCCGGCATCGGCGCGGAAGCCACCTGGACAGGGGTCCTGGACGGTAAGTCGACGGCCGCCACCAGCGACCGGCTAGCCGGTCTGCCCGTCGAATTCTGCTGCTCCCTGCCCCCCTTCGACCCCGCCGACACGCTCGGCCGCCGTACCGCGCACCGCCTGGACCGCTCCAGCCAGCTCGCCGTCATCGCCGCCCAAGAAGCCCTGCGCGACGCAGGCCTCGACCCCGCCACCTGGGACGGTGCCCGTGTAGGGGTCGTTATCGGCTGCGGAGTGGGTGCTTCACACACCTGGGAGACTCAGGGCAGGCGGTTACAGGAGTTCGGGCCCCGTCGGGTCTCACCGCTGCTGCTGCCGATGATCGGTCCCAGCACCCCCGCGGGCGAGGTCGCCCTCGCGTACGGCGCCCAGGGGCCGAGCCTGACCACCGGGACCGCCTGCGCCTCCGGCGCGACAGCGATCGTGATCGCGCGCGACCTGCTCACTTCCCGGCAGTGCGATGTCGTCATCGCGGGCGGCACCGAAGCGTGCAACACGCCCCTGATCGTGACCGGTCTCGCCCAACTCGGCGCCCTCTCCGGCCGCTGCGACGATCCCGCATCCGCATCACGTCCCTTCGATGCGGCACGTGACGGATTCGTCCTCGGCGAAGCCGCCGCGGTTCTCATCCTCGAACGCGCCGAGGACTCGATCGCCCGTCGGCATCGTCCCCGAGCCCTGCTCGCCGGCTGCGGATCCTCTACCGACGCCTACCACCCCACCACACCCCACCCCGAAGGGCGCGGTATCGAAACGGCCATGCGCACCGCTCTGACTGACGCGGGGCTCCACGCAAGCGACATCGGCTACGTCAACGCGCACGGCACCTCGACCCGCCTCAACGACACCGTCGAAGCCCACACCCTGCACAACGTGCTGCCCCACGGCCCGTACGTGACGTCCACCAAAGGCGTACTCGGGCACTCCCTCGGCGCCACCGGCGCCGTCGAAGCCGCCCTTACCGTCCTGAGTATCCGGCACGCACTCATCCCGCCCACCGCCAACCTCGAAACCCCGGACCAGGACATCGAACTCAACCTCATCACCAGAACCGCGGTGAAGCAGCGCGTGAGCGCGGCCCTCAGCAACTCCTTCGGGTTCGGCGGTCACAACGTCGTCCTCGCCTTCCATAGCCCGTGAGCTTGGTCGTTTGACGCCCGGCTTCGGACAGGCGGGGCCCGGTGGTCAGTCGTTCGGGTGTTCCCGGGACGACGGAACGGCTCTCGCGTGATCCTGAACTCCACTATGAGGGAAGGAGTTGACGCGACAGCCGCAGCGATGAGTGTGTTCGAGCGAGCCGCTGCCGTGGACCCCGATATCGGTCACGTCACGGCTGAACCCCGCCTCCAAGGGGACGGACTCGGGGTCCACCCGTAAGAAAACCAGGAGCGCGTCCGCGGCCGACAGGACCCTCACACTGCGTGAGCAGCCCCACAAACCGCAAGCCATCGACTATCCGCACATGAATCCGCGAGAGGTCGACCGCGACGCCGGCTTCACCCGCGACCCGACCTGACCGGGGTAGGCCACGACGGCACCAGCTCCGTGGAAGTGCGCCTGCGCACGGGGAGAGACGAGACCTGGCGCGCACCGAGGAACCGTTCCAGCCCGACTACTCGGCTGAGTCGGCGTCGCCGGGACGCGCCGGCCGGCACCCCGTCGGGAACGTTCCACCGGCTCACGGCGAAGGCCCCTGTGTTCAGGCCAAGTTCAGGGCACGTCTGACCGGCGAGCCTCAGCTGTGGACCCGCCGTTGCCGCTCCGGTCACCGGAATGGCCGTCTGACCGGCGTGTGCCCTCTGATGCCGCGCCGTACGCCAGTGTCGAACACATCAGTGGGCACCGGGTGCAGGAATCATCCTGGCGCTTGCTTGGGAAGCGAGCCGTCGTGGGAGCGCTCGGTTCAGGGCCCGGCGGCCGTCGAGGGTAGATCGGTTTCCGGCCGACACAGGTCACAGCCGGCGCAGGGCGTCGTTGACGGTCTGCGCGCCGACTGGTGATGATTCGTGGCCGGACGGACGCGAGGAGTCACCCATGCCCGGGTCGTTGATCGACACGTTCTTCACGGTCACCACCGGAGAGGCGGGTCTCCGGATCGGCCACGCGGTGCAAGAAGGCCGGGTCGCCCGCTGGAACTGGACGGACAGCAGGATGTACGACGTCGACGCGGTCCCGCTGGCGCAGCGCTGGCCGCAGTTGCCGGAGGCGTTCCGGCAGGGCTTCGACGCGGCTCTGACCACCCCGGCGGACAACCCCTGGACGTGGGTGTTCCGCGGCGGTCAGTGTCTGCGGCTGCACCCGGTGGACGGCACGGTCAGTGAAGTGTCCACCATCGCCGCGCGCTTTCCCGGGCTGCCGGGAGCTTTCGCGCAAGGCATCGACGCGGCGCTGCCGGGTACCGGCGCCAATGAGGTGTATCTGTTCAGCGGCAACAAGTGTGCCCGCTACGACCTGCGCGTACCGGCTCCCGTCGAGGTGAAGCCGATAGCCGAGGTGTGGAGCGGACTGGCCGCCAAGGCGCCGGAGTTCATCCACGGGCTCGACGCTGCCACCTTCGACCCGGGCACGGGCAACTGCTACCTCTTCCGTGGTGGCTCGTACGTCCGGGGCAAGCTGGCCACCACCACCATCGAGCAGAGCGCGGCGCCGGTGGACAACGCGGCGTGGCCGGGGCTGGTGCCCGCGTTCACTCGGGGGCATGTGATCCTCTCAAGCGACTACCCATACGCCCTCGACCTGGAGACCGGGGAGGGCGTGCGTCTGGGGATCAATGCCTCCGGGTGGCCGACGGCCAGCCCCGACGGTCGCTACACACATTTCATCTACCCGCACACCCAAGGTAGCTGGACCTGTTACGACATGGTCACTGGGCAACCGGTCTGGACCTCCTACAAAGAGCCACCGATGCGCGGTGGGCGGGTGACCTTCAGCCGGGACGGCGGCCTGGTGTACTTCGTGACCCCGGAGGCTTACAGGAGGTATTCGCTCACCATCGCCGAACCCCTCGAACCGGCCCTCGTCGCCTCGATCCCTCTCCGCGACTACGACGCCACTGCGGTGGAGACGGCTGCGGTCCTTGGCCCTGAGGGCCCGGAAGAACAGTCCCCGCGGCTCCCGGACGAGACCCGGGAGGGTGAGAAGGACGCTCTCCGGTTCGACGAGCACTGGCCGGTCGCGCCTCCCGTGGCGCTCGGGCCGGCGGGTGACATGGCGTACATCGGTTACTTCCCGGTGGATCAGTACGGCCACCCCATCGGCGGTTACCGCATCCTCGAAGTGGATCTGACCGAGCGGAAGGTGCGGCAGACGTTCCGGCTTCCCGACGCCGGCGCGCCGCTCGACATCGCCGTCGACACGGGCGGGCGACTCGCCCACGTCGCCCAGGAGCGCGGCACCTGTGCGATCGACCTGTACACCGGCGCCATCGCGTGGGAGGGCGTCCTCCCGCCGTGCCGCGCGCTGAAATTCACCCCCGACGGCCGTGAACTGTGGTGTCTGCCCGCCGCGGACAACGGCGGGGTCCTGGTCGCCGAACCTGTCGGCCACGCGGTCGTACGGCGCATCCCGGTCGGCTTGGAGGGCGGCCTCGGTACTGGCACCAGCCTGGACTTCAATCACTACGGGACGTACGCCTACGTCCTGATGCAGACCGGCTCTTCAGCACGTGTCGCCGTGGTCGACGTGACCGCCCACCGGACGACCGTCATCCACTCTCTCGCGGTGGAATACAGCGAGGACTACCGGCTCGCCTACACCACCTACTGAGCCCTGCCCCGCCGGCCCACCTCGTCACCCCCGTCATCCGCAGGGAGCCGTATATGCCCGCCAACCCGCCCGTCCTCCATGCCTTCTTCACCGTCAGCGAACCGGGCGGCCGGGAAACCGGTTTCGCTGTCCAGGGCGGGCGCACCGCCCGGTTCGACTGGGGCACCGGCCGCATCACGGGCGGCGCCCGCCCCTTGGAGCGCCAATGGCCGGCACTGCCGGCCGCGTTCCGTACGGGCTTCGACGCGGCGCTGGTCACCGCCGACCCGTGGACGATGGTCTTCCGCGGTACGCAGTGCCTGCTGCTGAACCCACTGGACGGAGCGGTCGCCGAGGTCACCACCATCGCCGCCCGGCTGCCCGGACTGCCGGCGCCGTTCCCGCAGGGGATCGACGCGGCCCTGGCGGCCGGAACGGGCAACGAGGTGTACCTCTTCGCGGGCGGCCAGTGCGCCCGCTACGACCTGCGCGCCATGACCGTGGTGGAGACGGCGCCGCTGGAGCGGATATGGAGCGGACTCACCCAGCGCGCACCGGAGTTCACCGCCGGGATCGACGCCGCTGTGCGCCACCCCTCCCGGGGCACGTTCCACTTCTTCCGGGGTGGCGCCTTCACCCGGGGCACCCTCGCGACCCGTACCGTCACCGAAGATGCCCGGCCCGTCGACGACGCCACCTGGCCGGGGCTGGTGCCGACATTCGCCGCCGGATTCGCCTATGTGCAGGCGGGCCGGGGGATCGATGTGATCGACCTGGCCGCCGACCGGGTCGTCCGGACCCTGGACATCGAAGCGCACAGTGACTCCGCCGCTGCTCTGCAGACGAGTCCGGACGGCCGAATGCTGTACGTGTACCACCACTTGCGGCGGCAATGCGTCGACACCAACACTCGTCAAATCGTGGCCACCATCGACTACCCCGGAGGAGAGCAGCCGGACGGCGGCGTCTGCTTCAGCCCCGACGGTTCCCTGGTGCACGGCGCAGCCATCGACCGGGATCAGACCGCGCTTTTCCACCTGGACACCTTCCGGGCCGGTACTGCCCAGCGGACCCAGCGCGTCGAGCTGCGTGCCGGTGACCTTTTCGCCGTCCTCGGTGAGCCGTCGCCCGGTGCGGTCGAGGTGACCGGCTCATCCATCAGGAGCGCCTTTTGCCCGCCGGTCGCTTCACCCGACGGCCGGTTCGTGTACGTCGGTGCGGTCCTCGACCACCAGGGTGCTGTCGTCGAGGCCGACGTCCAGGCGGGACGGATGCGCCAGGCCTTCCGCATCCCGGGCAGCGGCGACGTGCGCACGCTCGCGCTCTCCCCGGACGGCATCCATCTGCACGCCGGCGGCGACAACGGCGTCGTCACGTTCGATGTCCGGAACGGGACGGTCGTCCGCCAGGGGGTGCTGCCGCGGTGCAAGGCCTTGGCCGTGCCGCCTGGCGAGGACGCTCTCTACTGCCTCCCCTGGGACAGCAAGGAAGGCGTCCTGATCGCCGATCCGCTCACCCACACCGTCCGCCGTCGCATCCCGGTCGGCGGCTCCGGTGGCCCCGGCACTCCGCACGCCATCGCCTTCGACTACGCCGGCACCTTCGCGTACGTCAGCGACGACCATGCCAACGCCGTGGCGGTGGTCGACACCGACACGTACGACATGGTCCGGGCCGTCCCGATGCGCGACGGCCTGCGCCCGATGAGCATCGCCGTCGGCCCGTACTGAGCCCGTACTGAGCCCATACAGAGGCCGTACCGAGCTCGTATCGATCCCGTACGCCCCAAGGCCCGCCCGTACACCCGCCCCACCCGCACACCGACCACACACACCCGGACCGGCCGAGGCAGGGCCAGGGGGGAACGACCGCCGTGACACAGGCTGAACGCGAGCGCACCACCCTCCTCCAGATTCTGGAGGAGATGGATTTACGGGGGCTGGAGCTCCCCGAGGAACTCGTGCCGTTCCTGGAGAACGTCCACCGGCACGAGGGCCTGCCCGGTAAGGACAAGTTGATCACCGGGCAGTTCCCCGGTTACACCGACGAGCCGGGCGATCCGAACCCCGTCGACGGCGTGTTCGTCTCGACCACCCGGCTCGGCGGCGACACGCTCACGGCGTTCGTGCTGAGCGTACGGGTCGGATTCGACGGCTCGACCCTGCCGCTGGTCGGCGACGGGATCCCCGAAGGGGCACTGACCTTTCCGCTGCTGCGGGTGATCTACGTCTCGCGCCCGCTGGACATGACCGCTACGGACCGGCTGACCGCTCTGCTCGCCGAGTACGGTCTCGCCGAACGGGTCTTCCCCCGCCCCAACGCGATGTCCGACAACGTCTGGGCCAAGGGCTTCACCGGAGTCCTCACCTGGAAGGTCAACGGCGGCGAGATGCCCGCCCTCGCGGTGCGCGTCGAAAAGGAGAAGGAGGACGAGCCTCCGGAGCCGGACAAGGAGATCCGCGTTCCGGGGCTGCCGGTGTCCTACGGGCCGCTGGAGATCGCCGCGCTCATGCGGGGCCGGGACAAGAAGTACCTCCGTATCTACTTCACCGGTGAACTGCGCATCGCCGGATCGGTGTTCGCCCTGGACGGCCTCGGACTGACCATCCCGCTCAAGCTGGGGAGGATTCCTCAGCCGCGGCTGGCCGGGGCTTCTCTCGCCCTGCGCCGCAGCGCACCGCCGATGGCCATCGACGCGGCGCTGCGCTGGACGGACAGCAAGGACGAGGCGGTCGCCGGCGGGCTGCTGGGCCTCGTCAGGGTGAGCACGCCCATGGTGGAGGTGATGGGCGCGGGCGGGTTCGCGCGGGCCTCGACGGGGTACTCCACGGTGTTCCTTTATGTGGAGGCGTTGCTGGCGGAGGGGCGATCGCTGTTCGGGCCGCCGCCGTTCACCGTCACCGGGGTGTCGGGCGGATTCGGCCTCAACAGCCGGGTGATCCCGCCTTCGGCCACCCAGCTGCCCGAGTTCCCCCTGATCGGCCGGCTGAACGACGCCCCCACCACCCCGGGCGAGCCCGCGCCTCAGCCACCGGAGCCGATGGACATGCTGGACCGGCTCGCCGGACGCGCGGGCTGGGTGCGGCCCGAGGAGGGCTCGTACTGGGCGGCGGTCGGGGTGCGGTTCACCTCCTTCCGCTTCATCGAGACGCAGGCGCTGGCGCTCGTCGAGTTCGGCAACCGGCTCAACCTGATGCTGCTGGGCCGCACTTCCCTCAGCCTGCCGAAGACCGTCGTCCCCGGCCGCAAGGAGCACGCGCGGCTCAACATCGACCTGCGGCTGGCGTTCCTGTCCGAGCAGCACCTGCTCGCGCTGGACGTCGCGGTGGGAGCGGGCTCGTACATCTTCGACCCGGCCTGCACGCTCAGCGGCGGGCTCGCCGTGTACATCTGGACCGGTGGTGACCGGGGCGGTGACTTCGTCATCAGCCTCGGCGGCTACCACCCGCAGTTCCCGCTGCCCCCGCACTACCCGAGGCCCGCCCGTCTCGGCCTGGAGTGGAACCCGTGCAGCCGGGTCAGCGTCCGCGCCTCCGGCTACACCGCGCTCACGCCGGGCGCGGTGATGTTCGGCGGAGCACTCGCCGCCCGCTATGAGAAGGGGCTGCTGAGCGCCTGGTTCACGGCGCATCTGGACGCGCTCATCCAGTGGAAGCCGTTCTATCTGGACATCGCGCTGGGCATCTCGATCGGCGTGGCCTTCACCATCAAGGTCTGGTTTGTGAAGGTGCGGGTCTCCATCGAGGTCGGCATCGACCTTCAGCTGTGGACTCCGCCGATGGGCGGCCGGGTCTCCGTCCGGGTGTGGTTCGTCTCGTTCTCGTTCGACTTCGGCTCCTCCCGGGCGGGCGCCCCGCCCGTGCCGTGGGGCGAGTTCCAGATGCAGCTGCCCGCGCCGGTGCGGACCAAGACGGAGAAGGGCCTGCTGCTGGACGCGGACTCCTCGGAGCGCGAAGCGCGCGCCGCTGCGGACGCGCCGCTGCTGGTGTCCCCGGACGGCTTCGCGTTCTCCACCGAGTCGGCGCTGCCCGCCTCCGAAGTGCGGATCAACGACAAGACGTACGCCACCGCGGACACCATCGACATCCGGCCGATGCGCAAGAGCGGTGTCACCTCGCGGCACCTGGTCCGCATCCGGAAGGGCGGTCTCGACTTCGACGCCGTGGACAACGGCTGGAGCATCACCGTGCAACGCCGCGGTCTTCCCCGCTCGCTGTGGGGCAGCCCGCTGGCCGACCCGGCCGAGGCGGCGCGGGAGGAGGGGCTGATCCCCGGGATGATCACCGGGCTGCACTTCGAGGTGCCCAAGCCCGAACTCGGCGTGGGGCTCGGCCCGGTCAGCTCACGCT
The DNA here is from genome assembly GCF_013055795.1 of Streptomyces sp. I05A-00742. Lineage (GTDB taxonomy): Bacteria > Actinomycetota > Actinomycetes > Streptomycetales > Streptomycetaceae > Streptomyces. The sequence goes on from NZ_JABETO010000004.1 coordinate 289,856, forward strand.
CCCTCGGCTTCGATCCGCTGCCGGACGGTGCGACGCCGCTGCGGGACGCCGCTCCCGCCGGGCCCGCCCCGTGCCCGGGGGACGACCGCACCGTCGAGTTGATCACCACCACGCTTGCCGCGCAGGAGACCGTCATCCGGCGCACCGCCGTGTTCGCGGCCCTGGGGCGGCTGGACGCCGAACCCGCCAAGAACGCGGACTCCCCGCTGACGGCCTACGCGGACCTGGCGGGCCGCACTATGACCAACGCACCCATGACGGCGGACGCGGCCTGAGCGGTGGGGCGGCGCCCGGCGCGCCGCAGGACGCCGATCCGAACCGACCTCTCACTCATCCGGAGGTGACCACCGTGCGGGAGACCGACGGTCCCGAGCTCCATGTCTTCTTCCACGACCACTTGACCCCGCACGCGGGCGCGGGCGTCTACACCGTGACGGCCACCCACGAGCTGTATGACGCCGACGGCACCCGGCTGGACACCGCGCCCCCGCTGCCGGTCAGCGAACAGAGCTACGAGATCCGGCCGGCCCAGTTCGTCCTGGACGACGGCTCGGTGCACGCCCGGTACCCGGCGGCGGGCAGCGCCGGCTCCTACGACACGGTGCTGCCGCACGTCACCCTGACCCGCGCCGTGCTGCCGTGGGAGCGGGAACTGTCCGGCACCCGGGCGCCGCGCGCCCACGCGCCGTGGGTCGCCCTGCTGGTCTTCCGCCAGGACGAACTGCCCGATGATCCCGCCGCGCTCGGCGACACCGTGACCCGTACCGTCTCGGAGCTGGTGCACCCCGTCGAGCCCGGCGTCATCGGCCCCGCCCTGCCCGCCGCGTCGCTCCTCTCGGACGTACGGGCGAGCAAGTGCCAGACCATCGACGTGCCGGCCGCCGTGTTCCAGGCGGTGGCGCCCTGGCAGGACGAGATGTACTACCTCGCGCATGTGCGCGATGTACGCCGCCCCGTACGGCGCTCCGACGGTGAGGAGATCACCGAGGGCCGGTACGCGGTCGTCACCGCCAACCGCTTCCCCCGCACCGCCGGCCGCTACGCGGCTCATCTGGTGTCGCTGGAGGGGTACGAGCCGCTTCTGGTGCCCTCCCCGCCCACCGGGCACAGGGCGGTACGGCTGGTGTCGCTGCACGCGTGGTCCTTCCAGCACGACCCCGAAGGCTCGCTGGACACCGGCGCGCTGCTGCGCGGGCTCGTCGCCCCCAGCCGCCCGGACCCGGAGACCGGCCACCAGGACCCCGAGAACCTCGCCCTCCGGCTCACTCCGCCCCCGCCCGCCGGGGACGAGGACGCGGCCCAGACGTACGCGCGCCGACGGCTGGAACTGGGCCACGTCCCGGTGCCGTACCGCACCCTCTCCGGCGAACTCACCTACGCCTGGTACCGGGGCCCGGCTACTCCGGTCACCGCTCCCGAGGTCCCGGGGCAGGCCGTCGAACCGGGGCACACCACCGCCGACCACGCCCTGGTGTACGAGGCCGAGCACGGCCTGTTCGACGTCAGTTACGCGGCCGCGTGGACCCTCGGCCGTACCGCGGCACTCGCCGACCCCTCCTTCGCCTCCGAGATGACCCGCGCCCGCCGGGAGCTGGCCAACCAGGCCGCCGAGATCCGGGCGACCGCCGGGGACCCGGTGCGTTCGCGCACCGGCACCGGCCCCGGTGCCACGGGCGGCCGCGGGCTCGGCGGGCTGCGGGAACTCGCCGGCCCCGTCGGCACGTCGCTCGCCGAGGCGTTCGCCGCACCGCTCGCCGCCACCGACGAGCCCCCGCCCGCCGTGCCCCGGCGGCGGGCCCGGCCCGGCCGGGCCACCGCCCGCGCGGCGCTCACCGGCGGGCGTGCGGTGGAGCTGCTGTCGGCGACCGCGGCACGCTCCGCCCGTTCGCTCGCCGACTGGCTGGACCGGCTCGCCCTGCTGCACGGCATCCCCTTCAGCCATCTCGTACCGGACGAGCGGATGCTGCCGGCCGAGTCGCTGCGGATGTTCCGCATCGACGAGACCTGGCTGGCGGCCGTCGTCGCGGGCGCCGCCGACCTGGGATTGCACACCAGCGCCGACCGCGAACTCGACCCGCACCTGCGCACGGCGGTCGCCGCCCGGCGCACCCCGGGCAAGGTGCCCGCCGGTGGCCTGCTGATCCGCTCCGCCCTGGTGCGGGCCTGGCCGGACTTCCCGCTCGCCCCCTCCCTCGACGGGGCACCGGTGGCGGTGCTGCGGCACGACGTGATCGCCGAGGACACCCTGCTCGTGCTGTTCGACGCCGTCCCCGACACCGTGGAGATCCTGGAGCCGGGCCAGGGCATCCACTTCGGCATCGACGATGGGGACGTCATCTCGATGCGCAGCATCGGCGGCCCGGGCGCGCCCGCTCCGGGCGAACCTCTGGACGCCACCTACCCGTCCCTGGACGACCCCGGTGAAGGGACCGTCTTCACCCGCCACCTACGACGCCGTCCGACCGGCGACATCCGGGACGACGTGCTGAGGTTGCGCGGCGCCGACGGCCTGGTGCCGGCGCTCGCGGCCGCGTTCGGGCAGGAGGGCCTCGAAGACCTCACTCCCGCCCAGTTCGCCGTGAACCTGGTCAACGCCCCGCAGCTGCAACGGCTGAGGCCCCGCCCGGCCACCGGCTCCACTCCGGTCACCGCACCGGCCCCCACCCCCGCCGACCACGACCGGAGCATCGCATGACCGACTCCCCCGTCAGCGCTCCCGCCGCCGCGCCGGACCTGATCGTCCCCGTACAGCTGCACGCCCTCGTCGTCAACGAGCAGGTGCGCGGGCCGGGTTCGTTCCAGCGGTTCCGTCCGGACTTCCGCAAGATGCTGCGGGACAAGGAGCCCGCCGAGCCCGCTCCCGGCCAGAGCACCTCGCTCCCCGACAACGGCGTGTATCTGCAGTGGCAGCTGCCCGAGGCGCTGGCCACCGGGCACTACGACCCGGACACCGGGGAGACGACCTTCCCGCTGGTGCCCAACCGATGGCTGGTGGTACGCCACCACACCGTGCCGTCCGGGCGCCCCGGAGCCGGGTCGGTACGGGCCGCCGCCTGGGTGGTGCACAGCGACTACCTGGAGATCGGCCACTACGACAGCGCGCACGGCGCCGGCCACGCCCCCTTCCTGTCCGCCGACCCGGCGACCGGCAAGGCCCGCAGGGACTGGCTCGGCCGCGCCGTCGACCTGCGGGAACAGCCGTGGGAGGAGCCCGAGCCGGTCGAGCTGTTCCTGACCGCGGTGGGGCCGGGGCTGCCCGCCTTCGCGGCCTTCCAGCCCTACCACCCGAACGTGTTCTCCTTCCACGACACCCTCCAGGACCTGGCCGGGTCCGGCCACAACCAGCCCGCCGACACCACCCTCGGCTACGCCGTCGTCGGCTGGTACTCCGACGACGACAAGGACATCCTGCGACGGGCCGCCGACATCCCCGGCCTGCTCCCGCCGGACGTTGACGGTGCCGCCGGTGTGCTGCGGGCGCTGGGCTGGACGCTGCCCGGCTTCACCGACGTCGAGGACGACGGCGCGAACCCCGGGAATCCCGCCCCGGTACGGACCGTGTACAGCGGCACCGCGCTCGGCATCACCTGGGAGTACTACGGCAACGAACCCGAGTCGGACCGGCCCGACCACTACGTTCCCCGGGTCGCCGTCGGGCACAGCACCGCCGACGCGCTCGCCGCGCTCACCGCCGACCGGACCCGGTCGGCCCGTACCGCGGGCCTGGTCAAGGCGCTCTACCACGGCACCATCGACGCCTACGACCTCCCCGACGGCGAGGCCGAACTGGAACGCGCCGCGCACACCGCGACGTTCGGCGCCTCGGCAGGCGGCACCACCTGGACCATCGTGCCCCGGCCCGGCGGCGCCGACGGCAACGGGGACGGCCGTGGCAGTCCGGTGCCCGCGCGCGCCCGTCAGCTGCCGGGCTGGCTGGACCAGCTCAACGCCGACCAGCGGGAGTTCGACGCCACCACCATCGAACTGGCGGGGCTGCGCGAGCGACTGCGTACCCTGTGGTGGTTGCGGCAGTTGCCCGGCACCCACCCCGAAGGCTTCGACGCGGAAGCCGACGCCGAGCTCGAACCGCAGACAGCGGGCAGCCTCGCCCACCGGGCCGCCACCGCCGCCGGCCGCCTCGCCGAGCTCGCGAAGGCCATCCCCCAGGGCACCACCTCGGAAGAGGTCCAGGCCGCCATCGACGCCTACAGCGCGCGGCGTCGACTGCCCCGGGAACTGGAACTGCGTCGCACCTTCCACGACTCCTACCACCGCACCGGCGACCCCGTGGTGCTCGTCGAGGGCGCCGGCGTCAAGGCGCCACTGACCCGCGAGCCGGACGACCCGCTGCCCTGCCGGACCGTGGACAGGCTCCTTGAGGCGATGCTCGTGGACGGCGACCTGTGGGCGCCGCCCGCCGAGCTGCCCCCGCTGGACCTCCCCGAACCCCGGCCGCTCGACCTTCCGGTGCTGCCCACGCCGGGCCGGGCGCTGCTCGCCGAGTTCGCGCTGCTCGACCGGGCTGCCCGCACCCCCGGCCCGGACGATCCGCAGCGCAGCGCCCTGCACACCGCGCTCGCCACCCCCGAGCGGTACCTGCGCGGCACACCCGCCGAGTACCTGGCCGTGTGGCGCCAGCCGTGGCTGCCCATGTACCTCCAGTGGGACCTGCGCTACTGCCCCGCCCCCTTCGAAACGAGGGAGGGCCGCCACCGCCACTGGAGCTTCGACGGCGAGACGTACACCTGGCTGGGCACCGGCGCCGACCCCGGCAACGGCCAGGACGGACCCGAGTGGATCTCCTTCGCCAACCGCGCGTTCCTCACCCCCAGCGTGCCCTACGTGCTGGCCGCCCAGACGAAACGGCTGACCGGCACCTACGCACCCGCCGACGCGGCGGCGCTGACCGGGCTGCGCACCGCGGCCGGCGACCTCGACATGCTGTCCCAGACGCTCGACGGCTTCAATGATCACCTGCTGATGCAGGACACCGGCGTGCGTGAGGTGACCCCGAAGGACATCGCCCCGCTCATCGGCGAAGCCGGGCACGTCACCGCACCGGGGCCTCTCGACGACGACGCGGAGTTCCGGTTCCAGCCGGTCCGCGCCGGCCAGTTCTACTTCCGGGACCTGCGCATCATCGACCGGTTCGGCCGGTGTGCCGTCCTCACCGCCACCGACGGCGACCGGCACCTGCAATTCCGCCCCGTGGTCAGCGAGGACGCCACGCCGAGCGTCCCGCTCAAGCCGGACATCGACTCGCCCTCCCGCTTCGTACAGCTGCCGCCACGGCTTTTGCAGGAAGCCAGGACCCGGCTGCGCATCGAGTCCGGTGCGGACAGCGCGGCATCCACCCCGGACGCCGGCTCACCGCTGTCCGGCTGGCTGCTCGTCAACCACTTGGACGACACGCTGCTGGTGTACGGGCCCGGCGGCGATCCGCTCGGGGAACTGCGCGTGATCCTTCCCCCGCAAGGCCCACGGCAGACCGAGTGGACCCCGCTGCCGACCTCCCCTTACCCCCGGGCACAGGACATCGCCGACGACCACCCGCACCTGGCCGAGGTGATCCTGGAACTGCTCGGCCCCACCGGCCCGTTCACCGCGCTGATGGCCACCCTCGACGCCCGCCTCTCCGACACCACCGACGCCACCACCGGTGACGTCGCGACCCCGGCCCGGCTCATCGGCCGCCCTGTGGCGGTCTACCGGGCCCGGCTCGACCTGGAGCTCAAGGGCGCTCCCTTCACCAACCCCGGCTGGCATCACGCACTGAAACCCCTGCCGGAGAAGTACCCCGACTACACCTGGCAAGTACGGCTCGGCGACCCGTCCCTGCTGACCGACGGACTGGTCGGCTACTACGCGAGCCCCACCGGGCCGGGCGGCCCCACCGACTACCGCACCCTGTACGTCCACACGCCCGAGGTCGACGACCCGTACCTGGCCGACATCGGCAACGGCGCGTCGCTGACGCTGCCCGCGCGCCCGCCCGGGGAAGAGGTCACCCACCGCATCACCGTCCTCGCGGACCCGTACAACCCGGTGCACGCCACGACCGGGATCCTCCCGGTGACCGAACTGGCCCTGCCCGCCGAGCAGGTCGAGGCCGCGGTGCGCCGCATCCGGGCGGCCTTCCGGCTCGGCCCGCTCCTCGCCCCGGTCCGTACCCCCGCCGCTCCCGCGGAAGGCGGCGAGCCGAGCCGGACCGACGACGGCGAGGCCCTGGTGATGATCCGCCCGGCCGCCTGGCACGGGGAGTGGAGCTGGGCCGAGCCCGAAACCGACAACGGCGCCACGCGGTGGACGGAACGCCCGCTGCTCGCCGCGGACTCCGCCCCGCACCCCGACGACCCGTTGCCGCACGCCCGCGCCGGCTATCTGATGCTGCGCCCGGCCGCCTTTGGGGAGGACCCCTCGTGATCCGGTACGCCCGCTCCCAGGAGACCCTGCTCACCTACGGCCTGCGCACGGTCCCCGGTGTCGTGAACGTCAGCGCCGGGGACGACCGGCAGACGGTCCGGCTGGAACTGACCGTCGGCGGACGGGCCGACGCCCCCGCCGAGTGCGAGTGGATCCGGATCGCGCTGCCCTTCGGCGTGAAGCCCGAGGACCTCACCGTGACCGCGCCGGAGGACCTGTGGACCGGCACCGAGGGCGGATCGGCTCCTGGGCACGGCGGTGGCTGGGACTCCACGGTGAAGCGCGAGGGCGAGCAGCTCGTCGTCACCTTCGAGCCCGGTCGTGAGCCCGTCTTCGACGGCACTTTCCAGGTGACCTTCGTCGTCTCGTACATCGTGGTGAACGAGGCCGTCGGCACCGCCACGATCAGCGTTACCGAATCGACGGCGCCGGCCAGTGGGGGCGGCTACCAGGAGCGGGCGACCACGTTTCCGGTCAACAAATGGCCCGCGGACTTCCACGTCGGCAACTTCCGCCCGGACCAGGTCACCGTCGGCAACGGCGAAAGGGTCACCCTGACCTGGGAGCGCAGCCGCGGCCCGGCGTACGTGCTGCACTGGGGCGAGAACGAGTCCCAGGACGTCAGCCAGGACAGCAGCTGGGTGTCCCTGCCTCTGGAGCGCACCACCGGCTTCATGCTGGTCGCCACCGACGACAGCAACGGTGGCGCCCCGCTGGTCCACGCGCTGACCACCGCCGTCACGGTCGAGCGCCCCAACCTCCTCGTCGGCGACCTGGACGTGAACGGCACCACCCGGCTGCAGGGTGCCCGCCAACAGGTCGCCGTGCCCGCCGTGAGCACCTCCCAGTTCTACCGGGCCGGCACCGACGGCACCCTGCTCGGCTTTCTGCAGGCGGCCAGCGGAGCGGCGGGCTCCACACTGGCCGCCACCGTCTACCGGGCCGGGGCGAACGAGTACACGATGCGCTTCACCTCCGACAACAGCAGCGGGCCGCCCACGGAGACGCCCGTCAGCATTCCGGTGCCCGAAGGCGCCGAGGTGCTGCTGCACTTCGGCGGGCAGAACGGCGACACCCTGCAACTGGTGTGGCTGCCGCAGGGAGCCGGCACCTTCGAGGTGATCGACCGGTGAGCGCTTCCCGGACACCGGGCGACGACACGCTGCTGTCGTACGCCCTGGAGACCGACCCCGACCCGTTCCAGGTGGGCGGTACCGCCACCCTGCGGCTGACCGTGCGCGGGGGCGCCCGCCCCGCGCACTGCCGGCGGATCGTGGTGGCGGTGCCCACCGGCGCGGGCCCCGGCGAGCTCACTTCGGCGCCCGGCTCGCTCACCGCGGCGGTGACGGGAGGGGACGGCGAGGAGCAGGGTGGCGGCTGGAGCGCCACCGCGACGACACCGCCCGGGGAGGCGGCGTTCACGTTCACCCCGGCGCGCGGCCAGGGCTGGCTGGCCGGGGTGACCCCGCTGACCGTCACGCTCGGACAGATCCGGGTCAACACGGCGACCGGCACCTCGCGGATCCGGATCACCGAGGAGACCTCCGCCTCCGGCGACGGGACGGGCTGGGCCACGCGCGGCCGCGACCTCGCGCTGGCGAAGTTCCCCGAAGGGTTCGTCTTCCGCGACCTGCGGCCCGACCGGCTCCACGTGAAGAACGGAGAGAGCGTCGTCCTCACGTGGCGCGGTTCCCCCGCCACGTACACGATGGCCTGGAACCGCCGCAGGCCCGTACCGGTCACCGCCGACGGCACCTGGACCTCACCACCGCTGCACGACACCACCGTCTTCCGGCTCGCGGCGACACTTCCGGGATCCGGGGCCGAACGGGTCCTGACCACCCTTGTGACGGTGGCCAGGCCGCATCTACGGGTCACCGGCCTGCAAGCGGCGGGACGCGTACACCTCTTCGGTACGAGCCAGGAACTCGACGCCCCCACGCCGGGAACCCCGGCCCGCTACACCGCGACCGCCGACGGGGTACTGCTCGGCCACGTCCGCGCGCACACCGGTCGCACCCCGGCTTCGCTGCGGGTATCAGTCCTGGCGAGCGGCACGCCTGTCTACGGGCAGCAGTTCGTCTCGGACAACCAGGACAGCTCGCGTCTTCCCTCGGAAACCCCGTTCCATCTGCCGGTCGCGCACGGCTCCACGGTGGTGGTGACCGCGCAGGGCGCGGAGGGCGACGACTTCGGCCTGACGTGGCTGCCGTACGGCAGCGGCCCGCTTCTGCCGGAGCAGCCCCACGGCAGCTGAACAATCCCTCCACACTGCCCCGCACTCAGACGCCGAACCCCTGCTGCGCGGTGGGCGTCGGGCGTACCCGATCCGGATCGGCTTGCCCGGCGCCGTGGTCGGCACGGCGTCGACGGGCGGGCCCGGCTTCCGGCGCGGGACTCACCTCGTCCACCCCGCAGGCGCGGCGGAAGGCGTCGTACTCGGCCGCCGTGACGGTGGCGGTCGTCAGACGCTTCTACGAGCACCTGCGCCGCCACCGCCGGTCGACCCACCCGGCCGGCACCGCCCTCAGCCGGTATCTCGCCGAAGGCCGCATAAAAAAAGCCTCTGACCTGCGGTTTCCCGCTAGTCAGAGGCTTCTTTCACCGTGTCGGGACGGCGGGATTTGAACCCACGACCCCTTGACCCCCAGTCAAGTGCGCTACCAAGCTGCGCCACGTCCCGGTGCTCGTCCGGCTCGGGCTCGTGCCCCTGCCGACCGCGCAAGAGAACAATACCGCACCCCGTGGGGTGGTCGCGCACGGCTTTGTGGGAGCGGATCCCGGGGCGGAGAGGGGGCCGGGGAGGGGCGATGCGGGTGGGTACGGGGCCCGGGGTGCGGGGGTGGAGATGAGTAGGGGTACTCATGTGGGCGGTGCCCGGGGTCCGGGACGCTGCGGGCATGAGTACTCCATCGATACAGCGGCCCACGACCACGGCGTTCTACGTGCAGGCCGCCCTCTCCTTCGGACTGTCGCTGGTGGCGCTGGCGGTCGGGATCGTGAAGCTGCCCCTGGGCGCCTGGGAGCGGGGGTTCCTGGGGCTGGGGCTGGTCTTCGTGGTGTCGTCGGCGTTCACGCTGGCCAAGTGCGTACGGGACCGGCAGGAGGTGGACGAGATCACCAACCGGGTCGACAAGGCGCGGATCGACAACCTGCTGATCCAGCAGGACCCGTTCAAGGCCGAGGGTCTGTGACCTGCGGAGATCCGGGGGCAGGGGAGACGGGCGGCTCGTCGCCGAGCAGGTAGCGGGCGCCCGCGCCCTTGTCGGCGGCGCTGTCGTCGGGGTTGTAGATGGCGCATTTCCGCAGGGAGAGGCAGCCGCAGCCGATGCAGCCGGTGATCCTGCGCCGGAGCCGTTCCAGCTCGGCGATGCGCTCGTCGATGCGCTCGGTCCAGGCGCGGGCCACCCGGTTCCACTGGGCCGCCGTGGGGGCCCGGTCCTCGGGCAGGCGGCCCATGGCGGTGCGGGCCTCGTCGAGGGAGAGCCCGACGGCCTGGGCCGCGCGGACGAAGGCGACGCGGCGCAGGGTGGACCGCGGATATCGGCGGCGGCCGCCCGCGGTGCGCTCCGAGCGGATCAGACCGAGCTGTTCGTAGTAGCGCAGGGCGGAGGTGGCGAGTCCGCTCCGGGCGGCGAGTTCCCCGATGGTCATCAGCTGGCTGCGGTCCGTCATGCCTGCAGAGCGTAGCCCCGGGCGGGGGCCCGCGACCGGGGCGGGAGCGCATTGACATCAAGTGCGCTTCACGTAGCAGCCTGGGCGGTATGACCTCGACATCGGCGACGGCCGTGTACGGCTACGACGACCTGCCCGGTCTGATGGGCCGGATGAGCGGCGACGAGAAGCACGGGCCGGCCGCGACCTCGACCCTCGACGCCCTGTGGGTGCTCTACGACCGGGTCCTCCTCGTCTCGCCGGCGACCGCGGAGGCGGACGACCGGGACCGCTTCCTGCTCTCGAAGGGCCACGGGCCCATGGCCTACTACGCGGTACTCGCGGCCAAGGGCTTCTTCCCGGCCGACTGGCTGACCGGCTTCGGCTCCTACGACTCGCCCCTGGGCCACCACCCCGACCGGACGCTGGTGCCCGGGGCCGAGATCTCCAGCGGCTCGCTCGGGCACGGGCTGCCGCTGGGCGTCGGTATGGCGCACGGGCTGCGGGCCCAGGGCCGCACGGGCCCGCGGGTGTGGGTGCTGACCGGGGACGCGGAGCTCGACGAGGGCAGCAATCACGAGGCGATCGCCTACGCGGGGGCGGTGGGCCTGGACTCCCTGCACGTGGTGGTGATCGACAACGGTTCCGCCACCCATGGATGGCCCGGCGGCATCGCCTCCCGCTTCGCCCTCGCCGGCTGGTCGGCCGTGACCGTGGACGGCCGGGACCACGACGCCCTCCACGCGGCGTACACCGCGCCGCATCCGGGACGCCCGCACGCCGTGGTGGCCACGGTCGGGCGCGGGCACGGCACCTGAGCTCCCGGCCCCTCATCGGCGTCCGGACCCCTGAGCACCCGAGAAAGGACGACCCCATGGACACCATGCGCGAGCGCTTCACCGCCACCGTCACCGAGCTCCTCGACACCGACCCGCGCACCGCGCTCGTCCTGGCCGACATCGGGGCGGACGGCTTCGCGGCCGCCCGGCGGGCCCATCCGGACCGGGTGATCAACGTGGGGATCCGGGAGCAGCTGCTGGTGGGGCTGGGCGGTGGTCTGGCCCTCACCGGGATGCGGCCGGTCGTCCACACCTTCGCGAGCTTCCTCGTCGAGCGGGCGTTCGAGCAGATCAAGCTGGACTTCGGGCACCAGGGCGCGGGCGGGGTGCTGGTCAGCGCGGGCGGCTCGTACGACCGCCCCCCGGACGGCCGCACCCACATGGCGCCGGGCGATGTCGCGCTGCTGGACACGCTCGACGGCTGGACGCAGCACGTGCCCGGCCACCCGGACGAGGCCGAGGCGCTGCTGCGGCGGGCGGTGGCCGCCGATGACGAGCGGGTGTACGTCCGGCTCTCCGCGCAGTCCAACGCCGAGCCGCGGCCGGTCGCCGACGGGCGTTTCCTGCGGCTGCGGGAGGGGCGCGGCGGTGTGGTGGTCGCGGTGGGGCCGGTGCTGGACGACGTCCTGGAGGCCGTCACCGGCCTGGACGTCACCGTGCTGTACGCGACGACCGTCCGGCCCTTCGACGCCCCGGGCCTGCGGGCGGCCGCCGCGGGGACGGGCGGGGCGGCGGGGGCGGACGTCGTGCTGGTCGAGCCGTACGCCGCGGGGACCTCCACCGCCCTGGCGAACGACGCCCTGGTGGACGTGCCGCACCGCGTGCTCGGGCTGGGGGTGGGCCGCCGCGAGCTGCGGCGGTACGGGACGCTCCAGGAGCATCTGGCCGCGCACGGGCTGGACCCGCGTGCGCTGCGGGAGCGCGTCGGCGCCTTCCTGCACCTGGACGCGCCTTCCTGACGGCGACCGGCCCCCTCCCCTCCGGTGTGCCCCACCCGGCCCCGTGCGGTGTTGACCGAGGCCCCGGGCAGCGTGAACGATGATCCAATCGCGATCATCATCTCGCGCCCCGCACAACTCCCTCACCGCAGGAGGAAAGTTGGACGTCCAGGGCCCCCAGGGCACCCGCCCCTCTCCCCTCTCCCGGCGCAGATTCCTCCAGGCCACCGCCGGTACCGCCGCCGTGGCGGGTGTGACCGGGGTCGTCCCGGCGCAGGCGGGGGCGGCGCCGGTCGCCGACGCCGCAGCGGCCTCCCGGCCGCCCGTCCTCTCCTTCACCGCCGCCACCAACGGCGCCGCCTCGCTGTTCGGCGACCGGCTCGTCGCCGAGGTGCAGAACGTCCTGTGGTCCGTCCCCCGGAAGGGCGGTGACGCCGTCGCGATCACGCCCCCGGACCTGGAGCCGACCCGGCCGGTGCACTCCCCCGACGGCCGGCTGCTCGCCGTCTGCGCCTACCGGGGCGGTGGGTTCCACATCTGGACGCTGCGGCCCGACGGCTCGGGCCTGCGGCAGCTGACCGACGGCCCCTGGGACGACCGGGGCCCGTCCTGGTCGCCGGACGGCACCCGGATCGCCTTCGCCTCGGAGCGCGGCGGCGACCCCGTGACGGGCAGCCCGTACCGCGTCTGGACGGTGGACGTACGGACGGGCGCCCTCACCCGGGTGACCGGACTGCCGGGCCAGGACGGCCCGTTGCAGGACGGCGCGTGGGAGGACTTCGACCCGGTCTGGTCGCCGGACGGCAAGCGGCTGCTGTTCGTGCGCGGTCAGGCGACGAAGGACGCGCTGGTGTCGCGCACGGTGGCGTCGGTGCCCTCCGACGGCCGGGGCCCGGTCCGCACCGAACACACCGAGACCGAGAAGGCGCAGGTCATGACCCCCGCGGTGGGCCCGGGCGGACGGCTGGCCTACCTGCGGACGACCGCCGCCCCCGCCGCGTCCTGCACCCTGGTCGTCGACGGGGCGGCGGTGCCGGTCGAGGGCGACGTGGAGCCGGTGCCGCCGCGCTGGGTCTCCCGGGACGAGCTCCTGCTCACCGTGGAGGGGCAGTTCCGCGTCGTCCGGGTCGGCGGGGGCAAGGAACCGTCGGCGTCGGCCGTCGCGACCGTCCCGTTCACCGCGAAACTGCCGGTCGACCGGCCGCGGTACCGCGTCAAGCGGTACGACATGGCGGTCGGCGGAGTCGGCAGTGTGCGCTCCGTACACCTGCCCGCACTGTCCCCCGACGCCCGGAAAGTCGCGTTCGCCGCCCTCAACTCCCTCTGGATCGCCGACGTCTCCGGCGGTGCGGCCCCCCGCCGGGTGGTCCGGGCGGACGCCACCCGCTACCTGCTCGGCCCGGTCTGGACGCCCGACGGCAAGGCGCTGGTCTACGCCGACGACCGCTCGGGCCTGCTCGCCGTCCGCCGCCACGACCTCGCCTCCGGCGAGGACACCGAACTCGCGGGCGGCGGCCGGGTGAACCCCGCGCTCTCCCCGGACGGCAAGCGGCTCGCCTGCCTCGACCTCTCCGGCAACCTCCTCGTCCGCGACCTCGCGGCGGGTACGGACCGCGTGCTGGCCGCGCCCATGGGCGGGGGCGGCCTGCCGGGCAGGCCCAGCTGGTCGCCCGACGGGCGGTACGTCGCGTACTGCGACCGCAACCGGCTCAACCAGCGCTTCCGCGAGGGCTACAACCTCATCCGCGTCGTGGACACGTCCGACGGCACCTCGCGGCTGCACGCCATGGCCCCGCACGCCTCCGTCGCCGACCGGTACGACTCCGGGCCCGTCTGGTCGCCCGACGGGCGCTCCATGGCCGTGATCAGCGAGTCCGCGCTGTGGCTGCTGCCCGTACGCCCCGACGGGTCCCCGGCGGGCGCGCCGCGCCGGCTCACCGACGAGGCGGCCGACCACCCGTCCTGGTCGGCGGACTCGCGCCGGATCCTCTACCTCTCGGCCGGGAAGCTGCGCCTGCTGGAGGTGGCGGACGGGCGGACGCGCACGGTGCCGGTCTCCCTCGACTACCGCAGGCCGACGCCGTCCGACACGGTCGTGCGCGCGGGCCGCTTCTGGGACGGCACCGGGGACACCGTCCGCGAGGACGTCGACGTGCTCGTCCGCGACGGCCGGATCCACGCCGTCGAACCGCGCCGGGCGCGCCGCGCCGCGCGGCACACGGTCGACGCGTCCGGGCGGACGGTGATCCCCGGGCTGTGGGACGCCCATACCCACCCCTGGCAGATCACCTACGGCGGCCGGCAGACCGCCCTCCAGCTCGCCTACGGGATCACCACGGCCGTCTCGTTCGGTGGTGCCGCCTACGAACAGGCCCGCCTCCGCGAGGCGGTGGCGGCCGGTGACCTCGCCGGGCCGCGCCTGCTGACCTGCGGCGAACTCCTCGACGGCGCCCGCGTGGCGTACAGCATGGGCCGGGCCCACCGGACCCGCGAGGGTCTGCGCCGGTCCCTGTCCCGGGCCTCGGCCCTGGACTGGGACTTCGTGAAGACGTACGTCCGGGCGCCCGGCTGGGTGATGACGGAGGCCGCGCGGTACGCGCACGAGGAGCTGGGGGTGCGCACCGGCTCGCACCTGTGCTCCCCCGGCGTCCAGCTCGGTCAGGATCTGACGACCCATCTCCAGGCCACGCAGCGGATGGAGTTCGGGCACGCGACGTCGGCGAGCGGTCGGGCCTACCAGGACGTCCAGGAGGTCTACACCCGGACGGACTTCCACCTCATCGCCACCCTCTTCACGTCGGTGCCCCTGCTCGGCGCCGCCCCGGCCCTCGCGGAGGACCCGCGGGTGACCCGGCTGATGCCGCCGTGGGACGTGGCGCTGGTCCGCAAGACGGCCGCCGAACGCCCGACGGACGAGCAACTGGCCACGCTCCGGACCGAGGTGGACGTCTACCGGCGCGTCCTGTCCGGCGGCGGTCTCGTCGCCCTGGGCACGGACGCCCCGCTGGTCCCCGTCGGCCTCTCCCTCCACGTGGGCCTCCGGGCCCTGCACCGCTACGGCCTGTCGGCCGCGGAGGCGCTCCGCACCGCGACCGTGCTGCCGGCGCGGGTCTTCGGCGCGGACCGCGACCTGGGCACCCTGGAGGCGGGCAAGCTCGCCGACATGACCGTCGTCGACGGCGACCCCTTCGAGAACTTCGACACCCTCGTGCGAACCGAGTCGGTGCTCCGCGGCGGCATCCCCTTCGACCAGCGCACCCTGCTCGCCGCCTACGGCAGCGACGAGGCCCCGGCGGCAAGGAGCAAGAGCTCGACCCACGGGGACTGGCTGGAGGTCGGACGACGGCTGCGGCGGGATTCCTGCTGCGACTTGGGGCACTGAGGGGGGCCTGTGCCGGTACGCCGGGTGACGGCGGTCGGGGTGGGGCCGCTTGCCCCCCCCTGTGGCCCCCTGTGGCCCCCTGTGGCCACGGCAGCCCACACCCGGGCGCGAACGTGCCAACTCCCTCCACATGACACCGATCCGGACATTTGGGGGGTACATTCCAGCCGAGGATCACGGAGAAGATTGCCCCATACAGCCGCTTTATAGGACCGTTGTTATCGCAATCACGGGACGAGACAACACGACGGCCCTGTTGCAGGTGCCATCCAGAGTCTTGCCCAGGAAGTGAGCTCCCGGTTCGACATTCGCATGAGGAGAACTTGTGATCTCGAAAACGAAGAAATCCCTCTGCTCCTTAGCGGCAGCGTTCGCCGCGGCCGCCACCCTCACCGTGGCCGTGCCGACCGGCAACGCATTCGCCATCGACCACGTCACCTGCCGCGGCGGGGAAAACTTCCTGAAGATCTGGTCGCACAGCGGCGGCCGCCAGAGCGTGGACTGCTACGCGAACCGCGGAAAGACCAACTTCGGCGGATGGTGGGTCGACAAGATCTCCACCGGGAACAACGACCTGATCTACTACGACGCCAACGGCGACTCGGTGAAAATCGAGCGGTGGCACGAAATCACCTTCCCCAACCGCCCGCCGAAGGTCAACGCCATCGAAATCCTGTGACGAGTTGACGAGTCGGCGATAAAGCGCTCCCGGGCAGCGCACGAAGTGCGCCTCTGTGCCCAGGTATGCCGAAACGCGCTCTCCCCTGACCCACTCCACTCCCCTTAGCCTCACCGAGGCTTGGGCGTACGTTCGGCAAAGCCACCCAGGAGTGCGGGAAAGCCCAGGAAAATGGCGTGCGAGCTCGTCGACGCGATCAACTCGATGGGGCCATAGCTCTCTTCCCGGAGATCTGTGGCCTCATCGCCGGTTCCGCGTTCACGGCGGTGACCTTCACCTACGCCGGTGCGGCCGTCGGCTTCGACTCTCTCCCGCTCGCCGCGTTCTCCGTCTGGACGTTCTTGGCCACGCCCCCGCCCCTGAGGGCGGCACCCGCCCGGGCATCACCGGTCGGCCGCCAGGCCGAGCCGTACCGCGGGCGCGGGGGCACCCGTAGCGCGCCGCTGTTTCCCGTCCACGGCGACGGTCTGCCACCACGCGTCCGGTGCCAGCCCGTCCGCCGGCTCGAAGGGCTGGCCGGGGCGGGGGACGGCGTACCGTACGCCGGCGCGGGAGGCCGCCGTGACGGTGCGTTCGGCGGGTTCGTCCCACGGGTGGGGAGCGAGGTTGAAGGTGCCCCAGTGGATGGGGAGGAGGATGCCGCGGTCGCCGGGGGCGGAGCCCTGGAGGTCGAGGTGGGCGCGCAGGCCCTCCTCCGGTTCCATGTGAATGTCGGGCCAGAACTCGGAGTAGGCGCCGACCTGCATCAGGGTGGCGTCGAACGGCCCGTAGCGCTCGCCGATTCCGGCGAAGCCGGGGAAGTAGCCGGTGTCGCCGCTGTGGAAGACGCGGTGCCGGGGGCCGGCGACCACCCAGGATGCCCACAGGGTGTGCTGGGTGTTGCGGAGCGCCCGGCCGCAGAAGTGACGGGCGGGGGTGGCGGTCAGGGTGAGGTCACCGAGGAGAGTGGACTCGTGCCAGTCGAGTTCGGTGATCCGCCCGGCCGGGATCCCCCAGTGCTCCAGGTGCGCGCCGACGCCGAGCGGCACCACGAAGGCCGTTCCCGTGCGGGCCAGGGCGCGCACGGTGGGCATGTCCAAGTGGTCGTAGTGGTCATGGGAGATGACGACGGCGTCCACGTGCCCGGTCTCGGCGAGCGGCACCGGTACGGGGTGCAGCCGTCTGGGACCCGCGAAGGCGGACGGGGAGCAGCGTTCGGACCAGACGGGGTCGAACAGCACCCGGTGGCCGTCGATCTCGGCCAGCACGCTGGAGTGCCCCATCCAGGTGATCCGCAGCCCCGACGCGGGGGCCGCGGCCAGGTCGGCGACGGTCGTGGGGTGCACCGGGACGGCGTGCGCGGGGGCGCGGCGGACGCGCTCCTCCTTGCGGAAGTACGTGGGCAGGAAGGCCAGCATCGAACGGGACGGCGCCCGTTCGGGCCCGGCCGGGTTGACGAAGACCCCGCCGGCGAAGTGCGGCGACCGCCTGATGCGGGCCATCCGTTCCCCCGACGGGTCGGCGCCGAACGCGGCCGGGCGCAGCGCGTCGAGCGGTGATCGGGGAGCGCGGGAGCCGGGCACGGCACCTCCAGGGCGTGGGGAAACGATCCGTCCCATTATCGGCCGGTCCCACCCGCCCGCGCCATCCTTGATCGTTTCCGCGGGTCCTGCGGCCGGGTCCGCCGGGAGGGCACACACCCCCTCCCGGCTCAGGGAATTCCACCCCCGACAATCGAACAAACACCACAGCGAATACCCGTACGGGAATTCCCTGTTCCCCCACTATTTCCCGGACACCTCACACTTCCAACACCCCCACGCCAGTAACGTCAGAAGCCACTGCCAAATCGGGGGTGGATCATCATGGATCCAATATCAGCACTCGTGGCCGCGGTCTCCGCCATGGCCACGACCACCGGGCCCGACGCCTGGACCCAGGCCGTGGCCCGGCTCCGGGCGAGAACCCAGGCGGAGGCGGGAGGCCCCGCCCCGGCGGAGCCACTGGTCACCCAACCACTGGCCACCGAGGCCGCGGAGGCCGCACCGAGCCCGGCGCAGGCGACGCTCTCCCGCCTCCTGGAGGGGTACTACGCCAAGGTCGGGCGCCGGGCCGACGTCAGCTTTTTCGCGGCCATCGCAGCGGCCGTACTCGGATACGCCATCATCGCCGCGGGAATTCTGGTCGGCGTCTACCGGTCCGACGACCTGGTACTCGCCGTGGTCATGACCGCGGCCGGCCTTTTCTCCCAGGTGCTGTCGTTCTTCTTCTTCCGCAACCGGGCGGAAGAACGCAAACTCATGATTCAAGTGCTCGGCGACCTCCGCGAGGACGCCGAACGCAACGCCCGCGCCGTACGGGCCCTGAACCTCATCGAACAGGTCCAGCAGCCGCTCCTCCGCGACAACCTCGCCGCAGCGGTCGCCCTCGAACTCAGCGGGGCCACCGTGGACCTGAAGAACGTCCACGGCGCCCTCAAGCTCTTCGACACCAGCACCGAACGCCTGCGGAACGGCTCGTCCTGAGCCTTCGCGGTCAGCCCCGCACCGGCGCCGCCTCCGGCCCCCCGACCCGTCAGAACCCGCTGACGCGCAGCGTGACGTTCAGCCGCCCGGTCAGCCCCAGGCCGGCCGGTGCGGTGCCCGGGAAGGTGCGGGGTACGCCGTGGTACGCGTGGCGGGAGGGGCCGCCGAAGACGAAGAGGTCGCCGCTGCGGAGCTCGACGTCCGTCCAGGGGCGGGTCCTGGTCTCGGTGTTGCCGAAGCGGAAGACGCAGGAGTCACCGAGGCTGAGTGAGACGACGGGGGCGTCGGACGTCTCGTCGGCGTCGCGGTGGAGGCCCATCTTCGCGTCGGAGTCGTAGAAGTTCACCAGGGCGATGTCGTAGGGCTCGGCGCCGGGCGCCGTGCCGTAGGCGCGGGCGACACCGTCCCGGGCGAGGTCGCCGAGCCAGTCGGGGAACGGCTTGACGGGGGTGCCGTCGCCGTCGACGGTGGTCCGGGCGTAGCCGTACGGGTACCAGTGCCAGCCCAGGCACACCGTGCGGACGGACATCTCGCCGCCGCTCGGCATGCGCACGGTCCGCAGCCCGGCGGGGGGCCTGGACCACTCGCGGCAGGCGTCGAGCAGCCGGCGCTGGGCGGCGGGGTCCAGCCAGCCGGGAACGTGCACGGCCCCCGGCGCCACCTCGGCCGGCGGCCGCGGGAACAGCTCGTCGTGCATGTGTTCAGCCTAGGCGCGCGAGGCGACGAAGGCATCGGGAAAGATTTTCCCGGAAAGTGCCTGGAAGGTGTCACGTCCGCGCCGGGTCGCCCGTCGTACCCCTGCAAGCGACCCCACGACCCGAGAGGACCGGTCCCGTCATGGCCCGTATCCCGCTGAACCCGCCCCCGACGATCCTGAACCGCCTCACCGCCCGGTACTGCCGCCGCGCGTACGGGCAGGTGCTCGAGCCGCTGCTCGCCCTGGCCCACCACCGGGGGGTGCTGCTGTCCACCTCGCTCTTCGAGCTGTCGGTGGGGCGGTGGAAGCGGCTGGACCCGGGGCTCAAGGCGCTGGCCGTGATGGCGTCGTCGGCCGCCATCGGCTGCTCGTGGTGCATGGACTTCGGCTACTGGGAGAACCGCCAGCACGGCATGGCGCACGAGAAGCTGCGCGATGTGCCGCGCTGGCGCGACAGTGAGGTCTACACCCCGCTGGAGCGCGACGTCATGGAGTACGCGGAGGCGATGACCGCGACCCCGCCGACGGTGGACGACGCGCTCGTCGAGCGGCTGCGGAAGCACCTGGACGACGACCGGCTGGTCGAACTGACCCAGATGATCTCGGTCGAGAACCTCCGCTCGCGCACCAACGCCGCACTGGGACTGACCAGTCAGGGCTTCAAGGACAGCTGCGACATCCCGGCCCGCGCCGCGGTGTGACCACCGCCGGCGCGGCGCCGGGGCCGCCCGTCAGCGGCCGGTCTTGAAGCCGAGGCCGCCGTAGAACCCCACGCGGGCCAGCTCCGCGGGGGTCGGCGGCTCGCCGTCCGGGTGCCACAGCGGCACCTGGACGACGCCCGGGTCCAGCAGCTCGAAGCCGTCGAAGAACGGCACGATGTCCGCGTACGTCCGCAGGGTCACCGGGGCCGTCGCGTTCCTGTACGCGTCGGCCGCGGCCCGGGCGGCCTCGCTGTGGAAGTCGGTGGTGCCGTGGCTGAGGACGAGGCAGCTGCCCTCGGGCAGCGCCTCGGCCAGGGTGGCGACGATGCCGGCGGGGTTCTCCTCGTCCGTGACGAAGTGCAGGAGGGCGACGAGCAGCAGCGCCACCGGCTGGTCGAAGTCGATCAGTTCGCGCAGCACGGGATGGTCGAGGATCTTCTCGGGCTCGCGCACGTCGGCCAGCAGGAAGCCCGCGTTCCCCGTGTTCGTCAGCTTGGCCCCCGCGTGCGTCGCCACGATCGGGTCGTTGTCGACGTAGACCACGCGGATGTCGGGGTCGGTCTCCTGGGCCACCTCATGGGTGTTGGGCGAGGTCGGGATGCCCGTACCGATGTCGATGATCTGGCGCACACCGCTCTCGACGACCTTCCGCACCGCGCGCAGCATGAAGTCGCGGTTGGCCCGGGCGCCGGGGCGTATATCGGGTATGACCTGGATGAATCTTTCCGCCGCCGCGCGGTCGACCTCGTAGTTGTCCCAGCCACCGAGGTAGTAGTCGTACATCCGGGCCGGGTGCGGCCGGCTCGTGTCGATCTCCTCGGCCGCGAATCCCCCGCCGCCCGTGCCCTGCTCGGTCACGCCCTGCCCCTTTCATCACGCTTGACGGTCCTGTCCGACGACACCGCCGGGGTCCCCCTCCCCGGGCCGGCTGCCGGAACGGACCGGATTACTTTTTGAGCCCCACTCCGCCGTACAGACCGATCCCCGCCAGCACCCCCGTGGCCGGCGGTTCACCGTCCGGGCGCCACAGCGGCACCTGGACGACGCCGGGGTCCAGCACGTCGAACCCCTCGAAGAACGACACGATCTCCCGGTGGCTCCGCAGGGTCACCTGGGCCGTGGCGTTCCGGTACGCGGTGGCGGCGGAGCGGGACGCCTCACTGTTGAAGTCGGCGGTGCCGTGCGTCAGCACCAGGCAACTGCCCTCGGGCAGCGCCCCGGTGAGCGCCCGGACGATGCCCGCCGGATCCTCCTCGTCCTGGATGAAGTGCAGGACCGCGACCAGCAGCAGCGCCACCGGCCGGGTGAAGTCCACGAGTTCCCGGACGACGGGGTGCTCCAGGATGCTGTCCGGCTCGCGCACATCGGCGAGGACGAACCCGGCGCTGCCGTCGTCGGTCAGCTTCGCCCCGGCGTGGGTCGCCACGATCGGGTCGTTGTCGACGTACGCCACCCGCACCCCGGCGGCCGTCTCCCGGGCCACCTCATGGGTGTTGGGGGACGTGGGGATGCCCGTCCCGACGTCGATGATCTGCCGGATGCCGCCCCGCACCACCTCGCGCACCGCCCGGCGCAGGAAGGCGCGGTTGGCGCGGGCGGCCTGCCGGGTCTCGGGGGCCAGCGTGAGCAGCTGCTCGGCGGCCTCCCGGTCGACCTCGTAGTTGTCCCAGCCGCCGAGGTAGTAGTCGTACATCCGGGCCGGGTGCGGCCGGCTCGTGTCGATCCGGGCGACGGGGAAACCCCCGTCCTCCCCGTCGCCCCGTCCTTGTGCGGCCGTCCCGCTCACGTCCACTGCCCTTCGGCCGCTCCGGCGAGCAGGAAGTCGGCCTCTCCGGCCTTCGCGCCTCTGATGAAGGTCTCCATCTCGCTGTGCGTGTAGATCAGCGCGGGCCCCTCCGGGTCCGTGGACTGGCGCAGCGCGACCCGGCCGTCTCTCAGACGCATGACCTCGACGCAGCTTCCCCCGTTGCCGCCGCTCCACGGCTTGCGCCAGCCCTCGGTGCCGAGGTCGGTGGCGGGCATGCCGTTGTATATGCGATCCATGGTTCAGATCTCCTTACGAATGCCACCCAGGAATGCCTTGGTGGTGTGTGCGGGCGCGGCCTGCGCGCACATCCGGTCCAGTGCCTCCAGGAAGGCCGAGACGTCCTCGCGCTGGTCGAAATAGGAAGCGCCGATGAGGTTTTCGGCGTACGCGATGTCCGGGAGCTCCTCGATGGGGAACCGGAAGATGTGGAACGGTCCGTACATCGCCGGGTGCGGCCCGGCGGCGAACGGGATGATCTGGAGCCTCACGTTCGGCATGGCGGTGGCCTCGACGAGCCGGGCGACCTGGCCCCGCATGACCTCGGGGCCGCCGATGGGGCGGCGCAGCACGGTCTCGTCCATCACCACCCACAGCAGGGGCGCGTTCTCCCGGGTGAGCAGGTTCTGCCGCTCGCGGCGGACGGCGACGGCGCGCTCGATCTCCGCGTCCGGCGCGTGCGGCTGTCCCGCGCGGAGGACCGCCCGGGCGTAGTCCTCGGTCTGCAACAGGCCGGGGACGTAGTGCGGTTCGTAGGCGCGGATGAGGTTGGCCTCCCCCTCCAGGCTGACGAACGCGCTGAACCACTCGGGCAGGACATCACGGAAGCGGTGCCACCAGCCGGGGCGGTTGGCCTCCCGGGTGAGGGCGAGGAAGCCCTCGATCTCCGCCGGGTCGTCCACGCCGTAGATCCGCAGCAGCTTCTCCACGTACGGGACCTTCAGGCCGACCTCGGCCTTCTCCATCCTGCGGATGGTGGCATGCGTGACGTCGAGCGCCCGCCCCGCCTCCTGGAAGGTGAGCCCCGCCTGCTCCCGCAGGTCGTGCAGCCGCTTGCCGAGTACGACACGCAGCACGGTCGGAGCGCCTGCCGCCCGCGCGTCCCCCACTGTCCCCTCCTCCTGCCCCGCCAACTCCCGTCATATGCCCAGCAGTGTGCCATGCAGTCCGCAAAGCCGACAGGCTGCGCTTTCAATTCTGCAATTTACAGACTGAAGCTTGCCACACCTGACTCACATCGCACATAGTTGCGGAGTGGTCCCCTCCCAAGACGCACCTTTGCTGGGGCGCCGCGGCGGCTGCTTCGGCGGGCGCCCGCAGGTCGCCTACGCCTACGGGTTCAACTTCCCGGCCCTCAACGCCTCGGTCGCGGAGGCGCGAAGACAAGTCCTCGCCCGGCTGCGGGAGTGGGGCATCGACGAAACGGCCTGTGACGACGCCCGGTTGGTGGTGTCGGAGCTCTTCACCAACGCCGTGCGGCACACGGACAGCGACAAGGTCAGCTGCCAACTGCGGGTGAACGAGGTCCTGGTGCACATCGAGGTCGCGGACCACGGCTGTGCCCCCACGGAACCGCGGGCGCGCTTCAGCGGGACGGACGAGGAGAGCGGGCGGGGGCTGCTGCTCGTCGGCGCCCTGTCGCAGGCCTGGGGAGTACGGCCGGACGAGGCCGGCCGCGGCCGGGTCGTCTGGGCGGAACTGCCGCACCGGCGGCTCGGTCCCTAGGCTCGGCCCCTGGGCGTCCCCGGGCGGGGCCCGCCCCGCCCGCATCACCGACGTTCCGCCCGCACCACCGGCGCGGGGACCGCGGCTCCGCCGTCCGACGGTCTGTGCCCCGGCACCTCCCCGCGAAGGGAGGTGCCGGGGCACAGACCGTCGTTCCCCCAAGCCTTCCGCAGCCCTCTACAGCGGCAGCAGGTCCGGCCGCTTGGGCTCCACGTGGTCGCCCGACGACTCCCCGCGCAGCCGCCGCCCGATCCACGGGACCAGGTGCTCCCGCGCCCAGTGGATGTTGTCCCGCCGCACCTCGGCCGGCGTCCGCTGCCCCTCCGCCGGCCACGGCTGGTCCGGGTCGGCCGGCACCGAGAGGCCGAGGACCTGGGCCGCGCGCAGCGCCACCCGGGTGTGCCCGTCGGGCGAGAGGTGGAGCCGGTCGTCGCTCCAGGCCCGCCGGTCCTGCACCGAGCGCAGCGACCACAGGTCGAGCACCGGACAGTCGTGCCGGTCCGCGATGGCGCGGACGTGGGCGGTGTAGGTGGCGATCTTGCCCCGCAGATGCTTCAGGACCGGTACGTCGCGTGTGTCGAAGCCGGTGCACACCAGCACCGTGCCGACGGAGGCCCGGAGGTCGGCCACGGCCGCCTCGTAGCGCTCGGCCACGTCGTCCGGGTCGGACCCCGGCCGCAGGATGTCGTTGCCCCCCGCGCAGAACGTGACCAGGCCGGGTGCGAGCTCCTTCGCCCGCGGCACCTGTTCCTCGACGATCTGGTCGAGGAGCCTGCCGCGCACCGCCAGGTTGGCGTAGCGGAAGGTGTGCTCCTCCTGTTGGTCGGCCAGGAGTACGGCCAGTCGGTCGGCCCAGCCGATGAACGAGTCGCCGGGACCCGGGTCGCCGACGCCCTCGGTGAAGCTGTCCCCGACGGCTGCGTACGACCCGATCGCGCTCTTGCTCATTGAATTCGAATCGTCTGCCACGTCAGCACATCATTCCTCCTCCCAAGTGACCTACGCCACCGTAACCAGGGGTTGACGTGCAGTGATGTATCCCACCCCAATTGAGTCACCTCTCGCGGAATACGCGGACGTAGGGTCGTACCGGCGCCGCATGCCGACCGGTGCCGCCGGCCGACCAGAGGAGCGCCCGTGACCCAGACGCCACACGTCCCCGCCACCGAGCCCCTGCTGGCGGGGGTCCTCAACTTCCGCGACCTGGGCGGGCTCCCGGCCGCCGGCGGGCGGCGGGTACGGCCCGGCGTCCTCTTCCGCAGCGGCCACCTCGCCCGGGCCACCGAGGCGGACACGGCGTTCCTCGGCTCGCTGGGCCTGCACACCGTCTTCGACTTCCGCAACTCCGCCGACATCGCGGACCAGGGCCCGGACGTCACCCTGCCCGGCGTGCGGAACGTCAACCTCCCCATGAGCGACCCCGCGGACGGCACCGAGTTCTGGCGGATGGTCCACGGGGGCGGCCCGGAGCAGCTGCGCTCCCTCCTCGCCGAGGGCCGGGCGGCCGCCCGGATGACCGGCTCCTACCGGGCGATCATCACCCACCGGACCGCCGAACACAGCCGTATGCTCCACTCCCTCGCCGACGGCGACCTCCCCGCCCTCATGCACTGCGCCGCCGGCAAGGACCGCGCCGGCCTCGCCGTCGCCGTCACCCTGCTCGCCCTCGGCGTCCCCCGCGACGCCGTCGAGGCGGACTACCTGCTGTCCGACGCGCCCCACCGGCGGTTCCCCGTACGACGGGACGTCGAGTCCTCGCCCGAGGCGATGGAGCTGCTCTCGCCGCTGTTCGCGGCGCGGACGGAGTACCTGGCGGAGGCGTTCGCGACCATCGACGGCACATGGGGGTCGGTGGACCGGTACCTCGCCGAGGGCCTGGGCTTCACCCCGGAGAGCCGGGAACGGCTGCGGGAGCGCATGCTGACCGGCTGAGGCGCCGCCCCGGGGAGCGTCCCCCGGGAACAGAGAACCGACTGCCGCCGCTGTAACTACGGCCGCCGACACGTCGTTTCACTCGGTATGCGCTGGCGATGGACGGTGACCTGGGCGCTGTGCGCCGCGGTCACGTGCGGTTTGCTGTGGGTGTGGCCGCTGCGGGATCCGGCCCGGATCTCCGCCGCCGCAGCGGTGGTGAGCGCTGTCGTCGCCCTGTTCGGCGTGGTGTCCGTGTGGGCCCGGCGCGCGGAGCGCAGCCGTGCGCACTCCAGCGGCGGGCAAGTCGCGGACGCGGCCGAGGTGCTGGCCCGTACGGTCCGCCGGCAGTGGGAGGAGGAGGCGGTTCTCCGGCAGCTGTACGACCCGGAGCCGCTGCGCCTGGTCTGGTCGGACTGTTCCCACCCGGGAGTGTCCGACCACCGTCAGCTGGTGGGCACGCAGGTGGTCTGCCGGGCCGGTGGACCGGAGGAGGAACTGGCCGGGGCGTTCAGGTCGCTGGCGCGCCGGCGCCTGGTGGTGCTGGGTCCGGGAGAGTCGGGGAAGACGACCTTCGCCGTCCTCCTCCTGCTCGCCCTGCTGCGCACGCGCGCCACCGGCGACCCGGTTCCCGTGCTCTTCTCGCTTTCCTCCTTCGACCCCGCGCGCGAGAGCGCCGGGGACTGGCTGCGCCGCCGGATCGGTGCGGACTATCCGGCGATGACCGACACCGAGCACTACGGGGCCAGCGTCATCGAGGACCTCCTCACCGACCGCCTCCTGATCCCCGTGCTCGACGGTCTCGACGAACTCCCCGAGCGGAGCCGGGCGGCAGCCCTGGCCTCCCTCAACGACACCCTGCCCTCCGACACTCCCCTCGTCCTCACCTGCCGCACCGACGACTATGTGCGAGCGGTGGCGGAGAGCGGCGTCCTGACCGGAGCGGCGGTCCTGGAATCCGCGCCCGTACGCGCCGACGACGCCCTCGCCCTCCTGCGGCTGGCCACGCCGCCGGGGCCCCGTCAGCAGGGCTGGGACGCCCTGGCCGACCACCTCGTTCACCACCCGCGGGCCCCTGCGGCCCAAGCCCTGGCGAGCCCGCTGATGGTGGCTCTCACCCGGTCCGTCTACGCCGACGACGACAACGATCCCGCCGAACTCCTCGACACCCGGCGCTTCTCCGCACCCTCCGATATCGAACGCCACCTCCTCGACGCGCTCGTCCCGGCTCTCTACCGACGCGCCCGAAGGCAGCGCCCCGACCGCGGCTGGGACCCCCGCCGGGCCCAGGAGCACCTCGCCCGTATCGCGACGGGGATGCATGCCCAGGGCACCTACGACCTGGCGTGGTGGCAGCTCTACCGGTGGACCCCGGCCCTCGCCGGAGCGTGGCGGCGCGCGGGAACGTGGGCCCTCGTCACATGCGCCGGGTTCATGCTGGCCACAGCGTTCCAGGTGGCCGTCCTGACTGTGCCCTCGTGGTCGGAGGCCCTGCGGTGGTTCCCCCAGTCGCTGTTGGAAAGCCTCATCTGCCTCGCGGTACTCGCTCTCGGCGGCCTGATCACCGTGCGGAGAAGCAGCCTGGCGCACACTTCCGCCACCGCTGCCGTCGTCTCCTTGTGCGGTGGCCTCGCGGCCCTGCCGTCGTCGTGGTCCTACTACCGCGGAGGCGTTCCCGGAACAGTGCCCGCGGCCGCCGTCGGCTTCTTCTGTTTCAGCATGTGGCTCGTCATGCTGGGCGCGGGGCTGCCGTCCCCTCCCCGCACCCCGAGCCGGAGCCGCCCCGCCCGGAGGCACTGGCGCAGACAACTGATCCGCGCGCTCGTCCTCGTCATCGGCATCGCCACCATCAGCGAAACCGTCTTCACCGGCTACACCATGGCCGGGTTCGATGACGTCGTCCCGCCCGGGACCGTGCCCTGGGGACTGGTGATCGGCATCGTGGCGGGCATCAGCCTGGCCGCCCTGGACTGGATCCGGGACCCGTCCACCGCCGACGACGTGGCGACAGCCGCGTCCTCCGTCCGGGCGGACCGCCTGGTCTCACTGATCAGTGGAGCGGCCTGCGCGGTCGTCTTCCTCATCCCGGACGGCGCCATACGGGCCCTGCCCTGGGTCCCGTCCGACCCGCTGCGCACCACCACGTTCGCCGCCGTCGCCGGCCTCCTCCACGGCGGCCTCTGGGGTTCGGTCCTCGCCCTGACCGCCCACTCCTGGCCCCACTACACCCTCGCCCGCCTCCTCCTCGCCGCCCGCGACGAACTCCCCTGGCGGCTCCAGGCGTTCCTCGCCGACGCGCACCGGCTCGGCATCCTCCGCCAGGTCGGGCCCGTCTACCAATTCCGCCACGCCCGGCTGCAACACCACCTGGCCACCCGCCCCGCCCTCCCCACCCCCCGCACGGACCGTACCGACCCCGTACGGCCGCCCGCACCCCGCGGCTAGCGGTCGTCCAGTCGACCCGATATCGGCGACAACGAAGGGGCGTCATCATCGCGGTCATTCCGGCCGGTCTATTTACTCTGCAACGCCTGCTTCACCAACGTCCGTCCGAAGTCCCACATCAATGACCCGCCGCCGTGCGCCTCGTCCATCACCGCGGTGAACGCCGCCACGAAGCGGTCCACTTCGGCCTCCCCGATGATCAGCGGCGGGATCAGCTTGATGACTTCCAGGTGGTCGCCCGACACCTGGGTGAGGATGCGGTGCTTCTGGAGCAGTGGTACGACCACCATCTGGGCGAAGAGGCCCTTGCGGGCGGCCTGGAGCATGGTCCAGCGGCCGCGCAGGGCGAGGGACTTGGGGCGGCCGAACTCGATGCCGATCATCAGGCCACGGCCGCGGACGTCGTGCAGCAGCTCGTACTTGTCGACCAGCGCGGCCAGCCGGGAGCGGAGCAGGTCGCCGGTGGTGCGGGCGTTGTCGACGACGCGCTCGTCCTCCATGACGGACAGCACCGCGAGGCCGGCGGCCATGGCCTGGGCGTTGGAGCCGAAACTGGCGGAGTGGACGAGGACGCGGTCCATGGAGGAGTAGACCTTTTTGAAGATCCACTCCTTGCCGAGGGTGGCGCCGACCGGGACGTAGCCGCCGGACAGGGACTTGGCCACGCACACCAGGTCCGGTTCGACACCGGGCTCGTGCTGGTGGGCGTAGAACATCCCCGTGCGCCCGAGCCCCGTCTGCACCTCGTCGGCGATGAGCAGCGCCTTGTGCCGGTGCAGCAGTTCCTGGGCGGCGCGCAGGAAGCCGGGCGGGGTCATGTGGACGCCCTTGCCCTGGATGGGCTCGACGACGAAGGCGGCGACGTCGCCGCGCCGCAGCTCCCGTTCCAGCGCGTCGAGGTCGCCCAGCTCGATCGCGGTGTCGGGGAGCAGCGGCGCGAAGCCGTCGCGGAATCCGTTCTCGCCGTTGACCGACAGCGATCCGGTGGTCAGCCCGTGGAAGGCGTGCGCGCAGTACAGGATCCGCGGCTTGCCGGTGGCGTAGCGGGCGAACTTGAGGGCGGTCTCGACCGCCTCGGTGCCGCTGTTGCCGAAGAACACCCGGTCCAGGTGGGGCGAGTACGCGAGCAGCTTCTCGGCGAGCAGGCCGGGCAGCGGCGGGCAGTCGAAGCGGGTGAGGTCGGCGAGCGAGGCGTCCAGGACGTCGTGCAGGGCCTTGCGGACGACGGGGTGGTGGCGGCCGAGGCCCATCACCCCGAAGCCGGCGAGCATATCGAGGTAGTCGTTGCCGTCGGCGTCCCAGAAGTGGGCGCCCTCGGCCCGCTCGTAGACCTTGTCGAAGCCGATGGTGTGGAGCATCCGGGGCAGCTGGTGGTTGAGGTGCCGCGTGTGCAGCTCATACCGTTCCCCGCCGCGCTCGGCGAGCAGCCGGGCGAGGTCGAAGCCCTTGGCGTCCTCGGTGGGTCCGACGGTCATACGCTCTCCTTACGCGCCGGGGCGGCGGCCCGGCCCGGGTCCCTCCCGACGTCCTTGCGGGCCAGGACCGCGCTGATCCGGCCGGCGATCTCGGCGGGGGTGAGCCCCAGGTCGGCGAGGACCTCGGAGCGCTTGGCGTGGGCGAGGAACTGCTCGGGAACGCCGATGGTCTCCAGGGGCAGGTCCACGTCCGCGTCGCGCAGCGCCTGGGCGACGGCCCAGCCCACCCCTCCGGTCCGGCTGTTGTCCTCGACGACCGCCACCATCCGGTGGCCGGCGGCAAGGGCGGGCATTTCCGGGT
Organism: Streptomyces sp. I05A-00742; assembly: GCF_013055795.1. GTDB lineage: Bacteria > Actinomycetota > Actinomycetes > Streptomycetales > Streptomycetaceae > Streptomyces. The sequence continues at coordinate 319,334 of NZ_JABETO010000004.1, forward strand.
CGACCGGTTTGACCCAGCAGGGGTCGACGACGGTGCAGCCGGTGCCACGCGCGGCCAGCAGGTCGGCGGCCTCCAGCGCCACCTCGGCCATCGTGCCCACGGAGACGAGCAGGACGTCGGGGGTCTCGGGGCGGGTCAGTACGTCCATGCCGCCGACGCGGTCCACGGCCGGGATGTCCGGGCCGACGGTCGCCTTGGGGAAGCGCACGACGGTGGGGGCGTCCGAGATGTCGACGGCCTCGCGGAGCTGGGTGCGCAGCCGGGTCGCGTCGCGCGGGGCGGCGATCCGCAGGCCGGGGACGACCTGGAGAACCGACATGTCCCACATGCCGTTGTGGCTGGGCCCGTCGGTGCCGGTGATCCCGGCCCGGTCGAGGACGAAGGTGACACCGCACTTGTGCAGGGCCACGTCCATGAGCACCTGGTCGAAGGCGCGGTTGAGGAACGTCGCGTAGACGGCGAAGACGGGGTGCAGGCCGCCGGTCGCCAGCCCGGCCGCCGACGTCGCGGCGTGCTGTTCGGCGATGCCCACGTCCCAGACCCGGTCCGGGTACGCCGCGGCGAACCCGGTGAGGCCGACGGGGTGGAGCATCGCCGCGGTGAGCGCCACCACGTCCGGCCGCTCGGCGCCGATGCGGACCATCTCGTCGCCGAAGACCGAGGTCCACGACGTGCCGGTGGCGGGGGTCAGCGGCTCGCCGGTGAGCGAGTTCATCACCCCGACGGTGTGGAAGCGGTCCGCCTCGTCCTCCAGCGCGGGCCGGTAGCCGCGGCCCTTCTCGGTGCGGCAGTGCACGAGGACGGGACCGTGGAAGCGCTTGGCGCGGCGCAGCGCGGACTCCACCGCGGCGACGTCGTGCCCGTCTATCGGGCCGAGGTATTTCAGGCCCAGGTCCTCGAACATGCCCTGCGGCGCGAAGGCGTCCTTGAAGCCCTTCTTCGCGCCGTGCAGCGACTCGTAGAGGGGCTTGCCGATCAGGGGCAGCCCCTGGATCGTCTCCTTGCCGCGGGCGAGGAAACGCTCGTAGCCGTCGGTGGTGCGCAGGGTGGCCAGGTGGTCGGCGAGGCCGCCGATGGTGGGCGCGTAGGAGCGCTCGTTGTCGTTGACGACGATGATCAGCTGCCGGTCCTTGGCGGCGGCGATGTTGTTGAGCGCCTCCCAGGCCATGCCGCCGGTGAGCGCGCCGTCCCCGATGACGGCGACGACGTGCCGGTTCCAGTGGCCGAGCACCTGGTTGGCCTTGGCGAGGCCGTCGGCCCAGCTCAGGACGGTCGAGGCGTGGCTGTTCTCGATGACGTCGTGCTCGGACTCCTCGCGCGAGGGATAGCCGGAGAGGCCGCCCTTGCTGCGCAGCTTGGAGAAGTCCTGACGTCCCGTCAGGAGCTTGTGGACGTACGACTGGTGCCCGGTGTCCCAGAGGACGCGGTCGGAGGGCGAGTCGAAGGAGCGGTGCAGGGCGATGGTGAGCTCCACCACGCCGAGGTTCGGCCCGAGGTGGCCGCCCGTCCTGGCCACGGCGTGCACCAGGAAGTGGCGGATCTCCTCCGCGAGTTCGTTCAGGTCCTCCGTGCCCAGTGCTTTCAGGTCCCGCGGACCGCGGATGTTCTCCAGCAGCGACACGCCGGCCCCCTCCTTCGCTCAGTCGGCTCGTCTTCCCGGGTCTCCCCGGGCCCGCCCGGCCCCGTCCGTGCCGGGTCTCTCCCGTCGGTGCTCGTCAGCCGGCCACGGTGACGGCGGGCGGCCCGGAGGGGGCGCCCGCCGCTTCCATACGGCCGGCCAGCTTCATCGCCTCTTCGATGAGGGTCTCGACGATCTTGGACTCGGGCACGGTCTTGATGACCTCGCCCTTGACGAAGATCTGCCCCTTGCCGTTGCCGGACGCCACACCCAG
>NZ_JABETO010000040.1 GCF_013055795.1 Streptomyces sp. I05A-00742
GCCCCCGCCGGCCGCGACGGGCGGGCCGGGGACGGGGAGCGCCCGGCGGCGGCTGGCGCTCCCGGCGGGCGACGGACGGGCGGCGGCCTTCCCGGCCGCGCTCGACGCCTGTGCCCGCGCCGCCCGTGTCCTGTACGGGACCGAGTGCGTCCCGGCCCTGGGCTATCCGTGGGGCGGACGCCCCGCCGCGGCGGGGCCGGTGCTGGGCTGTTTCCTCAACACCGTGGCCCATCCTGCCGACGCGGCGGACGCGGCCGGGCGTACCGCCGCCTGGTGGGACGACCTGGACCACGCCGACGCCCCGTTCGACGAGGTGGTCCACGCGGCTCGCGCCGCCGGTGCGCCCTGGTCGGGGCGGCTCGACGGGCTGCTCACCTTCGAGGACCTCGGCCGCAGGCCGCCGCTGCGGCTGGGCGGTGCGACCGGGCGCGAGGCGCACTTCGACGACCGGCCGCTCCAGGCACCGTTCGCGGTGTCCGTCTCCTACGGCGACGACCTGCTCGTGCGCATGGCCTGGCAGCGCTCGGCCGTGCCGGACGACCGGGCCGAGGACGCGTTCGCGGCCCTCGTCGCCGCTCTGACTCCCCCTCAGGCGCGCTAGCCCACCGGCCGGCCGCCGCCCGGCGCCCCTCCCGTCCCACCCCGACGGGAACGCGCCGACGCTCCGCCTCACCGCCCCCACCCCACAACGGAAAGGCTGATCATGTTCGAACTCTCCACATCCCAGGAGATCGTGTGGCTGCACGAGCAGATGCTGCCCGGCAGCCGTGCCTACAACTTCACCGCCACGCTGGACTTGCGCGGCGCCCTCGACGAGGACGCCCTGCGGGCCGGCCTCTCCGCGGTCCTCGACCGGCACCCCGGGCTGCGCCTCGAACTCGTCGAGACGTCCGGCGGGTTGCCGGGGCAGCGGATCCGGGAGAGCTGTCCCCCACGGCTGCGGACCCTCGATCTGAGCGGGGAGGACGATCCCGAGGCCGCCTTCGGCCGGCTGCTGCGCACGGAGGCGGAGACGCCGCTGGACGTGCACGAGGCCCCGCTGCTGCGCTGGACGCTGGTCCGGCTGGGGACGGACCACCACCGGCTCGTCCACGTCGAGCACCATCTCATCCATGACGGGCACTCGTTCGCGGTCCTGCTCCGCGATGTGTTCACCGTCTACCGGGCGCGGGTGCTGGGCGAGTCCGTGGCGCTGTCCGCCGTCCGGTCGTACGAGGAGCACATCGCGGCGGCGGCCGGCCCGGGGCGGGAGGAGCGGCGCGCGGCCGGGCTGGCGCACTGGCGGCGCGAGCTGGACGGCGCCACGTTCGACCTGCCGCTGCCCGGGCTGGCCCGGCCGGGGGCCCGGCGCCGGCACGCGGGGGCGCAGTTGCGGCAGAGCGTCGACGCGGAGCTGGCCGAGCGGCTGCGGGCGCACAGCAGGGCGATGGGCCACACCCCGTTCTCCACGCTCCTCGCGCTCTTCGCGGAGCTGCTGCGGCGGCACAGCGGGCGCGCCGACCTGGTGGTCGGCACGGCGGTCGGCAACCGGCCGGCGGGCTTCGAGGAGACCGTGGGCATGTTCGTGAACACGATTCCGCTGCGGCTGCGGCTCGATCCGGGCGCCGGGGCCGACGCGCTGGTGGACGACGTCACCGACGGGCTCATCCGGGCGCTTCCGCACCAGGACGTGCCGGTGCAGGTGCTGACCCGGGAGCTGGGCCTGCACACCTCGGGCGCGGACAACCCGCTGTTCGACGTGATGTTCAGCGCGCACGACGCGGCGTTGCCGGAGACGGAGGTGCCGGGGCTGGAGGTGTCGCTGTTCGAGGGCTTCAACACGGGCACGACCCGGTTCGACCTGGACCTGGTGCTGATCCCGGACGACCGGCGCACGGTCGGGCCGCGGTCCGGTGCCGCCGGTATGACGCTGGTGTGGGACTACGACCGGGACCTGTTCGACGAGGAGACCGCCCGGCTGCTCGCCGACCGGTTCCTGCGGCTGGTCCGGGCGTACCTGGACGCGCCGTCGGCGCCGGCGGCCGAGCTGGACCCGGAGCCGGTGGCCGCGGTGACGGGCGCGGCGGCGGAGGGCGGTCAGGACGACACCCTGGACCCGCTCGGCCGGCACGGAGCGGGGCGCGTGGCCCTGCTGAGCGGCGCCCGGAAGATCACCTATGGCGAACTCAACAGCATGGTCGACGAGTTGGCGGGGCGGCTGAAGGCGTCGGGGGTGCGGCGCGGGCAGCCGGTGGCGGCGGTGCTGCCGCGGGGTGTGCACGGTGTGGTGACGCTGCTGGCCTGTCTGCGACTGGGGGCGGTGTACTGTCCGCTCTCCCCCAACGATCCGGCCGACCGGCTGGAGACGCTGCTGCGCCGGCTGCGTCCGGCGCTGGTGCTGGCCGACCGGGAGAGCGCGCTGTCGCTGCCCGCCGAGGGGCTGCCGGTCGCCCTGCTGGACGGTCCGGTCCTCCCGGCGGCGGAGCCGGCCGAGCCGCTGGCGGACGCGGCGTACGTCATCCACACGTCCGGCTCGACGGGCCTGCCGAAGGCCGTGGTGGTCGGCCGGGCTGCGCTGGCCCACCACGCGCGGGTGACGGCGGAGCGGTTCGCGCTGTCGCCGGAGGACCGGGTGCTGGTGTTCGCGCAGCCCTCCTTCGACGTGGCGCTGGAGGAGGTGCTGCCGTCGCTGCTGGCCGGCTGCTGCCTGGTGCTGCCGCAGCGCGAGGTGCCGACGGCGGCGGAGCTGATCGCCGTCCTGGCCTCGCGGCGGGTGACGGTGGCGAATCTGCCGACGAGCTATCTCCTGGCGGTGCGCGGGGAGTTGGGCGAGGCGCTGCGGGACGGGATGTGGGCGCCGCGGCTGCTGGTGGCCGGCGGTGAGCGGCTTCCGGCGGCGGCGCTGCGGGAGTTGCTGTCCGCCACGGACGCGACGGTGCTCAACGCCTACGGGGTGACGGAGGCGACGATCACGTCCACGGTCCACGAGGTGACGCTCGCGGGCATCGACGACGCGGCGGAGGTGCCGCTGGGCGCCGCGCTGCCCGGCGTCGGGGTGCACGTGCTGGGTGCGGGGCTGCGCCCGCTGCCGGCCGGGGCCGTCGGCCAGCTGGCCGTGTCCGGCGCCGGTCTCGCGGAGGGCTACCTGGGGAACAAGGAGGCGACGGAGGCCCGGTTCGTGACCGTGCCCGCGCTCGGCGGCGAGCACGTCTACCTCACCGGTGACCTGGGCTTCGCCGGCCGGGACGGGCTGGTGCGGTTCCTCGGCCGCCACGACAACCAGATCAAGCTGCGCGGCTACCGCATCGAGCTGGAGGAGATCGAGGCCGCCGCGTCGGGCGAGCTCGGGGGCCGGTCGTGTGCGGTGGTGCTGGGCCGGTCGGCGGCCGGGCCGTGCCTGGTCGGGTTCCTGGACGGCGGTGCCGAGCCGGACCAGGTGGCGCTGCACCGGGCGCTGTCCGGGCGGCTGCCCGCCGCGCTCGTCCCGTCCCGCTGGGTCCGGCTGGAGTCGATGCCGCTGCTGTCCGGTGGGAAGCCGGACCGGGCGGCGCTGGCCCGGATCGCCGAGGACCTGAGCGTCGACGAGCCGGCCGGCGGGCCGGAGACCGCCGCCGATCCGGCCGTCGAGCTGCTGGCCGAGGGCTGGCGGGAGGTGCTGGGGCACGACCGGTTCTCGCCGTCGTCCCACTTCTTCCAGGTCGGCGGGCACTCGTTGCTCGCCGCGCAGCTCGCCGCGTGGCTGGAGCCGCGGCTCGGCGGCCGTCCGCCGCTGCGGGTGCTCTTCCAGAACCCCGTTCTGGCCGAGCAGGCCCACGCGGTGACGGAGGCGGTCCGATGAGCACCGCGCCCTCGTCGGTCCTGGAGGCCGGACACCGGGAGATCGTCGACTCGTTCACCTCGTTCGTCCGGCGGGAGCTGGTGCCGCTGGCCGCGGAGCTCCCGGAGAGCGGCGAGCTGCCCCCGGCCGATCTACGGGCGTATGTCCGCGCGCGCTCGGCCAAGCTGGGCTTCTACGCCGCCGACCACCCGGAGGAACTGGGCGGCTCCGGCATGCCGTTCACGGCCGTGGTGCTGCTGCACCACGCCGCCGGGCGCAGCGGCTGTCCGCTGGCGCCGTACGCGCTGGCGGGGTCCGACGGGCCCAGCCCGCTGCTGCGGCAGGGCACCCCCGAGCAGATCGAGCGGTACCTGAAGCCGCTGGTGCGCGGGGAGACGACGCGCTGTCTGGCGCTGACCGAGCCGAACGCCGGGTCCGACGCGTTCCGGCTGACGAGTACGGCCGTGCGGCGGGCGGACGGCGGCTGGGTGCTGTCCGGCCGGAAGACGTTCGTGAGCAACGCCGGGCACGCGGACTTCGCGATCGTGGTGGCCCAGGCCGACGCCGGTCCGACGGCGTTCGTCGTGGCGATGGACCATCCGCGGCTGCGGATCGGGCAGCGCTACGACGGCATGTCGGGCGAGGAGCTGTTCGAACTCGTCCTGGACGACGTGGAGTTGGGCGCGGACGCCGTCGTCGGCGGGGAAGCGGGGATCGGCGCGGCGCTGGGGAACGGCATCGACAGCCTGTCCCGCGGCCGGCTGGTGGTGGCCGCGATGTGCAACGGCATCGCCGAGTACGCGCTGCGGCTCGGGGTGGAGTACGCCCGCGAGCGGCGGGCGTTCGGGGAGCGCATCGGCGCCTACCAGCATGTGCAGGAGCACCTGGTGAGCAGCCGCGCCGAGGTCGAGGCGGCCAAGCTGCTGACGCTGGCGTGCGCGCGGCTGGTGGACGACGGTGTGGAGTCCCCGGAGAACGCGGCGCTGGCGAAGCTCACCGCCTCCGAGACGGCGGTGCGCGTGGTGGACCGCTCGCTGCGGGTGCACGGGGCCACGGGCTGGGTGCGCGGGCATCCGCTGGAGTTCCTTTACCGGTACGTCCGGATGATGACGATCATCGAGGGGACCTCGGAGATCCAGAAGGTGATCGTCGCCCGGGCCATGGGGCTGGGCTGACCGGCCCGCGCCCCGGACCACCCATCGACTTCCGATTCGACGAGGAATCATGACCACTGCATCTGTCGCGTACGGCGCCGAGCGACGCGCCGACCGCGGGCCGGACGACGTCCTGGCCCGCTTCGCGGACCGGGTCCTGCGGGACCCGTCCGCCCCCGCCGTCGAGGACGGCGGACTGAGCTGGACCTACGCCGAACTGGACGTCCTGGCCGACCGGACCGCCGACGCGCTGCGCGGCCGGGTGCGGCCGGGCGATCTCGTCGGGGTGTGTCTGGACCGCTCCGTCGCCCTGGTCGCGACGGCCGTCGCCCTGGCCCGGCTGGGCGCCGTCTACCTGCCGCTGGGGCCGCGCCCCGGTGAGCGGCGGCTGGCGGCCGTGGCGGACGTGCTGCGCGTGACCTGCCTGATCGGCTCGGCCGACGCCCTGCCCGGGGCGTCCGGGGCGGGCGGTACGGTTCCGCTGCCGCTGCCCGCGGCCGGCGCCAACGCCTCCGGCGACCCTGTCGCCGCCTTCCCGTCCTCCGTCCCGGCCGACGACCGGCGGGGCGCGCCGGACGGCACCCTGTACGCGGTGCTCACGTCGGGCACCACCGGGGTGCCGAAGGCCGTGGCGGTGAGCGGTGCGGCGCTCGCCGCGCGGCTGGACTGGTACGCCGGGCGCACCGGTTGCGGGCCGGGCGACCGGCACGGCCTGCTGGTCGGGGTGGCCTTCGACCCGCACCTGATGGAGCTGTGGGCGGCGCTGACGTCCGGTGCCGCGCTGAGCGTCGCGCCGGACGACGTCCGCTGGGACCCGGAGGCGCTGACGGACTGGTGGCGGCGGGCCGGGGTGACGGTGGCGATCCTGCCCACCCCGCTGGCCGAGCTCGTCCTCGAACGCCCCTGGCCGCATGACTTGACGTTGCGTCATCTCAGTACGGGCGGCGACCGGTTGCGCCGGGTCCCCGGCCCCGACGTCACCGCGCGCGTGGACAACAACTACGGTCCCGCCGAGGCGACCGTCCTGGTCACGGCCCATGCCCTGAACGGCACGGCCCCCTCCGCTCCCCCGCCCATCGGCACGCCCCTGCCCGGCGTCGTCGCCTGCGTCACCGACGCCGACGGCCGCCTCGTACCGCGCGGTGAGCCGGGCGAACTGCGCGTCGGCGGCGACGGTCTGGCCCTCGGCTACCTGGACCCCGATCTCACCGCGCGGCGCTTCGTGCCGCCGCCCGCCGGGGTGATGGGCACCGGCCGTGTGTACCGCACCGGGGACCGGGTGCGGATGCGCGAGGACGGGGTACTGGAGTTCCTGGGCCGGCTGGACGACCAGCTGAAGGTGCGCGGCGTGCGCATCGAACCCGCCGAGGTGGAAGCGGCCTTCGAGCGGGACCCGCGCGTCCTGCGGACCGTCGTGGCCGCGGACACCGCCGCCGGGGGCGGCGTCCGCCTCATCGCGTTCGTCCGCCCCGCCCCCGGCACGCCCGCACCCGCCGCGGAGGAACTGCTGGCGGCCGTGCGAGGCTGGCTGCCGGAACAGGCGGTGCCGGCGGCGGTCCGCTTCGTGGACGCCTTCCCGGTGGACGTGAACGGCAAGGTCGACCGCGAGCTGCTCCTGGCCGGCCGCCGTGAGGCGGCGGCGCCCGACTCCGCCGCATCCTCCCCGACCGAGGACCTGGTCATCGGCCTGTGCCGGGACCTGCTCGGCAGGACCGACCTCGGCCCGGACGCCAACTTCCTCGGCTCCGGCGGGGATTCCCTGACCGCCGCCCGGCTGCTGACCGCCCTGGAGGAGCAGTGCGGCGTCCGGCTGCGGGCACCCGAGGTGCTGCGGCAGCCGGATCTCCGGGCGCTGGCCGCCTTGTTGGACGCGCGGCGCCCGTCGGACGACGGGGCGAGCCGGGGCGCCGCCGCACACGGTTCCGCTCCGGCGGCCGGAGAGCCCGCCCGCCGGGCGGCGGCCCACGAGGAGGCCCGCCCGGGCGGGACCGGGTCGATTCCCGCACCCCGGCGGGCGCCCGAGGACGCCGGGGGCTACACCTCCGGGGCATCCGGGGACGCCCGAGGCTCCGAGGGACGGCACACCCCGCCGCCGACCGGCCGGGAAGACGCGCGTCCTGGCGCGGACACCGGGACAGTCGGCCCGGCGACCGACGGCCTGCCCCTGCCCAGGACGCGGTCGTCCGCCAACAGCTCCTCCGGCGGCGCCCTCGGCCGGTTCCTCGCCCACGCCGCCGCCGCGCCGACGGCCCTCGCCGTCTCGGACGGCGCCGACACCCTGACGTACGCCGAACTCGCCGACGCCGCCAGGCGGCTGGCGGGCATCCTGCGGGCCCGGGGTGTCACCCGGGGGACCGCCGTCGGCCTGCTGCTGCCGCACTCCCCCGGCCTCGTCGTCGCCCAGCTGGCCGTCTGGTGGGCCGGCGGGCACTACGTGCCGCTGGACGCGGCGTACCCGCGGGCGCGGACGGAGGCCATGCTGGCGGACGGCCGGGTGGAGCTCACGGTCGGGCGCAAGGACGTGCTGGAGGCGGCTCGTATACCCGCCGGGCGCACGGTGACCGTGTCGGCGTCCGGGACCGTCGAGGAGGACGCGGTGCTCGCGGACCGCGAGCTGCCGGAGCCGTGCCCGTACGACCCGGAGGCGATCGCGTACACCATGTTCACCTCGGGCTCGACCGGCCGCCCGAAGCCGGTCGCGGTCACCCACGGCAGCGTGGCGGAACTGACGGCGGACCCGCGCTTCCTGACGGTCACTCCGCGCGACCGGGTGCTGTTCCACTCCCCGCTCACCTTCGACGCCTCGCCGTTCGAGGTGTGGGTGGCGCTGGCGAACGGCGCCGCGGTCGTGGTCTCGACCGCCGACCGGCAGTCGCTGGAGAACCTGGCCAGGGACGTGGAACGGCTCGGCGCCACGGTGGCGCTGCTGACCACCGCGCTCTTCCACCACCTCGCCGCGCGCGGCTCGGCGGTCTTCGCGGTGCTGCGCGGTGTGATCGTCGGCGGGGAGGCGCTGTCGGGCCGGCACGCCCGCGCGGTGCTGCGCGCGCACCCCTGGCTGGAGCTGGTCAACGGCTACGGCCCGACGGAGGCCACCACCTTCGCCACCGCCCACCGGGTGCGCCCGGAGGACTGCGACGGGCCGCCGCCCATCGGCCTGCCGATCGCGGGGGCGACGGCGCACGTGATGGACGACCGGGGCGAGCCGGTGGCCGCCGGCGTCCGGGGGGAGCTGTGGATCGGCGGTTCGCGGCTGGCCCTGGGCTACCTCGGGCAGCCGGAGCGCACCGCCGAGGTCTTCGTCGACCACCCGGTCCATGGCCGCCTCTACCGCACCGGTGACCTGGTCTCGGCCCGGCCGGACGGCACGCTGGACTTCCACGGGCGGCTGGACGACCAGATCAAGGTCCGCGGCTTCCGGATCGAGCCCGGCGAGGTCGAGCACGCGCTGCGCTCGCACCCCGGTGTGGCGGATGCCGCCGTCACGGTGCTGCGTCCGGACGCCGAGGGGCCCGGGGACGGGCGGCTCGCCGCGTTCGTCGTCCCGGCGGAGGGCCGGCGCCCCGAACCGGCCGCGCTGCGCGAGCACTTGGCCGGGATGCTGCCCGTCCATCTGCTGCCGTCCGCCTGGTCCGTGGTGGACGATCTGCCGCTCACGGTCAACGGAAAGGTCGACCGGGCCGCGCTCGGCGGCCGGTCCGTGACCGCCGCGCAGGCGGCGCGGGAGCTGACCCCCGTCCAGCAGGCCGTCGCGGCGGCCTGGGGCCGGGCCCTGGAGTGCGAGGTGACCGACCCGGACGCCGACTTCCTGGCGCTCGGCGGACACTCGCTGCTCGCCCTGGGCGTCGTGGACGACCTCCGTGAGGACCTGGGCGTGGAGCTGTCGCTCGCCGCGTTCTTCGCCGCCCCCACGGTGGCGGGGCAGGCACGGCTGGTGGAGGACGAACTGGCCGACGCCTACGGCCCGGACGGCACCGCGGACACGGGAACGGAGGACGGACGGTGACCACCGCCCAGGACATCGCGCGGCAGGAGGAACTGCTCCGCAGGGCCCGCCGCCGCGCCGCCGGCGCCCGGACGGCACCCGGCTCCGTGCCGGAAGCCACGGTCACCGGCCCGGCGCCCCTCTCGCACGCGCAGCACCGGATGTGGCTGATGGAACGGCTGGGCCACACCGGCGCGCTCTACAACGTGCCCTTCGCGACCCGGATCCGCGGCCCCTTCGACCGCGAGGCGTTCGCCCGGGCCCTCACGGGACTGGTCCGCCGGCACGAGGTGCTGCGCACCCGGTACCGGCAGGCCGGCGGCGAGCCGTACCAGGACGTCGTACCGGCCGCGCCGGTCCCGGTGCCCACGGTGGACGCCGACGCGGACGCCGTCGATCCCCTGCTGCGCGAGGAGGCGGCGCGCCCCTTCGACCTCGCGGAGGGCCCGGTCCTGCGGGCCCTGCATGTGCGGCATGCGGCGCTCGACCACACGGTGCTGCTGACGCTGCATCACATCGCTGTGGACGGTGGCTCGTTGGAGCTCGTCGCGGCGGAGCTCGGCGACCGGTACCGGGCGGCCGTGGAGGGCCGCCCGGAGGAGCCGGAGCGCGAGGCGCCCCGCTACACGGACTTCGCCCGTCGCGAGCGGTCCTCGGCGCCGGACGAGGCGGGGACCGCCTACTGGACCCGGCGGCTCACGGGCGCCCGCCCGCCGGCGCTGCCCGGGCCCTCCCCCGCCACGACCGGCCAGGGCGAGGGACGGACCGTCGCCGCTCCCCTGCCGGCCGGCACCGTCGAGGGGCTGCGGGCGGCGGGGCGCGGGCGCCGGGCCACGCTGTTCACGGTGGTGCTCGCGGCCGCGTTCGCCGCCCTCCTGGAGGCGACCGGGCAGGAGGACCTGGTCATCGGCTGCGCGAGCAGCCACCGCGACCGGGCCGCCGACCGCGGCCTGGTCGGTCTGTGCGTCAACACCCTGCCGGTGCGCCCGGACCTCTCCGGCGCCGCGGACTTCGCCGCGCTGCTGGACCGCGTCCGGGACGAGCTGCTGCGCGCGCAGCAGCACCGCCACGTGCCGTTCGACGCGATCGTGCGGCGGCTCGACGCGTCCGCCCGGGACACGGGCGGGAACGCGCTGGTGGGCGTGACGGCGGACGTCGTGTCCGGCCCCGTGGGGCTGCGGCTCCCGGGGGCCGTCTGCACCCCGGTCGACGTCCCGCTGGACACAGCCAAGTTCGGCGTCGGGTTCTTCCTGGAGGAGGCGTCGGACGGCGGCCCCGCCCGCTGCCTGGTGCGGTACGACGCCGGGCGGCTCGACGACCGGGCGGCGCGGGAACTCCTCGACGGCTTCGCGGAGTTGCTGACCGTCGCGGCCACGTCCGGCGGCCGCCCGCTGCGGCGCCCGACCGGCCCGACGGCCTCGGCGGCCGGCCCGTCGGACGTTCCGGAAGGGCCGGAGCCCGCCGCCCCGCCCGGCCCGACGCCCGCCGTGGAGACCGTGTTCGAGGAGCTGCTGGGCGAACGGCCGGGCACCGACGGCGACTTCTTCCTCCTCGGCGGGCACTCCCTGCTGGCGGTACGGGTCGCCGAGCGGCTGCGGGAACGGTTCCGTGTGCCGCTCACCGGCCTCGACGTGCTGGAGCACCGCACGCCCCGCGCGCTCGGGACGCTGCTCGACGAGCGGCAGGCCCGGCGCGCGGCCGCCCGCCCGGCCACCGGGGGGCGGACGGCGGCCCGGGCCGGAACGGTCCTGGTGACCGGCGGTACCGGCGGGGTGGGCGCGTTCGTGCTGCGCGAACTGGCCGCGCGCGGCCGACCGGTCCGGGCGCTCGTGCGGCCAGAGTCGGCGCACCTGGTGCCGGACGGCCCCGACGTCGAGGTCGCCGAGGGCGACCTGGGCGACCTCGACAGCCTGCGCGCCGCCGCCCGCGGCGCGGACGCCGTCATCCACTCCGCCTGCACCTTCACCTCTCCCGAGGTGGACGTGGCGGCGATGCGGGCCCTCCTGGCGGACCGGCGGCCGGTCCCGTTCGTCTTCGTCAGCAGCGTCGACGCCTACGGCAGGCCGTCGGTGGCCGACGTGCCGGAGGGCGCGCCTTCGGAGGAGCCGCTGACCGCCTACGGGCGGGCCAAGCTGGACTGCGAGCGCATGCTCCTGGAGGCGGCCGGCCCGCGGGGCGGGGCGAGCGTGGTGCGGGCCCCCATCGTCTGGGGCGCCCACCCCCGGCTCCGGGACCAGCTGCGGTGGGGCGCGACCGGTGCCCTCTACCAGGCCGCCCGGTCCGGGGGTCCGGTCGTCCTGCCCCCGGCCGGGGACGTTCCCGCCTCGGGCGACACCTGGGCCGGCGCGCCCTGGATCCACGCCGCCGCGCTGGCCCGTGTGCTGGTGCACTGCGTGGAACAGCCGGTGAACGGTGTCGTCAACGCCATCGGGGGACACGTCTCCTGGGCCGGGTTCGCCGCCGAACTCCTCCGGCTGCTCGGCACCACCGGCCCCGTCCTCCCGTCGGACACCCCGGCCCCCGGGCTCGTCCACCGCCACCGCCACCGGGCGGAGGCCCTGGCCGAACTCCTCGTCGAGCGGCCCGGTGAGGACTGGCGCTCGGTACTGGCCGAGATGCTGCGGGTCTGACCGCAGTGCTGCGAGCCTGACGAGGGCTCATGTGCGAGGCCCGCGGGTGCGGTCGACGGCCGCACCCGCGGGCCGCCCGGGTCAGCGGCCCGGGCCTGCGGCCCGCAGCAGCCGGAGGTGGCCGATCTCCGCCACGTTCTTCATCAGCTCGGCGTTCACCCAGGCGATCATGTGCGCGACGGTGTGGTCGGGGTCGTTCTGCCACGGGAACGGCGCGGTGCGGTCGAGGTCCGCGTCGGTGAGCCCTTCGAGGGCCGCCGACCAGTCCTCGCGCAGGCCGCGCAACCAGGCGACGGCCGCCTCTCCCCCGCCGGGCCACGCGACGTCGGACCGCTCACGGGGAGTCCGGCCCGAGGCGTGATCGGCGGCCGTGCCCAGCCACCATCCGAGGTGCCAGCTCAGCCAGCCGATCGTGGGAGCCGGAACGGGCTCGGGCTCTGTGTCCGCCCAGTCCGGCCACCACCGCCCTCCGGCGTCCGGGCGTACCGTCCAGCAGAGCGGAGCCGGTTCCCACAGGAAGTCCTCGGGCTCCAGGCGCTCCAAGTGGTACTCGAAGAGCGACCAGGTGAGGTCGAACTGCCATTTGAGCAAGTCACGTTGAGGTGTGCGCATCGAGCGACCCTGACACACCGCCGCAGCGCCCGCAACGCAGATTATCGGTAACCCCGCGAGGCCCGGGGCGGCCGCGCTCAGACCCGGTCCACGATGCCCACCTTCCCCGCCTCGCGGGCGCAGTGGGCGCCGCAGTACCACTGCCCGCCTGCCTCGACGCCCTGCCCGATGACGCGGACCTGGCAGTGCTCGCAGATCGGGGCCATGCGGTGGATGGCGCAGGAGAAGGAGTCGAAGACGTGCCGGGAGCCGTCCCGGGTCTCGACGAAGAACGCCATGTCGTAGTCGTTGCCGCAGACTTCGCATCGTGCCATGCGCCGCATGCTCCGGAGTGCGGAGGGTACTGGCAAGCGCCCGCCGGGCGCGTCGAACGGGCTGTACCCGCCCGGCGGAGCGGGGACGCCGGCCGCTCAGAGGGCCAGCCGGTACCGGCACCACCGCCCGGACGGCCGGAGCCCGGCGGCGGCGAGCGCGCCGGCGGTGACCGGGTCGCCGTGTTCCCGCACCTCCAGCAGGGTGACGCGCGGGTGGTCGCGGCGCAGGCGGGCGACGAGTTCGGCGACCAGGCCGGTGACCGCGTCGCCGTCGGCCGTGTCCGCGCGGAAGATCACGTCCACGGCCGCCTCCGTCTCCGCGATCACCGCCGTGGCCTGGGCGGCCGTTCCGCCGCCGGGCGCGAGCAGGTCCAGGGTCAGGTGCGGGACCGGCGGCAGGTCGTTCTGCAGGGCCGCGGCCTCGTCGGGGCCGTAAGGCCGGCCGGTGACCTCCGAGTAGAAGCGGGCGTGCTCGGCGAGCAGACCGGCGTCGGGCCGCTCGGGCACCTGACGGGCCGTCACCGGAGGCAGTCCGGCCGGTGGACGCCAGTCGGCCAGGGGCACGGTCGTCGTCCAGCGACTGCCCAGCTCCCCGGCCTCGCCCGCGCCCAGTTCGGCCGCGACGCACCCGTCGTCGCCGTCCGCGCCGACCCATTCCAGGGCCGCGTGCCCGGCGGCCCCGGCGGTCCGGGCGGCGCCGTGCAGCAGGCGCGCGGTCGTCTCCCGCTCCTCGTCGGTGAGGCCGTGCCGGCCGGGCGAGCCGGTGGCGAGGCGCTCCCGTTCCCGGGAGACGAGCAGCCACTGGACGTCCGCGGCTCCGGCGGCACCGGCTCCGGCCTCCGGTTCGTACACCTCGGCCCAGCCCAGCAGCCCGCCGTCGGAGGCGCGGGCGACGACGGTCCAGGCCGGCCCGTCCGCGTCGTCACGGGCCGGGTCGGGGACGGGCACGGGCAGTCCGGCGTACAGCTCCTCGTACAGGCGGACGTCGGCGTCCGCGTCGCGGTGGTACTCCACGGTGATGCCCATGTACTGACGCTCTTTCGCTCGGGCCGGGGTGCGGACCGGCGGCGCCCGCACCCGAACTATTGTGCTCGATGCCCCGGCCGAACCAGTGAAAGGAACCCTGTGCCCGCCTCCCCCACCGTCCTGACCAGCACTCTCCTCGCCGTCGCCCTGTCCTGCGGGACCGTCTCCGCCGCGGAGGCCCGTCCGCTCGACGGGACAGGGGTCACCCCTGCCCCGCACAGCGCCCCGGCGGCCGCCGTGCGGATCACCGAGGGACAGGTGCGGGAGGCCGCCCCGGGGACGCCCCTCCTCTACCCGAGCGTGACCAGCTGCCTCACAGTGACGGTCCGGCTGCGGAGCGGCGGCCTGGTGGGAGCCCACGCCAGCCTGTTCCGGGTCCCCGGCGAACTGCGGTCGGACGCGATCCTGCCCGCGCTGCGGAAGCGGGTCGGGAACCGGCCGGTGCGCGCCGTGGAGGTCCGGGGCGCCCTGGGCGCCTGGCACCCGGGCTACCTGACGAAGGCGATCGAGGCCTACGGACCGGGCGAGGAGATTCCCCAGCCCGCGGGCCCCGCCCCGGAGGGACTGGCAGGCGCGGTGGCACGGGCGCTCGGGCAGCCGCGCGCGGCGGTCACCGTCGAGGACGTCCCCGACGGTGACTTGACGGTCCGTTAGGCCGTCGGCCCGTGCCCGGGCTCAGGGTTGTTCCCTCTTCACCGTGAACAGCCCCCGGATCAGCATGACGGCGGCCACGGACGTCATTCCGCCGGCCGAGGCCCGCGAGGTTCCGTGAGAACGGGGTGGCTCCATGGCGACCTCCTTCCCCGGTCCGGCACCGGGCCCTCGGGTGGCCCGCGCCGGGAGGTGAGGGAAACTGAAGGGGCTCCGCCCGGGCGCACGGTCCGGAAGGGGCCGGTCCCACCTCAGCGACTTCCATCCTCACCCGCCCCCCACAGTGATCGCCACGCGAGGCCCACGGGCCGCGCGGGCCCCGGGCCACCGGGTGTGCCTCCCGGCCACCCGGGGCAAGCGCCGGGAACGTCCGGCCGGGGGCGCGGGGTCTCCGGCCGAGCTGTCCGGGAGGTGCGTCATGACGACGGTCGAACAGCGCTCCGAGGGGGCGGGGGGTGAGACCGGGACGGTCACCACATCCGTACCGGCCCGGCTGGACCGGCTGCCGTGGTCGCGGTGGCACTGGATGGTGGTGATCGGTCTCGGCACGGTGTGGATACTCGACGGCCTCGAAGTGACCGTCGTGGGCAACATCGCCTCCCGGCTGTCCGAGCACGGCAGCGGTCTGGACATCAGCTCCGCCCAGGTGACCGGGCTCGCCGCGGCGCTGTACGTGGCGGGCGCCTGCGTCGGTGCCCTCTTCTTCGGCTGGCTGACCGACCGGCTGGGCCGCAGGCGGCTGTTCCTGGTCACGCTGGCGGTGTATCTCGCCGCGACCGCCATGACCGGGCTGTCGTTCGAGTCCTGGTGGTTCTTCGTCTTCCGCTTCCTGACCGGCTGCGGCATCGGCGGCGAGTACGCGGCCATCAACTCGGCCGTCGACGAGCTGATACCCGCCGCGTACCGCGGCCGCGTCGACCTGATCATCAACGGCAGCTTCTGGATCGGGGCCGTCGGCGGGTCCCTGCTGTCGGTCGTCATGCTGGACACGAGCCTGTTCCCGGCGTACCTCGGCTGGCGGCTCACCTTCGGTCTCGGCGTCGTCCTCGGCCTGGTGATCCTGCTCGTCCGCCGGAACGTCCCCGAGTCGCCGCGCTGGCTGTTCATCCACGGACGGGGCGCGGAGGCGGAGGAGCTGGTCGACTCCATCGAGCGGCAGGTCGCCGCCGACACGGGCCGCCCCTGCGAGCCCGTGGACCGGGAGTTCACCATCCGCCGGCGCGGCGGCATCGGCTTCCTCACCATCGCGCGGACCGTCTTCCGCGACTACCCGCGCCGGTCCGCGCTGGGGCTGGCCCTGTTCATCGGCCAGGCGTTCCTCTACAACGCGATCACCTTCGGGTTCGGATCGATCCTGACCGACTTCTTCTCGGTGCCCTCGGGCCGGACCGGCTACTACTTCGCCGTCATCGCCTTCGTGAACTTCCTCGGCCCGCTGCTGCTGGGGCGCCTCTTCGACACCGTCGGCCGACGGCCGATGATCACCGGGACGTACGTCCTGAGCGGGCTGCTGCTGTTCGGGACCGCCTGGCTGTTCGGGCGCGGTTCGCTGACCGCGGCCACTATGACGGCCTGCTGGTGCGCGGTTCTGTTCTTCGCCTCCGCCGGGGCCAGCAGCGCCTATCTGACGGTGAGTGAGATCTTCCCCATGGAGACGCGCGCGCTGGCGATCGCCTTCTTCTACGCGGTGGGCACGGCCGCGGGCGGCATCACCGGTCCGCTGCTCTTCTCCGAGCTGACCGGTTCCGGGGTCGTCGGGGACACCGTCCTGGCGTTCCGGATCGGTGCGGCCCTGATGACCGCCGCGGGCGTCGTGGCGGGCTTCCTCGCCCTGCCCGCCGAGCGCCGCTCGCTGGAGGACATCGCCACCCCGCTCACGGCCGCCGCCCCCACCGGGACGCCGACCGGCACACCCTGACGGTCATCAGAAGTTCCGTGTGGGACAGGGCAGTTCGCGCTGACCGCATGATGCACGGCACAGGCCGGAACACCACCGCGCGCCGGGTCCCCGACGGGGGCCCGGCGCCATGACGTGACCCCCCGGATCCCCTGTTCGAGAGTGAGATCACTTTCAGAACACTTGTGTTGACATGTGCACGCGGTCATTGTGTTGCCTGGCACTCACCCCCCGGACACCGCGTGCCGTCACCCTGACCGCGATTCCCGCACACCACCCACCTCACCGGGAGCGTCACCATGCGTCTCTACGCGCGTCGAATAACCGTCACCGCCGGCCTCGCCGCACTCACCGGCACGCTCGTCCTCAACGGACCGAGCGCCCAGGCCGCGCCGCCCGCCCCCGCGGACGCCGCCACCGCGCGCACCTACCTGGCGTCCCTCACGGTCCGCCCCGAGGGCACCCTCGACGGATACAGCAGGACCCAGTTCCCGCACTGGATCACCCAGCACGGGCAGTGCAACACCCGTGAGGTCGTACTCCGGCGGGATGGCCAGGACGTCGAGCAGGACAGCAAGTGCGCGGCCGTCGAAGGCACTTGGTACTCCCCCTACGACGGCGCCACCTGGCACGACGCCGCCGACATCGACATCGACCACGTCGTACCCCTCGCGGAGGCCTGGCGGTCGGGGGCCGACAAGTGGGCCAGGGCCGACCGGCAGAAGTACGCCAACGACCTGACGCGGTCCCAGCTCATCGCCGTGACCGACCGCGTCAACCAGGCGAAGGGCGACAAGGACCCGGCGAAGTGGATGCCGTCGCGGACCGCCTACGCCTGCACGTACGTCCGCATGTGGGTCACCGTCAAGCACGACTACAAGCTCACCGTCGACAGCGCCGAGAAGAACAAGCTGGCCGGCGTCCTCAAGGGCTGTTGATCCGACGGCAGTCGAGCGGCGGCGTGTGAGGTCGCCACGCCCCGGGCCCGCCCTCCGTGACACCGGTGGGCGGGCCGTCCGTTTCAGCGGCCGCTTCCGAAGGCCACCGTCCGCGCGATGTCGAGGGTGAGCCGCTGCCAGGGATCGCGCGGGTCACGGCCCGTCAGTTCCCGGACGCGGCGCAGCCGGTAGCGCAGGGACTGCGGGTGCAGGCGGAGGCCGCGGGCGGCGGCGGTGGCGGAGCCCGTGTCGAGGTAGGCGGTGAGGGCGTCGAGGAGGTGCCGCCGGCCGGGCTGGGCGAGCGGGCCGAGGACCAGCCGGCCGACGCGCTCGGAGTCCGTGGCCGGGTGGCCGGAAAGCAGCGCGAGGACGTGGGCGTCGGCATCGGTGAGGAGCCGCCCGGGGCGGTGGGCGTGGGGCGGCGCGGTGGCGAGGGCGCCGGTGGCGAGGCGGTGGGCGACGGCGATGCGGTCCAGTCCCTCGCCGGTGATCGCGCAGCCGCGCCGGCCGTGCTCGCGCAGCACCTTCGGGGCCGCGGCGGCCGCAGCCGCCGGGAGCAGCAGGACCGCCTGGGCGCCCTGGGTGGTGGCCAGCGGCGTGGTGGTGTCCCGGCCGGTTCCGGCCAGCGCGGCGAGCAGGCCGGACGCCGCGTCCTCCGCGTCGTCCCCGGGGCCGTCGCCGTCGGGCGGTCCGGCGACCAGCAGGCAGTAGGGGTAGGGCAGTTCGACGCCGAGGCGGGCCGCCCGGTCGGTCACCGCGCCGACGGACGCGTGCCGCCCGGCGATCAGGTCGTCCAGCAGAAGGCAGAGGGCCTGGTCGCGGTCGCCCGCCAGCCGTTCGCTGGTGGCCGTGTAGGAGGTGGCCATCACCTCGCACAGGGTGTCCAGGAGGGTGAGCAGCTGCCGGGTGAGGGCGAACGCGTCCTCGGCCGCCGAGGGGGCGGCGCGGGCGGCGATCTCGTCCACGATCACGGACGCGGCGACCCGGTACGCCCGCAGCACGGCCGGCAGCGGGCGGCCGTCCGCCGCCCGGGCGGCGGCGATGCCGCGGAAGCGCCGCAGGTCGGCCGGGCCCAGGTCACCGTCGACGGCCCACAGGTGCAGGAAGCGCTCCAACGCCCAGGCGGCGATGGCGCGCACTTCCACGAGGCGTCCGTCGTCCAGGGCGGCGTAGGCGGGGACCCGTTCGTGCACCGCGCCGACGACGGCTTCGACGACCCGGGAGTCGGCGGTCAGTTCCCGCCGGATCCGTTCGCGTTCGTTCGTCACCCTGTGATGGTCGCAGCCCTCACACCCTGAGCACCACCGTGGACGAGGTCCGTCGCCGCCGTGAGGATCGTCGCCGGAACGGCGCAGTTCCACGGACGGGAGGCGGGACGTACCGATGACGACGACACCGCGCTGGGCGGACTACCAGTACGAGATCTACCTGAACGGCCTGTCGGGCACGGTGCCCCGGCTGCCCACCGATGTGGGCCGGCTCGAAGCGCTCGTCGAGCGGCGGCTCGGGCCGGGCCCCGCCGGGTACGTGATCGGCGGCGCGGGCGGCGGGAGCACCGTCCGCGCCAACCGCGCGGCGCTGGACCGGTGGCGGATCGTGCCGCGGATGCTGCGGGACGTGGAGGCGCGCGATCTGTCCGTGGAGCTGTTCGGGCGGCGGCTGCCGGCTCCGCTCGCCCTCGCCCCCGTCGGCATCCTGTCGGTCATGCACCCGGACGCCGAGCCGGCGGCGGCCCGCGCGGCCGCGGCGCGCGGCGTGCCCTACATCCTGTCATCGGCGTCCAGCACACCGATGGAGCAGGTCGCGGAGGCTATGGGCGACGCCGAGCGGTGGTTCCAGCTGTACTGGCCGAAGGACCGCGAGGTGGCCCGGAGTTTCCTGGCCCGGGCCCGGGCGGCGGGGTACACCGCCCTGTTCGTCACCCTCGACACCCCCATGCTGGCCTGGCGCCCCCGCGACCTCGACCAGGTGTACCTGCCCTTCCTGCACGGGGTGGGCACCGCCAACTACTTCAGCGATCCGGCCTTCCGGGCGGGGCTGGCCAAGCCCGTCGAGGAGGACCGCGAGGCGGCGGTCCGGCACTTCCTGGGTATGTTCTCCGACGCCGGGAGGACCTGGCCCGACCTGGCCTTCCTCCGGGAGCACTGGGACGGGCCGATCGTGCTCAAGGGCGTCCTGCACCCGGACGACGCCCGCGCCGCGGCCGACGCGGGTATGGACGGTGTGGTCGTCTCCAACCACGGCGGCCGCCAGGTGGCGGGTTCCGTCGCCGCCGCCGACGCCCTGCCGCGGGTGGTGGAGGCGGTCGGCGACCGGCTCACCGTGCTGTTCGACAGCGGTGTGCGTACCGGCGACGACATCTTCAAGGCGCTCGCGCTGGGGGCGCGGGCGGTGCTGCTGGGGCGTCCGTACGCGTACGGGCTGGGCCTCGACGGACAGGCGGGCGTCGACCACGTCATCCGGTGCCTGCTCGCCGAGTTCGACCTCACCCTGGCCCTGTCCGGGCACTCCGGCCCCGCCTCGCCGGGCCCCGCCGACCTCGTCCGGGACGACGCATGAGCACGACGAAGAACGTCCTGGCCATCGTCTCCCCGCACGTCGGCGGCCGCTCCGCCGGTGCCGCGCTCGCCGGGCTGTTCCCGGGCCGGGCCAGGGTCACGGTCGTGGAGTCGGCCGACGAGGACCCGGTGGCCCTGCGCGAGGCCCACGTCATCATCACCGGCCTCGGGCCCGTCACGGCCGCGCACATCGACGCCGCCCCCGGCCTGGAGCTCGTCCAGTGCGCCAGCCATGGCTACGACTACGTGGACCTGGACGCCGCCCGGCGCCGCTCCGTGCCCGTCTGCACCATCGGTTCCAGCGGGGCCGAGCGGCAGAACGTGGCCGAGCAGACCTTCGCCCTCATGCTGGCCCTGGCCAAGCAACTGGTCCCGGCGCACACGGCGTTGGCCGGGGGCGACTGGGCGCTGCCGCGCCTCCAGTCGTCCATCACCGAGCTGTCCGGCAAGACCCTCGGGATCGTGGGGCTGGGCACCATCGGCAGCGAAGTCGCCCGCCGCGCCGTGGCGTTCGACATGCGCGTCGTCTACAGCGGCCCCGAGGCCGCCCCGGAGGCCGAGGAGCGCCTCGGCGCGCGCCGCGTCGAACTGGACGAGCTGCTCCGCACGTCCGACTACGTCACGCTGCACGCCCCGCTGACCGACGCCACCCGGCACCTGCTGGACGCCGAGCGACTGGCCCTCCTCAAGCCCACCGCCTTCGTGGTCAACACGGCCCGCGGCGCCCTCGTCGACCAGGACGCCCTCGCCGACGCCCTGGAGGCGGGCGCCCTGGCCGGGGCCGGGCTCGACGTGTTCGACCCGGAGCCGCCCCCCGCGTCGCTGCGGCTGCTCCGGGCCCCGAACGTGGTCCTGTCCCCTCATGTCGCGGGCGTCACGCGCGAGACGCTGGTGCGCATCGCGCTGGCCGCGGTGCAGAACGTGACGGAGCACCTGGAGGGCAAGCCGCCGCGCGACGTCGTGTCGTAGCCGCCCCGACCCATCGACCGCAGGACATCGGAGGTTCCCCACCATGTACCGAATGCACCGAAGACTCTTACGCGGCGTGGTGTGCGCCCTGCTGGCGCTCGTGCCCGTGCTCGCGGGCGGTGTCGTCGCGGCCCCGGCGGCCCGGGCGCTCAGCCAGGCGTGCGGGGCGGACGCCCAGGCCCTGGGCCGGGCCGACCGGCCGGTCGCGGGGACCCTGGTGTCGGCCGTGCGCGCCGACGGCAGGACCGAGCAGTTCCAGCAGTTCTACGACGACTCGTCGACGGGCGGGCTGCCCTTCGTCTGGCACCGGTCGCAGAACGTGCCGGGCGGCGCGTACGGCACCTGGGAACGGGTCGGCGCGACCCCCGTCGGCCCCAAGCTGTACCAGGTGAGCGCGGTCGAGAACGCCACCGGCGGGCTGGAGGTCGTCTTCTCCTCCTACGGCGGCTTCTGCCACTCGGTGCTGCGCGCCCCGGGCGGCGCGTGGAGCACGCCGGAGGACTTCGGGCTGGCGCCGCCCCCGTACCACGGCGGCGTCACGCTGTTCAGGGAGCGCGACGGGCGGCTGCACGCCTTCGCCGCGGGCCGGACCCAGTACTCCGCCATGGACGTGCGCAGCCAGTACGCCGCCACCGACGAGCACTGGGCCGGTGTCCGGGGCACGGGTCCCATGCCGGAGAGCGGCGTCGGGCTGAGCCGGCCGACCGTCACCCAACTCCCCGACGGCCGGCTGCACCTCGTCGCCCGGGAGTGGAACCGCGACCGCTACTGGCGGACCACCGAGCGGGAGCGGTTCCTGACCTGGGAGCCGTGGCGGTTGTGCGCCGACAGCGGCTGCTCCTGACCGCGGCCGGATCGCGCGCCGCCCGCTGAGGGCGGGTTCCGGCCGAACTCCCCGCCCTCCGCATGCCCCGCGGACCCGGCGGCACCCTCCGGCGGCCGGGACGATGCGGTGGAACACGGGTCGAAGCGGACACCCGTCGTACGGCCCCCGGGCCGGTGCCGTGGCGGATACGGGCCGGGGGGCTCCGCCGCCCCGTAGGCGGCGCCCCCGACCCGTCCTAGCCTCGGCGTATGGCGATGAACCGCTACCACCGCTTCTACTGCCGTTCGCGGCGATGGGCCCGGATCGTCGAGGACCAGCTGCTGCCCTGGGCGCTGAACGGTGTGCTGCTCGGTTCCGACGCCCTGGAGATCGGCCCCGGCTACGGCGCGACGACGCGCGTCCTGCTGCGCCGGGTCGCCCGGCTGACGGTCGCCGAGGTCGACCCGGCCGCCGCCGAGGGGCTGCGGCGCCGATTCGCCGGCCGGGCCGAGGTCCTGCACGCGGACGGCACCGAACTACCGCTGCCCAGCGGGCGGTTCGACGCGGTCACGTGTTTCACGATGCTCCATCACGTGCCCTCGCCCGAACGGCAGGACCGGCTCTTCGCGGAGGCCCGCCGTGTGCTGCGGCCGGGCGGGGTCTTCGTCGGCTGCGACACCCTGGACGGCTTCGTCTTCCGCCTCGTCCACCGGGGCGACACCTGCGTGCCCGTGCCACCGGGAACGCTGGCGGCCCGGCTCAGGGCGGCGGGGTTCGACGAGGCCCAGGTCAGCGCGGGCAAGGGAAGTTTCCGTTTCCGCGCCTTCCCGGGCGGTGCGTGAGCCGGACCGCCCGGCGGGGGCGGCGCACAGCCGTCAGACGTCACTTCACCTTGTATTCACAGGGCTTGTTGCTCTTGCCGCCCTGGTTGTCCGCGACCTTCTTCCCGTCGACCGTGATGGTGCACGGCGCTGCGTACAGCATGCCGTCGTCGCCCTGCGTCGACCCGGGCGCCAGCGTCACCAGCACACCGGCCTCGCGCTCGGCGCCCACGGGCGTGATGGTCGCGGTCTTCTTCCAGGGCAGGGTCACCCGCGCGGCGCCGTTGCTGTCGAGGTTGTAGTAGATCTGCGTCGTCCCCTTGCCCTGTATCTCCAGGGTCACCTGGTGCGGCTTTCCCTTCGGCAGGTCCGACTTCGGCTTGTCCCACGCGCGGGGCTTGCCGGTGCTGCCGGCCTTCTGCTGTCCCTCGGCGGTGTCCTTGTCGTCGCTGCCGCACCCTGCCAACAGGGCGACGGTCGCCACCATGACAACGGCCATGACTGTCTTGCGCATGTTTCCTCTTCCGACGGCGAGGGTGACGGGCGCGGCCGCCCTTGAACCGACCGTCGATCATACGGTTCACCTGGACGGCTGCCGCTCCCGGGGTCGGAACGCGGCCGGACACGGGCCCGGCACGATGGGACCCTGCCGCACCGACGGCCTGTCCCGGAGTGTCGGAGCGCGGCGCGCGCCACGTCCCCGCGCGCCCATGAGCGCCTGGAAACCACCGACGACACCGTCGCCGCCATCTCCACGGCCACCGGCATGAGCACCGCCCCCACTCTGCGCCGTCACTTCCACCGGACGGTGGGCCTCCCACCGGACGTCTGCCGGCGCACGTTCCGCCCGGACCCGCCGGCCCGCCGGCGCCCCGCCCGGGCCGGCCGGGGCTGACGGCATCCCCGTGGCGGAGGGTGCGCACGGCCGGGCCGCCGCGAGCGCGCCCGCCTTCCGGGTGGTGCGCCCGGCCCGGCCCTCCCTCCTCACGCCGCGTGGGGTTCACGCCCGCCCGCGCGGGGCGTCCCCGCGCCCGGGCTCCCGCACGCCTGTTCCGGGGACACCGTTCCGCGCCCACTATCGGGGCAGATACCGAACAGAGAGGGAACCTCATGAAACCGAGGACGTTCCGCCTCGCGCCGGTGGTGGCGGCGGTCACCGCGGGGTTGCTGCTGGCAGGCTCGGCGGGGACGGCCGTCGCGGCTCCGTCGGAGGAGTCCCCCAGCCCGGCCGGCTCAGCGTCCGGCTCCGCGTCCGGTCCCGCGACCGGCAGCACCCCGGGCGAGTCCGGCCAGGACGACCAGGAGAGCCGGCCGCCGCAGCACGCGAAGAAGCGCGGCCCCTACCAGAGCGAGCGCGAATGCCGTCAGGCCGGGGAGAAGGGCGTCCGTGACGGCAAGTGGCAGCACTACCGCTGCGAGCGCGACTCCTACCACCACAACTGGTGGTGGCTCTACACCTGGTGAGGACGGGCGGGGGCCCGGGCCCCGCGCCGGGGCCTGTTGGCCGGCACCTCCTCGCGCGGGCGAGGCGATGGTGTCGGCCGACGCCGGCCCCGACCGTCTCAGGCGGCGTCGGGGCGGACGCCCTCGCGGAGCCCGTCCCGCAGCAGTGAGAAGGCGCGGTCGGCGTCGCCGACCGCCTCGGGGTGGACGTCGTCGGCCGTCCGGCCGGCGACGATGCGCTCCCAGTTGGCCAGGGCGAGGATGCGCTCGGTGGCGACGACCTGTCCGGCCAGCAACCGGGCCGTCACCTCCGGCCGTTCCGTCTCCAGCGTGTCGCGGAGCGCCTGGGCCAGTGCCTCCTCGGAGCGGGCCATGTACTCGCCCACCCTGGCCACCAGGGCCGGCGTCGACCGGACGAGGCCGTGGAAGGCCAGGACGTCCGCGTTGTCGCACAGGCCGGTGATGGGATCACGGGCGTCCAGTCCGTCGACGAACTTCCGGTGCAGGGCGTCCAGGGCGGACGTTCCGGGCTCCCGTTCGCGCACGGTCGTGGCCGCCTCCGTCTCATGGTCGGCGAACCGGTGGACGACCAGGTCCTCCTTGGTCGGGAAGTACCGGAACAGCGTGGGCTTCGAGACCTCGGCCTCCGCCGCGACGTCCGCCACCGACACCTGGTCGAAGCCGTGCCGCAGGAACAGCCTGATCGCCGTTTCGGAGATCGCCGCCCGCGTCCGCTGCTTCTTGCGCTCCCGGAGTCCCATCGTTCCGCCCATGGCGTCACTCTAGCATATACGTTACCAAGGCATTCAAATGACTTAGTTGCTTCTTTGCCTCAGTTGCTGTCCACCAGGGTCCCGTCCGGGGCCGCGTGGGCCACGCGCCGGTAGTGGTCCAGCTGCGTGACCCCGTTGTACCCGTAGCTCTCGGGGTGCAGCTCGTACAGCGCGACTCCGGCGACGGGCGGCAGCACGCCCAGCGTCTCCCGCAGCAGTGCGTAGGTCTCGGTGATGAACCGCGCCTTCTCGTCGGCGCTGTTGGTGCCCGCGGTGATGCTCACCTCCACGTGTGCGCCGGTGGCTCCCGTGACCGGACGGCCGGCGACGAAGTAGTGGCCGGCCGGGACCGGGTCCACCTGGACCGTGGTGCGGGCGGCGGACTTTCCGAGGGCGGAGACGGCGAGGGCCGTGAGGCCTTCCGCGAGTGCGGACCGGCGGGCGGGGGACAGGGCCGGGCCGGAGACGGTGACGCGGATGTACGGCATGAGCGACGCCTTTCATGAGGGTGTGCGCTTCGGAAGGGGTGTGAACGATCACGACCTTTTCCGATCGGGGAAGATGGGTCCAACGCGGATCATCGATGGGCTCATGAGGGGGATTCATGACGCGGGGCGAGGGAGCACGGTGGCGCTGAACCTCCCGCAGTTGCGCGCGTTCGTCGCGGTCGTCGACGCCGGCGGCTTCGGTGCCGCCGCGGCGGACCTGGGGCTGAGCCAGTCGGCGGTGTCGCACGCCGTCGCCTCGCTGGAGCGGGCTCTCGCCGCTCCGCTGGTCGTCCGCTCGACTCCCGTACGCACCACGGCTTTCGGCGATGCGGTCCTGTCCCATGCCCGTGCGGCCCTCGCGGCGACGGACGCGATCTCCGACGCGGCGGCCCGGCACGAGGCGGCCACGGCCGGCACGGTGCGCCTCGCCGCCACCCCCACGGTCTGCCAAGGGCTGTTGCCCTCACTGCTGCGTCACTGGTCCGAGCGGCTTCCGGCCGTCCGCGTCCGTGTCTTCGAGGGCAGCAGCGAGGAGATCGACGCCTGGCTCGCGAGCGCCGCCGCGGACGCGGCCGTCGTCGTCGACCCTCCCGCCGGCGGCGGCGCGCTGCTGGCGACCGACCCCTTCCTCGCCCTGCTCCCGCGGGACCACCCGTTGGCGGAGGAGGAGACCATCCACGTCGGCGACCTGGCGGACGACCCGCTGCTCCTCTCGCCGAACGGCTGCGAGCGGCACGTCCGCGCCGTCCACCGGCTGGCGGGCGCGGAGTTCGCTCCCGCCCGTCGTGTACGGGGCCTGGGGACGCTCATCAGCATGGTCCAGGCCGGTCTCGGGGTCTCGGTCCTGCCGGAGGTCTCCCGTCCCCTGGTCCCGGACGACCTCGTCCTGGTGCGGCTCGCCCCGTGCCACAGCAGGCGTCTCGTGCTGTGCGGCCCGCGGGAACGCCCCTGGTCCCCGGCGGTGCGGGCCCTCGTCGACTCCGTGCCGAGGCTGCCGGCGGAGGTGACGGGCCCCGCCTGATGCCCCGGGCGCGGCGGCGGGTCAGGGGCGCCGGCGGGTCAGGAGCCGGGTTCCCCCTGGCAGCGCGGGCACCAGTACGTCGGCCGTTCCTGCCCCGGCCGCCCCTGGCCCGCCAGCCGCACCGCGCCGCCGCAGCGGCGGCAGGGGCGGCCGGCGCGGCCGTAGACCCAGAGGCGGCGGTCGGGGTGGCTGTCGGCGGTGGTGATCCGGGCGGCGCGGTCCTTGTTGACTTCGAGGAGCTTCTTGGCGAGGACCACGAGCCGGCCGGGCGAGGGCACCCGCCCTATGGGCAGCCACGGCGAGACGCGGAGCAGGAAGCAGAGCTCCGCCTTGTAGACGTTGCCGATCCCGGCCAGGTTGCGCTGGTCGAGCAGGGCTTCGCCGACCGGGCGGCCGGGGTCGGCGAGGAGGCGGCGCACGGCTTCGTCCGGGTTCCAGTCCGGGCCGAGGAGGTCGGGTCCGAGGTGGCCGACGACGGTGGACTCGTCGGCGGTGCGCAGCAGTTCCAGCACGGGGAGGCGGTAACCGACCGCCGTGTACCGGTCGTTGGCGAGGACGGCACGGATCTGGTGGTCGGGGCCGCCGCGCCGGCGCTCGCCGGCGGCGTGGACGCGCCACGAGCCCTCCATGCCGAGGTGCGAGTGGAGGGTGAGGCCGCCCTCCACCCGGACGAGCAGGTGCTTGCCCCGGGAGACGGCGCCGTCGACGCGCCTGCCGCCGAGGTCGGTCGTCGCCAGGGCCGGGACGCGCAGATCGCAACGGGTCAGCACGGTTCCGGCCAGGGCGTGCCGGAGGCGCTGCGCGGTCCGCCAGACGGTGTCCCCCTCGGGCATGCGGCGCCTCCAGCGGCGTACGGTCCCTCAGAGCCGGGACAGCGGCGTCTCCACGGACACCTGGCCCGTCACCTCTCCGGGCACGTTGTCCTGTACCCAGGATGCGGCCCGGCCCGCCATGGTGTCACCGGTGGCGGCGAGGTGGGAGAGCCGTTCGGTGACCCCGTGGGCGGCGGGCCGGGTGCCCTCGGCGGCGTGTGCAGTGGCGGACGCGGTGGCGACGCCGCCGGAGGCGAGGAGGATCGACCCGACGGCGAGGCGTGTCACGATGCGGCGATTCATACGGTGGTTCATGCCGTGCCAACGAGCCTCGGGGGACATACGACACGTATGCCGCCGGGCGGACATTCCCGTCGGTTCAGCCGATGTGGCGCAGCTTGTCCGGGTTGAGGACGGCGAAGAGCCCGTGGATCAGGCCGTCCCGCACATCGGCCATGAGGACCTGCTCCACGTCGCGCGCGATCAGCCGGAACGCGGGCTCGCCGTTGATCTCGACGAGCCGGTGCTCGGTGATCTCGTACTTGCTCGCCAGGCCCAGCACGAAGGTTGCCACCCGCTCGCGGCCCAGGACGGGCCGCAGGGCGGCGCTGACCTTTCCGCCTCCGTCGCTCCAGGCCGTCACATCGGCGCTGAGCAGGCCCTTCAGCCCCGCCATGTCCCCGTAGGCGGCCGCTTCGAGGAAGCGGGCGAGCAGCCGTTCGTGTTCGTCGCGCGAGGGGCGCGGCCGGGCCCGGGAGGCGGCGAGGTGGCCGACGGCCCGGCGGTGGATCTGCCGGCAGGTCGTGGCTGAGGAGCCGACCACCTCGGCGATCTGCTCGTACGGCATCTCGAAGGCGTCGCGCAGGACGAACACCGCGCGCTCCGGCGGGGTGAGCCGTTCCATCATGTGGAGGGTGGCGTACGCGAGGGTGTCGCGCAGCTCCGCCGTGTCCAGCGGTCCGGCCGCGTCCGTGGCGACGGGCTCCGGCAGCCACTCCCCCCGGTACGCCTCCCGGGTCACGCGCGCGGAGCGCAGCTGGTCCAGGGCGAGGCGGGAGACGACGGTGGCGAGGAAGGCGCGCGGGTCGCGCACCGTCTCCGGGTCGGTGCGGGCCCAGCGCAGGTACGCCTCCTGGACGACGTCCTCGGCGTCCCACATGCTGCCGAGCATCCGGTAGGCGATTCCCAGCAGCAGGGGCCGCAGCCCCTCGAACACGTCGCTCACTTCTCCCCCAGCTCTTCCGCGAAGCCGTCCCGCCATGTGGTGTGACGGGGGCGCCAGTTCAGTGCGAGCCGGGCACGCGCGTCGTCGGCGCCGCGCAGCCGGGTCGTGAAGGCGACGCCCCACGCGCCCGCGACGAGCCCGGCCACGGCGGCCGGGATCCGTCCCGGCCACGGTGCGCCCAGGATATCCGCCAGTTCCGGGAGCCATGAGGCGACCTGGGCGGATTCGTCGTCCACGACGTTGAGGGCGCCCGCGAAGGGCCGGGCCGGGGCCGCGACGACGGCGGTCGCGGCGTCGTGGGTGTGGGTGAAGGAGAAGGTGGTCGTGAGGGCGAAGTCGCGGTCCGCGCGCTGCGGCCGGATCCGCGCCGGGATGGCGGTCAGCAGGTGCACGACGGCGTCCGGCCGGGTCTCGCACAGGGCCGCGGCCGTCGCCGCCCGGTCCAGCGCGAGGCGAAGGGTGAGGAGAAGGGAGCCGGGGCCCGCCCGGTGAGGGCGGGCCCCGGTGGTGGGTGGGTCAGATGGCGGCCTTGACCGGCTTGGGGAGCCGGAACATCAGCGCCCACGTCACCGCGAGGGCGGCGATGACGTACCACACGCTGCCCGCGAAGGCGTGCGTCACGGTGGCGCCGTGGCTGCCCGCGGGGGCGTGGTTGAAGAACACCACCGACGCCGTCGCGATACCGAGTGCGGTGCCGAGCTGCATGGCGGTGTTGAACAGTCCCGCCGCGGACCCGGCGTCCTCGTGGCCGACCTGGCTGAGGGTGAGACCGGCGAGACCCGCGCCGACCATGCCGAACCCGGCGCCGACGAGGATCATCGGAGCGACAGCGGCCGCGAACGGCGTCTCGGTCTGCTGGGCGGAGACCAGCAGTTGGTAGCCCGCCAGCGTGAGAGCGATCAGCACGGCCCCGGCCTGCGGCACCCGCCGCATGTGGCGTCCTGCCCACTTGGAGGCCAGCATGGCGCCGGCCATGCCGCCGACGGAGATGGCGGCGGACGCCGGAGCGAACTGCCCTGCCGTAAGGCCGAGGCCGGACTGCATGAACAGTACCCACGTCAGCAGGAAGACACCGGAGACCAGCCCGAAGACCAGCTGGGCGGCGAGGCCGGCAGCGAACGCCTTGCTCTTGAAGAGAGACAGCGCCACCAGCGCGGAGCCGTCCATGGCGGTCTTGGCGCGCTGCTGGGCCACGAACACGGCCAGCACGACCACGCCTGCGGCGATCATGAGGACGCTCCAGGCGGGCCAGTGCCGCTCCCCGCCCACGGTGAGCGGGTAGGCGATCAGCAGCAGGCCCGCGGCGGAGAGCAGCATGCCCAGGGGGTCCAGGCGCCTCGCCTGCTGCTCGCGGGACTCCGGGATGAACCGGAGGGCGAAGAGCACGGTGGCCAGGCCGATCGGCAGGTTGATCAGGAAGATCGTCCGCCAGCCCAGACCGGCGATGTCGGCGGCTGTCAGGGCCGCGCCCAGGACCGGACCGAGGACGCCGCCGAGCGACATGATCATGCCGTACATGCCGAACGCCTTGGCCTGGGACTCGCCCTTGAAGGTGACCGCGATGGTGGCCATGACCTGCGGCACCATGACCGCCGCTCCGGCACCCTGCAGGGCCCGGGCGGTGACCAGGAAGTCCGGGCCGGTCGCGATCCCGCACAGCAGTGACGCCACGGTGAACAGGGCGGTACCGGTGATGAAGACCCGCTTGCGGCCGAAGAGGTCCCCCAGGCGCCCGCCCGTGATCAGGGCGAGGGCGAAGGTGAGGGTGTAGGCGGCGGGGATCCACTGCACCGCGGCGCTGGAGGCGCCGGTGTCCGCCTGGATGGAGGGCAGTGCGGTGTGGACGATGGAACCGTCGAGCGCGTTCATCAGCTCGGCGATCAGCACCACGATCAGGGTGATCGTGGCAGCACGGGCGGCCCCGGTGGGGCGTGGGCGGCCGGTGGTACGGGTGTCGGTTGACACGAGGGAATTCCTGTTCGCGTACAGAAGGAATGGGGGACGGGGGCAGGCCTGGGCATGCCCCCGCTCGCCGTTCAGTGCGACAGGGGGGAAGCAGGGGGCGACGAAACGAACCCAGGCCATCAGGGAGCACCGCCGTCGAGGCATGCGTCAGAAGTCCGCCATCGCGGACAACCGGAAGAGCGCCTCGGAACGAGCGGCTGCTTACTTGGCCTGGGAGATAGGTCATCACCTCGAAACGGCGTCGGGCCCCGGAAAGGGGCACCGACGGAACTACAACCACCACAGGCTAAAAGGGCCACAGGCGTCCATGCAAGGGAATATTTCCGCTCGGGCCGGAGGCGGCCGGTGGATATCAGTCCTCGGTCACCGCGGGCCGCAGACGGCTGAGCAAGCGCTGACTGTGGTGGCCGTAGTCCGGGTCATTGAGGGCTGCCGGGATGAAATCGGTGTGCACCAGACGGCGGTTCAGGCGAACTTCGAGGCAACCGACGCAAAGGACGTTGTCCTCGGCGGCACCAGCGCATTGCCACACACCGTCGAGTACGGTGTACCACTCGTCAGGGCCGTCGACGGGTGCGGTCGGCAATCCGCAATCGTCACAGGGGAATTCGTTCCTCTTCGGAGGGCGCCGGGCGCCAGGCACCGCAGCGCGGATACGGCTGAAGAGCCTGGACGCCGGTTTCTCCCGCATGCTTACGCGGAGACGCGGCGGTCCACCTTGCCCGCCTTGATGCAAGAGGTGCACACGTTCATACGGAGGGGCGTTCCGTCCTTGACGGCCCTGACCGACTGAATGTTCGGGTTGAAACGGCGGCTTGACCGTCCCCGGACGTGCCGGCTCTGGGCGCGGGACCCGGAGCGGGCCACGCGTTTCCCGAAACCGGGCTGCTTGCTGCATACATCGCACCGGCTGGACATCATGTCTCCTTCTCGTTCGGACCATGGAGGCAGCGGCTCACGCGAGAGCCGCGCCGGATTCGGATTCTTCCAAGATCACGACGGTCTTCCGAACCGGTTCCGTATCCCGATTTTCTTGCTGTCAACGCGCTGACCAGCGAATATAGGGAATCAAGCGGGAGGTCGTGGTGGGGTCGCGGAGGTGAAGCGCACGGTTTCCCGTGCAGATTGCACTTGGGGGCGTGGTGGCGAAGATCGGTCAGATCCAGCCGCGGGCGGAGGCGGTGCGTATCGCCTCGATACGGTTGCGTGCCGCGACTTTGCGGTTGATGGCGGCCAGGTTGTTGCGGACCGTTCCGGGTGAGAGATGCAGGACTTCGGCGATCTCCTGGGGCGTGTGGCCGTGCGCGGCCAGGCGCAGAAGTTCCCTGTCGCGATCGCTGAGCGGGTTGTCGGGGGCGTGCAGGGCGTGAGTGACGAGCCGTGGATCCAGGACGCGCTCACCGCGTGCGACCTTGCGGACGGAGTCGGTCAGTTCTTTGACCGATACGCCTTTGCTCATGCACCCTTCCACCCCCACCTCCAGGGCGGTTCTCAGGGCGCCGGCGCGTTCCGGAGTGGTCAGGATGACGATGCGGCAGGGGGGCAGAGCGGCTTTGAGCTGCTTCGCGGCCGAGATTCCGTCCAGGCCGGGGAGGTCGGCGTCGAGCAGCGCCACGGTCGGGCGGGTCCGCAGGGCCTGCGGCACGACCTCGTCGCCTCGTGGCACCTGTGCGACCACGTGCATTCCGGGTTCGGACGCGAGCACGACAGACAGCGCTTCGCGCGTCAGGCGCAGCCCATCGGCGATCAACACTCGGATCATGGGGGGCGGTTGTTCCTCGTTGACGGACGTGTCGGCAGATGGGGGCAGCGGCCCGGACCGGTTGTCGCAGACCCTGCCGTCCGGGCGGCTGCCCCGGGGTACACCCGGGGCCCGGACGTTGCCGACCGGGCTCCCGGGGCTGGTTCTAGCCCGTGGCGTGGCGCTTGGGCAGCAGGAGCATGAGGGCCCACATCGCCAGCAGGGCGGCGATGACGTACCAGAGGGATCCGGTGAACGCGGCGGTGACGGTGGTGCCGTGGCTGCCGGCCGGGGAGTGGGCGAAGAACACCACGGCGGTCGAGGCCGTGCCGAGAGCGATGCCGAGCTGGGTCGAGGTGTTGAAGAGCCCGGACGCGGAGCCGGCGTGATCGTGGTCGACCTGGCGCAGCGTCATGTCGGCCAGTGCCGCTCCGATCATGCCGAGGCCGAGGCCGGCCGGCAGCATGGGCAGAAGCGTCAGCACCGGGGACAGGGCGGTGTTCTGTTCTGTGATCAGCCACGCGTAACCGCCCAGGGTGGCGGCGGCCAGCAGTGCGCCGGCCCGGGGAGCGCGCCCTCCGTACCGGCCGGCCAGGCTCATCGCCAGCCAGGCGCCGGCCATCTCACCCACCGACGCCGCCACAAAGCCTGTCGCCGCCTGGCGGGGGGAGAGCCCGAGCCCGTCCTGCGTGAACACGGCCCACGTCAGGAAGAACACCCCGGACAGCAGGCCGAAGACGAGCTGCGCGGACAGGCCCGCGGCGAACGCCCTGCTCTTGAACAACTCCGGGACGACCAGGGGATCGCGGCCTCGTGCGGCCCTGGCCCTCTGCTGGACCACGAAGACGGCCAAGGTCAGCAATCCTCCGGCCATCATGAGGAAGCTCCAAGCGGGCCACTGGTGTGCGCCGCCGACGGTGAGCGGGTAGGTGATCAGCAGCAGGCCCAGGGCGGCCAGGATCATGCCCGTGAGGTCCAGGCGCCGGGCGGCGAGGTCGCGGGATTCGGGCAGGTACCGCAGGCCGAGAAGCACAGTCGCCAGGCCTATGGGCACATTGATCAGGAAGATCGGGCGCCATCCGAGGCCGAAGACATCGGCGCAGGTGAGCACGCCGCCCAGGACCGGTCCTGCGACGCTGCCCAGCGACATGACGGTGCCGTAGAGGCTGAACGCCTTGGCACGGGAGCCCTCGTCGAAGGTCACGTGCAAGGTGGCCAGGACCTGAGGAATCATGACCGCCGCGGCGCTGCCCTGGATGAAGCGGGCGGCGATCAGCAGGGCGGGGGTACCGGCCAGGCCGCAGAGCAGCGACGCCGCGGTGAAGACGCCGGTTCCCAGGAGGAAGAGCCGCTTGCGGCCGTGGAGATCGCCGAGCCGGCCGCCGGTCATCAGTCCCAGAGCGAAGGTCAGCGCGTAGGCGGCGTAGATCCACTGCACCGCGGCGCCCGAGGCGTCGGTGTCGTGCTGAATGGAGGGCAGGGCCGTGTAGACGACGGAGCCGTCGAGGGCGTTCATCAGCTCGGCGACCAGGACGACGACCAGCATGACGGTGCGACCGCTGCCGGGACGGTTGTCGGCGGGGGCGGAGCGGGACGGGAGGGTTTTGGTGTCAGCGGACACGACGCGGTTCCTGTTCTGGCGGACAGAAAGGGGAAAAGGGGGCAGGCCAGGCATGCCCGTCCCGCTTACTGCGCGACAGGAAGATTCGGGTGCGGCAACGCCCAGGCCGAAGGGCAGACCGCTGCTGGGAGACGACCGCGCGCTGCTGCACAGAGCAGGGGGTCAAGCCTCATGGCGAGCGGTTCTCAGGCCTGGGAGATAGGTCATCACCTCGTGACATTCATGAACGGAGCGGACAGCTCCACGAACGGCCTCAGGCTACGTTCCCGATCGCAGGGTGAGCAATCGAGTATTCGCCCCCAGGCTCCCGCCCCGGGCCGCGTCATGGCCCCCCGCAGTCCGGTGGAGACTCTCGCCACGAGACTCCCACCAGGGAAATCCGCATACGCGCAGCGATTTCAGAAGCCGTGTACGGCCCGAACTACGCTACGGCCATGGGGACGCCCCCCCGGATGCGGTCGTGCTGACCGCACGCCCACGTCGTGCAGTCGGCACGAGCACTGCTGCGGGCTTCTGGCAAGGGCCGGATTCCCGCCTGCCGGGGCCGCTCGGACCATGGCACGCCGCCCTCCGCGCGGCGCACCGTGGACGGCGGGACGCGGCCGGTCCGGCCGGTCGCGGAGACGCGGAGGGGGCTGAGGGCGATGGGCGCAACGGGGATCGGCGCGACCGACCTGGAGACGCTGCTGGCGGCGGCGGTGGCGGCGCCCTCGCTGCACAACTCGCAGCCCTGGGAGTTCCGTCCGGTCGCGGGCTCGTCCCTGCTGGAGGTGCGCGCGGCGGCGGGCCGGTCGCTGCCGGTCGCCGACCCGTCCGGGCGGGCGCGGCTGCTCTCCGTCGGCGCGGCCCTGTTCAACCTCCGGGTGGCGGCGGCGCATCTGGGCCGGCAGCCGCGGGTGCGGCTGCTGCCGGACGACCGCGACCCCGGTCTGCTGGCCGTCGTGGACGTGTCCGGTTTCCCGCCCGACCGGTCCCGGCACCCGGACCTGTACGAGGCCGTCGCCCGGCGCCGGACGAGCCGCATGCCGTTCACGGGCCGTCCGGTCCCCACCGGGGTCGTGACGGAGCTGGCGGCGGCCGTGCTGACCGAGGGCGCCCGGCTGTACCTGCCCGGCGTCGTCGCCACCCGGCGGATGCTCGCCCTGACGGCCGAGGCGGAGCGGCGCAACCGCCGGGACTCCGCGCGGGTCCGGGAGAGCCGTGCCTGGGTCCTCGCCTCCGGGTCCGGCCCCTACGGCATCCCGGCCGCCGCGCTGGGACCGCTGGACGCGACGGGCCGGATGCCGATGCGCGACTTCACCGGTGCGGGCCGTGCGCGCCGCGCTCCGGCGGTGCCGTTCGAGCGCCACGCGCAGCTCGCCCTCGTATGCACCGGCCGCGACCGGCCGCTGGACCGGCTGCGGGCCGGACAGGCCCTGGAGCGGGCGCTGTTGCTGGCCACGGCACGGGGGGTCCGGACGTGTCCGCTGCACCAGGCGCTGGAGTGGCCGGACCTGCGGCACGCCCTGCTCCGGGACGAACCCGGTTGGCCCCAGTTCCTGTTCCGCTTCGGTTACGGCGCGCAGGGCGCGCCGACACCCCGCGCCGCCGTCACGCCGGGCGCGGTGGCGGCCGCCGTGCCGCTCGGGTGAGGCGCGCGGCGTCAGACTGCCGGGACCAGGGCGGACCAGCGGTCCAGAACGGCCGGGTCGCCCCGGACGTCCAACTGGTCGGCGGGTGTCCGGCGCCAGAGGAAGAGCGTCAGGTCCGAGGCGGTACCGGCGAGTTCGACGTCGCAGGGGCCGGGGTCCGTCCCGTACCGGACGTCGTCGCCGTCGAAGCGGACGGTCCAGTGGCCCTCGCCGTCGGTCCGCCGGAAGCCGAACCGTTCGCCGGCGCCGGGCGCCATCCGTTCGCGGGTCCGCCAGGCGGGGATCACCGTGCCGAGGAACCGGCCGACGCCGTCCGCCGCGAACTCGGCGTCGAACGGCCGCGGGGCGCCGGTCGCGCTCTCGGCGTCCCAGCGGTGCACGGCGACTTCGACGGTCTGTGCCCACAGCCAGAAGCCGGTGGTCCGGTCCGTCGTCCAGGTCCACACGGGGTCATCCGGGTCCCGCTCCGCGAAGAGGGACGCCAGCGCGCGGGCGCCGTCCGCGAACCAGTCCACGAGGCTCGCAGGGACCGGTCCGGTGGTGGGCGGACGGGCCGGATCGGGCCAGCCGTCGCGGTCGGCGGGCAGCCGGAGGAACGCCGGGTCCGTGGTGTCGGGTGATTCCTGGAGCCGCTCCCGGACGATGCGGTTCACGAACCGGTGCACCCAGCCCAGGTGTCCGGTCAGGTCGGTGACCGTCCACCCGGGGCAGGACGGGACCGGCGGGGCGTTGTCGGCACGGGCCGCGCGGCGGACGGCCTCCTCGAACGCCCGGGCCTCGTGGCGGAACTGAGCGAGAAGATCCATGCTCCGACCCTATCCGCGGTGGATCCGCCCGGGAACGGGCCGGGTCGCGGTGACTCCCGCCCGCGCCGGTCGTTCCTCCGGTGTGCGGTGGCGATGGACGACGACATGGGCGCTGTGCGCGACGGTCGCCTGCGGTCTGGTGACGGTGTGGGCGCTGCGCGGCCCGGAACGGGCGTCGGACGTGGCGTCGATACTGGGCGGCGCGGTGGGCTTGTTCGGGGTGCTGGCGGTCTGGGTGTGGCGGGTCGAGGGGCGCCGGGGGCGGTCGAGCGGCACGCAGGTGGACGAGGCCGGGGAGGCGCTGGCGCGGACGGTGCGCCGGCAGTGGGAGGACGAGGCGGTCCTGCGGCAGTTGTACGACCCGGCGCCGCTGCCGGTCGTGTGGGCGGACAGCTCCCTTCCCGACGTCGGTGACCACCGCCCGCTGACGGGCGGTCCGGTCGTCTGCCGGGCGGACGACCCGGACGGCCTGGCCGCGGCCTTCGGCGGGCTGGCCCGCCGCCGTCTGGTGGTGCTGGGGCCGGCCGGTTCGGGCAAGACGACGTTCGCGGTGCTGCTGGTCCTCGCCCTGCTGCGCACCCGGGCGCCCGGAGATCCCGTACCGGTGCTGTGTTCCCTGACCTCGTTCGACCCCGCGCGGGAGGGCGCGCCGGAGTGGCTGCGCCGCCGGATCACCGCCGACCACCCGGCCCTCGCGGACGCCGACACCTACGGCACCGGCGCCGTCGACGACCTGCTCGCCGGGCGCCGGCTGATTCCCGTCCTCGACGGCCTCGACGAACTGCCCGCCCCCGGCCGGGCCGCCGTGCTGGCCGCGCTCAACGACACCCTGCCCGCCGACGCGCCGCTCGTGCTGACCTGCCGTACGGCCGACTACCGGCGGGCGGTGGCCGAGGGCGGGGTGCTCACCGGCGCCGCCGTCGTGGAGCCCGCGCCGGTCCGGGCCGACGACGCGCTCGCCCTGCTGCGGCTGGCCACCCGCCCGCCGTCCCGGCAGTGCCGCTGGGACATCCTCGCCGCGCACCTGGCCGAGCGGCCGGGGAGTCCGGTGGCGGAGGCCCTGGCGAGTCCGTTGATGGTGGCACTGGCGCGGGCCATCTACGCGGACGGGGACGCGGACCCGGGCGAACTCGCCGACACACGGCGCTTTCCGGCGGCCGAGGCCGTCGAACACCACCTGCTGGACGCCCTCGTACCGGCCCTCTACGGACGCGCCCGGCGGCAGGACCCGTCCCGGCGCCGGGACGCGGACCTGGCCCGGCACCACCTCGGCCGGATCGCGGCGGGTCTGCGGGAGCAGGACACGAGGGACTTCGCGTGGTGGCAGCTGTACCGGTGGCTGCCGTCCCTCGCCCGGCCGGGCCGGCGGGCGGTGGTCTGGTGGCTGGTCACCTGTGCCTTCGTGGTGCCGGCGGCGGCCGTCCCGCCGGTCGCCCGGGGCGGGTTGCCCTGGTGGTACGTGCCGCTCGCGGTGCTGAAGGCCGCCGTCGTGGTGCCGATGATCGCGCTGGCTCCGCGGGTGGCCGCGAGCGGGTGGGCCGGGCGCAGGCCGGGCACCGCGGCCGCGGTGGTCGCGGTCGCCGGCGGGGTGGGCGTCGTTCCGGCCGTCGGCCTGGTCTACGGCGGGTCGCCGACGCCCGCGCAGTTTCTGGCGGGCGCCGCGTTCTACGGGTTCAGCCTGTGGCTGGTGGTGCTGGGCGCGGGCCTGCCGGTGCCGCCGCGGATGCCGAGCAGGGGCCGGCCGACGCTGCGGCACTGGCGCCGGCGCCTGCCGCGCGCGCTCGCCGTCGTGGCCGGTGTGACGGCCGTCCACGCCCTGGTCTTCGCCGGTTACGTCAACCCGGGGGGACGGAAGTCCTGGTCGGAACTGCTGCTTCCGGGGGCCTTGTTGGGCACGGTCCTCGGAGTGGCCCTGGCGACACTGGCCTGGGTGCGGCACCCGGCGACCGCGGACGATCCGGTCTCGGTCGCCTCCTCCGTACGGGCGGACCGCGTCCTCTCCCTGATCACCGCCGCGGCCTGTACCGTCGCCTTCCTCCTGCCGGACTCGAGCGCGCGGGCGTGGATCTGGTTCTCGGGCACGTGGGGCGACGTCCTGCTGCTGACCGTCCTCGGCCTGCTGGACGGCGGTCTCGTCGGCCTCGTCCTCTCGCTCGCCGCCCACGCCTGGTCGCACTACACCCTGGCCCGTCTCGTGCTCGCCGCGCGGGGTGAACTGCCCTGGCGGCTCCGGGCGTTCCTCGCGGACGCGCACCGGCTCGGGGTGCTGCGGCAGGTCGGGGCCGTGTACCAGTTCCGCCACGCCCGGCTCCAGGACCGGCTCGCGGACGGCGTCCGGTTCCCCGGCCCGCGGCCGCGCCCGGAGCCGGACCGTCCGGGCTCGCGGACTACCCGCTGACCTCGCGGTCGGCGCGGACGCAGGCGATGCCGTAGTCGCCGGTCTCCTCGTCGACGGTGACGCCGTGGGTCTCGCTGCGGAAGCCGGGGAAGGCGCGGTCGAAGGACTCCAGCGCGCGCAGATAGCGCAGCAGCGGCCCGTCGGGGGCGCCGACCGACTCGCCGGGCATCAGGACGGGGATGCCGGGCGGGGTGACGGTGACCATGGCCGCGGCGACCCGTCCCGCGGCGTCGGCGAGCCGGAGCCGTTCCGTGCCGCCGCGGATCAGCTGCTGGTAGCACCACTGCGGGGGTGCGACCGGCTCGGGGAGTTCCTGGAAGGCGGTGTCCAGCAGTGTGACGAGGTCGGTGTCGCGCAGGTGCTCGTGCATGGACCGGCAGAGTCCGGAGAGCGTCGTCCCGGCGTAGCGGCGCGGGTATTGGGCGAGGAGGCCGGGGAGGACGCGGTCGAGCGGGGCGTCGGCGTCGTGGAGGGCCTTGAAGTCCATCAGGGCGTCGAGCAGGGTTCCCCATTTGCCCTTCGTGATGCCCATGGAGAAGAGGACGAGGGTGGTGTAGCTGTCGGTCTTCTCGACGACGATGTCGCGGGTGGCGAGGTAGGCCGTCAGGATGCGGGCGGGGATGCCCGTCGCGGCCCAGCCGCCGGTGGCGTCGACGCCCGGGCAGGTCAGGGTCACCTTGACCGGGTCCAGCAGGCAGTCGCCCGCGCCGAGGCCGCGGAAGCCGTGCCAGGCGGCGCCGGGCTCCAGTTCCCAGCAGGACGGGCGGGTGCGCAGCAGGTCGGGCGGGGCGTCGGCGAAGTCGTACCGTTCGCCGGTGTCGGGGTCGGTGACGGTGTCGGGCTGCCAGACGCCGAAGAACCAGCCGGGCCGGTCGCCCTCCGCCGCGATGCGCCGTCCGGTGCGGACGACGGCCTGCCGGAAGCGGACGGCCTCGGTGATCCCCTCGTCGATCAGCCACCGGCCCTGGGGGCCGTCCATCATGCCGGCGGCCACGTCGAGGGAGGCGATGGCCGGGTAGAGGGGCGAGGTGGTGCCGTGCATCATGAACGCCTCGTTGAAGAGCTCGTGTTCCACGGGGGCCCGGGGCGCCTCCTTGATGTGGACCATCGCGCTCTGCGAGAGGGCTGCCAGGAGTTTGTGGGTGGACTGGGTGGTGAAGACGGTGGGGCGTTCGGGGCCGGGGAAGGTGTCGGGGCCGACGGACATGCCGTAGCGGCCTGCGTAGAGGGGGTGGAAGCGGGCGTAGGCGAACCACGCCTCGTCGAAGTGGAGCCGGGGGGTGCTGGGCGCGAGCCGCCGCGCGACCCGGACGGCGTCGTAACAGAGGCCGTCGTAGGTGGAGTTTGTGATCACGGCGTACTCCGGCCGGGATCCGGCCGCCCCGGGGGTCAGCGGGTTACGGGCGATGCGGGCGGCCACCGCCTCCGCCTCGGTCTCGGCCGGGGGCAGCGGTCCGGCCAGTCCGTAGCCGTTGCGGGTGGGCACGAGGTAGACGGGGCGGGCGCCGGAGAGGACCAGCCCGTGCAGGACGGACTTGTGGCAGTTGCGGTCCACCAGGGCGATCTCGTCGCGGGCGACGCAGAAGTGCCCGACCATGCGGTCCGCCGTGGAGTTGCCGTGGAGGACGAAGTAGGTGCGGTCGGCGCCGAAGATCCGGGCGGCGTTGCGCTCGGCGTCGCCGATCGGCCCGGTGTGCTCGAAGAGGGAGCCGAGCTCCTCGACGGAAATGGAAAGGTCGCTGCGCAGCAGTTGTTCCCCGAAGTGGTCGAAGAAGGCGCGGCCCACCGGTGATTTGAGGAAGGCGACGCCACCGGCGTGTGCCGGTGTGTGCCAGGAGTACTCGTGCGCGTCGTCGAACCGCCGCAGGGCCTTGAAGAAGGGCGGGAGCACGGCCTCCCGGTAGGCGTGGGCGGCGCCGGAGATCCGTCCGGCGATGAACCCGGGGGTGTCCTCCAGCGGCCAGACGTAGCCGACGACGCTCTCCGAGACCCACAGTGGCAGCCGGTCGAGGTCGTCGTCGGCCTCGTCCGTCATGACGAGGAAGACGGGCAGGTCCTTGAAGCGCCGGCCGATGCGGCGGAGCACCGCCGCTCCCCCGGGCTCGTCGCCGGCGTGTTTGCCGGCCGCCAGGTCCCATGCCACGACGGCCGCGGCGAGGCCCGCCTCGGTACGCAGGACGGCGCGGGCGTCGCTCCCGGTCCTGGCCCAGCGCACCTCAAGACCCGAACCCTCCACCGCCGCGCGGATCCTGCGGAGCTGCTCGCCGTCCGCCCCCTGGCCCAGCGGGTCCTGATCGAGAGCGAACAGTACGGTGCCGACGGCCATCTCGGTCCCCCTCGCGCGTGGCACGCCCGGATCCCGATCGGATCATCGGGTCGCCTTCCGGTCAGTGTCGCGCGGGGGCGGGCGGTTCCGCCGTTCCCCGCCGTCAAACCACCCGTCGGTGGGGAGTCGCGGCGTTCCGGCCGCGCCGTCGGTACGGGCGGACCACAGGGCGGGTCGGTGCACGCCGGCTCGCGGCAGGTTCTCCGAAGAGAAACATTGACGGAGTGAGCACTCACTCCTACAGGCCATGACAGAGACGCCCTCCTCCCCCTCCCGGCGCCGCGCGCCCGCCATGCACCCCGATCAGCGCCGCGCGATGATCGTCGCCGCGGCCCTTCCCCTTGTCGTCGAGTACGGCGCCTCCGTGTCCACGGCGAAGATCGCCCGCGCCGCGGGCATCGGGGAGGGCACCGTCTTCCGCGCGT
This sequence comes from Streptomyces sp. I05A-00742, assembly GCF_013055795.1. Classification (GTDB taxonomy): domain Bacteria; phylum Actinomycetota; class Actinomycetes; order Streptomycetales; family Streptomycetaceae; genus Streptomyces. The sequence continues at coordinate 40,832 of NZ_JABETO010000040.1, forward strand.
TCGCCGACAAGGACGCCCTGCTCGCGGCCTGCATGGCCGAGGCCGTGCGCCCCGACGACACCGTCGCCCATCTGGGGTCGATCACGCCGGACCAGCCGCTGGCGGCCCGGCTCACCGAGGCGGCCGAGGTGATGCGCGGCCACATGGCCCGTCTGGGCGCCGTCGCCGGAGCCCTGGCCGCGGCCGGACGGCTGGAACGCCCCGACCGGGCCCGGCCCGCCGGGGACGGCTCGCCGGGGACGGCCGGTCCCCGGACCGCGAAGCGGGGCTCGCCGCGCCACGGGCGGCCCTGGCCGCTCTGTTCGAGCCGGACCGGGAGGCTCTGCGGCTGGCCCCGGAACGGCTCGCGGACGCCTTCCAGCTGATGCTGATGTCCGCCGGACGCCCGGGCGCCCCCGACCCGCTGACCACCGAGGAGCTGGTGGACCTCTTCCTGCACGGCGCGCTCATCACGCCCGGGGCGGCCCGGTGAGCGCGCCCGATGCCTACGACACGCTCACCACCCGCCGTCGGAAGCTGATCACCTTCGCCCTGCTGGGCTGCACCTTCCTCGCCATGCTGGACGGCACCGTGGTCGGCACCGCCCTGCCGCGCATCGTCGAGCAGATCGGCGGTGGCGGCTCCTGGTACGTGTGGCTCGTCACCGCCTACCTGCTGACCTCCTCGGTGGGCGTGCCCGTCTACGGTCGCTTCTCCGACCTGTACGGCCGCCGCCGGCTGCTGCTGGGCGGACTCGCCGTGTTCCTGACCGGCTCGCTCGCCTGTGGTCTGGCCGGGTCCATGGAGGTGCTCGTCGCCTCGCGCGCGGTGCAGGGGCTGGGGGCCGGGGCCCTGCTCACCCTCGGCATGGCGCTGATCCGCGACCTCCACCCGCCCTCCCGTGCGGAGGGGCTGATCCGTATGCAGACGGTGCTGGCCACCATGATGGTGCTCGGCATGGTGGGCGGTCCGGTCGTCGGCGGCCTGCTGGCCGACCACGCCGGCTGGCGCTGGGCGTTCTGGCTCAACCTCCCCATCGGCCTGGCGGCCGCCGCCGTCCTCACCCTGGCGCTGCCCGACCGCCGGCCCGCCGTGGCACCGTCCGGCCGCCTCGACACCGCCGGAATCCTGTTGCTCGCCGGCGGTCTTTCGCTGGCCCTGACCGGCCTCAGCCTCAAGGGCACCACATCGTCCGGGCACTCCCCGTCGTGGTCGGATCCCGCCGTCGCCGGCTGCCTGCTGAGCGGCCTGGCTCTGCTGGCCCTGCTCGTCCCGGCGGAACGGCGCGCGGCCGTCCCGGTCCTGCCGCTGCGGCTGTTCCTCGACCGTACCTACGCCGCCCTGCTGACCGCCGGGTTCTTCTTCCAGGCCGCCGCGCTGCCCGTGGGAGTCTTCCTGCCGCTGTACTTCCAGTACGTCCGCGGCCACTCGGCCACCGTCTCCGGTCTTCTGCTCCTCCCCCTGCTGGCCGGTATGACGCTGGGCAACCGGCTCACCGCCACCGCCGTCCTGCGCAGCGGACACGCCAGACCCGCGCTCCTGACCGGCGCAGGTCTCCTCACCATCGGCACCGCCGCCTTCTTCACCCTGGGTGCCGCGACACCGCCGGCGCTGACGTCCATATGGCTGCTCATCGCCGGACTCGGCACCGGACCGGCCATGGGCGGCATCACCATCGCCACCCAGAACTGCGTCCCGCACGGCGACATGGGCACGGCGACCGCCGGCTCCGCCCTCACCAAGCAGATCGGCGGCGCGTTCGGCCTGGCGTGCGCCCAGTCCCTGATGGGCCACCACCCCATGACCGCGCCCACCGCCTCGGCGATCGGCTCGACCATCGCCTGGAGCGGAGCCGTCGGCGGGCTCCTCGCGCTCGGGGCACTCCTCCTGATGCGCGACATCTCCACCCCCCTGCCCGGAAGCGGGCCCACGCCCCGGGCCGCCGCCCCGGCGACCGACCGGTCCTCGGCATGACGGCACGGCGCGTGCCGGCGAACGAACGCCGGCACACGGGTCCTTGACCGGCCGCCGGCCCCGCGATCATCCGGACGAGCGGTCCCGACTCCGGTCGGAAGTTCCCGCACGAGCGCTCAGTTCGAGGACGGGACGGGCGACCGCCTCCGGCTCGCGCAGGGTCGGCGTGTGGTCGCTGCCGGGCAGCCGCACGAGGCGGCAGCCCGGGACGCGTGCGGCCATCTCCTCGTTGCAGCGGACCACTTCCGGCTGGTCGTGCTCCCCCAGGAGCAGCACGCAGGGCACGGCCAGTTCGCCGAGGCCGTCGAAGGCGGGGGCGCCCGGCACCTCGTGGGGGAAGTCGGTGAACCACGCCGGGATCGCCGACCGCAACTGGGCCGCCGCCGCGGGGTCGTCACCGGTGCCGGCGGCGGCCCAGGTGCGCAGGCCCAGGGCCACCGGTCCGTCCATGTCGCCGGCCTGGGCCAGCCTCCCGATCTCGGCCGTCAGCTCCGGGGAGGCCAGTCCCTCGTACCCGGTGACGCCCGGACACACCAGGGCGAGTCCGGCGACCCGCGCGGGGTGGTCGAGCGTCAGGCTCAGGGCGGGGACGCCTGGTTCACCCACCGGGCAGCCGGTCCGCCGCCCGCACCTCCTGAAGGTGGATCAGCACGTCGTAGGCGCGCCCGAGCGCGATCGGATGCCGCGGCATGGGCCAGGCCGTGCCGATGTCGTGCGTGGGACGCGCGCCGCGCAGCCAGTCGCGGGCCGGTGCGGGTGCGGTGCGCAGGTCGAGCAGGTAGTCGCGGTGGCGGACGCGGTCGAGGGTGTGCTCGTTGCTGCCGGCGCCGGCGGGGCCCACGGTGAAGCGCCGGACGTTCTTGTCCACCAGCTCGTCGTCGGGGCCGGTGCCGTTGAACGAGCCCTGGAAGAAGGAGAGTCCGACCGCGACGTACCCGGTGCCGAGCCGGTCGCGCAGGAAGGCTCCCTGGGACTTCGGGTAGTTCTCCGGGTCGTTGCTCCGGAGACCGACGTGCCCGTTGTGGGCGGAGAGCAGGATCTTGTCTCCGGTGTGTTCCTGCCACCAGACGGTGTTCTCGGCCATGACCCGGTCCCGGAAGAGCATCGCCGCCGCGACTCCCTCCTGCCGGCCGTAGTCGAAGGCGTACTGATCCGCGGTCTGCCGGAGCGTCCGCGCGTTCTGCACGGCCCACCGGTGGGCCTCGCCCGCCGCCCGGCCCGGCGCCGGACGCCGCTTCAGCAGCAGTTCCAGGGCGCGCGCGGCCCGGGCCGCCTTGTCCCGGCGTTCGGCGAGCGGCTGGGCGAGGTACGCGCGCAGGTACGGGCCCGCGGCTCCGGTCGGCCGCAGACCGCGGTAGAGCGCGGTGAGTTCGGGCAGGACGGCGGGGTGGGCGTCGCGGACGTAGCCGAGGACCCGGTCGTAGAGCTCCGGCCCGGCGTACGCGACGTCGTTGCCCATGAAGCGGACGGGGTCGCCCGGGTGAGCGATGTTCCAGGAGCGCATCCACTCGACGAGCGAGAGGTACTCATGGGTGTTCCAGAAGAGGTAGGCGTCCTGGAAGTCCTCCCGCAGGATGCGGCGCGGGTCGCCCTTCCCGTGCACGACGTAGTCGTCGAGCCGCGTTCCGGTGCTCCAAGGGGCCTCCAGCGCATAGGTCCTGAAGCCGCGGTCGCGCACCAGATGGCGGAAGACACGCTGCTTGAGCGCGAAGAACTCGTGCGAGCTGTGCGTCGCCTCGCCCACACCCACCACCCGCGCGTCACCCACCATGCGGCCCAGGGGGCGCAGATCGTCCGTCGAACCGGACGGTTCGGTGGTCCGCAGGGGGTGGGCGGCGCGTTCGAGGGCCCGAACGACGGCGTCCCCCTCGCGTGCCCCGGCCGTGGCCGGAGTCGCGGTGGCGGCCGTCCCCAGGCAGAGCAAGAAGGTCAACAGCGCGGTGACCGGGTGTCGTTTCATACCCCCAGGGTCACCGGCGGGTTACGGCCGGTGCCATCCGGCACGTCCCCGTGTCACTGGTAGGGCTGTCCCCATCAGTAACACGGGGACGGGGCACGCCCCGGCGCGGATGCCCGGAACGCCGGGCCCACAGGTGCCCGTGCCGGGTTCAGGGGCACGGTATGGAGGTCCGGGCGCCGGCGGCCGGCGTGCCGGTCGTCTCGGCGGGGGTCCAGTCGGTCTCGTAGTACTTGACCCGCTCGTCCTCGCCGACGAACCGCATGCCCGCGGTCTCCATGACGCGCTGGGAGGCGATGTTGTCGAGGTCGGCGTCGCCCTTGACGCGGGTGATGCCCCGGTCGCGCGCCATGGCCAGCAGGGCGCTCAGCGCTTCGCCGGCGTAGCCCTTGCCGCGTGCGGACTCGGCCACGCCGTAGCCGATCGACACGGTTCCTTCCGCGTCCGGGGGACGGTGGAACCCCAGGCTCCCTATCACCAGGCCGTCGTCGCGGCGGCGGATCTCGTAGTCGCCGAACGGCTGTGGGTCGCCGGTGGTGGCGCAGTGGCCGAGGTGGTCCTGGGCCGATTCCACGTCGCCGTCGGTGGGGTAGTCGGGCGCCCACCGGTCGTCGGGGGCGGGGGTCCGGGCCACCAGGCGCTCGGCTTCGGCGGGGGTCAGCGGGTGCAGGATGAGGCGCGGTGTCGTGAGGTCTTCCATGAGGAGTGAGGTACCACGGGGGTTGGGCGGTCCGCAGCTGAATTTCCCTCGGGAACGGGGTGATGCGGGCGCGATCCGGACTTCAGGGCCGTCGCCCGCCCTCACTGCCGTTCGGCTCCCGCGGCCAGGGGGCCGCGGCGCAGCAGGGCCCACGTCGGTACGCCGGTGGCGGCGAGGCTGAGCAGTATCGCGCCGGCGGCGAGCGGAAGTGCGGTGCCGGCGGGGACGTAGGGGTCCGCGCCCGTGATGCCGCGGGTGATCGGGACCAGGGTGATCCAGGCGATCGCGCCGCCGAGGGCCAGTCCGCTGCCGGCCACCAGCAGGGCCTCCCAGCCCATCATGCCGCGCACCTGGCGCCGGGTGGCGCCGGAGAGGCGCAGCAGGTCGACCTCGCGGCGGCGGTCGAGGACCGTCATCACGAGGGTGTTGGCGGCGGCGACGGCCGCGAAACCGCCGAGTACGGCCGCCATCACGGTGTTGGCCCAGGCGTTGAGCTCCCGGTCGCGGTCGGCGGCGGCCGCGTAGCCCGCGGCGTCGGTGACGTCGGTCCCGGGCGGGCCGAGCTCGGCGAGCCGCCGGGCGACGGCCGCGCGGTCGGCGCCGGGGGCGTTCTTGACGAGGACGTGGGCGTCGAAGGCGGCGGAGGCGTGGGCGGCGACGGCGGCCCGGGGCATCAGTGCCTCGCCCAGGCCGAGCCCCCGCTCGTAGGTGGCGACGAGCTGGGGGCGCACCCGGGTGCCGTCGGCGAGCCAGAGCGGCACGCGGTCACCCGGCTTCACATGGAGGGTGTCCGCCAGGGAGGCGCCGAGCGCGACGGTGTCGGGGGAGGCGGCGAGCTTGCCCAGGGAGCCGCTGCGGACGCCGAGGTCGAGCACGTCGGGCAGTTTCGCCGGGTCGCCGGAGACGCCGAGGACGGTCGTCGACGACAGGACGTCGCCGGAGCGGTGGACGGCCCCCGTGCGGAGGACGCCGACGGCGGTGCCCACTCCGGGAACGCGTGCCGCCCGGTCCGCGGTGGCGGCGGGCAGGCCCGGGCCGGTGACGGTGAGGACGTGGTCGGCGACGACGCCTTCGCGGACGTGCTGGTCGGCGACGTGCCGGATGGTGCTCTGGAGGAAGAGGAGGGTTCCGCAGAAGGCCGTCACCATGACGATCGGGGTGATGGCGGAGGCCAGCCGGTGGGCCTGGGCCCGGGAGTTGTCGGCGGCCAGCGAGCCGGCCGCGCCCGCGGCGCCGGTCCGCAGGGGCAGCCCGAGCAGGGTCGCGCAGAGCCGGGCCACCAGTGGGCCGAGCAGGGCCACGGCCAGCAGGAAGCACATGACGACGCCGAGGGCGGTGTTGGCGGCGGTCTCGCCGTCCTGGCCGGCCGCGAGTCCCGCGAGCACCGTGCCGCCGACGAGGGCGGCCAGGCCGAGCGGTGTGCGGATCCAGCCCGGGCGGACGCGCTCGACGGCGGCCTCGCCGAGCGCCTGGCTCGGGCGGAGCTTCGCGGAGCGGCGGGCGGCCGCGTAGCCGGCGACGAGTGCGGACAGCAGGCTGGTGCCGACCGCGACGGCCATCGGCAGGACGCCGGTGTCGAGCGTCAGCCGGTCGGGGACGGCTCCCCGCGCCACGAGCTGGTCGAACCACCAGCGGGCCAGGGCGATGCCCGGCAGGATGCCGAGGGCGCCGGCGAGCGGGGCGACGATCACCGCCTCGGTGGCGATGGTGCGGCGGATCTGCCGGGGCGTGGCGCCGACCGCACGGAGCAGGGCGAATTCGCGGGCGCGCTGGCCGGTGGCCAGGGCTACGGTGCCCATCACGACGAAGATCGCGGTCATGGCGGCGATGCCGCCGAAGGAGCCGCCGAGCCCGGAGAGGAGCGCCCGGGCGTCGGCCAGCCCGGGTTCCTCGGCGCCGCCGCGCGCGTCGCCGGTCAGCACGTCGGCGTCGTCGCCCACGGCGTCCCCGACCTGTGCGGCGAGGGCGGCGGTGGTGACGCCCGGCCGGGGCAGCACGGCGATGGCGTCCGCCGCGCCGGGGTGACCGGATACGCGGTCCGCCGTGGCGTCCGCGAACCAGGCGGTCGCGCGGCCGGCCGCCTCCGGGGCCAGGCCCGTGACACGGTACGTGGCGGTCCCGCCGGGGGCGGCGAGGCTGACGCGGTCGCCCGGTGCCAGCCGGGCGGCGCGTGCGGAGGCGGCGTCCAGCACCACGCCGCCGCGGCCCGGCGCACGGCCGTCGGTCAGGGTGCGGGCGCCGGGGGCGAGGGCGACGCCGACGGCTCCGAAGGAGCGTCCGGTCAGCTCGGGCAGGGCCTTCGCCGGGGCCGTGGCCCCCGTCCGTACCGGGAACGACCGGTCCGGGACGGCGGCCGCCACGCCCGGCCGGGCCGCGATCCGGGCGGCGAGGACCGTGGGCACCCGGCTGCGGCCGGGCAGCGCGGCCTCGGTCGTCGACCTGTCCTCCCCGCGGCCGACGGTGATACGGACCTGCGGGTCACCGGCCACCACGACCGGGGTGCGGGCGTAGCGCTCGGGTGCGACGTGTGCGGTGACGCCCGTCTGGAGGAGGAGGCCGCAGGCGGTGATGACGGCCGAGCCCAGCAGCAGCGCGACGACGCTGCCGACGAACGACGCGGGCCGGAAGCGCACGGAGGCCCGGGCGAGTCCGTTCGTCATACGGCCACCGCCGCGGCGGGGCTCGTGCGGACCGCGGCGGCCAGGGCGACCATCCGGTCGGCCACGGACTGCGGGTCGGGGCGGGTCAGCTCGCCGGCGAGCAGCCCGTCGGCGAGGAAGAGCACACGGTCGGCGTGGGAGGCGGCAACCGGGTCGTGCGTGACCATGACGATCGTCGCGCCCATGGTGTCGACCGCCTGCCGGAGCAGGCCGAGGACCTCGTGGGCGGACCGGGTGTCCAGCGCCCCGGTCGGTTCGTCGGCGAAGACGACCTCGGGCCGGGTGACGAGGGCGCGGGCGATCGCGACGCGCTGCTGCTGCCCGCCGGAGAGCTGGCCGGGGCGACGCCTGCCGTGCCCGTCCAGGCCCACCGCGGTCAGCAGCTGCTGGGCACGGCGGCGGTCCTGGCGCTCGCCCGCGAGACGCTGCGGCAGGAGGACGTTCTGCTGCACGGTGAGCGAGGGCAGCAGGTTGAAGGACTGGAAGACGAAGCCGACGCGGCTGCGGCGGAGCCTCGTCAGCCGGTCCTCGCTCAGCCGGGTGATCTCCTCCCCGCCGAGCAGCACCTGCCCGGAGCTGGGGCGGTCCAGCCCGGCCGCGCACTGCAGGAAGGTGCTCTTGCCCGACCCTGAGGGGCCCATCACGGCGGTGAAACTGCCGCGGGACAGCGCCAGGTCGATGCCGCGCAGCGCCTCGACGGCGCTCTCGCCCCGGCCGTAACCGCGCCGCACGGCGCGTAGCTCGACCGCCGGGGCCGTACCCCGATGCCGATCGATGGGTTCGCGGTCGCGGCGCAACGCCATGGTGTCCCTTTCTCCGCCGGTGATGTCGACACTTTCGACGCTAGGGAAAGGGAGACGGGCGGACCATGGTGGCAACCGGGCTCCGGCGGTGGGGTTTCCCCCCGGTGCGGCGGGGGTGACGAGGCGCGGAGCGCCCGGGGGACCCCGGCGGGACGTTGCCCCGAGTCCGTCAGGTGGCCGGCCGCCATCGCCCCGGGCTCTCCGGTGCTCCGGGATCCGTCTCGGATCCCGGGGTCATCTTTGTACGGCGACCGCCATGAGCGGCCCACCGCTCAGCCGTGCGAGCTCCTCGGCCGTCGCCGGGAAGACCGTCCGCGGGGTGCCGCCGGCCGCCCAGGCCACGGGGTGGGCGGCCAGGGCCTCGTCCACCGCGGCGCGGAGCCGCCCGGGGTGGCCGATGGGTGCCACCCCGCCGATGGCCTGGCCGGTGGCCTCGCGGACCTGCTCGGGGGCGGCCCGCCGGAGCCGGCCGCAGCCGAGGCGGGCGGCGAGCCCCGCCGTGTCCACCCGGTGCCGGCCGCTCGTCATCACGAGCAGGGGCTCGCCCTCCGTGAGGAACACGAGGCTGCTGGCGATCGCCCCCACGTCGCACCCCAGCGCCTCGGCGGCCTCCGCGGCGGTGCGCGCCGATTCCGCCAGCTCCCGCACCCGGCCGGGGACCCCGGCGGCGGCGAGTGCCCGGGCCACCTGTTCGCGCGTCCTGGCCCCCCGCGGCCCGGCCCGGGATCGCGGGCAGCGCGGTGGAGGCGGTGCTCACCGGGCGCTACGAGGGCGCCGGCGCCGTCACGGAGGTGTACCGCATCCGGATACGGTCCGGGGCGGTCCAGGAGTCCGCCGCCCACATCCGGGGCGTCGAGGAGCAGATCATCGTCCTGGGCGGCACGGCCCGCGTCGGGGAGGTCTCCGCGTCCTTCCTCGTCGGTCCCGGGGGCACGGCGCGGGGGCCGCTGACGTCCCGCACGTGTACGCCGCGCCGGAAGGGGACGTCGAGGCCGTGCTGACCGTGCGCTGCCCGGCCGTCGCGGAGTCACCGCCGCCGTCCGGCGAGGCGGAGGGGCCACTGCCCCGCCCGGGTGAATGACCTGCGAAAGCGCCCTCCTCCCCTGATCATCGGATACATGGCCCTGCCCGTCGCCCCGCTGCCCGCGATCCGGCCCATGCTGACCGTGCCCGGCCCCCTGCCGGCCGAGGGCGAGGAGGCGGACTGGGGCTTCGAGGTCAAGTGGGACGGAGTCCGCTGCGTGGTCAGCACCCCGGGCGACGGAACCCTGCGGCTGATCGGCCGCTCGGGGAACGACGTGACGGCCACCTACCCGGAGCTGCGGGAGCTGGGCATGCAGCTCCAGGGCCGGGCGACAGTCCTCGACGGCGAGATCGTGGCGCTCGACGCGAAGGGGCAGCCGGATTTCGGGCTCCTGCAGCGCCGCATGGGCATCGCCAACCCCCGGCGTGCGGCGCACCTCGCGATGGAGTACCCGATCCATCTGATGATCTTCGACATCATGCACCTCGCCGGCCGCTCTCTCCTCGGGGCCACCTACCTGGAGCGCCGGACCGTCCTCTCGGGCATGGGGCTCACCGGCCGCAGCTGGTCCGTCCCCACCCACCTGGAGGGCCACGGGCGCCGGGCCTGGGACGCCACGCTGCGCCACGGCTACGAGGGCGTGATCGCGAAACGGCTGTCCTCGTTCTATGTGCCGGGGGTCCGGTCACCCGACTGGCGCAAGGTGAAGCACCTGCTCACCCTCGACGTGGTCATCGGGGGCTGGACGGAGGGCCGGGGCGCCCTCGCCGGGCTGCCCGGTGCCGTTCTGGCGGGTGTGGAGGAGCCGACGGGCCTGCGCTACGTCGGGTCCGTCGGCTCGGGCCTCTCCGGCCAGGAGCGCCGCGACCTGGCCCGCTACCTGGAGGCGGTGGCCCGGGACGAGTCGCCGTTCGCGGGACCGGTCGACGCCTCGGGCGCCCACTGGGTCGAGCCGCGACTGGTCGCCGAGATCACCCTCACCGGCTGGACACCGGCCGGGCACCTCCGCCATCCCATCTGGCACCGGCTGCGCCCGGACCTGACACGGCCGGGATGAGACGGGATGGGAGGGGCGGGGAAACGCGCCGGAGGGCGGCGGCACCTTTTCGGTGCCGCCGCCCTCCGGCGTCATTCTGTTTCCGCTTCTGTTTCCGCTTGCGCTTGCGCGCGGATGGTTCGGACGGATCAGTACGCGGAGTTCACGTTGTCCATCGAGCCGTAGGTCTTGGCCGCGTAATTACAGGAAGCGGTGATGTTGGCGACCGGGTCGTAGATGTCCCAGGAGGTGCCCTCCACGTGGAACGCCTTGAACGTCGGGTCGATGATCTGCAGCAGACCCTTCGACGGAATACCGGCCTGGGCGTTCACGTCCCAGTTGTTGATCGCCTGGGGGTTACCGGTCGACTCACGCATGATGTTCCGCTTGATGCCCTCGTACGAG